>JBBQGA010000022.1:0-97077 GCA_038322625.1 Chloroflexia bacterium
TGAAGATAGGAATATATTATCGGCTCTTTACCAACAAAATTGTGTTTAACTTGATCTAATAATTTTGAAAGAAGAAAGTTTGCGACTCCATAGCGGTGATAATCACAATGCTCGACTAAACCATAAACTAGAACTGCATCAGTAACTATTCAGACCCTACCCCTGACCCCTCCCCAGGGCCACCAGTAGACGGGGAAAAGAAGAAGAAAAGAGTATTATACAGGGGCACCCAAAGGGTACCCGCCTGTTATACCCCCGCAGGGGCACCCAGAGGGTACCCGCCCCCTGCTTCGATCCTTTGCAGTGGTTTGGTATTTAGTTGCGAAATCTGTTCCTTAAAAATTTTCTACTGGCGTTTTCTACCCAACAGCGTCCTGAAGTTGGGTCGCCTTGAGAACGTTTTGCAAGAGGGCAATAATCGTCATCGGACCGGTACCAGCGGGCATCGGCGTAATCGCACCGGCGACCGGGTGGGCACTCTCAAAATCTACATCGCCTACAGTATGGTTGCTATATCGACTATCTTTAATATAGTTGATCCCGAAGTCCAGCACAACTGCCCCCGGCTTTAGCATTTCACCATTGATCAGGCCGGGCGTCTGGGTGGCTACCACCAGCAAGTCGGCGTTGCGAGTGAAGGCCGACAAATGCGGAGTTAGCGAGTGGCAGATAGTCACGGTGGCGTTGGCTTCAGTCAGCAGGGCAGCCAGCGGTATACCGATAATCTCGTTGCGACCCACCATTACGGCATAGCGGCCCGCCGGGTTGATGCTGTAGAGCGATAACAACCGCATGGCACCCAGGGCGGGCGGCGAGACCAGACCGGGACCATTTAGGGCTACCCGTCCGGCGTTTATCGGGTGTAAACCTTCGACATCTTTCAGTGGGTCCAACCGCGCGGCGACTTCTTTTAATTTCAGATGAGGCGGCAAAGGACTTTGTAACGAGATAGCATTGATACTGGAATTGTGGTTCAATTCCGCCAGGTGCTGGCTGAGTTCTTGTAAAGAAATATCGGTCGGCAAAATCTGGGCTTGTGCCCGTAATCCGACCATATGGGCCTGGCGCGTTACCACCCGGATATAATCATAGATGGAGGTATCATCACCGGCGGCTACGAGCACCAGACCGGGTGTTTTGCCGGTATCGGCTTTGTAAGCGGCTACTTCAGCTTTGAGTTGGTCGCGCATTGTGGCGGCAATTGTGCGGGTATCGAGTAGCAGACCAGGCATTAATCATTCCTTTCTAAAACAATAATTGAGCGTGATTTTCGTTCCTGTATCTGTTAAAGCAAAGATTTAACAAGTTCTTGAGTTTTATCTAAAAATCTTTCGAGCGAAAGTCCTAAAAATACAGTCTGAAGCGGCTGGGACTAGAAATCGTAAGGATTTTCTTCGATAGCTGCCGGTTCCTCGCTCAGAGGAGCCGCTATAGCTACACCCACCGGCTGATCAAAAAAGTCTATTTTCAAGTGCATTTTCTGCAAATTACCCGCTAATTCTGGTCCAAGTGCCCGTATAACCAGTTGATGAAAAATCGACGGGCCGATTTTCAAGCAGGTGGGTTGCAAATAAACCTCCAGCAGCTTTTCAAAGGCCCCCGTGACCTGTTCCCGCGAGGTTGTCAGCACGCCGGAGAACCAGGTTTCGATCCCGGCTATTTGCTCTGCCCCGCTAGACGGCCAATTCTGACTTTTCAGCGGTTCTAAGAAAGGAAATTCCGGTTCAAGCTGGTGTAAGGTAGCTTTCAAACGGGTCAGCGCGGCGTTGGGAATCAGCGTGTCCACCAGGCCGATGACCGCTACTAGCGAAGCGGCCAGCGTATTTATTTCCGCCGGATTAAAGATCGCTTCGGGCAGGTTAATTTCCCCAGCCCGGCTAACATATACGTTCAATTGAACCTGCGGATGGTCCAGCAAATCCCCCAGACCACTGGGCGACCAGCGTAATTCATGGCTGCCAGTAACCGCCCGGTAGATACCAATGTCCTGACCCTGATAAATAAACTGGTAAAAGTTGCCCTGGGCATTACAAACGACAATCAAGCCGCTATGCTTGCTGCGGGCAAAAGTACCAAGCAAACCTTTAAAGTTAGCTGAAGTTGCGGGCAGATTCTGATAAGGGCGCGAAGTACCTAATAACGACCGCCAGGCGTGAACAACCTGGGTATCGAGGGAAACCACCGAAAGTTCAGCCGGTAATCCTTTTTTCTGGTAAATGCTTTGCCAGGCTTCCATGCCCCGGTATTCTTTGCCGTCCCGGTACGTAAAGGCGGCCCCAGGCAAGCCATTTTCAAACACCAGATAACCCGACCCTGCTAGAGCTACATAACCGGTGAAATTCAGGGCTTTTAGCTGAATAGCCAGGTGGATCAGGTCGTGGGGAGGTTGAGGCAACTGGAAAAGATGACCGGCAGGCACCGGCAACTCAAGGGAATTTACCGGTTCACTTTGGATTGGAGGCGGTGGCGCAGCCAAATTTACATTAGTGACCGGAGTAACGGCCAGGGCTTTCTGCACCTCCAGACGGGCTTCCTCCGATTTCTCAAAATAACCCAGACCGGCTAGGTCTTCGACCGCCTGATAAAAATCTTCCTGTTGTTGTGAGTCAAGGCTATGATACAGGTTGGTCAGACCAGGCATCCAGGCTAGTTGACCCTCTTTCCAATTTAGCAGATTATACAGAACATCTTCCCCAAAAATGGTTCCGGGTTGTAAATTTGCATCGGTGAGTTTACCTTCTTTGAAAAACAGGTTAGCCTGCTGTTTCGACCGAATTAAGGTCAGGCAACCAGTTTGTCCGGTAGTGCTAATACTGTTGATAACGAGTAGTAGTTTTGAGAAAGCGAGTTCGGCCATCCTGTCTAGCTCCATCCTAGTTACTTGAAAATATCTTCCTTAAATATATTACACGATTTTGTCCACCAGAACATCAAAGGAACATTACGATTGTATGTATAAATTGTAATTATACATTTTATACGAAAAGTAATCCCGATTAACCTCAGCCAAGATTATATATTAGTTGTTTAAGTTTGAGAGTTAATTATTTACCCATCTTGAATAATAGCATAAATTATACCAATATTCTTAAAATTAGATTAAAAATTTCTAATTAAAAAACCTAAATAGTAAAGACCGGTAACTTTGACCGGTCTTTGAGTAATAATTTTTAGGTTTTAGTGGCTGGCTTTCAATTCGCGTTTGAGAATTTTCCCGGTCGCGTTCTTGGGCAAAGGCTCCTGGCTGATCTGGACGAGACGGGGATATTTGTTAGCCGCTACCCGCTCTTTAACGTAATCTCGGATTTCCTCGGCAGAGGCCGATACACCGGGTTTGAGTACCACCACCGCTTTAACCTCCTCGCCCAACGCCGTATCTGGAATGCCAATTACGGCGGCTTCCGCTACCGCCGGGTGGGCGTAAAGCACCTCCTCGATCTCGCGCGGGTAAACGTTATAACCGCCCCGGATGATCAGGTCTTTTATCCGGTCAACGATATAGATATAGCCATCTTCGTCAAATTTGGCTACATCGCCGCTATGAAACCAGCCGCCCCTCATCGCTTCGGCGGTTGCTTCGGGTCGCTTCAAATAACCTTTCATCACACAATGACCGCGTATCAATAGCTCACCCGATTGGCCGACCGGCAAGGGGTTATCGTTTTCATCCACCACCTGCATATCGACCCCCCAGAGAGGCAAGCCAACCGAACCGGGTTTGGGCGGCTTGAAAAGAACGTTAAACGAGGCGGTAGGCGAGGTTTCGGACAATCCGTAACCTTCGAGAATTTTAACGCCAAATTCCTTTTCCCAGGCGGTCAGAACCTCGACCGGAATGGCCGCGCCGCCACTGCTGCAAATCCGCAAGCTCGATAGGTCGAATTTTTTGCGGTCGGGGTGATTTAACAGGTAGAAATACATGGTCGGCACTCCCGAAAAGGCCGTTACCCGGTCGCGCTGAATAATCTCAAAAGCCTTGACCGGATCAAACCGAGCCATCATGGTCATTGTCAGGCCCGCCGACATGGAGGCATTCATAACACAGGTCTGGCCGAAAGAATGAAATAACGGCAAAGCAATCAGCGTAACATCGTCCGGTTGCCAGTTAATACCGAGGCTCTCGATCTGGACACGGGCGTTAAAGAACATATTGAAATGGGTCAGTTCGGCCCCTTTAGCCTTACCGGTGGTGCCGCTGGTGTACAAAATAACGGCGGTATCGTCCGGCATGGTTTGTACCATATCAAAGGTGGGAGCCTGGTCGGCCAGGAAAGTGGTCAAATTCTGGATGTTTTCGCCTTCAGGAACGGTGGTCGAGCCGGGCAAATTGACTACCACCATGCTCTGACAGCCGGGCGTATCCCGGAAACCTCCCAGTGCCTCCGGCAGAAAACCTTCCCAGACGATAAGCATCACGGAGTCACTATCTTCGAGGTGATAAGTCACTTCCGGTGTACGCAGCAAGACATTGAGCGGTACGACCACTGCCCCAGCTTTGAGGATGCCGTAGTAAGTAAAAACAAACTGGGGGATATTCGGAAGCATCATGGCTACTTTCTGACCGGGTTTGATACCGGCCTGGACCAGCGCATTGGCAAACTGGTTGGAAGCCGCTTCGAGTTGCGAATATTTCATTCTAAAGTCATCATAAATTAATGCGGTATGCTCAGGATTGCGTTTGACGCTTTCCCTTAGCAGCGTTGCTAAATTCAAACTCATCGCCGAATGTCCTTTCTGGTTACTCCGAGGTTTTGAAACATATTGAGGTTAAAACTTTTCTGATTCTACGCTTTTGCTAGGCCTATTTTACACTATTCGACCGGTTTGGCAATCTGCAAAACTATAAATAACCGAATTTGCCGGGCTGGAATGCACCTTGACACCGGACAGACGCAACCCTATAATCGCCACAGCTTGAAAGCGTTTTTACCCGGCAAGGTGAGGTCAACTTTGGCTTTAACAACCACCTGTAAAGAAGTTACTTAAAAGCTACCAGAAAAGTTATAAGGTAATAAAGAAGGTTTTTTTGTCAACAACCAGCCCCTCATCCGCAATTCCCACCGATCAAACACCTGCCGGGCCGGAAATAACCAAAAAGCCGGACCGCCGCTGGAGGTGGTGGCCTGGGCTGGCCGGGCTGCTGGCCTTGCTTTTGACCTTACCGGCCTGGCTTGACCCACAGCCTGATCCGACCCGCCAGAACCTGCTGACCTGGCTCAGTGGCTGGCGACCAGTGACCGACCAGCCGGATTTCCTGGCAGCCTGGCACGAATTCGCCCGGCGTTTGCAAGCCGGACAGTTACCACTCTACCAATTCGACCGGCAACAACCCCTTTTAGAAGCCACCAATAGCCCGGCCTTTTATCCAGGCTCGCTGTTGTATTATTTCGGGTCAAACCTGGCCCTTTTTTACACGGCCCATCTGACCTTGCTGGCGGCAGGGGGTTTCTGGCTGGCCGCCCGGTCCCGGCATAGCTGGCTTTGGATGGGGGCGGTATCGCTGGTAACTCTGGTGGCCGGGACGTTGCGGGCCGATTGGCTGGCGGGGTTGGCCTGGTTGCCGGTAGTATTGCTCCTGGCCGGTTGGCAGCGTCGTCGCCTGAGTCTGATCCTCTTACCGCTACCGCTCGGAATGATCGGGCTGGCCGGGCCGCAACCGCTTACGCTGGGCCTGTATGCCCTGAGCCTGGTCTGGTGGTTTGTCCAGGCTTACCGCCGAAACGCCCAGGGGGCTGAGTTGATCCGCCAATTGGTCCTGGTAGGGTTGGCGATGGTCGGCGGCTTTTGCCTGGCCGGACCGCAATTATTCCCCCGGTTGGCTTATAGCGGTCCCGCCTTCGACCCGGCCAAACCGGTCGTTAGCCAGCCTCTACCGGTCGCCCTACAGGGCGCACAACTTGCCGCCTGGCAATTCCGCGATAACGGCGACCTGACCCTGCGGCTCCTTGTGCCCGCCCGCACCAACCGGGTAGAAGTGCTGGTTACTCCCGCCGAGAATGGTCCCAACCGGGGGGTACAAAACTGGAGCAGCCAGCTTTACCGGGCCAGTGGACCAACCGGCGAGGTAGCCGGTAAACGCGGCCCGGAAATCAAACTTAACGGCCAGAATGAGCGGCGGCTGTCATTCGAGTTTGACGCTAAGAGCCTACCGGTGGATGAAAGTCGCTGGATCGTCCAGTTACATTATCTTCCCCAGGCCTTTACGCTCGGCGGCTATCTGGCGTTTCTGGTCCTGCTATCGCAGGGTATGCTGGTGCTGGTGGTGGGCTGGGTGCGCTTCTACCGGGAGGAGGCCAGCGACCATCCTTTGCGACGGGTGGTCAAGAACAGCGCAACACCTTTGTTTGCCCAGCTTAGTGGTAAAGTGATCGATTTTACTTTTGCCCTGTTTGTGCTGCGCTTGCTTGGCCCGGACGGCAACGGACAATGGACCTTTGCCACCACTACCTGGCTCTTTTTTGCGACGATTTGCGATTTCGGCCTGGAAAGCCTGGTCACGCGTGAGATTGCCCGCGCTCGCCAGTTACCGGAGGCGCACGCGGTCATCAACCGGCTGTTTGTGACAAAGCTTTTGTTGCGATTGGGCTTTTCGGTGGCGGCCCTACCGGTAGCCTTGCTGTGGCTGGCTCTCAACAATCTTAGTGGTTCGCTGACAGTCGGCTCATTCTGGGCGGTGGTGCTGCTGATGATTGGTTTTTGGCCGACCTCGGTGGTTGGCTCGATTACGGTGGTCTTTCGAGGCTATGAGAAATTTGAATTTCTGGCCGCCGGACAATTACTGGTAGCTATTCTACGGGTGCCGCTTGGTATGGTGGTCTTGCTGGCCGGATGGGGCGTGGTTGGTCTAGCAACCGTCTCGATCATTCTCAATCTCATCAGTCTGGTGGTACTCCAAAACCTGATGCAACGTCAGGTTTTCCGGCCTCGTGTGCGGCTACGCGATTTCGACCCGGTTTTTGCTCGCAAGATGCTTGGTCAGGCTTTCCCGCTCATGCTCAATGGTCTGATAATAAATGTGCTTTTCAAGTCGGACGGTCTGGTGCTGCAAGCCCTGCGCGATAATACCGAACTGGGCGTTTACAACGCCGCCTACAAATTCGTGGATGCCCTGCTGATCATCCCTTCCACCCTGACGCTGGCTCTATTTCCCCTGTTTTCAGCCTACGGGACCGAGGCCCGCGAAAACCTTTTGCGAGCCTACCACGAAGGAACCCGGCTTTTGATGCTGATTGCATTACCGATTACTGCCGGGACAGTCTTTGTAGCCTACGATTTAATTGGCTTTCTGGGTGGGGCAGAGTATCTGCCGGGCGGCGCGTTGGCTTTACAAATCCTGATCTGGTTTTTACCCTTTAGTTACTTTAACGGCATCACCCAGTATGTCCTGATTGCCATCGACCAGCAGAGGCAAATTACCCGCGCCGTGATCGTGGCGGCCCTGGCGAATGTAATCCTGAACCTGGCCTTGATCCCGCTGGCCGGGTTTGTGGCCTCGGCGGGCCTGACGATTCTAACCGAACTGATTTTGCTGGTTCCCTTCACCCGCATCCTGAGACGTTCGCTCGGTCCCGGTTCGGTCCGGTTGTGGGCGGTTAGCTGGCGACCGGCCCTGGCAACCGCCGCGATGATGGCCGGGCTAGGTGGTTTATTGTTGATCGGAATAAACCATTTCATTGTGACGGTAGTGGTCGGCGGAGCGATTTATATCGTGGGTCTGATCCTCACCAGAGCTGTTACCCGGCAGGACCTGGCGTTGCTCAAGAAGGTCGTTAGACGCTAATTAGGTCCCTTTCGAGGCCTTCACTTAGCTAAACTATATATCTCTTAAATCCTCTACCTATCCTTATCGCGGCATACTAATTGCACTCTGCAAACCATTTAGTGAATGTATAAGTAATGTCTAGGAGAGGGAAATGGCTAAATCTGGCAAGGTTCTGGTAATGAATGACAACCAGGAAATACTGGAACTTTTTGAAAATATTTTGACCGAAGAAGGCTACGAAGTAAGTTTGCACAGCTACAGCACCCGCGAACTGTCCATCGTCAAAAAGCTAGCCCCAACATTAATTATCGTAGACCAACCCCCGACATTGGAGAAAGAAGGCTGGCAGTTTTTGCAGAAATTGAAAATGGATCGTGAGACATCAGATATACCGATTGTGTTATGCACCACCAGTGTCAAACTGGCTATGGAAAATGAGGGGTTTCTAAATTCCAAAGGGATAAAAGTCGTTCTAAAGCCCTTCGATATTGATGATTTGCTAGAAGCCATCGATCAACTGTTAGAGACCGCGAAGGCCGAGAAGCCAACCAAAAAAGAGGAGAAATAATACCGAAATTTATTTGCTGGTCCACCGCCAGTAAAGCAATACCGGCACCAGGGCCAGGATCGCCGCTACCGTCGCGCCCACTCCCGAAATAGTGCGGAACAGGTACAACCAGACCCACATCCCCTGGTCGGCGGTCAAATTGGGATAAAAGAAAGCTCGCGCGATATAGTGAGGGATAGCAAAGGTAAAAATCAGCAGCCATCCGGCAGCCCTGACCATATTTTCCAACGGCGGCTTCTGGATAATTTCCAGTAATTCACCCAGAATCCGGGCAAACCAGAACAGGGCAATCCCCAGCAACACAAAGCCTATATCCAGAAACAGGCCGGGCGAACTGGTCAGGGGGTTAAAATAATAGTTACCGATGATCATGGCGGCTCCTTACTCAGCCTGCAAAATATTTTTGGCGATTAACCGGAAAATATTTACAACATAAACACAGGCTACCCCGGAGATAAACAAAGCCAGGAAAGCCGGCCAACTCCAGAAATCGCTCAGACTACCGTTTCGGATAAAATCCTGAACCTGGAGAACGGCGTAAATCAAGATTCCGGCGGGGGCAGCCATCAAATATTGCCAGTAAGTTTTTTGCTCTGAAAGCGTTTCAAAGCGGCGAGCCACCAGCGCAATTACAAAGAAAGCCGCCCACAGCAAGATCGCCCCAAAAGTGGTAATCGTGTCGGTAAAGCTGGCAAAGAAAAAGTCAAAGGTCGATTTTATGCGCGGCGTAGTATTGAGGCCGGGGGTCGGGGTATTGTGCAGGGTAAATTCACCGGGGTTGATCGCGCCGGGGTCGGCCACCGGTTTACCGTCCGGTCCATCTTTGGGCGGGCGTTGGTTAAAATGGGGAGTACGGCCCAGGCTCTGAGTATCGCTTTTAGGAGCCGGTTTATCCAAATTGAGATTGGTTGCCATTCCCAGGCTGCTCTTGATCGCCGGGTCGATATTGCCCCAACCGACCTGATCCATTATCCGGCCATCCGGCCCTTTCAAGGCTATAACTTCATTTTCAGGGTTTAGCTGGCCCATTACTTTGCGGTCTTCCAGGCCCAACGGCAACGGCTTGAGGGCGGCGGCGGCGGTCGCATCACGCGCGTTGTCTTTTAGTAAATTATTGATCTGGGTATTGAAAGTCTGAGGATAGTTCGATACCACCACGACCCCGCCTTTGGAGAGGCCTTTGCCGTAAACCGGCGAATTGGCCGAGATAGTACCCAGGTCGATTGAGCCGTGCGGGGTTTCGATAGTATAGCCGGTCAGGGGCAATACATCATCGGTATTATTAAGCAGTTCGATGTATTGGGGACTACCCGCTTTGGTGATAGTACCGGTAAAAACCTCGTTAATTACCAGTTGACGGGCGGACGTATCGCCGCTAGGGGTCAACTCGCCACAGGCCGAAAGGGCCACCGCCAGCAAACCGGCCACCATCACCAGAGCCACAGTCCTGGTACGACCGGATTTAATTTTTGGAAAATCAGGTGCTTTTGAACTCATTCTATAGGCTCCTTGCAGGCCTACTGTAGTTTCAGGCGGGTA
The DNA here is from genome assembly GCA_038322625.1 of Chloroflexia bacterium. GTDB lineage: Bacteria > Chloroflexota > Chloroflexia > Chloroheliales > Chloroheliaceae > 54-19. The sequence continues at coordinate 9,870 of JBBQGA010000022.1, forward strand.
ATTGCCGGTACGCCACAATAGTCAGCAACACTCAGGGCCGATCAATCGAAACAGTAACTTACCCCGAACTTGCGGTAGACTTGGCTAACGCTGAAACAATTCACGTACATGGCTTTGCATTTCATCCGCCAGGCGTTGCGAACGGCCCGGCCCGACCAGCAGAGCGGCCAGTTTGCCAAAACTCTTGACCAGATCGGTCGATTGCTCAAAAGTAACATCGTCTTCCAGGCGTACTCCCAGCCGCTCGTAAGACTGGTCCAGGATGGTTTTACCCGGCTGGCCCAGTTGACCGGTAGCCAGTTGGGTTAATTCCGCATATAGAAGATATTTGAGGTTGCGGGTTTTCTTCTCGACCAACCCGGCGGTGAGTAAGGTAGCGATTACCTGCATAGTCCGAAACTCACCCAGGCCGGTTTTGTAAGCCAGTGCACTTACGTCGTCCTGCCCGCTGATCATGGTTAGCAGTTTCCAATCCTCCGGGCGCAGTTGAATATTGCCGGTCGGGGGGGCATCGATCATCACCGGAATATCGTTAGGCTGAACCAGGTTTTTGATTTCCTTCCACTGGTCAGACCGGTTGATCCCCTGCATAATAACCATTTCGTTGGACATACGCAGGTCTTCACGGTCGGGCGTAGCACCATCGATAAAGCGGAAAAAGCCTTCTTCAAAGATAAAAAACGTCAGGGCAGCTTCGAGGGCGGGAAGGTCCATCAGTACGGCGTGACAAATATTGCCGCCTCTAAAGAAAAGGCGTCCTTCCACGTTTTTGCCATTAAGCGGGCCGGAAATGTCGGTGGCCCCGGTTTTCTTACCTAAACTTATCAGCGAAATGATGTCGTTTATTGAAAACTCTTGTAACGGACCTTCCAAAGCCATAGTACGTTCCTAAATTTCTACCCCGAAACCGGCGTTTTTATTCGTTCCCAAACCTCCACCTCAGCGGAAAAGCCTGGGTAGGAATAATTCTAAGCTGAGTTAGAGTTTGCTGATTACCAGTTTGCTGATCGCCTTGAGGGTATCAAAGACTCCATCACCTTTGCTGGCGATAGCCGGGAAGCGTGGCACCTTGATCTGAGAATTCAGATAATAGTCCATTTGCTCAACCGGAATAACATTTGGTACGTCTCGTTTGTTGTATTGCAGAACAATCGGAAACTCTTGAAATTTTTTGCCCTGCGCCTGGACGTTGCGGGCCAATTCCTGCAAACTCTGGACATCCTCGCGCAACTTGTTCGGCTGGCTATCGGCTACAAAGACCACGCCATCGGCCCCGTTCAATACTGCTACCCGTGTCCGTTCGTAAAGCACCTGACCGGGAACGGTATAGAGGTGGAAACGGGTCTGGAAGCCATGCACCTGACCCAGATCGAGGGGTAGAAAGTCGAAGAACAGGGTGCGTTCGGTTTCGGTCGCAATCGAAAGCAGATCACCTTTTGCCTGTTGCGGCACGGCGTGGTGAATATATTTCAGATTGGTAGTTTTGCCACACAAACCCGGACCATAATATACAATTTTACAATGAATTTCACGAGCTGCAACGTTTATTAGAGCCATCTTGTCACCGTCAATTCTCAGCTTGGTAGGCTATTTTTTCCTGCTGGAGCATCAAAAGTTCTACCTTGCGCCTGCCTGCCCAAACCCGCACCGGGTTTAGAACTAATCTTTGAAAAGCAAATCTATGGTGTCTTCCACACTGGTACGGAAAGAAGTGCTGATAACATGGTCTTTAGAGCGGCTCTCGGTTTTTACCCGTTCCAGGACCGAGGCTAGCTCGTCGGTGGCCCGTTTGCTCAAGACCTTAACCAGACCGATATGGGTACGCTTATCGAACATAACCACCAACATCCACTGTTCGGTGATCAGTTCCGTAAAGATATTTTCCCGGACGCCTTGCTGAAAAAGCACCCGGAAATCTTTTTCCTTGAGTAAGCGGGCTACTTCCCGCGAACTGGCAAAGGTTCCGGCCAGGAGTGCGCCGAGAGCTGTAATATCTTGCCGGTCCGTATCGCCCGACCATGCAATTACCTGGCCGCTTTTGTCCAAGAGCATCGAATAATTGGCACCGGTTTCGGCGACTAACCGATCCAGGGCTTCTTCAATATGTGATGTTTCGGAGGCTGAAACAACCAAGCTGGTCAATTGAGGATCCATAAAGCCATTCCTCCTATCCCGCACTTGTCCTGGCGAGATGTGATGCGTAAATGTTAGTTGGTATAACAGCTAAAACGATTTCCGCAACGCTAATTTACACATTAGATTTACTATTTGTCGGTTGCTCAAAAGCCTATTTAACCGGACCGGGTTTTCGGTCGAAAGCCGATCTGAGTGATATTAAATAAACCGAATATTTCAACAACCCGATGAAGTTTGAAGGATTGTGGTGTAAACCAAACTCAACCAAACAGGTCGTGGCCTGCACCCCTGCGAACTAATTATACACTATAGCCATGAATAAACCAATAGTCAAGAATCCTGAAAATTAGTTTATTGCCCATTCAGAGCGGCCAGTATTTCGCTGCGGTACCGTTTGCTCAGGTAGCGAATCTTGCCAATCGTGTTGGGATCGGTCGATACGACTACCATCATTACCTCGTCCGAAATAGGCTCCAGCACGATTGCGCCACTGGCATACTCCAGCACCGCTTGCCGAGTTATGCCCCGCGCAGTTGCGCCACCCAGCGCATCGGTCATCTGTAAACCGGTGCTGGCAAAGGAACAAACCTCATCCACATCCAGATTTCCCCGGCTAAAGCTCTCGATTTGCATTCCGTCACTGCTAACTACTACCGCCATATCTACGCTGCTAACGGCTCGGAATTTGCTGAGTACGTCCTTGATGGCTGACATTGTGCCGCCTCCTGATTTTGGGCTTTTATTTATTTCTTGTTACCATAACATGAATTATAGGCGTATTATAAACTACCAGCCCATAAAATGCTAGTCCCAGGACCTTGTAATTAGACCGGGTTTTCGTAATCCTAATCGCATCTTTTCGGTCTGCTTGCCGCCGAGTCAGGATTTTTGGGTTAAGAACTGGATCGCCCTGTCAAGCTGTGGGTCCAGGTTTTGTTTGCGTTGCTCGTCGGTCAGTACCACTTCGATGTCCGGTTTGATGCCCTTCGAGTCGTAAAGATTAACTTTACCGGGGGTAAACCAGTGTTCAAAAGTAACCCGCAAGTAGGATTGACCGGGCAATTGCAACACGTTTTGAGCCGAACCTTTGCCAAAGCTTTGCTGGCCGATGACGGTAGCCCGTTTGCGGTCGTGCAGGGCGGCAGTCGTAATCTCGGTCGCGCTGGCCGAACCGCCATCCTCCAATATTACCAGCGGTTTGTCATAAATTTTCAACTCGGTACTCGGCAACAGATCGATCTCTTTCATGTGGGTCTGATTGATCGGCGCATCCTCGTAATAAACCACTCCATCCGGCAAGAACCGACCGACCAACTGGCGGGCAGCGTCCACCAGACCGCCGCCATTACCGCGCATATCCAGGATATAACCATCAGGGTTGTTTTTTGCCAGTTCGCCGACCTTGCTATCAAACTCCTTGATCGTGTTTTCGCCAAAGACCCGGTTCATTTCGATATAAACAATATTGGTGCCGGGCAACAACCGGGCATCGACCGAAGGCGAAACCAGTTCTTGGCGGGTAAGTTCGTATTCGGTGGCGCGGTTGGCATCGCTGGGCCGCTGGAAGGTTAATTTTACTTTGGTATTGACGGCACCCTGCAATTTTTCGGAAATCGAATTGACCTCGCTAATATTATCGGGTACCGGTTGGGCGTTGATCGCTACCAGAATATCGCCTTCTTTGATCCCGGCCTTTTCGACCGGGCTACCCCCGATCACCCTTTTTACAAGATAGTGACCCTGGCTGATCTGGGCAACTAGACCAACACCCACAAACTTACCGGAAATAAAATCGTTGTTGGATTTTGCTACTACAGGCCGGTTGAAGGCGGTAAACCGGTCGCCGAGCGATGAAACCGCCGACTCAGCCGCGTGGTAAATCATTTCTTTGTGGTCGATCTTGGCCTGGTCGTAATAAAAATGGTCGACATACTCAAAGCTTTGTTCCAGAGCCAGCCACTCTTTATGCGCGTCCGCCGGGATACCGGCAGCCTTGAGGATCGGACGCTGCACAATATCGAGGGGAGTGTCGGCCAGCGGGGTTCTCAGGAGTAAAATAGTAAAAAATATACCGGCTAAAAACGCGACCACCGCCAGCAGGGCAGCACTCAAGTAAGCCTTGAGCCGCAGCCAGCGACCTTCTTTCCGGCGCACTTCCGGCACTCTGGCGGCAACCGGGTCGATGCTAGCGGTAGCGTCCAGGGGCATCATATTTTGTTCTTCCACAGATTTACTTTCTATTGCTTTCACTATCTTTACGCGGAGTTTAAATCAAATTTTTTTCGGTTGGCGGCGAATAAAAGCCATTACCGGCTTCAACAGCTCAGATAGTATTTCCAGGTTTGTAGCTTACTAATTTTAAATATTGCCTGCCAATGATAATCCAAAAGGACCGGGCAGGTCAATCACCGTTTTAGGACTTTCGCTTCAAGTTGGTTTACGTTATCGAGCAAAAAAGCTAAAGCAGGCGGAAAACAGTTTAAAGGAGCTGGCTAAATTCCAAACTGGCCTGGATATGATATAATATGGGGGTTAAATAGCGATTAAATCCAGTTTATAACGCGGTGGTAAGCAATGACGCAAGAGGGTCAACCAAATCTCCCTGGAAAAAAACCCGATGGCCCACAGGGGCCGCACGTAGAAGAAGCGCGAGTTCACAACGAAAGAGCCAAGAAGTTATTTGAGGCCGGACAGCTTGCCGAAGCGGAAGAAGCAGTCCGCGAAGCAATCAAGCTCGCCCCCAATTGGGCCGCTCTCCACGATAATCTTGGTACGATCTGCTCCGAACAAAACAAATTTCAAGAAGCCCTGATCCACTATGTCGATGCTCTCCGTATCGACCCTGAAAGTCCCACCGTTACCTATAATCTTGGCTATTTCTTGCTCCAGGTCGGCCTCGACACTTCTCAATATTTGCTAGAGAAAACTTTAGAACGAGAACCGTTGTATCCCGATGCCCGGCGCGCTCTGGGCGATCTGTTCGTCGAGCGAGGCGAAAATACCAAAGCTATCTCGGCCTTCGCTCGCGCCATCGAGCAAAACCCCAAAGATAGCCGGGCGCGGTTCCGCCTGTCGGATATTTTCTGGGAACAGGGCGATTATCACGAATCGGCCCAACAACTACAGGCCGTTCTCAAACATACCCCCGACGACGCGGTAGCCTGGCACAACCTGGGGCTGACTTCGATTATGCTCAAAGATATGGAACGGGCCGAGGAAGCCTTGCGCAAAGCCATCGAACTAGACCCGGATTATTTGCTGGCCCACTATCATATGGCCTGCTACTGTGCCGAGAATTTTCAGCTTGAAAAGGCTCTGCACCACCTCAACCGGGCCGCTCAACTGGATTTCGAGCAGGTCCGAGAGTGGGCCAAAGACGATGAAAAGCTGGATCACCTGCGCAGCCATCCGGCTTTTGAGCAGGTCCTTTCCCAGAACTCGTCACAGTAACTTTCCCAAACCTTTTAAGTTATGTAGCGATTACCCGGCTGCAAATTAATCTATAACGGTTCTGTCAGAAATGGGGTCAACTAGCAAGGTTAGGCAAGGGAAGCTCAAGTAACCTTACTTGAATTTATGCTGCTATAAATGCTCTTTTAATATCTTCAAATCGCACCTTGAAGAGCGTCCGCTGCCCCAAAAGGGGAACTTTCTCGTTCTTGTAGGTTTGGTAACGAAATAGGGCAATACTAAAAATAAAACGTCGGTAGGAATGGATAAATGGTTGAAAGGTGTTGATGTTCTTTCATTATAAGTAAGGTTACATTTGCCACAGTAATACGTTTTATATCCAAGGGTGGTTAATTTCTTACGCAAGTGGGTTTTTGCGTTTTTACAAAAGGGGCAGTTCATTTATAGTACCGTTCTTTAAGTTTTGCTTTTAAGGAAGTTGAGAGAGTATTTTAGCAAACCTATCGCACTTTGGCTACCAGGACGTCGTTAAACTAACTGGCTATGCTTTTGTTCAGTTTTACTGTTACTGGTCTGAATTCTGCCAGAACCCAAAAAAGGCAAAACCTTTTCTTCCAACTCCTAACTTAACCAACCTCTTAACAAAGGAAATGGTATCCACCGGGCGACCCTGCTTGACGTTTCACAGGCTCAAAGGTATATTTGCATAGTATTCGTACCTTGAATATTCACAAAACCTTAGCTGTTATATACGGGGAAGATACCTGATGGACGCGATGCCGACCGAATATGCCCTGCTGGGTCTGTTGCTGGATGGGCCAAAACACGGTTACGAACTAGCCCGGCGTTTCTCGCCTGAAACGGCTCTGGGTGAAATATGCCATCTTGAAATGAGCATGCTTTACGCTTTGCTCAAGAAACAGGAAAAGGTCGAGCATATTGAAGCTGAACTGGAAAGTCAGGGAGCGAGACCGCCCAAACGGATATTTCATTTGACCTCACTGGGCCGGGCGGCTTTTATGGAGTGGGTGCGGACACCGGTAGGCCGGTCCCGCGAGATCAGGTTGGATTTTCTGGTAAAGATGTATTTCGCCCGCCAGTTAGGTGGCGACGATGTGCTGGCCCTGATCGACCGGCAACTGGAAATCTGTATGGCTTTGCTCGACCGGTTGCAGCGCGGTACCGGCTTTAACGAAGACGCCGACGAGACGATGAACATCAGTGCCGGGAATTATAGCGGCTTTGATTTCAACGATGATGAAGACGACGATTTTAGCAACCGGGGCAACCGGCGGAGCCATCCCCGGCCTAGCGAACACGAACGCAACCGCGACCGTACTCCGCAGGAAGAACAATTCGGCGGGCTGGTGCGGGAACTGAGAATTAAACAAAACGAATCGATAATCGAGTGGCTTCGCAACAGCCGCCGCGAACTGGGCGGCTACTAACAAAACTGGAAAGTACCGGATTAACATGAAAATAGCAATCGTCGGCGGTGGGATGGCCGGGTTAGCCTGTGCCGCGCAACTGGCCGAAACCGGCCACGAAGTGATTGTGCTGGAAAAACGGGCGGTGTTGGGCGGCAAGGTCTCTAGCTGGCGCGACGAACAGGGCGACACCATCGAAAGCGGCTTGCACGTCTTTTTTGGCTGCTACAAACAACTGCTGCCTTTCCTGAAACGGGTCGGGGCTTACGAAAATATCAAGTGGAAAGAACATACTATCCTGATCGCCCAACCGGGCGGCCATACCTCGCGGCTGCATTTCCCCAATATCCCGGCTCCTTTTAGCGGTATCGTGGCCTTTAGCTGGAACGATCTGTTTACGGTAAAGGAGAAAATTCAGAACGCCTTCGGCCTGGCGATCCTTTATATCCGCGGCCTGAATTTTATCAAGAAATTGGATAAGTACAGCTATGCCCAATGGCACCGCCGCCAGCACATGAGCCAGAGCGTGCTGGATAAGCTGTGGAACACAATTGCACTATCGCTGGGTTTTATCGAGGCCAGCGAGATGAGCGCGCGTCCGATGACGACCGTATTTCATTACTTCGCCCGCAATACCAAAGCTTCTCAGGTCGGCTTTCTGGACGGTGGCCCGGAGGAGCGCATTTTCGAGCCGGTCCGCCGCTATATCGAGGCGCGGGGCGGTCAGGTCCGGCTAAATACAAAGGTGAAAACCTTAAAAATGGACGAAAACGGTGAGAGAGTAACCACACTGGAACTGACCGATGGCCGCCTTTTCGAGGCCGACGCTTATGTGATCGCCGCGCCGTTGCATAGTGCCCGGCAAATTTTACCGGCCAGCTTGCGCCGCTTTGAGATTTTCGACCGGATGTGGCAGCTTAAGAGTGTGCCGGTGATGAACGTTCAAATCTGGTACGACCGGCGAGTTTGCCAGACCGACAACCTGTTTTTCACCTCCGAGGCCTGTTTTTCGGTCTTTGCCGACCTGAGCCTGACCAGCCCACTGACCTACGATAGACACGGCGGCTCGATGGTGGAGATGGCGGTCGCTCCGGCAGCCCCGCTCTGGAAACTTTCTGACGAGGAAATAGTCGAGAAATGTCACCAGGATTTAGCCCGCCTGTGGCCTGCCGTCGAACCGGCCAAACGGCTCAAGGGAACGGTCGTGCGGATTCCCAACTCGCTCTACCGCGAGGCTCCCCAGAGCGACCAGTACCGGCCTACTCAGCAAACACCGATCCCAAATCTGTTTTTGGCCGGGTGTTATACCTATCAGGATTATATGGCGAGCATGGAAGGGGCGGTGCAAAGCGGGTTGGCGGCGGCGCGGGCTATCAACGGGACATAAAAAATTAAACTGGACGGCGCATCCTGACCGTATAAGCCGGTAAGTCGGCCACCGCTGCATAACGAGCGGTGCGCTGGCTCTCCGGCAGGTCGCGTTCGTCCTGGTAGATCAGGCAATCATTCCCGATGTCCTCGCGCTCCTGAAAACGCTGAACTTCCTGCACGAAACAGGATTGGTTAAAAATACAGTTGTCGCAGTGCTGGTAAAGTTTACGCTCTTTGTTCGATTCGTAGCCCATTTATTTCTTTCTATTCTGAAATTGCGCAGTTTTGCTGGAATTAAAAACTCGAAAAAAGAGGCAGACTTGGCTAAAACCTGCCTTAAAAAATTAGACTTTGGTTAAAGTTGACCGGCCCGGCGCAAGAAGCCCAGCATCTTGTAAATAAGCTTGGCCGAGTAGAAATCGGCCCGTTCCTGACCGGGCATTGGGCAAAGCTCCATTACATCAAAGCCGACCACCTCGGTCTTTTCGCAGACCTGCTTGAAGATGGCAAAGAACTCGCGCCAGCGAATACCGCCCGGTTCCGGGGTGCCGACCGAAGGCATTTCAGCCGGGTCGAAAGCGTCCAGGTCGACTGTTACATAGACGTGTTTACCCCACTTGAGCAGTTCCTGCACATCAAACGGCTTTTCGCTGCGTTCGTAATCGTACAGAATGCCGGTGCGGGGATTTCCAGCGACAAACTGGACTTCTTCCGGGCTGATACTGCGCACACCCACCACATAGACCGGCACATCCAGGTCGGCGATCCGGCGCATCACACAGGCGTGGCTGAGTTCACCGTGATAGGTGATCCGCAGGTCGCCGTGCGCATCGAAGCTCAACACTACCAGGTCAGGGTAACGCTGCTGCAAGTCACGGATGATCGGGATCGTCACGCTATGCTCACCGCCGAGAGTTACCGAGAATTTGCCGTCGTCGGTGGTCTTTTTGAAGGCCGCCCCGATCAGTTCGAGGCTTTCCTCCTGACTTTTACCCTCAAAATCCAGCTCGGCCAGGGTGAAAATACCCATATCGATGGGTTCAAATTTGAGTTCCTCGTCATAAAGCTCGACCTGGGTGCTGGCCTCGATGATGGCCGCCGGGCCGCGCCGGGTACCCTGCATATAAGAGGTCGTATTTTCCAGCCCAGCCGGGATAATCACGACTTTGGAGTTTTCATAACCGGTTTTTTTATCATCGGCCTCCATGAACTGGGTTGGGTTGGCCGTAACTTCAAAAGTTTCTATAAGTTGCATTTTTACTATTTATCCTTCTATTTATTTAATTTGTCTGATTACTCAGTCCGGCCCCTGACCCCTCCCCAGGGCCACCAGTGGACGGGGAAAAGAAGAAGTAAAGAGAGGTAAACAGGGGAGACCCCTGTAAGACCCCCCGCGTGGGCTGCGCCCCCACTACCCCCGCTTCAAGTTGGTTTGCGTCACTAAGCGAAAGTTCTGGTAAGGAAAAAGCGTTACAAAATCCAAAAACGATTAGATTTCGTAAACCACTATATTATAACAAATTTCCGCCTGACATACTTCGTGGTATAATCAGACGGAACGATAATATGACGATTTATAACAAAAAAGGTGTTAGTAAATGACCACTAAAGACCTGGGCGACGCCCCAAGCTACCAGCATATTGAACCAGCCGCATTGGCAGCCATGATCGACCATACCAATTTGCATCCCTACTCGACTGAAGCTGAAATCGTGAAATTGTGTGAGGAAGCGCGCTTCTACGGTTTCGCCACAGTGTGTGTCAATCCGGTTCACGTCAAGTTGTGTGTGCGCGAATTAGCCGGTTCAAATGTTCGGGTATGCACGGTAGCCGGTTTTCCGCTCGGTGCTAATATGACCGCGATCAAAGTGAGCGAAACGCAGACCGCAATCAATCACGGCGCGAAAGAAGTCGATATGGTGATCAATATCGGTGCGCTCAAAAGCGGCCAGGATTTTATCGTCAAACGCGAGATTGCCGAGATTTCCAATCATTGCCACACCGGGCGCGCCATCTGCAAAGTAATCATCGAATGCTGTTTGCTGGACGATCCAGAAAAGATCAAGGCCTGTGAACTGGCCCGCGATGCCGGGGCGGATTTCGTCAAGACCAGCACCGGCTTTTCGCTGGGGGGCGCAACCGAAGAAGATGTCCGGCTAATGCGGCGGGTAGTCGGCACCAAACTGGGTGTAAAAGCCGCCGGAGGCATCCGCAGTCTGGTCGACGCGCAGAAGATGATCGCCGCCGGAGCCTCGCGGCTGGGCAGCAGCAACAGCAAAAAAATTATGCAAGAACTTTACAAGGCGACCAATACCCCGGAACCGGAAGAATAGAGCAGGTTTATGAGCTTTGACATTTTTGGGATCGGTTTTGATCGTATCATACTGATCTTGATTGTAGCGATGATCGTATTTGGGCCGGATAAATTGCCGGTAATGGCCCGGCAAGCCGGAAAATGGGTCAATGAGCTACGCCGTCTGACCCAGGATGCGCGGGGCGAGATTCAGAGCCTGACCAAAGAAATCGATCTGGAAGAATTCAACAAGGTAAAGGCCGACCTGGCCGGTATTCGCAAAGAATTGACCGATGCCGGAAAAGACCTCTTGAACAATGTGCAGGATGTTAAAAAAGAAATCAGCCTGACCGATGTTAGCGGCAACGTGGTGGCCCAACAGCGTGAGCAGTATACCTATGAGGTCAAAGAAAACCCGGTATCGGCCACCGACCCGACGCCCGACCCGCATAGCTATATCGTGGAAGAAACGATCAAGCGCGAAACGATTATTCAAGACCTGGTAAACCAGAACGAACCGGTCGGCGGCACCGAAACGATAACCGCCACCAATAACGGTCACTTACCGGAAGAACCGGAGAGCATTATTGCCCCGGCCACGCCGGTCGTGTCGGTCAATGCGATGGCCGAGGCCACCCCATCGCCGGTCGAAGTACCTTATATTTATCCGTCCTTTGACTCTTCACTTTATCTTTCGACAGGTGCTGACACTAACGGAAACGGCAATCATCACGAAAACGGTCACGCAAGTAGCGGTCTGGAGCGCGATATGCTGGCCCTGGAAGCTAAAATGCAGACGACCAGACAAGAAATGAACGAACGAATCGAAGCGTTAGAGCGGACCTTTATCGAGCGGTTGGATCGCCTGGAGCAAAGTCTGGGGCAACGTTACGAAGAAGCCGGTCAGCGACAAGGTGGGTTATAAATATTATGTCTATTACCGAAAACGAAACTTCCACCCAGGAAGTGATTACCACAACCAATCAGATTACCTCGCCCAACCCGCTCAAGCCTAAGAAGGCTAAAAAAGATCGTAAATCCAAACCGACCGCCGCCCAGATGACCTTTTTTGAACACCTGGGCGAGTTGCGCAACCGGTTGGTTTTTAGCGCGATAGCGGTAGTGCTGACAACTATTATTGGCTGGGTTTTCAGCCGCGATATGATTGAAGCATTTCTTGGTCTGGCGAAACCGGCTATAGATGAAGCGGTCAGCAAAGGCCAACCCAAACCAAACTTTCAGGTGCTGGATTTATTCACCAGTTTTTCAGTATATTTCGAGGTCGCGCTGTATGCCGGTCTATTGCTTGCCAGTCCGGTCATTGTATATCACATCCTGGCCTTCCTGGCCCCGGCACTCGAACCGGAACTAAAAAAAGGCGACCCCGGCTATGACGAAGAAGTAAAAATGCTCGGCTCGATCCGGCGCAGTCTGGTCTTTTTTGTGCCACTGGTGGCGATATTCTTTGTGGTTGGAGTAGCTTTTGCCTACTATCTGGTGTTGCCGCCCTCAATCAAGTTCTTGATCGGTTTTGGCGAAGGCCAGTTCACGGTAAACCCGGACGTAAAAAAATATATTAGTCTGCTGACAAAAGTTATGTTCTGGAGCGGTCTGGTTTTTGAGTTGCCGATCTTCTTGTTTCTGCTGGCAAAAATTAGAGTTGTGACCTGGCGGAAGCTGGCAAGTTTGTGGAAATATGCCCTGGTTTTATCGATGGTAGCGGCTGCCTTTATTACGCCCAGCCCGGATTTGTTGAGCCAGGCTGTCATTTCGGTGCCGGTCTTTGGCCTGTTCTGGCTGGGAGTGTTATTTGCTCGCTTCGCCTGATAATAAGTTCGGAAGGGAAAACCTTTGACCGTAGAATACGACTCGGAATTGCTGGAAAAAGCCCGCGCCGTGCGCAAGCTGGCTTATACTCCTTATTCCCACTTTAAGGTTGGGGCGGCCCTGCGTACCAAAAGCGGCCAGGTGTTCCAGGGCTGCAACGTCGAGAATGCTTCGTTTAGCCTCACGATCTGCGCCGAAAGGAGCGCGGGAGTGAGCGCGGTCAGTGCCGGGATGATGGACTGGGAAGAAATCGTGGTGGTGGCCGACACCGAGCGGCCCACTACTCCTTGCGGAGCCTGCCGTCAGTTCCTGGCCGAATTTAACCCACTATTGCGGGTGGTGGTCGCCAACGACGAGCAGGTTTTCTTTAGCTGCACCATCGCCGATCTGCTACCGCGTGCCTTCGATCACGAAATCCTTGAGTCGCATAATCATTAAGAAGTCTTTAACTCACCCCTGACCCCTCCCACGAGTAGGGGGAAAGATTTAAAAAGAGAAAGTTTTGGCATTGCCAAAACTTTCTCTTTTTAGTTAACAGATTCTTATAGAGTCGAAAGTGAAAGCGTCTTTACGACTTCGAGCTTTTCTATTCTGGTAAATGACATGATTCAGCACAGTATTCCTATGCTAGCCGTGTTTTTAAATAATATTAAGATGTAAATTCTCCTATTGTTCTTAAAATGGTTGATAACCAGACAAAGTGGTATGAATTTAGAGCAGGCTCATCTTTCAAAATCTTTAATAACTCATTTAAATCATCAGATAATTGACCAATACTAAAGTCGGCAGGTTGTTTGTAAGGGTCATACAAGAACTCTTTGTGAATATACCAATAATAATCCACATCTAAAGTGACTTCTTTAATATTATTATCTTTAAGGTGGTCAAACAGCTTTTCAGTTATTAGCCTGAGTTCTTCAAGATTTACGACCATTGAGTATCGAATTTCACTACTACCTCCCTGAATAAGATTTATTTTAGCAGCGTATAAAGTTTCAGTCGGCTGGTATCTTTTTGGTCAATGCCAAGCTCGGCGGCGGCCACCGGGTCGACTGCGCCGCCATCGGGGAACATAATTTCTTCATCGAGCGGTCGGGTCTGGGTAGCGGGAAGTTCTGCCGACCGGACTTGCCCCTGGTTTTCCAGCATAATCAGATAGGCCAGCACCTGACGGGCTGCCGCCGGCCACAACCGCCGGTCGACATCCTGGTAAATCTGCTCGACCAGTTGCGGGATCGTCAGGGGAGACTTTGCCAGCGCGTCGGTTAGTTTTTGCTGGCGGGCTTGCCGGTGAAGCAAATATTCCTGAATTTTGGTGGCCGGGTCGGTAATTTCGGGGCCGTGCCCGCCATAAATGACCTTCGCTGCCAGGTCTGCCGCCTGTAACCGCCGGAGCGAAGCCAGGTAGGCCGCCATATCGCCTTTGGGTGGGGCCACGATGGTGGTACCAGTGCCGAGAATATTATCACCGGTGAAAAGGGCCTGTTCGGCTGCGAGATAAAAACACAGGTGATCGACGGCGTGACCGGGCGTGAAAATCGCCTGTAAACTTACCTCGCCACAAGTCAGGCTTTGACCATCTTCCAGATCGATCTGGTGGGGATAAGTCGCCTCGCGGTAAGCCACCACCGGCGCACCGGTCAGTTCGTGTAGCCGGGCGGCACCGGGATAATGGTCGGGGTGGCCGTGAGTGACCGCAATCATTTCGATCCGGGCAGCTTGCGAGTTGGCGGCCTCAACCAGACTTTGCAGGTGACTTTCGATTAACGGGCCGGGGTCCAACACCAGCAAAGCCGGGCCGGTGCCGATCAGGTAACTATTTGTACCGGTAAGCGTCATCGGGCCGGGATTGGAAGCCCGCAAACGCTGGACGAGCGGACTGAGACGTTGGGGCTGGATTTGCAGCATTAAAGGTTTTCTCTTTCTTCTTTCTAGCTTTTTTCTCTTTATGGGGGTTATTAACCGGCTGAAACCGCCGTGTTAGCACTGACCGGTTGCTGGACAGACCTTTCCGCTACCAGATATTTTCCAAAAAAGGCGACTACTCGTTGAGCGTATTCGTTGCGGTAGGTAAAATAAACTCCGCAATGTTCCAAATTTTCCTCGATCCAGAGTTCTTTTGGCTCTCCGGCGGCAGCATAGAGTTGGTAGGCTTGCTCTACCGGGATCATGCTATCCGCCGCAGCGTGAACCAGGTAAACCGGGCGCGGCGCGATGCGGCCAATTTCAGCCAGTGGCGCAAAATCTCGCCAGCGATGTCCGGTGCGGGTCTCGAAAATCCGAGCAGCGATAGACAGGATCGGGCGACCCGGTAGATGGGTGATCGAACGCCAGTTGTAGCTGATAACATCCTGCTGGCTGGTAAAAGAACTATCGGCCCAGACCGCTTTGATAGTCTGATCCCGCGCTGTCGCCAGCAATACGACTGCTGCACCCATCGAACCACCCAGTAACCCTAGCCAGGACTGCGGCACTCGCTCCCGGACATAGCCGATGGCAGACTGCAAATCTTCCAATTCCCGATGACCGAGGGTAATCAACTCACCTTCTTCGCGGGCTACCCCGTGCGCCCGGTAATCGAAAAGTAAAACATTATAATCGTTGCGCCACAAAATAGAACTAATGCCGAGCATATCTTCCTTTTTGCCCCGGTAGCCGCTAACCGCAATTACTACTCGTTGCGAGGCCGGACGAGGTAACCACCAACCGCTCAACAAACGGCCATTGGTGGTAGGGAAACTTACTTCCTCAAAGGCGACCTGCGTTTCAAAAGGCGTAAAAGTATAACTCTCGGTGGTTGTCACCGGGGTGAGCCGGGTTAATTTATTCACCAGATAGCGCGCCGTGCCCAGGCTAGCAACCCCTATTAAAGCGCTGGCACCCAGTCCGGCCAGCCCAATTTTTGCCAACCTGTCGCTTGATTTTCTTTCAGACATTTGTTCAGACATTTATTTACCTTATGTTTTCAACTTTTAACATTCTGCTCCAATTCTACTCTTTTGAAAAGCTAGCGTCCAACAAGCTTTCGTTTAAGGTTATTATCATACAAAAAATAGCCGGTCGGTTCTGTAAGTACAATAGCAGAAAATAGCCGTTTAAGGGAAATGTTCAAAACTGTTGCCTTATTTCCGTTTAATAAATGACTTTGGAGGATAATATTAAAGGACTGAAGAAAGGTTAAATTTGAGTTGGCAGAGGTAAAAATCAGGTGATAAAACGCATCAAAGGGCAAAAAGTTGCACAAAATTACAACAAAATAAGCCAGAAACCGGTGAATTGTGAAATTTGTGGAAAACCATTTGACAAATAAATAGACTCCGGTTATAGTGGAAACATCTTTAAGTGGGTTGTTACCACACTGCTTCGATTTGTCCAGGTAGGTTTGGATTAGCAGTTTAATAATATTGCAGCGAGAGTAAAACTATTCGAAATTTTAATTATCCTGTTTATGATGATCTAGATGAATTCGATGAACCACTCAATCTACCCAAACATTTACCTCAACAGGAGTGTCCGCGCTGTGGAAACGAGTTCCCAGGCGGCCTAAAACGATGTACTGCTTGCGGGTTAGATGTTACACGAGTTTATCTGGTACCCGAAACCGCCGGACCCTGGCCGGGTTTTGAACGGGGTGTCATAGAATGTAATAGTTGCGGATATTCTACCTCCGATGATCTGGCCCGGCGTGGTCGTATCCAAAAATGTGGTCAGTGTGATAAAGTGCTATACATCCCAAGCGGATTGTATCGCAATAGGCTGCCAGCCGGTCGGACCGGACAACTGAGTGGTTCTTCTCGTTCATTCCTATGGGAAGCCAAAGATTGGCTCGACTCGAAGTTAAACCGCTTCTCCCGCAGTAAAGCCCGTCTACCGATTATTTTAGCGGTAGTATTGCTTGGTCTGGGGTTGATCCTCGGTCTTAATACCCTTAAAAGCCAGGGACAGGTCGTTAAAGTCGGGCCTTCGCCGCTTCAGGTTTACTACGACAACATGGTGAGCATCGACAAACAGTTGCGAGACGCTGAGGCGGATTTCAATCTTGTATCGGGTGGCGCACCGGTGGTGGGTGATTACAACGACCGTATTACACCCAACAATGCTCCCCGCTTTATTCGAGGCAGTGAAAGAATGCTGACCCGCGTCGAAGGGTTCCTGACTCTGGTGTACTCGCTCAATAACGTGGTACCTGCCGGGGCTGAGAGTCATTACTCCAAACTAAAGCTCAAACTTGAGGAAAAACAGCGGTATTATGCGCGGCTCAAAGATGGCGTCTCTCAGAAAAATGAGGGTCGTTGGAAAGAAGCCTTTAGCAATGCGCCGGTCATGAAGGACGCAAACACGGCTGAGGAACAGGCCCTAAACGACCTGCAAGCCCTGGTATTGCGACCGGTTCCAGCGACACCCAAAGCTTAAAATGGGCGCACGTTACCTGGTATCTGTTACTCTAATAAGTGCTGCCCTGATTATTTTAGGGGCAGCACTTTTTGTTTTACCAGCCTCAAAACCCGGTGAGGCCGGGTATCAGCCGGGCCGGGTCAATAAGTTTAGCCTGGAATTATCCCAGCCGGTAACGGTAACTGCTACCCCGGCTCCGACGGCTACCCCGGTGCCAGTCCCAACTCCAACACCCACTCCCCCGGCTCCGACCGGCACGAGCAGGTCCGGCGGTTTACCGATCTTCCCGATTTTCCTGGCCGTGATTTTCCTGGGCTTATTACTATCGGTAATAGTTCCGTTCTACCGCTCCCGGCGCAGGTGAACCAGACACCCGGCGAACTAAGGCCGAAACTTACTGGCAACTTACACTTTCAATTGAAATTTCCGCCACTAAAATCTTTGCGTTGGCCGCTAGTCTGGCTGGTCGCTTTGCTGCTAACCGCCGGGCCACTGGTCAAAGCGGGCTACTGGCCGGGCTTTTTTTATGCTCCTTTCTATACTACCGATGTTTTTACAGGCAGCAACACCCCGGCAGGCCAGGCCGGTTTACGCCCGGAAGACCGGGTGGTAGGAGCTAACCTCGACCGGATCGATAAGTTGTGGGAACTACAACAAGCCACCGGAAAAGAACATGGTAGCCTTAGCCTGTTGTATGAACTGGGCCGCGAGCTTACCCGCTTGAAAGTAGCGGTCGAACCCCTGGGCTGGGAGCGTATTATCGAGATATGGGGACCCTGGCTGGCAGCGACCGCCGGGCTAATTGGACTCGGCTGGCGACAGAAAAGCTGGTTTTGCGGGGTCGGCGGCCTGACGCTGCTGGCGGGCCTCGATTACTGGCTGAATCCGGGAGCCGGGCGGCTCAGTGGGTTTGACCCGCTTTACTGGCTGAATACCGGCGAGTGGTGGCGAGCGGCTAGCAAGTGGTCCGCTTACCTTTACTGGCCGCTGTGGACCCTGACCCAGACAGTAGCCGGTTATAGCCTGGCCGCTCGAAGCGGGATAGCTGACCGGAAACTGAAAATCCTTCTTCAGATTGTGATAGTCACGGCCTGCCTCAGTGAGTGGGCCGCCTACAGCTACGATGCCTGGAAAAGCGGAAACTACAATAATCCTGATTACATTATCTGGCACGCTCGCGCGGTTTTCTGGCCGGAGTGGGGCGCGCTGGTAGTATTGAGCGGACTGGCTGCCTGGCGACATAAAAATTGGTGGGGTTTGGTGAGCTTACTAATCTTTATAGCCGGTTTCGCCGGACCGACCGCTTTTGATTTTAGCTGGCCCGGCCCTGGTCCCCAATGGTACATTGGCGGACTGGCCGGGTTTGCCTACTGGAACGACCGGTTAATCGCCCGCTCGAACTCCGCCGGATGAGCGGCCATCGCCGCGCCCAGATCGCCATCCACGTGAGCCTTTGAACCCAAAAACTCCTCAAACTCGCGGCGAACTTTGGAGCCTCGAAAAGCGTGTAACCAGGCAGCGTGCAGACCCTCAACAAAAACCGGTATCAAGCCGGGTTGCTTCGCCAGGTAAGGCGGAAAAGTCGAAAGCGCGGCTACGAGCAACCCATAATAATTGGGGGAAAACTGTTTTTCCAGGTCGTAAAGTTCTAACAACTCCGTCTGATCGAGATCGCACTGTACGCGTCTTTGGCGGAGAGCCGCCAGCCTTTCAGGAGGCTCGGTTCCCGGCATAGTTACTCCTTGTTTATTCCTCAACTTAAAAAGAAAACCGCTTCAGCCTCATCATACCATATTCTTTTCGTAACTACTCAGACCCCAGGGCGGGGAAAAGAAGAAGAAAGAGTGTTACAGGGGTACCCAGAGGGTACCCGACCCCATACCCCCGCTTTAAGTTGGTTTAAGTCATCAAGCGAAAGTCCTATTTACAAGAGTCAAACCGGTAAAAGTCTCTTACTAATCCATACCAATCAGTACACATTAGCAAAACTTTTACCGGCCTGAGTTGATTTAGAAAATTGTAAAACTATTCGGCGATAGCCACCGGCTCAAGTTTAGCAATTTCTTCTTTGGAAGCACCATTACGGATTTGCTCCTGCTTCAAGCTGTAGCGCGGTAGCGTGAAGGCCAGGCCAATCGCCAGCACAGTCCCGATAGTGACGATCAGGAAGACCGTACTAACCGCACTGGCCGCCGCCGGTGAAAGCAGATTTATGCGTACCGCTTCTGCCCCCCCGGCTAGCTTGGCCGCCTGTCCGCTGCTTTTTAGCTGTTCGAGCCGGGAAGCCGTGTTGGTGGTTAGCGACTGAATAAAGATCGTGGTCAACACCGCGATCCCGATTGAGCTAAAGATTTGGGCCGTCGCGTTGTAAAGCGAACTGGCTTTCGGCAAAGCCCGCCCGGTGATCTTGGAAAGAGCCACCGTCTGTAAAGGCAAATTCGACCAGCCAAAACCTAATCCCCGGATCAACAGAATGGGTACCAGCGACCAGGCATCAGTATTGCTGTCGGTGAAGATCAGCATTGCCGAGCTAACCGACAGGGCAATCATACCCAAAATAACCAGGTAGCGCGGCCCGATCTTGTCGTACAATCTGCCACCGGTTGCGATACCAACAGTGGCAGCCAGACCTTGCGGCATAAGAGCCAAACCGGTGCTGACGGCATCCTTTCCCTGGAAGCGTTCCAGGAACAGTGGCAGAATAAAGAAGCTACCAAATACGACTGCCCGCAGTACCCAGGTCATAACGGTTGAGAATAAAAAGATACTATCGCCCATCAACCGTAAATCCAGTACCGGGTCTTTGGCAATCTTGAGTTCATAGTAGGAGAAGAATGCCAGCATACCAATGCCAGCACCCAACAAGGTCCAGACCAGCCAGTAACCCCATCCGTAAATGGTGCCACCTGGATTGGCTTTGCTTACGGTACTTGGATCGATCTGGCTGATTAGGTTAAAAGCATATACCACCAGGATCGTGCCGACTATCGAAAGCACCAGACCCACGAAGTCGAACCCGGCCCGTTTAGTAGCTATTGCCGGGACCGGTGGGGCAGCCTTGTCGCGGCTGCCATCGGCGGCGGCTGTAGTATCGCCCGCCTTAGCCGGAACCGTCTGAGTGCCGGTATCCGGTTTGAGAATACGGCCAATCAGGAACAGGGCCAGAATCCCAACTGGCAGATTGATAAAGAATATCGAAGGCCATTCAAAACTGCTATCCACCAGCAAACCACCGATGGTCGGGCCAAAAGCCGGAGCCAGCAGCACCGGAACGGCAATTACGGCTGAACTGGCCGCCCGCTCCGCCGGGGGGAAGACGTTAAAGGAAATCGAGGTAGCCAGCGGAAACAGCATACCGCCGCCGATACCCTGGAACACCCGGAAGAAAATCAGTAAACCGACCCCGCCGCCGAACCAGCTATCGAATAATGGTGATAAACCGCACAAGATGCTGCCTAACGTAAACATCGTCAGGGCCAGCATAAACATACGCTTGAGGCCAAACCGGTTGCTCAGATAACCGGCAATCGGGATGATGGCCGCCTGAGACAAAAAGTAGCCGGTTATGACCCATTCGATAGTATTAATATCTACGGAAGGGTCCTTCACCTGGAAAGACTTTTGCATGGCGTTGATAGCCACGTTAACGATAGTATTATCCAGCACCGCCATAAATAAGCCGAGCGCCGCGCTTAGAGCTACTGCGTAGCGATACGGTATCTTTTTCAAAGAATTACTCCCTTTCCTTATGTTAAATAATATGTTAAATAATGAATTTCGAGCCGGTTTATATAACTGCTTTGTCGTATAAAAATAATCTTAATCGGGGACTTCTTCTTTGTAGCCCTCGTAGTCGTGACGGGCCGCTTCTTCCAGGTGCGATAGAATACGGCGCAAATCCTGTAAATCCTCAACTGTCAGGCGTTGGGTCAGACGTTGTTCGATGGCCGCCGCTTTGGCCGGGACAATGGCCGCCTGTTCGCGTCCGGCTTCGGTCAGAAATACCCGCATTAAACGATTGTCTTCTGCATCGCGTTCCCGCCGAATCCAACCTCTTTCCTGCTCCAGTTCCTTGACTACGCGAGTAATCATGCTAGGATCGACCCTGGTGCAATAAGTCAAATGGTTCTGAGTTACCCCGTCCTGGCGGGCCAGTTCCAGCATAATCATTACCGCCAGTCCACTGATACCCATTTCTTTTTCGTGGACTATTTTAAAGGTACCAAGCGTGCGCCCCAATTGATGCATCAGTGGGGCGACTTCCTGAAAAATTTGAAGGTTGGGACTGAGCGGCAACTTGTCTTTGGGTGGTTTATTTATACTCATTCTTAATTGCTTCACAACCTTTTTATAATTCTCTTGCTGTGTCAATCTTTGACTAATCAAATATATAACAATAAGATTGCTATGTCAATGGTTTTACTGGCAACCTTTGACATAGCAACTAATTCCTAATTCTTTGATAATTTTTTCTGCTAGGGATATGTATACTGTTGTTAAAGGGTATCTTCGCCCCTTAATTCTTTTACCAACTCGTTGAGATTATTGAGGATATATTTTAACAGGTTAGCCTGTTCGTAAATCACTTTAAGATCGGCCAGGGTTGCCGGGTCGGGGGCATCGTTAAACAATAGTTCGCTTAACATAAGAATAGTTGTAATAGGTTGCGAGGCTTTATGCAGACTGTTCCGCATCTGATTGGCAATTTGCTCCTCACGGGCTTCCGCAGACTCTGAAATTTTATCACTCATAACATTTCCCCAAGGCTGAAGTAAACTCCAGACCAACCTATTTTTTAACCGCTTTTACAGGCCTTAAAGGGTTATTTTCATTGTTATAGAACTTTATTAGGCGAACGTCCTATTTTAAAAGGATTTGTGAAAAGCCTGATGTATATTAATCACATTCTTTACGATTCCGCAACACTAACAGTTATTATTGGCATAATTTGTGCCTCTTAATCGACCGTAACCGTTCATTATCAATTTATACTTGCTGCATTATTTAGCATAACGTAATATAGAAGGAGTATTGGCTAACTATGAGTACCGACCAAGCTCAACCGAACCTACGCCGTGAATTAACCCATCACGAATGGCCGGAATTATTTAACCGTATACCCGGCCAATACAAAACTGCCCGCTCAACCCAGAGTACAAAAACTCGTCAGGAAACTGAGAAAACCAATTCAATCGACTTTGCGCTGTTTGCGCCCTATATCAAGCGGGCGGCGGTGATGGGTGATTTCTCAAGCTGGCAAGAAATTGAGATGCAAAAAGACGATGAAGGCTACTTCCGGGTAGCGGTAGACCTGGCTGATGGCGATTATGAATACAAATTCTTTGTTGAGTCGAATAGTCCCTGGCAACTGGGTAAGTGGATCGGCATTACCGACCCCCAGGCCACCGATGTAGATGAGCAGAACAACGATAACGCGATTATGCGGGTGCGCAATGGTCACGTGGTAGTAGACGAATATGAGTGGCAAAACGATCAGTCGCCGCTACCGCCGGACGTGGAACTGGTTATATACGAACTGCACGTGCGGGATTTTGGCGGCACTTTCCAGGGTGTGATCGATAAACTGGACTACCTGAGCAGTGTGGGGATCAACGCGATTGAGTTGATGCCACTAGCTGAATTTCCGGGTGAAATTAGCTGGGGTTATAATCCCAAACATTTTTATGCCGTTGAAAGTGCTTACGGCGAAACTCAGGATTTGAAACGCCTGGTGGACCAATGCCACGCTCGCGGTATGCGGGTAATCCTGGACGTGGTAGCCAATCACGCCAACCAGGATACCCCGCTGGCCCAGATCGACCACAACTACTGGTTTGTCGAGCATAACACCGACTCCGTACAATTCGGCCCGAAATTCGATTATAACCACTGGGACGAAAATCATAATATGTTTGCCTCTCGTAAATTTGTAAACGAGGCGGCTTTTTACTGGGCCAGCGAGTTTCACCTTGATGGTATCCGCTTCGACGCGACAGCCTTGATCAACAATTTTGAATTCTTGCGCTGGCTAGGTGAGGCGGTCAAAGAGTCGACTGGCGGAAAACCCTTTTACCTGGTGGCCGAACATTTGCCGATTGACCCGGCCATCGTGGGTTTTGGTCGCCCGATGGACGGCTTGTGGCACGATTACTTTTATTTCCAGATGACGGCAAACCTGCGCGAAGGCGAATTCAAAGGCTGGCAAGCCTGGAACTGGGATAAGACGATGGCCGCCCTCGAACCGGCCCGGTCGGGTATTATCGGGCCGACCGCTGCCGTCCAATATATCTCGAACCACGACCAGAACCGCCTGATGTTTGAACTGGGTACCGCCGGGATTTTTGAGGCGGCGGCCTTCCGGCGGGCCAAACTGGGAGCGGCCCTGACAATGACGGCGGTCGGGGTACCGATGATCTGGATGGGTGAGGAATTTGGCGAACCGACCGACAAAAGCATGGACCCGCGCCCACTTCATTGGGAATTGTTGAAAAACGAGGCTAACGCCGACTTGCACCGCTACTATAGCGGCCTGATCTATATGCGCAAGACGGTTGGAGCCTTTAAATCCGAGCATATCGAGTTTTTTCATGTCGATGCGGAACACAAAGTGCTGGCCTGGAAACGCTGGGACGAGGGCGGTAGTTTGGTGGCAGTCGTGGCGAACTTTAGCGACGACTCGCTGGCCGAGTACCACCTGCCGGGCTTTCCAGACAACGGCCACTGGCACGAATTTACCTACAATTACGATATTGAGGTCAATAACAACGAACTGGTCGATATACTCGGCCAGAGCCAGTGCAAGGTGTATATCAAGCAGGCATAACGTGAATTTGCTCTTTTGGTAAGGCCAGCAACCAGCTCTTTTGCTGGCCTACCGAAATTCGCCGGTAAACCTCATCCGAAAGTTCGACCTGCATATCGTAGCTGGTATCGCGGGTGATCTTGGGTAGGGGGTTGGTCAGGCTGAGATAAACCGTGTGGCTGGTGCCGTGTGCAATCTCTCGGTTGATCGTGCCTTCGAGATAATTACCTTCGGCACCCCGCTCACGGGATCGGCCTGGCACAGTAAACAATACTCTTTCGGGCCGGATACAAAATACCACTTTCTGGCCCGGTGCTACTCCAAAAGCCGGGCGAGGAGCCAGGATTGTCATTTTGCCACTGGACAGGCGAACCGTATCGGAACTAATTTCCAGCACTTCAGCCTCGAAAATATTGCGAGTAGCTACAAAACGGGCCACCGCCGCACTGCTGGGCCGGAACAGAACTTCGTCGCGCTCGGCACTCTGGATCGCCCGTCCGGTTTCCACCACCACAATCTGTTCGCTCATGGTATAGGCTTCCTGCAAATCGTGAGTCACCAGCACGATGGGCAAATTCAGTTGTTCTTTCAAAATCAACAATTCTTCTTGCAAACGGCCCCGGATAATGCTATCGAGAGCGGCAAAAGGCTCATCCAGTAGCAAAATCTGGGGTTCGGTAATCAGGGCGCGCGCCAGAGCCACCCGTTGTTGCTGGCCGCCGCTTAACTGGGCCGGGCGGCGTTCCTGCAAGCCTTCCAGGCGCAACAATCGCAACAATTCGGCCAGCCGCTCCTCCTGCCGGGCCGGGGGTCGGCGGCTCACGCCGTAAAGAATATTTTGGCGGACGCTCAAATGGGGAAATAAGGTATAACTCTGCGGTACAAAACCCACCCGGCGCAGACGGGCCGGTACATTTATCCGCCGCCCGGCATCAAACATCACCTGCGACCCCAGGCAAATCTGCCCGGCATCCGGCGTAATCAACCCGGCAATTACCTGAAGGGTCAGACTTTTGCCGGTCCCGGAGGGTCCAAACAAAGCAATCGTATTATGGGCCGAGAGCGATTGGAATTGTAGATTTAGCTCAAATTCTTTGAAGCGTTTGAAGATGTCCAGTTTAAGCATCAGATCAGACAATCAAAGTGGCGTGCGCCAGCCATTTAACCAGCACCAGCACCGTGAACGAAGCAACTACCAAAATCATCGAAAGCGTTACGGCCTGTTCCAGACCGCCACTACCCTCCAGGGCACCATAGATCGCCAGGGGCATGGTCTGGGTCTTACCCTCGAAACTGCCGGCAAACATAATAGTCGCCCCGAATTCACCCAGTGCCCTGGCCCAGGTCATTACCATCCCGCTCAAAAGTGAGGGCAACGACAGTGGCACGGTTATGCGCCAGAACGTGCGCCAACCACCCTCGCCCAGCGTGGTCGAAACTTTTTCAAAGGCCGGATCAGTCGCCTGAAAGCCCGCTTTGGCCGATTTGATATAAAACGGGGCCGCCACAAAAAGCTGGGCGAGGACTACCGCCGCCGTCGTAAAGCCGATAGTCAGACCAAACTGCTGTTCCAGCCAGCCGCCCAGCCAGCCGCGCCGTCCAAAAGTAATGAGCAAAGCCACCCCGGCCACCGCCGGAGGCAGGACCATCGGCAAATCGATCAGGGTATCCAGCAATTGTTTACCTCGAAACTCGAACCGGGCCAGCAAATAAGCCAGCGGCGTTCCAAAGATCACCGAGAGAGCCAGGGTAATCAGGGTGGTAATGAGGCTCAGTTGCAAGGCACTCACAATGGCCGGGGCGGTCAGGTATTGTCCCAGGCTCCCACCCGCGACACTCCGGTAGACCAGCGCGACAATCGGCCCACCCAGAAATATTAGCAAACTCCCGCCGCTGACCAGAAGCCATAAAATTTTGGAGTTGCGGTACCGGCTCCAATTAAAACCAGGCTGCATATTTTTCTCGCATAAAAAAAGCTACTCAAACTTTGAGTAGCCAATTATACTCAGCCGCACCCGCTCTGTAAAATTAGTTAGCGGGTCCGCACATCTATCGGCGTAAGCCGGTAGTAGCGTAAGTGCAAGCGACCATCTTCCTCCAGCCAGGGCAACGGGAACAGGTAGTGACTTTTGCGCTCTGGGTTGTTCAAAGGCAAAACCTCGATCATCACGTTAGCCTCGTGAGCGTCGCGGTAGAGCCGCCGGAAATGCCAGTAGCGGGGTGAAATGACCCAGCTTATCCAGTTGCGTACCAACCAGTTAACCAGCTTGCGCGGCCAGCTAACCGGCACCAGGGGCGGCACTCGCAGACCCGGCCCCGCTAGCGTATCGCCGTAAACAAACTCGCGGACTTTTATCCGGCCACTGAACACATGATCGAAGTACGATTGCGAGTTCCAGCGGAAATTTGAGAGACCGGAAACGTGCAAATCGGCGAAATAGTGGCCCTCGGCCAGATGACCTTCCAGGTAGGTACCTTTAGCCAGCAATTCCAGCGCAAAAGCCCGGCTCTGCGGGTCGATTACCAGGAAAACCGCTTTCTCCTCCCCGGCCCCGATCCAGAAGCTTTGCCAGCCGGGAGTATCAAAAATCAGTTCACGTCTGGACGACATATGCAGGTTGGCAATCGCCAGCCGGTGAGCTTCGTCGAACTCGTGCGGAACCAGTTTGGTCGCCTTTTTGACCTGACCGTACTGCGCATATAGAATTTCTGAGCCGCGAACCGGATGGGGACTGGCTTGGTTTGTCCGCCCGATCCGCCCTGCGCTTATCGCCACGCCTTGCTCCCTTCTTCTACCCTGAAGAAGCCAGATTATTAGGGGTTTTAGTAAATGCTCAGTCGCCTTTTTCGAGGCGGGGTTCGTAGGGGTGCAACCCCGGCGCGGGGTACAACAGGGGTCTCCCCTGTTTAGCCCTCTTCCTCTTTTCCCCGTCCACTGGTGGCCCCAGGGAGGGGTCAGGGGTGGGGTCTGAGTAATTACAGGATTTTTATATTTAATTAGCCGGTGGCCTATCGTGACCGACCGGGCATTAAAATATTATAGCATAAACGAAACCAGCCAATCGGCTAAATTTTTTGACTTTGCATTTAGGAGGTCAATCCGCTACCTAGAAGTTCCGGTTCAACTTCCTCGGCCTCATACTGACTGAGCCTACCGGCAGTATTATTGAGGAGGACCACGCTATTACCGCTCGACCGGATATTCTCGCGGAAGCCGTCACCGGCGGTATCGACCGCTTTGAGGCGACTGAGGGTCTGGCTGATGGCGGACGATTGCTGGTTCACGGCGTCCTGTATCTGACTGACCAGATTGCTGGTATTGCTGACCGCCTGGACAATTTCCTGGACCGAAAGGCTGGTCGCGTGGGCAGTTTCGGAAAGCAGCCTGATTTCCTGCTGCCCGGCATCGGTTAACTCGACACACAAACCGACCGCCGACTGGATACGCCCCACAATAACGCTCACTTTACTGCTGGCGATCCTGGCCCGCCCGGCCAACCGTTGAACCTCGCTGGCAACCGCCGCAAAGCGTTTACCGGCCTCGCGGGCCTGAGAAGCCTCGACGGTCGCATTGAGGGCCAGCAAATCTACTTCTTCGGAGACATCGTTGATTAATTCAAAGGTCTGCTCAATCTCGCTGGTCTGAATTTGTAAATCGTTACTGCTGTTGGCTATTTGCAGCACGCGGGCTTGAAATTCTTCTATACTGTGCAAGCCGCCTTCGATGCCAATCGCCCCTTTTTGAGCCTGGTTAAAGGCACTTAGGGCCGACTGAGCAATTTGCTGGGTGGAAGTAACGAGGTGTTTGGCTCCCCAGTCAAGATTGGTAACACTCCCGGTAATTTCCCGAATTAAGCGAAGTTGCACCACCGAAAGTTGGGTTTGATGCTCCGAGGAGGCCGCCAGATCACCGGCCAGGGCGTAAATCTGGCGGCTGAGGGCAGTTACCAGCCGGGCTTTACGGTTAAGATCACGGTTTCGGCTGGCTAGCCGGTAGTTGCGCTCGTTGAGAGAGTCGGTCAGGCGGGTTATATTGGCATCCAGAAAAGCCGCCAGTAAGCCCAACACCACCAGCAACATTACCGGCGAAACCAGAGCCAGTAAAATACGGTCCGGCGACCGGTCCACCCGTTGAAAGGCCAGTAGACTGGTTTCAGCCACCGCAATGACGGTTAGCCCGAAAATCCAGCGAACATTCGCAATAATCGCGGCAGTCAAAATGGGCAGACCCAGCAAACCGGAGGTAGTCTTTATAGCATCAAAGAGCGTAAGAACCTGGTTACTGCTGTACAACTCGTAGACCCCCAGGTACACCAGAAAACCACAGGCAAAAAAGATCGAAAGAGCCAGTTTATAAAAACCGGTCCGGTTCAGGAAATAAACCAAAAATATCAGTGATAACAGCAGCAGATAGGGCAGAAAAGTAACCGAAAATAAACCGTTGAATTGGCTGATCGGTAGAAAAACAATTAGAAAAGCGGTTAGAAAAAGCGTGATAAGATTAAGCGACCGCGACCTCCGGCGATCACCCGGATTAAGTTCACGGTTGGGGATGGTAAGACGGAGCAAGCGGCGACGCCAGTTTATCCGCCTGAACTCGGCCCAATTGAACCCGTCCTCGTCGTCCTTGTCCAGGTCGAAATCTCGATTATGTACCCGCCTGAGTGGCGTCCGGCGGCTAGTTTGGAAATCCTGTTCTATTTCAGCCAGGGCCTGTTCGAGGTCAAGTACGCCCTGAGACAACCGGCGAGTAAACCGGCGCATTTCATCACTTTTAATCGAGATGTCCGGCACCAGCTCCAGAATATCGATTACCGCCGCCTGCTGGCTTTTAATATCGTTGAAAATGGTCTGGCTGATCTGGGCTGAATTTTCGACTGCACCAACAATTTCGTATACGGTACGCGAGGAAGCGTTGGTGCTTTCAGCCAGCGATTGCGCCTCCTGGCGGCTTTCAATGCTTTTGACCGCCAGTTGTGAAACGTTGGTTTGAACCTGCTCGACTACCCGGCGGACTTCCTCGGCGGCTTCACGGGACCGCTGGGCTAGTCGCTGCACCTCGGCGGCGACCGTACTAAAGCGACGGCCATGCTCGCGCCGCCCGGCAGACTCAATCGAAGCATTCAAGGCCAGCAGGTTGGTTTCCTCGGCGACCTCGCTGATCGAGCTAACCACCTGGTCGATCTGGCGGGTTTCGACGGCCAGTTCTTCCACGCTTGTGTTGATCTGCTCCATTTTTTGCTGTAGGCGGCCATAAATCTGGGCATTATTGGCAATAATCTGGGCTTTCTCGCGGGCGACGGTAACGGCATCATTCGCCATTCGGCTGGCTTGTCCGGCCAGGCTGTCGATCCGCCGCGCTACCCGGCCCAGTTCTTCCAGCGACGCGCTAATTTCCACCACGTCGGTTTGCTGGCGGTCGGCACTTTCGAGCTGAGTGCCAAAGTCGGCCCGCAAATCGTCCAGGACCTTCTTTAGCTCGACTATCAGCCGAGCGGAATAGGTTTGTTTGACCTCCAGTTCCGCCGCCGTAGTTTGTAAACGCCGGTTGCGGTCGGTCAGGGTCTCAAAGAGGCCAAAAATATTATTCTCAAAAACCAGGGCCAGCAAACAACTCACCGAGATAAAAGCCAGCGGCGTTCGCATTGCGGAGATTGTAAAGACCAGATCGTTTTTTAGAAGCGAAGCCGGGTCGCGGACGAACGAGAAAACCACGCTCGATTGAACCAGAACCGTAATCACCCCCAGCCCGATACAATTGCGCGCCCCGGTTACAATACCCGCCACCACCACCGGCAATACCATAAACATTGCGGTCGTATGAAAATCAACAAATACTACTTCCGGTTTACTGGAAGGCGAGGTAATTTGAAATAGGGACAGCATTACCAGCGTACCCATCCCATTCAACCAGACTCCTGCGCCTAGCTGGCCCAGTCGGCTCAACAAAACCGACCCGAAGCCGACTATTATAAAAAACAGACCGGTCAGAACAATTCGGAGTGGTTCAGGCCCGGCTAAGGCCAGCAATACCGCCAACAGCGTAACCACGATTTCAAACCACAGCAAGATATTTAAAAACCTTAGACGACGCTGCAAATCGTTGGAAAATTTTTGAGAGGGTTGGATTAGCCCGTACAAAAAGCCTTGCAAGCCGTTCCGAGTGGCCGGGCTATCGATGGAATATTCCTGGGGGAAGGTATCAGTAGTCATTTTGTATAAACCGCCCTGGGCCAACTATAGAAAACGAGTAGATAACGAGCGATAGCGAAAAATTTGGTCTAGCGGAAGGGAGGACACTCCCTAATTACTGGTTCATCATAACATAAACCCCAGGTGGTTTAAAGCTTTTCGAGGGTCAAGAGCTAACAAATTTAGGACTCTCGCTAGCTGCCCTAAATAAACCCGAAGCAATGGTCGTGGGGTCGGGTACCCACTGGGTGCCCTTTTAATACTCTTTATTTTTCGCTTCAAGCTCACAAAGTGAGGTTGAAGCGAAAGTCCTAAAATTAACTTACTTTCACCAGCAGGTATTCGCCGTCGGTCCGGGTGGGATAGGTGGGCAGGCATACCGGCATACCGGGGGCGACATTCTGACCGGTGCGAACATTAAATTGCCAGCGATGCAAATAACAGCGTACCAGTTCACCTTTCATATCGCCCGACCATAGCGGCCAGCCCTGGTGGGGACAATGCGCCGAGAAAGCAAAATAATTGCCGTTAACGTTGGTTATTGCCAGTTTAATTTTTCCGATGCTAGCCTCGCGGATCGACCCAACCGGTAATTGTTTCAGGCGGGCCACCCGCACAAACCCCTCATCCGTGCCAGATTCGGGTAAGAACTTTTCAGACAAACGGCGTACTCCGTTATTCGCTAATTTCGTCGTAGTAAGTTTCAGTCAATTCGCCGCGCCAGGCCTTAAAGCCCTGCTGAATGACCGCATGAGCGCGTTCCCAGACCAGCTTTAAAGCGTCGGCCTCGTTAAAGAAACCGGCCTCTTTGGTTTCGAGCGGATGCAAATTAAATTCGCTGCTAAGAGCTTTGCATAAAAAGGTCAGCGCAATGTTATGGATGGCACCCGGATTGGGAGTAAGGGCACCGGACAGGCTAGGCCGGTAAAAGCGGGTATCACGCACCGCCACCAACCGGACCGGCTGGCAAATAATGCCAGTCTCCTCGCGGACTTCCTTGACGATATTCTGCGCCGGGGTCAGCCCGACTTCCTGCCAGCCGGTCGGGATAAACCAGGCACCGCTATCGCCTCGTTTGCCCAGCAACAATTCGCCCGCCGGGTTAAAACACAACGCACCCGTACTGACTTTGGGTGTCACATAGCCTGCCGCACCCGGCGTGATCTGGGTCATCCAACCGGCTTTTAGTTCGGCAGCCAGTTCGTTCGAGGAAAACTCCGGCCCGGTAGCCACCAGTTGGGCCATTTCGGTGGCGATTTCCAATATTCGCTCGTAACGTTCATGTTCGTAAAGCTGTTCCTGGGTCCAGGCCATACCGGTGCGGGCAATTGCCGCAATGGCATTGACCCGGACGGCCAGTTCTTCGTTTAATTCCATTCAAACCTCATTCGTAATTACTCAGGCCCCACCCCTGACCCCGCCCTATGGAGGGGAAAAGAAGAAGAAAAGAGTATTTATTACAGGGGCACCCAGTGGGTACCCGCCTGTATGACCCCCCGCAGGGCACCCAGGGGGTACCCGGCCCCCACTACCCCTGCTTCCTTCCTTTACATGTGTAGTTACCCTCATTCAAACATTTTCAAACCAGGCCAGGCGTTACAGGCTACCGATAGCCGGGGGCCATTTGAGCGGCTGCCAGGTAGTAGTCCGGTATTCGGGGTAACGCCAGTAGTGCCGGGCTAACCGCTCGCCGTAATAAAGATAATTGACCAGGCCTTCGCCCAGGCTGGGCCGCTCGATCAATTCGGCCACCAGCGCAAACGGCACCCAGCGAACCGCCTTCACTGCCGGGTCCTGTCCAAAGCTAACGGCCGGTTCGGCAACCGGCGCGACCGGCAACCTCACCTCAAAAACAGCGGTCAGATAGTGCCGGTGGTCCAGTTCGCTACGAGCGTCCATTATATAGAGCAAATCGCCGGGTAGCACTACCAGTCCGGTTTCCTCGCGCACCTCGCGGACGAGAGCCGTTTCAGCCTGTTCACCCGGCTCCAGGCGACCGCCCGGCAGCGACCAGACGAGGGCGGGTCCGCCGTAATCGTTGCCAACCAGCAACACTTTTCCGGCGTAAACCAGTAAACCCTGCGCCACATTATATACCGTCCAGGGGGCGGCCTTTAGCTGATCTTCCTCGTTCATACCGGCCTATTATCACTCTTTAAGCCCATTGCTGCAAGCTCTCTCGACAACCCTCGCTTGTACTTCCAGGACTTTTATTTCAGCTTTAGTCGGTCAGCTTGAAGTATAGGTGAAAGCCCTGGTTAACGAAAATTGAGCAAGGTTGTTATTGCTACTGCCGTCTAAACACGTGCTAT
This sequence comes from Chloroflexia bacterium, assembly GCA_038322625.1. Classification (GTDB taxonomy): domain Bacteria; phylum Chloroflexota; class Chloroflexia; order Chloroheliales; family Chloroheliaceae; genus 54-19. The sequence goes on from JBBQGA010000022.1 coordinate 42,036, forward strand.
AATCGGCTTGCGTGAATAATTTGCTTAATAATACAGGCTGAAGAAAGCGAAACAAATAATATGAAAGCGGCGATATTTAACGAATACGGTGGACCGGAAGTTTTACAAATCGAAGAGCGACCGGTGCCGGAGATTGGCCCGGATGAAGCTTTAATTCGAGTGCGGGCCGCCGGGTTGAACCGGCTCGATTTGATGATGCGGGAAGGCCTGACCCCGGTCAAACCGCCTTTACCGCATATCGGGGGTTCCGAGGTAGCCGGGGAAATCGCCCAGTTGGGCCAGAATGTCAAAGGTTTCTCGGAGGGTCAGCACGTGGTAGCCGCGCCCTATCTATTTGACGGTACCTGTATTTATTGCCGGGCCGGGGAGGAAACCACCTGCCTGGATGGCGACCTGCTGGGGATGCGCAGCGATGGTGGGCACGCCGAATATGTGAAAGTGCCGGGTAACAGCCTGGTGGCAATGCCCGAAGAATTAAGCTTCGTCGAGGCCGCCGCCCAGACTTTTACCGCCATTACGGCCTGGCATATGCTGGTGTCTAAAGCGGGAGTCCGGCCCGGCGAAACCGTGCTGGTGCTGGCCGCCGGGAGTGGTCTGGGGGTCGCCGCGATCCAGATTGCCAAGCTGTGGGGTGCCCAGGTTATTGCCACCGCCAGCCGCCAGGAAAACCTGACCAAAGCCCTGGAACTGGGAGCCGATGAGGTGATTAATTATGCCGAGATGGATTTCTCAAAAGAGGTTCGCCGCCTGACCAACCGGCGCGGGGTCGATATTGTGATCGAACACGTGGGTAAAGATACCTGGGAGCGCAGCCTGGGTTCGGTCGCCCGCAATGGCCGGATTGTGGTCGGCGGCACTACCACCGGTAGCGATGCGGCCCTGAAATTATCAATGTTACTCTCGCGCCAGGTAATGATCCTCGGCTCCTATGGTGGAACAAAAGAAGACCTCAAAGAGGTATTGAAAATGACCGCCGAGGGCCGGATTCAGGCCGTAATCGACCAGGTATACCCGCTCGAACAGATAAAAGCGGCCCAGGAACGCCTGGAGAAACGCCACCAATTCGGCAAACTTATTCTTGAACCCTAAAGAAATTTTCACTGGCCGCAAGTGGGGAGGAAAACGCTTCGGTCTTGTGGCGGTTTAGTTGAGTTAGCAAAAACAACAAAACCCAGCCGACCAGTAAAACGCCCGCCGTAGTCTGGAATGCGGCGGCAAACGCGCCGAAAGGGGTTGCGCTGTAAAACTGAGCGGCTAGCGGTGGTTGGAGGGCGGCCAGTTTTAGCAGTTGCGACAGAAGACTTAATACGCTAAAAGCCACCAGGACATACCTGATCAAGCGAGTTTCCAGGTTAATCTTAGAGGGACTGGCAAAGTTCCGAACCGGCGCGATGGTTTCGACCAGCGGGGCAATCAGCAAGAAGGCCAGCGGGATCACCGGTTCCAGAATTTGCCAGCCCGGTTGTCCGGCCTCCCCAAAGCCTAGCTGAACCAGCAAATAAAGCCCACCGGTCAGGCCAACCAACCGCGTAAAGGCCGGTTGGGCCACCCACCAAAAAACGCCCCCGGCAAAGGCCAGTAATATCACCGGATTACGCAAAACCAGACCATCGGCGGGACTGGCTAACCGGTAGTAAATATTTTCCCAGATCGGCACCGAGGCACCGGCGGGGCTAAAAAGGGAGCCAAAACAAGCCAGATTGTACCAGAAAAGCCCGGTTAGCCACAGTCCTACCACTACCCCGAACGGCAGGAGCCAGCCCTGGCCGGTTCCCCTTAAAACCGTCAAACGCCATGTTAGCCGGTGTTTAACCCGACCAGTCCAAAACCAATTTCCGGCGGTGCGCTGGCTGACACCCGGTCGGAAAGTGGTTGTGAGAGCCACCGGTACCGGTTCGATTAGAGCTAACTGAAGCGAAGGGGCCATTAACGGGGGGGTCGGGTGGTCCGGCCTGGGTTGAGGTTCGGAGCGAAGCAACCTAAGCCGGTCCGACCGGTAGAAAAAATACCCGAACAGCGGGATCAGGACTAAATTCAGCCCATCATCGGTTATCAAAACCCCCAGACTCAGGGAGGCCATTCCCGGCCACCACCAGCCGCGCTGCTCCCGATATAGCCAGACGGCCACTAATGCCGCCAGCAAAGCCAGAGCGTCCAGCGTCCGAAAAGAAAGCTGGCCTGCTTCCAGCCAAAAGGTGGTAGTCGTGCCGAACAGACCGGTGGTAACAGCCGCGATGGAGAACCGGTAGCCAAGCCGCAGGAGAAACCAGTATAGCAACCCCAGCAGACCGACCACCAAAACTGCACTTCCGGCCAGTTGGGTAAAAGTAGTCAGGCCGCTATCACTGATCCACTCACCAGGCATAAAAGGCATCGAGTTAGCCAATTTACGACCGGCCCAGTAAAGCGGTATCCCCAGCAGACCCCTGGCAAGTCCGGCGGTAGCGTGGACCGGGTTGACCGACCCGGCGGGTGGGTCGGGGAGGAGGACATCCAGCGGGGCAGCAAAATTCAGGTGCGCCAGGTTATAAATAAAGGCATTTTCTACCAGTTCCTGCCGGTCGAGCAACCTGCCGCTCAGGGTGCTGATATAAAGTAGAGTCAGGCCAACGAGCAACCAGACCCACAACGGCAAGCGCAAACCGGGCCGTTCAATCGACCAGAGTGCTTTTGGCCGGAATCGAGCACCGGCGGTCAAAAACACAACTTGCAATAATGCCAGTCCGGCCCCCATAGTAGCCCAGTTCAACCGGGTGAGGGGCGCAGAAAAAGGCAGCCAGAAAAGTAGATCGATCAGCCCGAAAGTTGCCAGCGAAATGACCAAACCCAGTTTGAAGGACTGACCACTCAGCGTAACCCAGCCAAGCGGCAGCCAGGCCACCAGTACCCACCAGCCCATTTCAAAAGGGGGTGGAATGACCGGACCAAACCGACTGGCCGCCTGGCGCACTTCGATCCAGTCCAGGGTCACACCAACTTCCCGGTCAAGCTCGCTTCCGGTCTGCCGAAAAGTCAAGAGCGGCTTGAAAGCTATGTCCAGCCCCTGGGGTCCCACTATAATCAGCCGCGACCGCAACACATATTGGCGAGGTTGACTATCGACCGCAAACAATCGCAAGTCTTTTCCATTTATAACAACTTCCATCTCTACCGGACGATTATCGGGGCGCGGAGCGGCAGCTTGAAAAGTGATTTCAAAGGGGGCACTGGGGTAATTGAGGCTGACAAAACTTTGGGCGGAAGTCCACCGGTAACTGTTACCGTTATCTGGATTGACCTCGGCGGGATAGAAACCACTCAGGTGAGCCGCGCTGGTAGATTGGCCCAGCTCAAGGCGGGAAGTAAAAGTTTGGACCTGATAGGACCAGAACATACTAAACAGACCCAGGCCACCTGTCACGACCACCAGTCCCAAACGTACTAACCAGTTCCGTAGCCCTTTTGCCACAATTATATGGCTAAGGGTTTCTTTATTTTGAAGAGGTTTTTCTATTTCGCTCACCCACAGACTATCACCTGTGAACGTTTACTAATAGGTAATATTATAATTCTAATAAAGTAATGCCGTCAAGCACCCGGTCGCTGAACGGGTAGAGCGGGGCTAAAGTTCCGGCAGCCAATAAAAAGCCGCCTTATCTCGATGATAAGGCGGCTTCAGGGGTCAAATTACGACTGAGTACCGTTCAAAGTGCCACTGAATACCATTATTACAGTGCTATTCGGGGTCAACACTTTGCTCAGGTCGGGAGCCTGGCTGGTCAACAGACTGATACCAGTGGCATCCAACGGGCCGAGCGCGATTACCTGAATACCACTGGCCGTAGCTGTGGCTGCGTTAGAAGTAGTCCCACTGGCACTGCCAGCCGCCGCCGTACAACCGCTAGTCGAAATCGAGCTGACCGGGGTAGCACCGGGCGCCGAAGCCGCTTTGCAGCTAAAGGTCGCCGACTGTCCCTTAAGACCCAGCGGTAAGGTGGTCGAGCCGGTAGCGGCATTGACCGGGGAATAACCCAGACCGGTGAACTTCTTATTAAAGTAAGTGACTACCGTATTCGGATCATCTTTGGTTACAATTGTCAGCAGACCGGGATTGCTGATATTGGGGGCCAGCGTCTGAGCAAACTGCTTTTCCAGCAAATTGCTGAGGCTCAAGACCGTACCGTTAGGATAAGCGGTTTGGGAAGCTGCCGCAGTATCGACCGCCGTCAGGTTTGCGCTACCGGTAGCACCGGGCGTCATCATACTACCACCGGCAGCATTCGTCGTCATCATGCTTCCACCGGCGGCACCGGTCGTCATCATGCTTCCACCGGCGGCACTCGTCGTCATCATGCTTCCACCACCAGTCGCGCTGGTAGTAACCAGGCTATTGCCGGCCCCGCTGGTGGTGGTATCGGTACTGGCGGCACTGCCAGGCGTGGAACTGCTATTACCACAGGCAGCCAGCATAATTACCAGTAATAAACTTACGGGTAAGCCCGGCACTAAATATCTTTTTTTCAAGAATCAGATTCCTTTCGTCTCTTCTCATTTGACTGGTTACACACATGATAACCAGAAACCTTGATTACTTAGCTTAACAGCAAGTAATATACCGGGATTGAATTGTAAATTGAAAAAACTCCTGAAAAGTAACCTGACAGGAGGACAATAAATACAAATTTAACACAAAGCTAATTAAGAACCGAATTGTTGGAGGGTGGAGTCAGACTTAAACAAAATTATTCGGGCGGCCTGGCAGATTAGCTTTCTAAGCTAATGTTCAAGTTTGCAAAGGCCGATTCGGTGTTATAATGAGTTTTGAACTGGCGATTGGCGTTTATGGGAAAGGAGGAGTGTGGCGGTGGTTTTATTTGTACAAGACTTGATCCTATATCTGGTAATGGGTGTGCTTGGCGGTACCGCGACCGAACAAATCGCCCGGCGAAAATTCTGGCCTCCGCTTGGGCTGCTGGGTGCGATGATCATTGGATTTGGCGGAGCGTTGGTAGGAGCCTGGCTGGCTTACACGCTGGGTTTTAGCGAACCGCGCATCATGGAAGTACCCATTATCCCGGCCCTGGTCGGTCTGATTATCTTTTTGATCCCCTGGTTTATCGTCCGGGGCGGCTACGCGCCGACCAAATACAGTCGGGAACATACCTGGCAGCGCAAATACCGGCGATAATCGTAAAATGAATTTCGCTGAGTTGATTGATGTCACGGTCGCCCTCTCGCCGGACTTGACGGTCTGGCCGGGTGATCCGGCTATCGAATTCGAGCCGACCAGCCGTATCGCCGACGGTGATAGTGCTAATGTCAGCCGGTTAGCCTTCGGCACTCATTGTGGCACCCATATGGACGCGCCCCGCCACTTTATCGAGGGGGCCTCAACGGTAGACCAGATGCCCCTGCAAGCCCTGGTGGGTACGGCTTATGTAATTGACCTGACACATCTCGACCGGCATATCGGGGCGGCTGACCTGGCCGGGGCCGGTTTGCCGGACCGTTGCGAGCGTATCCTTCTCAAGACCCGCAACTCGGCCTATTGGAAAGGCGACCGGACTATTTTTCAACCGGATTACCTGGCCCTGGCCTACGATGGCGCGGCCTGGTTGCTAGCACGGGGTTTAATACTGGTCGGCATCGATTACCTGTCGATTGAACAGTTCCAGACCGACAGTTACGAAACACACCGGCTTTTGTTGCAACAGGGGGTCGTAATAGTCGAAGGGCTGGACCTCAGTCAGGTCGAGGCCGGGGAATATACCCTGTTTGCTTTACCTCTGAGGGTCAAAAATGGCGACGGCGCACCGGCCAGAGTATTGTTGGGACGTTAATAGCTTGAGAGATTTGATGGTTAATGATATGAAGCTTACGCCTGACCAATTAAATCACCTGACCAATCGTTTGCACCAGCTAACCCCATTGCTGGTCGAAGATTTGCTTACTTCTTTCCAGGCGGAACCGGCCCTGGTAAAACGCTATGGTCCGACTTTGCGGACAATGGCCGAGCAAGGGGTGGTCTCCTTCCGCAACGTTCTGCTGGGTGCTTTGCAATACGATGTACCAAACATTCTCAATCGTGAGCTAAATTGGCTCGAAAACTTATTAAAATCTCGCCAGATCGACAGCCACCGGATACCGGTTTTCCTGCAAATCTTCCGCCACCGGTTGCAAACCGAGCTTTCATCCGCCGAGAGCCAGCCGGTTTTAGCCCTGCTCGACCAGCTAAACAGTATTCCAGCGGAGAAATAAGCCTTGCGCGAAATTACGGTTAACTGGAATGGCCTGGGTGCCCTCAGTTTTGAAGCTACCTCCCCCAGTGGTCATCCGGTTCAAATGGACTCTACGCTGGAACACGGCGGCAACGAGCAGGGGTTTAGTCCAAAAACTTTGCTGCTAGTGGCCCTCGGCGGCTGTACCGGGATGGATGTTCTTTCGATGCTGCGAAAGATGCGCCAGGATGTGACCGGCTACCGGCTGGAAATAAAAGGCCAGGAACACCAGGAACATCCTAAAAAATTCGACCGGATCATCGTCGAACACGTCATCGAAGGTCGTAATCTTAATCAGGCGATGGTCGATAAGGCCATCCGGCTTTCCCACCAGAAGTATTGTGGGGTATCGGCCAGCCTGGCCGGTTCGGTTGAGATCGAGATGATCAGCCGTTTGGTGGAAAGCCAGCTTTAACACTCAAAGGAGTTAATTTTTATGTCCGAATTTGAGGCAACTTCCAGCGAAATACCCTCTTCCGAAAAAATGGAAGTTGTACCGGTTCACGATACTTCGGTCGCCCTGGCCCCGGCTACCCTGGCCGAGCCGGAATTGACCGGAGAAGTCGCACCAGTCGCGGGAAATCCGGTGGTAGTTGCGCCGGTGCGCCGCACCAAATCTTTCTGGCGCGAGATTCTCGAAACTGTCATAATGACTATCGTAATTTTCTTTATTATCAAATCGCTGATCGCCAATTTTCGGATCGTCGGTACCAGCATGGAGCCGAATTTTCACACCAACCAGTTAATTCTGGTCAATAAGGCTTCTTATTTTCATTTCGATGTAAATGCCTGGCTGCGCTTTATTCCCGGCGTAAACGCCAACGGCACCAACGAACTCTGGCTGTTCGGCGGTGCGCACCGGGGCGATGTAATCGTGTTAGAGCCGCCCGATGCCCCGACCGATGATTATATCAAGCGGGTGATCGGTCTGCCCGGTGAAAAAATCGAGGTCAAAGGCGGCCAGGTTTATATCAACGATAAAGTTCTGGTCGAATCATACATTCAGGATAAACCGTTCAGTCCCTACGGCCCGGCGGTCGTCCCGGTCAACTCATTTTTCGTGATGGGCGATAACCGTAACGGCAGCCGCGACTCGCGTTCCTTCGGCTTCCTGCCTTTCGATAAAGTGGTGGGCAAAGCCATGATTGTCTACTGGCCGAGCGGTAGCGGCTGGGGACCAATCGCCGACCCTCACTACAGCAATTAGCATCCTTCGCCAGTAAATAAGAGAACCACCTGGATACTTTCCAGATGGTTCTTTTTTAATTTCATTACCCCGCTCACTAATACCGTCAATATTCGGGATAAGGTACATTTTCTATATTATCGAGCGTATAAATTGGTTTCCATTCGTCATTGGAACTGCCTGCCCAACCGCCATAAACCTCAAATAATCGTCGCCAAAAAACCCTCATTTGGGGCCACAGGTTGGAGTTATAGGCGATGTGAAAAGAAGACACTGTGGCATAATCTAATACTATATTGAAATCTATTTTTTCCTCATCATCGCAATATTGAAGGTCTTCTTTATGATATTCTACTTGGTAATATTGCCATGGGGTATCGTCTTTGTCAGGTGTAATTTGAACAATATGTAAGCGATCAGAAGAAGGCGCAGGGATAAAAGGTATATAACCAAACCCGGTTGCTATTCGAGCGAGATCATCCACCGTTACTTTTTCTTTTGTAAAATAAGATATATCAAATGACATTTTGACACTCCCAGGCTTTTAACTGGCTACTAACGGCGATATTCGTCGCCACAATCGCCGATCAGCTTGTACAAATCCTTTGAGCGGCTCAAAACCTGCTCCAAACTGGCCCGGTCCTGCTCGTCCAGGCTGAAGCCGAAGACGCGAGCGTTATCGGTCAGGTGTTCGGCCAGACCTAACCGGGCACCGACGATTACCCCGGCCACCACTTCCTGATCGAGGATAGCCCGAACCGCCACGTTAGACAGCCTCACCTGGTGTTTCACCGCCAGCGACTTCAGTATGGTCAGTAATTCCTGAAACAAAGTCCAACCACCCCAGCTATCGATCATGCCTTTATACTTGCGCTGGCTGACCGTTGCCAATGCTCCCCCGCGCGGTTCGGGCTGACCCAGGTAGCTTTCCGAAAGCAAACCGCCGCAAAGAGTGCCATAGGTCAGAAGTTGAATGTCGTGCTGGCGACAATACTCGGCCATCTCGACCAGTGGGCGGCGGTCAACCAATGAAAACTGGACCTGATTGGAAATGATCCGAATGCCGCTCTCGGTGATGCGCCGGAGACGAAGCGTATCAAAGTTGGTCAGGGCCAGGTGGCGGATCAAACCCTGGTCGCGCAATTCGGCCAGGTGATGCAGGGCCTCCAGGTAGCGTTCGTCGCGGTAGTCCCACCAGTGAAATTGTAAAAGATCGAGGGTCGATACATCCATCCGGCGCAGCGAAACCGCAATATTTTTCTCGACTACCTGGCGGGTCATCGGGCCGGGTTGGGGAACCCACTTGGTAAACGCCTGGATCGATTTTAAAGCTGCCTCACCGTGCCGGGCTTTTAGCTGTCGCCGGAATTCGCCGATAAAATCTTCTGCCGGGCCGTAGTGATCGGCCAGGTCCCAGGTATTAAAACCGGCCTCGTGGTAGGCAAACATACTGGCGACCGCCATTCGCGGCTCGATCCGCCCGTGACCGCCCGACACCTGCCACAAACCGTTTATCAGCCGGCAAATCTGAAGATCAGGAGTAAATTGCCGGTAGCGCGGCGAGCTTAGATTTTCCATCAGCTTTTTCTCTGACTTTCTTATTTAGCTTTTTTTTAGCTTTGTTTGGACCCATCTTCCGAATGCAACTCAAAGTTTTTTAACTCTTCGTCGATCTGGCGCATACGGTCGCGGCGAGCTTTGGTCCGGGCGATCAGGGCGCGTTCGGTGTCGTTGGTGGCCTGAAGCGGTGGGACACGGGTCGGCTGGCGATTGTCGTCGAGAGCCACATAGATTACCTGGCAGGAGCAAATCCGGCGCACTTCGCCACTCCGCAAAGTTTCGGAGGTCACTTCCACCCCGACTTCCATGCTGGTCTGCCCAACATAATTCATCGAACAATGCAGCGTCACCACGTCGCCGATGTAGGCCGGAGCTAGAAAACTCATCTGATCGACCCGCGCTGTCACCACCGCCCGGCGGGCGTGTTTGATCGCCACAATCGCCGCCGACTCATCGACCATCCGCATAATTACCCCGCCGTGTACATTGCCGTGACCGTTGCTATCGAGGACTTCCATCATCCGGCTGGTAACAGTCAGCGAATCGGCAATCGTCTTGGGGATGGAAATATCGGCGGGTTGATGGGGCGGACGGTTGAAATTCCAGGCCATTGAACTCATAGTACTCCTTTTAAGTCAGCTTGAACAGGTTCGGTTAAAATTGGGCATGATATAATAGGTCTGGGGAAATTATACACGAAACGGACCCAAAATTGATTGAGATTAAGATTGAAATTGAACCTAAAGTTGAACTTGAAGAGGAAGTTAAAGTTGCGTCTGAGGGAGCAAGCTTAAACCAGGCTGGCCCAAACCGGGTCGGGCTGGCCGAGCTTAATCACGAAATTGACGGCTGCCGCCGCTGCGCCGAGCGGGGATATGTCGCTATTCCCCGACCTATCGACCGGGGCAACGGGCGCAAGCAAATCTGGCTGGTCGGTCAAGCTCCCGGCTTCGGGGAAGGTTCCAACAAAGTAGCCTTCGGCGGGCCAGCCGGTCGGACCCTCATGAAGTGGTTCCAGGTTTGCGGGTTGAGCGAAGCCCAGGTGCGTGACTATTTTTACCTTTCGGCCATCAGCAAATGCTACCCAGGGCGGGCCACCGGCGGCGGGGGCGACCGCAACCCCAGCCCACTGGAACGGGCGTTGTGCCGGCCTTATCTGCTGCGCGAACTGGCCCTGCTGCGTCCCAAAATCCTGATATTGGTCGGCAGTACCGCGATCAAGGAAGTTTATGGCGACAAGACCCGGCTGGAAGAAATCATCGGGCAGAGGCGGCAACTTACCCTCGGCGAATTATATAAAAGGCTGGAAGTCCGGTTACAACGCTCGAAAGAACCGGCCCACTCGCTCCCCGCCGCTGGTTTGCAAAGCTTTTTCGACCCGGCGGCCCCGGTCGAGGTTTTTCATTTGCCCCATCCCAGTGGAGCCAGTACCTGGCTAAATCTGCCCGAAAACCGGGCACGGCTGGAGCTTGGGTTGGCCGACCTGAAAAACCGCCTGAGCCGCTTAGAACCGGAAGTTTAGGAATAACAACTCACCAAACCTCTGTAGAACATTGAAGCAGGGTTGGCGGGATGCAACAGGGTCTCCCCTGATAAATCTCTTTTTACTTTCGCTATAACCTCACCTGGTGAGGTTATAGCGAAAGTTCTACTAGGAAAGGAATTATTATTATGAAGTATGAGTTGGTAGAATTGACCTATCAAGAGGATTTTGCCACCGTGACCATGAATTGCCCCCAGCGGAGGAATGCTCTTTCGCTCAAACATATGCAGGAACTGACCGCCGCCTTTACCGAAGCCGGTGAGAGCCAGGCGCGGGGTATTTTTCTGGCCGCAAACGGTCCGGTCTTCAGTGCCGGTCACGATTTCGCCGATATGATCGGAAGCGACCTGGTTAAAATGCGCAAGCTTCTGAAGGTTTGTACTCAGCTAATGGACACAATCCAGGCGGTTCCCCAACCGGTGCTGGCACGGGTCCATGCGCTGGCAACGGCGGCGGGCTGCCAGTTGGTTGCCACCTGCGACCTGGCGGTAGCCTCGGATCAGGCCAGCTTCGCAACCCCCGGCGGCAAAGGCGGCTGGTTTTGCACTACCCCGATGGTGGCGGTCAGCCGCAACATTGGCCGCAAACGCGCACTGGAAATGCTGCTCACCGGCGATACCATCGACGCGCACACGGCAGCCGATTGGGGGCTGGTCAACCGGGTGGTCGCGGCGGATAAGCTGGACGAAGAAGCTCACAAGCTTTTAGCCGCCGCCACGCGAGGCAGCGCGATTGCTAAAGGCATCGGCAAGCAAGCTTACTACGCTCAGATCGACCTCGACCAGCCCAAAGCCTACAGTTACGCCCTGGAAGTGATGGCCTCGACTTCTCAATTGCTGGACGCGCAGGAGCGTATGCTGGCTTTTGTCGAGAAACGCAAACCTCGCTTAACCGGTGCCAAAGATTAAAAGCGGGCTAGTCGGTTATTCCTGGCCGACCCGGATCGAGCCGACCTGGCTGGAAACTTTAACTTCCGGTCCACCGATCCCGATCTGACCGTCAAAATCGGTGCGGCTTTGAAAGCGGACTGAGCTAACCGGCAAGCCCACCTCGACCGAACCCACGCTGCTATGGGCTTGCAACCGTAAAGCCGCCCCCGGTCGGAACACCAGTTGGACACTCCCGACCCGGCTAACAGCTTCACTGGCGGCGGTTGGCGCGCTGCCCCGGTAGAGAATTACGCCACTGGCGGCCTCCAACTTGAACGAGGCAGTCTGGATATTGTCAGCCACCACCCGCCCGGCAGCCGTCTTCAACTCCAGCTCGAATTCGATCTGGGCCTGATACAATTCGACGCTACCGGTAGTAGCTCGCGCCAGATAGCGGCCACAATGCACCCCCCGCCCGCGCACGCTCCCGGCGGTCGATTCAAGTTCCAGTTGCTCGGCCCCAACCCCGCTCAGATTGATCAAACCGGCCCCGGCCCGGATAGCTATATTACCGGCGGCGACATTTTGCAAATTGACCCGGCCACTGGTCGTATTCAGGCTGATGTCGCGGCCACTATTATAATTGTCGACCTGGAGCGTACCAAAGGTTGTGCGGGCCGTGAGATCGCCGTGAAAATCCTGGCACTGAATTTCGCCGGTGGTGGTGGTCAATTGCAGCCTGATCGTAGGCGGCAACTCAATTTCCAGATCGATCCGCGCCCCTTTGCCGATCACCAGGCCCTGATCGGGGTCGCCCGCCTCGACCCTTATATTTTCGCTTTCCAACCAGTGTCGCAATTGCAACCGGTCGAATTCCGCTCGCTGGTTTGGGGGTTCGCGGGTCCAGATGTGCCGGGTAGCCACGATCCGAATTTCTTGTAAACCCTCTCGACCGCGCACCTTTATACCGCCGTTGCTAACGTTCACCACCAACCCGCTCTGAGTGGCTTCGAGCGGTATCAGGTGGTTGATTACCTCGGTCAGTTCGGGACTATTACCCAGGTTGATATTAAGTCCGGCCACATTCCACGAACCACCGGTTGGCAGCGGCGGAGAGGGGGTTTCGGCGCGGCTGGGGAAGGTAGTCTGCTCGAAAAGCTGACTGACCCACACACTGGCCGGACGCAGCAGCAGGCACAAAGTAGCTAAGAAACCCAGTATCGCCACAATCACAATCAGGCTGGAATAAGCTCGGTTGATAAGCAGACATACCACCCCAAAGCCTACCTCGACCGCCAGGGCTGACCATAGCAACCGCACAAACTGGGTGTTCCTCATTAAAAAGACCTTCCTGATTATTTCTGTTCCGGCGAACCCTACACCGTTTGGACACCCTGCCAGGCCAGTTTGTTTCAAGTAAAAAGAGAAGGATTTCAAGCAATGTGTTATACTAAACCATAATAAAACAGGTAAAATTAGAAAGTATCTACCCAATGAGCAGGCGAACAGAACAGGTAGCAGAGGCTATCAAAGCAGAAGTTAGTGGCGTAATTCAGCAGGAGCTAAAGGACCCCCGGTTGGGTTTTGTAACCGTAACCAGGGTCGAAGTCAGCCCGGATTTGAAGTTTGCCAGAGTGTTTTTTAGTGTGCTGGGCGACGAACTGGCTAAAGCCGAGTCGCTCAAGGTGTTAAAACGGGCCAGCAGTTATTTGCGTAAAGAAGTATCACACAAGCTTTCGCTACGCTATATGCCGGTCTTACAATTTTATTTTGATGCCGCGATGGAACACGGCGATAAAATCCAACGGCTGTTGCGCCAGCTTGAACTGGAAGATAAAACGGTTAGTAGTACCGAAGCCACCGGCCAGACAGCCAAACCGGATGAGAAACAACCTACCGCCTGATATGACAACCTTTTTAGAGGAAGAGCTTTAGAAGGAGAGAAAAATGCCAGAAGCCAGAGTGGGTATAATCGGTGGAAGCGGTCTGTACGATATAGAAGGTTTGAGTCAGGTAGAGGACTTCTACCCGGATACTCCCTGGGGGAAGCCCAGCGATGCCCTGAAAGTCGGCCTTCTGGAAGGTACCCCGGTAGCATTTTTGCCGCGTCACGGTCGCGGACATCGTATCTCGCCGACCGATTTGCCGGTCCGGGCCAATATTTACGCCCTTAAAATGCTGGGAGTCGAATACGTACTATCGGTGAGCGCGGTCGGCTCGATGAAAGAGGAAATCGCGCCGTTAGACATGGTAATCCCTGACCAGTTGTTCGACCGGACGGTAGCCCGAACCCGCACTTTTTTTGGCGATGCGGCGGGCATAGTTACCCACATTCCGTTCGCCGATCCGTTCTGTAATAGTTTGCGACCACTGCTGCTGGAAGTCAGCCAGTCGACCGGGGCGATCACCCATTACGGCGGGACCTATATTTGTATCGAAGGACCCCAATTTTCAACGCGCGGCGAAAGCAATATTTATCGTAGCTGGGGGGTCGATGTGATTGGCATGACGGCCATACCGGAAGCCAAACTGGCCCGTGAAGCCGAAATGCACTACCTGGTCCTGGCCTGTGCGACCGATTACGATTGCTGGTACGAAGGCCACGATAGTGTGACCGTCGAGATGGTGGTCGCAAATCTGCATAAAAACGTCGAACGCTCCAAACAGATTATCCGCCAGTTTGTCCCGGCGGTCGCTGCCTTGAACAAAGAAAAGCTCCATTGTGGTTGTAGTACGGCCCTTTCAACCGGAATAATGACCCAGCGTTCGTTGATTCCGGCAGGCACCGTCGAAAAGCTGGGCTTGCTGGTCAAAAAATATCTTTAACTCGCAGTATCCAAGAGTAATTGGTTATATTATCACCATCGTAGGCATTTAAAGCGGGGTAAGTAGGGGCGCAGCCCATGCGGGGGTATAAGGGGTCTCCCCTGCTAAATCCTTTTATCTTCGTTTTTAACTCATTTATGAGTTAAAAACGAAAGTCTTATTTTGATTTCGGAGGGTGAGAGCGAGCAAGTATGCCGGTAGAAATTAGCCGACTGGATGCGGAACAGGCCTTATTGCAGCTAGATAGCCTGTGCAATTTATTCCAGGATGCTGTAGACGGCGGCGCGTCGCTGGGCTACTGGGCACCTTTGAGTAAAGAGGCCGCGACCGAATACTGGCAGGGGGTGGTCGGTTCAGTTAAGAGCGGCCAAAAAATATTACTGGTTGCCGGTGAAGCTGATCTACTGAGCGGCAGTGTCCAACTTGAATTATCCAACCGGCAAAACGGGGCGCAACGGGCCGAACTTCAGAAATTGATGGTTCACCGCCAGGCGCGGAGGCAGGGTCTTGGACTGGCTTTAATCCGAGCCGCCGAAGAATGCGCCCGGCAAGCCCAGCGTTCACTAATCTTTCTGGATACCCGGCAAGGCGATGAAGCCGAGCAACTTTACCGGAAAGCGGGTTACAGTTTCGCAGGAGTAATCCCGGCTTACGTCCTCGAATCCGATGGCTCACTGAGTGGAACGTGTCTTTATTACCGGCAAATTTAGACCGGGCGACCCTGAAAACTAAAGCCCAATGTACCAGGGACCACTGTCCGGTTGAAAAATCGGCGGCTTTTTGATAAGGTGATCAGGTGCATTTTAGGTTAAATTGGCTCAAGAGGTAAATGGAACCAGGCCGCAAGGATAAAACACTAACCCCAATTGTAACAGTGGGGCGGGCCGAACCGGCAGACCGGGCCGAGAAGGGGAAAGCGACCGGCGGACCAGGCTGGGCCTTGCCATTTACGCTGGCCGTCGGGTTGGGGCTGCTGGTTTTACTGGTGGCCTTGCCGGGCGGTCTGGGCGAGAAGTTAGCCTTTCTGAACTCAGGAGTTTGCCCACAGCGACCGGCCCATTCCTACTTCTTTCAGGGTCGGCAGATGCCACTGGAGGCCCGGATGGTGGGCATCTTTGCCGGGTTTGGCCTGACCTTATTTGGATTGTGGCTGGTCGGGCGAGGGCGGGCCTTGCAGTGGCCGCGCCGCTCAATCGGGCTGGGGCTGGCGGGACTGGTCGGCTTGATGGCCTTCGACGGCTTTAACTCGACCTTCTGGGACCTCGGCTGGCCTACCCTCTACACGCCGCAAAACTGGTTACGTTTGCTGACGGGTGTAGCCAGTGGCGTTGGTATAGCCGGGCTGGTGTTACCAGCGGTCAATCTGGTAATCTGGCGGCGCGGTTATCTGATCACCACTTTCAAAAGTGGGCTGGAAATTGGCCTGGCTTTGTTAGCAGGCTTGCTCTATGCTTTGGGCGTGCTGGCCGGTTGGGACTGGTTGTACTGGCCGTTGAGTGTGCTGGCGGTAATCGGAGTTATCGTTATGCTGCTGTGCTTCAACCTTATGATCGCCGCAATCGTGCTGCGCCGGGAAAATCAAGCCGCTAATCTGGTCGAATTCCTGGCCCTGGCGACCCCGGTTTTTCTGGTGAGCCTGGCCGAAATGATGTTATTCGCCGCCTTCCGGGTAGCGTTGGCCGGGAATTCACCCACTTTTTTTTAACCGGCCAGCGCGATTTGGGATTTGATTAGCAATCCAACAGGATTTTGGATAAACTGCTTTTACTCGTACTGCTTGCAAGAAATTATAAGAGTAACTACACACCAAACCTCTGAAAAGGATCGAAGCAGGGGTCGTGGGGGCGCAGCCTACGCGGGTACCCACTGGGTGCCCCTGTAATCTCTCTTTTCTTCTTTTCCCCACCTGGGGTGGGGTCTTAGTGGTTTCTTATGAGATAAAAATGATCCTAATATTCAGGAGTTTGACTTGAAAAGTCGGAATTTCTATTTTAATATAACCGGTAATCAACTATGAGTGACGAAACCAAAGAAGCGAAAACCCCTACCACGCTCGGACGACCAGCCACCCAATTTTCCAGCCGGATACCCCAAGCCGACCGGTCGCTGCGCCCTGATTTTGAAAATAATCTGGCTGAATTTGAACTGGAGTTTTTTGAATGTGTGGCCGACACCGACCCCAGCTTTGAACTCGAACTCTTGCACAATAACCCGACTACGATCCCCGAAGCCGAACGGCCTGACCGCTCTACCGATGCCATGCACCCGGCCAGCAAAGAAGAATTGGATTTGCCTTTGCGGCTGACCGGGCCAAAGGTAATCAACGGCGATATATTTGGTAACGAAGTTATTCTGGAAAGTGAAATCCGGGTCAAGGGCTGTGTTTATGGCCGCAATAGCGTGATGATCGGGGCCAGTTGTGTGATCGAGGGGAGTGTAGTGAGCGGCCATTCTTTGCAGATAAAAGCCGGTAGCCGGGTAGAAGGAGCCGTTATCGGCGAGGATGTCCAGTTATTCGGTCCAATTCAGGTCGAAGGCCCGGTCTTTAGCCGCCAGGCCTTGACCAGTCAGGGTCGCCTGGAAGCTCAGATACTTTATGCCGCCGGACCGATCACATTGATTGGCAACCCGGCCCAGGATCAAATCCGGGTAGAAGCCGGGCTGATTATGTCTAAAACCGGCGAAATCGAAAGCGAGTTGCCGATCTGGTTAGCTGAGGTAGAAGCCCGGCCCGACCAACAGAAATTCTATCTAAGCCGAAACCCGGATGGAGAAATTCAACTAACCAGAGTGGCCGAGGCGGCCAACCAGATTGGGCCGGGACAATCGACGATTATTACCAGTTTAACCGATGCTGCGCTCGAAAAACTTGTGGTTGAAGTTATGGCGAGTATGGAAAACTAAAGGAGACGGTAGGCCAAATGTTACCGACTGATCCGAATGCCTGGTCGCTCGACCCGGAAACCAATCCTAAAAAGCTACGCGATGAAGAATTCGGCCCGCTCGAACCGTTTAGTATTCCGGTGGAAAGCGAACCGGCAGGCAATAATAGCCTACCGAGACCGGGTAGCCCCTCCTACAAGGTCCCTCCGGTGAGCGGTATCTATGATACGCCGGGTGCCCAGGCGGCAAATACCGAAATATCTAAGGCGATTGTGCCGGTGGCCTCACCGCCGACCGAAGCTCCCTCCGGTTTCCGGGTGCGCTTGACTGGCGATGTCCACCCCGACGATACCCAGCAAGATGCCGCTATTTTGGCTTACGAGTATGAGCGGCGGCGGGTGGCCTGGTGGCGTTACCGGCGGTTTGGGTTGATTGGTTTGCCTTCACTGGCCGTTTTGTTGGTTATAGTCGGCCTGTTTGGTCTGATCATCAATCAGGCTTGGACCGGCACCTGCCTGACCCTGTTTTTATTAACCATAATCCTATGGGTGTTATTCGCTGCCTATTGCTGGCTAACGCTGCCGCGCGTGTTGTCATTTGGCCGGGCTTACCGGCGACTGGTCTCGGTGCCGTTGGAGCGAGGCGGGATAGCCTGGTGCGATTCAGCCCGGATGCCGCCGAACTTCCTGGTCTTACGCAATAGCTTTTTTACTCTTTATCAGGATAGCTCGGATATGAGCACCCGCACCCAGCCCGCCAACAACGCCGAGGATACCGAACGGATCAAGCAAACTCTCAAGGATTTGCTGTCGCTTTTGCGCCCGCTCAACGCGGCGGGTTCCGAGAGTGTGCCGACCCCCTTTATTCCACGCGAACGCACGGTAGTGCTGGATCGCATGGAATTAGAACCCCTGGAGTGGCACCAACTGGTCGACCTGAATTATCATTCGCTGCCCCAAAAAATGCAGGGTCTTAATACGCCGCCCGAACTTTACCGAGTTACCCGCGACATCGAAACCTATGCCAATACAAAGGCCGAAGGCGCGGAGATTGCGATTGTCCAATACTCCGACGAACCGCTGCCAACCCCGCTGCACCGCCAGATCAATACCCGCGTAAACGAAAATCTATCGCTGGTTACTACTGAAATCGACCGGTGGCGACAGCGCACCACCAAAGAAAAAGCTTTTCACGCCGGGTTATTGGCGCGTTACAAAGAAGCGGAAGACCAGTTGCGGTTGGCCTACGAGCGCACTACCCTGGCCCTGGAAGAAGAAATACAACCGGCTACCACTCAGCTTTACGCCGATGCGGCCTATTACCAGGAGAAGCTTGAAGTCTTTTATCACGCGCAGCGCGAGGTAATCGAATCGCGCCGGGACAGCGTGTTGAGTAAACTTGAGCGCGAACGCAAGGAGCTTGAGAACAATCTCGACCAGAGTTCGGATGAACAGTCGTTGTTGCAAGCCGAGTTCAAAGGGCTTAACGATCAACGGGTCCGGCTGGAAAATTCGACCGATACCCGCTTTGAAACCCTTAAGGGACAACTGGCCGAGTTGTTGCGCAAATCCTATTCGCTGCCTGCCGGGCCGATTTTCCGCTCGGATTACCCGGAAGAAGCCTCGGCCTTGACTGCCGAAGACTGTTTACAACAACTGGCCGAGTTACGCGCCGAAACCCGGCTGGCTACCAGCGCGGTCAACAACGCCCTCAACCGCTTCGCCCGTTTGCGCTTTGAACCGCTCGACGAACTGGCCCGGCTGGAAGGCCAGATTTCGGGCGTCACCAAGTGGCAGGCCACCAGTTATCTGGTAAATTTGATCAACTTCAAGCAGAGCGGCCAATTGCTGGCCCTGGCCGGTGAAGTCAGCGAAGCCGCCGGGGTATACCTCGATTCGGTGGCCGATTTCGACCGCCTGAACCGCCGCTGGTGTGCCCTGGAAGCCTCGATCCGCAATCTAGGTCTGGTAGCCTATAATAATCGCTTACAGGAAGCCCAGGAGTATTTGCTTGGCTTGAGCCAGGTCGCGGTCTCACTGCATAGCAGCTTAATTTCGTCGAGTCACAGTCCTGAAATGGCCCGGCCCACCACTTTTCAAAATATCTACGAACAGGCTGCCGGGTTGCAACGCGAACTGGAAGAACTAGGCGCGTTGGCCGGTTCAATCACTCACACTCAGGACCGCCTGACGGTGCTGGACGAAGAAACTACCCAACTACGGGCCAACATCGAACAAAACGAAGCTGAAACCGAGCGTGTGCAAACCGATGCTTCGGTCAAGCTCTACGAGATTTCCCAGAAGCTCAAAAAGCTGTTAGAGAAGCTGGAAGAACTCAAGGCCAGTCGAACCAAACGCATCCGCGAGCATATCGATAATCTGGGGGCAGAGCAAAAAGCCACCGAAAAGACCCTCAAAGGCGGAGCTACCGAACTCAACGAGGTCGCCGCGACGGCTGACCGAATCTTGCGGCGGCACATTCAACAGGCCGAGCATTTGCAGGAAACCACCCGCCAGTTGCACCGGGGCCTGGAAAACACGATAGCCCAGATCGTGCGCGACTTCGAGGATAGTACCGTACCGGATCGCCATATTACCGAACCGACCGACCTGATGATCCCGGTCTGGTTCTTCCAGTTCAAAGAAAGGCCCCTCTGGAACCAGCGTTTGCTGGGCTTCGCCAGTTGCTATACCGGCCTGGAACTGCTGCCATTACCTGAAACTATCGCCATAGAGACCACCCGCAAGGAACGCGCCTCTCTCTGGCGATTTCTGGCGACCAGCCGGGCCTCGACCTTCTACCGGCTACACGAAGAACCGCAATTGGAAACCCTGATCGGGGCGCAAACGCTGGATTACCCGGCGGGGCGGGTCGATGTTACGCCGCAACGACTGGAAAAACTGGTAGCCGAGGGCTGGTTGAGCCGGTGGTTGTTCCGCACCATGAAAATTGGTCTGAAGTAAACAGTGTCCTGCGCCAGACGGCCAACCGGTCAAGCTAATGAGGATCAATGCTAAAAGCAGTTATATTTGATATTGGGGGCGTGGTAGTACGGACCGAGGATCACAGCGGTCGGGAGAAGTTGCAAAAACTTTATGGCCGGGACGGTCTGAGCGTTCACGATATGGTATTTGAGTCTGTTACCGCCGACCAGGCCACCACCGGCGAAGTAACCGAGGCTGATGTCTGGGAAAGCCTGGCAAAAAAACTCGACCTGGACCCAACCCGGTTGGCCGAATTTCAGCGGGATTTCTGGTCCGGCGACCGGGCCGATCAGGAGTTGGTAGCCTTTATCCAGAGCTTGCGGCCTCGTTACAAGACCGCCTGGCTCAGTAATGCCTGGGGAGAGGCCCGGCAAGCCCTCCAGGCGAATTTTGGCTTAGGACCGATCACCGATCTGATGGTCATTTCCGCTGAGGAAAAAATGGCTAAACCCGACCACCGTATCTACTACCTGACCGCCGAGCGGCTAGGCGTGAAGCCGGAAGAAGCGGTCTTTATCGATGATAAAGCGGCCAATATCGAGGCGGCCAGGGCCACCGGTATGCAAGCCCTCCGGTTTTTTAATACCCCTCAATTGCTCGCCGAGCTTCGCCAGCTTTTAGAACTTTAGCCACCAGCGCGACCTAAGCTCACTTTTTATCCTCAATGGCTATTCCCGACCGGGCCGAAAAGGCCGGAACTGGATTTGACCGTCGCCAGCGTAAGCCCACCGGATAGCCCGCCATTTTCGCCAGATCGCCGGTCGCCCGGATCAACGGCACCCAGCCAATCGCGGCCAGTTTACCGCGCCAATCCAAAGCGTGAAATTCCTCCAGATAAAAAAACAGACGCTGGTAAGGTTGCGACAGGTAAGCCAACCCGGCCAGCCATACCAGGGGCCAGAGCCAGGTTTTACGCCAGGCCAGCCCCACACCGAGCGGTCCGACCACTCCATAGCTAAAATAGCGCAGGAGATGGCGTTTCAAAAATAAACCGGCCTTGCCGTCGCCCCTGGCATACCGGTAATATTGTTGCCAGAAAGCTCTGAGCGAGGCTCTGGGGGCGAACAGGGCCACCGCTCTGGGCTGCCAGCTAAACTTATAACCCAGCTTTTTCAAATTCAGGTCGAAGATCAGGTCCTCACAATAATCCAGCCATTCCGGGTACCCCCCCGCCGACCGCCAGGCCGACCGCCAGAAAGCCACCGACCGGCTGGAAGGTAAAAAAGTCGCCGGGTTTATTTCATAACTGGCCGGTAAAACGGTCGCCCCCATCGCAATCTGAAACGGCGAGGCCGGGTGTGGGTCGCTGCGAAAAAAACCGGCTACCACACTGGTATCGGACCGGTCGAAGGGTGCCAGCAGATTTTGCAACCAATCGGTGGGCAGGCGCGTCCCGGCATCGGTCACAGCGATCAGTTCGTGGCGAGTGGCTTCGATGGCGGCGTTGCGTCCCTGCGAAATATTTGCGCCGGGTTTGAGGATAAAGCGCAGACGTGGCTCATGCCGGGACATTCGCTCAAGGATAGCAACCGTACTATCGGTCGAACCACCATCGACCACCACAATTTCGTCGGGTGGGCGACTCTGACCCAGCAGCGAACCCAAAACTGCTTCCATATTGCTGGCCTCGTTAAAAACGGTCATCACGACCGACACCGGATGGCTCACTGGCGATGCTCCTGCCCTTTTAGTAAAATTTAGCCATTTTGACAGCTATTATTTTCGGAAGGCGACTATAGCACGCCCCCTCCAGCCATGCAAACGAAACCTGTTCGCAAACCTTCTTACCGGTAAATAATGCTTCTTGAAGGGTTAATTTAAGGGTTATTTTCAACTTTCGGCAGGGAAAACGGAAAACTGGTTTAATTAGAACAAAACTCGTTAAAAGCTAATAAATTATGGCTTTGCAATGGGATAAATATAAAGCTAAAAATGTTCGATTTTTTGACTTTTGAGCTAAAAAAGCGTAAAATAAGAAGGTTAAATTTAATATGGTTAAAGATACCAGCGACCAGGCAACAATAACCCTGGTCCAATCTAAAGAATTGTTTTTAGAGGAAATAGAGGACAGTACAAATTTATGGAAAGTGGCGGAGTAGCTGACTCAAACCAGGGTAATATTCAGGTTGTCGACATCGACCAACAGATGCGGGGGGCCTATCTTGATTATGCCATGAGTGTAATCGTCCAACGTGCCCTGCCCGATGTGCGGGATGGCTTGAAACCGGTTCATCGGCGTATTCTTTACTCGATGCACGAAAATAGTATCCGCTTCAATACTCCCTACCGTAAATCGGCCCGTATCGTCGGCGATGTAATGGGTAAATATCACCCTCACGGCGACGCTGCGATCTATGATACGCTGGTCCGGTTGGTCCAGGATTTCTCAATGCGTTACCCTTTGATCGATGGACAGGGTAACTTTGGCTCAATTGAAGACGACCCGCCTGCCGCCCCTCGGTATACCGAGGCCCGCATGGCGATGATCGCCGACGATCTGTTGCAGGATATTGATAAAAATACGGTCGATTTTGTCCCGAACTACGACGGCAGCGAAATGCAACCGGTGGCCCTACCAGCTAAACTGCCTAACTTGCTTTTGAATGGGGCGCAGGGTATCGCCGTCGGTATGGCTACCAATATCCCGCCGCACAATCTGGGCGAACTGTGTGATGCCCTCGGCCACCTGATCGATCACCCCGATGCGACAGTCGACGACTTGCTGGAATACCTGCCCGGTCCTGACTTCCCGACCGGCGGCGTAATCCTGGGCCGCGACGGCATCAAGGAAGCCTATAGCACCGGGCGAGGCCGGATCATCGTCCGGGCCAAAGCCCATATCGAGGAAAATAAGAACCGCTTTAGCATAATTGTAACTGAAATTCCCTATCTGGTCAGTCTAAAGACTTTGCAGGAGCGGATTGCCGACCTGGTGCGCGAAGGTAAACTGGACGGGATCGCTGACATGAACGATGAAACCGACCGGACCGGTATCCGGCTAACCCTCGACCTGAAGCGGGACGCGCAACCCAAAAAAGTGCTGAACCAGTTATTCAAATATACTCAGCTTCAGACCTCGTTTAGCTGTAACTTGCTGGCCCTGGTCGAAAACGGCATGGAACCCAAGCTGCTGACCCTCAAGCGGATTTTGCGCGAACACATCACCTGGCGACAACTGGTGATCCGCCGCCGGATCGAATTCGATCTGGATAAAGCTCAACGCCGCGCTCACATCCTGGAAGGTTTGCTCAAAGCGATTGACGCGATTGACGCGGTAATCCAGACTATCCGGCAATCCAAGAACCGTGACGAGGCCAAATTGGCCTTGACCACCAACTTTGGTCTGAGCGATGAACAGGCCCAGGCCATTCTGGAAATGCAGTTAGGCCGCCTGGCGGCCCTGGAAAGCCAGCGCATCCAGGACGAATATACCGAGATCAAACGCAATATCGACTACTTGCAGGACCTGCTGGACAACCCTTACAAGATCATGGATTTGATCAAAGAAGACCTCAAGCAACTGCGCGAGAAGTACGGCGATATTCGGCGTACCACTATTATGGCCGGTATCGGGGCCGATTTCTCGGTCGAGGATTTGATCCCGGATGAATTGATCCTGGTAACGCTGACCGGTAAAGGTTATATCAAACGGCTGCCGCACGACACCTACAAAACCCAGAAACGCGGCGGCAAAGGCATTACCGGGATGACCACCCGCGAAGAAGATGCGGTCAAGCATACGATTATTTGTAGTACGCTGGATAGCCTGTTATTCTTTACCAACAAGGGCCGGGTTTTCCAGCTAAAAGCCCACGAACTGCCCGACTCCGGTCGAACCGCTAAAGGACTACCTCTGATCAATCTGATCAGTTTAGCCCAGCAAGAGCAGATCACCAGCGTGCTACCGGTAACTCAGTTTGATAAATCGGAATACCTGATCATGGCAACCCGCAACGGTAAGATCAAACGCTCGAACCTGAGCGAGTTTGCCTCGGTGCGGGCCAGTGGTTTGATCGCGATCCGGTTGGAAGACGAGGACGAGTTAAGCTTTGTCTGGGAGACCGGCGGAAAAGGCGAGGTTATTATGACCACCGCCGAGGGTAAAACAGTGCGCTTCCGCGAGGACGAGGTCCGGCCTATGGGCCGCGATGCGGTCGGTGTAAACGCGATCCGGCTGGTCAACGAAACCGATTATGTGGTCGGCATGGACATCGTGGAGCCGAACGCCGACCTCTTTATCATTACTTACAACGGGATCGGCAAACGCACCGGCCTGGAAGAGTTCCCAACCCACCGCCGCTACGGGCAGGGCGTGATGGCAATGCGTCTGAGCGAGAAAACCGGTCGAATTATCGCTACCAGAGTAGTGCGTAGCCAGGATGAAGTGATGATTATGACCACCAGCGGAATGGTTACTCGGATCGCGGCCAGCGACATTAGCCGGCAGGGTCGCTCCTCGCAGGGTGTGATGGTAATGACCATGCGGAATGGTCGGAGCGATAGCGTCGCCTCGGTGGCAGTTATCCGCGAAGAACAAGCCGCCGCCGCGATGGTGCGTGGCAAGGGTTCCGAACTGGATAGCTTGCGGTTGCCGGTATCCAGCAATGGTCATATCGTTACCAACGGCAACGGTCACGACCACGAGGAAGATACCAGCCTACTTGGCTCGGTCGATTTTGTCGACCTAACCGACCCAATCGAGGACGATCCTTCCAACGATTTTGAAGAAATGGATGATTAATAGGTTTAGAAAGTTTTAAAAGAGCCGCTTCCTTTTGTGAGGAAGCGGCTCTTTTATTAGGTCTTTCGCTTAATTGTTGGGAGCCTGACAGATTTCGGCAATCAGCAGATCGAGTTGGGTGGCGAGGTCGGCCCGACCAGATTTGTCGGCGTAGTCCATTTCGGTCAGGCGCGCATAAAGCCGGTCGAGGTGTTCGGCGGTAAACTTACGCGCCAGTGGGATGCTTTTCTCAACCCGGAAAGGGTGCATCCCGATAGCCGCCGCGATTTCGCCGTTGGTCTTGCGGTTAGCGTGCAGATCGCGGATACGTACCAGGTCATAAACCTGCTTGGAGATAATTCCAAATACCTGGCGGGTAAACCCGGCCTTGTTAAGGGTCGTTTCGTTACGCATCCGGTTGAGATGCCGCAGGGCTGCCGCCAGTTTACGTTCAGCCAGCGCATCGGTCAAATCCCAGATTTTGGTTTCCTGAACCTCGGCGGTCAGGAGTTCTACCATCGCGGGGGTAATCGGTTTATCTACTCCGGCATAGGCCGCTAACTTATCCACTTCATTTGCCAACCGGTAGAGGTCGCTCCCGACATAAGAGCGTAAAAGCTCGGCCACACCCCTTTCGAGCTTGATACCTTTCTGGGCCGCGTGTTCGCCGATCCATTTTTCCAGGGCAAAATCCTTCAGCGGTAAAAATTCCCGGACGGCACCGTGTTTATCTACCGCCTTATAGATTAAATCGTTTTTGGCAGCTTTCTCCTCGACCAGTATCAGAACGGTTGTGGTAGGCATTAGCGGGATAAATTCCAGAAAACGCTCACGAGGCGTACCCGGTCCCTTGCTTTTAGCCGAACGCGTCCCCCTGGCTAGTGCCCGTTCTTCGGCGGCGGCACTCTTGCCCAGCTTACCCATCAAATTACTAACGATCACCACCCGTTTTTCGCTTAGGAAGGGGTAAGCTTCGGCGGCCTGGAACAGATCATCGATTGTAAAACCGCTTTTTAGAGCGTCAATTTTTGCAAAGTTAAAATCCTCGGCGTCCGGGGTCAGGTTTGCTTGCTTGATTTTATTTACTTCCTGGGTCAAGGAGAACTGATCTTCGCCAAAAAACAGGTAAATCATAGGAGCCTCTTTATTACAATATGAGAATAGGGAACCGGACGAGCCGACAATTATAAAAAGGCAATAAAAAGCCCCACCGGGCCGTGTGCACTAGGTTTTGAACCTGTTAAACACAGGTGGGTGTCTATACGTGGATCTCAGCATCAAGCCAGGCGGCATAACCGCGACCTTGCCTACCTTCCGCGCCATTCGACTCCCTAGTTGAAGCTGTTGGATCAAAACTTCGTTAACATCACCAACTCGGTAGGGCGATTTATGGGCACATGATAGCACAAGCCCCCGGTCATGGCAAGTCATTTTCGCCTAAAATCAGGGCTGATGGGACTAGGAGTACTCTAATATCTTTTAACTTGAAAGCCTTAGATTTAACAACCAAAAAGGGCTATTGCATTACGAACTGGAAACCACTAATATAGATTTAAATTATTTTTTAATATATTTTATGGTTCAAATTTTTCAAGCAAGTACAATTTGCGCCAGGATTACTTTACGCTAAATTGTAACGTGTAAACCAGGCACTACAGAACTTATACTTATTAGAAGGGTCATTTTACCTATGAAATTGATTATATCGCCAGCCGTTCGCGTATTAGGAATTGATGTAGTGTTGGCCGTAGTTAGAGGCGCAAACGTTTCCAACAAAAGTCAACCGCTGGAGAAACGCAAAAAAGAGGTCATGGAACAAATTCAGGCCATAGATGCCAGTCAAAGCCCGATTCTCCAGGCCTACCGTGAGCTTTATTCGCCTACCTTGCGCGATACCTTTACTCCCCCGGCGGCCCACCTGATAAATCTTATCCAGCGCAATGGCCGCTTACCCAACATCAATACGGTTGTCGATTGTTACAACCTGGTATCAGCTCGGACACAGCTTTCGATTGGGGCGCACGATATTGCGCATATCCAGGGCGACGTAAGTTTCCGGCTTACCGACGGCAGCGAATTGTATACTCCGCTGGGTGAGATTGCCCCGGTCACGGTCGAAGCGGGCGAATATGCCTGTATGGACGATAAAAAAATCCTGTGCCGGTTGGACATCAAACAGTGCGCCGAAACCCGCATTACCAAAGATACCACCCAGTTCGCCCTGTACGTGCAGGGTAATCGTGAGACCAACCGCGACTACCTGGAACAGGCACTCGACCAGGTCTGTGAGCTGATCAAAGATATTTGCGGTGGGAATTACGAGGTGTTATAAGCCGAGTTTCCAGGCAGTATAGCTGGCAAATCTTTTCAAAGCTAAAAAATCAAAAACGGCAAAGCTAAAATTGCTCTGCCGGTTTTTTATTTAGAATAACCATTATATTTTTAGGACTTTTACTGAGCGGGTTGCTTTCTAACCACGTAGGTGCGGGCCAGTTTATCGTGCCAGCCCTGGTGATTTTTGTCGAATAGTGCCCAGACAAACCCGACTACAACCAGTATGTAAAGTATAATTATAGCCAGCAGCGGTCCCAAAGCCCGAAAAAGCAGATCGCTAAGTGCCGACAAACCGCTATCGGACGAACCAGAGGCTAAACTAGCAAATAATGCCCCCACGAAACCGCCGATAATATCGGGTATTAAAAACAGCCAGACGATGCCTGGAACCGCACCATACAGGGCGCGGATAAACGAACCGTAGAGACGGACCGGTCCGGTGGTCCCCACTACTCGAATTCCCATAATCGATTGGCCCAGCGTATTGCCGCGCAACATTACCAGACTGCTGTAATACAATAGTGAGATAGTAGTCGAGAGCAAACCGGTAGCAATGCTGGCAAAAGTCACATAATGACTGAAAGCATCGCCAAAAGCCTGTACATCTCCGCTCTGACTTGCCTGGCGCAGCGCGCGTGCGTCGGCTCCATTCTGGGAAAGAACCCCCAGCAGGTAATTACCGATAGTGTTATTAAAAATAAACAGAATAATGGCTACTATCACCGCATCGATAAGCGTGGCAAATACCCGCCCGAACCACCCGGCCAGTTCGTGCAAAACAAGTTCGCCTTCATCATTTGTATAGAAATAAAACCCGCGCTCGACCCCGTAGCCCGGTGTTTCATACTTAGCGGTAGTCGGGGAGCTTTCAGGGGCGGCGGCCACCGTTGAAAAAGTACTAAAAGAGCTATTAAAGGAGGTATTTCCGGTATTAGGGGCCGACCGCTCATTCCAGGTGCTTTTCGGGCTAGCCGGTTTCGACCATAGCGGAGGTTCCTCAAAAGTAGGAAACGGCAAATCCTTTTGAGGCGCGGCTGACGGCGAAAACGCCGGGCTGGCAAAACTGCTATTAAAGTTCGACGGAAAGCCGGGGCGGGTATTGAGGTTTCGAGAGCTAAAGTCCGGCGGCGGGGGCGGTAAGGGCAAGGCAGAGGCGTTGGACGGGCTGGCAACCGCTGTCGGTAGATTGCTAGCGGTGGAAAAAGTCGATAATTCGGTGGCTTTTAGTAAATCCTCAATCGAGACACCTAGATTGGCGGAAGGCGTAGCAGCCTTTGAGTTTTGAGCCGATTGTGGTTGCATCCAGCCGGGTAAATAATCATCGAAGGGACTGGCCGAAGAACTGTTCGCCGGGCTGGCGGCATTCAAAGCAAGTCGGCAGTTTTTACAAAAAATCGAACCGGGGGGGTTGGCCTGACGGCAATTTGAGCAAACCAAAGTGTTTCTCCTGGAAAAGCCTTTTTTTTGTATTTTTACTATAACTACTAAATAAAATTTGGTAAATAATTGTCTGCTAGAAGTTATTATAATCTATAGTAAAAAGATTTACCATAGGATCATTAAAGAAATATTAGTCAGCGCACAGTTTTAAGGGAAGTTTTGTAACCGAGGTATTGAAAACCGGTCCGACCGCTTTTGGTTTACTAACCGGGGCGTTGGGGGCCGGTTCGGTAGTGTCGGCGGTCTGCGCATCAGGGAAAGAAAGTGCCAAAAGTTTTAATCGGTATTTACCGGTCGGATCATCTCGAATAGATCGTGGGTACGTGTATACCAACTGGCCGATAACCGCCCGATAGCGTGTAGGCGAGTGACATCAATCGTACCCTGGGGAGTCACCAGGTCGTCCCGAACGTGCCAGAGCTTGGCCTCGGCAATGATAAGGCCAGTGGATTCGTTGCGACCGGTGTAAATGATTTGCTGAAGTTTACACTCGATATTAACCGGTGATTCGGCGACACGTGGGGGCCGGACCACTTGCGAAGGGGCCGGGGTTAACCCACAGGCGGCGAATTCATCTACAGCCGGGCTAAATTCGGCACTGCTGGCATTCATTTGCTCGGCCAGTTCTTCGACCGCCAGATTTAGTACCAATTCGCCATTGGCCTCGATATTTGCCAGGGTATCTTTCTTCGCGCCGTGCCGCTTGTTACACGAAACCGCGACCGTCGGTGGGTCGCCAGTTACTCCCATAAAGAAACTGTAGGGAGCCAGATTAAAGGTGCCGTCCTCAGAAATAGTCGAAATCCAGCCGATGGGGCGGGGAACCACCGAGCCGATCAGCAACTGGTAGGCGTCGCGTGGATTTATCTTGAGAGGGTCAATTATCACGGATTGCTCTTTTCTTTTCGGGTCGGATATACGGCGGGCTGGTGTTTACCTCGTACTCGTTATTATAATTATAGATTGTAGACGCGTCCGAGAAGTTGTGCAACCGGCTTGCTATTTACCCGGCCAGCCCGGTTTGCGGCGTTGAGCCAATCTACTTTTTCACAGAGAAAATAGTAGCACTGTGGGCGGGCAGGTTAGCCAGTGGCGCGAAATCGGAAATAGCACCGGCTTTTCCGGCTTGAACGACTACCGGGGTTGGGGTAGCCATATTGATAGTGAGCAGACCGTTGGATGTGTAGCGTCCTTCGACCAGATCGGTTTGGTCCGCCGAAAGCTTGAGGTCGGTCACGGCGGTATTGGTCATATTAATGACCACCAGCACATCTTCGCGGTCGGTATGGCGCAGATAGGCCGCTACCCCAAAGGCACTGCTGGTGAGCGGGGTAAAACTACCCTGAGCCAGAGCCGGATGCACCCGGCGCAGGTGGATCAGGTTGCGGTACAGATTTAGCAGCGAATTGGGATCGCTCTCCTGTTCCTGGACATTTACCTGGGCTGTCTCCGGTTGGAGGGCTTCCCAGGCCGTCCCGGTGGTAAAACCGCCCTGATTTGCGCCACTCCACTGCATAGGCGTGCGTATCTGAGGGTCGGGCTTGGCTCCCCGCATCCCGATTTCCTCGCCATAATAGACAAAAGGTAGACCGGGTGAGGTGAGATAGGCGGTAGCTGCCATCTTCATTTTGGCCGGGTCTTCCAGCACACTCATTACGCGGGTCTGGTCGTGGTTAGTCAGGAAAGTGCCATACCGCTGCAAAGGCCAATGGCTGTCCGCATCTTTGACCAGCCCGACAAAGGAAGCCTGTCCATTGCTCGCGCTTTTGACAAAGCTCTGCGCCAGACTAAATTCAAAGTAAGCGTCCAGCTGGTCCGGGTAATAGCCGTTTAACTCGGTTGCGGGGCCGTTGATCTCGCCAATCGTAAAAGCGGTGGGCTTGATTGAGCTATAGAACTTGCGGAAATCGCGCAACCAGGCGTGGGTTTCAGGCGTATTCTGCTGGTTGCGGCCATCCTCGATCAGATGTTTGGCGGCATCCAACCGGAAACCGTCGACCCCCATCTCCTGCAACCAGTAGCGAGTAACTTCGTCCATCTGTTTAGTAACCGCCGGGTTGCGGAAATTCAGATCGGGCAAATCTTTGCCAAACAGGCCATAGTAAAAATTAGCCCCATCCGAGGCAGGCCACCAGGCCTGATCGCCCCAGGGACCGCGATAACCGGGATTGATCGGATTAAAAATATACCAGTCGCGGTAGCTGGATTGCGGACTGGAGGTAGCCTGTTTGAACCAATCGTACTGGTTGGAAGTATGATTTAACACCAGGTCGGTAATCACATAAATGCCGCGTTTGTGGGCTTCCTGCATCAACCGTTTGAAATCCTCATTGGTGCCGTAATCGGGATTAATCTTAAAATAATCGGTCGTATCGTAGCCGTGATAGCTGGGTGAAGCCGTTACCGGCATCAACCAGAGGCAATTGACCCCCAGGCTTTTAGTCGAAGCCGGGTTCCCATCGTTAAGATAGTCAAGTTTGGCGATCAGGCCGTTCAGGTCGCCTTTGCCATCGCCGTTACTATCAAAGAAACTGCGGACGAACACCTCGTAGCAAACGCCGTCCTTGACCCAACTGGCGGTTAGCGGGGCCGGGGCGGGCGTGGGGCCGGTGGTGATAGTCGGCGCGACTGCCGGTTCAACCGTCGCTACCGGGGGTGTACTCTGCCCGGCAGCCGTCGCGGCCAGAGTCACTACGGCGGTAGAGGAAGGAGCAACCGTCGTGGTGGAAGTCGCGGGAGGGGCAAAGGCAGTCGACGGGATTGTCACGGGTGGCGCGGGGCTGACCGTGAGCGGGGTGGCCGACTCGCCACAGGCACTTAAACCGACCAACAGACTAAGCCAGATCAACCAGGTTTTTGCCGCTCTCGAACTGCTCCTGCTACGTTTCAACTTAAAGGCTCCTTTAGAAGTCGTTCACCAGCCGTGAATGTGAGACATCCGAAAAAAGATTTTCGGTTCTGGTCTGGCTGGATAAATGCTGGCTTTGTTTATATGGGAAAATATCCAACACCTCACCGGCTTTGTGGTAAGCCTGGATTTTTTGCCAGAAACTTACCTCAAACAAATTGGCGTGGTGCTGCATAAACACCTCGCGCAAGCGGCCACCCAAACCCAGGAAATACTTAAATTCTTCCGGGAAAACATCGTTTACACCTACGCTAAACCAGGGGGTGTCCGCAATATCCTGGGCGGGGGTAGTCGCTTCGGGCATATGCCGGAAAGTACAATCGGTCAGGCTGGTTAACTCATCGTAATCGTAGAAAACCACCCGGCCATGCCTAGTAACACCAAAATTTTTGAGCAGCATATCACCGGTAAAAATATTGGTGGCCGCCAGGTCTTTGATAGCGTTACCCATTTCGACCACCACCGCTTCTGCTGCCGCCGGTTCAGCCTCTCGCACATAAAGATTAAGCGGTATCACCCGCCGTTCGACATAGACGTGTTTTACAATTACAAAATCATCCTCAATCGTCACGGTTTTTGTCGCCACCTCGCGCAGGTGTGCCAGCAAGTCGGCTGAAAAACGTTTGCGATCAAACTTGAGGTGTTCGTATTCCTGAGCGTCTACCAGGCGACCGGCCCGGTCGTGCTTAAAAACCATCTGATACTGAGCCATTACTTCCTGCCGGGTGGAGTTCTTGGGATAGGCAAAACGGTCTTTGATAACTTTGAAGACGACCTCGAACGAAGGCAGGGTAAAGACACTCATCACCATGCCCAGTTCACCCCGCGCGATCTCAAACTGGTCGGTTGAGACTGACAGGTGATGTAACAAATCGCGGTATAGCTCGGTTTTGCCGTGTTTATTGTAGCCAATCGAAATGTAATGTTCGGCCAGGCGTTTTCGCGGCATCAGACTCTTTAGAAAGCGCACCAGGTCGTAGGGGCGTTCTACCTCGACGTGAAAATAGGAGCGCGTGAAACTGAAAACGATACCCAGTTCGTCTTCGTTCATTACCACCGCATCGATCAACAGACCCTGAGCAGTATTTAAGAGCGCAAAGGCCAGCGGAACCGCCTGATCGTTACACCACACCCGGCCTACCAGGTAGGCCCCTTTACCCCGGTAGAAAACCGAAGTAATCATTTCAGCCCGGCTGATAGTGTTGGTCGGCCCATAGTTAATATAGCTGTCTATTTCGATAGCCGCCGCCTGAACATCTCTCTCATAATTCTGGTAGGCCGTCTTAAAAGGAAAATCGGCCAGAATCTGTTCCACCAACTGGCGGGTCGTGGCCGGGGTAGCATAAGTTTTGTAGACCGGCAGGTTAGACTCGATTGGTGGGCTTTCAAAATCACTATCCACAAACTCAATTTGCGGATCGAGGCCGACCGTCGCAAAAATCTGACGCGTCACCGAATTAAAAAAAGTCTCGGCAATATCCCAGTCACGCCGCCCGGCCAGCAAACCGGAGTAAACCGCCTTGAGGCTCGACCAGACCAGTTTATCCTGGAGGCGGTCGCCCAACAACTCGCGCACTTCCGGGACCAGTTGATCGATGGTTTGTTTGTACAGATTTAACCGTTCGCTGGCGTCAAGCTGCCCTGGATGCCACTCTCGATTTTCAAAACGGGTCCTGGCCCGCCGGGTAATAATTTTAAACCAGGTCTGGTAGGTATCAAAGGTATCCAGAATGGCGTTGGCTCCCAGATTTGCCAACCGGCTATCGCTAAGGGTCTTTGTCAAAAAGCAACTCCAATTTCTAAGGTCGGGGGACCGGTCGTTTGGCTATCAATCCGCCCGATGATAGGAGAACCGGCCACCCCTGTCAAGAAAAAAGCCGACCAAAGGTTAATAAAACGCTTTGCCGGTATCCAAATATTCGTTACCACCGACTTTGCTGGTGCGGAAGCGGTTGACCTCGCGCAGATGGTCGAGAATCTGCTTTAGCTGGTTGGCCGAGCCTAACAACATTTCTATTTCTTCAGGCGAAATCTGGTTGTGCCGTCGGGCAAAATCGAGCAAATTTACCAAAAGCGTAACCGGTTGGCTGGCATCGTGCAGTAACCGGCCTATAGTAGCCCGCATCGCCTTTTCCTGGTCCAATTGCCGGCCTTTTTGGCGATAGAAATGAACCTGGTCTACAAACTGCGCCGTCAATAAACCGACAGCGTGGGGGTCGGGGGGGATCGGCTTTAACTGGTCGCGCTGTGCCTGAAAACTGGCGAGCTTGCCCGGTTGGTAGCGTTTAAGAGCCTGTTCCATAAGGTCCAACGAGTAATTAATAACCGGTGGTTCAAAGCTGATCAAGGTTTCGTATTCACGTGAGGCGTCCTGACCGCGCGAACTATCGGTAGCTTTGCCGCACAACAGTATGCTAAGATGGGCCGTCAGGATTAACAAAAACCAGTTCTGATTGAGGGGGTCGTCCGGCGGCAGCATAATCAAGGTTTCTTTATCACCTAGCACTCCTTCAGGCCGGTCGGATACCGGCAAACCGTTATCCACAATCTGACCGTCCAGTTCCGGCTGATCTACAAAAGCTACCATCATCTCAATTAAATTCTTCGCCCGTAAATACCGGTGAGCCTCTTGTTGCCAGGTTTCGAGCCGCTGATAATTAATTAGAAACATTACCGGTAAGCCGTTGGTCACAACATAGCGTTCAAGCGTGCGAGTGATACCGGTCAGGGCTATACGCGTCAATAAGGTTTGGGCGACCTCACCATTAAAACGCTTCTCCAGAGCGTCAAATAGGGAAAGCGGCTCGTCATCTGAGGCACTTGACCTGTCCGGCCCGGTCTCTGAAGTAGTCAAGCTGAGTACCTCCATTTTTGAATAAAAGATTTTGTTATAATTTAACAGCATCGTCAAGAGGCGGTTTGCCAGAAATAAAGTTAATGTTATAGTAAGCCTGTCTCCTGACCAACCTCCTGCACGGACACTTCCAATACTGACTTATCGTCCGGATAAATGGTATTGGGAAGACGGTCCAGACGATCAGAAAGTAAAGCGGGCAACCAGGCCAGAAGCTTTGAACCAAACAGATTAATATTAAGAAAGGCAATAAAGGGCAGTAATAATGACCGATAACGAACGACAAGCTAAAATCGAGGCCTATGGGGCCGCTTACGAAACTCTTACTAACGGCTTGAAGGCTTTTCCAACCGAAATGTGGGTTTACAAACCTTCCCCCGAAGAATGGAGCATCCACGAACTGATAATCCATATCACCGATAGCGAGGCCAACAGCTTTGTACGGGCGCGACGTTTTATCGCCGAACCGGGGGCCAGTCTGATGGGTTACGATGAAAATCAGTGGGGTATCGCCCTGAATTACGCCGGGCAAAGCACCGAGGCGGCGATTGAGCTTTTTCGCTGGCTGAGGCTCAACACTTACAATTTGATAAAAGCTCAACCGGCGACGGTCTGGGCGAATATGGCGATCCATTCGGAAAGTGGTCCGATGAATATGGCGACCTGGTTGGACATCTACGAGCGGCACGTGCCGGAACACCTGGCGCAAATGGCCGGGGTTTATGCTGCCTGGCAAGCCCAGCAGAAATAAGTCAGCCCTTTATTCAAGATAAGATACCCAGCCTGGTAAAAACTGCCCGCAGTTCGGCCACCTGATCAACCAGATAATCCGGTTGGAGGGTGGCGAGTTGGCGGGCCGACCAGCTACCCCAGCTTACCGCACATACGGCTACCCCGGCAGCCTGCGCACACAGGACATCGTTATCGGTATCGCCGACCATCATGGTTTGGGCCGGGAGAAATTCCAGCTTTTGCATAACCAAGTTTAAAATGAAGGGGTCGGGTTTGCTGGGAAAGCCTTCAACCCCCTGCACCAGGTCAAAATACTCGCCCAGACCGAGTTGGGCCGCGACCGGATCAACGCTGGCTTTGGCTTTGGTGGTAGCGATTGCCAGTTTTAAGCCCTGCTGCCTGAGTTCAACCAGTAAATCAAGCATACCGGGATAAGGCCGGGTGTGGACGGCGCAATGCTCGATATAGTAAGCCCGGTATGCCTGGATAAGTTCGGCCATCGGGTAAACCTGACCCGCCGGGAGTAACATTGTAAACATGGTTTCCAGGCTTTTGCCGGTCAGGGGGCGGGTTTGCTCAAGCGTGATCGTACCGGGCGGCAGACCACAAACACTGGTCGCTGCCTGGGCAATTGCCTCGCCAATATCCGCCGCCGAATCGATTACGGTCCCGTCCAGGTCAAATACCACCAGTTTTTTCATTTTAGCCTTTTGTTTTGATTTTCTCGGTAGTCATTGTTCGGTAATTATCTGAAGTGAAACGCAATTGGCTTCTTGGTAATTATTACACCATTAATTCTAACACATTCGTCTCGCCAGGCAATTCAAAAAGCTCCCGATTTATTTTCAAAACTTCACAAGTAGACAGCCAGGGTTAAACTGATAGGCAAGAAAATTTTAACCGGTCTTTACAGTGGCGGATAGCTGATTTAGAGCAATTTTTCAATCCTGCGTAATGTTAGGGCCACTTCTTGCGTTATATATATTAAGACTCTATTTACTGAGTTACCTGACTGCCCACTATATCACGCGTCTACTCGATAGCCAGGTTATCTGCCTTTAACTCTAAAAGAACTTGAAAGATAAAAGATAGGAGAAGCGGCTGTATGAGTAAAAAAATGAATTTGAGAAGATTTGGCTTGAACACGCGCCGGACGAAATTATATCCCCCGGCCTTGATCATTACCGGACTTTTTAGTATTTTGCTGGTAGCTTGCGGCGATCCAACCACCGCTACCAATCTACCGGCGGCGACCACCAATCCGACAACCGGCACGACTGCGACGACTGCTCCGGCAATTACTACCGACAGCCCTCCAACCGCTACAGTTGCGGAAGTTACCACAGCCAGTGTCACCACACCCAATAATACTACGGCACTCCAACCGACGATCCCGGCCACGACCGAGGCCCCGGCTACGCCGACCCAACCAGCCAGCCAGACTACGGCTTCCACCAGTGTGGCGGTGGCGCGTTCCGCTAAACCGGCTACCCCCACCATTGCAGCCAGCGGTTCGGTAGTACCAAGTATGGCATCCGCCATTGCGATGAGCAAAGCCAAAATCAGCAGTTCGTTACGGCCTGACCAGCGAGAATGGTTACAGGCTCTGCCGGATGCGCCCGGCTCAAAACTTTATACCTATCCCACCTGTGGCAATATTCCGGCTAATCCGGGTGGGCAGGACAATGGTAGTGCTGCGGCGGTCTGCCAGAGTAATGTCAAAGGTACCACCCTTGCGGTTAACAATAGTGGTAACTGGGAAATTACCTTCTCGCTGATCTGGCCGGGAACCTTGCCCCCCGGTATGGCCCGTCCCCAGAGCAATCATAGCTGGCAAATGCAGGTCAGTCCGGCAGGTGAGGTAAAGGTGATGACGGACACCGGGGCACCCCTCCCAGCCTTTCCGCGTATTGCCTGATAGCTGGTTAAGCCAATTTTGCATTGGCCGTTTGTGTTTGGCGGCGGTACCAGGCTAGAGTCCGGCGGATAGCTTCCTCGTGAGGGGTAGCAATATTGCCGAATGCCCGGTCGAAGCGACTGTTGTCCACCACAAACGGTTTGTTGAACTCGTAGAGCATTTCGCCAACTTCACGAATGACCGGTACAAACAAGCCTAGCATTTTAATCATAATGTCCGGAGTAGCCCCGATTTTGGGCGTTAAGCCCGCTTGCTGGAAAAACATGGTCAGCATATCACGAGTGGTAGTAGTCGGCGCGTGGGAAATATGCCATGCCTGTCCAAACGCCTCGTCGTGAGTGCCGAGAATTGCCAGACCTTTGCCGAAATCCTCAACATAACTGTAGGTATGGGGTAAGTCGATATTACCCAGACCGGAAACTTTTTTACCGGCCAGCATCGGCGGAATAATCCGGTCCCCAAAGCTACCTTGCTCTCCGGCTTCCGGGCCAAAAAAATCGGAAGCTCGCCCGGCGGTCGCCCGCACTTTACCCGCCTTGTGAGCTTCCATCAAAGCCTGAGCCATCTTCGCCCGCACGATGCCCTTGCGAGTAGTGGCGGCAAACGGCAAATCTTCATGGATCGGTCCGCTCACCGGGCCGTACATATACAGGTTTTCGGCTACCACCAGTTTGGCATTGGCGGCAGCCGCCCCTTCGATGATACCCGCCTGGTAGGCCGGGTAAAGTTGAGGCCATTGAGTATAGGAAGGCTGGGCGCACTGGTAAACCACACTGGCACCCTGGCAAACTTCACGGGTGCTGGCCGGGTCGGTCGCGTCGCCTTTGAGTACACGTACCCCCGCCGGGACAGTCGCTTTGCCACTCCGGTTTACTACCCGCACCTGTTTTCCCTGCCGCAACAGTTCGCTCACAACGGCTTTGCTCACCGGCCCGTTGCCAAAAATCAGGTGAATTTCGTTAGTATGGTTGGTTGCCATAGGTTTTCTCCTTACTATTTTCAAAAATTGTATTTAGTACAGTCCACAGCCCACAAACCCACCAAAAAGCAGCGTTAAGCCAGGGTAGGTCTTAGAACCTGCCCGGTGGATTTGAAAAGGGCAACCAAAAGCCAGGGGTAAACCAACCGGCTTCCCGCTTCCCACGCTCTTTTACTGTTGGACGGAATTTAGTAGGGTAACAACCCTATGTTGCGAAGATAAATTATTACCTGAGTGCGATATATTTCAGCCATATCGGTACCCAAGTAATCCTGATGCCCGTAGAGTTCGAGCGAGACCAATCCGTGAATTTGTCCCCACCCGGCCAGCATTATCTGGATCAAAGCGGCTGGCATAGTTATATTTCTTGATTTGAATAAAGCCTCGATGTGCCGGTGACTTTCGCCGGTAAGCCCGGCATTTTGGGCCGGAATGGTAAGTTCACCGGCTTGCCAGGCATCGGCCAGAATCTGAACAAAAGGCTCGGTAGCGCGTTGCGAGACGGGCGTGGTGACTTCGGCGGGAGCGTGGTAGCCTGGAATTGGGCTGCCATAGATCAAAATAAATTGTTCCCGGTGCCGCAAGCCCCACTCCCGAAAGGCCACAGATACCGCCAGAAATTGCTCGCCGTAGGTGCCAGACGCAACTTTAGCGGCACCGGTGGTATCCCCCAAAGAGATATAAGCATCTACTATTAAAGCCGTAACCAGTTCGTCCCGGCTATTATAGTAATTGTACAGGGCCGGCGCACTTAACCCCATCTCGGTCGCAATTGCCCGTAGCGACAATGAGGCCGCCCCATTTAAACCAATCTGAGTGATCGCCACCTGTTTGATTTCATCTAATGTCGATTCACGTAATCGCTCACGCCGGGTCTGGGTCAAGTTAAACCTCTTTACAAAGTTTTACATATTAGTTTTGGTTTACAATGTAAATAGTATTACAA
This sequence comes from Chloroflexia bacterium, assembly GCA_038322625.1. Classification (GTDB taxonomy): domain Bacteria; phylum Chloroflexota; class Chloroflexia; order Chloroheliales; family Chloroheliaceae; genus 54-19. The sequence goes on from JBBQGA010000022.1 coordinate 80,975, forward strand.
GTGTTAATATTTGTCAAGAGGCAATTTTACTTTTTCTTTTTGTATCTGTTCAGACCCCACCCCTAACCCCGCGCAGGGGTTGCACCCCTACCTACCCCGCTAATTTTCTTGGTGGTAAGGTGAATAGTTACTTCTTTTTAAGGGTTTTTTAACCATTATGAAAAAAAGCGAAATTTTTAACCTACCCCTTGAGGGGTTAAGGGTGTTTCCTCAAACCTTCTGAGGTGATCAAGTAAAATAGTAAAAATAGTGGGAATTATCAACCGGCCCTAAAACCGGTTACTAAATCTGAGCAGAGTGGGATTGCAGCATCAGGGAGGCCGCCCCGATTACGCCGCTCTGGGGTCCTAGCGAGGCCGGTAAAATCTGAACATGGTGAGTAAAAGTCAGCCGGGCGCGGCGAGCGTATTCTTGGCGTAACGGCTCAAACAGCAAATCTCCGGCCTCGGTGACACCACCACCCATGACCACCCGATCCAGGTCAAACAGGCTAGCGGTGCTGGCAATCGCCCTTGCCAATGCCCGTGCCGCCCCGTCATAGAGGCGCAAGGCCAGCTTATCGCCTTGCCGGGCCGCCAGGGCTACCTGATGCGCGTTGACCTCGACCGGCGGCAGTCCGGCTAAACTGCTGGGTTCACCGGCTTCCAGGGCCAGTCTGGCCCGGATCGCCAGCCAGGTACCGGAAGCAAAGGTCAGCATACAGCCCACCGCGCCACAATCGCACGCCAGGCCTTCCTCGGCCACAATCACATGACCGATATGCCCGGCGTTGCCGGTCGCGCCGTGATAAAGTTGGCCCTGGGTAACGATCCCACCGCCGACCCCGGTCGAAACCACCATGCCCAGCATATTTGTGGCTCCCTGCCCGGCCCCGAACAGGGCTTCTCCCAGCGCGAAAGCTTTGGCATCGTTATCGACCTCAACCGGCCAACCGAAAACTTCTTGCAGCCTTTGTTTGAGGGGGAAAGCCCGCCAGACCGGGATATGGAGCGGGGATACCCGGCCTTCCGGCCACTCCATCGGCCCGCCACAGCCAACCCCCACCATCACGGGAGTAACCGGACTGGCCTTGATCGCCTGTTGCGACAGCGTTATTACCTGCTCGAACAAAGCTTCGGCCCCGGCGGCATGGCGGGTTTGCTCCCGCAAATAGGATAAGGGTTGGCCCAAGCGAGTTACTACACCTGCCGCCAACTTGGTACCCCCGATGTCAATGCCAAGTATCGCCTGAGTAGCCACCAAAACTCTCCAGATAAATTAAAGCTCAAAAGCCTTGAAAGCGGCTACCGCATTCTGGCCGCCAAATCCGAAGCCATTAATTAGCGCAACTCTTACCGGGCGGTGGCGAGCCTGGTTTGGCACATAGTCCAGGTCGCAATCGGCGGCAGGGTTATCCAGATTGATCGTGGGCGGGATAATCCCATCGCGTATCGCTAAGACCGCCGCCAGACCGGAAATTGCCCCGGCTCCGCCGAGCAAATGCCCGACCATCGACTTGGGCGAGCTGATTGGGATTTCGTAGGCTCGTTTGCCAAAGGCCGTCTTGATCGCTTCGGTTTCGGCGGCATCGTTAAGAGTGGTTCCCGTGCCATGAGCGCAAATATAATCAATTTCGTCTATCTCAAGGCCAGTTACGCTAAGAGCCTTCTTGATGGCCCGTGCGGCTCCCGCGCCGTGCGGTGAGGGGGCTGTAATATGGTAAGCGTCGGCAGTCTGGCCGCCACCCAGCACTTCGGCGATAATTCGGGCACCGCGCGCCTGGGCATGCTCCAGCGTTTCGAGGATAAAGACTGCCGCCCCTTCGCCAAACACAAAGCCATCCCGGTCGCGGTCAAATGGGCGGCAGGCCTTTTGAGGCTCGTCGTTGCGGCGGCTGAGGGCATGCATATTTGCCAGCGAAGCCAGCGAAAGCGGGGTAAGGGTAGCCTCGGTGCCACCGGTAATGGCGACCGTCGCCTCACCTGACCGGAGTAACCTGACCGCGTCCAGAAAAGCCGTTACACCACTGGCACAGGCTGCCAACGCGGTCATGGCCGGGCCGGTTATGCCAAAGGTCATGGAAACCTGACAGCTTGCCATATTCGGGGCCATCATTGGGACATAAAACGGGCTGACCCGATCCGGGCCTTTTTTATCAAAGGTCAGCGTCTCCCAGTAAGTCTCGCATAGACCGGCCCCACCGCTATTGACCACCACCGCGATGTCTTCCCGGTTGGCATCGGTAATTTCCAGCCCGGCATCGGCAATCGCCTGGCGGGCACAGGCGACCGAGAACTGGGCCGCCCGCGACATCCGCCGGGAAGCCTTAATGTCCATATGCTGACGGGCCTCAAAGCCTTTTACCTCACCGGCGATCCGAACCGGCAAATTATCCGTCTCGAATTGAGTAACCAGATCGATCCCGGATACCCCTGCCGTCAGGTTCTGCCAGAATTCTTCAACCGTATTGCCAAGCGGGGTAATAGCACCCAGGCCGGTTATAACTATACGCTGCATAAGTTTACCCTCTATCTTGCAAAATTATCCGAATAGTATTTCAGATAATCAACGGTATGACTGGCCCAATAAACCCCACTATGTTCACCCGGCCAATTTTGCCAGATATGAGCGATTTGCCGGTCGAGCATAACCTGGTGTAGGTCACGCATCCTGAATATCCAGGCTCCATCGTCCTGCCCAATGTCCAGCCAGATTTTTAGACTGGAGAGGTCTTTGGTACGGGCGAGGGACTCCGGATCGATAGTGGCAAAATAAGCCGCATCGCCAAAATAGCCGGGATTCTGGTCGAGAGTACGAAGGGTGGGACTGTGCCCCCCGATAATGCCAAACACTTCGGGGTGATTAAAGCCATTTTGTAACGCGCCGTGCCCACCCATCGACAGGCCACCAATCGCCCGGTGGTTACGGTCGGCTAGCGTGCGGTAATTGGCATCAATAAAGTTTACCACATCGTAGACCGTATAATCGCCCCAGCGCGGCCCGTTATCGGCGTGATTAAGCCAGTAAGACTGCGCCCCATAGGGTAAAACGATGATCATCGGCTGAATAGTACCCGCCCCGATCAGATCGTCGGCCCGGCCAATCAAACCATATTCGTTCCATTCGTGATAATTGCCGCCATAGCCGTGCAGAGCATACAGTACCGGATAACGCTGGAAAGAGTGGGCGTAGCCGGGCGGCAAATATATCTGGTACGGCACTTCCAGCTTCAGAATCGGGCTGATAAAATTTTGATCCTGCAAAGTACCTTTGCCGCCAAAGGTTGTACTGGTAATAGCCGTACTGGCGACCGGCACCGGATGCGCGGGCGGTGGCGGGGTCGGTGTAGGGGCGACAGGGGGAGGCGTAGCGGTCGGCGGAACCGGCGCATTAATCTGGTAACGCCAGCGGTAATAGTGCTGCCCGACGTTGCCCATTTCCACCTTGTAAGGGTCAGGATTGGAGGGAGTATAAGTCAGCACCCGCCGTTCAAAAAGTTGAACCAGCACCGCCCGCTCCTGTCCGGCCACCACCGCCCTGCTCCAGTAAGGTTCGGTCAGGGGGCGACCCAGCACATAGACCGGGTTATTAAAAAAAACCGGCCCATTGACAATCGCGCTGCCGTTCCAGACCGGCCCACTGGCATTGCTAAATTTATCAAACACCTGGGCAATATTGTGGTCGGTCACCGGGTCGTAAGTGCCTAAAAGCTGTATTTCGGGCGGCTCAAACGAACTGACGGCCCCGGCTTTATCAATCCGGCTATTGATCAGGCCATTTGGGGCTGCCGGGCTAGTCTGAGCGGCAAAAGTTCCGGTATTCTTAAAACTGGCATAAACCGGGGCGATCCCGTTGGTCTGACCGGTTTCGTTCGAGTCGCCGGCCACCTGGACACTGCTCGGAACCAGGGGGGTATAAAGGCTATCCCCATCCTGTCTCTGGCCGCTCACCATCTCTTTTACCAGCAGTCCGGTCGTCACATAATAAAGATCAGCCGGGTTGGTCGCCGGATTGTTAACCTCCATTCGGGCTTTATCGAAATACTGAACTTTGCGGGTAGCACCGTTATACAGCTCCCCGGTCTGGCTTTCACTACCGGACACCACCGGTCCCCAGGTATAACCCCGGCCCGGATTGGCGTTATCCTGGACCGGTTTATCCACCCGGTTCCAGGTCGTCGCAAACCCACCATCATTAAAGTTAAACGCCGCCTGGACCGCCAGCGAGAAAAACAGCAGTCCGGCGGTCAGGACCCCGGTTGTAAATAAAATAGAATAGTTTGGTTTCTTCACATTAATATCCCTGTTTGAATTTGAGTAATTTTAAGAACTGGCTCAACTCGCATTAAACATCCTGATCGCCGGGTAGATGAGTGCTGGCTTTGCGATCCCAGGCTCCGGCTTTCCCGCCTTCCGCCAGTAGAAATTTACGGACCCGCTGGGTCGGGGTATGGGGCAACTCCGGCAGAAACTTTAGATAGCGCGGCACCATAAAAAGCGGTAACTTTTCCTTGCACCACCGCCACAGTTCGAGCGGTTCGAGGTGCTGGCCCGGCTTCAGCACCACGCACAGCATTACTTCTTCTTCGCTGTAGTCGGAGGGGACACCGACCGCCGCCGTTTCCAGGATGGCCGGGTGACTATTAACGATCTGCTCGATCTCGAACGAGGAAATATTCTCGCCGCGCCGCCGGATATAATCTTTGAGACGACCCCGGAAATACAAATAACCGTCGGTATCGAGTTCCCCCATATCGCCGGTATAATACCAGCCATCTTTGAAAACACGGGCGTTTAAGGCCGGGTTTTTGTAATAGCCGCTCATCATCAGGCCGGGCGAGGCCGGTTTCATTATGATCTGGCCGGGCGTATTGGGCGGCAAAATCTGATCGGTTTCGTCCACAATCCGAATCTCAGCGCGCGGCGGGGCTTTTCCGGCGGCTCCCACCCGGTTCCAGCTTTCAGGGTGACGGACCCAGATACCCATCCACTCGCTCTGGCCGTAGGTTTCCAGAATACGCAAGCCAAAGCGTTTCTCAAAAGCTTCCCAGATTTCCTTTGGAGCCGCCCCTCCCAGCGCATGAGTTACCGGGTTGTCGGCATCGTCCGGTCGGGCCGGGCGAGAATACAACATCTGCAACACCGCGCCCAGGTAAGGAAAGACCACCGCGTTAGCCCGGCGAATTCGTTCCCAGAAGCCGAAAACGTTAAATTCGGTGTCCAGGGCCAGCCGCGCCCCCCCGATAAAACTGCCCATCGTCACACCCATCGAGGTGATATGAAAAAGAGGTAAATAAGTGTAGGCTACCTGCTGAGGCTCGGTACGGATAAGCTCCGGGTGGTAAAAAAGGGGGTGATTGGCCTGGGCGCGCCGGTTGATCATAACGCCTTTGGGATAACCGGTGGTGCCACTGGTATACATTATCAGGGCCGTATCATCCTCCTGAATGGCAACTCCGGGCGGGGCGGTAGGCGAAGCCTGGCCCATCAAATCCTGGTAGCTAAACCGATCGCCTGCGGTTTCAAAATCGCCCAGCACTACCACTTTGCAGCCCGGCAGCAGGGCGTCCGGCACCGCCTCCAATACCGGCAGCAAACCTTCGGTAGTGATCACGGCGTGCGGCGCGGCGTGGCTCAGGATATAGCGCAGAGCCTCGCCCTTTAGTTGAATATTGACCGGCACCATCGTCAGGTTTAATTTGATCGTGGCAAACCAGCAAAACAAAAAGTCCGGGCTATTGGGCAAAAAAATCGCCAGCCGGTCGTTCGAGCGCAAACCGAGTTCCCGCAGGGCATTGGCTACCCGGTTGCTATTTTGGTCTATTTCGGCGTAGGAGAAGGTAGCCTCGCCAAAGGTCAGAAAATTATGATCGGGCTGACGGGCTACCCGGTCTTCGATTAGCTGGCGCAAAAAAGGTTCGGAGGCCATTGTTATAAAGATTCCTGTTTCTAGGTATTAAAAATATTTTTGCTCTTGAGTTAGTCCGCTCGCTTCAAACTCACCTGTTAATTTGAAGCGAAAGAAAAATGAATTTACAGGAGAAGCTTTTGGATACCTTACCCCGCTTCAGGTTGGTTTGGCTTAGTAAACAAAAGTCTGGGGTTAAAGATATAGCTGCCCACCGGCCAGGATGATTTTATTGTCCAGTTTCAGAATGGCGTGCTGCACCACCAGGTCCCAGTGGAGCGCACTATTATTGAGGCCGCCCAGTGCCCGATTTTCGCCCAGGGCCAGATGACAGGTGCCGATCATCTTTTCGTCGAGCAGTGTCAAGCCGGTAAGCTGGGTCACGGCGGGGTTTAAGCCGATCCCGAACTCGCCTAGCCGGGCCGAATCGCCGCCACTGCCATCTACTACCTGCCGGAAAAGTTCCAGACCCTGAGAGGCACCAACCGCCCGGACCTGTCCGGCTACAAATTCCAGCTCCAGTTCACGGATCGGCTGGCCTTGCCAGAAAGCTAGTTCGATAAATACCCGGCCCTCGGCACTGGTTTCCGGCGGAGCAAAACAGACTTCACCGGACGGCAAATTCAGATAAAGTGACCCTTCCGCCCGGTCTTCCGGCCCGATAATGCCATCATCCCGCTCCAGCGGACGACCGCCAGTGACTTTTTCCAGCCGGAAATCGGTCCGCCCGGCGGTGTCGCTTAAATGAAGCGTGGAAGCCGCCGCCAGCCGCTTTGACAACCTCTGAGCCTGTCGGCCCAAATCGGCATAATCCACCGCCATCGCCTGCCAGAATATGTCTTGCAGCAGCGGCCAGTCACAGCCGAGTGCGGTCGCCTGACCGGTGGTAGGTACTTCCGTCCCAATCCATCGGCGAGTACCATCGAAAATAATATTGCTAGGAGCTTCCTCACTTTGCTTTAAGGCTCGCTGGCGGGTAGCCGCGACCCCGCTAAAAAGGTGGGGATCAGCCCGCTCAAAGAAAGTGGTAATCACCAGGTCCGAAGCCGCCAGGGCCGCCAGCAGTTGCGGGCTGGTCTGAGCCAACACCACCTCCGAAACTGCCGGATCGAGCAGGGTTGCCAGCAGGGCGGCATCGCTACCGACCACCACAAACGGCAAAGCGTTCAAACGGCGGCATTCCAGTTCCAGGCATTCGCAAAAGTCGAGACTATCGGCCCGGCCCAGGATCGTCACGCGCTCGCCCGGTTGCACTCCCGCGCTGATCCGCAAAAGCCGCCGGGCTACCTCGGCATAGTCAGGGCTGAATTGAAGTGGGACGTTGGGCTGTTCAAACATATTTTTTAAGCCGATTCTTTTTCCAGTTCTCACTCAAAATCCACTGTAGATCAGGGTCACTCGTTCCGGCCAGTTCGCGCAGCCAGGTCAGCCCCGGTGCGGGAGCCGCCGCCACGACCACGCTCAGGCTATAACCCAGGGTTAGCCTTAACACTTTAAAACCGGTCGCTTTTCGGGCGGGGAGGGCCGTTGTCAGATAAAAAGCCAGTCCTTGCTGCTGTAAACGCAAAGCTGCTTCGCCCAGGGCAGCCGTCTTTAGCAAGGGCGGCTCGGCAATAGCGGCCACGACCGCCCGGATAACCAGGGGATCAGAGGCTTTCAGCCAGCCATCAAGCGTCTGCAAGCTACGTTGCCCATCGGCTTTAAGCATTTGCTGAAGGGCAGTTGCCACCATCTCACGCACTCGCCAGCGTGGGTCGGCGGCAGCCCGGTAAAGTTTGCTAACCTCATCCTGCCACCACTCAGGCCGGGCCACCGCCACATAGCCGTAGGACAACACCGCGCAGCAAGGCAATATCTCGGCAGGCTGGTTGACCGGGGCCACCTCGACCGATAGGTTTGCCCAGCCGTCCAGCAAAATTTCGAGCAATTCTACCGGTGGGGGTGGCGCAGTTCGCGTGACTATTTCGGCCACCAGCCCGGCAAACTGCGCTACCAACCCGGTATTCATGCGTGAGCCGGGGAGTTTACTATGGCGGGTCAAAAAATCGGTCAGAGCGCAGGTTTGCCCGGCCAAAGCCTGTGCGAGCAAACATCTTAATTCCGGTGAGGCCTTTGGAACTATCGCCATAATAGCTGCTTTACTTTTATTTAATTGAAACCAATCGAAACGGCTTCAAGCCATTATAACCGATTAAATCGACTTTTCAACCGGCCACAAATCGTTAGTTTAGACTCCTTTTCTCCTCCTCCAACCACTCGGCACTAAAAGCGGGATTGCTTGATAGGGCTAATTACAATATACTGAATATTAAAATCACTTTTGACTCACTTAGTATAAAAGGTATAAATTATGTGCCGTAACATCAAGACGCTCTATAATTTTGCTCCCCCGGCGAACGAGGAGGAAATCCGGGCAGCCGCCCTCCAATTTGTGCGCAAAGTCAGTGGCTTTAACCGGCCTTCCCAGGCGAACGAGGCGGCTTTCAATGCGGCAGTCGAGGACATAACCGCTATCTCGCGCCGGTTACTGGGTTCGCTCGAAACCAATGCACCGCCCAAAAACCGGGCCGAAGAAGCAGCCCGGCTCAAGGCCCTTTCGGCCCGGCGATTCGCAACTCCACCGGCTGAGTAATTCAGGTTTGCCAGACAGAACATAGGGCTAAACCGTTGAGGTCAAATAAACTAAATATTTATAATTTCGTAACTACTCAGCAAACCTCTGTACAGGATTAAAGCAGGGGTCGTGGGGGTCGCCTACCCACGCGGGGGGTCATACAGGCGGGTACCCTCTGGGTGCCCCTGTAACACTCTTTCTTCTTCTTTTCCCCGCCCTGGGGGGGTCTGAGTAGTTACATAATTTCAACCCTTTAGCCTGACCCTTCGCCGCTGGCGGAAAAGTAGAAGTTGATTTATTTCAGGCCGGTTTTCAAAAGTCCTTTTTTACCATCCAAATCCTGTTGACACAGAAATCAGTACTTGTTCCTTATATGGAGTGGTTGTATTCTGGTTTGATTTGTGTTAAAAGTAACATGGTCGAGCAGCCTGGCTATTTTATATTCAAATACTTGTAATATTATTTTATTCTATTTTATTCCGTTTGCAATAGTAGACCTCAACTGTTCTATAAATAGAGTTGTTTATCTGTAGCGGCGGTCTTGGAGGTCGGGTACCCACTGGGTGCCCCTGTTAAATCCTTTTTTATTTTCGCTTCAACCTCACTTTGTGAGTCTGAAGCAAAAGTCCTAAGATTGAGATTTTTAGATTGAGAGAAGATACTGTTATTGAGGATTAAACTTCTTCTGATTTGTGGCGTTCTGGGCCTCTTTGTGCTAGCATGTTACCAGTGGAGGCCACCGGTTAGCGGACAACTGCCAGGCACATCTGGTTTGGGTGGCTCAAGCGACCGTTATACTTTAGCCGAAGGCGAGAATTTTGCCCAGGTAGCCGCAAAATTTAGCCTGGACCAACGAACGCTACAATGTGCGAACCCGGATTGGCAACCCGGCCAGACCGAGATTATTCTGCCGATTACTTCGGCCCGGCGACACCGGGTAAAGTCCGGCGAAACACTGGCCCAGCTAGCCGAAATTTATCAGGTTGCTCCGGCGGTCATTTCCGATTATTCACTTAACTTCTGGCAGGGTTGTCCTGGCCTCAACGCCGTTAGCAAGGTCCAAACTGGCCCGGCCTTACCGGCAGGTCTCATTTTATACATTCCTGACCCGGTAAACCCCCGGTCGGCCCTAGCCACCGGCCAGAATAAAGATTTGCCCGCCGGTGAACAGGCCTTGAGTGACAATTACCAGGCCGAGGATGCACCCTATTCGGCCCTGACCAACCCTTATCCGGCCAGTTTTCAATTACCGGCAGCCGTAGTTAACCCGACCGTCAACCCGTCACCGACGGCAACTGCCGTCCCACCAAAACCTACGGTGGCAGTATTCGTCCCGCCACCGGCAGTTAGCCGGTCGCGTGTGATCGGGTTGGTAGGACCGGTAGGCAGCCAGCTTGACAAAGAAATAACGCCCGCCGCCGGACACCCACTAATCTGGCCGATTCGCGGCGTGATTACCACCAATTTTTCTGCGGCCCACCCGGCCATCGATATTTCTAACACCGCCGGGACGCCGATTTATGCCGCCCAAAGTGGCGTGGTCTTCTATGCGGCTATGTCGCCCTACGGTTACGGCAATCTGATAAAAATTGATCATGGCGATGGCCGCCATACTCATTACGGGCATTTCAGTTCGGTCGTAGTGCAGGAAGGCCAGAAAGTAAGTCAGGGCCAGTTGCTGGGTTATGAAGGCTCGACCGGCCATTCCACCGGTCCCCACCTCCATTTTGAACTGGTGGTTAACGGTCGATACGTCGATCCTTTGCTTAATCTGCCCAAATAATTTAACTGCTCAGGCTGGTTCGATAGGACTGACAGGAATGAGAGAATGCAAATTCGGGAAGAAGCAAAAATAGGCGAAGCTGAAAAAAGGTTGCCGTCTCACTTCAGGGTAAAAAGTCAGGCCCTTTTAAGCCCGCGCCTGACTCTTTACGATGTGACTGACCGGCGACAATCTACCCGGTCGCGTATCTGGCTAGAAAATTTTAGCAATTGGCCGGAGCAGCACTGGCAACGAGCCGAAAAACTTAAAAAGCTGGCCCACCCGAATCTTCTGAAAGTAACTGACCACTGGCTTACTTCCGACGGCCACTACTACGCGATGAGAGTGGCTATATCGGATAGCGGTTATATACCGTTGCGTACTTTGATTGCCGGGAGGATGCGACCCGGTCTGGTCGGGCAGATCATACGTCAGGTGGGGCTGGCTGTGCAGTATTATCACTCGGCGGGAATGGTCTATCTGGTTTTACAGCCAAATTTTATCTGGCTGGGCGGGGCCGGGTCGGTTCAGCTGGAACCGTTTGCCGCCCGGTTGGAGAGCCTGACCTGCCTGAGCCAGACCGGCGGCACCGAGCTAAAAGAACCCACCCTTAATTTAACCCCTTATTTCAGCCCAGAGCAATTCAAAACTAAAGCTACGCCGGGCAAACCAGCCGATATATATTCGCTGGGACTGCTGGCTTACGAACTATTGAGCGGTTTTAACCCGTTCTGGGCGGACACCAACGAGGCCATCCAGGAGCAAATCGAACATAAGACTCTCAAACCACTAACCGAAATTAACCCCGGCGTGAGTTCCCGGCTGGCCGCGACCATCCAGCGGGCCATGAGCCGCCAACCGGCAGAACGCTTTGGATCGGCCCTGGACTTTCTGGCCGAATTTGAAGCCGGTCTACTTACCTCGGCTGCCGGGGTAAACAGCGATTGGGTGGGTGAGCTGCTGGCGGATTATCAGAAGGTAAGTCTGGAGGCCCATACTTTTTCGACTTCTCCGGCCCAAAAAGTTCTGCCGACCCCAATTTCTGGCGATAATGGGTCGTTCCCGCTCGCCAACCAGCCGACCATTATACCCGCAACCCTTATTTTACCCACTCTCACTCCAAAAGCCACTCTGCCCACTGCGACCCGCTTTGTAACCCGGCGGCGGAGCGGCTGGCTACACTGGCCGACGGTAGCACCCTGGCTATTAGTGCTGAATGTTGTTTTGATGCTGGTCTTGCTGTGGTCAGTATACAATACCAGCCCGGAGCCGCTCGGAACAAGCACTGTTATTACCGACCAACCCCGGCCCGACCCGGCGGGAACCGCCATTATTACGCCCGATACGCCGCCAGTCAATGAGAAATTACCGCCCTCCAATCCGATTATTACAACCGTTGAGGAGGCCACCCCCAGCCCGACCGTCGCCGAGGCAGTCCCCGACCGCTGGCAGGAACGCCTGAAAGAAGCCCACGATACGGCCTTCAAAAGCGGGGATTTTGAAAAAGCGATCCAGATTTATGAGTCCATCCTCGTCCGCGACGATCATTCAGCCTCGGTTTACCGGGAATTGGGCAAAACGCTCTACTGGCAAAGCCACGATACCGGCTCTATGACAGCCCTGGATGCCCTTAAAAGGGCGGTCGCGCTGGACCCCAAAGATGCAGGAGCCTGGGCTTATCTGGCCCTGGCTTACCACGAGCTTTACCAGTATGACAAAGGTCTGAGCGCGGCTTTACAGGCCGCCCGGCTGAATGGTCGCTTGGTGGAAGCCCTGGCTGCCCAGGCTTTACTGGTGGCGCGGGCCGATGACCAGGGTCAGGCTAATTTATTAATAAACGAAGCTCTCAGCATCGAGCCGGATAATTTGCTGGTGAAATGGGTCTGGAGTGCCCTTTTGCGCCGGGAAAGCAACTGGCCGAAAGCCGGACAAGTGCTGGACGAACTGATCAACCAGTACCCGCTGCTGGCTATTCTCAAGAGTTCAAAAGCCGATCTTTTGCGGTCGATGGGGCCGGATAATTACGCGGAAGCTTTGAACTGGTACGGACAGGCGATCAAGCTCGATACCCAGTTGCCCTACGCTTTCGCTGGACAAGCCGCCATCGACTATCAAAAGGGACAGTACACCGAGGCCGAGGCTGCCTATAAACACGCTCTGGAATTGCGGCCTACCCATGCCCACAGTTTGACCGGGTTAGGTTACTTAAAGCTGGTACAAAAGAAATACCCGGAAGCTGTGGAGAACTTCAAGCAAGCCGTAAAAATCGACCCACGCGAGTCGGAGGCTTATAACGGGCTGGCGATAACTTACTTGAACCAGGCCGAATATAGCCAGGTCAAAGATTGGGCCGAACTGGCAATCAAGTATGCCCCGCGCTACCCGGACCCTTATTTTAACGAAGGCCGGGCCTTCTATGAAATGAAAAACTATAAAGAGGCGGTCCGTTTGTTTAGCGAGGCTATTCTCCTGGAACCGGCTAACCCGCGTTACCAGGAAGGCCTGGCCTTTGCCAGCTATTACAACGGGGATAAAGAAGCTGCCCGCAAAGCGGCCCAGGAAAGTTTGCGCCTGAACCCAGCCAATCCCACTCTGACCGAACTACTCAAACAACTCAATTAAGCCGACTTCTCAGACTGCGACACCCCGGAAAATAAGTTTCGCAAATCGTAACTACACACCAAACCACTGTAAAGGATCGAAGCAGGGGTAGTGGGGGCCGGGTACCCCCTGGGTGCCCTGCGGGGGGTACTACAGGCGGGTACCCACTGGGTGCCCCTGTAAACTCTCTTTTCTTCTTCTTTTCCCCGTCCACTGGTGGCCCTGGGGAGGGGTCTGAGTAGTTACCGCAAAGCTAAAAAGCCAGTTCCCCGGTTACATGGCCGGAGAACTGGCTTTAGGTTTTAACCGGGCAGATGACCCGCCTAGTGGGACCCGGCGAATTGAGCTTCCTCGGTCGAGCCACTTAGAGCGGTGGTAGAAGACGTTCCACCCGAAATAGCCTGGGCCACCTCGTCAAAATAGCCGGTACCGACCTCGCGCTGGTGCTTGATAGCCGTGTAGCCATAGGTTTCGCTGGCGAACTCGGCCTGTTGCAACTCCGAGTAGGCGGCCATGCCGCGCTCTTTATAGCCGCGTGCCAGGTCGAACATACTGTAGTTTAGGGCGTGGAACCCGGCCAGCGTCACGAACTGGAATTTGTAACCCATTTTAGCCAGTTCGGTCTGGAAGTGAGCTATCGAGGCTTGATCAAGCTTCTTTTTCCAGTTGAAAGACGGCGAACAGTTGTAGGCCAGCAGCTTGCCGGGGAACTGGGCGTGAATAGCCTCGGCAAAGTGCCGGGCTTCTTCCATATTCGGCTCGGAAGTCTCGCACCAGATCAAATCGGCATATGGAGCGTAAGCCAGTCCCCGCGCGATGGCCGATTCCAGGCCGCCTTTGATGCGGAAGAAACCTTCGTCGGTGCGCGCGCCGGTGATAAATGGCCGGTCGTACTCGTCAATGTCGCTGGTCAACAAAAACGCGCCGTTAGCGTCGGTACGGGCAATCAAGACCGTCGGTACGCCCGAAACATCCGCCGCCAGGCGGGCCGCTTGCAGGTTGCGGACGGCAGTCTGCGTCGGGATCAATACTTTGCCGCCCATATGACCGCATTTCTTCTCCGAGGCAAGCTGGTCTTCCAGGTGAACCCCACCTGCTCCGGCCTCGATCATCGCTTTCATTAGCTCAAAGACGTTGAGCGGTCCGCCAAAACCGGCTTCCGCATCGGCCACAATCGGCGCAAACCAGTAAGTGTCGCCCTGTCCTTCGGAACGCTGTATCTGGTCGGCGCGCTGGAAGGCCTGGTTGATACGCTTGACAACTGCCGGGACGCTGTTTGCCGGGTAAAGACTTTGATCAGGATACATCTGGCCGGACAGGTTAGCGTCGGCGGCGACCTGCCAGCCGCTCAGGTAAATCGCTTTCAGACCGGCTTTGACCTGCTGAATGGCCTGATTACCGGTTAAAGCACCGAGGGCCGGTACAAATTCTTCGGTGTTGACGAGTTCCCACAACCGCTCGGCTCCCAGCCGGGCCAATGTGTATTCAATCTGGATCGAACCACTCAGCCGCAGAACCTCGGCGGCACTATAGGTCCGTTTGATACCCTTCCAGCGTGGGTCGGTGGCCCATTTTTGCTCTAACTCGGCGGCAGCCGCCTCGCCGGTTGGGACGTGATAGCCGTTGGTCGAATGTCCGTTTAACATGGTTACTTCCTCCTTGAAGTTTTCAATAATATCCATAAGGTTTATCTATGATAATTCCAACTTCCATAGTGAAAGCTTGTAGATGTATTGAAGCATACTCTTGAATTAGTGCAAGAGGCTCTTGCGTGAACCGTCGATTTTATGGGGCGAAATGTATAAAAATAAAAGTAAACGGTATTTGTATCGTTATAAATTGTACAAGTGGTATTTAAGAGGCCAATAATCTTAATCAGAAAAAACAATCGGAACCAGATTATTACTTGTAAGCCTTTGCCAACCTAACATCCTATAACTCTTTTGGAGAAGGGAAATTAGCAATAGAAACGATATACAGAAATGATATAATCCTGGAAACATTTAACAGCTTACAGCATAGTTTTGTGAAAAGAGGAATACTTTGCGAGCCGCCATATATGAGGAGTTTGAGCAACCGCTTGAAATCCGACAGGTAGTCGACCCCTCGCCAACGGCAGACGGTCTGGTAATCGAGGTTAAAGCGACCGGGCTTTGTCGCAGCGATTGGCACGGTTGGATGGGTCACGACGCTGATATAAAGTTACCTCACGTGGGTGGTCATGAGTTTGCCGGAGTGGTCGCGGCAGTAGGCAAAGAGGTCAGCCGCTGGAAAGTCGGCGACCGGGTAACGCTGCCTTTCGTGAGTGGCTGTGGGCGGTGTTACCAGTGTCTGAGCGGCAATCACCAGGTCTGCGATAACCAGTTTCAGCCCGGCTTTACCCATTGGGGAGCGTTTGCCGAATATGTGGCGGTTCAGTATGCCGATATAAACGTCGTCCGGTTGCCGGACGAACTGGATTTTGTGACCGCCGCCAGCCTGGGTTGCCGCTTTGCGACCTCATTCCGGGCGGTTGTCGACCAGGGAAAAGTGGGAGCCGGACAATGGGTAGCGGTGCATGGCTGCGGTGGGGTGGGGCTTTCGGCAGTAATGATAGCTAATGCCCTGGGGGCCAATGTAATCGCGGTCGATATTACCCAGGAAAAGTTAGCCCTGGCTCGACAGGTGGGCGCGCACTCGACTATCAACGCTACCGAGCCAAAAGAGGTCGTTCAGGCCGTGCGCGAGATCAGCGGCGGCGGGGCGCACGTCTCGATTGACGCGCTTGGCAGCCCCAGCACCTGCTTTAATTCCATCGCCAGTTTGCGCAAACGCGGCAAGCATATCCAGGTGGGCTTGCTACTGGCTGACCAGGCCCACCCACCGGTTCCGATGGACCGGGTAATCGCAAACGAACTGGAAATACTGGGCAGTCACGGTATGCAAGCCTACCGTTACCCGGCCATGCTGGAAATGATCCGGGCCAGCAAACTGCAACCCGCCCGGTTGGTCGGCCAAACCGTCGACCTGACCGAGGCCGCCCGATTGCTCACCGACATGAATACTTTTAGCGGAGCCGGAGTGACCGTAATTAACCGGTTTTAAGCCGGGCATTTCCGCTAAGGGACTTAAAAACAATTAAGCGTTCCAAGTATTGGCAAAGGAGATGTCCACAAACCATTTTTCAAGACCCTGCTTTCGCTCGATTTGGGTTTCTAAGGCTGCCATTGCAATTTTAGTCAGCTTGATACCAGTAGAGTA
>JBBQGA010000023.1:0-93588 GCA_038322625.1 Chloroflexia bacterium
TCTACTGGTATCAAGCTGACTAAAATTGCAATGGCAGCCTTAGAAACCCAAATCGAGCGAAAGCAGGGTCTTGAAAAATGGTTTGTGGACATCTCCTTTGCCAATACTTGGAACGCTTAATTGTTTTTAAGTCCCTCACCAAAAGTTTGTAACTCTACAAACCTACTTTGGCTGCACTGTTCTAACCAATTCTCTAGACCTTCAGCACTGTGTTCTCTAACCATCCTTACAAATTTCTGACTCAATTGAGCTACTCCTGAGAGCGTAGCCTCGGCCTCAATAAATCCTAACCAACCTTTCTCAGCCCGGCTCAGTCTCTCGGCTCGCTTGATGAACAACCAGGCCAGTTGACGCGGTGAGGGTAAGGGTTCCACTCCCGGCCCCATTGGGAGCTAGAACGTTAGGTAAGCGTTCGGCGAAAACCTTTTTAGAACACTGAGGGTTATTACAGCGAAAGCGTCTTACCAGCAAATTTGAGCGGATGGCTTTACCACTCGAAGGCAAGTCTTTAGGGCTACGCTGGTAATAGCTGTGAACCGAGCTTGAGGCAGTTTGACAGGCGGGACAGTGGGCTAAAACTTGAACTGAGCAAGCTGTAATTATGAGCTTGTTCTCAAGCGAATAAGTTCGGCTAATCTTAAAACCGGGCAAATCAAAAGGAATAAATGACAAAGCTTAAAACCTCTAATCTTGAAAGAATTAAAAGAAAATTGTTTTGTTAGGTATCATGTACGAAAAGGGGTTTCAAATCCGGTAGCACCAAAGTTGGCGCAGAGCCAGTTTTATAGGTACATTATACAATGAGCCGTTGAAGCTGATTCTCAACCGCGCTCGTCCCTTATCAAAAAAAGCTATTCTAAATCACAGCCGGACAGCCAGTTATCCCAGTTAGCATACAACTGTGGCCGTAGCCTATTATGGAACGCTTGGTTGGTTGGGATGGAAGTATTTTAAGAAAATTCGCAATCGAATTAGCTGGTTATTCCTGATGGCGTTCATCATAAATATGGTAGGATTCAGCCGGATTGACCGCAAGGATCATCACCCTTCCGACGTTGCAGGGAGTTATTTGCTGGTCACGACGCTAATCACTTTTATGGTCTGGCTGACTAATACTCTAATTCCAGACAATAATCAAACGGCCCGCAAGGGGAAATAAAAGCAAATTGGGGTTTCGCAATTATTCGGACAGTAAACAACGCTATCAAAAGTGACAATTATAAATGGAATATGAATAGCTTATCGCAAAGCAAAGCCCTAAATCATTGTAATAGTAATCTTAAATTTTTCCACACAAAGCAGTAATCAGACTACGCAGCTAAAATCCCTATATCAATTTATAGCTTTGTAGTGCCGTAAATTTTCTTGCCGTTGTTTTCTGTTCCAAAAATTATGAAACCCCTTGTGGGCCACCCCACCCAGCGTCTAACGGAGGAATTTACAAACTTTTACTCAACGGGTATTTCTAAACTGAACTGTTTTGGCTAACAGCAAAGCGTCTTAACTTATACTCGTCGGCAGGGCAAATGAGCTTAACCAAATTTTGAAACGCTCATACCCCTTTGGGATGTGAGAGAAGGGAAGAATCTCAGCGATGGAGATTCTTCCCTTCTCTCAGAATGACAGCGGGCCTATTAACCTATACTCGCCGACTTAGCCGCTTAAGTAATAGCTTGCCAGCCACTAAAATGGCTAACCCTAATATTGCTACCAGCCAAATAGCCAAACTGCTACCGCTATCCATATTGCTGCTCCCGAAACCCGTATCAGGTACGCCTGGCCCACTTTGATTGCCGCTGCTTTTTACTAGCCCAGCCTGGTAGGAAGTTGCTCGTTTGTCGGTCGTGATAGGTCGGCTCCCATCGGTAGGTCGAGTGCCCTGAAAAAACTCGCCGTTCTCGATTTTGATTAGCTCGTACTCAAGGGTTGGTAGCTGAATACCGAGGGCAGCACAGCCTTTAGTGGCTGAAATGTCTTGCTCCACGTTTAGCTGCCATTTAGCATTACCACAACTGTTAGCCGCACCGCTATTAAGCAAATCTACCAACGGCTGGCTCTGCGGGTTAAGTACCGCTTTAGTAACCGACAACTCGTCTTCCGTACCACCCGTTACAGTAGCCGATGGGCCGGTTAGCTTGTACGGCCCTTCGACTTCATAGAATAGGGCCGGTTGGGTGCAGTTCGGGTCGGCAAAGGTCTTAAAATTTCCTATCCAGCTATCCGCTTTGAAACTGTAGTCGCGAGTGACAAACTGCGGGCCGGACTGGGTTTCGCACTCGGTGCTAATCCAATTTGCCCCCGTAAGGTCAGATGTTTTCAGGGGAGCAGGTAAGAGCGTACCAGCTTTCACCCAGTAAGGGGTGGGGGTGCTCGCATCGGCCTTTACCAGAGGGGGCTGGTAAGAGGTCGGGCGTTTGGCCGCCGATTGTATATCGCCGTTCGCTTCAGTCGGGCGGGCACCAAAATATAGTTGACCCTTTTCTAGCTTTATCAACTCGAATTCGGTGACTGGCAATTTTGCACCCAGCAATGGACAACCTTTGGTGGCGGCAATATCCTGTTCTACGTTTAGCTGCCACTTGTTTGTTCCGCAACTACCTGCCGGAGCACTATTAAGGAAATCTACAAATGGTGGGGCCTGGGGAGTTACTTTAACGTTAACCCCCGAAAGTTCGCCCTCAAAACCACCCGGTACTTTGGTGGAGGGGCCGGTTATCTTGTATGGCCCTACAATCGAAAACGACGATAAAGGCTGGGTGCAGCCGGGGTCGGCATAGTTCTGGAATAAGCCCTGCCAGGTGTCTGCCTTAAAAGTAACATCACGGGTCAAGAAGTTCGCGCCAGGTCTGGTATCGCAACCCTTAGTAACTCAGCGGCCAGTAATATCTGGCAGGCTGGTTTGGGCAAGTGCCTCCCCCGCCAGGCCAGCCACCAACACGGTGGTTAGCAAAGCCGTTAAAAAGCACCTGACAATACTTAGTGTCCTCATAATTTATCTTCCTTTTTGCTTGTGTTTCTAGCACTTCTGGCTGCCAAATAGCCACTGAAACCGCCTAGTGGGCCATTTGCCACGAAAATCGCCATTCAATGAGCCTTAACATTGGCAAGGCCCGTGACAAGTGACCCACTAGTTTTGAGCGGCAACAACCAGTTAAGCGGGCTATAGGTAAAAGGTTTCGGTGGAACCCAAATCATAAACACAGGAATGGCTAACCGCTTTATGATATGTATGCGAGTAAGCAAAGGTTAAATCGGTCAACAGGGGGTTTCACGATTTTCAGACAAAATCGGGTCTATCGAACTTTTAGTCCTGGGTAATTTTGAGACTCACATTTGTATATATTGGAATAGAATAACCACCTGGGTACCCGGCTGATTATTATATTCGTCACTTAGAAATATTAGAATTACTTCTGAGAACGCAAAGGCCGTTATCAAATTACTTTTTATTTTCACCTTTTTTAATTACAAAGAATGCACCCTCTTTTTAATTAGTCCTATCTGGTTTCCAGGTATATAATATGAAGGTGGCGGGTGGATAGAATCGGCTCAACACAAAGCCACTATCCGAACTGGGTGAAATATGGCATGGTAGAAAGTAAGTAGGAGGCAGAAAATAGTGAAGCAGGAAATTGTCGGCTGGCAGAACCATTCCGGTCTGGAACTGGCAATTGCGGTCTGGCTGGATGCCAAATCCGGCCGCAGCCACAGCCTAAATATCGCCCTTAACTACCGCGAACACCTGACCAGCTTCCGGCAAACCCTCCAGCAGGCCGGTCTTGACCTGAACTCTGACCCGACGGTGGTGGCAACCCTGGCCCAGGCCTGGGCCGCTTTCTAGGCTAAAGGTCAGCCCACCATTCAGAGTGCTACTTATAATAAGCGGTTGGCGATCATTTCCAGCTTCTACACTTTCGCCCGCAAAAGAGGCTATATAAGGGGTTAAGTGGCTATCCCCTAAAGAAGGTAAACAAAAGCTGGCCGAGATTGACCCACGCCGTAAACGGGCTGGTCAAAAAGATGGACGACCTTATTATTTCAATAAAGAGCATTACAACCAGCGTAATGCAGTCGAACGCTGCTTCAATCGCTTGAAACAGTGGCGAGGGGTGGCTACCCGCTACGATAAATTAGGGGTTAATTACCTTTCGACACTGACTATTGCGATGTTAATGTGCTGGTTGAGCTGATATTTATCAGACACTACCTAGAAAAATCGTGGATTAAAAGATTGAGAAAAATTGCTTTTGTCCTGACCACTGGATCGAGAGTGATTATTTTTGGACAATCGAGTTATATCAGCAAAAAGGACCCTAAAATGCCCAGCCGCTTGCTAACGGAAATACCTGAAAAAGAGCCAGTTACTGAAGTTAAACTTACTCAAACCCCTCCCAGCTTATGGACGAATCGCAACTTTAATATCTTCTGGGCCGGACAGACTTTCTCGGCCATTGGCGACGCTTTTGCCCTGATTGCCTTACCGTTGCTGGTCTTACAGGCCACCGGGTCGGTTGCCCAGATGGGCCTGTTAACGGGGGTGTTTGGGTTGGGTGGGGTAGTCGCTAACCTGTTTGCCGGAGTAGTGGTGGACCGGGTTAACCGCCGTCATCTGATGATCGTAACCGACCTGGGACGCTTGGTGGCTTTTGGGAGTATTCCGCTTTGCTGGACCTGGTGTGGTCCGCAGGTTTGGCTGATTTATCTGGTGGTGCTGCTTGGCTCCCTCATGGGGGCATTTTTCCAGGTCAGTTGTATTACCGCCATTGCCGGGCTGGCGGAGTCTAGCCAGTTGACCTCGGCCAACGGGCGTTTTCAAACAACGCAAGGGGTGGCTTTTGTGACCGGGCCAATGCTGGCGGGTCTGGTGTCAGCCAATTTTGGCCCGGCCATCGCTATCGGCTTTGATTCGTTAACCTTTGGTGTTTCGGCTATATCGATCTGGTTTGTTAAATTGAAAGCAGTGCCACCAAATACGGCTTCCGCTATCGGTCTCCGGCAAGAGTGGCTGGTGGGTTTACGGTTTTTGATGCGCCAACCGGTATTACGCACGGTCACGATTTTGCTGGCGACGATGGCCTTGATCAGTACCGCCGGGCTGGACCTTTTTATCTTTCATCTCAAACACGACTTAGGTCAGGACGATAACGCGGTGGGCCTGGTGTTGGGCCTGGCAAGTATTGGTTCGATCATCAGTGGGATAGCGGTAGCCTGGTTGCGGGAGCGGTCCGGCTTTGGAGTTTGCTTTCTGGGCGGCATGGCTCTTTCGGCGGTTGCAATGCTACTGATCGGTTTTGTGCCTTCGTTTGCGCTGGTGGCCCTGATGGCAATGTGTTTTACGGCAGGCTCGACCCTGCAAGGCGTTTCGTCGATCTCGCTGCGCCAGCAAATCACCCCGGCCTATATGCTGGGCCGAGTCACTTCGATCTTTTGGGCTTGCACCAGTATCCTGGGTCCGCTTGGGGCCGCGATTGCCGGGGCTATCGCCGAACAAATCGGCGCACCGCCGGTTTTATTTATGATCGGGCTGCTCGGCTTGCTACTGAGCTTCTTCGGCTTATTCACACCGGTCTGGCAACGCCATCCCGAACAATCTGCTGTTCGGTAGTTACCCCTCGCCCTCGCCCGCCTTTGCGGAAAACCGGCTCAGGCTTCGGACAAACCCAGTGGGGTGGGTAAACCGTCCAGGCTGACCAGATTGTTTTTGGCCTGGTATTCGGCTAGTCCGGTCGGGCCTTTACTTTCCGCCCACCGGAAGTGCTGATCGCGTTCTGCCTGATAAGTGTAAGTCGGCACGCCAAAGCCGCACGAGGTCTGAACCCGCAGGATGTCGGCCACAATAATCTGGCGAGTGCTGGGATAAAGTTTAAAGTGAGAACTGAGGGTTTGCCATTCCTCCTGTCCCGGCAGGACCGTATAACCGCGTCCGTAGAGCCGCAAGATGTTGGGGGGTCCCTCAAAGGCGCAAAACATCAGGGTAATTCGTCCGTTTTCCAGCAGATGAGCCGAGGTTTCGTTTCCGCTGCTGATCAAATCCATGTAAGCGACCCGGCTCGGCGAAAGGACCCGAAAACAATCCAGGCCCTTTGGCGACAAATTTACATAACCGGTTTCGCTGAGTGGGGCACTACTCACAAAAAACAGATGTTGCCGGTCAATAAATTCCTGGATGGCCGGGGTTATTTCCGGGTGGACTTTTGCCATAAAACTCCTCGTTCTAAAAAAATAATAGCAACTCTTTGGTAGGTTCGCTTACAGGGCCAATCTTATTAAATCTCGGTAACTTCGATTTTGACAAATGGCTCGACCAGTTCGCGGGGTATCAGGGTCGGCCAGAGGGCCAACAATTCGCGGGGGCGCGGGCGGGAACCTACCCCGGAAGCGGTCGGCGGACCGTTCAGACCGAGTGGGACCAGTTCGCGGAAAAGTTTTTCGGCTTCGGCCAGGTCGGCGGTATGGGCCGCGACCCGCAAAACTATTTCGTTGGGGTCGCTGGGCCGGGGTGCTAGCGGTCCATGCAGACCGTTATAACCGATAAAATCGGTTCGCAATTCCTGCGCCTTAAAGTTAGCTCGCTCTAACCTTTTGCGTAAGAGTTTATCCGCCGCCTCCGCTTTAGCCAGCGCGTCGGGCCAGCTATAGATAATCTGGGCCTCACCCAGCCAACCCGCCTCGTAGCCGATACAAACCTTCAGGCTTTCAGGCCGGGATTGACCGGTTGCGCCGGTTACTTCCACCCGGTTTGGACCACTATCTTTGAGCCTGACGGTGGTAAAATTGGCGTCTACATCGGGTGTCAGGTAGTGACTGGGGTCGAGTACTTCGTAAAGTAATTGTTCCCTGACCGTCTCAAACGATACCAGACCACCGCTTTCAGGCGTTTTGGTCAGAATAAACCGGCCATCCTCACTCACTTCAGCTACCGGATAGCCGATATTATCCAGGTCCGGCACGGACTGCCAACCTCCAGCGAAGTTGCCGCCCACCACCTGCCCGGCGCACTCCAGCAAATGTCCGCAGACGATACCTTTTGCCAGCAAAGCCCAATCGTTGCGCTCCCAGCCGAATTCGTGAAGTAGGGGTCCTAGAAACAGAGCACTATCCGTAACCCGTCCGGTGATGACCAGATCGGCTCCGCTATCGAGTGCCCGGCAGACCTGATCGGCCCCCAGGTAGGCATTGGCATTTACCAACCGGTCGTTCAGCCTGGCTTCGGCTAATCGCTGGCCGGTATCCAGATTAGTAAAGTCGCAGCCGGAAGCCATCACCTCGTCCAGGCGGTCCAGGATGTCGTCGCCGCTAACTACAGCAATCTTAAAGCCATTTAGACCAAGTTTGCGAGCGATAGCCACGATAGCGTCCCTGGCCGCCAGTGGGTTCATACCGCCACCGTTAGTCACCAACCGGATACCCTTTTCTCGTGCAACCGGCAAAAGTTTTGGCATCAGGCCCAGCATATCGAGGGCAAAGCCGCGCGCCGGGTCGCGTCGTTTTTCCTTTTGCAAGATCGCCAGGGTCAGTTCGGAAAGACAATCAAACGCGATATAGTTCAGGTCGGGGGTGCGCTGGGCCATTTCGAGGGCCGGTCCCAGCGCATCGCCATAAAAGGCCTGCCCGCCGCCAATTTTTATGGTTTTCA
The DNA here is from genome assembly GCA_038322625.1 of Chloroflexia bacterium. Classification (GTDB taxonomy): domain Bacteria; phylum Chloroflexota; class Chloroflexia; order Chloroheliales; family Chloroheliaceae; genus 54-19. Next base: position 7,637 of record JBBQGA010000023.1, read on the forward strand.
TAAGGTTACTCACTCTCCGGTTTTTGGTGTAATCCAGCCAGCCGTTCGAGCCTGGCCTCCACCAGACCGAGCCAGGTCAGGTCGGCTTCCAGGTGTAAAATTGCTCCTTCCAGCAAAAGCAACTTTATTTCGCTGCTTTCCTGTTCCAGGGCCGGGCGAGGGTCGGCGGTTCGCGGCCCTAGCACCATCGTCAGTTGAAGCCGGGAGCGGCGTAGTTCGGCCAGGCTGGACTGCAACCGGGCGCGTTGCCGCTCGATCATGGCAAGTTGGGCCGGGGTAGCAGCCGGACCGGCAATCAGGGCCGTTACCAGCAGCTTGGTAAAAAACTCGCTTTTGACCTGGTCAAAATGGTTCTCGACCGGCAGGGCCAGCCATTCTTCCAGGACTTGCTTGCCGGTCTGGGTTAGTTCGTATACTTTGCGGGCGGGAGCCTGGCTTTGCTCAACCGTCCGGCTGTTTACCAGCCCGTCGGCACTCAACCGGGCCAGAGTGGTATAAATTTGACCGGTATTGAGCAAGCGCATCTGGCTAAAACTGGTCTCGAAGGCGGCCTTCAATTCGTAGCCGTGACGCGGCGTATGCGCCAGCAGACCTAGCAAAGCATACTTCAGGCTCATTCCAGTTGCCAGCTTCGCAAAAATAACAGCCAGTTTTTCTGCCGCTGGCGATCTTGCTGTTCCGAAGTCAGTCCGTAAGTCGGTCTGCCAGTGGCCGGTCGCTCGACTACGCTCGCCAGGTCGGGCAAGGCTTTTACCAGAAACCCTTTGTCCCGAAAGCCAAAGCTGTAATCCAGATCGAGGGCATAGGGAAAGCGAAAATGTTCATCCATAAAACCCACTTCGTCGATCAACCGGCGCGGCACCACCAACACCGAGCCATCCAGCCCTTCGACCTCGACCGGCTCTTTTTCGGCAGGTAGCAAAAGCGGTTCAGTACTGACCGGGCTGTTATCCTCCCGGATGATTTTTAGCCCAAAAGGGCCGTACAGGGCCGGAGTGGTCTGACTTTCCAGGTTAGCCCACAACTTCTCGAAAATATCGCCGGTCAGCTTGACCCCGGCATCGAGCAGGAGCAGATAGCGACCTCGACTCTGGCGAAAGGCTACATTGCGTCCAGCCCCTTCACCCAGATTTTGTTGAGCGTAAACCACCCGGAAATTGGCGATCTGGGCCGCACGCATTTCCAGGTAATCGCCGATTTCGGGCTGACCATTCATCTCGACCACTACTACCTCGACCGACCGGGCACTGCGCGGCAGATAATACAGTAAACTTTCGAGTGTGGTTCGCAATTCGGGCAAATTATTGAAGGCAATCAGGCTGACCGTGAAATCAAACCGGTCCGGCTCGTTCAAATGCGATCTTACCTCGCGGCTTTGAATGATACGGCGGCGACCTTCGGGGACGGCGGTTTCGACCGGTTTGGCCCCTTTTGCGCCGGCTGGCAATTGTTTGCCACTTTCGCCTTCGACACCGGTGCGCGTCTTGAGCGGCTTTTTGGTATTCCAGTCGCGGGAAGTTTCCGGTCTGGCCGGGGCGGGGTTAGGCCGGTGTACTCTCTTTGGTAATCCCAGGGTTTCTTCCAGGCCAAATACGGTACAGAATTCGCCGAGCAGCCGGTATTTGGCTCCGGCGGAGAGTTCGCTTTGCAACATTGTCCAGAGAATAGTCAGGGCGCGGGGCGTGTTCAGGTCGTCACAAAGCTGATCGTAAAATCGCGCTCGCCAGCTTGCCAGCCCTTCATCCTGCGGATTAGGCGGCCTGGCCGTCCCCAGACGAGAAAGATAATCCTTCAGACGACCAAGGGCGGCTTTGGCCCCGGCCACCGTTGGGGCACTCCATTGGACCGGACTGGCGTGAGGCATAGTTAGCATCAGGTAACGCGCTTCGCCGGTAGAAGTATCCGGTAGATATTCGCCCTCCGGTTCGGCTACAGTTACCAGCCAGGCTCGTCCGGTGGATTTACTATCCAATCGCCCGACCACCAGATCGGCCTGAGCGGGATTGGCGACCGTTTGAATGGTGCGTCCTTCCCGTTCCAGTACCCGCTGCAACAACTCCGCCACGCAAAAAGTTCGCAAATCAACCAGGCTAGTTGCGCTGGCCCGCGCCTCGGTCGGCACAAATAGCCGTACCGGGTCGCGTTTTCCAAGACTTTCTTTATGTCCGGTCCAGCCGTTTATCAGTTTTAGCCGGTCAGTTGGCGGCATCGGGTAAATTCTCCTTTTAGATTACAGAATTAGATAAAGTAATAGTAACTGTTCAGCCTAACTCTTGCAAAAGGAATTTAAGCGGGGGTTGTGGGGGGCGGGTACCTCCTGGGTGCCCTGCGCGGGGTACAACAGGGGTCTCCCCAGTAACCCTCTCTTTTTCTTTTCTTTTCTTCCCCCGTCCACTGGTGGCCCTGGGGAGGGGTCAGGGGTGGGGCCTGAATAGTTACAAATAATATAGCAAAAAGCCGCCCGGTGTGGGCGGCTCTTTTTACAATTTCTTATAAATATTATAACACAATTCCCGGCGAAAGTCTGTAAAATTGTTCCTATTGAAAAACAGGCCGGGCTGCTAAAATGTACCCTGTATTAGTGTCTCCTGCGCCTTGAATGGGCAACCGGTCAAAGTCGCTAATCAGGCTCGAATAGGCTGGCGATGAACTGCTTTTTGGATTGGTTTTGAGGTATAATAACGCCTGTTACCCGGCGACCAAACGGAAGGATATATGTCCAAAAGTACCCATTATGATACTTTAGGCCTTGACCGGCAAGCTCCGGCGGCCCAGATAAAATCCCAATACCGGCGGCTCGCCAAACGTTATCATCCTGACCTTAATCCGGGCAATGCCCACGCGGCCCAACAGTTCCTGGAGGTAAAGGCGGCTTATGATACGCTGTCCAACCCCGATAAACGGCGTGAATACGATTTTGAACTCGGCGAACCCCCGGCGGAGGCTCCGGCTACTCAATATCCCTGGCAAGCCGGTAAACACAGTTATCGCCGCTACGATGGCCGACCGCGCCAGCGACCCCGGCAGCATCGCCCGGTTATGCGTCCGCACCAGCCCCGCGCCGCGTACAGCCATTATGTGCTGGATTTAAGTTTGCCGGAGTTATTCAAGGGGGTGCGGCGTTCGATCACGGTTGGTCAAACCTTTACCTGTGGACGCTGCCGGGGTCGCGGCAAACTGGATAACGGCCTGCCTTGCCAGCGGTGCGGCAGCTATGGTTTTGTGGTTAACTACCAGCAGATCGAGGTCATGGTGCCGCCCGGTCTGCAACCCGGCATGAATATTCGCCTGGAACTGGCTAATAACGGCTCTCTGGAAGATACGCTGCTTGATGCTCCGGTAATGACCGATATTGCCCTGACGCTCCGCTTGCGCGAAACTCCACCGTTTGAATACCGCGATCACCAGTTGTACACCACTGCCAGCGTGCCTTCCCGCCTTTTGAACGAAGGCGGCGAATGGACCATCCCGGCCCCGGAAGGCGGCGAATTAACCTTCAAAATCCCTGCCGAGACCTTGAGCGGGACAATGCTGACCCTGCGTAAACGCGGCTTGCGCAACGGCACCTCCCAGCGGCGGGGTAATCTTTTTTGTACTGTAATCGCTCAGAGCGAGTAGTTAGCGGAAATCAGTTTTGGGAGGGGGGAATCGACCGGAGGGTAATAGTGCGCCGACCGGGTTCCGGCGGTGGCACACCGGGAGAGCGTTTGGCGGCCTGATTGAGACTGCCGTTATCTTTGGGGAGAGCCGTGTTATCGTTCAGCCACTCGCGGGAGAACTCGTGAAGGTCGGCCAGTTGCGGCAAGGTCTGGATCAACTGGTGCATCAGGGTCGCCATTTTCAGAGTATCCAGCATCATTTCGCCGGGTAGTCCCCGGTCGTGCGCGGCCAGGAAATTTCGGAAACGAAAGACATCCCGGCTGCGCAAGACCTCGGCCAGCTCATTGTCATACTGACGGCTGGCCTGTAGTGCCGCCTCTGCCTGACCCGGTAGCGGGCTTTTTATTACACTGGCCCGCCATTTGCCGCTACCTTTGTTATGGCTATTATCTGAAGTACTCAATTGCCCACCTGCCTGACTGCTCGTTCTATTACAAGCAGAATGAGTTCTTACCGGCTTTAGTGACCGGCTAGCGTTGTTTGGAAAACAATAAATAACCGTATTGCGCCAGATTTTCGTCCAGGCCAAGCTCGATCATTTTCTTTTTGTCGCCGTTTCGCAGGGCTTTCAATTCTTCGACCGTCAAATCGTAGTGGCTCAACGTTTGTTCCGGCTCGAAAACCAGTTTTTGCCGGAATATTTCGTCGCCCATCGCAATAAATACGATTTCTTTCAAGATTCTGATACTCATGCGTCATCGCTCCTAGCCTGAACTAAATTATGTTTCCGACTTGCTTGTTTATTATAGCACAATCAAATTAGCAACCGGTGAGTATCCTCTTTTTTAGAATTAGGACTTTTGCTTCAAACTGACGAAGTGAGGTTGAAGCGAAAATCAAGAGTGTATTTTACATGGGCACCCAGAGGATACCCGGCCCCCGCTTCAGGTTGGTTTACGTCATCAGGCGAAAGTGAACAAGATTGCAGATTGATAATCAAGCCTTTAAATTACCGGAACTGGTGAAAACCGCCACAAAGTTGGCGGAGGAAGCCGGATTTACTCACTCCAGCAGTCCGGCAGTAGGTCGGTTGTTGGCTGTCTTAACGGCCCAATGTCAGTTCGGACCTATCGCCGAGATCGGTACCGGCTACGGCGTTGGGGCGGCCTGGATACTGAGCAAGCTGGCTCCTTCAGTGGGGTTTATAACGGTCGAGCTGGATAAACAACGGGCGGAAGCCGTCAAAGCCCTTTTCAGGTCTTTCTCCAATCTGACAGTTTTAAATGACGACTGGCAAAGTCTGGTTCAATATGGACCTTTTGAATTGATTTTTGCCGATGGCGGTAAGGCCAAACAGAACTCACCGACCTTGCTCATCGATATGCTGAAACCGGGTGGTACGCTGGTACTGGACGATTTCACCCCTGAATACGCCTGGACCGCCGAACAACGCGCCGTTTGGGCCAATGACCCCCTGCGTCCTATTGGCTGAATAACCCCCAGCTAACAGCCACCGAACTGGCGGTTTCGCCTTCTGAGTCGGTAATAGTGGCAACTCGTAAACCGGATTTTTAGCCGGGTTGGACTAATCTACTATATCAGTCTTTGGTGCTAATGGTACTGGCCGGACCTGACCGGTCTGGATAAAGTTAATCCGGCCACAAATATTAGTTACCCGGTCGCCGATCCGTTCCAGGTTGTGAGCCGCCCATAGTAAAGGGGTCAATAAATCGATCAAGGCCGGTTCCTTAACCATCCCCTCGATCAGCCGCTTCTGGGTATGGGTATAAAGCTCGTCGAGTACTTCATCCCGACCGGCCACCCGGCTGGCGGCTTCGCGGTCCTGATCGACGAAAGCATCCATCGCGGCTCGCAATAGCTGGGAGGCCTGGCGACCCATTTCTTCTAACAGGACCGTAAAGGCTAGCGGTGGATCACTGGGTAAAGTTTCGCTGATCCGGGCTACCCCTTTGGCATAATCTCCCATTCGCTCTAATTCCGAGGCAATCTGAATCGAGGCCACCACGTAACGCAAGTCGCGGGTTGCCAGAGGTTGTTGCAAAGTTAACAGGGTCAGGGCTTCCCGTTCTATCTCGTATCGCTGCTCGTTGATCGACTTATCTCCGGCAATAACCTGTAAGGCCTGGTTGTGATCCCGATTCTTTAGAGAATGCAGGGCCATTGTGGTAGCTTTCTCAACCCGGCTGGCAAGTTCCAATAGACCGTCTTCCAGGGCCTCTAGCTGGCGATCCAATTCGCTGCGATGACTATTTAAAGTTTTATACACTTTTGCTTAACTCCATCCTAAAACATAAGATTTACGAAAAAGACTTTCGCTCCCGCCCAGCTTTCATTTATAAGCGAAATCCTAAAATAGTTAAAACTTTGCAGACCGTATCCCCACAACCGCAACTAAGGCGGGGTAGTGGGGGTCGGGTACCCCCTGGGTGCCCCTATTAAAACTCTTTTCTTTTCTTCTCCCGTCCACTGGTGGCCCTGGGGAGTGATCTGAACAGTTACAAATAGCTAACCTAATGAGCAACCGCCGAATTCCAGACCCCGGAAATTGGACTGGCTTTATCATCCTCGCGGCCCAGCGTACCTAATCCGAAATTATCTTCGATGGTTCGCAACAAACTGTAGTGGTTGTATTTTGTAGCATTACGCACCCCGGCTTTGACCGGATCACCCAGTAATAGGGTGTAAATCTGGTTGCTGGTTCCGGCATCGCCTTCATCGAAGGTAACGACTACCAGCGTATTCCGGGTAAAGGTCGGGTTTTTCATCAACGGTGTCAGGAAATTTTCCAGCCATTTTGAGGCAAAAGCCACCCCCGTATCGTGACCGTCATTGTTCTGGTCCGGTACGTACATCGAATATTGAGGCAAAGTTCCGGCGGCTAAATCTTTTTGAAGTTGCTCGGCGGGTACGATCTTACTGCACAGGTTCGGGCTGTTTTGCACATTGGTGAACGACAGAAAAGGCATATGTTTGCGGACGTAGTTACCCTGAATAACGCCTTTGAAACAGCCGGAGTTGCCTGGATACTGTTGAGCGTAGCTTTTCCAGCTCATGCTTTTGGTTTCCATCAGGTCCACCAGGCTAGTTTTTGAAATGTCGGTCTGGCTATCACTTTGAATACCGAAGGTCGTACCGGCTATCATTGCCAGGTAATTAGGGTATGACGGATGGCCTACCCCATAGAAACCGGTCAGAAAAGTACCCTGTTCGGCCAGCTTTGCCAGGTAAGGCTGGACTATCGCTCTGGAATAATCGGCGTTTTCCAGCACAATTATAAATACCCGGTCGAAAGCCCGCGAGTTGGCGGTTGCCGGGGTGGTCGTGGATACAACAGTCGGGGCACTGGCGGAAGTTGTAGCCGGGGTCGAATTGGTAGGAGTGGTGGCCGGGATCGTGGTTAAGACCGGGGCCGCGTTGGTCGCCGCAACGGTCGGGGCACTGTTCAGGGTAGTTGGGGCGATAAACGGAGAAGTTGCAACTGTGGTATCGGCTGGCAGGGTCTGGGTCGCGGCATTTTCGCCACAACTGATCAGCAGCAAACTCGCCAGTACACTGACCAGCAGAGATCGATATTGGGGGGCGCGACCGGATTGTGTCTGCTTATCAGAGCGGCCCCTTGCAGGTTTGAAGTCAATAAACATTATAAAATTCCTTTTCAGACATACTTCTCCAATCATATTTCTTTAATCAGGTGTAACTTTAGTCGTCTTAAAAATCGGCGAGATTGCCCTTAAATCGCATTTCGTTGGTGGCTAAAAAGCCCAGTTTTTCATAAAGTGGCCTGCCCATAATCGAGGCGTGCAAAGTAATACTAACCGCGCCATTTTCCCGGCACCATCCCAGTATATGCTGTAGCAAAAGTTCGGCCAGACCTTTCCGCCGCCAGTCTTTTTCGGTGTAAACGTTTAATATATGTACCTGCAAACCCTGAATAACACCGCTCTCGGTCCCGTTTGCCGGGCTGGGTATCAAAAAGCGTTTTTGAAAACCGGCCCCTGCTGCGATCAAGTCCGGCAGTTCGACCGGGCTGATCAGAAAGCCCGCATATTCCCCGCTCGGCAAAGCTTGCCGGTAATAATCTCGTACTTCGTCACTAAACTTTTCGCGCCAGGTTTCTTCAATACTGCCCATCTCACGAAACATTTCGTAGCGATGCCGGACCAGGCTTGCCAGGTCGTCTAGGGTGGCCGGACGTATCGTATATTCCAGAACTGACCGATTTTCTTCGTTTGGCATCTGTACCGGATTGCTCCATAAAGTGTGCAATAGTGTAATCGTCTGCCTTTATTATACAGTTTTTAAGGATAAAAGGGGCTGCCGGACAACATTCGTTTAGCCCTTATTTCTAAAAAGTGCAGAGAGGAGGATTAGCCAGAAACATATTTCCAAGACTTATCTTATCTATTGGCAAAATGTATGTGTAATATTTAACAAATAGTAGATTGTAAAGAATATTTTAGAATCTTAATATATAAAGTCGGTGATCATAAGGTATAATTGGCAAAGATACCCTAAAAAGTTGGACAAAGTTATATGTGACTAAATGGATTGTATTTATTCTAGTAGTTGGATGTATATTTATGCAGGAAATTCAGTCGAATCCAGAACTTGAGGTAGAAAACCGGCAATTAAAGGCCCGCCTCGAAGAGCTAGAAAAATCTCAACACGCTCTCCAGTTAACCAATGAAAAGCTCCAGGTCAGTGAAGACCTTCTTTTTTCAATCATGAATAACTCCCCCAACGTTATTTTGGTCAAAGACCTCAACCATCGTTATGTTTTGATAAACCAGCTTTTTGAGAAACTTTTAAAGCTCGAACAAGGTTGGATCAAAGGCCGGACGGATTACGATCTTTTCCCGCCGGAGGTCGCCAAAAACTGTATCGAATTTGACGACTCGATCATTCAGACCGAAAAACCAGTTTTCTATGAAATGGTAGTACCCCTCGAAGACGGCGAACATACTTATTTTGAGAATAAATTTCCCCTTTATAACCGCAATGGCTCCCTTTATGGGCTGGGAGCTATTTCCACCGATATTACCGAGTTAAAGAAAGCCGAAGATGCTCTGCGCAAGCGGGAGGCGGAAGTGCGTCAATCGCAAAAAATGGAAGCGATTGGCCGGTTGGCCGGTGGTATTGCGCACGATTTTAATAATTTATTGACGGTTATTATCGGTTACGCCGAATTAATGCTACTGGAATTGAGTGAAGATAGCCGCTTTCAGGAAAATCTTAACGGCATAAAAAGCGAAGCCGAGCGGGCCACCTCACTGGTAAAACAATTGCTGGCTTTTAGCCGCCAACAGGTTTTGCGTCCTACTCTAATAAATCTAAATATGGTGGTTGTCAATCTCGGTCAGCTTTTAAGTCGCGTGATAAACGAGAATATCGAACTCAGCACCATATTGGAGGTCGATCTTAAAATACCCTGGTAGACCAAGGGCAAATCGAGCAAGTAATATTAAACCTGGTGATTAATGCGCGAGATGCTATGTCGGACGGTGGGAAGATCATTATTGAAACCAAAAATCTGGAGATAGACGAAATTTATGCCAGCCAACATCAGTATGTTGTGCCCGGCCCCTATGTTATGTTGACCGTAACCGATACCGGCGAAGGCATTCCTGAGAAAATTAAATCAAAGATTTTCGAGCCGTTGTTCACTACTAAAGAGCAAGGCAAAGGCACCGGTCTGGGTCTGGCAACCGCTTACGGTGTTATAAAACAAAGTGGCGGCAGTATGGAGGTCTACAGTGAGCAGGGCAAGGGGGCGGCTTTCAAAATCTATCTTCCCCAGGTAACTGGCGAAATTGTCAGTAAAGAATCACAGCCAGCTAAAATCCCGGTGGAAAAGGGCTACGAGACCATCTTGCTGGTAGAGGATGACCCCGGTATACGTAAACTGAGTACCAAATTGCTGGAACATAACGGTTACAAAGTTATGGAGGCTTCCAGGGCCAGCGAAGCTTTGCACATCTGTCAGACCCATCAGGGTCCCATTGATCTGGTTTTAACCGATGTTATAATGCCGGAAATGGATGGGCCAAAAATGGCTCACAAAATTCAAGAATTACGACCGCATATCCCTATAATGTATATGTCGGGATACACTCATGGGCTGCTCACAACACAGAATATACTCGATCCATCGGCAGTTTTAATCCAGAAGCCTTTTACCTCCGTTTCGCTGTTATATGAGATCAAGCGATTGCTTCACCCCGAAATGAGCTTGAAAAATTGATTACTCACAATTGAGGCAGAAGCGAGTGTAAAACAGGTTTTAACCGGGGCCATACTCCCTAAAGCTGGGGTGCATTCTCAAGCGAAAGTCCTTGAAACAAAGACAGGTGCTGAATTGTCTAACTGACTGACCGGCGGTCGGATATGCCAGTTCGAGCGGTTGAGTTTGAGTTTACATAATAAGTGAGGTTTGTATAACAATGATTGCTTTATTCTTTGGGATCGTTGCGATTGTATTGGGCCTGGTATCTCCGCTCTATTGGGTTTGGTTAGCGGGCTATTTAGCTGGTTGATTATTGGTTTCTGGCCGGTATACTGGCGAGTGCCTTTATGAAGGATGGCCGGCGCGGTTTGATCCTAAATCTGGTCTTTTCGACGCTAGGCGCGATAGTCATCATCGGGGTGGGCCGGGTGTTCTCGCGCAACCGGAGTGCCAACAACTACCGTTCCTATAATAACTACAAATAACTACAATTGTAACTACTCAGGCCCCACCCCAGGGCCACCAGTGGACGGGGAAAGAAGAAGAGAGGTATACAGGGGCACCCATAGGGTACCCGCCTGTACACCCCCCGCAGAGCACCCAGTGGGTACCCGGCCCCTGCTTCGATCCTCTACAGACGTTTGCTGTGTAGTTACCTATAATTAACTATAATTGACTACAATCGTAGGTAGGCCTGACGGCAAATACTTAAACGGCACCGCTTCAAGCTGGATTGAACTTGAAGCGGTGCTTCTTTATAATAGAAAGACTTTCGCTTTGGCTCACTTGTTCGGACAAATTGAAAGTAAAAATGGGTTTACAGGGCAGGGTCTTCGGAGCGGGTCAGTGATAGTGTTTTTTGTTGAAAAGCCAGCAAAATTTCAGGGAGGTTTAATGCGAGCGGTAGTCCAGCGAGTCAGGCGCGGTAGTGTGGCGGTCGAGGGCGAAGTGATCGGGCAATGCGGGCCAGGTTTTGTGGTGTTGCTGGGAGTTGGGCAGGGCGATAGTCAGCGCGAGGCCGATTTTCTGGCGGCCAAACTGGTCAAGCTGCGGGTATTCGAGGACTCCGCCGGGAAAATGAATCTATCGCTGCTGGATTTGCAACCCGCCGGGGAACTGCTGGTGATCTCGCAATTTACCCTGTATGCCGATATGCGTAAAGGGCGGCGACCTGGCTTTGGTGGGGCTGCCGCGCCGGAAATTGCCGCGCCACTGGTGAATTATTCTTTAGAACAGTTGCGCCGGACCGGGCTGACCATTCAAACCGGTCGCTTTGGGACCGATATGGTAGTGGAAATCGTAAATGATGGGCCGGTTACACTGATTATGGATACTGCCGAGTTATTATGAAGGCAGGCGAGGAACAAAACCGGCTGGCGTTGGAGTGGCAAAGATGGCCGCTAAAAGAAGCCGGTAACGCTGGTCTGGGCCGGGTTGGGCTGGTGGGTTTGCTCTTGCTGGCGGTGGCGGTGGTGCTGGTATTGAGTTTGCCGCCTACAACTGCCCTGGTTCTGACGGTGCTGCTGATTCTAACCGTTTCACCCTACTTCTTGCCGCAACAGTACCGGGTGTCGGATCAGGGGGTTGCGGTTAGCCGGGGTTTCTGGGCCAACCGGCGCGAGTGGAAAGAGTTTCGAGCCTACCGGACCACTGAGCAGGGCTTCTGGCTGATCCCGCTCGATGGCGGGTTGGACCGCTCCCGGTTCCGGGCCTTTTTTCTGCCTTTACCGCTCGACCCAACTTTACATAACCGGTTGGCCGCCGGTTTAGCTCGACAGCTGCCGCCATTAACCCAAACAGAAAGGTAACTACACACCAAACCGATGTAAAGGAGCGAAGCAGGGGTCGTGGGGCCGGGTACCCGATGGGTGCCCCTGTTAATACTCTTTTTTTCTTCTTTTCCCCGTCCACTGGTGGCCCTGGGGAGGGGTCTGAGTAGTTACACAGAAGGAAGTTAAATGATGCCAAGTACAGTGCGAATTATGACCTATAATCTGCTGAACGGTGGAGTTGAATCGGACGGCACCGACCGTATAACGGCTATAGCGGAGGTAATCCGGCAAGCGACCCCCGACGTGGTGGCGGTGCAGGAAGCCAATAACGAGGCTTTATTTTACACCCTGGCCCGGCAAATTGATTTACCTCAGGCCGTGCTGGGTCAAAGCAACCGGGGCTTTCACCTGGGCTTACTGTCGCGTTTTCCGGTCGAAAGCTGGCAGATGCACAACCAGCGTCCGGTGCTGTTTCACGGTTTTCTGGAGGTTCATTTGCAAACTCCGGCTGGCAAGCTGGCGGTTTTCGTGGCTCATCTGCATCCCGGTTACGCCGATGAGGATGACGAATTCCGGCTCAAGGAGGTCGAGTTTATTCTTCAGAGGATGCAACCCTACCGCGCCGGAATGAGTTTGCTGACCGGGGATTTTAATACGGTCAGCCCGCTTGATGAAATAAAGCTGGAAGACTGGCCGAAGCAGTGGCAGAAGTGGTTTCATAGCAAGCAGGGCGGTGAGTTCCGGCGGGAGACACTGGGCCGAGTCCTGACTGCCGGGTATCAGGACAGCTACCGGCGGTTTCATCCTGGCAGCGAACCGGGTTACACCCTACCGGCTTCTAATCCAAACGTCCGGCTGGATTATATCTTTGCCTCGCCCCCGTTGGCGACCCACCTGACCGCCGCCGAGGTAGTCCGCCACGAACCGGCTTCGATGGCTTCCGATCATCTACCGTTGCTGGCTCAGTTCGATTTTGATTAAAGATCTTCCGGCTGAATGTTCGCCTGTAAAGCTGCAATTTCGGCCAGAATCTGGCGAGCTTGCTGGGCACCTGGCTCGTCTTTACCGGTACTCAATTCAACCACCCGCTGAAAATCGGCACTGGCTTCGGCATAACGCTTGAGGCGGCGCAATACCTCGCCCCGGTTGAAATAAGCGTCCGGGTCGGTCGGGTCCAGCCGGATTGCTTCGCTGTAGTCGCGCAGTGCCCGGTCGTATTCGCGGCGTTTGCGATAGGTATTGCCCCGGTTGAAGTACACGCCGGGGTCGGAGGAGTCGATTTCTATCGCGTGAGCGTAATCGACCAGTGCCCGGTCGTAATGACCCTGGGCGTTATAGCTGCTCCCCCGGTTGATCAGAGCCGAGGTATGTTTTGGGTCGATGTGCAACGCCCGGCTATAGGCACTGATCGCCCGGTCGAGGGAGCCTTTCTGGTAATAGCGATTGGCCCGCTGGTAATAAACCGCCGCAGTTTGCTGGCTCAGGCCTGTCAGGTCAAAACTGCCGGTCTGAGCTTCCAGGGGTTCGCGCTCTAGCTGGTCGATTTTTTTCAACAATCGGTCGGCGGCGGCCATATTGGTGAGGCTCTGACTACGTTCGGCCCGTTGGCGAGCCTGAAGGGCGTAAGCACGGGCCTGCGAATAGTCGGCCACCCGGCCATACAGGCGGGCCAGGTCGGTCAGGAAGGCTTCTTCTTCCGCTCGCTGGCTGGTTTGAACACTTAATACCAGGCCTTCTTTAGCCGCCTGAATTCCAGTGCTAAAATCGCGGAGTTCTACGCAGATATGGCTGATTTGGCCCAGGATAATAGTTTCACTTTCGGGGTCGTTATCAGTTTCACGCAGCAGTTTCAAACACCGCTGGTAATATTGGAGAGCCGGGGCGTAGTGACCGTCGCTCTGGGTAAGCTGGCCGAGCTGGCTTAAAAACCGGATACTGAGGGGATAAAGACGCTGACTTTCGCTGAGGTCCAACCCTTCCGCGTACAGCCGGAAAGCCTCTTCCGAGCGGTTAGCCAATTCGGCGATCACGGCTTGCTGGTAGAGGGCCTCGGCTTTGGTGGTATACAGATCGTTTTCCTGGGCCAGCGCATTGGCTTGTTCAAAAGACCGGCGGGCATGGTCCAGCTTTCCAGCGTGCCGGTAAGCCTGACCCTGCTTGAGATAGCTATCGGCTTGAAATTCCGGTAAGTTGAAAAGGCTACCCAGTTTCAAACATTGATCGTAAGTGGCGGCGGCTCCCTCCCAATCGCCCACCTCGATTTGAGCCTGGGCCAGAAAATTCGTCAGGGACATTTCGAGGGCATCGCGCCGACGTTGCCATTTTTCATCCAGCGGATTACCGGCCATCCGGTCAATTTCGGCCAGTTCTTCCAATAATCCCTGACAAAAGCTCACCGCTTCGTCCGGTTCGGAAATCAACCGGAGGCGGATTTCACCGGTGGAGCCTTCCAGTCTTTTTAACGCTGTCCGCCGCGCATCAAGTTCGCCGGTGGCGCGCAGACGATTTAATAATGCTGCACTCTGCTCTGAATCTCCTAGCCAGTCTGCCATGTTGCTACTACCTTTCCCCACTTTTGTTGGTACGTTGTCAAGACGAATCATAGCGTTTGAAATATTATAGCATAATTCATTTCGGCTTCAAATAGGTGGAAGCGAAAGTCCTAAACCGAAGGTTATACCAACTTTAAATATTAAGACCCTACCAGGGCTGGGAAGCCCTGAATGGTAAAGGTTTCTTTACCAAGCCTTAATCGCTATAAGGTAACGTCCCACATCATTTATGCTAAGATAAAATGGTAAGACCTACTGCATCGTCAGGAGATTACTAAAAACATTTAGTAAATGTTCAGGCTACCTCTTTCGAGGCGGGTTAGTAGGGCACCTATAGGGTACCCGACCCCTGCGGGGGTATTAAAGGGGTCTCCCCTGTAATACTCTCTTCTTTTTCTCCGTCCACTGGTGGGCCTGGGGTGGGGTCTGAGTAGTTACTAACATTATATGAGGTTTAAAGGAGTAAGGCGTGTCTAACAAAAAGCGCGAGGAAATGTCGGTTGACCAGCTAAACGAAATGCAAATTTATCTGGGTGAGGAAACGTTTGACGACTACCAGGCCGGACTGATGAGCCGCCGCCGGATGTTGCGCCGGTTGGTTTTGATTTGTGGCAGCAGTGCCGGAGCAGTGGCCTTGCTGGCGGCTTGCGGTAATGATAGTGCGACTACCGCCGCCTACACCGGGGCAGCCGTGATCACCAATGCTACCACTCAAGCCGGTGGTTCTACCCCCGCTCCTACCACCAGCAGCCCGGCTATGACTACTGTCGCCAACAGTTCGACCCCAACTAGCAATACAACTGTCGCCAACAGCACCACCGCTGCAAGTAACACAACAGCGGCCAACGGTACTACTGCCGCTAACGGCACCACTGCTGCTTCCACCGGAGCCAAAAGCCCGCTGTCAGTTCCCGAAACTGATCCGGCGGTTGAGGCAATGATGATTACGATCAAAGGGGCAAACGGCGGAGCGGATATTTTTGCTTACCAGGCTAAACCTAAAGCCGCCGGGACTTATCCCGGTGTGATCGTTATCCACGAAAACCGGGGCCTGACCGACCACATCAAAGACGTTACGCGGCGGCTGGCGAAAGCCGGATTCTTTGCAATGGCACCCGACCTGGCCTCGCGGGCCGGTGGCACGGCCAAGCTACCTACCGATAATGTCACCGGTTATTTTGGCAACGCCAAGCCGGAGGATGTCCTGGCCGACCTGAATTCGACCCTGACCCAACTGAGTTCGCAACAGGGCGTTATGGCGGATAAATTCGGCGTGGTCGGGTTTTGCTATGGTGGCGGTTTCACGCTGCGGTTCGCCGCGACACAACCGAAACTGGTGGCGGCGGTGTCTTATTACGGCCCGGTACCCACACCGGTCACTATAATGAGCGCGACGAACGCAGCTATTCTGGGCCAATACGGGGCACTCGATAGCCGGGTCAACGCCGGTATTCCCGATCTGGAAAAGACCCTGAAAGATGCCGGTAAAACCTACGACAAAAAGATTTATGACGGCGCAAACCACGCTTTTAACAACGATACCGGAGCCAGTTACAACGAAAAGGCCGCCTTGCCCGCCTGGCAAGCGACCCTTGACTGGTTTGGAAAATATCTCAAGGCTTAAACAATTGAACTTGAAAAGCTCCTGCTGTCCGCCAGTAGGAGCTTTTTCTTATTTACCGGTTAAAAATTGTACTTTTGTGCTGACTGAGGGTGTAAAAGAACGGTGGTTGTGTTAAAATACATCCTAGAAATGCTTTTTCGTAGCGATGGTTAGTTTTAGCCTAAATACTTTTACGGCTGGTTTGGCTTACTTTTACGGTTAGTGGTGTTCTGAGCAGCGTTTGATGGTCTGCCGGTCAGGGATAATAAATTTCTTTCTAAAAAATTCTCAGGACCGGCGAGTGGTCTGAAAAATACAATTATTTGAGCTTTAAAAAATGCTTTTAGAATTAAACATTAGTAACTTTGCAATTATCGACCGGCTGAATTTGCGACTGGTGCCGGGCTTCAATGCCATGACTGGCGAAACCGGGGCCGGTAAGTCGATTATTATCGACGCGATGGGTGCTATGCTGGGCGAAAAGATTGGGGCGGAGTTTGTGCGGCACGGCACCGACCGGGCCAGGGTCGAAGGCTCCTTTGAGGTCCGCCTGGACCTGGAAGACGAACGCTTCCGGCGACTACTCCAGCTCCTGGAAGAAAACGAATTGCTCGACCCGGACGATCACACTCACCTTGATCCGGCTTCCCCCCTGCTCAATCTAACTTTAACCCGCGAACTAAACAGCAACGGGCGCACCACCTGCCGGATCAACGGTAGTCCGGTCAAAATCGACACCTTAAAGGAAATCGGTCAGGCCCTGGTAAATATTCACGGCCAGAGCGAACACGTTTCGCTTATGCGGGTCAGTGAACATCTCGAATTACTGGATCAGTATGCCGGTTTAGCCGGGAAACGGGCTAAAGTCGGCGAACTGGTCGGCCAGTTAAGGGCGATCCGCAAGGAAAAACAAAGTCTCCAAAAAGACGAACGCGAACTGGTCCGTCGCCAGGAACTGTTAAAGTTTCAGGTCGAGGAAATCAAGACGGCGGCCCTCCAACCGGGTGAAGAAGAAGAGCTTTTGAAGGAGCGGCAGCTCCAGAACTCCTCCGAAAAGATCAGCGCGCTGGCCGACCGGGCCTACCGGGTATTGTACCAGGGTTTTGACGAGGAAGCCGGGGGCGAGGAAGGTTATACCCCGCCCCCTCGCAGCCGCAACGGACGAAGCGGGGCAACACCAGCCGGAGGCCGGGCGGTTCAGGAGTGCCTGAGCGAAGTCGAGGGTTTGCTGACCGAACTGGTACGCTACGAAGGCGCGATGTCCCAACACGTCGAGGCGGTTCAAGAGGCTCGCTTCCGGCTGGAGGATGTCTCAACTGCCGTGCGTGAGTTCCGCGACCGGGTGGAACACGACCCGGCCCGGCTGGAAGAAGTCGAAGAACGGCTGGAACTCATTCGTTCGCTAAAACGCAAGTACGGCAACTCGGTGGCCGAAATCCTCGAATTCTATAAAAACGCTGCCCACGAACTGGACTCTATCGAACATTCTGGCGAACGACTGATCGAACTGGCCCAGCAAGAAACCAAACTGCTGAACAAGATCGGCACTCTGGGCAGCGAGATTTCGGTAGAACGCCGCCTAGCCGGTGATAAACTGGCCCGCGAGGTCGAACAAGCCCTCCAGGACCTCAAACTTCTAAGGGCACGCTTTGAAGTCAGCCTCACTCAGTCCGAGGACCCCAATGGGGCACCCCTGAAATCGGCGGATGGCGAAACTCGCCGCCTGGCTTTCGACAGCCGGGGTTTCGACCGGGCCGAGTTTATGGTTTCGCTCAATCCGGGCGAACCTCCCAAACCCCTCCAAAAAGTCGCCAGCGGTGGTGAAACAAGCCGCCTGATGCTGGCTCTCAAATCGATCCTGGCGGCGGCGGACGCGGTCCCAACTTTGATCTTTGATGAGGTCGATGTTGGCGTTGGTGGCCGGAGCGGTCAGGTTGTCGGCGAAAAACTCTGGCAACTCACCAACCAGGGCGCCCATCAGGTGATCTGTATTACCCACTTACCCCAGATTGCCGCCTTTGGCGATGCTCATTATAATATTACCAAAAAGGTCGAGGGCGAACGTACTTCCACCCGCGTCAGTCAGATGAGCGATACCGACCGGGTTGAAGAACTGGCCGCTATGATCGGCGGTTTGCCGGTAACTGATACCAAGCGGCAGAGTGCTCTCGAAATGGTCGCCGATATTCAGGGCTGGAAAGAAGCCGCCCGGCGCGCCCAGCAAAACGGTCAATCTCAGTTTGCCATGAGCGGTTTTGAAGTTTAAGCCTTTAGTTTAGCGTCCACGTTTAGCGTTGTACCAGGCCAGCCCTGGCGGGTGAGGCCTGAAAAAGCCTGTTAAATTTAGTAGAGATAACATGACCAAGCGAATTATCCAAAGTTGCGATATTATAATGGAAATCACCTGGCTTTTAGCCCTGGTTTCCATTCCGATCTATTTCAATATTTACACCAGCCGGGTTTTTGAGCCGGATAAAATCAGCCTGTTCCGCTCACTGGTCCTGCTGATGGCTCTGGCCTGGCTGGGCAAAGGCCTGGCCTTACTGGCAGTAGATTGGGAAGCTACCCGCGCCACCGGCAACCCTGGTCTAAAAAAGCGCAACCGGACCGAGCCGACCGAGATTATCTACCCTGAAGATGGCGAGGTAATCGGACCGGATAGCCGGTCTTTCCCGGCCAGTTTCATCAAGCGGCCTCTGATGCCTTTTGTGATGGTGCTGGTATTCATGTATATTATCGCCACTATTTTTTCGGTCGTTCCGGGCGTGAGCTGGTGGGGAGGCTACCAGCGTTCACAAGGAACCTATACCTTTCTTAGTTATGTTATTTTCTTCCTGGTTATTGTCTTTAATATGCGCGAGCGTCGCCAGCTCGAACGGTTGATCAGTTTTATTCTGCTGGGCAATATCCCGGTCGCGCTCTACGGTCTACTACAGCACTACAAAGCCGACCCGCTGCAATGGCAAGGCGATGTGGTGTTCCGGGTGACTTCGACGATGGGCAACGCGATCTTTATTTCGGCTTACCTCATTATGGTGCTGCCTCTGGTGGCCTACCGGGCCATGACTACCGGTCAGTGGCTTTTACAAAACCGCAAACAGGCTAACAAATATTTCAAGGGCCGCCAGCGCGATACCGCTCTTAGCTGGATTACCCTTTACGCGGTTTTTATGTTTTTCTTGATCGGTATATTTTATGTAGTCCTCAATTTCAACTCCAATTATCGTCCGACTTCCACGCCGGGGATAGCCCAGGCCAGCGATGCGGTCCAGTTGCTGGGTAACGAAAGTGGAGCGGAACAGGCTCGCCACCTGATCGGCAACGAAAGCGTGGGACCCTGGTGGGCCTTGCCTATCGGCATTGTGATCAGTTTTAGTTTATTCTTTCTTTTTACGGTGCGGCGGCAGGGCACCGATACCAACTACCTTTTCCGGTTGTTTGAGTTTGGTGGGTACCTTTCGCTGGTTGTGATCGTTCTCCTGACGATTTTCTATAGCCAGAGTCGGGGGCCGGAAGCCGGGTTGCTGGTAGGGATGTATGTATTCTTCCCGATTATTTTCTGGCGGCGCAAGGCCTGGAAATGGCTGCTCGGCTGGCTGGGGGTCGGGCTGGTTTTTGGCGGTCTGCTCTTGATGTTTAACCTGCCGCCCAATTCTACTCCGCTGGAGCCGGTCTTCAAAGTGGCCCGCCAGAACGAACAGATCGCCCGTCTGGGTACCTTCCTGGCGGCGGACGATGGTACCGGTAAGGTCCGCCAGCTAATCTGGAAAACGGTTCTCGAACTGATGGGAGATGCTGCCCAGCACGACCCGGTCCACCTGATTGTCGGTTTTGGACCTGAGTCGCTTTACAACAAAGCCCCCGAACACTACCAGCCGGAGTTGGGCCAGATCGAAGCCCGCAACGCCATTCCTGACCGTTCGCATAACGGCTATCTGGACGCGCTGGAAACCACCGGCATCCTGGGCTTGATCGCCTATGTCGCGCTGGTGCTGGCGTTTTTGTATTATGCTTTCAAGTTCTTGCGCCGCACCGAGCGTTACGAATATCAGGTATTGCTGGCGGCCCTGATCGCGATTATGGTCGCACATCAGCTTGAAATCCAGACCGGTATTCAAATTGCCAGCACCTGGACCATGTTCTGGGCCAGTGCGGGTATGCTGTTGGTGTTGGGTGGCCTGATCTACGGTCGCTGGGACATGGTTGGCTCCCGGAAATTTGCGGTGGCCGCGACCCCGACCGAAGAAGATTTCTTGCCGGAGGTTCCCGAAGTCCCGGTTATACCGGTTGGCAAAAACGGTAAGAAGGCCGGAAAAGTGGTGCTAGAACCGGTAATGGCAAGCACTAACGCGGCGCAAAATGCCCCCGAACTGTCGCAGAATATGAGTGCCCGTAATCTTAAAAATAATGGTTCGGAGGCTAAAAATAAGTCGTCGAGCAAACCCAAAGAACGTGAGAGTGCCGGCATAACGGCGGCGCGACCGAGCGGGCCGGTCGTTGGGGTCCGACCGGGGCGGCGCGTTAAAGGGCCGGTGATCGCAAATGCCTTTACCGAGCCGGAATATGCTCAGATTGACCGCCCGGTAAAGGGCTGGTTCTGGCTGGGTCTGGGTCTGGCGGCGGTGGTCGCGCTGGCCTATGCCTGGTTAGGTAATATTCTGCCGGTGTTGGGCGATACCGTCTACAAGCAAGGTTCTAATCTGGCTCAGGTGCAGCAGTGGGTTCGCGCTACGCCCTACCTGGAAGAAGCGGTAATCCTCTCCCCCAACGAAGATTTTTACAGTCTTTACCTGGGACAGGCTTACCTGGAAATCGCTCAGACCCAGGCCGCCGACAAAACCAAGCTGGAATATTATCTGAAAAAGAGTGAAGCCGAGTTATTGCGGGCCAATAAACTGGCTCCTTTGAACCCCGACCATTACGCCAATCTGGCCCGGCTTTATACTCGCTGGGCCGAGCTAGAACCGCCGACCGCCAGTGAGAATTTTAATCGGGCGGTCAAGTATTATCAGGATGCGGTGCTGCAATATGCCCCCCGTAACGCCCGGTTGTGGGCGGAGTACGCCAACGTGCAGTCGATTATGGGTACTCGCAGCGACGTGGGCGGTACAAGCAAAGACCATATGGATAAAGCGATTGAAGCCGGATTGACTTCAGTAAAAATCGACGGTAATTACGACTATAACCGGCTAATCCTGGGCGATATTTACCGCTTAAACAATCAGTTGGATGCCGCCGGTGCCCAGTTCTATACTCTGGCCCGGATTGCTCCCCACCAACTCGCCACCGACCCGCTCTACACCTTGCGTATGCAAGCCCTGGCTAGCAGTCACCAGGTGCCACCCGGTCAGGCGATCAATGTATTTTCCGACTCCGGCAGCAATTATCAGCTAACTCCGGCGGTGACGGGGTTGCTGGACACTCTACGATTTGACCCGGTGAAACTGCAACCACCGGCAGAGCGCAGTTTTGTCTATACGAACCGGGGTATTATTCAGTATTACCAGGGAAATCTGGAGGCAGCCCGGACTTCGCTTATGACCGCCGCTTCTCCAAACGACCCCTATAACCACGCGTATCTGTCGCTGGTCTACAAAGGCCAAGGGCAAGCTGTCCAGGCTCAAAACGAGGCAGCCCAGGCTCGTTCGCTGGTTGAGCAGGTTCAGCAAAACAAGCAGCAGGTACAGGCCGCGATTGAGCGGTTGTTAGCGAGTTAGCCGGGAAGGCAGGTACAGAACACCCGTGTTGAACTTTTTTTCGCTGGCAGGCGTGCCCGATGTACGCGCCCAGGATGCGCCGGAAAATCCCGGTATCGGCTTTTACCTGGCCTTGTTTTTGCTCTCACTGGGCCTGGCGGTGGTGGTTACGCCGGTAGTGCGGCGGGTAGCTTTGCGGGCCGGTATCGTGGACGCGCCGAGTGCCCGCAAGGTGCATCTTTCGCCGGTGCCCTTGCTGGGCGGTCTGGCGATCTTTCTGGCCTTCATGATCGGGTTGCTCAGTCTTTCTTATTGGTTTCTACCGGGCTATATACCTCAATTGGCGGCCATTTTGCTTGGTGCGACGGTGATTTCCTTCTTTGGCTTCTGGGATGATAAGTGGGGTTTGCGACCGCTTTACAAACTGGTAGCCCAGATTCTGGTCGCCGCTTGGCTGGTGATCACCGGCGTTCAGATCGAAATCTTCCGGTTTTTACCCTTCCACGATTATTTTAACTGGTTTTTTACTATTCTGTGGGTCGTCGCCATCTCCAACGCGATCAACTTTATCGATAACATGGATGGCCTGTCGAGTGGGGTATCGGCGATTGCCGCGATCTTTTTCTTTGTGGCAGCTTACCAGAGCGGCCAATGGCTGGTAGCCCTGCTCAGTATCGGGTTGGCCGGGGCGGCCTTTGGCTTTGTCTACCACAATTTTGGTTTTATCAAAGGGCGTACCCAGATTTTTATGGGGGATGGCGGATCGCTGTTTCTGGGTTATGTACTGGCGGCCCTGGGTATAAAGCTGCGTTTTGCTAATAGCGATTTTGTAACCTGGATGGTGCCGGTGCTGGTGCTGGGTTTGCCTATATTTGATATTAGTCTGGTGGTGCTATCGAGAACGCGCCGCCGGATACCTTTTACTCGTGGCGGCAAAGACCACACTTCGCACCGCTTGGTGGCTCTTGGTCTGACCAAACGCGAAGCGGTCCTGGCGATATTCCTGGTTTGCTGTTTTCTGGGGCTGGCAGCCATTATTATAATGGGGGCCTCGGTTCGGGATGGTTACTGGATCGGTGGGGTGGCTCTGGTGGCCGGTCTATGGACTTTTTATAAGCTGGAACAGGTACCCCTGGTAAATACTAATCCAAAGGTAGAAGGTTATAGCAAAAACCCTAAACCGGTCTTGCCAACCGCCACGCCCGGCAACGAACCAGTCAATCGCTGAGTTACAGCAAAATTCAAACAGGCGGTAGTCTGATGACTACCGCCCGCTAAAGAATTAACTTAAAAAGGGATGCCTTCCGGTTCGGTTTCTGCGTCAAAAACCAGTTCTCCGCTTTGCCCTTCGCTATCCTGCCGTTTGCCTTCCAGAATATACATATCGTTGGCTATTACCTCGGTCGAATAGCGTTTCTGACCCTGGTTATCTACCCAATCACGGGTTTGCAAGCGGCCTTCGATCATCACATGGCTGCCTTTGTGCAGCAAATTGTTGCAGGTTTCGCCCAGTTTATCCCAGGCTACCACCCGGAACCACTCGGTTTGATCGCGGTAGGCATCGCCTTCTTTTACTCGCCGGCCACTGGCAACCGAGAAGGTGGCGATAGCCATGCCACTGGTTAAATATTTAAATTCAACGTCTTTACCCAGCCTGCCACTGAGCATCACTTTATTAAGGTCTTTGGACATTTTGTACTCCTTTTAGCTCACTTTATCTGCCGGCCCTGCTTTTGGTCTTGCTCATTGGCGGGACTAATCATTTAATCATTATTTTCTGTTTCAAGTGCCACATTCTAAGAAAATCTCTAACGGACTCTGTTTAGAATAGCGGTTCTTGAGTAACATATCCCCCGCACCCACCGATGACCTTGATGTGGGAGAAATTAGGGTGAGCAAAACGTCTTTTGGGTAAAATGTGAACATTAACAGTAAATCAAAGACCGGGTATATAAGGGGAGACTGGTAGCAAAGAGATTTAAAAAAGAGTTGGTAGGAGAAAAATTTCAGGTAGTATATTAAGAACGCTTCTACTGCATCATTTGACTGAGCAATTCATCAATGCTGTTAAGGTCGTAGGGTTTGGACAGGTAAGCATCGGCGTGATGAGGAGTATCGCGGTTGATCGGGGCCGCACTGATCAATACAACTTTGATATTGCGCCATGCCGGGTTATTTTTTATTTTCTCAAGTAACTGGTAGCCGTTCATTAACGGCATCATAACGTCGGATATGACAAGTCCAGGCTGTTGCTCTTCCACGATTTGAAGAGCATTTTTGCCGTTTTCTGCGATCAGGACATTATGCCCTTCTTCCTCGACAATTTGCTGAAGTAGAAAAAGCAGACTTTGCTCGTCATCCACAACCAGAACAGTTGCCACACTCAAACTCGAAATCTCATTATAGTCTTGCTTTGTTTATAGATAAATGGCGCAGGTTAGTGCTACTCGCTGCCTCGGCTGTAAAGTTGGCTGCTTTGTCCTGGTAACAGCTGAATTCCAATCTGGTCGGTTATAGTATATTCATGTGTGTTAAAGTCATGAGAACTATCCCGCATATAAAGCACTGCCAGAGTTCGGAAGAATAGATTTCCCGCCTCAATCTTTCTTAGTAATAGCAAGTTTTCGGCCAGCAATCCCAGGGGTGTATTACTGAGGTCTAATTCGGTTCCGACCAACTTACTAACGGTATAACAACTGACCAGCGTAATGTCTTTGGTTTTGATGTAGGTAATGACGGCACTTAAGAAATCGTGGGTCCGATTTTCGTAAACGGTTGCGCGATTTAATTCGGCCAGGTCATCCAGCACCAGGCGTTGAATACTGTTGCGCTCGATCCGGTCTTTTAGCAGGGCGACAATTTCATCCGGCTCAATTTCAGCCGCATTCCGCGTCAGGAGGATGATCTCGCCCTGCTCCACGGCTTCCCGCATAGGCAGATTAAAGCGGGCGGCTTTATTGATGATCTGAGACTTGCTTTCATGAAAGCCGAGGTATAACCCTTTTTGGCCGAGTCGGGCACCTTCGAGCAAAAATTGAATACCCAATATACTCTTGCCCACGCCCGGCGAACCGGCCAGCAAGGTGGTCGAACCGCGCGGCAATCCGCCGCCCAGCATTTGATCGAGTTCCGGCACACTGAATTTTAAGCGTACATCGTCGGCTCCGGCTCCATCGGAGGTTAATTCAGGCTGGACCTGGCTTTCTATGCGCGGGAAAAAAGTCAGGCCATCCGTCGTTATATTATAGCTGTGGCGGCCCAGCAGACGCGGCATTCCGCGCAGTTTGCGAATTTCCACCCGGTGATACTCACGGGCACCCTCAATAATGCTGTACATCCCAATCAAACCATCGGCAATCGTCAGGTCGCCTTCCGAGCTATTGCCCGACAGGGTACGTTCGAGCGAAATTACGATGGTCGTTCCCAGCATATTTAATTGTGCCGAGAGGCGGTAAAGAAAACGGCGCACCGCCGGTACATCATTCGCTAAACCTTCGAGTGCCCGGAACCCGTCAATGGCGATAAACCCGGCATGCTCCTGGCGGACCGTGTTGACGATCAGATCGCCCACTTTCTCCAGTCCTTGTTCCATTACGCTGGTCAGCGAAAACAGTTTGATATTATCTACCAGGAGATCGGGATTAAAGAAACTGAATTGACTTATATTTTGGAGCAATTTATCGTGAGGTTCGGAAAGAGTGCTGAAATAAATGGCCCGGCTGCCCTTGCTCAAATTTTTTGAACCGACTTTTTTTCGGCTGGCCGTATTACTATCTTTATCGCTTTGCCGGTAGCGTTCGGCCCAGGCGAAGCACATTTGCTGGATTAAAATCGTTTTGCCGGAACCGGGTGCGCCGGCTAGCATTATCAAACTACCTGATGGTATACCACCACCCAAAATAGGATCGAGACCCTTTATACCGGTGGCTAATATCTTGAGATTACTCGACGGCACTATTTATCCCATTCTGTTACGGCCACCTACCCAAACTGGCACAGATTGGTGGCCGCAGGTTCCAGCTTGCTGGTTTAGCCTTGCTTCATCCTCTGATCTTGTTCTGAGATGGCTCAATTATACATTGTTCGAGAGATTGGTTCAAATCATCAGTAGATAAATCATGAGCTACCAGCATAAATCGGGCCGCCCCGTCGTTCTGGTATTCGGGAATTAGGCGGCAATACACCGCTCCTCCGGCGACATCCCAGGCTTGCCACTGACCGCCCGGCCCCTGGAACAAACCTTTGGCTCGCTCGACCGGACCAAAATAACCTTCGGCCAGCCGGTCGAACAGTCGTTTGAGAGCGGTCTGATCGAAATAGCCTTCGTACTCGCGGGCAAAGGAAATCAAACCGGCGGTATGATCCGCTTCGCCACTGTGAGAGTCTTCTTCTCCAGTCTCCACATCTTGAGCGATCTCGACTGCCGCCGGGTCGACCAGATTAAGCAACTGCCGGGCCGAAACCTGGCCTTCGATGGCCGGAAAGATACGGGCAAGAGGATTGAGGTTAGCTACCAGATTTACCACGCTGGCTGCTTCGTCCGGTCTTACCAGGTCCGTTTTGCTGATAATTATCGCCGAGGCGGCGTTGATCTGGGTCAAGGTAAATTTTTGTAAACCGGTCGGTGTCAGCAGTCGCGGGGCTTCCACTACCGCTACCACCTCGATCTGACCTAGTTTTCCGGCCAGACGAGGGTTTGCCAACGCCCGGACGATTTCTTCAATCCCGGCCACCCCGCTCGGTTCGATCAGTATCCGGCTCGGCTGGTAATCTTCGATCAGCTTGAGTATTTGCCCGGCCAGATTTTTTTGCAAAGTGCAGCAGACACAGCCGCCCGGCAGTTCCAAAATGGCTCCGGCTTGCCCCTGCGACCGCAGCAATTCGGCATCCACCCCGACGCTTCCAAAATCGTTGACAACAACCGCTACTCGTTCGTTAAGTTGCGGCAGGATATTGCGTAACACGGTTGTTTTACCGCTGCCCAGGTAGCCACAGACAATATGGACGGCGGGCAAACTACCGGCGGTTGAGACCACACGCACCGGGGAGACTGTAGGGGCGGTCATGAGTGCGGGAGCCGCGGCGGGAGTGATAGCTCCGGCAGCTTCGGTCCGGCGGGACTTGAGTGCCCATTCCCAGATGCGGCTAGGAATAGGAGTCACTAGCCACCAGTGTTCCAGGATTGCCGCTACCATCATCACAAACAAAAGAGTTTGCCCGACCTGTTGCCCGGCAGTAACCGAACTCTGGATGCTTGTAAACAGAAATACCGCGATTACGGTTGTAATCGACACCGAAAAAGGGAAGAAGGTGTTTAGCGACTTGCGGCTGAAATATTGGGCCATATATTTCAAATTATCCGGCAGATATTCGGTGGTCAGATTGTTCACGCCCAGGAAAATGTTAATCTTGGCCGATTGATGGGTCCAGTGCAATATCATAAAGGCCCACAAACCGGTATCGTTGGCACCGCCCCAGCCGACAGCAATCACGATTAAGCTGAGGAACGTAATACTGAGTTCGTGGTAAAGGTTGGCGGCCACTGCCTGGCGAAAGCGCAGGCCGGTCGGAGCATCCGGTTCCAGTTCGGGCATCTTGCGGCCTACAATAAAACCGGTGTAATAGCTGGTTTCGATCCAACTCCAGATAACTACCGCCCAGAAGAAAGAAGCAAAGACGCCGCCCACCTCGGCACTATTTTTCTCGGCCCACAGCCGCCACCAGGCTAAAGGCTGGATGGCCGTCACAAAAGCAAATACCCAGGGCCGCCAGGCTTTCCGGCCACACGTATAAATGATTATACCGGTGGAACCCCACCAGATGAAAATGGCCGCCAGTAGTGGCGGTAAGACTTCCAACCAGAAATTCATTGCCCTCTCCCCTTAATTATTGCTAATGCAGCAGCCTGTTGCCGCAGTTTTATTATAAGAGGAGGTTTCAGCTTGCCGGGTGATATGGGCTACAGGAATCGAGCGATTTAAGCCTTTGCACCACTGAAATTTCAAATTTAGGCCGGTTTTGCCAGGATTTAAATTACTTTTTCCAGCCGGTTACTGGGGTTGTATTTGCGCCCGACCTTGCTGGTTGGATTGCCATCATTTATTACAATATCGGCGGTATAATCGTAGGTGCCTTCAAAAAGGCTGCTGCCTACCGCATACAGATCAACCGGCACCTGCAACCGTTCAAAACGCTGAATTTTCTCAACGTTAAAACCACCTGAAACCACGATCTTGACCTTTTCAAATCCGGCAGCATCCAGGCCGTGCCGCACGTTCCAGACCAGTTCGGGAATTACGCCGGTGGGCGGAAACTGCCCCATGACCGGTTGGATCGATTTGTCGACCAGGGTATTGGATGTGTCCAGCCGGACGCCCCACAGCCGGGGACCGAGTGCCCTGGCAACATCCAGGCTGGTCTGGACGCAGTCGTTGTCAAAATCGACCAGGCTGATGACCGCTACCGCCGGGTCGATATAATCGGCAAATTTCTGGGTCGCTAGCACGGTGTCGCCGTTATAGGCCGCGATCAGGCCGTGTGGGACCGTTCCGAGTCCTTTCTCCCCCCACCAGGCCGCCTGCGCGTCGGTACTGACACCCAGTGCCCCGCTTTTGTAGGCGGCATAGCCATCGCCGGTCTGGACCAGATGATGGTCGAAGCGCGCCGGGAAAAACATTACCCCTTTGCCGTTAGCGGCCTGAACCACTCGTTTCGTATTGGTTGCTACTTTTGTGCGGCGGGCCATAACGCCCAGGTAGTCGGTTTCCAGGTGTGCAAACAAAGTATAATCACCTTCGATGGTCATCGCGTTTTCGTAGGGAGCAAGTTCGTCCCCATCGTAGAGGGCCTGAACGTCAAGCTTTTCCCAGCCGGGAACCCAGTTGCCATCCGGCTCGTAGTAACCGGCGCACAACTTGAGGATGGCGATAGCCTCGTCAATGCCACCCACTACCGATTGATTTTTTTGAAAAACCTGCATCAATACGCGTGGGTGATGCCGGTCGGCCAGCATAATCTCTTGAGCGCGGGTAAAATATTTGTCGGAATAGTAACCACCGCGCATTTTCTCGACCGGCAAATCAAAAATTTTGGGATCGAGCCGGACGTGATTTTCATGATTATTTGACTGGATGTCTGCAGAATTACTGCCAATAACAGCGTCGTTTTGGTTTGTCATTTTTGGATTTTCCTCGTAAAATCACTATGGGTTCAAATGTACCCGTCAGGAAGTTTGCTCAAGATTATAGATGATAAAGTGTATTGTACTGTATCTCCCAGATCTTGCCAATATAACTCTTTCTAAGTTCAATTACGGACAATTACGCCAAAAATTGATTAGCCAGCCATTTTAGTGTAAAATATTACTTTGCAGGCAGGTAGTCTTGTGGGCTAACCGCCTCTAATTTTGTCAGGGAGGCAGCTAAATTTTTATGGATACAACCAAGAAAAGTAATTTGACGGTAACTCCTGAGCAATTGGAGAAACTGGTTGATTTTGTCCGACGCAGTGGTCGGCCTCAGAGCGTGGAGGCCATAACCCGTCGCTATATCGAATTATTAAAAGAGAAACAGGTAGCCGCCAACCGTTAAGGCTGGCATCACACAGGAGAGGTAAGCTGCCAATATGGTACAGCAGATAAATACACCCGCCTTAGAGCTTGGTGGTTCGACCGCCGAGAAAGACCTGGCGAATCAGGTTTGGAACTTGATGCGTGCGCGGGGGTCTTCGTATGCCAATAACCGCCCGATTTCGCTGACCCTCAGTATGTTGGCCGACTATTACGCCGGACAGAAATATAAGGGTCATAGTAAACCGGAGGAAGTTGGGCCTTTGATCGATAAGGCACTTTCGGCCAGCCCGGCAGTTTTCTCTCGAGAAGAAACTGAGGTAGATGTCCCGCAGGCTGACGATGCCGAAGCGGCTACCACCCGCAAAGAAGTGGTTTTCAAGACGACCAAAAGTGGCAAGGCCCCGGTGGTCGAGGTGCTGGATCAACATAGTTTCCAGACCCGCCTGAACCAGAACGCCAAGCCGGTATTACCGCCGACCGAAGAAGAATTGGCGGCACGGATGGCCGAATTGGCTCATCACCCTACTCCCAGTTTGCATCTGCCGGTGGCCGCACCTCAGCCGCAGTTAGGTGTAAGTGGCACCCAGCCTGTCCCGATGACGGCTCCTGCCGCCCCTGCCCCGGCCCCCCGCAATGTTCCACCGGCAGCCCCGGCAGCGGTGTCTGCGCCAACCTCGGCGGCATCCGCCCCGGCTCCGGTGGCGACTACTGCTCCCAAACCGGCAGCGACGGCGGTTCCGGCTTCTGCCCCCACCCCGGTGGCTCCGCCTCCGGCGGCCCGCCCGGCTCAACCGGCAGCGACGGCGGCCCCGGCTCCCGCTCCCAAACCGGCTACCCCCGCTCCAGCTCCGGTAGTGACCGGCCCTATTGAGTTTGAGGTTGCCGAAGGCCTGATCGTCGATCTTAACCGGCCTTTTGCCGAGATCATGGCTGAAGCCGGTCCTTACTTTACCGAGGTAACCAGCAAGGCCTTGCAAGATGATTTCCGCTTCGTCAATTTTGGAAATGATTGGTACCTGGATGAAAGCACTACCGGTCGCTTTAACAAGAATGACTTCCGGCGCATCCGCGATTATATGGGCGAACTGGATGGTCCGGTCAGCGATGCCGCTATTCTCAACGACCTGTGGGGTAAGCGCACCAACGACCACGACTATGAGGCTCTCCGGTTTATACTGGATTACCGGTTGCTAAAAGAAAAGAAGGATTTTGAATTCGTCGGTGTACCGGACGAACGCATCTGGACTGCCCCCGGTCTATCTCAGATCGGTAATCCGCGCCACAAGGCGACCGAAATCGGTACCGATTACAAGTTCCTGGAAGATGCTGCTCTCAATGATCCCAGCGAATTGAGCGAGGATAACGGCATAAAAGTCTGGCGGCACGTCGTAACTTTCTACGAGTACGAAAACGGGGTTTTGCCCTACGACGCAACTGCCAAGCAGCTATTCCCACTGCCGATGATGGAAGAACAGCGTTCGTCGGTTTTGCGGTTTGAAGCTCCCCAACTGGATTTTATCTATACGGCGGAGTTGCGTTACCCGACCGGCAACCGGGGTGGCTGGATCGGCGGTCTCGACCAGTTCTTTGTGGAAAACCTGGTGCCGGGGGCCATTCTGGTCATCAGCCAGGGTTCGCGCAGCAACCATTTCATCATCGAGTACGAGCAAGGCGCGGAGCAAGAATCTAACGTGATGTTCTATGATGACCGTCGCTCGCGTTTTGTATTCCGACCGGTGGTGTTCGCTTGCGAGGTTAATCGTGAAAGTATGTTGACCTCCGAGCGTTACAGCAAGCTAAACGGTCAGAAGCACCTCGAAGAAAGTGATCGCAAGAAAACCGATCTGGTTGTAGCCAACGCTTTCGAGTTCTCCAGCCCGAAAACGGCCCAGGGTTATTACACCCTGCTGGATGATCTTTTTCCGGTGGCAAATATTGAACGGCCTTTCAGCCGCAATTACCTGCGGCAGTTGTTGACGCACGGCAATTCGCAGTTTCAGGCCGATGAAAGCACTCCCGATGCTTTCTCCTATAAGCCGCCGACTACCGGTGTGCGACGCTAGGTTTCTGGCGTAAAAAATATAAAGGGCTGACCCCGCTGTCAGCCTTTTTTCTTATCAATTATAATGTCTGTGTAGTCAGACCATAGGCAGATAGGAGAGTAAAATGGCAGTGATGAATTTACCCCGGCGTAGTGAGCTGGCAAAGGAATATACCTGGAATCTGGAAAGTATTTATAGCGACGACTTGAAATGGGAAAAAGATTTTGAGTTAATCGGGGAGGCTTTACCAGCTATTGAAGCTTACCGGGGCCGCCTGGCTGAGTCGGCCCAGATGCTGCTGGGGGCTTTCAAAAAGTTGGATGAACTGGAAATTCGGGCCGAGCAACTGAGCGTGTATGCCAGTATGCGTAAAGACGAAGATAATACAAACTCCACCTATCAGGCCTTTGAGGATCGCGCCCAGAGTATGATAACTCAGTTCAGTAGCGCAACCTCGTTCATCGTACCGGAAATTACCGCGATGCCCGCCGGGAAACTGGCCGATTTCATCCAGGCCGAACCGGGTCTGGAGATTTACCGCCATTTCTTCGACCAGATCGCCCGTGAGAAATTGCATATCCGGTCGGCAGAAGTCGAAGAAGCCCTCGCGCTGGCCGGTGATCTGGCCGATGGTCCTTCGACAATCTACCGGATGCTGACGGTGGCCGATCTCAAGTTCCCGGTGGTTTCGACCGGCGAGGGCGACGAGGTAGAGTTAACTCACGGTCGTTTTGTCGATATGCTGACCAACCCAAACCGCGAGGTCCGACGCGAGGTTTACGAAAAATACTATACGACTTTTGCCAAATATGCCAATACGATTGGCTCGACCTTTGCCGCCTCGATCAAAAAGGACATCTTTTACGCCCGGACCCATAATTACAAAAGTGCCCTGGAAGCCGCCCTCAGCCCTCACAATATCCCGCTAGAAGTCTATAACAACCTGGTTGATACGGTTAATGCCAATGTAGGATTGCTCCACCGTTACATCAGCCTTCGCAAGAAATTACTCGGCATCGACCAGCTAAAAATGTATGATATATACACCCCACTGATCCCGGATGCCAAACGTAAGATTACCTATCCCGAAGCGACCGAGACCGTAAAGCGGGCTTTGTCCATCCTGGGTGAAGATTATGTGCAGGAGGTTGATCGCGGCATAAAATCGCGCTGGATCGATGTATATGAGAATGCCGGGAAAACCGGAGGGGCTTACAGTTCCGGTTCGTACACCACCCAGCCCTTTATTTTGCTAAATTACCAGGATAACCTGGATAATATGTTTACGCTGGCTCACGAACTCGGCCACTCGTTGCATAGTTTGTATACCAACCGGACCCAGCCGCATATTTATGCCAATTATAGTATTTTCGTGGCGGAAGTTGCCAGCACCACCAACGAGGCCCTGTTGACCGATTACCTGCTCAAGCAGACCGACGACAAAGCGGTCCGAACCTATCTGGTAAATTCGGAGCTGGACAAGTTTCGGAGTACTCTTTTCCGGCAGACAATGTTTGCCGAATTCGAGCGGGAAACGCACGCGCGGGCCGAAGCCGGTGAGGCGTTGACCCCCGATTTGCTGAATACAATCTATGCTAATTTGCATCGCCGCTACTACGGCCCCGACATCGAAACGGACGAATTGATCAGCCGGGAATGGATGCGGATACCTCATTTCTACAGCGCGTTTTACGTTTACCAGTATTCCACCGGTATCTCGGCAGCGGCAGCCTTATCGCGCCAGATGCTCGATGAAGGTGCCCCGGCTATCGCCCGTTATCGCCAGTTCCTGACCACCGGCAGTTCGGACTACCCGACCAATTTGCTGACAAAAGCCGGGGTGGATATGACCAGTCCGCGCCCGGTCCAACTGGCCCTGGACTACTTCGGGAAGTTGCTCGACCAGATGGAAGAGTTAACTGCCTGATCCGGCAACTAGCCTGAGCGGGGGTCCTGCGGGGGAATAGGGGGTCTCCCCTGTAAATTCTCTTTTTATTTTCGATTCAAGCTCACAAAGTGGGGTTGAATCGAAAATAAAAATTATCTAAAACTAGCAAGGATTTCTAATTTATGGCCGCTTGCCGGACCGCCCTGGTCTATCACGAAATGTACGATGGGCGAGGCTTTTCGCGCCTGGAGCGCAGTTGGGGTCGTTACCGGACCGGGGTCGAAAAACTGGCCGGGCTGGGTTTGCTGGCTCCCGATGCTCTGTCCCGGCTGGGCCAACCGGCGGAACTCGCTCGTCAACGTCAGGCCGGGTTTATGCCGCTCTACCGGCCCGAACCGGCCACCGAAGCTCAACTGGCTACCGTACACAGCCTGGAACATATTCGCCACGTTCAGGCGATGGATGCGAAAGGTGAGGGGATGTTCGACCGCAACGATACCCCGGCCTGGCCGGGCGTATACCGGCGGGCCGCCCTTGCCGTCGGCGGAACTCTGTTGGGGGCCGATCTAGTGGCCTCTGGCGAGGAACAGCACGTTTTCCACGTGGCGGGTGGCTTACATCATGCTCAGTACGACAAAGTTTCCGGTTTCTGTATCTTTAACGACATCGTGGCAGCTGTCCGCTACTGGCAGACCGAGTACGGCTATGAGCGGATTGCCGTTATCGATGTGGACGGTCATCACGGAGACGGCACTCAATGGCTGCTTTATAATGAACCCCTGCTGACAATTTCCTTGCACCAATACGACGGGCGGTTTTTCCCGCGAACCGGGTCGTTGGCCGAACGCGGCGAAGGGGCCGGGCTGGGTTACGCTCTGAATTTCCCTTTGCCTCGCTACGCTACCGATGCCGAATATTTCCCGGTACTGGAAATTGCCCTGGCCGAACTGGAAGCCTACCGGCCTCAGGCGATTATTCTTCAATATGGGGTTGATGGGCATTTTAGCGACCGCATGGTAGGCCTCAAGCTTTCGACCTACGTTTACGAAAGGGTGGTAAAAGAAATTCACGCGCTGGCGCACCGGTTGTGTGAAGGACGCTTGCTTGCTGTTGGCGGTGGTGGCTATGAACAGGACGCAGTGGCTCGCTGCTGGGGAATATTAGCCTGCCAGTTGAGCGGTTGCCCGCTCGATAGTTTCCCCGCCTATTCCAGCCTACATGACCCGTTGGCTAGCCTACCCCTTCCCGAACCACAGGCGGTTAAAACTGCCAATCAGCTATTGCAAGAATTACAATCAATGTTATAATATAAGTATAAAGTGTTGCAATAATAGTCCTTCGCAATACGTTTTTCTCCTCTTTATTATTGCCAATCAAATTGTAAACAAGAGATAATTTAAAATGAAATAGGGATTACTATATGGCTGAACATATTGCGATCTTAAGTCATAAGAGTGTACTTGACAAGATTCTTAACGGCGAGAAGACTATCGAGTCGCGTTTTAGCCGGGTGAAAAGCCTGCCTTTTGGTCATATTTCGGCTGGAGATACGGTTTATTTCAAGCTTAGTGGCGGGGCGATTTTGGGTAAAGCCCGTATAAATGCCGTCGAGGAATACGATAATTTGACACCGGCCCACATCGAAACTCTTGCCAAGAATTATGAGCGGGAACTGGCGATCTCGGTCGATTTCCTGGCCCGCAAACTGGAGTCTAAATTTGCCAGTTTGTTGTTTCTGGAAAACGTGCAACCCTGCGAACCCTGGCATTACAAGCAAGAAGGTCGTAGTGGCTGGATTATCCTCGAACCTGGCGAAGTTCCCCGTCCAAAAGTCCCGATGAGTCCCATTCCCGAAGATACAATGGTGGATTTTCGCGCGGTCAGCCTGAGTTAACCGGCCACCGGGTTAAAAGAACATTCTTCTTATTGCGCTATCTGAAGATTTCTGAGATCGGTCAGGGGTCCAGTTCAAAAAATTAAATAACAAAAAAATGCGCTCTCCATGCCGGAGAGCGCATTTTTAGTAGATTACATCTCCCGATATTCGCCTTCGACGGTGCCTTCGCCGGGACCGCCTGGTTGGCCGCCACCGGGTTGTCCACCATCAAAGCCGCCCTGCTCCGGTCCACCGGGCTGACCGCCTGGCTGCTGGCTGTAGATGGCTTGACCGATCTGCTGGACCGAGGCGTTGAGCGCATCGACCGCCGACGTGATAATCGCCGGGTCTTCGCCCTGGAGGGCCGACCGGACCGCCGCAATCTTGCCGGTAACTTCGTCCTTGAGGGCTTCCGGTACCTGGGCACCAAAGTCGGTCAGGGTCTTTGCCGCCCGGTAAGCGGCGTTGTCACCATTGTTGCGAGCCTCGATCAGCGTGCGTTTGCGCTGGTCGTCATCGGCGTGCAACTCGGCTTCGCGTTTCATCCGCTCGATCTCGTCTTTCGACAGACCACTGGAAGCGGTGATCGTGATCTTCTGCTCACGCTGGGTAGCCTGATCTTTGGCCGTCACATTTAGAATACCGTTGGCATCGATGTCGAAAGTGACCTCGACTTTCGGCATACCACGCGGCGCGGGCGGAATACCGTCCAGGATAAAGCGACCCAGACTTTTGTTCTCACTAGCCATGGGGCGTTCGCCCTGGACCACGTGAATTTCCACACTACTCTGACCGTCGGCGGCGGTGCTGTAGACCTCGGTTTTCTTGTGAGGAATGGTAGTGTTGCGCTCGATCATCGGAGTAGCCACCCCACCGAGCGTTTCAACTGACAGCGACAGGGGAGTAACGTCCAGGAGCAGAATGTCCTTGACTTCGCCACCCAGTACGCCAGCCTGAACCGCCGCGCCAATCGCCACCACTTCATCCGGGTTGATACCCCGGTGAGGGTCTTTTTCAAAGAAGCCTTTGACTTTATCGACCACCGAAGGCATCCGGGTCATACCACCGACCATCAAAATCTCGTCGATTTTGTTTATCGGTAGCTTGGCATCTTCCAGGGCCGATTTCATCGGGGGAACGGTCCGGTCGATCAGTTCGCCAACCAGTTGCTCCAGTTTCGCGCGGGTTAAAGTAACGTTAAGGTGTTTCGGACCGCTGGCATCCGCCGAGATAAAGGGCAGATTTACTTCAGTTGATTGAGTGGTCGAAAGCTCGATCTTGGCTTTTTCAGCCGACTCTTTCAAACGCTGCAAAGCCATTTTGTCCTGGCGCAGGTCAATGCCGTTTTCTTTCTTGAATTCGTCCGCCAGCCATTCGATAATGCGCTGATCGAAATCGTCACCGCCCAGGTGAGTATCGCCGTTGGTCGATTTTACTTCAAATACGCCTTCGCCCAAACCCAGGATTGAAATATCGTAGGTACCACCACCGAGGTCATATACCGCGACTTCCTCTTCCTGGCCTTTTTTATCCACGCCATAGGCTAGCGCGGCGGCGGTCGGCTCGTTGATGATACGCAGCACCTGCAATCCGGCGATTTCACCGGCATCTTTGGTGGACTGGCGTTGGCTGTCATTAAAGTAAGCCGGGACAGTGATCACAGCCTGAGTAATTTTCTCACCCAGGTAGGCTTCGGCATCCGCCTTTAATTTAGCCAGGATCATCGCGCTGAGTTCGGGTGGGCTATAGGTTTTGCCACCCATCGTAACTTCTACATCACCGTTTGAACGGGCGTTTACCTTGTAAGGCACTAACTTTAAGTCCCGTTGTACGGTCGGGTCGTTGAACTTGCGACCCATAAAGCGTTTGATCGAGAAAATTGTATTTTCTGGATTTGTAACCGCCTGGCGTTTGGCGACCTGACCGACCAACCGCTCACCGCTCTTGGAAATTGCGACCACTGACGGAGTGGTACGCGCTCCTTCTGCGTTGGGGATTACAACCGGTTCGCCACCTTCCATGACTGCCATGGCGGAGTTAGTGGTACCCAGGTCAATTCCCAAAATTTTAGCCATCTTTATTTCTTCCTCCAAAATTAAATCAGGATTTACTCTTTATCTTACAGAGAATTCCAATTATTGCTTTGCCCAGCAACGAGGTTTTTAGCACTCTATTCTGCTGTATGCTACCATATTCTACGCTTGTACAAAAGAGAAAGTAGCAGTTTAAGGCGTTAGAGTTCTGTTAGAATAGAATTACTGCTGTGTTATGAACAAAATCATCCGCCCTTTTCAGCTTTTCTATACGCGTTCTATCAGCGAAAGTTCTAAGAAAATCCTTGACAGCCCTTACAATCTGTTTTATACTAATCGAGAATGAATATTCACTTTCGTTTCAAAGTTTTCCAAAATGAAAAGCCTTTAATATGCCACGAGCCAGCCAGGAAAACAAAATAATCGAAGCGGCCCTGGATTGTTTTGCCGAACTGGGCTACGACGGCACTCGTATCCGGCATATCGCCGATAAAGCCGAGGTTGCCGAAAGTGCCCTTTACCGTCACTTTGCTTCTAAAGAGGATATTGCGCGGACAATTTACCATAATTGCCTGCACAATATTCAGGATCGGTTTCTGGAAATCCAGGTTTCCCCTAGTACCGCCGAAACAAAAATAAAGCAGTTTGTCGAACTGGCCCTGGATTTTTACCGGAACCGCCCGACCGAATTTTCCTATACAATGATCCAAACACCCAATTTTGAACTTTGTCTGCCGGTCAACTTTGTTTCACCGCTGGATATTATTTCAAAAGTCATTATTGAAGGCCAGCAGCAGGGTTGTATCCGGGCTGGGAACCCCGCTATACTGGCGGCTTCTTTTATCGGTAGCATTTTGAAACCGATCGCTTTAGCTCAAATGTCGATCATTCCTGAGATAGACTCGACCTTGATCCGGGATAACGAATCACTACTTATTGAACTGGGCTGGGCGATGCTGGCTAACCCTATCAATACACCGATTTAAACATAAGTAAATAAAACCAACTACGTCTACTTTTTCTTGCCTTTGTCTGGCCGATGCTGGCCTGATTGGGGTACAAGTTGAGGTCTGCTTGGTTGCAATAAATTTTTCGTAACTATTCGGACCCTCCCCCTGACCCCTCCCCAGGGCCACCAGTGGACGGGGAAAAGAAGAAGAGGGCTTAACAGGGGCACCCAGTGGGTACCCGCCTGTATGACCCCCCGCAGGGGTCGGGTACCCTATGGGTGCCCTACTAACCCCGCCTCGAAACGGGTAGGCTGAACAGTTACAACTTTTCTTATTAAACTTTTCTTAACAGAAAGGATTATTTAGTATGAGCAAAGGTAGAAAGTACGCCATTGCCCTGACGGCTGCGCTCGGCTTGATCATGGGCGTACTCGACAATACGATTGTAAATATTGCCCTGATCCCAATTTCAAATGACCTTAAAGTAGACCTGGGAACAGTTCAATGGATAGTAACCGGTTACTTTTTATCGCAGGCGGCGGTTATACCGGTGGCGGGTTATCTGGGTACCCGGTTTGGGGCCAGGCGAATTTTTATGTTATGTGTGGCTTTCTTCACGCTTGGCTCGTTATTGTGCGGTATTGCCCAGGACGCTACGCTCTTGATAATTTTCCGCATCATCCAGGGTATTGGGGCGGGCGCACTGTTCCCGCTGGGTCAGACCCTCGCCCTTGATCCTTTCGAGCCGGAAGAAAGAGCCAGCGCGACAGCCTTGATCGTCATCCCGGTATTGCTGGGTCCGGTCTTTGGGCCGATCCTCGGTGGCTGGCTCAACGATAGTTTTGGCTGGCATTACCTGTTTTTGATCAATGTACCAATCGGCATTTTAACGGTTTTCCTGACCTGGCGGATTATACCGCAGGACAAACCGGTGGAAGTCGAAGGCGGCAAACGCTTCGACTATGTCGGTCTCTCGCTTTCGACCATCGGTGTTTTGGTGGTGGTCTATGCCTTTACTCTGATCAATCAGACCGACCCGACTACTCAGACCGCTCTAAATCCGATTGGCACCACCTACGGCTGGGGTTACTGGCTGGTCTGGGCCTTATTCGGCGGCGGCGTGGTTTTGCTGACGGCCTTCGCTCTCTACGAGTTACGTCTGTCCGATCCGGTGCTGGATTTGAGGCTCTACAAGAATTACACTTTTACGATTGCCAGCCTGGTTTCGTGGGTAATCAGTTCGACCGTCTTCGGAGCTTTCCTGCTGCTGCCGGTCTTTTTACAACAGGTCCGGCTACCCCATCTTTCGGCCTTGAATACCGGTCTGGCCCTGGCTCCCCAGGGTTTGGGGGCGGTGCTAGGCGTGGCTATCAGTGGGCCATTGTTTAACCGGTTGGGGGTACGTATTCTGACCGGCGCGGGCGCAGTCTTTGTAATGATTGCCCTGTGGCAATTCGGCCAGCTAACCGTTGATAGCGATGGCTGGTCGATGGCTCCCTGGAACGTGCTACTGGGTATCGGGTTGGGCTTCACCTTTATCCCTTCCCAGACCCTGGCCTTCCTGACTTTGCGCGGTCCGGCCCTTGCCAAAGCCAGTTCGCTATTCAATGTCACTCGCCAGATCGCCAGTTCTATCGCAGTTGCTATCACAATCGCTTTGCTGGGCCAGCAGACAAACCTGTATCTCAACCAGTTACAGGCCGAAGCGGTCAGCAAATTGCCGCCCGGCACCCCGCCGCTACAGCCGACCGATCCTCAGTTCGGCCAGTTTATGCAACAATTGGGATCGAAAGCCGGTACCCACGCCGTAACTGACGTGTTCATCTACCTGTCGATTGCAACGGTGCTGGTCTTGGCCTTATCGTTTGTGTTGCCCAGCCGTAAGGCTATGGTAACGCAACAGGCGGAACTGGTGGAAGCCGGCAAACAACCGGTCGCCGTTCACATGGGCTAAATCAGTACCAGCAGCGTGCCGACCAGGGCGACTGTTACCCCGATTAAGCTATTTAGTTCGAGGGGTTGGCCGAGAAAGAGCCAGGCTAACCCCACTCCCAGCGTTACTTCCTGGGTGGTGATGACGTTGGCATAGGTCGCATGAATGCGGCGCAGCGCGGCGTTGTATAGCGTGTGACCTGCCGCCAGTGGCCCTACCCCCAGCGCGATAACCGCCAGCAGCGGCAGCAGGCTGTAAGCCGCCAAACCGGGGCCGCTGGCAAAGCTGTACAGAACCAATGGCAGCAACCACACTACCGCGAAGCCGTAGACGGCCAGCGTGTAGCCCAGCAACGAATAACGATGCCGGGCGGCGCGTCCCGCCAGCGAATATACGGCGTAGGCCAGGGCCGAACCAAAGGCCAGCAGGTCGCCCGCCAGCTTTTTCAGGCTGAAATCGGCCTCAAACCCGGCCAGTATCCCCACCCCAATCGCCACGATAATTATACCGAACCACTTGCGCGGCCTGACCGGCTCCTTTAGAAAAATGGCCGAACCAAGCGTGACAAACACCGGCGAGGTATAGACAATCGTCAGGGTGTGAGCCGCCGTCGTAAATTCCAGCGAGAGAATATACAAGGCAAAGTGCAAGGCGGCCACCAGCCCAATCGCCAGTAGTCTCGGCAGGTCCTGCCGCCGGATGCCGGTCGGTGTGCCGCGTCCGCTAGCCGTAAACCGCCGCAGTCCGGCTATACACAGGGTGGCGATTACCAGCCTTTCAAAAGCTATTTCGATGGGGCCGATTGGGGCAGCCTTACCGACCAGTACCGCACTGGTTCCGAACAACAATACCCCCAGGATCGCATAAATAAAGCCTGTTCGTTGTTCGGCCCGGCTTGTCGTTTCGCTCGCTGCCGCCGGGTGTGGTTCGGTCTCAATTTGTTCCAATTATAGGGTTTCCTGTCTCAAATTTTCCAATTCAAGCTCAAAATCAATCCAACTCAAAATCGGCCAGTAGCGGATAATGGTCGGAGGCCCGGTGGACTTCCGGCGGGTTCTGGATAACCTCGCACTTTCGCAGGGCAGGCTGCATGGCCGGGCTGGCAAAAATATAATCCAGTCGGGTATTGGGGGCCGGTGTCGGCAAAGTGAAACCATCTTCGGTCGGGTGCAGCGACCGGTAACAATCCAGAAAGCCTGAACGCAGGAGACGTGGGATGGCCCAGCGTGGAGTTTTACCAAAGCGCAACGCCAGCCCGATCTTCATTATCAGGGGGAATTTTTCGGCCAATACCCGGTCGCTGGGTCCCAACGTGTTAAAATCGCCGGCCACCAGACAGGCCTGGACCGGACTTTGTTCGATCCGCCGCAAGATGGAACCGATCTCCCAGCATCGCCAGGCTTCCGCCGCCAGACCCAGGTTGGCTTTAAGATGAACGCCATACAGGGCTAGCGTCTGGCCGGGTGCAAACTCGATCACCGCTTCGAGCATTGTCCGCCGGATCGGGAAAGGCCGGTAGCTGGCGGCCTTGCTCACCGGAAAGCGACTGAGCAACCCCAGATTGCGCCCGCCCAGCCTGAGCTTGCGCCCCTGGACGATTAGCTGGGTGTTGGCCGGAGCATAAAAAAAGTTCATTCCCAGCACTTTTGCCAGCTTTTCCAACAGGGCCGGGCTGTTTAATTCCTGCAAGATCACCAGGTCGGGCCGCTGGGTCTGGATAATTTTTAGCAACTCGGCTTCCCGGCCCCGGCCACCCTGCAAGATATTATAGGTCAGCAATCGAATTGTGATTGACATTGGCCTATTTTACCGAATATTCTGAAAATTGGGAAACGCTGGACTTTCAAAACTTTTATATTCAGGAGAAATAATAAATGTCTGCAAGCAACGATCTGCCCGGTAAGACTTTAGCTCAACACCAGCAGGAAGCCGCCCTTTTTCTGGGTGATGAGCTAAAACACCCCCGGTTGGGAGCTACCCTGGGACTGGTGGAGGAACTGGGTGAGTTGGTCAAAGAGGTAATGGAGTTGGAAATCTACCAGCAAGCCGCCGCGCGGGATAAGTTGGGCGACGAATTGGGCGACATCCTGTTCAGTCTGTTTGAGGTCTGTACTGCCTATAATATCGATCTGGAACAGGCTTACGAGCGCAAACTGGCAAAGATAAAACCGAAACGAGCAGATTGGCTGGCCCGCTATAGTCCGAGTTTGCGCCAGCTTCGTGCCCGGCTGGATTAGCGACTATCTTGGTTGACCCGCCGGTTGAACCGGGTAATTTGAGCTAGAACCGAGACCGTTTTGACTATTACTTTGGAGTATACTATGGCCGTTCCGCAGTTCGACGTGAGGTATAACCAGCAAAATCGTGGTTCCCTGACCGGGCTGGGATACCAGGTCGTAGCTCGACCCGATCAACCGGGCGCGTTCCCGCATATTTAACAGACCAAAGCTGCCGCGTTCGTCGTAGCGGTCCTGAACCGCCCGGCTATCAAAACCTTTACCATCATCGCGGATGGTAACAACCGTTTCGCTAGCGTTATCCTGTAAAATAAGCCAGACGTTTTTTGGTTCAGCGTGTTTACGGATATTGTTGATCGCTTCCTGAATAATAATAAATACGGCCCCCTCGACATTGTGAGGCAACCGTTTGTAGCTCTCCGGGTCGTCGCCAAAACCGCTCACCTCCAGGTGGGTTTGCCAGGTGTCGGTCGAAAGCTTCTCGACATAGGCTTCCAGGGTGGGCACCAGTCCTTTGGTTTCCAACATCAACGGACGCAAGCCGAACATCATGGTTCGGATGTCTTTGGCTGCCCGTAGGGCCACTTTTTCTACCTCGTCCAGTTGTTCGATCACGCGGCTTGGTTCGTTCTCGTGCAGTTTCTTGATAAAGGCGATCCGCATAGCGATGCCGCTGATCACCTGGGCCGGTCCATCGTGTAAATCGCGGCCCAGGTCGCGCCGGACTTCTTCTTCTTTCGCTACCAGGCGGTCGCGTTCGTCCTTCAGGTCGGAGTAAAGCTGGGCGTTTTCAATTGCGATAGCCGCCTGAGCCGCCAGGGTGGTAAGCAAGGCCATATCGTTATTGTTGTAAAGGCTTTTGTCGATTTTGTTGATAACCTCGATCACGCCCACCAGTTTTTCGCGTACCACCATCGGGGCGCACATCACGTTACGAGTCCGAAACCCGGTATTGCTATCCACGACCGGATTAAAGCGGGGGTCGCTGCGGACAT
The DNA here is from genome assembly GCA_038322625.1 of Chloroflexia bacterium. Classification (GTDB taxonomy): domain Bacteria; phylum Chloroflexota; class Chloroflexia; order Chloroheliales; family Chloroheliaceae; genus 54-19. The sequence continues at coordinate 50,628 of JBBQGA010000023.1, forward strand.
CATTGACGATCACCGGTTCACCCAACCGGGCGACATAACCACTGATGCCACTTCCCGCCGGTAAGCGATATTCTTTGAGAATTTCACTTTTCTCGCCCGACGGAATTTTGAAAACCAGCTCGTCGGTGTGATGGTCCATCAGCATCAGGGTACAGGCTTCCGAGCGTAAAAGCTGGCTGGTGGTCGTGGTGATCTGCGACAACAAATCGACCAGATCGCGGTTAGACGTAATAGCGGTGGCAATTTCGTTTAACAATACCAGGTCTTCCAGGCGGCGCGAAACATTGGTTAATGACCGCAGACTATACCAGGCGTTGCCGGTAGCGTGGGCAAAGGAATTAAGGGAGGCCAGTTCTTCGGTACTCAGGGTGAGGGTGCTGGTGCCGCCTTCCCGCTCGGTACGGGCCAGCAGAACCAGCATAAACCCATTTGATTGGCCGTTGCTGGGGTTGTAAATAGGGATCACCAGGATACGGCTCAGGCCGCGCTCGGTGCTAAAACTTTTGATGACCGGGGTTTTGGGTAGCCAGATGGTGAGCGGGTTAGGATCAGCGTTTTGGGAATACAAGGTCTCCCGCGTCTGCTGTGTCTTGGCCCGTTGGACTTCCTGACCGAAAAAGCGTCTTAATATTTCAATATCTTCGCCCGCTTCACGACCTTCCTCATAGTCAAAAAAGGCGATCAAGCCAGTCTGGGTGCGGCCAATGCGTAAGCCCTCGTTTAGCGCACTTTGCAGCAACGACGACGGTACTTGCAATAATGGCAAGCTTGTCAGGTATTCGGTGAGGTGGGTAATATTTAGCATAAAGTTAAATCACTTTGCACTTATAGGTTATTTGTAGACCCGTTTTTTATTATTAGCTCAGACCCTAGAATGGGTTGTCTGATTATTCTGTTTGAGAAAATATGGCCCGACCTACCCGGACCAGCGTTGCACCCTCTTCTATCGCAATTTCAAAATCGTTGGTCATACCCATTGACAGGTCGCGCCAGCTTGCCAGACCGGGATGATGCTGGTCGAAAAGCTGGCGTAACCGGGCGAACACCGGGCGAGTCAGCTCAGGCTGGTCAAAATAGGGTGCCAGGGTCATCAGTCCCCGCAATTCCAGGTTGGGTAACTGACCAATCTGGTCTAGCGTCGCCGCCAGTTCGCCGGGGGCAAGACCCTGTTTTGAGGCTTCACCCGAAACGTTCACTTCCAGCAAGACCGGCATTACTTTATCGATTTCCTGCGCTTGCCGGCTAATGATTTCGGCCAGGCGAACACTGTCTATCGAATGGATGCAATCGGCCAGGGCCACCGCTCGTTTGGCTTTGTTTGTTTGCAGATGACCGATCAGGTGAAGCCGGGCGGCTCCCGGTGGATAAGGCAAGGGGTTAAATTTTTCTTCAGCGTCTGGGACCCGGTTCTCACCAAAATTGAGTAATCCCAGCCCGAAAGCCGCTTCCACCACCGGTCGCCCGACCGTTTTACATACCCCAATCAGCGTAATCTCGCTCGAAGAACGTCCGGCCCGGCTGGCCGCTTTCGCTATTCGCTCGTTTACCTCGGCTAGCCCCTGAGCCAGCGACATTTAGTTTTAGTTCCTCTAGTTTAATTAATAAGAATCAAAACTAGCCCCCGTTCAGGGCCACATCTTTTCACAAATATAACATAATTAATCAAATCAAGCAAAGAAAACGCTACTACGACTTTCGCTTCAAACTCACAAAGTAAAGTTGAAGCGAAAGTTCTAAAAGGCTTGCTCCGAGCCAGCAGAAATACAAAACTCGAACTTTTTGGACCGATCAAGTATACTTCAAAACAGGCGGGGCCTAAAACCATTTGATGAAGATAAGGAGTTTAATAATGAAACTGGTACGTTTTGGGAGCGAAATAATAAATCTTGATCTGGTGCATAGTTGCACGATTACCGAAGAACGAGTAGTGCTGTACTTTGTGGGACAACGCACCGGATTGAACAAGGGTGAACCGCTGGTCAAAGTCTATGAGGAAGAACAGGCAAAAGCCTTATTCAATTACTTGCTGGCAAACAGCGAAGAACTTAAGGCCGAAAAATCGGACCGACCGGCCAAGCGAAGATTGTTGGATGATTAAGCTGTTTCACCTTAACCCGAATTGCTCAATCCCCTCTTACTTTACCGGTGCAGGCCGGGGTTGCCAGGACTTTCGCTTTTACCTCACAGGGCCATGTAGAAGCCTGTAAAAGCGAAAGTCCTATTATTCAACAAATAATTTCTCAAATGAGAAAACAGTAGGCGATAAGCCTCCAGTTGCCTTTATAATTGACTTTTTAACCCTCTATTGTTAGCGAATTGGTAAACAAAACCGCTTATTGTATGAAATGGTTATAGAAAACCCTTACTAAATAGGCTATGACAGGTTATAATAAAGGTGTAAACTCGTGAGCCTTAATGTGTGGTGTATAAATAAATTTACCAACCGACCCTTGAAACAAAGGGCCTCACGTTGTTAAAGCCCGTCGAAAAAGTTAAGTCAGGCCAGACTACATTACTACTCTCGTCACAGCCCGCCTCTACCTGAATTCAACCAGATTTAACTGATCGTTCAGTAATAAGTTTCGCTCATTAATTGATTTAGCGCGCACATCACCGGACAAACTTAGGCCCTGATCACTTTATCACACGACAGCAGGTACAAAATGTCAGAAGCAAATGTCTCGTTATCAAATCCCCCCTCCGATCAAGTTGATGCCAAGGAACCTTTGACAGCCGAAAGGCTGTTTCAATTGGTTGTGGTAGGTTCTTCTGCCGGGGGCATTGAGGCTTTATCAAAGCTGGTAGCTACCTTGCCGACTGATTTTCACTTACCGATGGTTATTGCCCAACATCTCGACCCCAAGCGTATGAGTCACCTGGCTGAAATTTTACGCCGCCATACTTCATTCCCGGTGATTAGCGTCGAAAGTCAGGAGTTGCTCAGACCGGCCACTATATATGTCGTTCCCTCCGATCACCACGTCGAAATTACCGATCACGATGTTACGCTTTTGCCGGATGGCGACGGACGGCCCACCCCTTCGGTCAATTTGCTGTTCAGTAGTGCTGCCGAGGTTTACGGCGAAAAACTGATTGCGGTCATCCTGACCGGCACCGGTTCGGACGGCACCGCCGGGGCGCGTACCGTGCATGATCTGTGCGGGACGGTGATTATTCAAAACCCGGCTACCGCCGCCTATGCCGGTATGCCCCAATCGGTTGACCCTGAATCGGTCGATTTTGTAGCTGATCTAGCTAACATCGGCACGATTCTGGGCGAGTTGATCAACGGCAGATCATTTATATTGCCCAACAAAAGCTTAGAACCTGAAATGGAAGCTTTTCTGGCTCAGGTCCGCAAAAATACTCAGATCGACTTTAGCAGCTACAAAGAGCCCACCCTGCTTCGCCGTCTTCAACGCCGCATCGTAGCAACCGACAACCCGGATTTAGCCAGTTACAGCCAATATTTGCAGAAGCATCCCGAAGAATACGACCATCTGGTGACTGATTTTTTGATCAAAGTCACGGAATTTATGCGCGACCCGGATTTATTCACTTATCTTCAAACCCAAATTCTGCCCAAGATTATCGAATATAGCCGCTTGCATAATAACTGTGAGTTGCGTTTCTGGTCGGCGGGCTGTGCTACCGGTGAGGAAGCTTATTCGCTGGCGATTTTGCTATCTGAGCTACTTGGCGATGAACTGGACCAATTCAATGTCAAAATCTTTGCGACGGACCTGGATAGCAATTCCATAACGTTGGCGCGCCGGGGATTTTATACCAGCAAAGCTTTAGCTCAATTGAGTCCTGAGCGGATCAAACGCTTTTTTGTGGCTAACTCCTTCAAAACGGGTTATGAAGCCAAGAAACAGTTGCGAAGTCTGGTAGTGTTTGGTGAGCACGACCTCGGCCAGCGTGCCCCATTCCCCCGGATTGATATGATACTGTGCCGCAACGTCCTGATTTATTTTAACCGCGCTCTCCAGGAACACGCCCTTCAACTGTTTGCTTTTGCCTTGCGCGACGATGGTTATTTGATATTGGGCCGGACCGAAACAGTTAGTCCGCTGGCCGATTTTTTTAATATCGTAGAGTCTCAGCAACGAGTTTACATCCGGCAGGGTGTCCGGCGTTTAAACCCACCTTTCGGAGTGCGAAATGTGGATCAACTGCGGGCTACCTCGAAACAGAATGTCCTTAAACCGGTCAAGACGGCCTTAGTCGAGCGTGGTTTATTTCAAATGCAAGAAGAAGCCCGCCAGAACCGTAGCGCGCGGGATAGTGTGTTACTCAAGCTGCCGGTCGGGGTAGTTATAGTTAATAGTCGTTTCGACATTCAGGAAATTAATAGTGCTGCCCGCCGTCTGTTATCGATCCATTCGGTAGCGATAGGCGAAGACCTTATTCATTTGTCCCAAAACATCCCCCCCCGCGAATTAAGTTCCGCGATAACCCGCTCGATTCGTGATGGTAGCGTTTCGACCTTGAAGCAGGTCGAAGTACCGCATCTTACGACCGGTGAGGCTACCTTTGTGCAGATCAATTGCTACCCGCACCCGGAAGCAAGCCCGGTAAGTGAAACCGGCAAAGATGGACCGCCGCCTAAAAAGACAGAATTTGCCCTTATAATAATTACCGATATTACCAGAGAAATTATTGCACAGCGCGAACTAGAACACGAAAATGGGCAACAGAATAAGCTGGTAGCCGGATTGAAGTTGCGGATCGGTACCCTGGAGCAGACCAATACTCAATTGTTAAAAAGTAACCAGGACTTTCAACTTACTAATTCTGCTCTTAGCGAAACTAGCAAGCTTGAAATAGCCGGTTTAAACCAGCAATTGGCACAACTTAATGACGAACTAGCCGAGGCCCACCGGCAAGCCGAGGAAATAATGCAGACTCATTCTCGCCTTATGGAAGGGCTGGTCGAGGCCAACAAGAGTCTGTTGACGGCCAATGAGGAAGTAACAAATCAGAATGCCGCTTTACGCACCGCCAACGAAGAATTTTTATTGCACACCGAGGAAGCTCAGGCCGCCATCGAGGAAGCCGACACTCTCAACGAGGAAATGCAGGCCACCAATGAGGAATTGGAAACCTTGAACGAAGAATTACACGCGACGGTCGAGGAACTAAATACTACCAACTCGGACCTGGTAGTGCAGGGTATCGAATTGAAGGAGCGAACCGAGGAACTAAAAAATCAGCAAAACCGCAGCGAACGTGAGAGTGCGCAACTGGCCGCGATAGTTGCCAGTATGACCGATGCGCTGCTGGTAGTTGACAATCAGGGTAAGGTACTGTTGACCAATCTGGCTTACCAGCAAGCATTCACGGTTGCCAAACCAGCCATAACGCTGCTCGACGAGGTAGGCGAATTTCCAATCGCAGCCGAGGCCACGCCCCAGGCCAGGGCCGCGCGTGGTGAAAGTTTCAATATGACTTTTAGTTTTAGAATGCCGGACGGTAGTCGGCACTGGTGGGAAGCCAGTGGTCAACCGGTACGGGCCGAGGCGATGCCCGATTTGGGCGTGGTGGTGATGCGGGATATTACGGAAAGAAGCTTACGCCGGTTGCAAGAGCAACTTTTCTCGCAGGTAGCCCACGAACTCCGCACTCCTCTGACCATCATCAAAGCCGGCAACGATATGGCGTTGGATTGGATGGTAAAGCAGCCCGCCAAAAATGGTGAATATGATAAGCCGCTCAAATTTCTAAGAAAAGCTCATCAGTATGCCGACAATCTTGATCGGTTGATTTCCGATATGGTGGATACTACTCGCCTGGAAAATGGTAAATTCCAGATGCACTTTAGCCCGGTCCGGCTCGATACGCTACTGGCTGAGTTGGTTCCTGCCGCCCAGACCCTGACCGATAAACAGGTGATCGAACTGGATAGCGATAACCAGCCCTTAAGCGTCCAGGGCGATCAACTCCGGCTGCAACAGGTAGTCCTAAATCTGATCGGCAACGCCTTTGCCCACGCGCCTACCAGTCCCCGGATCATTGTAAGTCTGCGGGAAGTAGCAGATAACCATGTGGCAATAAGCGTCCAGGATTTTGGGCCGGGTATCAAAGCCGAACACCTGGAAGATGTCTTTTCCCGCTATTATCAGGTGCTGCACGGTAGTTTTTCATCAAACGCGGGGTTGGGTTTAGGTTTATTTATTTCCCAACAAATCGTGGAAGCCCATCAAGGTAAGATCAGGGTCGAGTCAACCGAAGGGGTAGGCACTACTTTTACGGTTGAACTACCGCTAATCAGTAAGTAAATCGGGTGGGGGCGCCGCAATCAGGCTGCTATAATTAGGACTTTCGCTTGATTACGCAAACCAACCTGAAGCGAAAGCCCTATAATCTTAACTGTTGCTGGTCTCCAGGCTGGGTTCAACCGTCCCGGCAGCCGGTTCCTCCACCGCCTCATAAGTTTGTTCAAACATAAACGGTTTGCAGGGATATTTGTCTCCATCGACACCAGTGATAATCCAATCGCCCACGCTGGCGTAGAGGAAACCCGCCGCCGTAGAGATAGATAGATACCCCTGATGTTCCGACTCAAAGGCCGACACATATTTAAACCCGGCCACCGGCCCGCCCATCCACCGAAAGGCTTCAATTTCGACCGATTTTCTACGATACTTTGTCATTATTTTTCCTTTTCTCCAGAATTGATCAAAAATAAAGTGCAACGGCCTGGTGGGTCGCTGATTAGATTTCTAATAATTAGTTTGCTATTAGAATAGTAACAGAAAGTGGGTGATTGGTCTGTGTGGTGAAGTACATATAGCTTGACCGGCGCAGATATAAAAATCAATTGAGAGCAACTTGCCGGCAATCAAGGCAAATTAAGCTTCGCTGAAGTGGAAGGTAGGCGGTACCACTCAAAGCGGTTAGCTTCCTCCGATCCAGAATCCAAAAAGACGTAACTCAGGTGAAAAAATATGATACTCAACCAGCGGATATTTTCCCCGGTAATATTGCAAAGTGGGGTTTTCCGGTCTTTCCCAGTAGCTCTGGACGACCCACACAATATGGGTATTTGTGGGCGGATTAAGCCGGTTTACAAAATCCGGGTTGGATTTTAACTCGGTGCTGGTCGGGCCGAAAATAAGCGGTGAGCTGGCGCGGTTATTAAAATAATAGTTAAAGGCCGGTTCGACAAAAAAGGATTGTTTCTTCCAGACTATCGCCAGAAATTTCCCTATAAGCAAATAAATAAAAGGCGTTATACAAATCAGATAGCGGACTTCCATCACCGAGGTCAGGAAAGAAAGCCCGAAAAACCCGGCGAAAAAGATAAAAGGAGCCAGTAAAAATACTTTGGTATAGGTTTTGACTTTAGAGGTGGAGATAATTGCCGGAAGTAAAACCGTCATGGTAATTAACAAAAAAATAACCACAATTACCGTAAGCACCGGCTGAATAAAGTTAAATAGGGCATTATCGGTAATATAGCCAAAAAATAACTGAACAAAAAGTAGAAAAAGCTGATAAAGATTCGGCGGGGGTAGTTTATCGCTATCGAAGCCGGTATAAAATTCCGCTACCGCTACCAGCCAGGGCACGAACAATAACACGATTATAGTATGAGATTGGCCTATCCACCAGATTAACTGACGGTTTTTCTTCCAGGTCAGCAACACAAAGCCGATATGCAAGCCTAGAATCAGCACCCCGATATATTGAGTATAAATTACCAGGGCACCGCTTAACGCATCCAACCCCTATCCTTGCGCAAGGGACGGCCTTCCCTGCCAGCCCGTATAAATTACCAGGGCACCGCTTAACGCATCCAACCCAAGATAAAGGAAGTAAGGTATCACCCCCCCAGTATTATCACCAGAAAGGCATGGATAAAAAATTGAAGCCGTTGAAAGATATTGCTGACAAAATCCTGAACTTTCGCTTCTTTACCCTCTTTACCGGCTAAAGCCTGGGCTGGATCATAGCGGTTTGGCTGGAGGTCCAACAGGGTAGCGGCATTTAGAAGGGCCTTTTGAGTTTGCTGGAGTAATTGGGAAGGCGTATTGCTATCTTCAAACATACAATAACCGATAACCGGGGTAAACCGTAAAATATTAATTCCAGTTTGGTTTACAAATTCAAAGGCCGTGTTGGTAATTTGCTGCACAATTGCGTCCAGCCGCTGCCGGGCAGTTTTTGCCGAAACGTCCGGCAATAGCACCGAATAACGCCCTTTGCCATTCCAGCCAAATATATCCAGGGGCCGCGCGGTCTGCTTTAATATTGCGGCAACCTGGCGTTCTACCCGGACCGAGGCAGTCGAGCCAAATTGCTTTGTTGCCTGGGCTAATTCGACCAGTTCGAGGTAGCCACACAGCCGGTCCGGTTATTGCGTTTCGACCGTTCCAGTTCCCGGCTAACTTCTTCTTTAAAAACGACTTCATTTACCAGTTCCGCCGGGCGATTTCCCCTTTGAATTCCATTAGGAACCGGTGGCCGGTCAATTTTAGCTTGCACGCGGGCGACCAGCTCGGCAATACCAAAAGGTTTGGTGATATAGTCATCGGCCCCAAGCTCTAAATTTTTGGTTATGGTTTTTTCGTCACCAAAGGCGGTTAACATAATAACGGGAATATGATAGGTATCGGGTCGAGTTCTAAGTTCGGTTAAGACCGAACTGCCGTCCATTTCCGGCATCATAATATCGAGCAATATCAAATCGGGGAGGACTTTTCCGACCTTATCGAGGGCTTCTTTACCGCTTGTAGCGGTTATGACCTCAAATCCCTGTCGCGCCAGAGTTGCCCTGATTATTACCAGGATGTCTTCGGTATCGTCGACCGCCAGGATTATTTTTTTGCGCTGCTCTGCTAACTGCATTAACCCTACGTACTCCTACCCCCGATTACCGGTTTTGCGACTGCGCCTCACAAAAAAGATAAAAACTAGCACCAGTAAGAAAGTAGTGGCCGCCGCGCCTAGAAACAGAACTGAGTTGTCGCGCGACACCAAATTACTGGCAGGAGTTTTTGGGTTCGAGGTATCTATCGACCCTACCACCGGTGGGGCAACCGGAGTGGAGTTATTTACCGGTACCTGGCCGGGGTCGATCACCAGTGATTGTTTCAGGGTATTTAGCGCGAAAACTTTTCCGTTACTATCCACCCCGATGACGTTTCCAACCTCTTTTCCAAAATATAGACGGCGGGCTACTGTATTAATAAATTGTTCAAGGTTTTTATCCGAGAGGCTAGAGGGGACCAATACGCCTATGAGGGCCGGTTGCAAAGTTAGCGGGTCATTTTTCACATCCGGTTTACTCCAGGGAGAAGCCATTATTTCAAACAAACCCAACTGCCCGTCATTGCTCACCACCGATTTCAAGCCCGATTGGTCGAGTCGAGGGCGTTTTCTACAAATTGCTTTGAAATAGGACTACTATCGAAATTAAGCAGAGCTAATTCCAGATTTCCAATGATTGCCGCCAGGACATTGTTAAAATCGTGAGCGATGCCACCGGCTAACGAGCCTAGCGATTCTAACCGGCGATTGCGTTCCAGTTGGACTTGCAGAGCTTTTTCTTTTAATTCGGCCTGATGATTATATAAAACGATTTCAAGGGTATTTTGTAATTCTTTTTCTGCATACGGTTTGAGAATATAGGCGTTAGGTTGGGTTAATTTTGCCTGGTTGGTAATATCGCCATTACCGGTTAAATATATAATTGCCACATCCTGACTTTGCCGGATAAGTTTGGTAGCCTCTATCCCACTTAAGGACCCTCTTAAATTTAGATCCATCAAAATCAGGTCAGGTTTGTATTGGTTGGATAGCACCAGGGCTTCCTCTCCCTTGTCAGTCACGGCACAAACATCATAACCAAAGTCCTGTAAAGATTGGGCTAATTCGAGGGCTAAAATGCTTTCATCTTCGACTATCAATATCTGGGCAGCCATTACTTGTTTCCTTAATTTAAAATTCGCTTATTAACTGAGATTAACCTGATTAACCAACCTTGTTACTTCCTCGACCACCCTGAACAGGTAGCGGGTTAATTCTGGACAATGAAATTGAGAAAGGATAGGAGTTCAGAAAATCCGGTCTTCTGTAATTCACTTTAATGGGGCTAGTATCGTTCCCCTAGCAACAAATAGTAAATATTCAAATTGACGACTTTATAAACCAGTGTCGATAATATACGTATATTAACATTTGAAGATTACGAAATTCGTTACGTTGTTAGCCTCAAACAAATTTGAGAGTCGAAAATGTATGTCCAGCCAGGTTTGGTTCGCCTTAGACAGCCTGCAACTTTTCTAGCTCTAGCAGAAAGTAGTAAGCTTTATTCAATCTGCGACATATTTTGTAACTGTTCACCCAAGTTCGGCTAGAGGATTAGCAGGGGTCGTGGGGGTCGGGTACTCACTGGGTGCCCTGCGGGGGGTCATACAGGCGGGTACCCACTGGGTGCCCCTGTAAACTCTCTCTTTCCCCCTCTCTGGGGAGGGGTCAGGGGTAGGGCCTGAATAGTTACCATATTTTAAGGTAAACCGGTCTGGGTAGGTAGCGTGAGCGGTACGAGCGGCCTGTTAGGATTGGCAGCTCTGAGGTCGCTACTTGAACCAATGGGCGGTAGTTTTAAATCGGGATAGAGCCGGGCCAGGTTATTTCTGTACCAGTCCCTATCAAGTAATCGGTAGTCTATGATGGCGATTTCGGTTCGGTACCGCTCGACGTACTGGAGGTACCAGAGGGCAAAGGTAACGCCATCCTGGCGGCTGGTCAGAATTGCACTATCAGGCGCGGCAGTCAACTGGGCTTTTGCCCATATCTCGGCACCGCGCTCCTGGCTCAAATCAAGCCGGGTATAATTGGCGACCAGCCCCATACCCGGCCCTAAAAGGGCTACCCCAAGCACCAGCCCCACCAGCAGACGGTTATACCGGGGCCACCGAGCAAGACCGGTCAGGCTTAACCAGGCCAGTCCAAAACCAATCGCCATTGACCAGAATGTAAAGAAAGGTATCAGATAAACCTGGCTGTTGTCGGCAGCGTATATTGCTGCAAAGCCCAGGTGCCCCACCAGGCCCACCGATAGCAGCCCGGCCAGGTGGCGGTATTGCGGCAGGGTAAACCAGGCGCAGGCCAGCCCGGTCCAGCCCAGAGCCAATCCCAACGGGCCAAATTGTTCCAGCAACAACCCGACGCTGGCGGCTACCCGGCTCAAGTCCTGGCTCACTGGCGCAGCAAACAGCAAATAGCGGTATTCCTCGCCACTGATATATTGCCAGAAAGCTAGCGGGTTCGACCAGCTAAGGTTCGCCCAGTTTGAGCCGGGATTGTGGCCTCCTCTGAGCAATAAGGTGAGAGAAGGCAACCCCGCCACCAGACCCAATAAAAGAACGGCCAGACTGAGCTGTTTCCAGGCAAAAGGGCGAGGTCCGGAGTTTCGTCGGGTAAGATAAACAAAGACAAATACCGCCAGAATGCTAAAAATAGCGGTTCGGTGGTATCCCAATCCCACCCCGGCCACGCCAGCCAGCATGTATAGTCGCCTTGCATTGTCAGGCTTTTCCCACCACCACTCCAATGCCAATAATAAGCTTGTTAGTAGAAGTAAATTCAGGGAATAAATCTCGATAATAATAGCCTGAGACCAGACCAGCCGGGCGCAGGCCAGGCCCAACCCGCTCAACACCCCTCCTGATAGATAAACCGTTTCTCGGAAAATTGAGTTTAGCGAGTTCTTTGTCTCGAATGACTGACCCAGTAGCTGGCGGTTAAACCGGTAAACCACCAGGCTCAATACCCCGGCGGACAGGGCACCCCATAAGGCAGAGGTCAGACTCAGGGCGCGAGTCGGGTCGGAAGCTAGCACTAACAGAAGCTTGCCGGAATAGATGTAAAGTGGATAGCCGGTCGGATGCGGCACACCGTCGAGGACCACCGCCGCCGCCAGGTCCCCGCCGTCGTCTCCACCGTGTTGCCAGGTCAGCCCGGCGGCGGAGGTTTGAAAATAAACCAATCCGGCAACAAAAAAAGGGCCTCCAAAAGCCACCCAGCCAACCCAGCTAAAAGTGGTTTTAGCCGGTTGATTACTCTCCGGTGTACCTGGCACTCTTTTTGTTTCGAGCTTACGTATTGTGAACCTCTCTTTTACCGGCGTGACAAATTGACTGAAGGGCTTCGCACAGCTGTCGTTAAAATCCCGTCTTTTGATTAATTACTTAACAATTACATAATTATTTCACAATGTTTCGATGGGGGTTTCAAGGGACACCCAGGGGGGTACTCGGCCCCAGGACGGGGGCATAGCGGGGGTGTCCACCGCGCTTTTCCCTCTTCCCCAGCGTCGCATAGCGACGCTGGGGGTAAAAAAGAGTGTTGGGGGATGTGCCCCAAGTCCCCCTTGCAGGGGTTGCAGCCCTACGAACCCTGCTTAGTACTTTGTGATTTCTTTATGCAATTAACAATTAATTAGCCTAAAGTTGGCGGGCGGCTTTTATTACCTGCTTTTTTAAAATATGATCAAGCAGGTAAGAGTAGATTAGGTATTCGGGATAATATCATACAATCTTTACAAAAGCCCGTTAATGAGAGATAATAACCGCGGAAAAAGCCTAGTTATATTGGCCGCCGGGCACAACTTTATTATAAAAGTGGCATGACAAAAGTAAATCATGTTAGATTCTTTGTGATTGAATTACTCCTTGCGGTATATCTCCCCGCGCAACTTTCGGCAAATTACCACCTGTTCTATTTCAATCTTTAGATGGTCTTTATTTAATCTTTGTTCCGAGGAAACAGCATCCTTTTACTCGATCTAACACCCGAATTTTATAGCTATGGGGTATCAATTAGTTCTTGTAAAACTTTATCAATCTACCTTCCAGAAAGAAGAAGTGGATACGATATGCAGTGGCAAGATAAATCAGTATGGGTCACGGGCGGCACCGGGTTTTTAGGAAAAAAGATTGTTAAAAAACTTGAAGAACGTGGCGCAAAGCAGGTGTTTGCCCCAGTCGCAAGGAAGGGGATTTGACCCAGAGCGACGATATAGAACGCCTGTTGAACGCATACAAACCGGATTTAATTATCCATCTTGCGGCGGTGGTTGGTGGCATTGGGGCCAATAGTAAATACCCGGCCGACTTTTTTTACCAGAATCTTATGATGGGTGCCCAACTAATGCACAAGAGTTGGGAACACGAGGTAGCTAAATTCGTCGCAATTGGCACTATCTGCGCTTATCCAAAGGTTGCCTCGATCCCATTTAAAGAAAGTGAACTCTGGAACGGCTCCCCGGAAGAAATCAATGCGCCCTACGGCCTTGCCAAAAAAATGCTGCTGGTACAGTCGCAAGCCTACCGCCAGCAATATGGCTGGAATTCGATTTATTTGCTGCCGGTTAATCTTTATGGGCCAGGGGACAACTTTGATCCTGAGTCCAGTCATGTCATACCCGCCATGATTCGTAAATTTATCGAAGCCAAACAGGCCGGTCATTCCGAAATTGTGGCCTGGGGTGACGGCTCACCAACCCGCGAATTCTTGTATGTGGAGGATGCGGCTGAGGGTATCGTGTTGGCCGCTGAAAATTATAATTCCCCAAAACCAGTTAATTTAGTCTCTGGAGACGAGATCAGTATCAAGGATTTAACCCATACCATCGCCCGACTTACCGGTTTTGAAGGAAAAGTGGTCTGGGATACCACCAAACCAAATGGTCAACCCCGACGGAAGTTAGATGTTAGTAAAGCCGAGACTGAATTTAACTTCAGGTCCCACACCGGTTTTGAAGAAGGTCTTAAACGAACCATCGAGTTGGGTATTAAGACCATCTTGGGCATCGAGACCAGCACAGGCAAAACGCGGCTACTATAATTGGATTTTACGAGCAAAGTCTCAATTTTTGTTTATCAATCGCCCGATTTTACAGCGTCATCCTATAATTTAACAGTTTAGCTGTACTCAAACCCCTTCTTAAATTTGGTAGGCGTTGTCCTGCTCAACCTCGGTTGAAGATGCTTGCCAATCCTTAAGCCAAGAATTTGCTACTACCTCAGAACAGTTGCGACAGGATGTTTATGAATTAATTGATCTATTGGTGAGAAGTGGATTGCTCCGAATTGCCTCAAGTTCGCAAGTACAGATCAACAATCAAAGTAGGAGACGCCTAGTAATAGGGCGTTTCCTTTTAATATTAGACTCGTTTTAGACCCGTTTCGACTTACGAGTAAGCAGTATTATCAGTAAAGAACCTAAGCTGATTAGACCAAAAACAATCAGGGCAATAATTTTCCAATCAGGTATGCCAGCCTGATTCTGAGTGGAAAGCTGCAGCTGCGTGCCAACGCCAGTATTGGGTAGACCAGGGATCACTGGAGTAACACCTCTATTCGCACTGTCTAATGCTTCTAAAGGCACATCGGCTGCACCATCGACTTCCTGTTCTCGATTCTGCTGGCCTACCGTTTCGATAAATCGGGCCATCACTACGTTTCTAATACTCCGTTCGTTACCGGATTTGACCAGGGTTGTGATGATAACCTGGATCGTATCGCCTGGTGCCAGGGAATCAGCCGTAACGTTTACTCGTTGTCCAGCGACCTTGACCGTACCTTTATTAGAGGTTGCTCCATTAACTTCAAACCGGTCCGGCACTACATCGGTAACATCAAGATTTTTTATCGGTAAATTACCACTGTTCAAGACGGTAAGGGTAAAAGTCAGGGTATCACCATTTCTGGGACTGGCCGGACTGAATGTTTTGGTAACAATTATCCCACCTGGTCCGGCAGTTTGTCCGTAAGCTACACCCCAGTTTACCGGGAGCGAAGCGAGCAAAATTAAACTGAATACGCTGCTGAGTAGAAATGTGACTAAAACTAACTTGTGTTGCCGACTGCTGCTGGATTTCATATAAGACTGGTCCTTTAGTAATGTCCTGGCTTGACCTGCTCTAAACTGAGGAGGTTGTATTTGAATGGTGGAAAAGATACTCTGACTTCATATAACTGGTATTTAAATCATCAATGAGACCGACGTTTTAAAACCGACGTTTTGGTTATGTCCACAATTGCTCCTACATTGTACTATATTTGTACTATATAAGTAATCAGGGGTTTTTACAAGAGGTAAAGAGTACCAAAAGGCCTATACTTTATAAATTAGCCATATGCTATTATTAGCTAGAATTTTGTCGTTAAAATTATCTTGCCTTGTAAGTTATTAATGAAAACAGGTATGATTAAAGTTACCAAAAATAGTTCGCTTGGTGGGTCTGAAACATATATCAACCGCATATTGATGAACCTGAGTAGTATACTACTTACCTTTTTTTTGTTAGAGAGTTGTTCCCCCTCAACGCTCCCTACCCTGAATAGCCCACCGCTTACCGTCGGTTATGGGCCAAATCGTATTGCGGTCGAAAGTACTTTGGGGGTTAGCACTAGCACTCCGCCAATTTCCAGCCTATCGCCGACTCCGCCCCCTTTCTTACTAACCCCGGCGGCTGTCTCATCTCAGATGAGTCCGGCCCTCACCAATCAACCACGTCCTGGAACAAGAGAAATTTCAAATACTGTCCTTTCTAATCCAGCTATTCCGATAAATTCTGTCAAATCTAGCCCCTTTGGTTTAATTGTAACCGGTCTGGAGAAAGAACCGGACAAACCGGCCAGCTTGAAACGGGTCCTGGACTTGAGTCAGGCTCGCTGGTGGTACCAGTACGTCCCACAGGCAACCTTGCCCTCACCTATAACTGCGGGGGAACCAACTCACCAAATTTATTTGCTACGTAGTAGTTCGGACGGTCTAAAAGGCGAAAACTACCAGCGATGGGCTAAATTTATACAAGCCACCGGTCACTTCGACCAGCCCACTTACTGGCTGATCGGGAACGAACCAAATGTGCCGGGTCAGGACAATACTACCCCTGAGACTTTTGCTGAGATGCTTTACGAGGCAAACCGGCTTATTCGCTCGGCTGACCCCCAGGCTACCCTGATCGGTCCCAACATCTTAAACTGGGATTATACTTGCCAGGGCTGTCCCGGTTATACCTCTGGATTAAGTTGGGTTCAAAAGTTGCGGCAAGTTTACAACACCCGCTATGGGACCGGCCTGCCCTTTGATGCCTGGAGTTTACATACCTATAACCTTGATTGGCAACGCTTGCCGTTGATTAACCAGGCTCAGGATGCTCACCAGATCGAAGCGTTTCGCCAATATTTAGATCAGAGCACCGATAGCCGCCATAAACCGATCTGGTTAACCGAATTCGGGGTAATTTGGGGTTATGATAGCCTGGAATGGCATAAAGATACCACCGGTAACTGGCAAGCTCTACCAAAAGGCCGCTTGCGAACCGATTTAATGGAGAGCTATTTAGCGTCTTCACTGGATTGGCTGGAACAGCATAGCACCACTCTGGGACTAGGGCACTGGTTTTTGTATACCAGTTATGGTGAGCCAGAAGCCTTTAGTCAGTCCTTTAGCGGGATTTCTCTTTTCGATAGTAGTTCGCCGAGTGCCAAATTGACCAATTTCGGTAATATTTACATTACGCGGTTAAAGAAAAGCAGCTAATTTCTAAATTCCGCGATTTTCATTCATATTCGACGATGTAAAAAGTCGCGGCTAATCGGAGTTTGGATATATTGACTTCTATCGGTGCGGAAACATTAGCCGCTGAAATGTTAAAAGTGGGCTTAAAGGTGAGTTTAAGGCACGTGGACAGAGTATGACCCCCTCATTCGGGATGGGGCTATATTACATCTCGAACCGCTCGGCACTACCAGACCCCGTAAAGGGGATATATTATTTTGCAGCCAGACCGGACCGGCCAATTCCGCCTGGGCACCTGCTGGGCCGGGTAATTCGGGTTAAACAGGCCAATCGGGTTTAGAATTTGGAACTGCCCTACTGGCGTTTGATTGGTTCGTTGATGGTCTTTAACTTTAACACTCGAGTTTTACTTCGCAAGTTCATTTTCCGTAGCCCACTCCACAAGTAATATGAATATTGAAATTAGGTAAATTATTATTTGTCGGCTGGTATTGTTACAAAGGTTTGACCGGGAAAGCTTTGTAAAAGATTTGTGATAAATTGTAACATTACTGTCATTATTTACCATTGACTTAAACAATTATTCTTGCTATATTCAGTTTGACCTATTATTTGTTTATATTTATTTCATTAATCGTATAAGCTTTCCACAATTCAGGAATAATTTTTCGGGTAGTTCTTTAGAACTACCCTACATAACCTGGTCAAATTTTGTAACCTTCTAGTCAGTACCAGGCTGAAATGCCTACCGGGAAGCTATCTGGACTGGTGATACCTGGTTTGACCAGTATATTCTCACTCATAGCATTACTGATTACTGGTAAAACAAACCAGTTTTAAGTAAAAGGATACCCATTTTGTAAACTACAAAAAGCTAATGCCTTCATAATTATCGTTGCTAAGTCAAAACTCCCGGCCAACCTAACCAGATAATCAAGGTGTTGCCATTATAAGAATGGTGGCAAATCAGTAGAGAAGCTCTTCCATTATGAATTTGCTCGACCTAAATAATAGCCCAGTTTGTGTGATCATAAACACCTCAAATCAAGAACGATTTATAGGCAGTATGGTTATACAGGCCCTTCGTTTAACCTCTTTTGTCGGCGTGATAGATCAGCACAGTCATGATAGAACGGTCCAGGTGGCGACTGCGGCGGGGGCCGTCCTCCTCGCTACTATTCAAGGTAGTGGTTTTGATGCGGATGTCAGCGAAGAAGCCCTAACTATTGCGCTTAAATGGGCCAATAATCAGAACGCCAAAGAACTTATATTCCTGGAAAAGACGGTTCAATGGTCGGACCTGGCTGGTCTGTTTCAGATTACCAATTATTCCCTGACTGTCACAGCGGATATTATCGTGGTTAACAGCCCGGCTCTTTCCGTACCGAGTCTTAGCAACCCGCTTCAATCCAAACCCTATTCCTCGGTATGTGCCTGGGCTTTTTCTTCAAAAGCCATCAATTGTCTGAAAGACCAGCATTTTGATGTGGCTTTACTGCCTGTACAATTTGAAAAACATAATCTGGTGGTGGCACAACTAATTTCTGGCTCGCTCACCATAAATCGGGATAGGGAAGTCGTAAAACCTTTAGAGGTAAAATCGGATAACATTACCCGGTTTGCCCGGTTTATCGGCCAGCACCGCCCGTTGTTATTTTTTGGTCTTCCCGGTTTGCTATGTCTTATGCTGGGTCTTATTATTGGAATTTTTACCAGTGACATTTATTATAAAACCCATAGTCTTGCCATAAGTTATGCTCTTTTGGCTGTCTTAATGGTAATTATTGGGACGCTGGGACTTTTTGTTGGCCTTATCCTACACTCGGTTAAAGCCTTTGTGCTTAATCTTAAAAGATTAATCGAAGTAAGTCACAATCCGAATCCGGATGGGGAATCTTAGTTATAAACTTTTCTATGAGGTAAAATTCCCCCCTTTTATATATGAGAACTTTAACTGGTAGAACCCCAACCTTGCCAGAATTTATAGAAGTTAAGTTATAGAAAGTAACAAAAGGAAAATTGAAGGAGATTCTATATGCCCTATTCAAACCAACTTTTGAATTTCCCTGAAGATTTAATTATAGAAAACCTCACAGCCTTTATCTCGCCGCCCAGCAAAATTATGGTAGCCATTCCAGCCTACAATGAGGAGCGTTTTATCGGTAGTGTAGTCATTCGTTCATTAACTTTCACTCCTGACGTGGTGGTAATTGACGATGGTAGCCAGGATGATACGGCTTACATCGCCGAAATGGCCGGCGCAATAGTTATTAAACATGGAAGAAATACCGGCAAAAGCGGAGCGGTAAATACCGCCCTTAAATGGGCCCGCCAGAATGGTTCGGAAGCCATTATCTTTATAGACGGAGATGGGCAGCATAATCCCGATGAGATCGGCCAGGTGTTGGCACCGGTTTTGGAAGGTAGGGCTGATATGGTAATTGGCTCCCGATTTCTTAACGTAAGAAGTAAAATTCCGATTTATCGTAGATTTGGACAGCACGCCCTGACGGCGGCTACAAATATGGCTAGCAATATATCGGTAACTGACTCACAAAGCGGTTTCCGAGCTTTCTCGAAACGGGCTATTGAAGTAATGCGGTTTGATGGGGCTGGTTTTTCGGTCGAATCCGAAATGCAATTTCTGGCGAAACAGCACAAACTTAGCGTG
The DNA here is from genome assembly GCA_038322625.1 of Chloroflexia bacterium. Taxonomy (GTDB): domain Bacteria; phylum Chloroflexota; class Chloroflexia; order Chloroheliales; family Chloroheliaceae; genus 54-19. The sequence continues at coordinate 69,841 of JBBQGA010000023.1, forward strand.
GCCGAGGTTCCGATCAGTGTAGTCTATCACGAAAAGGCCAAACGTAATCCTTTTGCCCACGGGATGCAAATTATTTCAAATATGGCTCGGCTGGTTGGACAACACCGACCGCTATTTTTCTTTGGTTTGCCGGGTATTACAGCCCTGATATTGGGTATGTTATTAGGTCTGCTTACGGTGGATATATATAACAAGACCCAGGAGCGAGCTTTGGGTTACGCCCTTATCGCCCTTCTTTTGATCGTTTTAGGCATATTATCAATTTTTGTTGGGTTAATTTTACATTCGGTTAAAGCTTTTTTCCTGGACCTTAAAAAGTCAATCCCCCGTCACGCCTCCGAGCCTCATTCAGAGGTTCAAATCGACAAATTAAGAGGGTATAAATAAAAGTTGGCATTAAGAAACTTCACAAATACCAGGTCCGAAAATATCTCAGAGGACCATAATTACCCGGTGTCAGGCGAACTAAGTGCCCCGCAAAGTGGGTGCCCCGCCCCGATCAAGTTACTAGCCAGTATAATGATTGTCAGTTATAACAGCCGGGCCTATCTTGATATATGTCTAAAATCGGTCCAGGCCAATATAGGCGCCGATTGTGAAATAATATTGATAGACAATGCCTCTAATGACGACAGTGCTGATTTTGTAGCCGAGACTTTCAGGCAAGTGAAATTAGTTCGCAATCCTGAAAATCTAGGTTTTGCGGCGGCCAATAATCAGGCGGCTAAGATGGCTAGCGGCACTTACTTGATTGGCCTAAATCCCGATACCGAAGTAACCCCCGGCTGGTTACAAGCTTTGCTAGAACCACTTGAAAAAGCCCCAAATCAACCGGAAACTTCTTTACCGGTGGGTCTTACCACTCCTCGGATACTTATGTACAAGGAAAAAGGCCGGGTCAATACCTGTGGCAATAACATGCATTTTACCGGTATCACAGTGTGCCAGGGGCTTGGCTTGAAGGCCCAGGACCCCCAAATTGCCCGGTCTTCGGAAGTATCGGCCATTTCGGGAGCCTGTTTTGCTATCAATCGCATACTCTGGCATAAACTAGGTGGCTTTGATGAAACCTTTTTTACCTACCTGGAAGACACAGATTTATCACTCAGGGCCAGACTGGCCGGGTACTGTAGTTTCTACGTGGCTACCTCTGTAATTTACCATGACTATACCGACCGCTTTTCACCCCGGAAGCTATATTATCTTGAACGCAACCGGTTGATATTACTCTATAAAACCTATAGCCCCAGACTGTTATTTGTATTCCTACCGGCCTTATTACTTACAGAGCTGGTTACCTGGCTTTATGCCCTGAAGAGTGGTCCGAAAAGTAGCTATGCAAAATTAGAAGCCTATGGCTGGTTTTTTACTCATCTTAAAAATCTTGGAAAGAAGCGTCAAGCAACTCAACTCCTCCGGGGTGTCGGCGACCGGCAACTTCTTAAAAATATTCTCTGGAAACTGGATACCTCTCAATTAGCCGGGCCATACTTAAGTAAAATGGCTGATTATTGCCTCAACCCAGTTTATGCCGCTTGCTATTACCTGGGGAGATTCTCAGCAAGTGCCAGGTTTGTGACTACCGACAGGGGGCGGCAGAAGTCATTTAGCAGTTCCCTAACACAAGAAAAAAAAGAAAAATCACCCGATAGGCTTAGGATTGCCCATGTTACAGCTACCTTCCCACCTTACCAGGGTGGTACTGGCAACGTTTGCTTTAATAATGCCCTGGAATTAGCCAAACTTGGTCATGAGGTGCATATTTTTACGGCTTTGCTTGAAAATACGCCAGAGTATGAAGTTATGGCCGGTATTTACATTCACCGTTTGAGGCCATTAATGCGGCTGGGTAATGCCCCGGTTTTACCAGGTTTAATGAGCTCTTTAAGGGGCTTTGACCTGATTCATCTGCACTATCCGTTTTTCGGTGGTGAGCTAACGACGGTGGCCGCCTGGATTAGCCGTACCCCGCTGGTAATAACTTACCACCAGGATGTTTTATTAAAAGGTTGGCTGGCTCTGGTCGAGAAAGGGCTTCGTTTGACGGTGAGTCGCTTGACTTTACGGTTCGCCGCCCGATTATTCTTTACTTCGCTTGATTACGGTGAGGCTTCTTATGTTAAACCTTTGTTAAAAGGCCGTCAAAATCGGGTCATGGCTTTGCCAAACGGAGTTGATACCATAAGGTTTGAGCCTGGTAAAGCGTCTTACAGTCTACAAACCCGCCACGGTATTGGTTCGGCTGATAAAGTAGCTCTGCTGGTGGCAAGTTTGGATAGTGCGCATTATTTTAAAGGAATTAACGTTTTTCTGGAAGCTTTAACTCAATTACCGGCTAATTACAAAGGACTAATTTTAGGCGAGGGAGACCGGCGAGGCTCTTACGAGGAGACGGCCCGAAACCTGGGTATCGAGTCCCGCATCGAGTTTGTCGGTAGAGTCTCTGACCAACTATTACCGGACTACTATCGGCTTGCTAATGTTACGGTGCTGCCATCCGTTTCGATGGGCGAAGCTTTTGGCCTGGTGCTAGTTGAATCTATGGCTTGTGGCACCCCGGTGATTGCCAGTAATCTGCCCGGCGTAAGGACCGTAGTTGATGACGGTAAAGACGGCCTGTTAGTCAAACCCAATAATCCGCTTCAGCTTGCCAACGCTTTGAAAAAGCTCCTGGAAGATGACGCTCTGAGTTTTGCATTAGGGTCTGCCGGCCGCCAGAAAGTGGAAAAAGATTATGATTGGGCGCATATAGCCGCCCTATTACAGAATTATTATTATCAAATTCTGGAGAAGAACTGCCGGATAACGGTGGGTGGATCAAAGTGAGAGGTATTTTACCGGTCGTGACCCTTTCACCGCTCGAATATAGATATGCCCTGGACGCGGCAATGCCGGTGTTGGCTGCAAATCCTGGGCCTTATATAATCTGTAATTCATTTTTATTCAGAGAAGAACTACGCCAACGCTTGAGCCTGACTACTGAGACGGAAAGACCCCAGATCGGTTTGTGGGTCGAACCATTGACCCGGAGTTGGGAAACCGATTTACATACATTTCAGAAAAGCTTGCCAGTCGGTGCGCCTCTTATTGTTGTAACTTCCAGACCTTTAGCCCGGATAATACCGGAACGAAGAAATTCCCCGTTCGAGTCGGCCCTGGGTTTACAACCGGTCGGTATTTATTCCCTGAGAAAGGCTCTTAAAAAAGCCGGGTTTGCTCTGGAAACTACTTATGGCATTCATACTTTAACCTCAATTGGCATTAATTTCTTGAGCCAACCGGCCAATCGTTTCAGACTTTTTGCTCTTTCAGATCGCCTTTTATATAAATCAAAATTGCACTATTGTATGACCGGACCTCTTTCCTCCTTTTCAACCGTCGGGCTTATTTTTGCAAAAAAGGTTGTTGCCTGATGCTGACAACAAACTCGGTGACCAGCATTGACACGGCGGTAGCCCGACTGGATGGCTGGTTTGATACAATGCGCTCTGTACAAGGTTACGGCGGGCCGGTGGCTCACTGGTGGCAACAGAGCCTGATTTATACCGGCCCTGGGTTCGATTGGCGTTATGAGGGTATAATTGCCGGTTATTTGAATTTGTGGGAGCGTAGCGGTGAAGATCGCTGGTTACAAAAAGCTCGCCGGGCCGGAGACGATTTGATTGCCGGACAACTCGAAAACGGTCATTTTGTGGCCTCGGCTTTTGAGATTAATCCGGCCAGTGGCGGAACTCCCCACGAAGCGGCCTGTGCTATAGGGTTACTATTGCTGGCTCTGGCGTTGAGAAAAAAAGGCCTGGAAGAATGGCAGGGGTATGCCAGCGGGGCCGAACTCAATCTTAAAACATTTTATTTGGGTGAATTATGGGATGAGGAGGCCCAATCTTTCCGGGACAGTCCCTCAGTGCCCTCCTTTGTGCCAAATAAAGCCGCGACTGCCGCCGAAGCCTTCTTCTTACTCTCTGAATTAACTAATGACCAACTTTGGGTAGAAAGATATGCTTTACCCAATCTTAATCGTATAATTGAACATCAGATAGTTTCACCGGGTAGTCGCCTGGATGGGGCAGTGGCTCAGAATAGTTTTGGAAGCCGTAAAGTCGAAAAGTATTTTCCTATTTACAATGCGCGTTGCGTTCCGGCATTAATACGCGGGTATAACTGGACCAACCAGGCGAAATACCTGGAGGCGGCTTTAAGAATAATGCATTTTATTACACGCTGGCTTTACGAGGATGGATCACTGCCCACCGTAATTTATGCCAATCAGCAGCTTAACCGGTATCCAAGCTGGATTGCCCCGCTTGGGGATGTTTTGAGAGCCGGGATGGACATCAAGCCTTATGGATTTTCAGCCGATTTAACTTCAACCTTAAACCGACTCTTAGAAGGTCAAGATGCCAGCGGTGGTATTCAAACCGCCAGGGGTTTTGCGGCTCAATCCAGGCTTGGTAGGAAATATAGGCCAGAAAAGCCGGATGTCCGCGATGTTTTACACGTGGCCGGTTGGTGTGACAAGGCTTTTCGTTTTTTGACGAGTAATATTTCAGGTGTAATTTTACCCGCTGCTACAAACCAGGATTTTGAGATTGATTGCAGCCTGGCTGGCAAATCATGGAAATTTTTGGAAACCGTTGAAAAATTGGAGATACGCCATCGCAATGGGAAGCCCGGTTATTACTGGCGCAAGGGTGAGCAGTATGCCAGCCCTGCCGAACCTGATTTTTGGCTACGATAAGGAACACTTTAATGGGCACTTTTGAATGAAGATTCTTGAAAAGCTTGATCACCAGTTAAACCGACATCGGGGCAAGCTTTTAGCCTTGAGTACAATGGTCATAGCCTGGCGCAACTGGCAATTATGGCAACGCGACGAAAATTTGGTCTCGAAGGGGCGGGTTCATACTATTCCGGCCACTATTTTTACCCATTCTCCCAAAGTAAGCTTTTTGGTCGCCGCCTGGAATGAAGCAACTATTATAGGTAAATGTTTAGCCTCGCTGGTCGAGCTAAAATACCCTGACCTGGAAATAATTGTCTGCGCCGGAGGATTAGATGGCAGCCTTGAAATTGCCCAACGCTACGCCGGTAATAATGTTTTAGTGTTAGAACAAGTCAAGGGCTGGGGCAAGCAACGGGCTTTAGCCGAGTGCTTTTCTCATTCCTCCGGGTCGATAATATATCTGACTGATGCCGATTGTATCATAAACCAAGCTGCTTTTGAGAGGGTACTGGACCCACTCTTAAACGAAGGTGAACTGGTAACAACCGGCTCACGTTGTCCTCTCAGCGATCAAATGGGTAATAAATTTGTTTTGTATCAATGGATGACTACGTTCTATATTCAAAAGCATTGGGGGGAATATTCGGATGGTATAAGCGGTGCTAATGCGGCTTTAAGACGGGAAGTGGTGGACGTAATAGGTGGATTTAAGACCAGGGCTCCTACCGGCACTGACTACATTTTAGGCCAACAAATCCAGGAAACCGGTATTAAAATTAGACTCGTAGCGGACAGCATGATCCAAACTTTTTATGAGGAGAGCTTGTTTCCTTATTTTCGGCAACAACGACGATGGTTATTAAATTTGCTAATATTGGGTTGGCGTTTTAAACGGCCCGAACATTACAAATCGGCCCTTCGCTCAATCGTGGCTGGAAATCTAATATTTGGATTGTTATTCGGAATTAGCATTAATCTTATATGCGGAAATAAATTAAAAGTTTTAGGTTATTGCCTATATTTATACCTATTTTTCCAGATATACAGTTTACTGACTAAATTACGTTGTCAGAAGTTTCTACAGGCGAATTATGGTGACGAGATGCCACTAAAACTTGGATTACCTCGTCTGATACTTTATCAAAATTTTGATTTTCTGGTTTGGTTTGCCGGTTGGTGGGAAATTATACTCAATTCCGGCAAGTGGAGTTGGTAATTAATTAGAATTTTCGTCTAAGGTCGCGGGCGTTTTGCTAAATTTGGATAATAATCGTTTGAATTTTCAGGAGTATTTTATGTTGTTTGCATCGGAACCGGCTAACTCACGAACGGCAGGTAGCGTGAACGATTTCGAGAGAAATTGGCAAAATGAACTTAAAAAACAACCTAAATTTGCCTACCCAAGCTGGAAAACTCAAAATCAATGGGATTTGTTTGAGTATAAAAAAATGGACTTATTAAAGCAGGTTTTACAAGAACATGGTCTGCAAACCGGAGTGGCTCTGGAATATGGTTGTGGGCCGGCCGGAGCCTCAGTCTGGCTGGCAAATAATGGTTTTAAGACTTTTGGACTGGATATTTCTTACAGTGGTTTAAAATTAGCTGAAGCGAATCGTTCGCAGAATCTTGGCCCCCGTAGCGAGACACTAGACTTTATAGTTGGAAATGCTATGCAGCTTCCTTTTCAGGATGCTAGTTTTGATTTTGTTATAAGTAACGGTTTGCTTGAGCATTTTGACCGGGAAAACCTAAAATTGCTTCATACCGAAGTTATGCGAGTGCTTAAACCCGGCGGTCTTTTTTTTGCCGATATAGTCCATGGTCGCTTTTCTTCCCGGACGGTGGGCAAACTGCTAAATCTGAGTGCTTCTTTTTGCTATCATTTAGCTAGCCTTAAATTAGACAAACTCAGCGGTTTGAAAGCTGGTTATTTTGATGACCTTTATGAGAATGATTTAAACTATTCGGATTGGGAAGAGTTTCTGAAGGGCCTGGGTTTACAAAATGTAGTAGTTAGAGTCACTCGCCCTTTCCCACCGCTGGCGATACAGGGCACTTTGGAAAGCTACTATGTAAAACTTATGAAGTTCTTTTATCCCTTATGGCAAAGATTTGACCATAAGCAGGGCTGGTTTACCAAACATTGGGGTTGGTTGTACCTGACGTGGGCTACGAAGCCGAATGCTTAAACTTAGTAGGGTTAAGCGGACCGGGCCATTTTCAATTTGAGTAACATTAGTCGGACTATCGATTGCTTTCTATTTTTCGGCTGGACTGTTTAAGCAAAAAATCAATTTAAAGTTGTTAGCTTTCTTACTACCGTTAGTCTTGATTGATTTTGCAGTATGGTCCTAGTCAGTCCTAGAATTAGGTAGCATTATTAAGCGAGAACAATGGTGACATTTTAGGACTTTCGCTCGAAACAATTTCTCAGGCTCAGAGATCGGTAAAAACCTTAAAACATCACATTCAAGAGCGAAAGTCAGGATTTTGATAAAATCTAAGGGTCTTAAATATTGGGTATAAGTTATTTGGACTTTCGCTTTTGCTCAGTAAGCGAATTGGTAGGCTACTGCGCGGTCAGGTGCCCGAGCGAAGGTCCTGGTATAGAAGGTTTAGTCGGAAAAAGATTTCATGCAAATAGCTTCACAAATTAGAAGTAATATCAACCGGTTGACCCTGAATCGTTATCGTATTTTGCTTTATCATAGCATTTTAGATAACGATGACCCCTTTGCGTGTGGAGTAGCCCAATTTCGCCAGCACATGAGCTTTCTAGCTGAAAATAGCTATAAGGTAGTTTCTTTAGAACAAGCTCAAGTAATGAGTTCGTCAGGTCAATCACTTAAAAAGGTCGTTTGTTTGACCTTCGATGACGGCTATACCGATTTTCTTGAGAATGCAGCCCCTATCTTAGATGATTTTGGTTTCAAGGCTACCGTATATATTGTTACTGAAAAACTTGGGGGGTTATCTGACTGGAGTTGGCGTGATAAACACCGGCCGCTGGCTACTTTCGCTCAAATTCAAGAAATAAAGCAGTATGGACACGACCTGGGTAGTCATACTTTAACCCATCCCAAGCTGCCAAAACTCACAGCCGATCAACTTTCTGAAGAACTTATATTGTCAAGAGATATTCTAAAGTCCGACTTCGGCCAAGATTTTCTAAGTTTTGCCTATCCGTTTGGTTTTTTCGGCCAACGTGAGCAATTAGCGGTCGAAGAAAGTAAGTATGACTGCGCGGTCGCGATTGGGGGATTATGCGGCAACGATGTTAATACCAATAAATTCTCCCTTAAAAGAGATCTAATGCGACCTAGTTGGAAGGTAGCCGAACTAAAATCACTACTAAACGGGGTCTACGATTGGAAGACCCTAACCAGGGATATAATAACGCGTTTTACGCCTGTTAAATCGAAAAGCACCCTCTAATGGGTTAGAATTTGATATTAAAACAACAAATGATAGTTTTATAGGGATGTAATGGCTTGAAAATTGGTTTTATAGATTTTGTAATGAATCCAGACTCTCCAATTGGCACTGATGGGCTAAGTGAGGTAGTATGGAATCTAGCAGGGCCGCTTGCAGCACAAGGTAATGAAGTACATGTAGTAGGGCCCTACAACAATGGAATAGTTCCATTTTCAGGAGTCCATGTACACTCTTTTAAATTGCCATTCATAGGTTATCGTAATATTTTAGGCCATATTCTTATAGTTTTAAGGGCCATCAAAGTTTTGAAAAAATATGGACCTTTTGATGTTATACATGCCCCTGAGTATTTAACTACCGCTCTATTAAGTATTTTGTATTTACGAACACCTATTGTTTTAACTGAGCCAGGTAATATCTATGATCGGATTGCTAACGGAAATCCATTTGATTTCTACACCACCCAGGTCTATAAACTCGCGGCTCGCATTACTGCCCGACGCTGTACTAAAATCATTACTACAAGTGAAGTAATGGACTTCTGGTGGAAATATAGCGGAGCAAAATCTGACCGGATTATTCGTATTCCGCTAGGAGTAAACTTATCTTTATTTTCACATGTAGAAGGTGCTAAAGCGAAACTAAATTGGGATGCATCCAAAAAAAACCTACTCTTTACAGCCCGTCTATCTGTTGAAACTGGTGCCCAATACTTAGTTGAGGCTTTACAGACAGTGTTGCAGGCTTTCCCCGACACTTATCTGCACATTGTGGGAAGTGGTTTATTTGAGCCAGTATTACAGGCTAAAGTAGCGGAGCTTAAATTAAATTCATTTGTACAGTGGCATGGTTGGGTACCGTTGGATCAATTGGCAACTTATTATAGTGCGGCTGACATCATGATTTTTTCTGGCACAAGTGGTGGAACCCCTCGAGTAATGCTACAGGCGATGGCTTGCCACACTCCTTTTGTGGGCAGTGCAATCGGGGGGATTATTGATCATGTACAAACTGGAACAAGAGGATGGTTAGTTCCCCCCAGGCAACCAGAAAATTTAGCTGAAACCATAATTGAAGTATTAAGTAACCAAATGGAAGCTCAAAGAAGAGCCGATAATGCGTATAATTACATACAATCGCTAGGTTGGACTAATATAGCGCATCGCGTTTACTTTGAGGTATATCAGCCTCTAATAAATAGAGATTAGATTTTTAGCTACATTATTAAAAATGCACCTTTTGGTAGGAAAGAGTTATTTTGAGTATTGTGCTAGTTACAAATTATTTAAGGAAGAAGATCCTATGACCGAATTAACAAATATCAAAGATACAACTCACTATGATGACAATGTAACCGCCATGAAAAATATAGACTATTTCTACGACTGGCTTGTTAGTGTTATCCAGGAAGATTTTCCTCAATGGGATAAGCTTTTATGCGATATTGGTTCTGGAACAGGGGAATTATTAAAACGATTGCAAGCGGTAGGCTATTATAATTTAAGGGGGGTTGATTTCTCTCCGGGTTGTGTAAATTATGCACGTGAAATGGTTCGTTCCATTAATTTTACTGTTCACAATATTGAAAATGCTCCTGTTTATCCTACTTGTGAGGCCATCATAATGACCAATGTTCTTGATTTTCTAAGAAACCCTAAAATGGCTCTGATCAATGTTAGAACGTCATTAGCAGTAAATGGTTTGTTTATATTAACTATCCGAAACCGCCAGGCATATTGGCCATGGTATTATTTAAGACATTGGGCAAAATATCTCAATAAACATCCTAAACTACATCACTGGTTTATGTGGTTCACCACTCCACTTGGTATGCGTAGGTCTGACCAACCTTTTGAGAAAGTCTACTCTCCAGATGAGGTTGCACAAATGTTGAATAGTGCTGGTTTTACAGTGATAAAAAAGAATGGGATGATGGTTCTTCCAATGTTTTGGATTCCAGGTTTTAAAAACCTAACTCGTTTTATGAATTGGCTTGATGTTGTAGCACGCCTATTACCTGTCAAACAACAATTTTATATTTATCTATTTATTTGCAGATCTAAAACAGAATTATAAAGGTAAATTTAATTTGTCTGATTTAGTAAATTTTGAAACAGAAGTTGTAACTGACACAAAAAATCTGGCTAAAAAACCCGTTAAAATTACGCTCCAAACTGTTTTGAATAACTGGAAATATTTGTTTGTTTGGTTTTGTAGTGTATTGCTACCGATAGGTACTGCTGTCACGGGATTGTTATTAGCAAGGGCAATGGATACCGAAAAATATGGAGAGATCGCGTTCTTTTTTAGCAATCTTGGCCTCGTGACACTTATTGGTAGTTTAGGTTTAACTACCCAAATCCGAATAACTACGGCTAAATATAGTGGCTCCAGAAACGATACCAGTCTATTAAATGAGATAAGAAGTTTACTAACGGTCAGGTTAAGCAGCTTGCTACTCTTTTTATTTTTAGTTTTAGTTTTTCTAGCCTTACACAATTACATTCTAGCTGCTGGTATTGGTATTGGAGGGTTGATACTATTGGAAGAATTCTTTCTTGGCATTTTGCAAGGTACGGGGAGATCAGTTATTGCTACTTTTCTACAGATTTTGCCGACAACTTTATATCTGATAATCGTAGTTATAATTAACCCAAAGACTACCGCTACTAACACTGTAATCTTAATTGTATTCTTTTCCTATTTTCCTTCATTACTATTTGGTAGTATTCTAGCATTGAACAAGTTAGGAATAAAATTTCAGCAGCTTTTACCTTCCCAAGAAGCTATTCACCGTTCCTTAATTATGACGGGGAAGGTTTACCTGTTAACACTTATTTTAGCCTTATATGGTATGTTTGGCACGTTTTTACTTGGAACTCTAGGTTTGTTCAAAGAAACTTCAGCTTTTGCCCTCTCATCTTCCATTATATATTTTCCATCTTCGGCTTTCACTCTGGTTCACTATACCGTCTTCTATCCAAAATTTTGCCGTTTTGTAAATGAGAAAAATTATATTGAGGCAGTTGCTTGGTTTGATATTTTTTATCGATTTCTTTTCTCTACAGCCATTTCGGTATCAATTACTGTTATGGTTTTTTCGCCTACAATCATAAGTATACTTTTCACAGATAAATATAGTTTTGCTGCAAATATTTTATCTATTTTAGCCCCAAATATAGTCTTTATATTATTAAATATATTAGTAATCTGGACTATGGTGGCATTCGATCAGTTTCGTGCAGCGTTATTTGCATCATTAGTTCAATTACTTTGCTTAATTTGTGGCAGTTTTTTAGCTATAGCAGCGAATACTAATTTTCTTAGTCTATTTGCGTTTGCCCATACTTTTGCAACCTTTATTTGTTTGTTAATTTCGATGGGTTTTCTTAAAAAAATTTTCCCTTTTCAACTGCACCTTGTAAAACTTGGTTTAGTGGTTGCTCTAGTTGGTTTGCTCGTAATTATAGCTCAACACATAATACCCAGGAATGCTTCGGTCTACATAGAATTACTAACATTAGGCATCATTAGTATTTTGTCTTTGTTGTGTGGATTAATAGTTACTTTTAGTCCCGCAAAATTAGATTTGATTAAATTGGATTATAAAAAGAAGGGTTTAAATTAAAACCGGTTCGACTATATCTGGCGCAACGCCCTATAAAAAGTAATCATTGGAACAAAAAGTGGTTTTATGCAGAACAATTTCTTGAAAGTGGTTAGCTAAAGTCTTGTACACACATTATTCAAATATCAATTATTAATGGAAAAGGTAGTGAATAGAACCTTGGCGTTAAAAAAACTACATGCCTTACTCCTTTTGCACTTTTTAGGATTTATGCTAATTTGGCTTAAATGCAATGAAGTAAGTGCCCAATCTCAAAGTGATAATCAAAAAATACTTAGTACCTTTATACCAGAAACTGGAGTTAGCCTAGAACAATTATCGCAAGGCGAAGTTGGTCAAGGAACAATTCTTTATTATAGATCTGACGTAGGTATGGATAAGCCCAGTTTAGTTGTCAAATTGAAAAAGGCAACCGGCGCGAAAGTTGCTGTTGGAGAGGTATACCAAGCTGTCTCAGGCACTGATTATGTGGAGATCAGGATACAGGAAAATACCATTGTTATTTTAAATAATACTGGCCCCAGTATTACTTTAACATCTTTAGATGGTTGGTGGGTTAAAAACAACCGGCCTGAATATAACCTAAACATTCAAATCAATGGGCCTATGTATGCAATGTGGGGTGCTGGTTACGAACCTACGCTAGGGTTTACCGGTTGGGCCTCCGAAGTAAAAATAGCTGAAGCATCAGTTTATATTGAAGTGAGAGATCCTGAAAATAAAGGGGTTCCATTATGGGATTGGCGCAGTCTTCTACCGGCTTTTCCTAGAAGTGGATATTTACGTACAAATTATGCTGAAAGAGAGTGTAATACAACTTTAGAGTTAAATCTCGGTATAACAAGCCTTTGGCCCTATGTAGCTGAAGCAGGAGGCTACGAGCAACCAGTTAGTAAGTTGTTACCGCCTATCGTAGTTGATTGGAATCATGGTAAAATAACCCATTTTTCTGAATTAGTCACGGCTCGCAACCAAAATTGCAGTTACACTCTTTATAGCCTTGATCGACTACAAAAGGAACAATTGAATCAAACTAATTTTGAGTCACCTTTTGCCTTTTATGATTTATCAGGAGAGGGTAATGGACATCCGAATTTAATTTTACGCACTCAACATTTTCCTGCCAATGATCCTTGGTCAATAGGTGATATAGATGCTCAAATACAGAACCCTTATCCTAAAGATATGGAAACGATTCGCTATTCTTGGAGAAATGTAATAGGTGATTTAAAGTGGGATTTTAAGATAGAAGTGATGGGTTTTCAAAAATATAATTCAAACACTCCTATCGCAGGAGGATTAATTCATGTTGATGCTCCTAATTATCAAACTTTTCCGCATTGGGTCGTTGGTCAAAGCTGGCCCTTAGTTACCTTTATCGGTAATGAAAGTAGTCAAGATTTATCAAGCGAAGGTATTTATGATTGGTCTCCGAGAGAAGCAGATTTGAAATACTATTTCGGTTGGGATAATGCTTTGAATCAAAAAGTTTTTACGACTATTAATCAAGGTTTGCGAGGGGAATACCGACTGGGAGAAAATATCCAACCATTTTTATATATAAGTGCAGTTGACCGCAAACTCCATCTCTTAAATGCTGAGGCCGGAGTTTGGAGTATTGATAATAAACTTGAATTAAATTATACACGACTAAAAAAAGATGGTTATATTGACCAGTGGGTTTATAGAACAAAAGGTGACCAAAACTTAAATATAATTAGCCAGTTAAACGTAGATTACAATTATTTAATCTATAGTAGTAATACCGAAATCATTATTCGCCAAGCTTTTGTTAAACCTAGTCTTTTTGAAACTTTACCCCCCACCAATCACGATGAGTGGGCCGCTCTCGGAGCAAAATTAGAGGCCAAAAAACCACAATTTGAACCACAAGACTTTAAGGCCATGTTACACCAGTTTGAGGGGCCGGAATTAGCTATCACTAACGCTCGGCTTCAGGATTACCGGTTAGTGGAAGATAAAGGGTTCCGATTTGTACTAAAATTGTTACCAGGCTACCAGCTAACCGGTCCTAATTTGGTTTCTCTTGAAGGTTTAGCACCGGGTGATTACGCGGTAGAGTATAACTATACCTCCGCAATATTTAAGGTCACTCCACTTACCCCGGCTAATCTTACGGCCAGTATTAGCAGTTCAAATTTAACTGAATTGTCCAAGAGTTTATTGACCATTCAGATTGAAAACACTGGTTTAAAAGATGCTTCTTCCGGCCTTCTGGAGTTATCGGCGACCTCACCTTCGGGTAAAAATTCAATAATAATCACCGAATCGGTCAATATACTCTCCGGTGAACCTTACCTTACAAAAGTTTCCTGGGCCGCCAATGAACCGGGAAAATGGATTTTAGAACTTAGCCTCAAACAATCTGACCACAAATTACAACCTTTAGCCTCCAGAACGCTTTTGGTAGCTTCAGCAGGCCAAACACGTGGTAAGAATTTGCTAACTGATAGCTTATTTGACGGGCAACTCTTGATACTATCGGGGGGTTTGTTGACGGCTGGAATTTTGGCGGTGGTGGGGTTGCTCTTATACTCTCGGTCATACCCACCCGGCACCCCTAAAGATATAACCGTTGAAGACGTTCCACCTGAAGAAAAGGAGCCCTCGGATGGTTAAATATTCCGAGCGAAACCAAAAATGGTTGTGGCTATTGCCTTTATTATACCTGGTAATAATTGCACTTTATAGTTTTATTCGGTATGGTGGGAACTGGGCCGATACCGATAGTTCTACCTTGGCACGGGCTATCCGGCCGGTGATTGAACAGGGTAAAATTACCCCGGCGGATAATAAAGATATTTATCCTAACGGCTTTGCCTACCAGTCTATAACGGCCTTTTTAGTAAATATTACCGGGGTAGATGTAGCAACTTTCCAGCAGGTGATTTATTTACTAATAGCTCCCTTGATAGTATTGCCAATCTGGTTGCTCTTTAATGAAATCTTGGGCGATCTACGGGCGGCCATGTTTTCTACTATGCTTTTACTTTTACAGCCCGAATTTTTGTTTGTGATACTTCGTGGTTCACACGAGAAATTTACCCGAACCCTTCTGGTGTTATGCCTGTACTTTCTCGTGCGTAGTCTAAAAGTTATCGGCCAACCCCGCCCACTGGCTATTTATGTGCTGCTTTTTTATCTTAGTGCTTTTGCAATGGCAACCTATAATAACTTTTTATCCAGTTCTTTTGTTTTATCGGTTACGTTATCGCTAGGCTTCGGCTTATTATTAGGACTATCACGAAAGCCGCTACGCCAGGCCAGCTTTGCCGTATTACCCCGATTAAGTTATGCCAGCCTGATTTGTGTCGTATTGGTATTTGTATCCTTGTTTTATGTGTATGAACCAGCTCAGATTGTGCTGGGTACTTTGAAAAATGGGGTCCAAAAAGTAGCGGCCTTATTTCTGGATGTCCAAACAGCGACTGATTATACCAACGCCTATGCTAATATCAACATTGGCTGGATCAGTTTGCCGGTTTATTTGCTGCTCAGTAGTGCCAGTTTTTTAGCCATACTTTTTTCAATAATAATCTGGTTTCGCCAGGGATGGGGTTGGCTGGTCAAGGGTAAGCCAATAACCAACCAGAACGAGTGGTTATTATGGTTATTTTATACCGCTTTTGCCACTCAAAGTTTCTTTTCAATTGGCTTTGATCGGATTGGTTTAATAGGAAATTTGCAAAATCGAATATTACCCTCATTTACAATGTTTGCCATCATAATGATCGGTTTTCAATTGGTCCGCTGGCGAACCCGGCCAATCAGAGCGTTTTGGCGGTATCTGGCGATACCTTTAGTGCTTTGCCTGGCTATCTTTGCCCCGCTAAAAGCCTCAAACGAGCCGTTTTTAAGCAATAAATGGGTTTTTTATTCATCTGCCGAGTTAGCTGCGCTAAACTGGGCTGATAATAATCTTACTAATACTTATATCTGGAGTGACTTTGACGAAAGACTTTCGACGGCTTTTGAGGTCAACTATAACTCCTCTAAAAATAGAAATACATTTGATATTTACGACCCAAAAGCGGCCACTCGCACCTTCTTTATAAGTGATACTACCCGTCTACGGTCACTACGAATGCAACAACCTTTACCGGTGCCCGCCGACGCTAATCAGCTTTATGATAACGGTTTTGGTCAGCTTTACCGCTTGCGTCCGCTCACCCCCTACCAGGAGTAGTTACCCTTATGCGAATTGGCTATTTAACCTATGGTCTCGACCGAAACCCGACCGGTATTGGCCGGTATGCCGTTGAGTTGTTGCGAGCTTTTCAAGCATTGCCCGAACCCCCGGAAATTATTCTCTTGACTACCGAAAGAAGCGATAATTACGATCTCTGGAGCAAGTTTGAACACCACTCGTTATCAGGTTGTCACTTATTACCTTCTCTGTTGACGATTGGAAATCTGGCCCTGAGTAATGCCATTCGCAAATATGATTTACAAATTGTCCACGATGTAAACGGCATTGCTCCATTTGCCGGACCGGCTTTCAGGGCCGGTCGTCTGGTAACTATCTTTGATACTTTTGGATTGGTCGAGCCTAAAACTCATAATCGCCTGGACACTCTACGCTACCGCTGGTTGCTGCCTCACACCTTAAAAAAAGCCGATGCGATACTCACCATAAGCCAGCATTCTTGTCAGGATATTCAAAAATATCTTCATATCCCTTCGGCTAAACTTAAAACAATCTATTGTGGCATTGAGGCCCAGTTTCGACCGGTTCTGGACGAAAGTGTGCGACAAGTTGTGCTGGACCGTTACAATATACCCAGTCCTTATTTGTTATATGTCGGAAGTCTCAACGCCCGCAAGAATATCGCCGGTCTTTTGGAAGCTTTTGCCATTGTGCTTGAGCGATACCCGAATATAACTCTGGTCATTGGCGGTAAACGGCAATGGAAAGCCTCTGGTATAGAAGCTACCCTCAAACAGTTGAGTCTGGCTGAAAAGGTCCATTTTACGGGTTATATAGCCGACCAGGATTTACCGGCACTGTACAGCGCGGCTGAAGCTTTCGTTTTCCCCTCTTTTTATGAAGGGTTTGGTTTACCGCCGCTGGAAGCCATGGCCTGTGGCACACCGGTGATAACTTCAAATCTTTCTTCTTTGCCAGAGGTAGTGGGACAGGCTGCTCTTATGGTAGACCCTTATGATATAAAGAGCCTGGCGGCAGCCATTGAACGGATTTTGAGCGATCAGCCTTTACGCAAAGATTTACAGCAGCGGGGCCTTGCACAGGCCGCAAAATTTAACTGGCAAATCACCGCCAGACAGACCCTGAATATCTACAAGCAGGTACTACTTGATCGAACAAGCTAAAGCGGCTATAAAAGTCCGAATAATAGGCTCACCTGTCGGCGCAACGACCGGTCTATCTCGTTACGCGCTGAACCTGAAACAGGCTCTGGCTAACTTTGAGCTAAAAATTACTACCGAGTCGCTAGAGTTACCTCGTTTTCCGGCATTTATCTATAAGTTTGCGCTTAAAGCAGGATTTGATTTAAAGACTTTTTTTACTACCTATCCGCTAAACTGGGTTTCCGCACCAGAGTTTGCAACTATAACTCATCTAACCAGCCAGAATCAGGCCAGTGCCGTAGCCTTTAGACAGCCTAAACATCTGGTAATAACCGTTCACGACCTTATAACCCTGGCCTGTCGTCAGCAGCCGGAAATTACCGGCTACCTGAAGTTTTATGATAAATTCTTTGATAATCTGGCCGCTCGTGGACTAAAAAAAGCTGATATGCTAATTACTGATTCCGAGCAGACCAAAAAAGATATTATAAAACATCTAGGCTACCCCGCCGAGCGGATCAAGGTGATTTATCTGGGAATTGATCATCAAACCTTTAAACCGCTGGTCGTATCTGAAGATTTTTATAACAAATATAATTTAAATAAAGAAACTGCTTACATTTTGTATGTCGGCTCAGAAGACCCTCGTAAAAATTTAGGCCGCCTGTTAGAAGCTTTCGCTCAACTTACCAATAAACTTCCAAATGTTCAGTTACTAAAGGTAGGGTCCGCCCGCTTTCCACAAGAACGGCTAAAACTTCTAACACTTGCCAGCAGTCTTAATATTGCGGATAAAGTTCGTTTTTTTGAGCAGGTTTCAGATACTGACCTGGCTTTATTTTACAATGTAGCGGGAGTGCTGGTCTTTCCTTCTTTATACGAAGGTTTTGGCTGGCCGCCACTGGAAGCCCTGGCCTGTGGAACCCCGGTAGTCGCTTCAAATACCGCTTCTTTGCCGGAAATTGTCGGTGAAGCCGGGCTTTGTGTCAATCCGTATGACGTAACTGCCCTGTCTAATGCCCTGGAACGTGTGTTGACCGACCAGACTCTTTCCGCTTCTCTACGTCGAATGGGACTAACTCAGGCGGCTAAATTTAGTTGGGAGCGGACTGCCTGTGAAACGTTATCGGTTTATAAGGCAGTTTTGAATTATATTCACGATTTTAGCTCATGAAAGTGATAATTCCAAATTTTAGCCAGCTTTTGAACTTGAAAAAGTTGTTTCGAGCGAAAGTCGCAATAGATGCATAAGAATCTATGTTAACAAACAAAGCAATTCAAACTAATGAAGCGGAAGCAGAGCCGCCTGCTAAAAAACCGTTCCGGTTAAACTTGATAGCTAGTTTTGATTTGTTTTTGCTGATGGTGTTGGCGGTATTTTTACCTTTGATTAGCGTCCTTCCCGTGCCAATTATTCGATTGCCTTTAGGCCTGGTAATGGTTTTATTGGCACCGGGTTATGCCCTGGTCGAAGCTTTATTTGTAGATAGAACTGATTTAAGTTTTCCGGCGCGGGTTGGTTTAAGTTTTGGTTTGAGCATTGCCATTAATCCCCTGCTGGCCTTAATAATAAACGCGCTGCCCTGGGGGTTGCGTCTGTGGCCTATGACAATTAGTCTCGGACTTACCATTTTTACTTTTTGTAGCCTGGCTCTCTGGCGGCGTAGTAAGTCATTAACCGCCGCAAATTTGGGCGAGGTAGACTCCGGCCTGGCCGGGTCACAAAATCTGAAAATCTGGACCAGGCTATTAACGGGTTTAGGCATAGTAGTTCTTTTGGGATTGATCGGTTCGGGAGGCCTCTTTCTAACTTCGATATTTACCGAGACCGCCCAAACCGAATTCTATATGCTAAATTCGGCCGGACAGGCGTTGAACTATCCGCGTGAAACGCAAATAGGTAAACCCGTCGAGCTTAAAATAGGGATGGTTAATCATCAGGGGGCAAATAGCCATTACCGAATAGAAGTGCGCAGTGGAGACCAACTTATCAGTCAGGTTGGCTCATTCGTACTCCAGGAAAATGAAAGATGGGAACAACCCTTAGTTATTTCGGTTAACAAAATTCAGGATAGCCAAGAAATTTCTATTTATCTGTTATATAATGAAAACCAAACACCTTTCAGACAATTACGATTATGGTTAAAAGTAACAAATTAATATTGTAACTAATCACGCCCCGCCCCTGGGAGGGGGAAAAGAAGAGAGATAAACAGGGAGATCACTGTTATACCTCCCGCAGGGGAGGGGTAGCCTATGGGTGCCCCACTACTCCCGCTAAATTCCTTTTGCAAGACGTAGGCTGAGTAGTTACTTAATATTTAGATCTTTAACCTGATAATACGGCTATCTAAAGACCGCTACGAGAACTACATGAAACTATCAATATTTGAAACGCCAGAACTTACAGCCGAGTGCCCACCAATAAAAGTGGTTGATTTGAAAGACTTTTATCCTGAGAATGTTTTGGGTTTAGGACGAAATAAATCCAACGACGTGATAATTGACAATCAGTCTGTGTCGCGCAATCATTTAAAGATAGTGATCCACCCAGGCGGTTTACTAATAAGCGATCTGGATATTCGTAATGGGACCTGGTTAAATAATTTTTTCCAATTAAAGCTTCACAAACTAAGGGCTATCAAAACGGTACCTATGTTACCCGGTCAAATCATGAAATTGGGTGACGTGTGGCTCCGGCTTGATTTGGACTCTACAGATGTCCCTGAACCAGCTTTGAAAATATCCATTGTGGTCACAAAACCGGACGACCTACAAAAGAAGCGTGAAGCAGCTTTACCTGAGCCAGCTTTGGAGCCAGCTAAAACAAATTTGGACGAAGCGAACGAGGTTGTCAAAGTATACCCCAAGCAAAAAAACTTCATTGTGTTGTTATGGCTGTATTTAGGTATTATAACGGTGGCAGAGTACATTACTGCCGCGATAAATCCCCAAGTTGGTCTGTTAATACACGTAAGTTTACTGCTGTGGTTATTATGGCAAGGTGTATCCGGGGGCGAAAAAAGCCAACGCGATTTACTGCTTTCATTAACAATTGCCCCTTTAATCAGACTATTGTCAGTCTCACTTCCGCTTATTAGTCTTCCTCAATTAAGCTGGTATCCATTAGTAGCTGTTCCATTACTGCTTTCGACATTTCTTATTGTCCGGCAAATCGGGCTTTCAAGAAGGGCACTTGGTTTAAGCTTAGGATGGTTGCCTCTTCAACTTACAATCTGGGGAGGTGGGTTTGGGCTGGGAGCGATTGAATATATTATTCTGCGGCCAGCCCCTTTGATAAAAACATTTTCGATTGACTCTTTACTGCTACCTTCACTTAATCTGATAGTTTTTACCGGATTTAATGAGGAAATAATATTTAGAGGTCTCCTAATGGCTACCACCCTCCCAATTTTAAAACGCTGGTCGCCCCTCTATGTTTCACTACTATTCGCAGTATTACATATTGGTTATCTTTCGATCACTGACGTGATTTTTGTATTCTTTGCCGGTTTGATATTCGCCTATATTGTGTTCTGGGGTGGTTCAATATTAGGAGTTACCCTGGCGCACGGTTTTGCCAATATCACCTTATTTTTAATAATGCCCTATCTGACTCAACAAACTGATCAAAGCGGATTTTTGTTTAACTCTCTCACCTGGCTGATTTGGGGAAGCTCGGCAATGGGTATGTTAAGCTTTGCCATTATGGGTCTGACCGGACGCTATAGACTTTTAAAAGATTAATTTTTTTCGCAAACAATATTGACAGAGTACATAAATACTGTTACTATAATTTTGGCCTTAATATACATATGGGATAATTTTTTAGGTTCAATTACCCAATAAAGTTTGGATTAACGTCTAACTTTACTATTAACTAACAACCTAATAATATTTTAGCTAGGATTTACACTAATAATGATTACTACCGTTACAACTACCACCGTTACTACCATTGCCACCGTTACTTCTATTTCCCTAGCGGGCGCGGCGATTTTCACTCTTCTGGCCTTGCTAATTCTTAAAGAGATTGTCTCAGGGATTAAAAATAATGGAAAGTATTTGCAGTTAAGCAAGGCTCTTAACGTAGCAATTTTACCGCTGCTGATTGTTTTTGCTTTCACGGCGGTTGTGCAGCTAATTCAATTCTTCGTTGTTAAATAACCCCATCCAGATTCAAACATCCAAATTTCTAATTACCCTGCTGAGTTGGGAATGGCTGATTACCCTATTTTTAACTCCTCTTTTTTTAATCGCCGGGTGGTGGAACTGGCTGGGCCTTTTTTTGGTAGCCGGATTGGTCAGCCTACGCCGGTTAGTAACCGGAAAAGTATCGCGTAGAACCACATTAGATTGGCCTATATTACTTGTGACCGCCGGTGTAGCAATTGGTTTGCTATTTTCGCTGAATATAGAACTCAGTGCTAACCGCGCCTGGTGTTTAGTGGCCGGGCTTACTCTATATTATGCTTTAACTCATAGTCTTACCTCTGATAAAATAGGCACCTGGGCTGCTCCGGCCTTGCTCCTAATGGCCGGGCTGATCAGTCTGGGGGGTCTGGTAGTCACCGATTGGGGGCGGGGCGAACTTATAAAGGTCCCTTTTATCTATGATCACATACCCCATTTATTCAATACCTCTTTCGGTAGTGGTGCTTCCAGTGAACAGGAAGTTAATCCCAGGGTAGTCGCGGGTGGCTTGCTGATGTTGCTACCGGCCATCTGGCTGTATGTGTTGAAACCTGCCCGCCCCCGAAAAATCTATATTCAAATTTTGTTGTTATTGGGGGCAATGATACCTAGCCTGGTTTTTCTGCTATCCCAGTCACCGACTGCCATCGCCGGAATAGTTGCAGCCGCAATTATTGTATGGTTAGTCGTAAACTATCGTCCGGCTCTTTTAAGGGTTTACATAATAGGTAGTAGTTTAGTGGTTCTGCTGGGGTTTGCTTTTACCGGAATAGGGATATTCTGGTTCGCCCATCTGCTACCACCCCCGGATGTCGACCCTACTCAACGGATTATTTTCCGGCTTGAAATGTGGTTGCGGACCTTAGCAATGCTGGCCGATAAACCTTTTACCGGGATTGGTCTCAACAATTTCCCGGCTTCTATTTTTGTTTTTTATCCCACCCATTCACTTGGGTCGGAAGCACACGCCCACAATATCTGGTTGCAAACGGCCGCCGATGGCGGGCTGATTGGCTTGATGGCCCTGCTGGCTATTTTGGTCGGGGTAGCCCGGCTTTCGCGGCGGGCCTGGCGGCGGCACCCGGCGCAATCTTCTATTCGGTTATTGATAGCCGGGATAGCTATAGGGACCCTCGGTTGGTTATTCTACGGAGTGGGTGAGTCCATCACTCTGGCCCACAAACCCAGTTTGTTGCTGTGGGGCTTATGGGGTCTACTGGCTGGTCTGGCTTACGGTACCCCGTACCCCATTTATGGTCCAACCGGCTCCTTGAACCATGACCCAGACTGGTTAGTGACAAAAGAAAATCAAGCCCAAATCAAAGGCCCCCAAAAGCTTATAAATCGGTTTACGCTAATAGTGGGAGGCGTAATAATAGTCGTGGCTTGCCTGATTGGCTTAACGTGGAATAATCTTTTACTAAATTTAGCCATCGTTGATGGTCAAAGAGCCTGGCTAAACCAGGATCAGATCGCAATAGCTCGTTCAAATCAAACCCTGCAACAATTTGTCCAGGTAAACGCAAATAATATTTCGGGGCCGACGGCTGATTTGATCGCTCACCTGGCTTTCTCGCAAAATGACTATGCCGCAACCCTTAAATACTTGAGGGTTGAAATAACCCAGGATGGGCAACAAACTGTTATAAAGTATGTTCCTTCCGATTGGACTATCTGGCGACCGCCAACCCTATCTTTACCCGCAGAACAAAATAATCCTGAGGTACGGCTTTACAATCAGTGGAAATTACGCTACCCCAACGATCCGTTAGCCTATGCTCGATTGGCAGTACTAGAAGCCCAAAACTGTAAAATAAAATTAGCTCAAGGTATATTGGACGAGGGAACCCTTAAAACCAACTCGGCCTTTTTGCTTTTTGTGGCCGGACAACTGCAAAATCTGTGTGCCTGATTATAAAACATAGGTATCCTATCAGAAATTCGGGGTAAGTTGGGCCAAAAAAAAGTAGCTTGAATTAACCACTCACGCCAGCGGCTAAGGCTGGTGACCTTGGCTGTACAATTTTGGCTCTTAGTCGGCTGCCCCTCCGGCGAACCTGACGCTGCGGCCCTTTATGCCTGGCCGGCGCTACCAGGCTGCGCTGTCGCGAACGCTCACTCGGATAGTAGGTGAATGGCTGGTCCTGCCCCTGACCCTGGCTGGCCCGCTCAGTGATGGTTTGCGCCAGGCTGACCAGCTCGTTTTTTCCGCTCACCCGGTCAAGCAGGTAATCTCTCTTCTTCTTCTTTTCCCCGTCCACTGGTGGCCCTGGGGAGGGGTTAGGGGTGGGGTCTGAATATACTATCAAAGTTCACAAGTTGCGGTTTCAAGGGTCTGAAATTTTAAGACTAACAGCTTGTCCAACTCAGCTTGGTGTTTGCCAGTGGTCTGGCTTAAACACTCACTTATGGCCTGTTTGAACCCTTCAAACTTTTC
>JBBQGA010000024.1:0-89328 GCA_038322625.1 Chloroflexia bacterium
GTTTTTGAAGTGACAAAATATACTCCTGAACCTCTTTGGGTAAAGAGTGGAGTAATTCTGAATGAATTTGAGGCACTTCAAACTTGTCCATAGGTTTATTTTACAATAACTGGTGCTTTAACGCACCCTGTGAACGGATACTAAAAAAATCACAAAGTACTAAGCAGGGTTCGTAGGGGTGCAACCCCTGCAAGGGGGACTTGGGGCACATCCCCCAACACTCTTTTTTACCCCCAGCGTCGCATAGCGACGCTGGGGAAGAGGGAAAGCGCGGGGAACCCCCCCGCTATGCCCCGTCCTGGGGGCCGGGTACCCCCTGGGTGCCCCTTGAAACCCCCCATCGAAACATTGTGAAATAATTATGCAATTGTTAAGTACTTAGCTGATGGAAAAAAACATAGCTGGGTAATGCCTATTGTGTAAGCCCTGGCCTAACATTACTCTAATCTTCAGGATTACCAAAACCGGCATTGACCGGGGAGGCTATGCTATAATAAGGCTGGATATGGTTTGTTTCTATCTTCTTTACCTCCATTTAGCGAGAAAAAAAAGAAGATGTAAGCAGGCTTTTAGCGATTTAAGGAGTAATTTTAATTATGTCGGTTGCCTGGCAAATAGCCGAACGTGTTGTGCAAAACGTTGAAAAAGTAATCATTGGGAAACATAAAGAAGTTGAAATGACCCTGCTTGCCTTGCTCTGTAAAGGCCATATCCTGATCGAAGATGTCCCCGGCGTAGGTAAAACCGCCCTGGCAAAAGCGATTTCCCTATCGCTGGGCTGTTCCTTCAAAAGAATTCAGTTCACCCCCGACCTCTTGCCCACCGATGCCACCGGCGTGTCGATCTACAACCAAAAAAGCGAGCAATTTGAGTTCCGGCCCGGCCCACTGATGGCCCAGATCGTCCTGGCCGACGAAATAAACCGGGCGACCCCCAAAACCCAATCGGCCTTGCTGGAAGCGATGGAAGAACGGCAGGTTTCGGTCGACGGTATCACCCATAAGTTGCCCGATCCGTTTATCGTGCTGGCAACCCAGAACCCCATCGAATACGAAGGCACTTTTCCGCTGCCGGAAGCTCAACTGGACCGGTTTCTGTTGAGGCTGTCGCTGGGTTATCCGAGCCGCCAGAGTGAGGTCGAAATCCTGGATCGCCAGCAGCACACTCATCCGCTTGACAGCCTGACCCAGGTTGCAAGTGCGGCTGATCTGGTCGAGGCGCAAGAAGCCGTCAAAGAAATCTATGTCGATAGCCTGATCAAAGAATACATCGTAAACGTCGTGGCTTCCACCCGTGAGCAGGATGACGTATATCTGGGAGCCAGTCCGCGCGGTTCGCTGGCACTGTACCGGGCCTCTCAGGCTCACGCCCTGTTACAAGGTCGCAATTATGTAATCCCGGACGATATTAAAGAACTGGCCGGTTATACCCTCCCTCATCGTATCATTATGAGTCCGAGTGCCCGCATGAAAGGCATTACCAGCCAATCCATCGTAGAAGATTTACTGCGAAATACGCCGGTGCCTGGTTCTAAAACCGGTGTCCGCTAAGGTTTCGGCCACAAAACAATGAAGATTTTTCGCTTCGGGCTGGTGATGCTGATAATCGCGATCCTGGCCCAGTTAATTCACATCCGTTTACTGTTCGTGCTGGATTATGTGCTGGCCGGGTTGATGGCTTTTGCCTTCGTGTGGTCCCGGTTGAGCCTGGAATGGCTCGAAATCACCCGGCGTGGTCACGGCGACCGGGCCAGCGTGGGTGATTACTATGAAGAAGTGATCACTTTGCGAAACCGTAGTTTTATGCCCAAACTGTGGTTGGAAGTGCGTGATACCTCCGACCTGCCCGGCCACCGGCTGAATTGTGTGCAGAGCCTCAAACCTTACGGCGAAGTCCAGTGGCGAGCCAAAACTTATTGCTCTTTACGTGGGCGTTTCCAGTTGGGTCCGGTCACGGTCACGGCGGGCGACCCCTTTGGCCTGTTTCGCTTCAAGCGTGAACTGCCGGTCAAACACTTTGTGACAATCTATCCGCCGACCTTTGAAATAAATAAGTTTGAAGCCCTCTCCGGCGTTTTGCCCGGCGGCAATACCGCTAACCGCCCTACCGCTCACACTACCCCTAATATTACCGGCTTGCGCGAATACCGCCCCGGCGATAGTCTCAACCGGATTCACTGGCCTTCGACGGCCCGGCAACGCAAACTGATTGTCAAGGAGTTTGATTTCGACCCGACAATTGATGTCCAGATTTTTCTGGATATGAACCTGAATAATCACTGGGTCTTGAACCATACCAGCCGCGAGGGGGTCCTAACTGCCCTTCCGGCCAGTAGCGGCCAGCGTTCCAACGATTCGACCGAGGAATATTCTGTCGCAGCAACCGCGACGCTGGCCCGGCATTTCCTGGCAATCGGGCGCAGCGTGGGTCTACAGGCCTGGGGTCAGCATCACGAACTTATCTCTCCCGACCGGGGTGAACGTCAGCTTGGCAAAGTGTTGGAAGCCCTGGCAGTCTTGCGGGCGCAAGGTCAGACCGACTTTGGACAGATGATTGCGACCGAGATGGCCCACCTGGGCAGTAGGGATACGGTTATTCTGATTACCGCCTCGACTGACGAGAAATGGGCGGCGGTGCTGCCGTTATTATTGCGTAAAAATGTCAAGGTAGCGGTGGTACTGATTGAGCCGAGTACCTTTGGTGGTCCAGTCTCATCGCCCATGTTTGTGGTCGGTTCGCTGAGTGCCATGAATATTCCGGTCTATTTGATTAAACGCGGCGACGACCTGACCGAAGCCCTGGATAGCGAACTGGCCCGGCTCACCGCCCGGCTTGGCTAAATTTTGTCAGCTATTATTTTAGGACTTTCGCTTAAGGTGAATTAACCTTTGAGCGGGGTTAGTAGGGGGGCAACCCCTGCGGGGAGTCATACAGGCGGGTACCCTATGGGTGCCCCTGTAAATACTCTTTTTATTTTCGCTTCAAGCTCACAAAGTGAGGTTGAAGCGAAAATCCTAAATTTGAACTTTTTTTGAGTAAGAAAGCAACTTTAGAAACAAAACTATGAGTACACGGCGACGGGTCGAACCAAATTTTCTTGACAAATACCGGCTGGAAGAAGGCTGGTTTAGTTTTCTGGCCTTGCTGCTGGCTTATATGACGGTGGTCTGGTCGATCCAGGCTTCCAAATGGGTAGACGGTTCCTACCTGTTACCCCAGGCGGCACTGGTCAGCTTTTTGATCGGCTTTGGCCTTTCCAAAGTACGCTTTGTGCCGTCTCTGCTGGCGCATTCATTTATGATCAGCGTGGGTATGGTCTTTATCGGGCTGCTGGTCGGGCCGTTTACCGATGACCGGAGTAGCGGTTGGAGCCAGAAACTTGGCAGCACCGTTTTAAGGGTAGTACGCTGGTGCGAAAGTGCTATCGCCGGCAAAGCCCACGATGATAACCTGGTTTACCTGGTAATGCTGAGTTTTGGATTGTGGCTGCTGGGTTACAGTGTAGCCTGGGTTCTCTTTCGCGGTCACAAGGTCTGGTGGAGCCTCTTGATGCTTGGCAGCGTCCTGATGGTTAATCTATCGTTCAACCCGCCGGGAGCCTTTGGTTCTTTTACCTTCTTTCTGATCGTCGCCCTTTTGTTGGTAGTCCGCTTTAACGCCTTTATGGACGAACAACGCTGGCGCAGTTTGCGGCTGTATTTTCAGCCCGGCATCTGGCGCGGAGCCATGATGGTCGGTAGCTGTCTGGTGCTGGTGGTGGTAGCGGTGGCTTTTGCTACGCCCAGTTCTTCCCAGATCGCGCCGCTGGGCGATGTCCTGAACACGGTCAGCCAGCCTTTTAACGGTATCAAAGGCATCTGGGATAGCGTCGGTACCGGTACCGGCGATGGCAAAGATAAAGTTCAACCGCTTTCCAAAGGCAACTATAATGCCCTGCAAGACTCCTTTACGATTGGCGGTCCGTTGCGGCTGAGTAATGACCCTTACTTTAGGGTAGTCAGTGCCGACCCCCACGCGCCACCCTCGTATATGCAGGTAGTTGCTCTCGACCAGTACGATGGCACGCACTGGATCAACACGTTCCAGGTACCACCCGGCCCGATCAAAACCGATGATGCTCTGTTCCGGCGGCTGTCGTTGGCGGCTAACCAGTCGCTGCCGACCTCGACCGACCAGGGCCGCAATACCCAGAAATTGACCGTTACCTCGCTGGTGCCGGGTTTTACCCCGATCATCAGTATGGGCGACCTGGTAAGTGCCGATCACGCGTCGCTGGTGGCTTTCCATTATCAAAAAGTTACGATAAACTCTCCCCTCGATGCCTTTATCCTCAAGGATATTCCCGACGGCAACGGTGGCAAAAGGAGTGTGCTGGTCGATGACACCACCGGACAGGCGGTACCCCCGGCGTTACTGGATTTAATCAAGTATTTGAAGGACGGTACTCAGCTAGAAGACCTGGCCTATCCGCCCAGTGTGACCGCCAACTATACCGAGGGCGGCAGGAGTAGTATCCGTATCAACGGGAGTGTAGATCGTCGAAACCCGAACGTGTCAGTTAATTACACCAAAGATAACTGGAGTTATCAACTGCCGACCCTGGCCCAGCTACAGGCGATGGGATTATTGCCGGGTGGTTCGCCGGTCAGTAATAAGGTTAAAGTGATCGCTACCTATACCCCGAACCCGTCGAGAACGGTCGAGTTGGACAGCACTGTTTATCTACAAAGCAGCGGCGGCTACATTTTGAACCTGGAATCGCCCCTGGCGAAAGGTAATCAGGCCCAGACCCGCTTTGACGCGACTGACGCAGGAAAGCAGGTGCTGGCCGAAATCAAGAAATTGCAGGAAGCGGTAAAAGGCAACAAAGCCAGCTACACCCTGAGCAACGGCAAGCCGATCAGTCTGCAATATGACGGGTACGAACCGAACTACGACGACCTGACCGAAGCTCTGCTGCCTCAGCCGATCAATCCGGGCGATGGCTATAGCTCGTACTCCCGGCGTTACGGGGCCGACATCGAGAGTTTACGCAAGGCCCAGACCGACTATCCAGTCTGGGTTTATTCGCGGTATTTGCAACTGCCGGAGAATCTGCCGGAGGCTATCAAAGCGCAAGCATTGGAGTTGACGGCTGGAGCCAAAAATAACTACGATAAGACAATGGCGATTGTCAGTTATCTCAATACTTTAACTTATTCTACCGACCCGCCGCCGGTGCCGGAAGGCCGCGACCAGATCGAATATTTTCTGACCGAAAGCAAAAGCGGCTATTGCGTCCATTATTCCAGTTCGCTGGCCCTGATGTTGCGCACGCTGGGTATTCCGAGCCGGATCGTCAATGGGTATATCGGGGGGGATTTCGACTCGGCCTCAAATGCCTGGATCGTGCGGGGTAACGCGGCTCACTCCTGGACCCAGGTCTATTTCAAGGGGATCGGCTGGGTAGATTTCGAGGCGACCCCCGGCAAAGAGAGTATTGAGCGACCGGCGGACCCGTCCTCGGTACCCCCTCAACCGCTGGTAACACCGCCCCCCGCCGATAACGGCAGCAGTAGTACCCTGGACGGCAGCAATTTGCCCGATATTTTGGGCAAGAACCCGCCCAAGAAAGGCCAGCTTAACCCGGATGGCAGCAGCGATGCGGTCACTACCTCGCTTCCCTCGAACGATCTTTTGCTCTGGTTGGCCGGTGTACTGGGCCTGGCGATGATCGGGGGCGGTTTGTTTGTGACGCGCCGGATGTATGTGCAACGCCGGTTTGCCATACCCGACCCTTCGCCGCTGGTGGTGTACAACCGCATGAGTTTGCAGGCTAAAAAAATCGGCTTACGCGGTCGCACCGGCATGACCCCCAACGAGTACGCCGCCTATCTTAATAAACAACTGCCACTGGCTGCTCCTTCGGTGGAAGCGATCACGCGGGCCTATGTGCGGCGGCGTTACGGGCCGGAAGGGGCCGACCTCTATGAGGTTCAGCGTCAGATGCGACTGAGTGCGGTAGTTGAGGCCGAAAAGAAGCTGGAAGCCGCCGACCTGAGCGGCCACGATGCCCGCCCGGAGGATTTGTGGCAAGCTTTCAAGGCTCATACCGAGGTCTACAAAGACGATAAACAGATAGGCGAAGTTTGGGAGACTTACCAGGAAGCCATTATTAGCTATCGCCGGACCAAACGACTTGAAAAGCTGACGCCGCGTTTCCTGCCAAAAGTCCGTACCGAGTTCGAGCGGTACCGCCGCAAGCTAAAATTCTTGAAATAGTGTAACTACACGCCAAACTACTGTAAAGGATCGAAGCAGGGGTCGTGGGGGCCGGGTACCCACTGGGTGCCCCTGTAAAATACTCTTTTTTCTTCTTCTTTTCCCCGTCCACTGGTGGCCCTGGGGGGGCATGAGTATTTACGAAATAATTAATATAATTAAAACACCGGCCTCTCTTATTGAAAGACCGGTGTTTTTATTTTTGGTTAAATTTAAGCGTCCGGTATAATCTCTAATTCCGGGTCCATGTCCATATCAATAGCTTTAGATTCTGGAATATCGGTGGCATATTCCAACCGGAACCAGAAGAAAGCGTGGGGGCCGAGCGTAAAAAAGTAGGCCAATTCGCCAATTGGTGGGAAACGCGTATTGCCGATCATTTCAATCGGTACGGCTCCCTGGTATTGTGAAAGATCAAGCTCGACCGGCTGCGAAAAGCGGGACAGGTTGTTGACGATCAACACGGTCTGGCCCTGGTAGGAACGAGTGTAGGCCAGTGCGCGTGGGTTTACCGGGTCGAAGAACTTGATGTCGCCCCGGCTAAAGACCGGGTATTTTTTACGAATCTTGATCATGCGCTTCATCCAGTTGAGCAGACTGGATTGAGTGCGCAACTGGGCTTCCACGTTGTTGGCCTGGTAGCCGTAAACCGGGTCGGTAATCGGTGGACTGTACAGCCGGGCCGAGTCGACCCGTGAGAACCCGGCGTTGCGGTCACTGGTCCATTGCATCGGCGTGCGCACGCCGTCCCGGTCGCCCATATAAATATTATCGCCCATGCCAAGCTCGTCGCCGTAATACAAAATCGGCGTACCGGGCAGGGTAAAAAGCAAACTGTTGACCAACTCGATCCGCCGCCGCCCGTTATCCAGTAGCGGGGCCAATCGCCGCCGTATCCCGATATTGATTTTCATGCGCGGGTCGGTGGCGTACTCGTAGTACATATAGTCGCGTTCTTCGTCCGTCACCATTTCCAGGGTCAGTTCGTCGTGATTTCGCAGGAAAATACCCCACTGGCAATTTTCCGGGATGGTCGGTAACTGATTGATAATATCGATGATCGGGCGGCGTTCCTCGCGCCGCACCGCCATAAAAATACGCGGCATCAGCGGGAAATTAAAGGCCATGTGAAATTCGTCATCGTTGCCAAAGTAGGGTAGCAAATCGCTCGGCCACTGGTTAGCCTCGGCCAGCAACACCCGCCCGGTGTAGTGTTTATCCAGGTAGCGGCGCATAGTTTTCAGATATTGGTGGGTTTCCGGTAGATTTTCGCAGTTAGTTCCTTCCCGCTCAAACAGATAGGGAACGGCGTCGGCCCGGAAGCCGTCAATACCCATATCCAGCCAGAACTTCATGACCTTTAAAATCTCGCGCTGCACCTGGGGATTATCGAAATTGAGGTCGGGCTGATGACTGAAGAAGCGGTGCCAGTAATATTTTTGGGCCACCGGGTCCCACGACCAGTTGGATTTTTCGGTATCGGTAAAGATAATCCGGGCATCGGGATATTTTTTGTCGGTATCGCTCCAGACGTAATAATTGTGCTTGACCGGATCGGTGGTGCGGCGGGCTTCCTGAAACCAGGCGTGTTGGTCGGAGGTATGATTGATCACCAGGTCGGTGACGACCCGGATGCCGCGTTTGTGAGCCGCCTTCAAAAACCGTTTAAAGTCGTCGAGGGTGCCATAGTCGGGATGAACCGAGTAATAATCGGCAATATCATAGCCATCGTCTTTGCGGGGGGACACATAAAACGGCAAGAGCCAAATACAGTTTATGCCCAAATCTTCCAGGTAATCCAGTTTTTCGGTCAGACCCTTGAAATCACCTATCCCATCGTTGTTGCTATCGTAAAATGCTTTGACATGAAGTTCGTAAATAATTGCATCTTTGTACCAGTCGTTTACCGTTTCAGCCACGCCGACCGTTCCTTCCTGTGTATTTCAACTTTTTGGGTGATTTATTATTTGTTGGTAACTGCTCAAGCCCCGCCCCAGAGCGGGGAAAAGAAGAAAAAAAGTTTTTAAGGGGAGACGCCTTATACCCCCCGCAAGGGCTGCGCCCCCACTACCCCTGCTTCGATCCTCTACCGAGATTTGGTGTGTAGTTATATTTGTTGAATGAAGCGGTACCGCTTTTATTCACTCGCGGGCAATATTATCACATCTGACGAGCTTTGGGGAAACGGGTTGCCAGGGTCCTGCCGGGCCTGTTGAAATAACCGCCAGATCACCCAACCGGTAATCGCCAGTCCGATCACGATTGACACCACCCGGCGAATAAGTTTTGTTTGCTCAACTTCTTTTTTGGTCTGGTAAGATAAATAACCGGGTGGAGAAGTGATCACGCCGGGGGCCGTCACCGGTTGTTGGCTGGCCGGAGTAGGCGCAGTGCTTTTGGTAGGCGTAGCCTGGGTGGTGTCGTGCCCCATGTTGAATAGCCGGGAAGGCATTGCATAACTGGTGATCGTGGGTACAGCCGGACCCTTCCCGGTACCGCTGCTGGTCGAAGCTTTTACAGCGGGCTTACTCTCGACCGGCTGGGCTTGTCCGGCCAGAATATCCTGGGCGGTGACTTTTATGTCTTGGCTGAAAAGGGCTGCGTTTAGCGCGTCGACCAGTTTGCCGGTGGTTTCAGGGTCGGGTTGGGTCTGGCCTTCTTCCAACTGACTGAGCAAATGTTGATCGAGGTCGCTGCGCTGGGCCAGTTCGGGCAAACTCAGCCCACTTTGTTCCCGAAGTTCTTTCAAGCGGTTCATTTTTTCACCTTCTCCTCATTATAATTCTTATTTTAGGGTTCTATTTTCCGCTACTTTTTAGTCTCGATGATCCGTAGCAAGCCTTTGAGCGGGATCGGTACCCAGTCCGGTCGATTATTGAATTCGTAATTCAACTCGTAAAAAGCTTTTTCCAGAAGTAACACTTCCAATACTTTGGCCTTTACCTCGGCGGAAGCCGGTAAAAACTCGGCTCCCTGGTTGGTGGCGGTGGCTTCCTGGTAGCCGTCTTCAAAGGCTTCGACCATCGTACTTTCCCATTTGGTGGCCCAGGGTTCGAGGTCGGTTCGCCCGGTGGCATCCTGGGCCGCAAATAGCCCGGCATAGGCGGCATAGTTAAACGACCGGATCATACCGGCCTCATCCTTGAGCGGACTATGACGCGCCCGGCGTTCAGCCAGGCTGCGGGCCGGTTCACCCTCGAAATCCAATATCACAAAATCGTCGCCGGTCTTCAAGACCTGTCCCAGGTGATAGTCACCGTGATAACGGGTTTTATAGGTTTTGGCTTCCGCCAGCACCGCCAGGCCATCCACCAACTTTACATAATGTTGCTGGTGATCCAGAATGGTTTGCAATCCCTGGCGTTGCTGGGGCGAATGACGGTCAAGCTGGTTGCGAATACTATCGCAGACCCGGTTGATCAACTCGACAATCGAGGTTTGCCAGCCTTTCACATCCTCGACGGTGATCAATTCGGGGGCAAAGTCGGGCTGATCGGCATTGGAGGCCAGTGCGTTATGCAATTCGCCGGTAATAACGCCGAGCCGCCGGGCTAACTTTTGATAGGCGCGGGTGTCGACCTGACCGGTGGTAGCCGCCTGCTGATAATAATCTTTTAAGTGTTCGAGGCTGTAGGTGTAACCGTCACCGTCGTTAGGGACGAAATCTTGCATGGCGGCTATCGAGAAAAGTTCGCCACCGGCAGTATTATACTCGATATAGCCAGCCATGCGCGGGACAAACTTAAAATCGGTCTGGTCGGTCAGGAAGAACGGTACCTCAAAATCCGGGTTCTTACCGGCGGTTAGCTTGCGAAAAGCCTTCATAATAAGGCGATGATTGTATACGACCGAGGTATTGCTCTGGGTAGTGGTAATCCAGCGAATCGAGGCCAGGTCCTGATTATTCAGCCGGTCCGGTAACGATTCAAACCGGTAATTGCCGTGCCGGGAGGGTAGCTGGCGATGGTCGGACATATTTTGATAAAGCCACTGACAAAAATCTTCCCGCGCAAAGGCGTCATAAAGGACCAACTGACCCTCCGGCGTTTCGAGCGTGACTGCAACAGCGTGAGGTTGGTCGCGCAACTGGGCCGGTAAATCGTCGGCGGAACCGAGGGCCAGCGGCAGATGATACACTTCCGGCTCTCCGGCGGCGTAATCGAGTTGTATGATTACCAGGGCCATCAGCACCGGCTCGCCTGACACCAGACAAAAGTCGAGGGGCCGGTAGCTTTTCAACTGGCGCGTTTTACTACCAAACCAGCGTTTGCTGATAAAGTAAGCCGGTTCGATAACTGCCAGCAGTTGAGCAAGATTTTGTTCGAGCCAGGTACTATCAGGCTTTTGGGATACCTTTAGGGTCGGGCCGGGTTCGGAAGGACTTTTGTCACTTTTAAGGCTCATATGTTTTCACTTTCCGCATAGTTTCAGGGCAAATCTATAACTATTTCTATAAACTTGTTAATTGCATAAAAAAATCACAAAGTACTAAGCAGGGTTCGTAGGGGTGCAACCCCTGCAAGGGGGACTTGGGGGACATTCCCCAACACTCTTTTTTACCCCCAGCGTCGCATAGCGACGCTGGGGACGAGGGAAAAGCGCGGGGGACCCCCCCGCTATGCCCCCGTCCTGGGGGCGGGTACCCCCTGGGTGCCCCTTGAAACCCCCCATCGAAACATTGTGAAATAATTATGCAATTGTTAAGTATAAATACTGCTTTACCAACCAATGGCAGCAAAAACAAGGCCGCCATACTTCCGGGATTATACCGCTTACCTGATTAAGTATAGTATAATATTTACAGAAAACCTAACAAGTATTATGCCAACGGAACCATTCTTGCTACAATCCACTCTTGGGTAAATCGTTTCACTTTGCCCGGTCGGTTCAGAAATAACCTGGAAACCCGTAAAAGCCAAAATATTGAATTATGTAAGCGTTGAACAGATGGCCGGTTGTGCCGGTCGCTCTGTTGAGAGAGAAGAGCTTAATTTATGTCCATCGACAAATTTCTTGAGGAAAGTCAGCAAATAATAATTGAAAGCGTGACCCCCGAACTGGATGGTGGTCGTTACGCGGTCAAACGTGTGACGGGAGATTGTGTGGAAGTCCAGGCCGATATTTTCCGGGATGGTCACGACCTGATCGCGGCGGCCCTCAAATATCGAGTGATGGGAACCACCGAATGGCAGGAAACCCCCATGCTGAAGTTTGATAACGACCGCTGGCGGGCCGAGTTTCCGGTTATGAATATTGCCCGCTATGAGTATACGATTGAGGCCTGGAACGACCGCTTTAAGACCTGGCAAAATGATATGAGGAAACGGGTCGAGGCCAACCAGGTGGCTCCCAGCGATGTACTGGAAGGGGTGGCTCTGGTTGAAAAGGCCTTTCCCCGCATCCAGTCGCCCCACCACTCCGGTCAGGTCGAGACTTTATTAAAGACGGTCCGGCAGACGGCAGACCCGGTAGCGGCGGGCGGCCTATTTTTGAGCGAGGATGTGACGCGCCTGATGGACGAGTATCCCGACCGGTCATTTTCGTCCCATTACCGCACGCTTGAAATCATTGTTGACCCGCTGCTGGCCCGTTTTTCAGCCTGGTATGAATTCTTTCCGCGCTCCCAGAGTCCCGAACCGGGCCGGAGCGGAACCTTTGTCGATTGTATCGACCAGTTACCGCGCGTGGCCGAGATGGGTTTCGATGTGTTGTACTTGCCGCCGATCCACCCGATAGGCCGCTCGAACCGCAAGGGGCCAAATAATTCGCTGGACGCCGGACCGCACGACCCCGGATCGCCCTGGGCCATCGGTAACGAAAACGGCGGTCACAAAGCTATCGAACCCAGCCTGGGCACCTTTGAAGATTTCGACCGGTTGGTGAAAGCGGCGGAAAAGCTGGGGATCGCGGTAGCCCTCGACTTTGCGATCCAGTGTTCGCCCGACCATCCCTATGTAAAATCTCACCCGGAATGGTTCTTTATCCGGCCCGATGGGACAATCAAATATGCCGAGAACCCGCCCAAAAAATACCAGGACATTTACCCGATCAATTTCTACTGTGATAACCGGGAAGCCCTGTGGACCGAACTGATGAGTGTTGTCCAGTTCTGGTGCCAGCGAGGTATAAAAGTTTTTCGAGTGGATAACCCGCACACCAAAGCTCTACCGTTCTGGGAATGGCTGATCGCCGAGATCAAGCGCGAATTCCCGGAAACTATTTTCCTGGCCGAAGCTTTTACCCGGCCTAAAGTGATGCGGTCGCTGGGCAAAGCCGGGTTTAGCCAGTCTTATACCTATTTTACCTGGCGCAACGGGCGGGCTGAGTTGACCGAATACCTGACCGAGCTTTGTCAGTCCGAAATGAAGGATTATTTCCGGGGCAATTTGTGGCCTAATACCCCCGATATTTTGCACGAATTTCTGCAAGAAGGCGGTTTGCCAGCATTTCGGTTGCGGTTGGTCCTGGCGGCCACGCTTTCTTCAACCTATGGCATCTATAGCGGTTACGAACTGGGTATTAATACGCCGGTCAAAGCCGGTTCGGAGGAATATCTTAATTCGGATAAGTACCAGATCAATCACGTCGACTGGTCCCAGCCGCATAATCTGGGCGGGTTTATTCGTCAGGTCAACCAGGCTCGCCGGCAAAATCAGGCTTTACAATATTACGACAATTTACGCTTCTACCAGAGCGGCAATAACGATAAGCTGCTGGTTTACGGCAAAACCACCCCCGACCGGGCTAATAACGTGCTGGTAGTGGTCAATCTGGACCCTCACCAGGCCCAGGAAAGCTGGATTGGCGTACCTTTCTGGGAATGGGGTTTTAGCGAACACGAACCCTACCAGGTTCACGACCTTCTGAGTGGAGCGATCTATAAGTGGCAGGGTGAGTATAACTTTGTCCGGCTCGACCCGGCGGTACAGCCGGCGCATATTTTCGTGGTTACAAAAGGTTAAACCCTGCCGACCATTGAAATGACTACCATGCAAATAGCCCGCGAAACCAGCCGGTAATAAGAAAAGGTAGACTTAAAATGACACAGATGGCAAACCGAGATAAGTTAAAAGTAAATCAAAGTGCAATAGAAGCGATTGTTCAGGGCGAGGCAACCGACCCTTTTGGGGTGCTGGGTCCGCATCAATACGAGGTGGACGGTCAGCCATACCTGGTGGTCCGGGCCTTTTTGCCGACTGTGAAATCCGCCCGGATAAACGCTGCTGGCACCCACTACCCAATGGAAAAAATACACGAGGCCGGTTTGTGGGAGGGTGTGGTAGAAAACCCGCTTTCGGATGGGCAATACAGGCTTTTACAAACCGATTTTAGCGAGATCACAACCGAGCATAGCGACCCTTACGCGTTTGGACCAACCTTGACCGATTTCGATTTACACCTGATCCACGAAGGCCAGCACTTCCGCACCTACGAGAAGCTAGGGGCGCACCCGCGCACCATCGACGGGGTAGCCGGGGTGAGTTTTGCGGTTTGGGCACCGGCGGCTCAACGGGTTAGCCTGGTTGGCGATTTCAACAACTGGGATAGCCGGGTGTTGCCGATGCGGAAGCACGAGTTACAGGGTATCTGGGATATTTTCGTGCCCGGTCTGACCGTCGGAACGATTTACAAATACGATATAAAATCGCTTATTGATAACTATCAGGTCGAAAAGGCCGATCCCTACGGCTTCTTCAGTGAAATGCGACCCCGCACCGCTTCGGTGGTGGTCAACCTGGACAGCTATCACTGGCAGGACCAGGACTGGCAGAAGAGCGGTCAAGCTCAGTCAAACTCGCTGCGTTCGCCGATTTCGGTTTACGAGGTTCACCTGGGGTCCTGGCGACGACGCTGGGGAGCGGCTGGTCACGACGAGAGTTACCTGACCTACCGAGAACTGGCCGCCCAGTTGGTGAGCTATGTCAAGGAGTTGGGTTTTACTCATATCGAGTTGATGCCGATCTCGGAACATCCTTTTGATGGGTCGTGGGGTTATCAAACCATCGGCTATTATGCGGTGACGAGCCGCTTTGGTCAGCCGGAAGATTTTATGTATCTGGTCGATCTGTGTCACCAGAATGGGATCGGAGTGCTGCTGGATTGGGTACCGGCCCACTTCCCCAAAGATCAACACGGCCTCGGCTTCTTCGATGGTACTCACCTCTACGAACACGCCGACCCTCGGCAGGGCGAACACGCCGATTGGGGAACCCTGATTTTTAACTTTGGCCGCCACGAAGTGCGTAACTTTTTGCTGTCAAACGCTTTGTTCTGGCTGGATAAATACCACATCGACGGCTTGCGCGTGGACGCGGTGGCCTCGTTGCTTTTTCTCGATTACTCCAAACCGGCGGGCGGTTGGGTGCCAAACAAGTTCGGCGGG
The DNA here is from genome assembly GCA_038322625.1 of Chloroflexia bacterium. Taxonomy (GTDB): domain Bacteria; phylum Chloroflexota; class Chloroflexia; order Chloroheliales; family Chloroheliaceae; genus 54-19. The sequence goes on from JBBQGA010000024.1 coordinate 14,645, forward strand.
CGCGAGAACCTGGAAGCGATTGACTTTCTCAAGCGGTTTAACGAACTGGTTCACGCTGAACATCCTGCCACCCTGACCAGTGCCGAAGACTCGACTGCCTGGCCGATGGTAACTAAACCTACCTATATGGGTGGGCTGGGTTTCGACCTCAAATGGAATATGGGCTGGATGCACGATATGCTGGATTATATGGAGCAAGACCCGGTCTACCGTCGCTACCATCATAACAGCCTGACTTTTTCGCTGGTCTATGCCTTTAACGAAAATTATATTTTGCCTTTCTCGCACGATGAGGTGGTCCATCTAAAACATTCGCTGGTGGGTAAAATGCCGGGTGACGACTGGCAGAAGTTTGCCAATCTACGCTCACTTTACGCTTATATGTACGCTCATCCCGGCAAGAAACTTTTGTTTATGGGCGATGAATTCGCGCAGTGGGGTGAATGGAACGAGCGAACCGCCCTTGATTGGGATTTGCTGAACCAGCCAGGAAACCTGGGTATGCAAAAATTTATGACCGATTTAAACCACCTGTACCAGACCGAGGCGGCTTTTTTTGAAGTCGATGATAGCTGGGAGGGTTTTCAGTGGTTGGAGGCCCGTGACAACGAAAATAGCACCTTGTCGTTCTTGCGCCGGGCGCGTGACCCGCAAAACGAATTATTGATCGCCTGTAATTTTACGCCGTTACCGCGCTACAATTACCGGATCGGGGTGCCAAAACCGGGTTTCTACGCTGAGATTCTTAATAGCGATGCTTTGCAATATCACGGTAGCAACATCGGAAACCTGGGTGGTGTGCCTAGCGACTCGGTTAGCTGGGGCGGTCATGCTAAATCGATCAGCCTGACTTTACCCCCCCTGGCGGTGGTAATTCTGCGTTCGCCCCAAACCCCGGCCCAAGACTAAAACCAATCCGGGTCGGCTGCCTCTTTAACCGGTTTTGGTTCTTTGGCCCGGCTGATTTGCAGATAACCGGAGCGCATACTCTCCGAACGAAAGGCTAGAATTTCACCGGCCAGTTCGGTCTGACCTTCGCTCTGCAACCGTTCGACCAATCGATCTAACCCCTGACGGTCGTAGCGGGCCGTCACGGTTGGCCGAGTAATGCTCAAGTTCCCAAAGCCTTTGATAGTTGAACGACCGCCCTGCCTTTCGACCACCTCCGATAATTGCGCTCTGACCAACTTTTCGGTTTCCTCCAGGGGTTTGAGGCTATCCTGCACCCGGTTTAGCCAGTCGATCAGGGCTTCCAGGGCATCCTGGTCTTTTAATTCCCCGGCCTGCCATTGCTGGTAAATTTTATCGTATTGCATAACACCCTTTTAACCTCTCATTGCTATATAGATCATCATAAAGAAAAGTAACTACTCAAGCCGTATTCCCCATAAACGGAACTAAGGTGAAGGGCCGAATAAGTTGTTTAGCTTGGCCGACACAGGTTAGATCGTTATTTTCTAACTTAACCAGTATATTCACGGCCTGTATCCCGGCCCTGGCGGCGGCCCTATTGTTTTCAATATCACTAATTCTAAGGTTTTGGTAAACGTTCAACCCTAAACCTGGCGCGGCATAACTCCTAAATACCATCGAAGGTTGAAAACCGACCACTGCTATTTCTTCAAATCATGTGGTAATAACCTTTTCATTGTATCCATATTATATTCATGAGGTTTTCTCAACATACCTGATTATACTACTCGGACATTATTAGATACAGTAATTTTAATGAGAAAAAGAATATCAACCACTTTACCGGCAACCGGAATTCGCTTCCAAAATGAGCAGTCCGAACGTATAAAACCTTTGAAAAGCTTATTGCAAAGCCTGGTTTGTCGGTTTTGGGCTGGTATGTTATGCTGATTTCTCCAATAGTCTAATATCACCGCACAGCCTGGTTGCAACTTAACCCAGGCTCTGACCGTTTTGAGTTAAGAACGGTCAGATTACATGGATAAAGCGGACAGTTAAAACCACCGTAACTACTCACCAAACCAGTGTGAAGGAAGGATCGAAGCAGGGGTCTCCCCTGTAAATACTCTTTTCTTCTTCTTTTCCCCCGTCCACTGGTGGCCGTGGGAAGGGGTCAGGGGTGGGCCTGAGTAGTTAAAACCACCAACCAATTCCAGATCAGATAATGCGGGCAGCCTGCGGGCCTGGCCGAAAGGAGAATTTTTACACATAATGAAAGGTTTGATCCTGAGCGGCGGCAAAGGTACTCGCTTGCGCCCGCTTACATATACCAGTGCCAAGCAACTGGTGCCGGTCGCCAATAAACCGGTCTTGTTTTATGCTATTGAAACGCTGGTGGAAGCCGGTATAACCGAAATAGGGGTGATCGTCGGAGATACCCGCGACGAGATCAAGGCTGCCGTCGGCACCGGAGAGCGCTGGGGTATCCAGGTAACTTACATCCAGCAGGAAGCACCGCTGGGTCTGGCTCATGCCGTCAAGGTGGCCCGCGACTACTTGGGTGATAGCCGGTTTGTAATGTACCTGGGCGATAACATGATCGAGGAAAGTATTCGCCCGCTGGTCGATGAGTTTGCGGCTGGCAACGGCGATTACAATTGTCAGATTTTGCTCAAAGCGGTGTCCGACCCTCAGAGTTTCGGGGTGGCTGAACTGGACCCGACCCGGCCCAACCGGGTTAAGCGGCTGGTCGAGAAACCGCGCGAACCGGTCAGCGATCTGGCCCTGGTCGGCGTGTATATGTTCGACCACAACGTTTTTGAGGCGATTAATAATATCAAACCTTCCTGGCGCAACGAACTGGAAATCACCGATGCCATTCAATACCTGGTCGATGCCGGTTATGAGGTTCGGCCCCATATTGTGAAGGGCTGGTGGGTAGATACCGGTAAACAGGCCGATATGCTGGAAGTAAACCGGCTCATTTTAGACCGGTTGGACCGCAGTGTTGAAGGGGTGGTAGACCGGGATAGCGTGGTCAGTGGTAAAGTGGTGGTAGCCAAGAGCGCGGAAATTATTAATAGCGTGGTACGCGGCCCGGCGATTATCGGCGACCACTGCCGGATCGTCAATTCGTATGTCGGCCCGTTTACCTCGATCAATCATCATTGTCTGATCACCGATAGCGAAATAGAGCATTCGATTATTCTGGAAAATAGCCAGGTTCTCGATATTAGTGGCCGGATAGAGGATAGCCTGATAGGCCGGAATGTGGTGGTCGAGAAATCGCCGATCAAGCCCAAAGCCTATAAGCTTTTGCTAGGCGATAATAGTCGGGTCGGTATTCTCTAACCGGACGGTCTAGTCGGCTAAATCGAGTTATAGAAGAAAGGGAATTTGATTTTGAAACGCTTACTTGTAACCGGAGGGGCCGGTTTTATTGGGTCGAATTTTGTGCGTTATATGCTGGGCAAGTACCCGGATTACGCGATTACCGTGCTGGATAAACTTACTTACGCCGGAAATCTGGCGAACCTGGCCGATGTGGAAGAAAAATATGCCCCGGCGGACCGCTACCGGTTTGTAAAAGGCGATATTGGCGATCAGGCGGCGGTGAAAGACGCAATGACAGACTGCCAATACGTTTTAAACTTTGCCGCCGAAAGTCACGTTGATCGCTCCATCGAAGAACCGGGTCAGTTTATCCTGACCGATGTCTACGGTACTTATATCTTGCTCGAACAGGCCCGCCAGCAGGGTGTCGAACGCTTTTTGCAGGTCTCGACCGACGAAATTTACGGTCACGTGCCGGACGGCTCCTCGCGCGAGACCGATAAAGCCGAGCCGCGTAGCCCCTACAGTGCCAGCAAAGCCGGGGGTGAATTAATTGCCCAGGCTTATTTTGTAACCTATGGTCTACCGGTGATCATCACACGCGGCTCGAACAATTATGGGCCTTATCAGTATCCTGAAAAGTTAATTCCGCTGTTTGTAACCAACGCTATCGAGGATAAGCCGCTGCCGGTCTACGGCGACGGCCAGCAGATACGCGATTGGATTTATGTGCTGGACCATTGTAGCGGTATCGATGTCGCCTTGCACAAAGGGCAGCCGGGCGAGGCCTACAACGTTGGGGGCGGCAACGAGCGGGTTAATTTTGATATAACTACCATGATTCTGGAATTGCTGGAAAAACCGGCCAGCCTGATCACCTATGTCAAAGACCGGCCCGGTCACGACCGGCGTTATTCGCTGGATACCGCCAAATTGCGGGCACTGGGCTGGCAACCGGCCTACAGCCTGGAAGTCGGGATGCGCCAGACGGTAGATTGGTATCTAAGTCACCTGGAGTGGTGGCAACCGCTAAAGTCCGGCGAGTTTGAGGCTTACTACCAGCGTCAGTACGTCAAGCGGTAAAACTTTAGGCTGGCATCAGGTTCGGATTAGTGGGCTTCAAAAGACTACCAATAGTGGGCATGATGTTCGCGGTAAAAGTCGATAGTGCGCCGCAAACCTTCGCGTATATCGATGTGGGGTTCCCAGCCTAACATTTGTTTGATTTTGGAATAGTCCCCATAATAATCGCCGATGGCGATAGCTTTGCGCTGGGGCGGCCAGGGCACAATGGTATAACTGCCGGTTCCGGCCAGTTCGATCATCAGCTCGACCTGCTCCAGTAAACTATAAGGCTGGCCGCCCAGGTTGAAAAAATGACCGTTAGCTTCTTCCAGGGCCGCCGTCCGCAAAAAAGCATCCACTACATCATCCACATAGTTAAGATCGCGTAAGACCCCTTCGCCCCCTTCGTAAAGAGTGGCCGGTTGATCATCCATCACCAGGCGCAACAGCCAACCCTGACTGGTCAGGCGGTTATCGTGCATCCACTGGCGGGGGCCGTAGCAGTTGGTCAGCCGTAGCGAGGCGGTTCGCATACCGTGCGCGCTGGCGTACAGCAGATGATAACGCTCCCCGGCAGCCTTATTGATGCCATTAACGTCGGTCGGTCGGACCAGGTGTTTTTCATCGACCGGCAGATAATCCGGGTTGCCGTAGATCTGGCGCGTTCCGGCATAGACAATCTTAACCGTCGGATTGTTCTTGCGGCAGGCTTCCAGCAACGATAACTGGCTCCGGCAATTAATTTCCAGGTCGGTATAAGGGTCGGTCATGCTGTCGGCGTGCGAAATTTGCCCGGCCAAATTGAAAATATAGTCGTGGTTCATCACCAGATAATGCATGGCGTTCTCGTCGCGCACATCCGAAATGTTTACCCTCAGGCGGTCCTCGATCCCATTGATATTAAAGAAATTGCCGCCATAGGTCGGGATCAGCGAGTCGACCAGGGTTACTTTGGCTTCCAGTTCCAGCAGCCGCCGGGCCAGATTCGAGCCGATAAAGCCCATTCCTCCGGTTATAAGGCAATGTTTGCCCGTAAAAGCTTGCAGGTAATTTTCACTCGTATAGCGCATCAGGTTTTAGCTTTCTTTAATTCCGATTGTCCGTTTGCAGATTGTAGCATGGTTAGGGTCGAGTGTCATTCTTGGTTTAACGAATTCCCGCTTCAAACCGCTTGGGGTCCTTGTAGGGAATAACCCACTTTGGTTTCGCTGAAAGAGGGGCCGCTTTTGAGCTTGAAACTGGACTTTTCAAGGCACTCATGTTAGTATGTGGCAAAAGTTTAGGTGTTACCTTTGCTTTTCCAATTCGTTTTATTAACAGACTTTACTAAATTATCCGTTAAGTTGCTGTTGTAGCCAGGTTTTACCTGCTAAATAGTTAAGTGGGTAAACTTGTAAAGCAGTTTGATACGAAGTGACCGGTTACATAGCTCATGCAGGGCAGGTTGCTCTGTAGAACCGGCACTAAATAGAAAGCGGACGAAGCTAATAAACGCGATTCGGTACTGGCATTATGGGAGTTTCCTGATAAATCACCATCCTCCTATCGATATACCATTCATACACTATTCAACAGACTATTTTGCCCATTACTATGCTTGGCCCAGGCTGACAGGTGGTATAGGTAATGCGGATATATTTCGCATATCTATTTTGTCAATAAGCAGACCGGGCTTTTTTTCGGCTGGAAATAACCTGCCGTCTTACGTTTATCCCCTAGTCCGCTCCTGACTGATTGAGGAGTTTAAGTTCAATATGTTCAAAAACCCAATAAACCGTAAAGCGGTTTTCAAAAGCCGCCTGAGTTACGGTATGATATTTGTAATGCTCTCTGTGCTAACCCTGGCGGGGCTTTCCGTTACCGTTTCCGACCAGGCGGCGGCGCGGGGTCAGGCGATTGGCCTGAACCAGTTTCAGCAATTGTGGGACCGCTCGGATAAGGCGGTCGCTGATGGTAAAGTCAGCCGTAGCTATATCTGGGGGCCGACTCTCAGCGATCTGCTTACCGAACCCTATGCCGAAGGTGGCAGCCGCCAGGTTCAGTATTTTGACAAAACCCGCATGGAACAAACCAGTGGTCGCGGGGTTTCCAACGGCTTACTTGCCAAAGAAATGATTGCCGGTCTGGTCCAACTGGGTGATAACAGCTTTAAGTCCTTTGCGCCCAATACCACTATCAATATTGCGGGCGACCAGTCCACGACCACTTTGCCCAACCCGACTTACGCTACCTTCCGCAAGGTCGCCACGATTGACCCTAAAGAGAACCTTTCGACCGACCTGACCAACAAGGTTCTGGACACTACCATCAACCGGGATGGTACGACCGCGACTAAGGCCGATTTGGGGACTACCTACAATCTTCACAACGCTTATTTTGTAAAAGATACCAGCCACAATATCCCGGATGTCTTTTGGACCTTTCTCAACCAGAGCGGTACGGTATTCAACGCCGGGGCTTATTCTACCGACCGGGTGTTCGATTGGGTAGTGGCGATGGGCCTACCGATCAGCGAAGGTTACTGGTCGCGGGCGGTAGTCGCCGGTAAAGAACAAGACGTTCTGGTCCAGGCCTTCGAGCGGCGGGTGTTGACCTTTACACCTGGCAACCCGGCGGCTTTCCAGGTCGAAATGGGCAACGTCGGCCAACACTATTACCAGTGGCGGCAGTCGGTGGATTTTTCGACCGCAACCCCAGCACCGACTACGGCGGCGGCCACGATCGCTCCAGTGGTAACGACTACTCCGCCAGTCACTACCCCTAAACCGGTGGCAACCACCGTACCGGCCCCCAGACCCACCACTCCCCCGCCCCCGCCGCAGTCGACCGGTACAATAGTTCCGGCGACCCAGCCATCCGGTACGCCTTTACCGGCGGTTGTGGCAAGCGGCCCTCTATCCAATACCCCGGCTTGGCAAGCCCCGCTGACGCTGGGCGGGGCAAGCCGGGTCCTTCAACCGTTATTCGCCCCGGCTATGAAGATACGTCCAACCGATGGGGTGGCTTTTGTAGTTGGTGAATCGCGCAGTGGTACCGGAAGTGCCGGTTTTCCGCCAGATACATTATTGTTAGGCCGTTCCGATTATCCGGGTGGTTTACAGTCTATAGACGACTCACCATACCGGTCAACCTCACAAGCTCCCCATCTTACTTTTGCGCCGGATGGTACGGCCTACGTGGTTTACCGCTACTGGCCGGATAATTATCGGGCTTATATGCGCACGATCAGACCGGATGGTTCTTTGCTGCCCGGTATTGATGTCGGACGTACTTACCACCTGAACGGTGGGGCCGGCGACCTTGATTTCCCGGATGTGGTTTATTCAAACAAATCCGGCAAGCTAATTCTGGTCGGCGAGATTCAAACCAGCCCTGACCGCAATGGTATCGGTTATGGCGAGTCGACCGATGGCGGCAAAAGCTGGACCAACATTGCCACGCTGGGTGTGGATATTAACCAGCGCGGTTTGGCGGGTTCGCCTCACGCCTGTATCGATAACAATGATAATGTTCACCTGGTGTATATCGAGAACCAAAGCGTAGATGTCCGCAGCCGAATTAATGGACAGTGGCAGGCCCCGGTCCGGGCCGCCGATGGTTCAAGCACCGGCTGGAATTTCCGAGGTAGCACAGCCATAGCCTGTGGTCAAGATGGTTTTGCCTATGCGATCTGGGATGGCCCCAATTCTTTTGGGATTGCTCGCTTTTTGCCTGGCACCGGCTGGCAGACTTTGAGTAACGATGTTTTTCCGAAATACGATGCCAGGGTATTTGGGGCAACTGTTTCGGATGATGGGCGGTTGTGGCTTTCGATGGGATACTTCCCAGGCCGCGACGCAAATCCAGCCCAATCCAGTCTGGTAGTATCGACCGATCGGGGTAGTACATTCACGGCTCCGCAGTCTGTAATAGCTCATAATGCCTGGAGTACGGGGGTGGATATTCAATATTCCTCTGCGAACGGCCATTTGTATTATGTTTCTACCTTTGGAGAGCCGCGAGAGACTTTGTTTACTATCACAAAGTAACCGGGTCCAGTGATCAGTTAATCTTAAAAGCTTGCTGTAGTGATTATGCAGCAAGCTTTTTATTGTCCAATGTAAAATTGCCAGGACTTTCGTGAGCTTGAGGCGAAAATAAAAACAGGTTTAACAGGGCACCCTGAGGGTACCCGCCTGTAATACCCCGCAGGGCACCAGGTGGTAGCCGACCCCTACTTAACCCGCCTCAATGTAGCTAGTCTGAGTACTAACAGTTTTCTTAAGTTTTTTTGATGATAAAGGACAATACCGATGCGCGTCAAGTGGCCCGGCATTACAGAGTAACAAAAAAGGCCGGGCATTTAGCCTGGCCTTTTTCGGATTTACGTCTAGCCGCGCGGGTAGTTGCTCTGGTCATTGCCGTAATCGGCTTGGCCGTAGTTACCGCCGTTCGGCTGCTGATAGCCGTTACCGGGTTGCTGATAACCGGGGTTAGGGTTAGAGTTGGGCTGGTTGCCGGGCATCGGTTGCGTGCGAGGAGCCTGGGGTTTCGGTGACGGCATGGGCTGAGTGTAGCCACTCGCAGCATAACCGCTTACCGGTGGCTGACCAACTGGCTGACCGCCTGGGTTGTAAACCTGGGGAACATTCCCACCCGTAGGTCGCTGGTTGGCAGACTGAGCCTGCTGGCGAGCTTGCTGTTTGATGCCATTGCTTAATTTTGGCAGATTTTCTTGAGCCTTGTTGTAGCCGTTTTCCAAAATCCGCGCGGCGGTTTCCCGACCTCCCAGACCGAAGGCCAGACCGACAGCCAGGGCCAGGGCCGCAATCGTGCCGATCCACAGCGTGTCGATAATAGCCGGGGCTACTTCGAGTTGGCTTAGGGCGGTCACGCCAGCGATATAAAGGATCGCATAACGAGCTACACTTGAAAATACGTTGCCATTACCGACCCCGCTCTGGCTAACGGCCCCTTTGACAAATTCGGCCACCACATTCGCCAGTAAAGCACCGATCAACATAATGACCAATGCTACTATCAGTTTCGGAATGAAGTTCAGAATACCGATGATCGCCATGTTCAAGGCCGGAAGTTGCAGGACACTAAAGGCGGCTACCAGGGCAATCAGCCGGAAGAACCATTTTACAATTTCGCCCATTATGCCGCTAGCGTCCTGTTTTACTCCGGCTGATTGCGCGAAGCGGGACATCCCGGCTTTATCCGCCGCCTGGTTAAAGCGGACTTTACGGAGTATATCGGCCACTAACCGTCCCAGCAATTTGGCAATAAAAAATCCAATCCATAATATTAGCAATGCCCCAATCAGATCGGGCAAGAAACTAAACAATTTACTAAAAGCATCACTGATTGCTTTTAGAAAAGCCTGTCCCCAGTTGTCAACCATCGAAGTTTTCCTCTCGTTACCTTATCACCCCTCCAGGGGTAGACTTAACTGTCCATTTTTCGTTTGAACCGGTAACTAATACCAGCTTTAAACAAGCCTGTATTATTACCATTAGGTATAGATATAGCAAACTTCGTGCCATATTAATAATTTGCTAATAACAAATTTATCAAACAAGAATATATGAACTCGTTTGTTCACTGAAGTAAAATTTTCGCTTCAATCTCAGTTTACAAGATTGAAGCGCAAGTCCTTTTACAATTTAAAGCCGGTTTAATACTCTTTACAAAGGCTTTGAAAGACTAAAGGTAAAAAAAAGAAGATCGAACGGAACGCCGGTTCGATCTTCTTTTTATTTTCGTTTGTAAGTTAGGTCTGGCTAATTTGCTAACTCAGGACTTGACGCCACCGGCGGTCAGACCGGCTACAATGTATTTTTGGAGGGCCAGATAAACTATGGCTACCGGCACCGCTACCAGGATTGCAAAGGCCGAGAATTGTGCCCAGGGGGTCGTCCGGGCGTACTGGCCGGACATCGAGGAGAGAGCCATTGCCAGCGTAAAATCCGAGGGATTGGTCAGAAATTGCCACGAGAAGTTAAACTCGGTCCAGCCACCGATGAAACCAAACAGGGCCGTAACTGCCAGGGCCGGGGTCGAAAGGGGCAGCACTACCCGCATAAATATCTGGTTACGCGAGGCCCCATCAATTGCGGCGGCTTCCTCCAGGTCTTTAGGAATGGTGTCCAGATAGCCTTTCAGGTTCCAGATCGCAAATGGCAAGGCCCCGGAGGTAATTGCCAGACCGACCCCCCACAGCGAGTTTCGCAAATTGAATTCACCGACTTTGACCTGGTTCATGAAAGTAAAGAGCGGTGCCAGAGTGGCTACCGATGGCAGCATCAAGACGGCCAGCACCGCCAGCATTAGCCCGGCCCGGCCTCGGAACTTGAACCGTGAGAATGCGTAGGCCGCACTAACTCCCACCAACACCGAAAAGAAAGCCGTGCCACCGGCCAGTTTAAGACTGTTAAACACCAGTTCCCAGAAAGTAACCGGATTCGAGGTCGGGTGATCCAGGATTTTCCCATAAGCTTCCAGTGTGGGGTGCGCCGGAATAAAATCTTTGGGACGCGAAGTGGATAATGGGCTTAACGAAATGCTGACCACCCATAGAATCGGGAACAACACCGTAAAAGAAATAAATAGACAGATGGACTGCAAAAGCAGTTGCCGCCCCAGTGGGAGGCGACGACTGGCCTGCATTTCAACTCTAACCCGTTTTTTGACCCTGGGTAAGGCAATAGTAGCCATAACAAATCTCCTTCTTCTGCCTAGTTCGCTTCTGCGGTGGCTTTGGCTATCCTGTTGGTAATCAGCGAAAGTATCAACAAGATAAAGAAAATATAGATCGAGAAGGCGGCTGCCACGCCGTAAATACTGTAGTTGGGATTACCGTTATTGACGATCTTAAAGACCTGAGTAACCAGCAACTCGGTTTTACCAAACGGGCCTCCCTGCGACATAAAGTAAGAGAGGTGAAACAAGTTGAAGGTAGTGATAAAGCCGAAAACTGCAAACGGGACCATCGCGGTACGCAGCATCGGAACGGTAATATTGAAAAACTGCTGAGAGCCGGTTGCTCCATCAACAGTGGCCGCTTCGTACAGGTCTTTGGGGATACTTTGCAGCGCACCGGTGGCTACCACCGAATTTAGCGGCCAGCCGAGCCAGATATTAGCCGTCAGCAGTGCGAAATAGGCCAGCGGCAGGGGGCCGAGATCGGGGGCACTGTTTTCCAGCCAGGGAATATTGAAGGTCGCGCCCGGTACGCCGAAAAGCCCGAAAATACCTCTGAGCAAACCGTTGATCGGGCCGGCATCGGTATCAAAAATATTTTTCCAGACGGTCCCGACGATCAAAGGGGGAATGACAACCGGTAAAATAAAGACCGCCCGGTAAAAGCGTTTACCCCAAAGTCCTTCGACATTGAGTAGCACGGCGATCAACACGCCCAGCACCACGTGGAAGATAACATTTGAGAAGGCCCACCAGAGGTTGAAAAACAAAATACGAAAGAAGTCGAAGTTTGGCACGTTGGCACGGATACTGTTGCCGGTCAGAATATCGGAATAATTTTGTAAACCAACGAAATTGGCGGGAGCCGAGTCGGCCCGTAAGTTTTTCAGACCGTAGTCCGTAAATGACATCCAAACCTGGAAAAGCAGCGGGAAAAGCGTGATAATAGTCATCACAATCCCGGCGGGTAATAGATAAGCGTAGGCAGTCCGACTGTCCTGGGAACGTCGCCACCAACTTGGCCGGGTTGAAGCTACGGTCGAACCCCCAAGCCGCTCCATTTTATTTTGTGTAGCCATTGGACGACTCCTCAATGAGATATAGGTTAATTACAGAACTTTGTAATTAATTTTTTAGTTTGATACACGCAAAAAGAGAGATTCGGGTTTGCTAGCCGGACCCATTGCAGAATTAAAAAGTTTCCGTCCGGCATTGAATTGAGCAAGATCAGAATATCACGAAGATTTTTTTAGTGCAACACCTGAATACTTGTGAAAAAGATTAAAGTAAAAAAGACTAAAGATAAGGAGAACCGGAAAGCTCCGGCTCTCCTCATTCTAACAGATCAAGCTATCCACTTTGACCTGCTAACGGGATGTTACTTTTTGTTAGCGTCATTGAGAGCCTTAGTAGCGTCCGTAACAACTTGCTTGGCATCCCCATTGGAGTCAATCAATTTGCTAACGGCGTTGCCAAAGTTATCAAAGTAAGGGCTTAACTCGGCAATCTGCGGGCGCGGGAAGCCGGTCGCCACCGCAGTGGCAAAACCCTGGGTCAGCGGATCGGCGATTTTGATGGTTTTGTCCGCCGGAATGTGCCCGGCACTGTCTACGAAGAGTTGCTCGACCTTCGGGCTAACCATATACATTGCGAAATTCAGAGCCTGGTCGGTGTTTTTGCTGGCGGAGTTGATGTACCAACCATCCACCCCGGTGAAGGGGTTAGACGGACCTTTGGGGCCAGCCGGGATCGGGGCTACACCCAGCTTGTCCTTGAGAGCGTCTTTGAAATCGCCCAGCTTCCAGGGTCCTTCCACAATTGCGTCCAACGCGCCGGTCTGGAACGCCTGGTCGAATTTGTCTCCATCGCTGAAGAACTGCGCGCCCGCTGCTTTCATGTCCTTGAAGAACTGATAAGCATCCGAGAATCCACCCTGGTCGGCAATCGCTTTGCCGCTGGCATCGAACAATTTGCCACCGTAGGCTCCGGTGAAACCAAAGGAGTGATAGGCGTTGTTGTTAAAACCAAACTTTACGCCAGCTTTTTGGGCAGCCAGCATGTCGGCAGTGGTTTTCGGAACATCCTTGACCTTGTCTTTGTTGTAGTACATAGCGACGGCCTTGAGGGATTCAGGCACCATGTAAAGCTTGCCATCGACTTTGGAACCGTCGACCGCTACTTGCAGGTCATTGTCCAGTTTGCCCTTCAGTTTGTCGTCCAGGTTGGCTAACAGTTTGGCCCGAACCAGATCACCCAGGCTGTCATTGGGGGCGATAAAAAGGTCAGGTCCGCCGCCCGCCGCCGACTCGGTCTTAAACTTGTTAAATAGTTGGTCGAAAGGAATATCCAGGACGGTCAGTTGGGCGTCCGGGTTGTCGGCCTTGAACAGCTTGAGGGCAGCGTCCAGAGCCTTGCCTTCGGCACTACCACCCGAACCGTAAGCGTGCCAGATGGTCAGCTTGCCGGTAACTTTGGTAAGAGCCATCGAGGTCCCGGTACCGGTGGCCGCCGCAGTGGTCATAGCCATCGCAGTGGTCATAGCCGGAGCGGCAGTAGTGGCCGCCGCCGCAGTGGTCATAGCCATCGCAGTGGTCATAGCCGGAGCAGCCGTTGTAGCTGCCGCCGCCGCCGTGGTCATAGCCGGAGCAGCCGTTGTAGCTGCTGCCGCAGTCGTCGCGCTGGTGGCAGCGGTAGTGCTGGCCGACGAACCGGCGGTATTAGTAGCATCACCGCAGGCAGCTAAAGCCAGGGTAACGAGCATTAGCGCAACAAATAACGCTAACCGTTTATACAACTTTGTGGTCAATTGCTTCTCCTCCTTTAGAGAATCTAAATTCAAAAAATTGCTCCTTTGCAGAGCTTCAGAAGATAACATCTAACAACCCGTTTCGCACTGAAAGGCTTGTCAGATTTATCTGGCAAATCACACCTGAACTACTTATTACCTGCCCCGTAGATTACAGGCAACCGGCAGTTTGTCAGGTTTGAAAGGGCTATCCCGGCGGTCCGAAACGTTTTGGGAACACGGGTTTCAACCTGAGAAGAGTTTTTCTATTTTCCCGGCGGTTTATCTTAACAGGCCGCCAGGACAAAATGGCAATCTTTAGGACATTCCCAGGGCCAGCTCCGGGCCTCGAAATACTTCCTGAAGCACAGTCATTGCCGCGCCCAGGGCCACTGCTTCACAGCCAAGCTGACTTACTACAATCCCGGTTTGTTCGTAACTGGCAAGAAGGCTACGACTACGGACAGTCTCGCGCAGTGGTCTCATTAAAAGGTCATCTGCTACCGCAAGTTCGCCGCCCAGCACTACAATACCCGGATTAAAAAGATTTATCAGATTGGCGAGGGCAATACCAATATAACGCCCCGAATCTTCAAATAGTTCCCTGGCAAGTTTATCGCCTTCGTTGGCCGTGCTTACCAGTTGCTCGGTGGTGAGATCATCCAGCATACCGGCGTGGGATAGGCTGGTTGCTCGTCCGTTTTTTATGGCTAACCTGGCCCGGCTAAAAATGGCTGGCAAGGCGGCAATACTCTCCAGACAACCAGCACTTCCACACCGGCAGGCCGGTCCATCTCGAATAATGGTAATATGCCCAATTTCTCCGGCACTGCCCCGTTGCCCGCGATACACTTTGTTATCCAATATCAGGCCGCAACCGATACCCGGTCCGGCCTTGACATAGGCAATGTTCTGAAATCCCTGAGCTGCTCCGCGCCATTTCTCGGCAACGGCAGCCAAATTGGCATCATTTTCCACCAGTACCGGCATATTAAATTCCCGGCTTAGATACTGGCGAAGTGGAAAGCGGTCCCAACCGGGCATAATTGGCGGGGCAATTACGGTACCAGTCGTATGATCGAGCGGTCCTGGAACCCCCAGCCCCAACCCCAGTACCCGTCTGTTGTTGGCGGTGTGTTGCTCCAGCGTCCGGCGGATATGTGCGATTACAATCGGTAAACCTAATTCCGGCCCCATATCGATGTTAAAAGGTTGACCCTCCTGGGCCAAAATATTGCCTTCCAGATCGGTGGTCAGGGCAAAGAGGTGGTCGGCGGCTATATCGATGCCCAGCACGCTTCCGGCGGAATAGTTGAAATTCAACATTATAGGCCGCCGACCGCCACTGCTCTCGCCGGTGCCAATGGTATTTACCAGCCCTTCTTCGAGAAGCATAGTTATAATATTTGACACGGCTGACCGGCTAAGTTTAGTCCGGTGGGCGATTTCCGCCCGTGAGATCGATCTTTCCTGACGGATTAAATTTATCACTATCGAGCGATTGAATTCGCCCATCAGCCGGTTGTTGGCACTTTCGTTGCCCCGCCGGGTGCCGGACCATACTAACTGGTCATGCTCTAATTCATGTTCGGTTGACATAGCAAGAACACACCAATTTCGCCCATACCGGGCAAGCAGTTTAAAAAAGCTATCTGATTTATTTTAGCCTAGTAGATTAATCAAGTTCATTTTGTAAATATGAGTTCTGAAAAAAGAGTTGTTTCTAGCACATTCCCAAAGATTGATTAAATTGAGCATAACACATACAACTTTGTTTGTCAAGTGGAAAAACAAAGTTTTGGAGAGTCAACCAATTACCGGATTATATATACTTGAAAGAAGATAAGACAAAGAAAAATTCAGGTAAGTAAAATGAAAGGAGAGGAAACCAAACCAGGTGGTTAGATTTTCTCTCCCTTAAAAGTATTACAAAGCTGGCGTAGCCAGAGTCACCGGTTTGGCTTGTTTGAGGCTAAGTTCCGCGCTATTGTTTATGCACTGGCCCCAATTGCCCGACCGGAGTCGCCGGTTTTGCTGGCAGTTGACGGCCATTTCGACAGGGCTTCGGTGTGGCGAGGCGAATTAAGCTCATCCGCCTCACTTTCCGCCGGTGCGCTGAGTTGGGCTACACCTTCCCCTTTAGTGAAAACCATTTCATTTTTCACCTCCGGGTCCATTTCGGCGATCACCACATCCCCCTCTTTGAAGGTTCCTTCCAGCAATAACTTGGAAAGCGGATTTTCCAGTTTTCGCTGAATAGTCCGGCGTAAAGGCCGCGCGCCGTACACCCGGTCATAGCCCTCGCGTGCAATGAAATCCAGAGCCGCCGCGCTCATGCGCAGCTCCATTCCCTGCACCGCCATCCGTTTGAAGACATCCTTCATCATCAAATTGACGATCTGAGTAATCTCGTTCTGGTTCAGATGGCTGAAGATGATAATCTCATCGATCCGGTTGAGGAATTCAGGCCGGAAACTTTCCTTGAGTTCCTGCATTACCTGGGTTTTCATGTTGTCGTTTTCGCGTTTTTCCTCGGCATCCTGCCGGTTCGCGCCGGACGAGGTGGAGAAACCCAGTGCCCTTTCCCGAATCCGGGCCGTCCCGACATTGGAGGTCATGATAACGACCGTATTTTTGAAATCAACCGTCCGTCCGTGACCATCGGTCAACCGACCATCATCCAGCATTTGCAGCAGGACGTTAAAGACCTCTGGATGGGCTTTTTCGATTTCGTCGAACAGCACGATCTGGTAAGGCCGCCGCCGGACGGCTTCGGTTAGCTGGCCGCCCTCGTCATAGCCGACGTAACCGGGCGGCGACCCGATCAAGCGGCTGACGGTGTGCTTCTCCATATACTCAGACATATCGATACGGACCATTGCTTCCGCGCTATCAAAAAGGAAATGAGCCAGGGCCTTAACCAATTCGGTTTTACCCACGCCGGTTGGCCCCAGGAAAATGAAAGACCCGATGGGCCGGTTGGGGTCGCGGAGGCCACTGCGGGAACGCCGGATCGCGTCGGACACGGCCACAATCGCGTCTTCCTGCCCAATCACCCGCTCGTGCAGCCGGACTTCCATCTCCAGCAACTTTTTCATCTCGCCTTCAAGCATCCGAGTTACTGGAATTCCGGTACTTTTACTAATAATCTCGGCGATGTCTTCCTCATCCACTACATCGTCGATCTTTTTATCTTTCAGCCAGCTTTCGCGCTCGGTGTCGTATTGCTTTTTAAGGCTTTCGTGTTCGTATTTTAGCCGGGCGGCTTTTTCGTAATCCTGTTTTTGCCCGGCGGCTTCCATCTGGTTCGCCAGTTCCTTGATCTGGGCCTCTTTGAGCTTGACACTGATCGGCGCACTGAACATATCGATACGGACTTTCGCGGCGGCTTCATCGATCAAATCAATCGCTTTGTCGGGCAGAAAGCGGTCGGTGACATAGCGTTCGCTCAGTTCGGCGGCGGCTACCAGCGCACCATCGGTGATGGTCAGGCCGTGATGAGCTTCGTACTTGGCCCGTAAGCCGCGCAGCATCAAGATCGTGTCCGATACGCTTGGCTCCCCGACCAACACCGGGGCAAACCGGCGTTCGAGGGCGGCATCTTTTTCAATCCGTTTGCGGTACTCGTCCAGGGTCGTCGCGCCGACCACCTGCAACTCGCCTCGCGCCAGGGCCGGTTTTAGCATATTGCTGGCATCGATAGCCCCTTCGGCTCCTCCGGCCCCCACTACGGTATGCAGTTCGTCGATAAACAAGATGATCTCACCCTGTGCGCGTTTCACCTCGTCCATTACGGCTTTCATACGTTCCTCGAATTCGCCCCGGAACTTTGAACCGGCCACCAGACCGGCCATATCCAGTGCCACCACCCGCTTATCGGCCAGGTTTTCTGGTACATCGCCACTGGTAATTTTCTGGGCCAGCCCTTCGGCGATAGCGGTTTTACCTACCCCCGGCTCGCCGATCAAAACCGGGTTATTTTTGGTCCGGCGTGAAAGTACCTGCATCACTCGCCGAATTTCTTCGTCGCGGCCAATTACCGGGTCAAGTTTATTATCTTTAGCCAGTTTGGTCAGATCGACACTGTATTTGGCTAAAATCTGATATTTGCTTTCAGCTTGCTGGTCGGTCACTCGCTGATTACCCCGGATGTCCTGCAAAGCCTGGTAAATTCGTTCTTTGTCCACTCCAAACCGCTTTAAGATCAGAGCGGTCGGGTCACTGGCGTTGCTGACTATTGCCAGCAGCAGATGTTCGGTGCTGATAAATTCGTCCTGCAAGCGGGTCCGCTCGGCATCGGCGTTAGCAAAAAGCTGTTGCAGACGCGGAGTTATATACATACTGACATTGATACCTTGAAAACCGGTAGTCGACGGGTAAGCCAGCTTTGGGGTGACATCCAGTTTGTCCTGCACTGCCCGTTTGACCAGGTTGGTTTCCACACCCAACTTCTCCAGTACCTGCGGGGTAATTCCGTCAGTTTGCTGAAGCATTGCCATCAAAATATGCTCTACATCAAGCTGGCTGTGCCGGGCTTCCATCAAAATCTGATAGGAATTGGTCAGAACTTCCTGCGCTTTTTCGGTAAATTTATCAAAAGGATTCATTGCCATAATTTTTTGCTAAACTCCTTCAATTGGTTGCTTTATTTCCCAGCCTAAAGGATATTGGGGTTTGAATTTAATTTCGTTTTATTATTGCTTTGTAACTACTCAGACCCCTCCATAGGGAGGGGGAGTGGAAGAAAAGAAAAGAGAGACACAGAGGAGACCCTGTGAGACCCCCAGCGTGGGCTGCGCCCCCACTACCCCCGCTTCAAGTTGCTTTGCGTTATCTAGCGAAAGTCCTATTTATTAGAGTAAGTTGGTCCAAAAGTTCGCCCAACTATTCCGTTATATTATACGTTACCACAGGCCTGTATGGTGCAATCCGGCTGACATTCTATTGTACTTCTAACACGCTGGGGTGAGTATAACGGGCGGTTCTGGCTAAAGAGATTAAACCTGAGACAAGATTTTAGGGGGGCGTGAATGGGATCGTTCAGGTAAAGCTTACTTCAAAGTACAGCCAGCTAGAGAATATAGAGTATAAAGTGGGGGCAAGCGCGGGCTGTTGCAAATTCGCCCACGCTTGCCGGTATGCGGGTGTAATCAGGCTTTAGCGTCCTGGCTCAGTTCGATCAGTACACCGCTGCTGGCTTTAGGATGGACAAAGGCAATATCTTTGTGATGCGCGCCGGGCCGGGGAGCCTGATCGATCAGTTGCATTCCGCGCTCTTTCATTTCGCCCAACGTTTCGCTTACATCGTCTACGTCCAGGCAAATGTGGTGAATACCCTCACCCCGTTTGGCGATAAATTTGGCGACCGGCGAGTCTTCGTTTAACGGTTCGAGCAATTCAAAGCGGCTCTCGCCCACCGGCAAAAAGGCCACCCGGACCCCCTGATCCTCTACGACTTCAAAACCCAGATTCTCCAGACCAAGTGCTTCGCTGTAGAAACTCAGCACCGAGGCAATATCTTTGACGGCGATCCCGATGTGGTCGATTTTTTTGATGCCCACTTTGTTTTCTCCTTTTAAATATATGCTTTAGCCAGTCAGTCAGGACCGGATTGTAACAAATATCCGGGCAATCGAGCAATCCACAAATCGGCTAATCGATAATAATTATTCAAATATAACTATTACTTAATAGTAAAGATGTTGACAAAGCTGACCTGGAAGGCTAATATATGCCTGGACAAAAGATTGTTAAAAAAATAACGTCTGAACAGTTTTAGAATTATATTACCGGTAAATCAGCAAATAATTTATTTAGATTTTCATTATAGAGAGAGGTTAAATATAAAATGGCAGCTGCAATAATGGTAGCCGAAAACAGTACCTTTGAAAACGAAGTAATGGGCCAGGCGCAACCGGTTCTGGTTTACTTCTGGGCCACCTGGTGCCAATCCTGCAAACTTATGAGTCCGCAGATGGAAAAACTGGCGACCGAAAACGCCGACCGCTTCAAAACGGTCAAGGTCGAGATTGGTACAAACCCGGAATTGGCCGAGAAGTACAACATCATGAGTACCCCGACTATTCTGCTTTTCTTACCCAACGAGACTGCACCCAAAGAGGTACAGGTTGGTTTCGCCAGCAAAGACTGGGTTAACGAAACGATTACCGCCCTCCTCAAGAAATAAATTTCCAATGGAGGAGTTTTGAGAGCTAAAAAGGCAAGTCATCCGGCTTGCCTTTTTAGTTACCTGTTTAGGACTTTCGCTGGATGCCGTAAACCAGGTTGAAGCGGGGTTAGTAGGGCACCCAGTGGGTACCCGACCTCTGCGGGGGTATTATAGGGGCAACTCCATCTTAAAAACTGGCCGAGTAATCGCGGCTCTCCAGCCATTTCTTTACATATTGTAAAAATCGTCCAGCAATCGCTCCGTCGACTACCCGGTGGTCGAACGACAGGCACATATTCATCATCGAGCGCACCACTACCGTATCGTTGCCCTCGGTGTCGGTCACAACGACCGGGCGTTTGACGATGGCCTCCATTGTCACGATACCGGCCTGCGGTTGGTTGAGGATCGGCTGGCTCATTACCGAGCCAAACCAGCCGGGGTTATTGACCGTAAAGGTTCCGCCCTGAATATCGGCCAGACTGAGTTTACGGCTGCGTGCCCGGTTCACCACTTCGTTCAGGCTGCGAGCCAGTCCGACCAGGCTTTTTTCGTCGGCCCGGTGCAATACCGGCACCACCAACCCGTCCGGCACATCGACCGCTACCCCGATATTCAGTTCGCGTTTTAGAATAATCCCGCTGCCATCGGGAACCCAACTGGCGTTCATCTGCGGGAACTGGCGCAGCCCATCGATCACGGCTTTCACTACAAACGGCAAATAGGTCAGGTCAACCCCTTCGCGCCGTTTGAATTCCTCCTTGACGGCGGCCCGGTGGCGAACCAACCGGGTCACATCTACCTCAACCATTGTCCAGGCGTGGGGAGAGGTTTGCACGCTGCGGACCATATGCTCGGCAATTGCCTTTCGCATGGGGGTTAGCGGCACAAGTTCTTCAGCACCGGCGACCAATGAAGCGGTAACGGCGGCCTCGCTAAAGACCGGAGCCGTAGCCGTTTTTGGTAATTCAGCCTGGGTAGCCTTCGCCTGGAGCAAGGGGGCCGGGGCGGTCGCCGGTAGCGTTACTTTTGGTGGATTACTGGCCGGAGCCGGTACCTCTCTCAAAGCGTTGGCGGCAATCTGGTCGTGCATGGCCGGTAGGGCCTGGGCGATGTTTTCAACTGCCTCGACCGGTGTAGCAGGTAAGGCACGAGTGGGAACCGGCTGATGCAACTGGCGTTGGTTTTCCAGGAACATCTGGACATCATCTCGCGTCACCCTGCCGCCCAGACCAGTTCCCCGTAAGCCCAGTTGATCTAGCTTTAGCTGATGTTCCTCGGCCAGCCGTCGGACCGCCGGAGAGTAACGGTTGGGTTTACCGCCCGGTTCCTTAGCTGCTCCCCTACCGTTAGGGATACCGGCTAGTTGGGCCGGGGCCGGTTGGGTCGGCGCGGAAGGCAAACTGGCCCCCGCAAAGGTGTCCTCGTCTTCATCCTCGTACCAGCCCCCCGCCGCCGTACCGTTAGGGAAGGAGGCCTCGACCGCCTCAATCGACGGTTCTGAGGCCGGTTTTGCAAGGCTGGCCTGGCCCGGATAAACAGTCGTAGTTTCTACTTTTTTGCTTACGACCGGGCTGGCAATAGCGGCCTCCGGCGTAGCGGCGGCACCCACTTCCAGCATTTCACCGATTACAGTGCCGACCTCGACCGTCTGGCCTTCCGCAACCATTATGGCGCTCAGGGTGCCCCGGACCGGGGCCGGTACTTCGGCGTTTACTTTATCGGTAATAATTTCGACCAGCGGTTCGTATTCCTCGACCGTATCACCGACATTCTTGAGCCACTTACCTATGGTACCCTCGTGGATACTTTCGCCCAGTTGGGGCAGGATTATTTTTGTGATCATATTTTCTCCGTAAAGGCCAGTTTAATACTGCGCCAGCTTTTTGATTGCCTCGCTGATTTTGGCCGGATTGGGCATAAATTCTTCTTCTAACGGTAGGGCAAAGGGCATGGCGGGAATATCCAGACCGGCCAACCGGCGTACCGGGGCATCCAGGTATTCAAAGGCTTCCTCGGCGATGACCGCCGCAATTTCGCCGCCAAAGCCGCCAAACAGGTTGGCTTCATGGACGATTAAGGCTCTCCCGGTTTTCTTGACCGAGGCCAGGATTGTTTCCCGGTCCAGCGGTCGTAAGCTGCGCAAGTCCACTACTTCTACGCTTATTCCCTCCTGTTCGAGGGCGCGGGCGACCTGAAGAGATTGGTGCAGCATCATCCCGTAAGCGAAAACGCTCAAATTGTTGCCTTCTTTGACCACTTTGGCTTTGCCGATAGGCACAGTATAATCGCCGTCCGGGATTTCCTGCTTGATGCTCGGCAGGGTATAGGTTTTTTTATGCTCGAAGAATACCACCGGGTCATTGTCCCGAATGGCCGATTTGAGCAAGCCTTTATAATCGTAAGGGAAAGAGGGTGTCACCACCTTCAGGCCCGGCCACATGGCAAACATGGCCTCGACACTCTGGCTGTGGTACATCCCGCCCTGCACCCCGCCGCCGTAGGGTGCCCGGAAGACTACCGGACAACTAAAAGCGTTATTGGAGCGATAGCGCATCCGGGCCGCTTCGTCGATGATTTGCTCGACCGCCGGGTGGATAAAATCGGCAAACTGGAACTCGGCCACCGGTCGCATCCCGTTGACCGCCGCCCCGATGGCGACCCCGGCAATCGCGCTTTCGGCCAGCGGGGTATCCAGCACCCGCATTTCGCCAAACTCTTTTTGCAGACCGTCGGTAACGCGAAAAACTCCCCCTCGCTGCCCGACATCTTCACCCAGCACAAATACCCGCTCGTCCCGGCGCATTTCTTCAAACAGGGCGTCTCGGACCGCTTCTAGCACAGTTTTTACCGGCATAACTAATTCCCACCCTCCTCATCATAAACGTAACGCAATACCGTCGAGGGATCGGCAAACGGGGCAGCCTCGGCGAACTGCTGGGCCTCGTCGACCGCCTGTTTGGCTTTGGCCCTGAGCGATTGTTCCTCGGCTTTATTCATTAATCCCTGTTCTTCCAGGTAGCGTTCAAACCGAATAATGGGGTCTTTCTGCCGCCATTCGTCCACTTCCTCTTTAGTGCGGTAGGCTCGGTCGTCGTCGCTGGAGGAATGGGGCCGGTAGCGGTAGGTTTTGGCTTCGACCAGGGTCGGTCCGTCGCCCCGCCTGGCCCGGTCGGTCGATTCTCTGGCGACCCGGTAGACTTCCAGCAAATCGTTGCCATCGACCACGATGCCGGGCATTCCGTAGGCGGAGGCGCGGTCGGCAATATTTTGAATGTGCATCTGTTTGGAGATTGGCACCGAAATGGCGTAACCGTTGTTTTCGACAATAAAGACTACTGGCAAACTATGGATCGAGGCAAAATTCAAGGCTTCGTGAAAATCGCCTTTGCTAGTACCGCCATCCCCTACAAAAACATAGCTAACTTTACCGTCTTTTTTAAGCTTGGAAGCATAAGCCGACCCGGCGGCCTGGGTTAACTGGGTGGCGACCGGGCTGGACACACTGATAATATTCAGGCGGGACAACCCAAAATGACTGGGCATCTGGCGACCGCCGCTACAGGGGTCATCGGCTTTGGATAGCTGGTGGAGCATCGCCTCGCGGGGGGTCATGCCCATACTCAGCACCAACGCCAAATTGCGGTAATAAGGCCACACTATATCCGCTCCGGCCTGGAGTGCCCTGGCAAAGCCGACCTGGGTGGCTTCCTGTCCGGCGCACGAAATAACAAAGGCGGTCTTGCCCTGCCGGTTGAGCATCCAGAAGCGTTCATCCAGGGTGCGGGCCAATACAAGCTGGTAATACATTTCCAGTAAATCGACTTTGTTCAGGCCCAGTTTTTCCCATTTGGCCTCAACCTTGACCGGGGTAGCGGAGTTAGCAAGCTGATTGATTTCTTTGGTTATTTCTTTTGAGGTCGCTTCGTTAGAAGACCGCATAATTACCTCCACATAAAATACAAATTAAGATAAATTAAAATTACAAATGAATGGCCCAGCCATCCACGTCGCGGGCGGCTTCCATCACCACTTCCATCAGGGCCGGGTGAGGCTGTACCGCCTGAGCCAGTTCCCAGCTCGAACCATCGAACAGCCGGGTGAGGGCTGGTTCGCCAATCAATTCGACCGCATTGGGACCGGTAATATGTGCGCCTAGCAAATCACCGCTAGCAGCATCGCTTACCAGTTTTACAAAGCCTTCACTTTCGCCCAGCATCAGGGCGCGGCCATTGGCCTTAAAGGGAAATTTGCCAATTTTTATGGCGGTCTTTTCGTCCAGCCCGGCTTTTTTGGCCTGGTCGCGGGCCTGAGCTTCGGTCAATCCCAGACTGGCGACCTGGGGTTGGCTGTAGGTACAACGGGGAATGGCCGCATAATTAAGCGGATCGGGCCGTTTCCCGGCCAGCGTTTCGGCCACGTAAATACCCTGGGCACTCGAAGCGTGCGCCAGCATATAGCGCGGACCGTTATCGCCGTCAAAACCAAACCCGCCGGTCAGATCGCCGATGGCCCACAAACCGGGCGCGGCCTGGCACTGTTCGTCAACCAGCAAAAAACCCTGCCGGATTCGAGCAGCCGGATATTTTTCAAGCCCTAGCTGGTCGGTGTTGCCGGTTCGACCGATGGCTATCAGCAATTTCTCAGCCTGGACTTTTTTGACCTTATCTTTTTGTGAAAGGCTTACTTCCGCGCCGTTCCCAGTTAGCCTAACGTCCTCGGCTTTAAGACGAGTATTGAGATAAACCTGTACCCCCCGGCGCGATAACATCCGGTCGAGTTGCCCGCTAATTTCGGCATCTTCTGCCGGTAGTAGGCGCGGTCCGGCTTCCACCAGGTGAACCTTGACCCCAAACGAGGCATAAAACGAAGCGAACTCGACCCCGGTTTGCCCGGCTCCGGCGATCAAAATTTCTTTGGGTAAGGCCGTTAATTGCAGGGCACCATCCGCATTCAGGACGGCTCCCTGGTTATCGATCAGAAGGCCCTCTAATTCACACCAGTGGGCACCGGTCGCCAACAAAATATGCGGAGCGGTCAGCCGAACTAGAATTTCGCCGGTCTGGTTTTTGACGCTTACCTGGCCGGGAGCATCAAAAATAGCGTGACCATTAAAGACGGCCACGCCTTTTTTCTTGAGTAAATATTCAACCCCTTTGAAAAGCTGGGAAACTATTTTGTCGACCCTGGTTCGCATCTGTGAAAAGTCATAGGTGAGAGAAGCAGTATCCACCTTAAGGCCAAATTCACCCGCCCGCTGGATCATAGAATATACATCAGCACTCTGAAGCAAGACTTTGGTAGGAATACAGCCCCGGTGCAGGCAAACGCCACCTACTTTGTCTCGTTCCACCAGGGCGGTTTTTAGGCCAAGTTGGCTGGCCCGGATGGCGGCCACATACCCGCCGGTTCCCCCACCTATGACCACGATGTCAAAGGGTGTCGTATCCATTATTCTCCTAATAAAGTGTTTCCAGTAACCGGCCTTTAGACCGTGTTCCTACTACTTCGTAGTTACAATCTGACTAACTATAATTTTACTCTACTTTCCAGTCTTTCGCAATAGCAGATGGCTCGTATCTCACATTATGAGAAACTTTCCATTTTAAATTTGTGGCCCCTATATTGCAATAAAGATTTGCGGAAACTTTAGTTAAACAGATAAAAAGGTAATGGAGGATGATCCTATGGGCTTTTTTGACAGCAATAACCCGGCGCACCAGCAGCTGGCTCAGGCCTACGCTAACGGCACTTATGATCAGTTGCCGCCTAACGAAGTAATGTCGCATTATCAGAGTTTTTTGCAATCCGGCCCCCAGGACGAGGTTAATAAAGTTCACCAGGATTATTTTAACCAGATGCCCCAGGTTGAACGAACCGGTTTGTTTAGTGGATTAATGGGTGCTATGAGTGGGCAGCAAGGTTTTAACCCAAACCAGGCCGGGCTGAGTACGACCGATCCCAACCGGGCTTCTGGTCCAGACCTGGGCAATTTGTTTAACATGGCGCGAAGTTCCGGTATGCTGGGCGGTTTGATGGGTGGCGGCCAATCGCAGCAGTCCGGCGGTTACGGTCAGCAGCCATCAAGCGGCATGAGCGGCGGTCTACAGGGTTTGCAGGGTTTGATGAATAACCCGCTGGCTTCCGCCGCTATCGGTGGCTTAATCTCTTATGCCGCTAGCCGGGCTTTTGGGGGCGGCAGTCACCAACCGCGTTCCAATCAGCAAGCGTCTAACTATAACAATCAGCAACCGGACATTAACCAGCCCCCGAACGTGAACCAACCCCCGACCAATAACACAAGCTGGTAAATTTCGGTCCGATTGGTCCAAAGCCGCTTACTCTCGATTTGAACTGGCATTACTTATGCGGATAAATCGGTGGGTCTGCGGTTTTTTCTTTGAAATTAAATAATACAGGGAGGTATTTTTATGAGCATGGATCGCTGGAACCCTTTTAGGGATAACTTTGACAATATGCGCCAGGCAATGGACCGCTGGGTAGAAGACCGAATGCCGGGTGGCTGGTCTAACCAGTCGGGCAGTATGATGAGTGTGGCGGTTGACGTGCGCGAAACCGAGCGTGGTTTTGAACTGGAAGCCTCGCTGCCGGGCGTGCGGGCCGAGGACCTGGAAATCAATGTCGACCGCGATACAATTACTTTGCGCGGCCAGAACCAGATACAGGAAGACCGCCGGGATGGCAAAAATTATATCTATCGGGAACGCCGGGCCGGTGCGTTTATGCGGTCGATTCGCCTACCAGAACCGGTCGACAACGAGCAGGTGGAAGCCAGTCTCGATCATGGGATTTTAAGAATTCAATTACCCCGTCTCAGCCAGACCCAACAACGCCGGGTACCGGTACGAAGCGGACAAAATGTGCCAGGCGGAAGTCCCAGTTTCAATATAACTGGACAGCCCCAGACCGGAGAAACCTCCGCTCGCTTTGAGATGGACGCGCGCGATATGGGACGCGCGGCAACTCAAGCCGATATGGCCTCAACCGGCATGAACAATACAAACCAGCCGCAAGCCAGCGGTGATCTGGGTATTGCCGGTAGTCGTCGGCTGGATAACGAAAGTGCCAGGGGTTGGAGTGATAGTACGGGCGGCGGTATGCCCGGCCATTCCGATTCAAACCAGTCTGGAAAGATGTCACCCAACCCGATGACTAACGCCCAACCCCATCCGCCGACCAACAACAGCAATGCCAGTGGCAGCACCGGCATAAGCCCCAACTTGCAAACCGGTTCCCTCAACCAGCCCGCCACTGGTTGGACACCGACCCAGGTCCCAACGGTTGGACGCGGTGCGCCGGTCGAGTCACAGCCGGGCGGCGTGGGTCCCGGTGCCAGTCACGGCGAACACTCCGAGGTCGATCACCGGGGTCAGACCGGCACCCAGACCTACACCAGCGGCGGCTACCGCCAATCTCCTCAGAATACCGGTACCAGTTCCGATAGCTCGACCAACGGTCAGCCGCAAAGTGGAGCTGGAAGTCATGGGGCCGGTCAAACCTCCGACAACGTTAGCCAATCGCAGACTATGGGTAACAACGAATAATTCCTGCGATTAAAAAATAATAAAAAGCACAGCCGGGAAAATTGTTCCCGGCTGTGCTTTTTCCTCAATCTTTGCGTTAACCTGATTTATTCACAAAAAAAACCGAGGTGCTGAAGTAGCTACCCCGGCGGTGGGATTTGTGGAATTGTTGTGAGGTCTCGTTTGCGGAATAAAGAGGTTTGTAAACCGATTTCCCCGCCTTGATGCCGTTCACAGATTTTACCATCTGAGCCGGTCGCCGGGGTGGGACGGTCTTGCCCTGTCTGGTCTGGTTTTCCGTTGAATAACATTCTGGAAATCTCCCTACCTATCCTACCGGGAACTCTTGCCATTGAAAACGAGAAATTCATTGACTGAGGACTCCCGGATACCGGATTATTATTCTCATAGGGCCTTTTTAGGGGCTGGTGCGAACTTGTAGCCCAGCTCTATCAGAAACTCACCCAGGTGTTGTTTCATGCTCTTGCCGGGCTGACTGGCCCGAAGCTCATTTATAACTCGACTTTTTTCAGCTTCCTGCCGATACCGGTGTAGCTTTTCCTGCGCTGCCAGTAATGTATCTAAATGTCTGTCCACAGTTTTGTTCCTTTTCTCTATTTCTCTAAAATCTTTGCTCTACACTATTAAAATGCGATGTCCTATAAAGTCTTCAAATATGTATTTTTGAGCCTGCTTTCTGGGCAACAAAAAACGCGATTGAATGAGTTTATAGCTCACTCTCTCGCGTCCCGGTGCTAACCCTCTTATAGAACCTAACTTTACAACCGGTCTGGCGGTATCCTCCCACCTGTCAAAGATATGGTTGTAAGATTTGCTGTTCCTTTTCGAGTTGACCGAAGACGCTCAAAACTCTTCGCCTGCCGGCGGCCACCGGTAAGGTTTGCCCCGATGCCAGGCGCGTGAAAGCCGGTAAATGGCTGGTTGCAATATACGCCAAAGGCGATTACGTTAATAAGTCTTGATTTCATTGCCATTACTTTCACTCCTTTCCGGTTTAGCTTGTTGGCTTGGGCTGACAATCACCAGCTTCTCCATTTGATTACTTACCTATTTGTATTATAAATGAGATTTCAGGTTTGTCAAGAGGTTCTTCTAGGTCTTTAGTCGTATTCTACAAACTGTCCTGAGGTTTGTGACGTTCCATTACGGTGTAGGTATTTGCCAGGGAAAGTGGCTTACCGGATTGTGAGACAAAAAGCAATTCCGCATCGTCGGAAGACATTTGACGGTCTTGCAGGTATTCGGCCAGCGGCCCGCTTTGACATAGCCTGAGAAAGCGCGGGTTATCCAGTAATTCCTTGCGGGTTAACTTTATAATGGTAGGTATTTTTATGCCTTCCGACATCAAGTATTTGATAGCATCATTGCGCAAACGGGTGGCATCCTGTTTGGTACGGGCCGCTTTGGCGGCAATCGTCTGATAATATTCTTCGCCATAGCGTTCGCGGGTGGTCTGGCCGCCTTTTCTGCGTCTTTCATCATATTCCTGACCGTGCCGGGCCATTGTAGTGGCACCGCCGAGCGAACCGATTTGTTTGTAAAAATTACTATCCCGGTGACGTTGTTTGGTGGTTTCGCCGCCAATCTTCCCGGCCCGGACGTGATAATCGGCGATCATTTCAGCACTTTCATCGGCCTGACCGGCAGGGATATTTAGTTCACTTGCTTGAAGTTTAGCCTCCGGTTCTGTTTCAAAATCAGCCGGTGCGGTTTCATCTTTTTCATTTTTTTGCATCATTTGCTCTCCCGTTTGCTTGTGACCCTGTTTGCAGTTATTAGCTTTTTTCTGCTAATTGATTAGCTGTTTATAGTATAATACAAAATTCTATGCAGGTCAAGAGTCTGAAAAAGGGTTATTTGCCTGTATTATCCGGCAACCTTGCATATATGCAAGCATCCCAGGTAACTTTGAAGAGAGAGACGAAGTAATATGATTGACTAATTCGGTATTTGCTACCGGACACATTTTAGAATGAAGGAGAAGAAGGTCATCACAAAGTGGTAAACTACACCTGTTTTTCTTTCCGACAAAAGCAGAGAACAGGAGTATTACACCATGACTGACAACCTTTGCCGCCATCGTGCCATAAAAGAGCATTTGCTACAAGTTTGCCCTAAAGCCAGTGGTCGCCAAAGGCAACATTTACTCATATTGGCCGCCTTAATTAGCGCAATAGTCGGTTGAACCTACTCGAACACTTTTTAAACGAGTTGACGATTATACCAGCCGCTTTTATCCCGCTTGATCAGGAGGCCCTTTAAATGTATCCACTAGCAAAATTATGTTTATGAAAAAGAGTAAGTCGCTCCAATTGCCGGAGTAACTGACTCTTTTTCTATCTGTTCAGACTCAACCTCTAACCCTTACCCCCGCTTCACTTTGGTTTGCGTCATCAAGCGAAAGCCATATATAGGTCAAAAATAGGTCACGATGGTCAGGTTCTGGTCAGCAATCTTTTGGAAACCAGCGTCATTAGTGATGATGGGGCAATTTAAATGGCGAGTAGCAGCGTAGTGGAAAGCGTCGGTCGGGTCGAGTGCCAGGTCGCTGACAGCCCGGATAACTTGCCGGTGAAAAGCGGCACCGGGCGGCTCGAAAGCCCGAAAATTAGGCATATTTTCAACTACTTCACTCAACCGGTCCTGCCAGTTTTGCAAGCCAGACTCATTTTCAATTCGGGCGGGCGGGGCTTTCTGGGCCAGTCGTTGCAACTGGTAAATCGCTTCGTTCAGAGCCAACGTAGACAAAACCAGCCCGGTCTGTCGCTCGGCCAGGCTTTGCTGTAAGGCGGTGGCCTGCCGGTGCCAGATGTGGTCCGGCCCGGCGAGTGCCACCAGGAAATTGGCATCCAGATAGACCTGCTCACCGCGAACCAGAGTCCCTGGTTTCCAGAAAACTATTTTTGGTTTGGGTTGCGCCATTTCATCATCATTTACCGTTGAAAAATTATTTCAGAACTCCGGCCAGAAAGGTCTTGATCTTGTTTAGTTCCGCCAGATTGATTTCGTGGCCGCCCTGAAATTCAAAATATTCGACTTTCAGGCCGTTTTGCGTCAGATAATCGCGGGTGGCCTGACCCGCCACTAACGGCACTACCGGGTCGAACGTACCATGCCCGATAAATACCGGTCCGGCCCCCAGTTTCGCGGCGGCCCTCATCACTTCTTGCAAGGCGGCGTCGCGCCCATAATACCGGGTCGGGTCGAGTGGTCTCATCCAGTCAAACTGGCTATCGGCCACCAGGAAGCTACTGAGGGCGATTAACCCGGCCAGCTTTTCGGGGTAACGCAGGCCCACTTCGAGCGTCATCATGCCGCCCTGGCTGAAGCCACCCAGCACAGTCCGGGCTGCCGGGGTATTGTAACGCTGGCGTAACTCGTCCAGTAACCGAGTTAGCTGGGTCCGCGCTCCAGCCGCTACTTTGCTCAGGTTGGGTTGTTCAAGGCGGAACCACTCGAACAAGGCACCCGGCAGCGGCAGCGGGGCAGTTGGAAACACGAACCGGTAGCCAGTGGTACTGATGGCCGGGGCAATATCCTCGTAGCTTTCGCCCCAGTCACCCCGCCCGTGCAGAACCACTACCAATGGAAGTTCGGTTTTTGTGGTGTCGTCTGGACTGACTTCCAGACATTTCAGACCGGCGATTTCGTAGCGCGAAGTTATCATAAAGGTTTTTATTACTTTCTGTTTTGGCCGTTATTTATAATAAGTCTTTTAATCCAATTTGACCAGCCGGCGTTGGGCGGCCATGCGGACGGCTTCGGTGCGGTTTCCGGCGTGCAATTTCGCCAGGATCGCGCTAACGTGAAATTTTACGGTGCGTTCACTGATCACCAGCCGTCCGGCGATTTCTTTGTTAGCCATACCCCGCGCCAGCCATTCCAGCACTTCTTGTTCCCGGTCGGTTAATTCCCCGCTGGTCGGGACGGGGAGGCTGGTAGCTGGCCCCGATTGGCTTTGCATATGTCGCAAGAGTTTTCCGGCTACCACCGGTTGTAGCAAGGCCCCTCCCTGGTAAACCGTTCGCACGGCCCGGAAAATCTCGTTGCGCGGCGCGTCACCCTTGAGCAAATAACCCTGCGCCCCGGCCTTAACTGCCGCCAGAATTCGTTCGTCGGTATCAAAAACGGTAAAGACGATCACCTTCGTCTGCGGCCACTGAGCCATAATCAGCCGCAAAGCTTCCAACCCGTCCATCATCGGCATATCCAGGTCGAGCAGTACGACATCGGGATGAAGCTTTTCGACCAGTTCAATTGTTTCGCGCCCGTCGCCGGCTTCGCCCACAACCTCGAAATCGGCCTGCGTTTCCAGAATTGCGTTTAAGCCATCCCGGACTACCGGATGGTCGTCCGCAATCAGTATTCGGATGGTGGCTGGTTGATTTTCACTCATAAAGCTCTTTTTGCCTGGCTGATGGTCTAAGAAGAATTTTTTCGGCCTGTGTCGTAGGTTAATATTTTCGATGTACCAGGCTGGCGCGGTTTAGCTCAACGGTACTTCCAGTTCAATCGAAGTGCCTTCGCCGGGGCAACTCTTGATCTTTAGCTGACCGCCCAGCAATTTCGCCCGTTCGGTCATTCCGATCAACCCAAATTGACTTCCGCTCGGCTCGTTTATTTCGCTCAGGTCAAACCCGCACCCGTTATCCTCAACTTTTAAACGCAACAGTTCGCTAGCGTTGCGCAGGGTAGTCTGAAACGAAACTTTTACCTGGCTGGCCTGGGCGTGTTTGCTGATGTTGGTCAGGGCTTCCTGAGCAATCCGGTAAACACTGGCTTCCAGGCGAGCCGGGTAACGCCGGTCGCTGGCGGTACTATTTTTAAGTTTGAAACTGGCCGTCAGGTTATTTTCGACCTGCAAAGTCTGGACCAGGGCTGCAATCGCCGGGGCCAGTGGGGCCGCCTGGAGTGGGGTAGCCCGCAGGTCCAGCACCGAACGCCGGGCTTCTTCCAGGTTGGCGCGGGTCAGGGCCAGGGCCTTGCCGAGTTTCTCACGGGCTTTTACCTGCCGGGCCGGGTCGGGGTCCTCCAACAATACCTCAGCACTCTCCAGATTCAAAATTACTGCCGCCATGCCCTGAGCGATAGTATCGTGAATTTCGCGGGCCAGCCGGTTACGTTCTTCGGTGGTAGCCAGCCGGACCGTCTGATCAAACAGCCGGGACCGCTCGATAGCTACCCCGATCTGATAGCCTATAGTATAAAGTAGCTGAAGATCGTTCGACTCGAATCCGCGCCAGTCGGAACCGGCTACATTCATCACACCGAGGGGCTTGCCGTGAGCATAGAGAGGGATTGAAGCGTGGTAGCGCAGACCGTCCGTGCCATCAACACCACCCATCAGGCGACTGCATTCAAGCACATTCACATTTGCGGCCCCGGTCAGGTCGCCCGCCAGGAAAGTTGAGAGGCACAGGCAGTCTTTACCTTGCATCCGGGACGGTTTGGCGGTCAGAAAGGGCGGTAAAGCCTGGGAAGCCGCCAGGAAAGGTTCGGCACTGCCCTCGTCGAGCAACCAGACCCAACCGGTTTTAAGTTCGAGCAATTCCGCCACCAGCCGGAGCGAATTTTCCAGGGTATTTTTGACATCGACTGCCCGGTTTAGCTCCTCGGCGATAACTTTCAAGATACCCAGTTCGCGGTTACGCTGCTCAAGTTGCTGGCTGGCTTCGGTTCCGGTCGGGCTGTTTTTCTTTTTACCCATAATCTTTACCGACCTCCGGGCTGACTTTTTTAGGTAAATACCGGCTGATATTGCAGATTTACCACTACCGCCGGGATTCTCAAGATAAAGGTCGAACCCTGTCCCATTTCACTCTCGACACTAATATCGCCGCCCATCATCTGGCAAAAGCGTTTGGTGATCGCCAGACCCAACCCGGTCCCGCCATATTTACGGGTGGTCGAAGCGTCTACCTGCATAAAGGGCTGAAATAGTTTGGCGACCTGTTCGGGACTCATGCCGATACCTTTATCGGTAACTTGGAAAACAATCCAATCCGAAGCATTACGCACCAACCGCCGGATTTCAAGGACAATCGAGCTATGCTGGCTGAACTTGCTGGCGTTGCTGATCAAATTCAAAAGGCTCTGGCGCAATTTTGTCAGGTCGGCGTGCATCTCGCCCGGCAGGTCGTCAAGGATAATTTCGAGCGTATTGTGGTTTTTGTCCAGCAGGGGTTGGCAGGTTTGCTTGACTTCGGTTATCAACTGTTCGAGGCTAAACGACTCAAGATGCAGTTCGATTTTACCGGCTTCAAGTTTGGACAAATCCAGAATATCATTGATCAAATGGAGCAAATTTTTGCCTGAGTTGTAAATCCGGTCCAGGTCTTCGGCGGTCGAGGCCTGGCCGCTATCGCGCGCTTCCTCGCGCAGCATTTCGCTGTAACCCAAAATTGCGTTGAGCGGGGTCCGCAGTTCGTGGCTCATAGTGCCCAAAAACTGACTTTTGGAGACGTTAGCCGTGCTAATCTTTTCAAACATATTGGCATTATGAATGGCGATTGCGGCTTGCGAACTCAACAATTGCAGCACGTTTAGCTCGTTCTGGCTAAATTTACGGCTCCCGAAGTAAGCGATGGTCATTACTCCGACCACAGTCAGGCCAAATTTAAGCGGTATGGCGATAATCGCGCCTTTGCCGTCGTTTTGCGAATATACCGGGTGGTCGGCCATCTCTTCAACTGCAATCATCTGGCCGGTTCGCGCGGCGTTATAGGTCAGTCCGCCCGACTCGGGTTGATAATAGCGGCGTTCGGTGCCTTTGGCCCAGCGGGCCAGCCCTAGCGTGATTTTATCTTCCTGGGGATCGTAGAGGTAAATATGCGAATTCCTACTTGGCACCAGATCGAAAGTAGCCGAAAGTATGGCGTCCAGCACCTCCGGTAAATCCAGCGAACTGGTCAGACTGATACTTCCCTGTTGGACCGCCTCGATTTCCTGCCGTCTGCGGCGTTCCGCTTCAAAGACCCTGGTGTTATAAATGGCCGTACCAAGCAAAGTGGCAACGACTTTTAGACCCTCATCAGTTACCTGGTCCGGTGCATGACCGAACAAGCTCACTATTCCTAACCACTGGTCACTAGCAAATAACGGGTAATTCTGGACGGTCTCAATCTGATTGGCCTGGGTCTGCCGGAAAAGCTCCTCGGCAATGGTGTTTAAAATTTGACCGGTTTCTTTTTCAGCTTCCAGGTCTGCCACCGTTACCGGTAAAGTATAATTAGCCAGTTCTTTCCAGAGTGGGAGGGGCAGCCCTTGTTGATTATATAACCGAACCTGGTACGAATCGGTATCCACCAGCCAGATAGCACTCTGGCCCCGTCCCAACGTTTGCTCTATTTCAGACTGCGCCTCGGTTAGTAATTTATCCAGATCATTAGATTGGTTGATAATCGTTGCAATATTGCCAATAAGAGTTAGTACAGGACTTATTGACTGGCTAGAATTTGCTATCATCAAGGCGCACTTTCTGTACCTACCTTTTGGGTCGATTTGGGTCGATTTGGGTCGATTTGGACCGATCTGTTGAATATTTTTACGGTGACTGACAATCACTGTCGGCCACCGTAAAAATATAACCAAGCTGTAAAATAGCACACGGTACGAATTTTACCCTAGTATACTACATAACTCCAAATTATTGCCAGAGTTTTGATGTTATAATCAGGTGAACTGGTTGAGGCCGGATAGGATTGGCAGGAGGTGCCTTTGCCACCCTTTTTTACAAACTCGCCCTGGTGGCAAATCTGGTTATAACAGGCAAAACAAGTCCTAATAATAAGCTAAAGGAGGCCGGGGTGGAGTCAGGGAAGACCAGGCCGTTGGGAGTGATGGACAGCGGGGTGGGCGGCTTATCGGTAATGCGCGAAATTCGGCGTTTGTTGCCGCAAGAAGACCTACTTTACTTTGCCGACCGGGGAAATTGTCCTTACGGTACACGCCCGCCCGCCGAGTTATTAGCCTTAACCCGCCAGGCCTGTGGATACTTGCTCGACGAGGGAGCCAAAGCCCTGGTTATCGCCTGTAACACCGCCAGTACTGCCTCGGTAGCGCAATTGCGTCTGGAATGGCCGGAAATCCCGATTGTTGGGATGGTCCCGGCGGTAAAACCGGCAGCCAGCCAGACTAAAACCGGTGTGATCGGTGTACTGGCGACCCAGGCCACCGGTCGTGCGCCGGTTTTGCAGGATGTGATTGACCGGTTCGCTACCGGTTTGGAAGTCTTGATCGCGGCTCCCATCGGGTTGGTGGAAGCGGTCGAAGCCGGGCAGACTAGCTCGCCCGCCACCATCGCAATCCTGGAAACTGCGCTGGCACCTTTGCTAGTGGGCGGGGCCGACGCTCTGGTGCTGGGTTGCACCCATTTCCCTTTTTTGCGACCGGCTTTGGAAAGCATCTTGCAGGGCCGGATGCACCTGATCGATAGCGGTGATGCAGTCGCGCAGCAAACCGGGCGGGTGCTGGCCGCTGCCGGTTTGCTAAACCCCCAGTCAGGTCAGGGGCGGTTGGTTTGCTACACCACCGGCGAACCGCTAGCCTCGCGTCAGGTTATCGCCCAACTCCTGGACCTGGCCGACCCGACCAGCCTGGACCTGCGCTTCGTGCCGCCCGCCCGGACCGCATAAGGATCAAAGTAGCTGTCTCTAGTGTTATAATAAAACTGCAAGCAGAATTAATCCATTACAAAATCCGTAATAAGACCTGAACTTTAGACCTAAAAAGCGGTTGGACTGTTCGGTGATGAGATTACTGGAAATATAGCGATTTGTTTGAGATGGGTATTGTTGTTTGTTAGCGGAGGTGGGCCTTGCTGGATTCGAACCAGCGACCTGTCGATTATGAGTCGATTGCGCTAACCGCTGCG
The DNA here is from genome assembly GCA_038322625.1 of Chloroflexia bacterium. Taxonomy (GTDB): domain Bacteria; phylum Chloroflexota; class Chloroflexia; order Chloroheliales; family Chloroheliaceae; genus 54-19. Next base: position 51,031 of record JBBQGA010000024.1, read on the forward strand.
CCAAAGGCCCTTAGAATTGTGCTTTACAGCCGGTATTATAACGGATCAAAGCGAGTTAATCAACCACTATGCTGGATATGCGGTTTGGAGTAGCAAAAGTTAATAAGTATGCCAGCCGCGAGAGTGGTGATACCTTTGAACTGGTAGAACGTCCGGTGGGTATGGGTGGACTGACCGGGATTATGGTTGATGGGCAGGGTACTGGCCGGTCGGCTAAAAACCTTAGCAATTTTGTGGCCGGGCATTGTATCGCCCTTCTCAAGCAGGGGGTCCGCGATGGAGTGGTGGCGCGGGCAGCCAATGACCAGCTGTACAGCCATAAACTCGGTCAGGTTTCGGCCACCCTCAATTTGCTATCGGTTGATCTGGTGAGCCAGACTGTTGTTATCAGCCGCAACAATCCACAGCCGGTATATGTGGCTGATTTTTCTTCTTCTTTTGTTTCAACTGCGGGTGATCGCCCGGCGGTCTTGACCCTGGCAGAAGAGTCGGTTCCACTGGGAATTTACCCGCGCACTCGCCCGGTCATCCGCGAATTGCCGCTCAAGCCCGGTCTAGTGGTAGTTACTTTCACCGATGGCCTCAGTAGCGCGGGTGAGCGTTACAACGCCTCTGGGGTGGATATTCCTCACTTTCTGACTGAACTGGAACTGGCCGGGTTGCCGGAGGCCCAAATACTGGCCGACCGTTTGCTGGAACTGGCTCTGACCGCCGACCGTCGTCGCCCCCAGGACGATACCTGTGTGATGGTCCTGACTACCCACGAATTTGAAGCCGATGATGGCGACCCCTTGCCGCGCCGGTTGGCCGCCCGCATCACTCACCGCTTAAAAGTCGAAGACTGATTGTCAACCCCACTACACCCTGGTTAAAATATACAGCAAACCAAGTTAATCTAAAGTTAATATGTATTGCAATCTGTCTGAAAATGGATTATACTCAAACCAAGATTGTTGCATAGATTTACTACCCTGACTAATATTTCGGTTCATATTTAGCTATAACTGTCTACCTTTTAACTTACCACTCTTTATATATCATTAGTTTTGACCCGGCGGCTTTGTGTGCTGGTGCGGTATCTGGCCGTTTGAAAAAGGGTCACGCAAGGAGGGTTATCATGGACTTCGCCGATAAAATGTTGACATGTAAGGATTGTTCTCAGGAGTTCTTGTTTACTTCCGGGGAGCAGGATTTTTACCGGCAAAAGAGTCTTCAAAATGAGCCAGGCCGGTGCCCGGAATGTCGTAATAAACGAAAACAACAGGCCATCCTCAATAATTTACCTTCGATGACGGCCCTGGATGCCCCACCGGTAACAATGCGCGAAGTGAGCAAAGTAGTTTGTGCCGAATGCGGTAAAGATACTACAGTTCCATTTCGTCCTCGCCTGGCTCGTCCGGTTTATTGTAGCGAATGCTTTAATAAACAACGGGCTACGGAAAAAGCTACGGAGAAAGCTTTGGCCGAAGCCGAAGCCTGATCCTGGCCGGGTTTCTGGACGCTACCAAATCGCTCAAAAACCTCGGCTCCTCCTCCCAGGCATCTGGCCCTTATTCGAGTTAGTTTTGACAAGACTTTTCCGTTTCTAATGCACAAAATGGGTATTACCTATCGTTAAAACTGGCTCTAAAAAAACTTGTGTTTTGCGGAAAAAGGGTTATAATTACATACACGTACTGTGGACATTGTGTTAAGTTTAGCGTTAGTTAGTAGCATAAAAAACTCTTTTAGATAGACTTCCGGGGGGTATGTCAGATTGGACCAACTGAGGATTTGGAGTTTTTCCTCGCCCAATTTGTAAACTAGCGAAACCTGGAAGACGCTCTGCTCTTGATCGATGTTGTTGGAATGCCTCGATCAATGCTTTATGGCAAGAACCCTTATCACCGTGCTTGAGTGTGACTAAAACAAATACGAACGAGCAGGAACAAAGTTGTTCTCTATATCAGGTACGTATTTTTTCCGCACCTGGTATTTGTCCCTGCCCCAAGACCTGCTCAAACAGCTAGAGTAAATGGGGATTATAATGACTGATGAGTTAGCCAAAGCCCTGGCCGAAGCTAAGGTCGCCTTTCGGAAGAAATGGTCCGAAATGATCGAACAGCACGGTTATGGCTTCGAGGTAGCCCGTTTTGATGCGGATGTACGCCGCCGTCATATGGCTTTATGGGATCAGTTGCTCAAAGCCCTTAAAACCGGTCGTTACGATGAATATCTATCGCACCTCGAACGAGAAGGCCGCTTCCAGGCGCGGTCGGTTACTCGCATCGAGTCGGTAGTTAGCCAGATGTCGGCGATGATGAATATGATGTGGGAAGTGATTGTCTCTACTTCCACCGTCGAAGCCAATCCGGTCCTGCTACGCCCGATCACCGAACGTCTAAACCTTTTGCGGTCGCGGGCCGAGGGGGCAATCCTGAACGGCTATATCGATGAAAACCGCTTGATCCAGGATGAACTGGCGGCTGAAAGTGCCGAATCGCGCCGGTTGCGCCTGGAACGCACCTCGCTAACCGACCTGGTAAAGAGTATCACCGCTTTCAAACTGGTTCGCTACAAAGAAGGCTTCAAAATCTTTCAACCCGGCGACAACCGCTCAGTATTGTATTTTGTGATGATGGGCCGGGTTCGCCTCTACGAAATTCTGCCGGACGGCCGGGCTATCACCCTCTCGATCCTGGGGGTGAACGATGTTTTCGCTCAATCCAACAATCATAACAGCTACTTCCACGACGTATACGCCGAAGCCATGAAGGACTCGATTGTAGCTAACATCCAGGAAAGCTCACTTGAAACCTTGATGGAGCAATCGCCACTACTGGCCTCCAGGATTATCTACAGCTTCTCGCAACAGCTATCGCAATCGCAAATTTTGATTGAAGGTTTGCTGGGCCGGGATGTTTCGCTGCGGCTGGTCAACATTTTGTTAAAGCTGGCGACCGAATTTGGCGTGAAAGACACCGAAGGCGGCGTGGCAATTGAACTGGGCCTGACCCACCAGGAACTGGCCGATATGATCGGCTCGAACCGGGTCACGGTTACTCGCAAGCTGATGGAACTCCAAAAGCGCAACCTGATAAATGTTCAGAACCGCATGATTTTTATCAAGGACCGTTCGGCTCTGGAAGAATTGGTAGCATAGCCAGTTTATTTAACTAAAAAAGACCGGTTAGACTGTAAAAAGCCTGACCGGTTTTATTTTGTACAATATCGAAATGTCGAAAAGTCGGAATAGGTGGAGGTCATATTCCATTTGGTACAGCCGCAGGCTAGCGTGACCGAACTCGAACAGTTTGAGGATTACGCACGCTATAGTGTAATGGTACCAAACTGGCTAAACTGGTTGAGCTAGGTTAGAATAGACCGAAAGGAGCAACTATGTCGAACCAACCTGAAAACTTTCGGAAAGTAACGGTTCATTACGAAAACCAACCGGTGGAACTAACCCTCCGGCCTATTCGTCCGAGCGATGCCCCGGCCCTACAGGTCCATCATAGTCGCCTCTCAAGCGACTCTGTATTCTACCGTTTTCACGGCTTTAAAAAAGAGTTAAGCGAACAGGAAGCCCGGACCATGTCCACTCTCGATGGACAATCTCAGGCGGCTGTGGTAGCTGTCCGCCTAAATGTCGAGTCCGGCGAGCCGCAACTGGATGAGATCGAAGGAATTGCTCGTTATTATCTGATCGAACCGGGGGTGGCGGAAATGGCAATTGTGGTGCGAGATGCCTATCAGGGGTTTGGGTTAGGTCAATATTTGCTGGAGGAACTCATTCTTATTGCCCGGCGCAACAATATCGACTTTCTGGAGGCTCTGGTGCTGGCCGATAACTGGCATATGCGCCATCTGCTCCAGAATTTGGACTATGTGCTGACTTCCAAAATGGCTGGCCCGGTTGTTTCCGTTCGTATTCACATCAACGAGCCAGTCACTATAAGTGCCTCCTGATTGCCAGACTTTTCTCGAATTCATTCGACTAAGGCGAAAACCAGCTTAAAGCGGGGTTAGTAGGGGTGCAACCCCTGCGGGAGGTACACAGGGGTCTCCCCTGTTAAATCCCTTTTTATTTTCGCTTCCACCTCACTTTGTGAGGTGGAAGCGAAAATACTATAATATTAAGTAAGAAAGGAATGATTACTATGAGCAGGGAATATATACATCTGCTGGTAGATACCACTGAGCAAGGCGTAAGGACGATCACCCTGAACCGGCCTGAAAAATTAAACGCGGTCAATCACCAACTTTCGGAGGAAATCTACCGGTCGATTGACGAAGCCTCGGAGGATGACGCCGTTCGGGTGCTGGTAATAACCGGGGCGGGACGCGGCTTTTGTGCCGGTCTGGACCTCGACCCGGCCAACGTAGCCCAGGTGATGACTACTAACAATGCCAGCCGTCACGCCCGGTTGGAAGAACTCGGTTGGGTGGGTTTGCAGGCTCTAGCCCTGACCAAATGCGATAAACCGGTGATCGCGGCGATCAATGGACCGGCAGCCGGAGCCGGGCTGGCATTGGCACTAGGGGCCGATATTCGCTTGATCAAAGCCGGTACGGTCGTCACCACCGGCTATATCCGGCGCGGATTATCGCCCGATGCCGGGGTAAGTTATTTCCTGCCGAGGCTGATCGGCAGTTCTCGCGCCGCCGATCTAATCCTGACCGCCCGTGATATTACCAGTGAAGAAGCCGAGCGAATCGGGTTGGTCAGCCAGGTATTGCCCGCCGAAGGTTTCGGGGAGGCTGTCGCCGAATATGCGGCTAAACTGGCCGGTGGCCCGCCGGTCGCTCTTACTTATGCCAAACGCTTGCTGGCGAGTTCACTCGATACCGGCCTGGAACCACAACTAAAAAGCGAACTGGCCTACATCCAGCGTTGCTTCGCCACCAACGATGTCCGCGAAGCCATGCTGGCCTTTGGCGAGAAACGGCAGCCTAACTTCAAAGGTCGCTAGAAGCGGGTAAGAAAAAGTTCAATAAAAAAGGTGACTCGGCTAATGTTAAGTTACGAATTGATCCACCCGGAAATCCTGGCGGCAGTGGCTTCCGCCGGACACGGCTCCAAAATACTGATCGCGGACGGCAATTATCCGCTCTCGACCGGCACGAACCCGTTAGCCAGACGGGTATATTTGAATTTGCGACCGGGGGTGGTGAATGTAATTGAAGTGCTGGAGGCTTTGCTGCAAGCGGTCCCGGTGGAGGCCGCCAGCGTGATGCAACCGGCGGAAGGTCTGCCGGAACCGGCAATTTTCGGGCAGTTTTCGGCCCTATTACCGGCCACTATGACCCTGGAACGGCTGGAACGTTTCGCTTTCTACGCGGCCAGCCGCACCCCCGATGTTGCGCTGGCGATTGCCACCGGGGAGCAGCGCATTTACGCCAACATTTTGCTCACAATCGGGGTGCGGTTGCCGTCAGCTTGAACACCGCTAACTGCCCTGGCCGTTACAGATATTAAGGGCGCGACGGGCCAACTCCGGCACACCGGTTTCCAATTGAGCGAAGAAAGGGTCCTCGGTAGTCCCGGCTTTATGGCGCACAAAGCTGCCTTCCAGCAATATTGCCAGCTTCCAGACTGCCAGGGCCTCGTAAAAGCGTAGGTTTGTAACGCTACGTCCGCTTAACTCCTGGTAGCGGGCGGCTAGTTGCTCCCGGCTCGGAAAGCCAGGCTGGTCGGTCACATTGTCCATCGCGTGCCCTAACTGCGGTGGTGGGTCGCCCGGTTCGCGCCAGTTCGAGAGCAAATAACCCAGGTCGGCCAGGGGGTCGCCAATAGTTGCCATCTCCCAGTCCAAAACCGCCAGCACTTTGGCCGGGGGTTGGGCTGCGTACATCACGTTATCAATTCTAAAATCGCCGTGAACCACCGTCGCGGGCGGCGAAACCGGTAAATGTTCACTCAACCACTCACTCACGGCATCCAGTTCGGGAATTTCACGGGTCCGTGATTTGTCCAGTTGACCGGTCCAGCGTTTAAGCTGCCGGGCCAGATAACCCTCCGGCTTGCCCAGTTTATCCAGTCCTACCGCTTGCCAATCCACCGCGTGCAGCGTGACCAGCGTTCGGATCAACTCCTCGGCCAGATCGGCTCGGCCTGCCGGGTTGGCAAACGCCTCCGGCATATGGCTGCGGATCACCACCCCACTAATATTTTCCATCAGGTAAAAGGGTGCGCCTATCACGCTTTCGTCGGCGCAAAATAACACCGGTTGGGGTACCCGTAAGGCCGTGCCGATCAGTGCGCTGATCAGGGCATATTCACGGCCAACGTCGTGGGCGGTGGGCAACAAAGGACCGCGCGGTGGGCGACGCAACACCCATTCTTCCGCCACTGGTCCACTGCCACGCTGGATTAAAAAAGTTTCGTTGGAATGGCCGGTGCCGATTTTGGTTGCGGTAAGCGGTCTACCGGCTTCCGCGCCGGGTAATCGGACAGTCAGGTATTGACTGAGCTTTTGTTCATCTACCAGCGGTGGGAGATTTATTGACATAGCTTCGTTTCCTTTATGTTAGGTCGAGCTTTTTAGGTCGAGCTTTCCTTTTTGATGCCTGGTTTATTGTGGGCCAGACCTGCTCAATTGTCAAGGTAAAACAGTCGGACCAGGTTAGCATTCAACCGGCCATTTTTACTCAAACCGCATCATTTCCACATTTATAGCGGGTTGACATTCGTAGGTGGGTATGTTATAAATCTTTTATTGTATTGAATAATATTGACCAACAAACTCAACAAAGTTGGGAGTAACCAATGTCTGTGGAAATAAACCGGCAGAATTTTGATAATACTGCTCAAACTGATTTGTCCCGGCAGGCCATAAGTGCCGAGGAAGCCGAAATCCTGGGTAAAGTGTTACAAGCCGTCCGTCAGATAAAATTTGGCTATGTTCAAATAACTCTGCAAGACGGCCATGTAGTCCAGATCGACCGGACCGAAAAGCAACGCTTTAATCCAAAATAGACCGTCCGTCAAGAAATCAGGAGATTAATAAATGACTTTAGTAGATAAAGAAGCTCCCGTAAAATTAAATAAAATGGAGCGAATAAAAAAAGAAAAAAACCCCTTCGACGTATGGGAAGATATTGAACGCTACGCCGAAACCGGTTTCGATTCGATTGCGCCGGATGATTTCGACCGCTTCAAATGGTATGGCCTTTATACTCAACGCCCTCAATCCGATGGCTTCTTTATGTTGCGGGTCAAGATTCCTAACGGCGACCTGACCAGCTTGCAGCTTCGCACGATTGCCGATCTGGCCGAGAAATACGGACGCGGTCTGGCTGATATTACCGACCGGCAGAATATTCAATTGCACTGGCTACCGATTTCCAGTCTGCCACCGATTGACCAGGCTCTAAACGAAGTTGGGCTGGGCCTTAAAGGGGCTTGCGGTGATACCGTCCGCAACGTGATTGGTTCACCGCTGGCGGGTGTGCAGCAGGGCGAACTGATCGACACCTGGCCGCTTGTCGAGGCGGCAAACGCGGCTCTGACCGGCCAGCCGGAATTTAGCGATTTACCCCGCAAATATAAAATATCGATCAGTGGCAGTGCCGACCACTGGGTTCAGCACGAAATTAATGATATTGGTCTGGTCGGTATTCGGCATGCTGAAACCGGTGAAATCGGTTTTGATTTGTGGGTCGGTGGCGGACTGGGTGCCCAGCCTCACTTTGGCAAACGTCTGGCGGCTTTTATCCGGCCTGACGAAGTAATAAAGGTTTGCTATCAGATTACCACGATCTTCCGCGATTTTGGCTACCGGCGCAACCGGCAGCACGCCCGATTGAAATTTTTGATGGCCGATTGGGGACCGCAGAAATTCCGCGAAGTGCTGGAAGAACGGTTGGGTTATAAACTGACCGATAACCCGCATTACGAGGGTAATACCAATCCTTATGGAGATCATGTAGGCGTTACCCCGCAAAAGCAGCCGGGCCTGTTTGCGGTCGGGATGGCGACCCTGCGCGGTCGGGTCGATGCCGGACAATTGAAGAAGGTCGCCGGTCTGGCCGAGCAGTATGCCGATGGGCATCTCCGGGCGACTACTCTCCAGAACCTGGTAATATTAAATGTGCCGGAAGCTAACGTAAGGGCCTTACGCGAAGCCGTCGAGGAGATCGGTCTTTCCAGCAACGAGCAGAATTTTTTCCGGCGCGGCGCGATGGCCTGTACCGGTATCCAGTTTTGCAAAGTGGCGGTGGCCGAAACCAAGAACCGCACCGCCGAAATTATCGAATACCTGGAGCAAGAGTTCCCCGACTGGAACGAGCCTATCAGCATTAATATGAGCGGCTGCCCGAACTCCTGCACCCGCTACCAGGTGGCCGATATAGGTTTGCTAGGGTCACTGGTGCGTCAGGATGGTAGCCAGACCGGTGAGAAAGAGGAAGTTTACCAGATATATCTGGGTGGCCGGTTGGGTGGCGAACTCCAACTGGGCGAACATCTCAACCGGCGTATCCCGGCGGAACAGGTCAAGAACTACATCGCCGAATTGCTGCACCGCTATCTGAACGAACGCCAGCCGCAAGATACCTTCCGCGAATTTATCAACCGGCAGGACAAAGCCTTGTTGGAAACCTGGTAAGATGGCTGAAGGTGAATTTTACCCCCTAACCCTGACCCCGGCTTTTTTCGCCGGGCGACAGGTGCTAATGGTCGGGGGCGGGGTGGTGGCCGAGCGCAAGATCAGAGGCTTGCTGCTGGCGCGGGCCAGCGTTATTGTCATTTCGCCGCAGCTAACCCCCGCTCTGTCCGACCTGGCGGAAGCCAATCAGATCGAGTGGCACCAGCGGGAATGGCAAAGCGGCGATCTGGCGGCTTTTCCGCTGGCCGGGCTGATTTTTGCGGCCACTAACGCTAGCGAAATCAACCGCGAGATAGGCGACGCGGCCCGGCAAGCGGGGCGGTTGGTAAATCTGGCCGACGATGGCGACCAATCGGATTTTATTATTCCTGCTGTTGTGAGGCGGGGACCGGTTCTACTGGCTGTCAATACCGGCGGCAATGCAGCCCTGTCGGCTTATCTGCGCGAACTGCTCTCAGACACAGTTGGTCCTGATTATGGGGAACTGGCCGACCTGCTCACAACCTTGCGGCCCAGAGTTAAAGCCGAGGTCGAAGCCTCCCGGCGACCGGCCCTGTGGCAAGCTATGATCCATTCCTCGGCCCTGGAACTGCTGCATAACGGCCAACCGGCACAGGCGCGGCGAGTCTTAGAAAATTTGATTGAGGATACTGATACTGAGGTGGGAAAGTCTTGATGACGGTAGGCTACCAGCCTGGCCGGAAAACCGACACCCGGCAAACCAACCTGGCTTCGGAGGCTAGATGAATAACGACGCTTTGACCGCTATATTATTACTGGCTCACGGTAGCCGGGCGATGGATGCCAACGGTGCGCTGTTCCGGGTGGCCGATGATCTCAGGTTTAACGGTCAGTTTGAACTGGTAGAATGTGCTTTCCTCGAACTCACTCAACCGGATATTAGGACCGGCCTGGACAATTGTCGCTCGGCAGGCGTGCGCCGGGTGATTATAATTCCCTATTTTTTGCATCTCGGTCGCCACGTCAAAGAGGATTTGCCCGGCATAATCAATGCCTGGTGCGAACTTAATCCTGGTATCTCGGTGACGATTGGCTCCCACCTCGGCTATAGTCCCAAACTTACTGAACTGGTCAAGGAACGCATCGGTCAGGCCCTTGGTCAATAATACCTCTCGCCGGTTTCAAAAACCTCACCACTTCTAGTACTTTTTGTCTGTTGTAATTTCCCTCTTTTAAGCTAAACTTATATTGGCTCAGTGTGCCATACAAAAAAATTGTAACTGTTCAGGCCCCACTCCTGACCCTCCCCAGGGAGGGGAAAAAGAAAAAGAGATACAGGGGCACCCAAAGGGTACCCGCCTGTACGACCCCGCGCAGGGCATCCATAGGGTACCCGACCCCTACCTACCCCGCTAAATTTTTAGTGGTAGGGTGAACAGTTACAAAAAATTTAACTTCCTCGCACACTTTAACCCTAAAACCGGAAACAACTCTTTCCCATTTCAGCTTATTTCTAGCTGGCAAGAGTGTCACCCATTCTATTCAAACCGGTGGCAAGGCTGAGGCTGGAGCTAGCAGCCTGAGAAGGCTAAACCTGCCTGTTTAATTACTTTTATTGCAAATAATCGCCTGGCGAAAAGCTCTGATAATTAACTGCAAGCTGATAAATAGAAGGATGGTCATTTATGCCCGGTAGTAAATTTCGGGTTATTGTTGCGGGCTTGATTTTGTTTGGTCTTATAGTTCAACCGGTCCAAACTCTGCCAGTATCTTCGGCAGCGACTTTCCCGGCTGGCTTTACGGATGTGACGTTGTTTAACGTCGGCAGCCCGACCGCTCTGGCCTTTACACCGGACGGACGTTTGCTAATAACCACCTAGACCGGCAATTTGCGGGTTTACCAGAACGGGGCCTTGCTGACTACCCCGGCTATGACGATCCCGGCTAACCGGTTATGCAGTAACAGCGAACGTGGTTTGCTCGGTATCGCGGTTGATCCCAACTTTGCCAGCAATAATTACATTTATATTTATTACACCTATAACCGGGTTCCGAACTCTAATTGCCCGACCAGAGATTTTGTGAACGGTCCGGTCAACCGGGTTTCCCGCTTCGTCCTACCGGCTAATAATGTGATCAATGTCAATTGGTCGACTACCCCGGCCACCGGCGAAACCGTCCTGCTGGATAATATCCCTTCTTTCAACGGCAATCACAACGGCGGCGACCTGCATTTTGGCCTGGATGGTCTGTTGTATATCAGCGTGGGAGACAGTGCCTGCGATTTTACTAATACCAGTAATTGCCAGGATAGCAATAGTAATTCGCGTCATCGAGAATATCTCTCCGGCAAGATTTTGCGGATCAATAAGGACGGCTCGATACCTAACACCAATCCTTATGTGGGTACCGGTGGGGCGCGACAGTGTGGTTTGGTCGGTCCAAATCCATTAGTTGGATCAGGATTTTGTACGGAAACCTATGCCTGGGGTTTGCGAAATCCCTTCCGGTTCAATTTCAAACCGGGCAGCAGCACTTTTTATATAAATGATGTCGGCGGCGGACGGTGGGAGGAAATCGACCAGGGCCAGCTTAATGCCGACTACGGGTGGAACGTCTGCGAAGGCAACCACGCCACCGGCAGCGACAATCCCTGTACCAATAAACCTACTGGCGCAGTTGCTCCGATTGCTGAATACAGCCACAATACCGGCTGTAGCTCGATTACCGGTGGGGTGTTTATTCCACCGGGCTACTGGCCCGCGAAATACGATAATACCTATCTATATTCGGATTATGTCTGCGGTAAAATCTTTAACCTGGATGCCAGTAACGTTTCGACCGATTTTGTGACCGGGCTGGGAGGCAGCAGCGCGATTGATTTGCAGTTTGGCCCCTATACCCCTTCTGGTGGCTCGGCTACCCAGGCCCTTTATTATTCGAGCTATGCCGCTGGCGGCCAGATTCACGTACTATATTACAGTGGAAGCGGCGTAAACCGGCCCCCAACTGCCGTTATCGCCGCCAACCCGCTCACCGGAACTCTGCCTCTCACGGTTAATTTTAATGGTAGCGGTAGTTCCGATCCGGACAATAATCCCCTGACCTACATCTGGAACTTTGGCGATGGTAGTCCCGTAACCACAACTGTGTCTGCTACTATCAGCCACCAATATACAGCCAAAGGCCCGTTTACCGCCTCTCTCCAGGTAAAGGACAGTAATAACGCCCTATCTAATACCGCCACGATCAAGCTTTATCCGGGTGCTTCCGGCCCGACCCCCCAAATCCTGACTCCGGTACCTTCGACCCGTTTTTATGTTGGTCAGGTGTTTACGGTTTCCGGGAAAGCGACTGATGAGGTTGACGGAACGCTACCCGCCAGTGCTTTGCATTGGGTAATTACCCGTTATCATGGGACACCTACAAATTTACACAGACATCCTTTCATGACTGTGGATGGCGTCGCCAGTTTCGTTACGGACCCGGCCCCGCTATTGGAAGATTTTGCCAGTGCTGCCAACAGTTACCTGGAAATTCAGCTCACCGCTATCAACTCGCTGGGTATCAGCACCACTATCACTCAGAATCTGCTACCTCATCTGGTAAACCTGACGTTCGACACTACTCCCACCGGCGGTAGTTTAACCATTAATGGCGACCCTTACTCGCTACCGGTTACGCTCACTTCCTGGGATAATTATATCTTCCCACTGACCAGTCTGGCCCCACCCGCCAATGGCGGACCCTACACTTTTGTAAGCTGGTCGGATGGCGGAGCAGTTAATCACTCTATTACCACGCCCAACCGGAATACCAGCTACAACGCAAATTTTAGTATCAATGGCTGCGATGCTCTCAACGTTACCGATCCCAATACTACTCATAACGCTTGCGGTAGTTTTAATTACGCGCTTGGTCAGGCTGGTGTGGGCGGGCTGATCAAGCTTAATCTGGCTGGTCCGCTTAACTTTAGTTCGACCCTCACTATCGATAAAAACGTTGAGATTAAATCGTCGGGCGGTTGCGCGGCTCCGGTCACGCTCAAGGCGCCCCAGTTTAAGTTTAGCAGCGGCCTCAGTCTGTTTGGCATAAATCTGGAAGCCCCCAAAACCGGTCGGACGGTGAGCGGCCCGATTGCCCTATTCGGAACCGGTGGCGGTCAGCATCTGACCTGTACCAAAGTTTTGTTCAAATAATAAAGATTATGTAATAAAAATACCCTATCCTCCAATTAAGGCGAATAGGGTATTTTTGTCAGAATAGTTTACAAAATCTGGCCGTTATCGTTCTTCAGCAGGAGCGGGCGGAGCAGTGGAACCGGTGGTGCGCCGTAGGCCAGCACTCTGTCGTGGAACTCGCGTAGATTAAAGTTTGGCCCCTGTTCGGCTTTGTAGTCCTCACGTAACTTCAAAAGAAGCAATTTTCCCAGAGTGTAATTAAGATAGCCGGGGTCGAAAGTGCCGCGCCTAGCTTCGCTGGCTGCCGGAGTTTCCTCCATATAGGCGTTTTCCATTATAAAGCGGGTGGCTTCCTCCACGCTCATGCCTTGAGTGTGCATCATTACCGAGGCAACATAGCGGCTATCGCGCAAAAGAGCTTCAGCCAGTTGAGCGATTTTATAGCGTGGCTCGGCGGCTTCAAACCCCTCCTCCAGCATCATTTGCTCGGTGTAGTGCGCCCAGCCTTCGCCAAACGAGTAGGACCAGATCATCTGGCGGAAGCGGCTCGTTACCAGTTTGGTATGTAGAAATTGCAGATAATGGCCTGGATAGGCTTCGTGAATACTGACATCTTGCAGGGTGTAGTAATCAAACTTGGTCAGCCATTCCTCCTTTTGTTGGTCGGTCCATTCCGGTTCTACCGGTGTTAGATAATAGTAGGCTTCGGTGGCGACCGGCTCGAAAGGACCGGGAGCATCCATAAAAGCAAAGGCAAAGCGCATAAAAGGCGGCGTTTCGGCAACGATGCAGCGTACCTCGCTGGGAACTGTCACGATTTGCCGGTCGATCAGGAACTGGCGGACCTCTTCCAGTTTGGCGATGGTATCCGGCACCAGCGTTTCCGGGGTCGGGTGGTGTCCTGTTATTTCGCGCATCACCTCCGTAACCGGCACACCGGGTTTTAGCTGTTCGCAGAGGGTTTTTAAGTCTTGCTGATTTTTAGCCAGGTCGAGTTGGCCGACTTCTAATACCTGCTCGACCGGCCAATCGACCATTTCGCCGGTCGCCAACATCTTGCGATAGTTGCCGGCCCCGATAGCAAAATTAAAATGAGCCTGGGGCAAACGTGCCTTGAGTTGCTCGACGAACCGGCTGATTGCGCCAATCGCTTCATCCCGACTCTTCTCAAAGCGTCCGCTCAGGACCGGGTCATTGGCGCGGGCGACTTCTGCCGTTACGTCGCTCTGGTAATAGGTGATCATTCCTTCATACATTGTGATAGCGGTTTCCAGGGCTGGCCTGGCTAAAGCGGCCTCCAGGTTTTGCTGACCCTGCGCCAATACCGCCGGAACCTTCGACAAATGGGTAATTAAACTCTCGATCCGTTCGGCCAGTGGGGCGTAATTTCGGTTGATATAAGGGCTGACCGTGATAAGCTCGGCGTAATACATCGGATTGATAGCCCAACTACGCAGTTCTTCCAGTCTAAAAAGGTCCTGCTGCAGAGTTTGGTCAAGCAGCCGCCGGTCGAATTCAGCTTCTTTATCCGCCGGATTGGCTTCAAGTTGGGCCAGTCGAGCGGCAAAATCTTTGAGACGCGCGACATAGGTTGTTATTGCCGCCGGACTGACCTCTGGCACCCGGCCATCATACTCGTGTAGTCCGAGGTAGCTGGCGACCTGCGGGTTCGTCTCGAAATTGGTTTGCATATATGCCTGGATCAAATCCTGTAAAGCATTTTCAGCGGTTATTTGTGTCATCGCTTTCCTTTTTCATTACTTACTGTTTCCAAAACTTACTATTATTTGCCGTTTTTACCCCGCCATTCATAGACAAAGGCCCCGGCCAGTAACACGACCCCGGCCCAGAATACCACCGGCTGTTCCGCCAGTCCCCCACCCCCGATCAGACATAGGGCTACTGAGCCAAGCGCAATCGTGGCAAGCTCTCGCCAGGGTTGTCGTCCTACCAGGGCCGCGCCGCTGAGAATGAGGCCCAACAACCCGAAGGCCGTCAACAGGTAATCAAGTCCATTCATCCGGTGCGGGCAATCAGATTTGGCTGGTCAAGTTCCATTCGCAAAAGTAAATTTCGTAGTATGTTCAAAAGTTCGTCCCGGTTATAATTGCCTTTTTGTAATATTTTCTCCACCGAGCCATTTAGCCGCAATCGGTCTTCGGAACTAATTTCTTTGGCGGTCAACACCACGACCGGAATATTACACAGGGTAGGGTCGAGTTGCAATTCATTTACCATTTCAAACCCATCCATTTCGGGCATCATCAGATCGAGTAAAATCAGGTCCGGCGAGTAACCCTTCACTTTGTCCAGCCCGATTCGTCCGTTAGAGGCTTCCTCGACTGACCAGCCCTCCTTTTCCAGCCACCGCCTGAGAATATAGCGAATTTCCTGATCGTCCTCGACCAGCAGAGCCGTTCGTGAAGGGGTAGTCTGGCGGTATTTTTTTAGGACATTCAACAAACGGTGTCGGTCGATGGGTTTGGTAAGATATTCGGCGGCCCCAAGCGTATAACCCAGACTTTTATCATCAATCATCGTCACCATAATTACCGGAATATCGGCCAGTTCCGGATCGGCTTTGAGTGTCGTCAGCACGGCCCAGCCATCCATCCCCGGCATCATTACATCCAACACAATCGCTACCGGTTTGTGTTCGCGGGCCTGGCGTAGCCCTTCTTCGCCTTTTAAGGCCCCTTCCACCTGGAACCCATCCTTTGTCAAAAAACGGCGAATCAAATCGTATACCAGTGGATCGTCGTCAATTACCAGAACCGTATTAGTTGAATTTTGGGCTTCCAGGTTTGACTCCAGGCCAACTTCCCTTTCTTTTTCCATGTCTCCTTCTCCTGACAGGAGCAAAGTTTGAGGGATTTGGACCAGGGCTGGTAAAATGATCTCAAAAACCGAACCCTGTCCCGGCTGGCTGCTTACGGTTATATCGCCCCCCATCATCTGGCAGAAACGTTTGGTGATGGTTAGACCAAGCCCGGTTCCCCCATAACGCCGGGTAGTGGAAGCGTCGGCCTGCGTAAAGGCTTGAAATAGCCGCTCTTGCTGGTCGATAGTCATACCAATGCCGGTATCGGCGACCCTGAAAATAATATTTCCGGCGGGGTCGCGCTTTGTTTGTATAGTAATCGTACCGTTTTCGGTAAATTTGAGGGCATTACTCAGCAAATTAAACAAACACTGGCGAACTTTGGTAATATCGGCCTGCATCAGGCCGGTTTCCGGGCTGATCTCTACTATAATTTCATTATAACGAGCCTGAACCAGGGGGGTTACGGTACTTATGACCGCTTCCACCATCTCGCTGACCACAAACTCTTCCAGGTAGAGTTCCATTTTACCGGCTTCGATTTTGGAAAGATCAAGAATATCGTTGATCAAACTCAGCAGGTGTTTCCCGGCCCCGTGAATTTTTTGAAGATCGACCATGTAATAGGTATGCCCTTTATCCTCGGCTTCTTCCTGAAGCATTTCGCTATAACCGATAATCGCGTTCAGGGGCGTGCGCAATTCGTGGCTCATAGTTGCCAGGAAGCTGCTTTTAGCCCGGCTGGCCTCCAGGGCCTGTTCGTGGGCTAGAGCCAGTTCCGCTTGCGACTGTTCGAGAGCGGCATTTTTTTGAGCCAACTCGGCGGTCCGCTCCTGCACCCGTTCTTCCAACGAACGTTCGGAGGCCAGCAAAGCGGCGTTGGTCAAGCGAGTCTGATCGAGACTTTCGTTCAGGCGGCGACTATAATGCCATAGCAATAAAAAAATCAGGCCGGTAAAAATCGGCACGAACATTGAATTAAGAACTGGAATGATCCAATCCGGGACCATTTTTAGCAAATTGAAAGGGTCTTTTTGATTTGCCGCAATTGTAACCAGCAACGAAATCAAGGTCGAAATAACCATCAAAGTTCGCACACTTGACAGGCGGGTGTAGGACATGGCAACCGCCACCGGCCAGATCACCAGTATAGTAACCATCGGGAATACGCTTGGTAACATAAGCGTTATGGTAATCACAATGATCCACAGGCTAAGGCAGATCGCCAGGATAGATCGATCCGTATAGCCTTGCCGGGTCTGGTAGTAGGACCAGGCCAGGACCAATTGATTTAAAGTAACTTCCACCTCAATCAGCCATATCCAGTCGGTACCGGGTATGAGTAACCGGATGATCGGAAGCGCGACCAGTGGCAAAGCATTACTCAAAGAATCCCATACAATAAATTGTCGTAACCGATGCGCTTCTTGCGTTTCGGAATGGTTTGGCTGGGTGATCATGGTGGAAAATATCCTAAAACTATTGAGTTGGGTGGCCTAAAAAAGAAAATAACTAGGTGGTTCCATAGTATCTTACTATATATTCCAATCTAAAACAATTTTAAAGCGGGTGGTCGGGTGAGCGTAATACTGGTTTTCAGTAAAGTTAGGAAAATAAAAAGGGCAGGTACTTTTATACACCTGCCCGTACCGGTTGGAATAAACTGAAGGCTGTGCAACTCAGCTAATGGGAGGCGGCCTAAGAACAAACTAATTGCCTCGCCTTTGCAAGAGTCTATCAGGCCATTTGGATATGTTCAGTCTGGCGAATTTCCTCGGTACTTACATACTCAAAGGTTTGGACCGGCTTAAGACTGCCTTTCCGGGCGACCGGCTTCGTCAGGCTCATCCACACTGCCCGGCTACCGAATTGCAGCATTGCGATGTCCCGCCGCCAACGCCAGGGCTGCATCATCAGGCGAAAGGCCCATTCCATACCGGCCTTGCGTACCAGAAGCGGAGCTTGCGGTACCCGACCACTGATATAATCGAAGGTGCCACCTACCCCGATACTAACCGCCGCGCCGCACCGGTCCAGGTTACGCATCGACCACCGATCTTGCTTGCCCATCCCGTAGGCTACCAGTACTACGTCCGGTCGCGCCGATCTTATAAGCTTCAGGCTTTCTTCATCGCCCTCCGGTCCGGCCTTGCCAGCAAAGCAACCGACAATGTTAACGCCGGGGAATCTTTTCTGTAAATTCTCTGCCGCTTCTTCGGCTACCCCAGGGGCGGCTCCCAGTAAAAATAGACGCAGACCGCTTTCTGCCGAGCGTTGCGCTAAAGCAGTCGATAATTCCACGCCGGTAACTCGACCGGGTAAAGGAGTACCTAAAAGCTTACCGGCAATGGTTAAACCAACGCCATCAGGAGTGACCATGTCCGCCCCCTGGATTATATTCATCATTTCAGGGTCGTGATGGGCGGCCATTATATATTCCGGGTTGGCGGTCACGACCAGCCGACCGGGTAAGTTCGGTTCCTGGCGTTTTCGAGCCGACCAATCTTCAATGGTAGCTACGGCATCTTCAAGCGAAAGTACATCCACCGCCACATCCATAATGTTTACAGTTTGCCTGATCCGAAAAGTCGGCAAGTATCTAAATTTCTCCATGACGTTTACTCCGCTTAAAGGTTAAATAAATCAGATTAAAATATTTTTAATTAATAAAAACACATTATTTTTGTGTTATACTTAAGGCGGAAAAAGAAACCCTTGCGAGGGACTATTGCTGTCTATTACCAAAAGTACCAGGGAATAAATTAAAGTATAAGTACCAAAATAATTACTAGATATTGAGAGTCTTACGAAGCCCTTAATCTGACCATTCTATAAAGTGTTCTGTCATAGAACAAATAGAGAGAATGTAATTTAATAAATGTTTATACCGTTTTTGTAGAGGCTACCATGTCTCTAATGAAAGAATTTTAATACAAAATGTAATTAAAAAATAGTGGGTGTACCCATTAAAATAGTACTTTTGGGTACTTTCAACAGGATACTTCTTTACTACCTGGGGATTACCAATATTAAAAATTTATTAAAAACCTTTTAACAATTTTTAGTTGAGGGTTGCAGGCTCTGAAATCCATTGAGTTAAAACTATTTAATTACAAAATTATAAACGAGCTTAGAAAGTTTTTTTCTAGTAATGTCTATGTACTTTTACTTTGCACAATGGTGGGTACACACACTGGTAGTCGGCTAACATAGTACGTAAAATTTTATTAATGTCCGATCATCGTTTGATAGCAAACTGATAGTTATTGACTGATAATTATCGATGCAACATTACCACGTTAAGATAAGAATAGTTGCCGGTCCGGTACAGTATGTTGAGCTGATGTAATTTTTAAGGAGCAGTGCTACACGTGATTCAAGCCTTAACTATTTTTGAGATAATTTTATTAATCATAGTTGGTGTGCCGGTCTTCTATCTGGTATTTTTGATGCTTGCCGGTCTTTTTTACCGGGATAAATCGGCTTCAAGCTCTTCCCAAAAGAACCAGCTACCTGGCGGTGAAATTTCGCCGGTCAGGTTTGCCATAGTGATCCCGGCCCACGATGAAACTTTGACTTTACCGGCCTCTCTCCAGGCAATGAAAAAGTTGCAGACTAGCTATTCCCCGCCCCCTTTGATAGTGGTGGTGGCCGACAACTGCACTGACGACACCGCCGAACTGGCCCGGCAGGCCGGGGTAGTAGTATACGAGCGGACTAATCTGGAGTTGCGCGGTAAAGGCCCGGCTTTGCAATGGGCTATCGAACGCTTAAACCGGGATTATGAATACGATGCGCTGATAATTTTTGACGCCGATACCCTGCCAGATATGGAATTTTTGAAAGAAGCGGATAAAGCTCTGCAGACTGGGTGTCAGGTTTTGCAGGGTCGCTACGATGTATTAAACCAGACCCAAACCTGGCGCAGTACCCTGCTATACACCGCTTTTATTCTCTTTAATCATGTCCGGCCGCTGGGTCGAGCCGCGCTCGGTTTATCCGATGGTTTGCGCGGGAACGGTATGGTTTTCCGGCGCGAAATTCTCCAGCAGTTACCCTGGGAAGCTTTTTCGCTGGTAGAAGATATGGAATACACCAACCGGTTGGCTCTGGCCGGGCTTAAAGTAACCTATGTGCCCTCGGCTAAACTTTACGGCCAGGCTGCCGAAACCCGCGAACAGGCTACCAGCCAGCGTTTACGCTGGGAGAGTGGACGCTGGCAGCAAGCGCGCCAGGATGTACCCCCCTTGTTAGGCCGGGCAATTAAAAAATTTGATATGGTAGCCCTCGACCGGGCCATTGATCTGCTGATACCGCCGCTGGCCTTGCTGGCGATCAGTTTGCTCGGTCTAACTTTTGTTAACCTGGTCCTGTGTTTGTGGTTGGGTTTTGGTAGCCTGGGTGCGATTTTAGTCGGGTGGCTGGGTCTGTTGGTCGCCTTGGCCCTCTTTGTATTTGGTGGGCTGGCCGTCGCAAAAGCCCCGGCTCATGCCTATCGGGCACTTTTGTTTGCCCCGTTTTACATTCTCTGGAAAGTCCAGATTTACCTTTTGATGCTATTTCGGCGGGGTCCTCAACAGTGGGTGCGGACTAATCGCACCAAAATTGAGTTGAGCGATAGCCATATATACACTAAACCGGTTGAATGAGGATAATACCCTTTGGGTTATTGTTAGACCAGACAACTCCCCGGAATTATTTTGACGAAAATTATTTGAAGGTACATTTACTTATAACAGACCAATTACAAAAAATTCTGGAAAAGACCACTAAAAGGATTTAAAAATGTTGTTCTCAAAATTGGTCAAATTATTCACCCCCAAAAAATCTAAAAACCAGGCTCATGCCAGACCGCTACTGCTTATCAACGCCGATACTTCCAGCCGGAGTGCTATACCGGCGGACCGGACCAAAGAGCGTCTGGCCGACTTTGCCATCTTGAAAGCCGGTCTTAACGCCGATATATTGGATTGGAACGATATTAACAAAAGCCGTCCGGCCCGATTGCTGGCAAAGTATACCGGCAAAGGTCCCGCCCTGGCTATGCTGGCTTTCTTGCGGCGCAATCGGTACCAGCTATTTTATTGTGACGGTGAGACAAATGGCCTCCCGCTCGCCCTGATGTTCAAATTTAGTTTTACCAGAAAACCCCTCCTTATGATCGGGCACTGGATTGTGCCGCCTAAAAAGGCTGTAATGTTCAAATTCCTGCGAATTCAAACCCATATCACCACCATCTTTTTGCATTCCAGTGCCCAGTACGATAAGGCGATTAATAATTTGGGTATACCGGCCCGCAAATTAAAATTGCTGCCGTACCAGGTTGATACCGATTTCTGGCGAATGGAAAACGCTACGGTCTCGCCGACTGAAAAACCTTATATTTGCACGGTTGGGCTGGAATTCCGCGATTACCCCACTTTGATCGAAGCCGTCCGAGAGATGCCGCTGGATTTGAAAATCGCCGCTGCCAGTAAATGGTCGAAGCGAAAAGACTCTACTTTGAACGTAAAGTTGCCGGCTAACGTGGCCGTAGGCAGTCACAACTATACCGAGCTGCGCGATCTTTACGCCGGATGTGAGTTTGTGGTTGTCCCGCTCTACGAAACCGACTCTTTTCAGGCCGGAATTACCGTCATTCTGGAAGCGATGGCAATGGGTAAGGCTGTTATTGTCAGCCGGACCAGCGGCCAGGGCGATACTATCGTCGACCGACGCAGAACCTTGCGAACTGGCCCGGAGGCGTACCGCGACACTACCGGCAAATTTATTGAGCTTTTTGGCGGCGAGAAATTTGAAGAAATGTATGGTGCCACCGGCTTTTATGTGAATCCCGGTAGCGTGGAAGCCTTGAGCCGGGCTATTAGCTATCTACGGGAACATCCCGAAGTCGCTGCCGAAATGGGTAAACGGGGTCGCCATACGGTTGCCAGCCTGATGAGCGTAGAACAATTCTATAGCCGTATCAAAAATATGATAGCTGAAAATACTGGCGACCTTTTGGATTTCCCAACTATGGATTTTATTAATCACTCAATTCAACCAATCCAATCAATTCAACCAATTGAACCAATTTCCGAGATGAGGCTAACCGATAAAAATGCCTAAGCAATTTACATTTGTGATGGAGCAAACTTTAGGACATATCCCTTTTGCTCAGAACATAAAACCCGCCTTCGATAACGATAACACGGTAGAAGTTAACTGGCAGCGCGTACTCTTTGAGCCACAAAGCCGCATTGAGCGGTTACCCCTGGTTAACAATAACTGGTCTATCCGGGGAAGTCTTCAGGCCCGCCGTTTGGTGCAAGCCGTTCGGAAAGAGGCCGGTGGCTGGAGCGATCTCTATCTGTTCCATACACAGGTAATTGCCTTGCTTTCGGCTGGCTGGCTGCCCTCTAATATTCCGGTCGTAATCTCGCTCGATGCGACCCCTATAAACTACGACCGGGTAGGGCAAGCCTACGGCCACACGGCAGGGAATGCTCAGTTGGAAAAGTTTAAATTCATGCTTAACAAACGGGCTTTTAACCGGGCTACCTATCTGGTTGCCTGGTCGGAGTGGGCCAGGCAATCCTTGATCCAGGATTATAAGGTCAACCCGGCAAAGGTCGAAGTAGTCATGCCTGGCATTAATCTGAGCTTATGGCAATCCGATCAGTCTCAACCGGTCGTAAACAAAGAAAGCCAGGCTGAAAAACTCAAGCTTCTGTTTGTAGGCGGAAATTTCGAGCGCAAGGGTGGCCGGTTGCTTTATGAGACTTTTAGACGTTCTCTATCTGACAAATATGAGTTACATCTGGTGACACAGGGCAAAGTCGAGCCTGCTGACGGCGTTTTTGTCTGGTCGAATTTAAAGCCGAATAGCCCTGAAATCCAGAACTTGTTTCGTCAGGCCGATGTATTTGTTCTGCCGACCGAAGGGGATTGTCTGCCGGTAGCGATTGGGGAGGCACTGGCCGCCGGTTTACCGGTGGTTTCTACCAGCGTTGGGGCGATAAAAGAAGCAGTGGTGCCCGGTGAAAACGGCTTTGTAATCTCACCCGGTGATGGCGAGGCCCTGGCACAATCCCTGATCACCCTCGCCCATGAGCCGGAACTTCGCCGGAAGATGGGTTGGGCCGGTCGTCGCCGGGCCGAGGCTTCCTTTGATGCCGCCAAAAATGGCCGCCGGATACTTGAAATATGCAAAACTCTGGCGGATGGCCGGGCGATTAGGCCGGAAAAAGAACCTAATTTAGTACCTGTAACTGCCAAACCTGCCAAAATTTAGACGGCTGAAGCGCGGCGTTGCTGTCCAATCCTACATAGAGGATCGACGCAGGGGCTGCCTATCCTCTGGGTGCAACCCCGGCGGTGGTTTATACAGAGGGGGTCTGCCTTTTTCTTCTTTTCCCCGTCCAGTGGTGGCCCTGGGGCAGGGGTTGGGCCTGAGTGATTATAAATAATAATGAGGATTAAAGTAAATGCGAATTATGATAACCGGGGGAGCAGGCTTTATTGGCTCGCACCTGTGTGAAAGTTTACTGGCTGATGGGCATTATGTGATTGCGGTCGATAATTTTATTACCGGTCGGCCCGACAATATAGCCGATTTCAAAAATCATCCAAATTTTGAATTTTATCTGCACGATATTGTCGAACCGATAACCTGGCTGAACGAACCGGTACAGGCGATTTTTCACCTGGCAAGTCCGGCCAGCCCGGTTGGTTATACCAAAAACCCCATCGAAACCCATCTGGTTAATTCGGTTGGAACTTATAATATTTTGCAAATGACCCGGCAGTTCGGTGCAAAATATTTGCTGACCTCCACCTCAGAAGCCTATGGTGATCCACTGGAACATCCTCAACGGGAGGACTACTGGGGTAATGTCAACCCAATCGGTCCGCGCAGTTGCTACGACGAGAGCAAACGCTATGCCGAAAGCCTGACGATGGAATATGTGCGTCAGTTTGGCCTTGACGCCCGGATCGTTCGCCTTTTTAATACCTACGGGCCGCGAAATGACCCGCTGGACGGTCGGGTAGTACCAAACTTTATAACCCAGGCCCTGGCCGGTCAGTCTATTACAATCTATGGCAACGGCGATCAAACCCGGTCATTTTGTTATGTTTCCGACCTGGTTCGCGGTCTGAAAGCCGCCATGTTTACCCCTGAAACCCAGGGTCAAGTTTTTAACCTGGGCAACCCGGACGAACGGACTGTTCTGGAATTTGCCCAGGTGGTAATGCGACTGTGCCAGTCCAACGCCCCGCTGGTATATTTACCCGGTCGAGTGGATGACCCCGGTCGGCGTTGCCCCGATATTAGCAAAGCTCGCGCTTGGTTAAATTGGGAACCGGTGATATTATTAGAAGATGGTATAAAAGAAACCATCGAGCATTTCCGAAAAGAGCTTCAGTTTATTCAAACCGAAGAAATGGTAGCCTAATTCTATGACCAAAAAACTAAAATCAGCCGCCCTGATTACCGGCCTTATTATCTGGGATAACATATTGCTGCTGGGTCTGATAAGTTTTTTTATCTACTGGAATTTCTATAATGGCCGCCAGAACTGGGCCTTGAGCGTGCTGATCGTGGCCCTCGGCGTGATGGTGATCAGTCGCTGGTTATCCCATTATTACCAGATACAGCTTGCCCGGCTAATTTATCGCGGACTACTTATAACCAGCGTCGCGCTATTGCTGTCGGCCCTTTGTATCCAGACCGTCCGGTTTGTCTTTGTATTCTTGCCCGGCCTCTCGGAGCCAACTCTGTCCAAAATTCTGGTCAGGGTCGGCATCCTCACTTTTATCGTGTATGCCTATACCTTGACCGCCGTATTTATGTATTATCTTTACATTCAGGGTCTGCTGAACTTTATCTGGCACGGTTCAGCCGAGTATTTAATAAAATCCAAAACCCAGTTTGCGGTCTACCAGCGGCACAAGTGGCGAAGTCTGCGATTTTCGAGTCTTCTTTTGATGGGGACTTTCTTCTGGGGTGGGCTGGCTTCTTGCCTGGGGCTAGGGGTTGGATTGGTAGCCTGGTTGTTGCGCTAGCGCCGGTATTTTTGGCCTTTTGAACTGAGAATTAAAGGCCCATCAAACGGCCTTTCAGTTACATTCTTGCTCGAAGTTAGCCGCTATTTCCGCAATATTATAATTGCGATCCTGTCCACTTTCCAGTTTGAACCAACCCTGACCGGCTAAATCCTCCAGTATCTGGATAATCATCGGGTTATACTGATTCAGATTTAAGGCTCTGGCAATAGTTTTGTTATTCCGGTCGCCCTCCTTGATCAACTTTATGATCTGAGCGCGACTGATTTTTTGTTGAGCTTTTTTCCCGGCGATATTATCGGCAGGACTGCCCCAATGTGAACTCATTTCTTGATACTCCTATCATTGTTCGGAAAAGGCCATTACCCGGCCTTGAATCGGTAACTGAATTTCAGTTTGCGGACCCCGGTCGTAGTTTTGAAGTGTTGTCATTGTGGGATTTTCGCTTCAAGCTCACAAAGTGAGCTTGAAGCGAAAATAAAAGAGTTTTAACAGGGAGACCCCTTATACCCCCGCGTTGGCTGCGCCCCCCACGACCCCTGCTTCGGGTTGGCTTACGTAATATAGCGAAAGTGCTATATTGTTGTTACTGCTGTTGCTGCTGCTGCTGGCGGCGTTCGATTTCACTCCAGACCGCCCTCACCGAGCGTCCGGCCCCGACACCGTCGTACACCGGGTTAGAAACCCGTCCGGCTACCAGAGTATCCGGGTTGGCGGGGGCATGGTAGGCAAAATAGGTCTGATAAACCTGTTCGCCGATCCGGATTAATTTCTTTTGTAAATCTTCCAGCCAGGTATGCAACCCCACCTGGAAAATGTCTTCTATCGAAGTGTAGTTAAGCTCGGCCTCCAGTTTGCCCACCAGACGGTCCGCATTGTTGGTATAAGCTCGGCGGCGGCTTCCTGAAATTTGCCAGAGCGACTCTTGTAGCATCATTACACAGAAATAGATACCACGTGGAAATTCACGGTCCAACACCAGATATTGAACTACGGTTTGCGGCTCGATCCGGGAGAGATAGACTTTGCGGAAAGCTTCCAGGGCACTACAACTCTTTAAAACTGCCATCCACTGAATATTATCAATCGGTTCGGGGGAGGCATTATGCGCTTGCATCAGCAGATGATATTTTACATCGACTAGCCGGGAAGTATTATCGGCCCGCTCCAGGTAGCGTCCGGCCTGCACAAAATCCCAGCCTTCGTTGCGGCTGAAAGTGGCGTCGGTGATACCCTGAAAGAGATGCGAGGCGTTTTTTATTTCACGATAAAAATTGTAGGGGTCGCGCTGCAAAACTTCCCGGTTGGCCCCGTTTAGAAAGTGATATAACCAGTTGATCTGCTCCCACATTTCGCTGGCAATCGTCTCAATCACACTGCGGGCGTTCTCGCGGGCAATAGCGATACACGACAAAATTGAATTGGGGTTGGCCCGGTTGAATACCAGAAAATCGCTGACCGTCTGAGCATTAAATTCGCTGTGCAGGGCCAGAAAGCGTTCCTGGTCGTCAGTCACCCGGATCAATGGTTCCCAGTAGTTGCCGTTATCTACCTCGGCAATTTTATCCAGATCGAGCAGCAAATGAAAGTTTACATCCAAAAAGCGAGCGGTGTTTTCAGCCCGTTCGATATAACGGCTCATCCAGAAAAGCGATTCAGCGGCGCGACTTAACATTAAAATATCCTTTTAAGCGAATCGAGTGGAAGACCGTCTGACCCGCTACCTTTTGGCACTAAATTATCTACCTGGCGGAACCGGCTTTTAATCGTATAAGACCCAGGTATCTTTGCTACCACCACCCTGCGACGAGTTTACCACCAGCGAACCGGGTTTAAGAGCGACTCTGGTCAGGCCACCCGGCACAATCGAAACCTTTTTGCCGTAAAGCACATAAGGCCGCAGGTCGATATGGCAACCGATAAAACTATTATCGCTGGCAAAGGCCGGATGCCGCGAGAGGGCGATGGTCGGTTGCGCAATATAGTTGCGAGGCTCGGCAACCACTTTGCGGGCGAATTCCTCCCGTTGTTCAGCCGTCGAGTGTGGGCCGACCAGCATTCCATAACCGCCCGACTCGTTGGCCGCCTTGACCACCAGCTTATCCAGGTTATCCAGAATATAGCGCAAATCCGCTTTTTCGCTGGCGAGATAGGTCGGTACATTCGGCAAGATCGCTTCTTCGCCCAGGTAATACTTGATGATTTTTGGAATAAAGCTATAGATCACCTTGTCGTCGGCGACACCTGTGCCGACCGCATTAGCCAGGGCCACGTTACCGGCCCGGTAGGCGTTTACCAGCCCGGCTACGCCCAGCATCGAGTCGGAGCGAAACACCAGTGGATCGAGAAAATCATCGTCAACCCGGCGGTAAATTACGTCTACCCGTTTCAGCCCACGGGTGGTCCGGGCGAATACTTTATTATCGCTGACTACCAGGTCGTGACCTTCGACCAACTCGATCCCCATCTGGCGGGCCAGAAATGAATGTTCAAAGTAGGCTGAATTGAAAATACCGGGGGTCAGAAGCACGATGGAAGGGTCTTCCAGCCCGGCGGGGGCGATTTCCTGCAAGACTCGTGACAGTTCCTGGGGATAATCCTCAATCGGGCGCACCCGGTAATCGGCAAAAAGGCGCGGGAAAGCTCGTTTCATTACCTGGCGGTTTTGTAGCATATACGAAACACCGCTCGGACAGCGCAGGTTATCTTCCAGGACCATATAGTTTCCCTGCCCATCGCGGATAATGTCGGTACCGGTGATATGAATATAGACCCCAAGCGGCGGGTTAACCCCCATAAACTCGCGCCGGAAATGACGGCTGCCCAACACCAATTCTGCCGGAACCACTTTATCTTTTAGAATTTTCTGGTCGTGGTAAAGGTCGTGGAGAAACAGATTGAGGGCGGTGATCCGCTGGGTCAAACCGCGTTCGACCAGGCCCCATTCGGTGGCCGGTACAATGCGCGGCACAATATCAAACGGGAAAATCCGTTCTACGCCTTCATCTGCCCCATAGACTGTAAAGGTAATTCCCTGATTGAGAAAGAAAACATTGACTATTTGTTTACAGGCTTCCAGGTCAGCATCATTCAGGTTATTAAAACGGCTCAGGAGGGTGCGGTAATGTTCTCGAACCATTCCATCGAGGTTGAACATTTCGTCGAAAAACCGGCTGATCTGGGGGTCATATTGGTCAAACAGACGTAAGCGGTGATCGTGTGTTAGCATAGTTCCCTCTAGGGTTAAAATTTAGACCTTTAATATTTGGCCGGTCGGCACCATTATACGGTGGCTAAACCAGAGCTACCCCACGAGGTTATTTCCTTAATTACTGACTGGCTGATTCAGCTTTTATAGTTATAATATAAGGTAAAGGCTAACTTTTTGCAAATTCCGCCTCACCTTTTTTATTACGACTGGTCGGGTTGTGAGACGCTTTTTTTTCTTGGATGGGTTTTCTGCACCCGATTTCCCATCACCAGACCGTGCTGCTGGCGTGCTTCTTCCGAAAGCCAGGGGGCATCGGGGGCCATAGTCAGTTCGGCCAGTGATAACAAGACATCTTCGTAATTTACCCGCCACCCGGCAAAATCGCGCCAGGCCTGTTCACGGTCCGGTTTGAGGGCGATGCCCTGTGTCAATAGTTGGTCGTAGGCTTTGTCGTACTCGGCCCGGCTTAAAATTATCGGATCGGTGGGCTGGGGATTAGAATTGTAATTGATCTGAAAGTAATCGGCGATATGGCGTAAAGCCAGAAAACCGGCCCGGATACACAATTCGGCCTGGGGGTCTCGTTCAACTTTCAGGGTCGAGGCATACAGACTGGCCGCATCCAGAATAGTGACTGCCGTCGTAACCCAGGAGCGTTCCGGCTGGGGCGAGCGGAAGAACACCAGCATACTCAGCGAAGTATGGCTTTCGTCCAGGTCGGCAAACCAGTTCTCCCAGCTTATCCAGTAATCGTTCAAAACGTGCATTTTGCCCATAAAATGAAATCTGGAGATCATATTGACTGCCGAGGGGGGCGTTCCGGCCCGCACCTGCAACATGGTTACGACCAGTTCCCGGCGCGCGAAGCTAGCGTAGATGGTGGGCAGGTAGGCAATCAAAAGGCCCAGCAAAGCCAACCCTAAAGCCGCTTCGGTGAAACCTACCAGGGCGATTGGTAAATCATCCAGGGCAATAAAGCCAAGCGTAAACAGGGAGGAGCCGCTAGTTTTAAAAGATACTGCCCATTCGAGCTGTTGAAAAGCCCAGAACATCAGGGTATAGCCTATGAATACCATCAATAACCAGATACCCGGCAGTACCATCAGGGTAATCGGGGCGAATAATGCCATTACTCGGTCGCGCGCCAGGTATTCCCGCCGGTTGCGAAGGGCGGTCCGAAAGATAAACCACGAAACCCGGAATACAATCGTGGTCAGCCGGTCATTGATGCTGCGCGGCACCACGAAAATCTTAATCGCCGAAAGACAGACCCCCAGCACGATTGACAGACCCAGCAGAAAAACTAAAATACGCAAAACAATGGTTAAAATGTCCATAAAACTTGACTATTCTACCTCATCGGGCTTACACTTCTTAATAGAATACCCAGACAGCTATTCACAAAAAGTCGGGTTTGGTACCACACTATTAATTTAAAATGGCTTTACTCAAGGGCTTAATCAGTTTAACACATTTAGATGGTATTGTTGGGCCGATCTTCTTTTTATTTTGCGTTCATCTCGTACCATCCGCATCTCGGCTTTTTCAAGACCAAAATAAAAACCAGCCTGGCAGTCCGGCTGGTTTTTTTATTTCTTGCCGGTCCGCTTAAGTTTTGGTAGCTAGTACGCAAAGACCTAATCGATTGCCGCCAGTATTATTGACGATCTGCCGACCACTAAATCTTTTGACCGCCAGATTCTTGAGTGTAACCGATTTATCCAACACCAGTCCATCGGTAAGTCCCGGTATACCGCTACCGTCGATGGTGATGCCAGGTTTACCATTGGGGCAGGTCAGACTGTCTATTACTACACCTGGTTGTGGATGGGGTAACGAAAAGGGTACCTGACCTGCCGGGGCGGTGAGCGTAATGGTATAGGGTGGGCTGCCGGTCAGGCTGAAAGAGAAAGGCCGGTTACTATTATTCGCGTTATTCAAGGCGTAGGACAGCGTGCCGGGCGTATTGCCCAGCATATTATCGGTTGTGAGAGTTACAACTCCAGTTTTGTCGTCCGAGGTGGGAAGAGTAGGCAACAGCCCGTAAACATCCAGGTAGGCCGGATTGCCAACTCCGCTCAAATTGCCGTTAACCGCGTTTTTATTGCCAAAAGTAGCGGCATAAACTTTACCGTTGGCTACCGTTACCGGATTGAATTTTGCGTAAAAACCGCGCAAATTAGGATCAGCGTTATCATTTCCCCAACCGTCCCGCGCATAATTCAGGTTGCTGTTCCAAAGTTCCTGCAAATTGGAAGCGTCATAGGCTCTTAGCGTACCGGTGACGGTGGTGGCGTTGGCACTACCAAAGGGGTCGGTCGTCCAGACAATCCCGGTCCCAGTAATGCTGCCATTGGCCGACAGCGACAGAGTTCCGCCCGGAATATAATCACCCATAGTAGTACTACCACTGGCAAAGGGAGTGGTTATAAAGCCGTCATTTGTGGCATTAAGTTTATAACCTTTGATTTTATCGTTGGTACCCCAGATATAAAGCTGTCCACCCGCCGCGCTATTCCAGTAAACCGGCGTACTGAAAATGCGCCCGTTAACGGCTTGAAAAGTCTGTAGATTAGTATCAGTGACGTTTCCAGTGTATTGCCCCATTAAACCTTTATTAATAACATACAGTTTGCCGCTTTTGCCCCCCCCGACCAGCAGATTGGTGCCCGGTATCAGTAAAGACCCGCCTGCTGCCACATCTTTATCCGCAGTATTCAAGGCCGCCTGGTCGTGAGGTGTAAAATAGTCGGCCAGCGAAAGTTGGTCTCCACGATTATCCAGGCGCACAAAGCTATTGCCATAATCATTGCCGGGCGGACTTTTATAGGCATCAAAGGTGCCGTTACCGGTAATAAAATAATAATTTCCGTTATCCTCGGAAGCCATCCCCTGACCGGACATCCAGATGCCGCCTTCGCTCTCGATGCAAGCACCCGATTCGGTATTATTAGTTGGGGTAGTAAAACAATTATCACTAACCTTATTCTTACCGTCAGGTGTTACATTAAAAGTACCCGTCTTAGCAAGAGTATCGCCGAAATAATTAAATACCCAGCCATGATAAGGGTCGGTATCGGCGTGCGAACCAAAAGCAATCCCGACATTCCCGCTTTTGGTATCATAAATCAAACCGGGACGCTGGAGATGTTGCTTTTGATCAAAATAAAGCACCCCTCCAAGCGAACCATCGCCGATACCTAAAACACTTCCGGTAATAACTGCGGAAGCTATATTATCGGTCCCGTTGAGAAGATTTACTGAATAAATTGTATTGGAATAAATAGTGGGCGTAATAAGGGTAGAGGTCTGAGTTATATTGCTGGTGGCTGCCACCAGAAACAACCGGTTATTGCTAACATCAATCGCGGGCGTACCGGTAATACCGATTTCTTTCTGAATATCATGATAAGCCCCATAGCGGTTGGCAAAGCCGGGATAAGGAGTAAGCACCGAATTACCAAAGTTCCGTGACCATAAAGGGGTCGAAAGGGCAGGATCATCAGCGTCAAAAGCATAA
Organism: Chloroflexia bacterium; assembly: GCA_038322625.1. Lineage (GTDB taxonomy): Bacteria > Chloroflexota > Chloroflexia > Chloroheliales > Chloroheliaceae > 54-19. Next base: position 82,358 of record JBBQGA010000024.1, read on the forward strand.
AGAGTATTGTGCATAGTAGCGACATAAACCACATTATGCAACGCGCCATTGATCATCATGTTTGGTACGTAAAGAGGTTGAGCATAAATATCGCCATCGACCTGGCGTGAGAAAAGTTTGCCAAAGGTGGCCGGTTTTACGTTAGAAGTTACCAGAATAGTTTCTTGCAAATTCGCGCCGGTGCGGGCATTGTTATAACTGCGAGTTGTGATAGCCGGTGCTTTGGTAAAGCCACCGGTCAGAACTGTACGGGGGGCCGTGCCAGGCCAGGTAAATGGCTCGGCTGAGGCTAATGGTAAACATTGAATAAGGACTACTGCGATTGCTAGGTAAGAAAAGACTTTTAGCCTGGTGCGACGAATCATAAACTCTCCTGAAACTAGCTTCTATTATTAGCTTTTATTATCGAACAGTTATCGAACGGTGTTATTAAGAATATTAAGGTTAGAAATGTAAATTGTGACAGATGCAAGCCAACATTTACCATTATATGGCTAAATCATCAACTTACAAGCATTTTTATAATTAATAAACTAAAAGTCCCCCCTTTCTTACTCGAAAATGGTTAAAGGATTTTAATATTTATTTTAATAAGTGGCTAAACTGTCTCTTAGTGTCAAGATAGTTGAAAATATGGAAATATAAAAGCGGACACCCGGTGGATGTCCGCCTGTTGTATTTCTACCTAAACGATAATTTCTCCGAAATCTTACGCGGTTAGCGACCCAGAAATTTTTCAACCGCAATTTTCACGATTACGCGGACCTGGCCTGGTTGACCAAAATTATATGGCCCGCCCATATATCTTTGAGATAAACTTTCCAGGTGTTCTCTGGCTCCCTCGGTGGTAATCTCGGCCACATAACCGCGTAAACTGACGACATCGGAGGGGTTTTGTGGGTTCGGTACGTTTAGGGCTACGCGTGGGTCACGTTTCATATTTCGCAGCTTCTGGTGAGTATCGACCGTGTTTATCAAAACGTGAGTGCCGTCGGTATCGACCCAGGTTACGGTAGTATGCGGCGACCCGTCCGGCATAATTGTAGCTATATGACAAAATGCTTTTTGTTTGAGTAAATCCTGAAAATTTTGGGGTAAATCCAACACGTTAGCTTCTCCTTGTTTAGAATAATTCCTCTACCGGCCTAAAGATTTTCGATTTTTAGTGGTTCAATCTGATCGGCCAGTTCAAAACCAAAAACTTTGGAGTAAAAATAATATTCCGCTTCTAAAGCTCGCTTGATATTTTCCGAACGTCGGAAACCGTGTTGCTCTCCTTCAAACGGCAAATAAGCTACCGGTAGACCTTTGGCTTTGACCGCTTCAAACATTCGCACCGCCTGGTCGGGTGGTACAACTTTATCCTCCAGACCCTGAAGCAGAATTAATGGGCAATTCAGCCGGTCGGTAAAGTGAATGGCCGAGCGTTGGTGGTAAAGCTCTTTTTCCTGCGGATAGGGTCCGACCAGATTATCCAGGTAGCGCGATTCAAATTTGTGGGTATCCAGGGCCAGGGCTTCAATGTCACTCACGCCGTAATAACTGGCCCCGGCCTTGAAAGTATCTCGGAAAGTCAGGGCGCACAGCGTAGTATACCCTCCGGCACTGCCGCCATCGATTGCCAGCCGATTGCCATCCACTAAACCCTGCTCTACCAGATAGCGTGCTCCGTTCACACAATCGTCCACGTCTACGATACCCCAATTCAAATTAAGACGCTGCCGGTAGGCTCGACCGTAGCCGGTGCTGCCGCCATAATTTACGTCCAGCACGGCAATCCCCCGGCTGGTCCAAAACTGGATGGACAGATCGAGCGCGCTCGACGCGGAGGCGGTCGGGCCACCGTGACTCTTGACCAGCAAAGGCGGTCGTTGGTCGTGCGGTCCGGTAAAATCAGGGTTAGTCGGTGGATAAAATAAACCGTGAGCCTTCAGCCCATTCTCGGTCGGGAACTCAATATCCTGTGGTTCCGAAAAATAGGCGGAGTTCAATTGCAGAATACTTGACTGCTTGATTATTTCAAACTGCTCGGTCGCCAGGTCTAGCCTGACAACGGCGGACGATATGCTGGCCGAGGCCCCCACAAACACTACCTGATTACCTTCTACCAGCAATTCGCCGAGGCTGGTAAAAGGAGTCTGTAGCGGGGTAAGTTGCTTTGTATGGGGGTCCAGCCGGGCCAGCCCGGTCAGGCCGTTTTTCTCGTAACTGCAAATTAGCTGACCGTCGCCGCTAAAACCGTAGGTTGTCAGCCCAAAGACCCACTGCGGTAGACCAAATTCAGCTTCCATTGGACAAAGCGGTTCGATCTGCCCGGTCTGCCAGCGATAAAGATTCCACCATCCACTGCGGTCCGACACAAAATGCAAGACCCCGTCGGGGGACCAGCTCGGCTGGAAAATCGACTCGGTCAGGCCCCCGGCCACCTGTTCAAGATTGGTTAAGCTGCCATCGGCGGCCACCTCCGCCACCCACAGGTTTGTGCCGTCCCAGGGCATATTTGGATGATCCCAGGCTAGCCAGGCCAGGTGAGTACCGGAAGGGTTCAGACAGGGCGAGGAGTAAAAATCCGCCCCACTTACCAGAATTTGGCCCCCGCTCTCATCACCCTCAACCGGCAAACCCACCAGCGTGTTTACCGCTTCCTGACCAGGCCGGGTATGGTCCTCGCGCACGGCTATCAGGCGCGACCGGCTACGGTCAAAAATCGCCTCCGCGTAGCGCAAATCTACCGGCGGCGTGAGTGCAACCGGCGCATCACCGGGCGGCTGGCGGTACAGGCGTTGATTGTCAAAGTTTGAATAATACAGAGTGTCATCCGCCACCAGCAAGGCCCCGCCACCGTATTCGTGAACCCTGCTACGCGCATTAAATGGGGCAGGGGTCAGGTCGGTGATGGTGCCGTCCGGGCTGCGCCGCACAACTACATAACGGCCCCCCTCGGACGGGCGCGATTCAATCCAGTAGATAGTTTCTTTTTCCAGGGCAGTCTGCACCAGGCTTATTGTTCCAGCCACCAGCAGATCGGCAGTTATGGGTGACTGCCAGGACCCATAGGGTTTGGCTTGCGTTTGAGACATAGCTTGTAATACTCCTTTATTAATTTAATTAGCTTGTAGCTGTTCAGACCCCCACCCCTGACCCCGCCCCAGGCACTCCAGAGTGTGGGGAAAAGAAAAAGAGAAAAACAGGGGCACCCAAAGGGTACCCGCCTGTACGACCCCGCGCAGGGGTTGCACCCCTACCTACCCCGCTAATTGTCTTTCTGGTACAATGAATAGATATATTAACTTTACACAAAACTTAGCAAGTCAAGAAAACAAACCGCTGGCCGGATATAAAACCTGGAAAAGAGGCCGGTTTCCTGTTAATGAAGGGTATTATATCATCAGATGAAAAGTGATTCGTGATTTGCCGCGCTACAGAAAAGTAAAAAAAGCAGAGTGACGCTTGACAGTCAAAAAAATTACGAACGCCTACATGACTAATGATTACGGGTTCTGTCAGATTTCAGACCACACATGTAAAAGGTAAGCTAGAAGTGGGGATAACAGCTAAAAAAATCGCGTAAAATGAGAACTATTAAGGCAATTGTGGAGCATATTTATAGCCTTAGTGGGGAAAGTTTTAATCAGTATTCGGAGGTGGTCTGAAATCTGACAGAACCCCGAACTACACGATAAGGCTGATGCTTCTATGTACAATGAATTTAAGGGCCAGAAGTTGCCAAACCTTAAATCTGATAAATTGCGTTACAATAGTGCTTTGCACAAGGGGTTGCCCAATGTTATAGATGCGTTGATGAACGCGGGCGGTCAAGCTGGAGTGGTGGACTACAATGTACAAGACCAGGTTCGTAATGATAACAAGTCTCCTAAAAATATGCCCCCAACCCCTCTTTATTGGACGCAGCCGGACAATTATCCGTTTGGGCCTAATCGCTAATATTAAGCACACACTCTTACAAACACGGCCTCTTGGGATAGGCTTTAAGCAGCAAAAGGAGTTTAGGTGGTGAAATTTCAGAGATCGTTTGGGTTTTTAGAGATATGTTTTTTAATCTTTAGTTTAGGGCTATCGGCCTGTGGGGATGCAACCGCTACCGTCAATGTAGCGAAACCAACAGCTGGAGTTATACCAACAACAAGTGCGAGTGGGGGCGGTACTAAAATGAGTTTGAAAGAACCTTTGCAAATAGATTTGCCTAAAATTAACTGGATTTCTTCGAGTCCGCCTCGTATCCCGACCCTGGCTATCAGTCAGGACGGTAAGTACCTGGCCGTGCAGGGCGAGCAAGAGCGCGAAGAAGGAGTATTTGTGTGGCAGTTGCCCGACGGCAAACTGGTGACACAGACTAAGGATTTTCAAGCCCAACGCTTTTTGAGTTTTGTGGGCAACACTCATCAGCTTGTCAACGAACTACCACTCGTGTGGGACTTTGATAGCAATAAAAAAGTTATTGAAGGCGGTAGTGCAACGGGCCTTTTTACTAACGAAGGTCAGCAAGATTACGATAGCTCGAATTTTACCAGCGAAGCTAAGGTTAGCCCGGATGGTAGCGTTTTGTTTGGTCACGGCCTGCCTGACAAAGCCAGCAAATTTTATGTGAAACCGGCTTTTTGGAATTTGCAAACCGGCAAGTTGCTCTATCGGTTTGATATGACCCCAGCGGCTATTGCCTATACTCCAGCTTTTAATCTGCAAACTAATCCAACAGTCGTAGCAGTCCAGTCTCCTGATAGTTCAGGCCGTCTTACTATAACTTCCCACAATATCGCTACCGGCCAGAAAACTGATGAATGGAGTATCAGCCAGGGTTCTTCTAAAACGGCCTTTTTTTTGCTCAGTCCTGATGGTTCGACCTTAATAACTGACGGTACAGATAGTGGGTTTTGGGATGTAAAGACACACAAAAAGATTGCACCCTTGCCGCCCAAGCAGCTTTTTGGACGCTTTATCACCCCCGATAACAAGTACCTTATAGGCGAGAACAACAACCAGCTTACAGTCTACGAAATACCGAGTGGGCGAGAAGTAGCTAAACTCAACGAAGTCTACAAGGCTAAAGACAGTAACGGCGAGCTAAAGGATACTCCCCTACTCCTCCAAAGCCTGACGATCAGCCCTGATGGTAAATACCTGGCGGCAGCCGGTAATCGCACAATTTTGGTATGGTCGCTGGCTGAACTAAATAGCAGTAAATAATTGGTCAGTTCGGTTGAAGGGGAAATGAAAGAGTATTAACAGGGGAGACCCCTGTGAGACCCCGTGCAGGGGTTGCACCCCCACTACCCCCGCTTCAGATTGTTTTACGGCATCTAGCAAAAGTCTTAATTTAATTAGTTGGAAGGAAATTTATTTGTACACTTACAAAGGTAAAACCGCCCTGATTACAGGAGCCTCAAGCGGGATTGGCAGCGTGATGGCCCGCGAATTGGCCCAGCATGGCATGAATTTAGTGCTGGTGGCTCGTTCGGAAGGCCCATTAATAAGCCTGGCTAGCGAACTGTCTCAGCAACATCAGATTCGGACTGAGGTTATAGCCCTCGATTTAAGTGAAAGAGGGGTAGCCAGTCTGTTGTTAGCCGAGACAAAACGGCGCAATCTTCATATTGATATGCTGGTCAACAATGCCGGGTTTTCGACCTATGGTGTCTTTGACACTATCGAACCTGAAAAGGAACAAGCTGAAATTGCCCTGAATGTCTCCACCTTGGTCGATTTAACTCACCAGTTTATCCCCGATATGCTAACCAGGGGCGAGGGAGCGGTGATCAATGTAGCCTCGATAGTCAGCTTGTTACCCTTCCCACGCCAGGCGGTATATGCCGCTACCAAAGCTTTTGTACTATCGTTCAGTCAATCGTTGTATGCCGAGTACCGGCAGAGCGGCATAAGGATATTTGCCCTATGTCCCGGTCCAACCGCCACACCGTTTTTTGATGAAATCAATGTCCATATACCTGCTGGTTCGCATACGCCGCTTTAGGTGGTTAAGATCGGCTTGAAGGCTTTTGAGCGGGGCCGGGTCTTCGTCATACCGGGCTTTGTCAACAACTTTCAAATGCTTATGTTGCGCTTCTTGCCAAGCAAAATGATCATCCAGATTGCCGATAACGTCAGCCGGAATGTGATGAAACCTCGCTCAAATCAGGCTGGAAAGAAAAACCTGGTCAAGCTAAAATAAATGGTCTATCCCTCTTTACTACCCAGCCAAAGAAGACTAAACAGCCTTACTGGTAGCGTGCTTATCCGAAAAAAATTGGAAGGCAAAAGTATGCTACTGCCAGCCCTTTTACCGATGTTCGGATACCTACAGCTGTAAGTTTTACTAAATTCAAAACCAATCATCAAAAAAAGGTCGAATGGCCCTGCCAGAAAATCAAAAATATGGTAAGCTTTACTTGTAAAGAATCTTAAAGAAGCGTAAAGTATATTTTGAGATTAAAGCCTTACAGAAGCGATGGGCTTTTGCTGTGGCTTAGTCCGGCCTGCATGACCATAAAAAAAGGAGTTTGTAATGATAAAATTTAGCGGGATCAATCACCTGGCACTGATAACCCCCGATATGGAAAAGACCGTTCGCTTTTACCGCGACATACTTGGCTTGCCTCTGGTTGGTACTTTGAATACTCCCACCTTTAAACATTATTTCTTTGACCTGGGCAACCACAATACTATCGCTTTCTTTGAATATTTTGGCGTTACCGATACCGGCACCGAGAAAGCCGCCGGGGAAGCTGCTTCCGGTCGCCAGTTTGACCACCTGAGCTTTAATGTTGAAACTGAGGCCGATATGCTGGCTCTGGCCGATAAGTTGCGTTCGCAGGGGGTACAGGTGACGCGGGTTATCGACCACGATTTTATTCACTCCATATATTTTACCGATCCGAGCGGAATTGCCCTGGAAGCCAGCTACTGGGTACGCGATATTACCGAGTTTCCTTCCCTTAAAGATACCAGTTTTTTAC
>JBBQGA010000025.1:0-88891 GCA_038322625.1 Chloroflexia bacterium
TGAGTTTTACACACGCGCTGACGGTGGTGTAGGTGCAGCAAGCCATCCACGATTTTCAAATCATTGCGCCTTCCCAGCACGAGGGGTTGTATCAGCGAATGCTAGGCGAGATCGGCCAGGTAATTCTGCCTGAAAGAAGAGCCCGGAGTAATCCACGAGTGGTCAAACGCAAGATGAGTAAGTTTGGACGCAAGCGGGAGCAGCATTATGCGGTTGCGCCCTTAAAAACCAGCTTTCGTCAGGCTATCTTGCTTATTTGAACGGTATTGCTTTTAAGTTAGCTTTATCTCGCGGTTTTCAGCGGCGGAGCGATATATTGCCAGGATAATTTCCAGCGGTCGCAGGGCGGCTCGGCCTGTGATCGCAGGGTCGCGCCCCTCTACAATTGCTGCCACGAAATCGGCTACCTGGGCCGTGTGCAAACTCTGACCGATGGCTGCCGGATTGGCCGCGCCACCGGGAACCGGGTCGTCTTCTGAGTGGATTGCCGCCGGTTTTTGGCCGTAATGACCTACCTCCTCGACATTCTGCCGGTCATAATACTTCCTCAATACGTCGGCCTCGATCAAAGCGGAGGCATCGCTGCCGTGAATTTCTAAACGTTCTGATAGACCGGGAAAGATCGAAGTGCTGCTGGTGATAGAACCAAGTGCCCCATTCGCAAAACGCAATATGGCTATCGCCAGGTCCTCCACTTCGATCTGATGTGTACGGGTGACAATCTCAGCCTTGACCGATACGACCGGTCCCATTAGCCATTGCAGTAAATCAATATAATGAATCCCCTGATTCATCAACGCTCCACCGCCATCGATAGCTTTAGTGCCTCGCCACTCGCCGCTATCGTAATATTGCTGGCTCCGGTACCATTTAATACTGGCTTCTCCCAGTATCAACGATCCGAACTTACCGGCCTCAATCGCTTCTTTAGTCCAAAGAATATCTTTGGCGAACCGGTGCTGGCTGATCACTCCTAATCGAAGGTTGTTTTGTTCGCAGCTTTCAATCAGGCGCAAAGCGGCTTTCAGGCTGACCTCGATGGGCTTTTCGACCAGCAAATGCTTACCGGCCTGGGCCACCTCGATCCCTACCTGAGCATGATAACCGCTAGGTATACAGACGGTTACCGCATCCAGACCGGGCTGGTTCAGGAAATCGGCCAGGTCAGTATAAAATGGCACATCGTATTGCTGGGCTAACTTCTGGGCCTGGGCCGGGTTAGTATCGCAAACCGCTCGCAGTTGGGCACCCGGCACCGCATTGATCGCTTCGCAATGGGTAGGTCCAATTACTCCACACCCCACAACCCCAAATCCGATTGGTTCAGAAGGCATTGTACTCTCCTGGTTGAGTTTATTTGAACAGGACTTTTAATCAAAGTTGATTTTGGACCAGCTTAGACCGGCTAACTTCGACTTACCGGCCTGCTTTTCTGATTTCGATGACAACTCTATTATACAAAGAAACAGAAGTATTTGTTTAAGCGACAGAATTCCTGGCATTGCCAGACATTTGATTTCTATTAATAGCATATTAAAATCAAGGCGTAAATTTTAATAAGTCGTTAAACACTTGTTATGACGGCATTAACAATCCAATGGTAATGTAGTGCAAGGCTTATCCTGCCCTATCCGGATCAACCGCTTAACTAACAGTCTGGATACGAACATCCCAAAAAGAGCGAAAATAGCGGGCCTGGCCCGGAATGCCTTGTACCTTGAACAATATAGAGGAGAGTTTTGATGAAATTTGCACTGACGCGCTCGAAAATTAGCGCGATAGTTACCGTCCTAACCCTATTGTCATTTATGCTCACCGCCTGCGGTGATGCCACTTCGACCAACGCCCCGGCTGCTACGACTGCCGCTTCCGCCACAACCGGTGCGACGACTGCGGCGATGGCTGCTACGACTGCTGCGAAACCCGCGACGACTGCGGCGATGGCTGCCGGTGGAACCGGTAATCTGGATCAGTTGGTAGCGGCGGCCAAGCAGGAAGGCTCCCTGACCACCATCGCTTTGCCGCACGACTGGTGTGGATACGGCGACCTGCTAACCAGCTTCAAACAGAAGTATGGTTTGCAGATTAACGAGCTAAACCCCGATGGCAGTTCCGGTGATGAGATCGAGGCAATCAAAGCCAACACTCAGAATAAAGGCCCTCAGGCTCCCGACGTGATTGACGTCGGTCTGTCATTTGGTCCGCAGGCCCGGCAGGCTAATTTGATCCAGCCTTACAAGGTTTCCACCTGGTCTACCATCCCCGATACCGCCAAAGATGCCGACGGCTATTGGTATGGTGACTACTACGGTGTGCTGGCGATGGAAATCAACACCGACGCTATTAAGAACCCGCCGACCGAGTTTGCCGACCTGCTGAAACCCGAATACAAGGGTAAGGTTGCCCTCTCCGGCGACCCGCGCACGGCGGCCCAGGCTATCGCTGGCGTTTACGCGGCGGCTCTGGCTCAGGGTGGTTCCCTCGATAATGCCCAGGCCGGTCTTGACTTCTTCGCCAGTTTGAACAAGTCTGGAAACCTGGTACCGGTAATCGCCAAGCAGGGTACCATCGCTTCCGGCGAAACCCCGATTGTACTGCGTTGGGATTACAACGCCCTGGCCGACAAGGTATCCCTCAAGGGCAACCCGCCGATTTCGGTAGTGGTGCCGACTAAAGGTGTCCTGGCCGGTGTTTATGTCCAGGCTATCAGTGCCTATGCTCCCCATCCTAACGCCGCCAAACTGTGGATGGAATATCTTTATTCCGATGCCGGACAGCTCGGCTGGTTGAAGGGCTATTGTCACCCGATCCGCTACAACGACCTGTCCAGCCGCAGTGCTATTCCCGCCGACGTAGCCGCAAAGCTGCCCCCGGCGGCCAACTACGTCAACGCTCAATTCCCTACTCTTGATCAGTACAACAAAGCTACCACGCTGATCACCAAGAATTGGGACAGTGCTGTAGGCTCGAACCCTAAATAGTTTTATCCTCCAGGGTCTATGTTTTCCGGTAGACCCTGGAGTTTTTTTACGTTCTAAAGATAGGGAATTCTATGGCGGATAATGTCGTTGATAAAGTTGTACCGCTAAAGGTCACTCGCCCGCGAACGCAAAGAGTGAGCCTGACCTGGCTGGGTGTAGTGCCGTTTTTCGTTTTCTCGTTGCTTTTCTTGATCCTGCCCTCACTTTTTTTGCTGTTCGGCAGCTTTCAGGATGAGAGTGGCAGTTTCACACTGGCAAATATTCGAGATTTATTTCAACCTTCCATACTTAATTATTACTGGCTGAGTATTGAGGTCAGCGCGATCACCGCCATAGGTGGCGTAATTTTTGGTTTTGGCCTGGCCTATGCCTCAATTCGAGGCGGTCTGCCGCGCTGGATACGGAACGCGTTGATGACTTTCTCTGGGGTGGCTTCAAACTTTGCCGGGATACCACTGGCTTTTGCCTTTATTGCTACCCTCGGACGAACCGGTTTTATCACGTTGATATTCAAGAACGTGCTAGGGCTGAATCTCTATGAAGCAGGGTTTAGTCTTTATACGGTCTGGGGTCTGAGCCTGACCTATATGTATTTTCAGTTCCCCTTGATGGTGCTGATCATTGCCCCGGCCATCGATGGCTTGAAACGCCAGTGGCGCGAAGCTGCCGAGAACCTGGGCGCGACCTCGATCCAGTACTGGCGTTATGTTGCTTTACCCATTCTCACCCCGGCCCTGGTTGGTGCCGGTGTTTTGTTGTTTGGTAATGCCTTTGGGGCCTATGCGACGGCGTTTGCCCTTACTGGCGGTACCCTGAACCTGGTTCCGATCCAGATCGGGGCCGAGATACGCGGCGACGTGCTGCATAATCCCAATCTGGGTTATGCCCTGGCGTTGGGAATGGTCGTGATTATGGCTGTATCAATCGGCCTCAGTTTGCTATTACAGCGCCGGGCCGCGAGGTGGCTTCAATGAGAAAACAACGTTTCTGGCCGATGATGATGGTTTTACTCGGCGCAATCTATTTTGTGGTGCCGCTTTACGCTACCTTTGAGTTTTCCTTGCGGGAGCGACGCGGGGAATACAGCTTTGACTCGTATGGAAATGTCTTGAGCGACTCGCAGTTCCGTGACACCTTTTTTTATTCGGTGGTACTGGCCCTGGCTACGATTGTAATAAGTTTAGGTTTGATTGTACCTACCGCTTTCTGGGTACATCTCAAGCTGCCAAAATTACGACCGGTAATGGAATTTATCACCTTACTACCGTTTGTGATCCCGCCGATTGTGCTGGTATTCGGTTTGATTCGGATCTACAGCCGACCACCGTTTGTGCTGGTTTCCAGTCCGGCTTTGCTGGTGGCGGGTTACGTGATATTGTCTTTTCCGTATGTGTACCGGTCGGTCGACACCGGTTTGCGCGCCATTGACGTGCGTTCGCTGACCGAAGCGGCTCAAAGCCTGGGGTCAGGCTGGTTTACGATCCTGCTACGCGTCATTTTTCCCAACCTGCGGGTTTCCTTGTTGAACGGAGCCTTTCTCACCTTTGCGATTGTGCTGGGCGAGTTCACGATGGCAACCATGCTAAACTGGCCGACCTTTGGTCCGTATCTGGCATTGATCGGCCAGAACCGGGCTTACGAACCGGCGGCTCTTGCAATCTTAAGCTTTGGTTTGACCTGGATTTGTATCGGGCTGATCCAGCTTTTCAATCGTGGTTCACAGGGACAAAGCCAACTGGCCGGTACCCGGTAAAAATATTGATGTGTAATTAGCTTACTTTCCAGCATCTTTCTTTGCCTGGATGCTCACAACAGGATAACAAATATGTCTTTTCTTGAACTAGAAAACATTCGTAAGAGTTTTGGTAACACTGCCGCCGTTGAGCTATTCAATTTGCAAGCCGAGAAGGGCGAGTTTGTTTCTTTTCTTGGTCCTAGCGGTTGCGGCAAAACTACGACCCTTAGAATGGTGGCCGGTTTTGAACAGCCCACCTCCGGTGAGATCAAAGTAGGGGGGGTAAATATCACCCACCAACCGCCTAACCAGCGTCAAATCGGCATGGTGTTTCAATCCTACGCCTTGTTTCCCAATATGACCGTCGCCAATAATATCGGCTTTGGGCTGCGGGTGGCCGGTAAATCCGTCGCTCAAATCCAGTTTCGCGTGGAAGAGATGCTGCGCCTGGTCGATCTGGAGGCCCTGGGCAAACGCTATCCGCACCAGCTATCGGGCGGCCAGCAGCAACGGGTCGCGCTGGCACGGGCCTTAGCCATCGAACCACGCTTGCTTTTGCTGGATGAACCCCTCTCCGCCCTTGATGCCAAGATTCGTATCTCGCTACGCAACGAGTTGCGGGCGATTCAACGGCGGCTGGGTATCACAACGATTTATGTTACTCACGACCAGGAAGAAGCCCTTTCACTCTCCGACCGGATCGTGGTAATGAATGCCGGACGGATCGAGCAAATAGGTTCACCCTTTGAAATTTATAACTTTCCCGCTACCCCCTTTGTGGCGCAGTTTGTGGGAACCCTCAACGTATTGCAGGCCCTTGTAGTTGACCAGGCGCAGTGTCATTTGGAGATCGGCGGGCAGCCGGTTTATACCGCAAAACCTCTGGGCAATACCCCCAATGGTGGGCGGCTATCGGTAGCGGTCCGGCCTGAAATGATCGATGCCGCCGGTGAAGACGAAGCTACGCTGCATAATCAATTACGTGGTACAGTCGAAGATGTAATGTTTCTCGGTGCGGTGGTTCGCGTTCGCCTGGCATTGCCCGACAACAAGATTTTCTTCGATACTTTCAATAATCCGCACCTTGAGACACCGCGCCTGGGCCAATCCGTAACGGTGAGATTTCCGCGCGAGGCGGTGCTGATGCTTGATAACCGGGTACCTGCTGCTTCTTAAGAATTGTTGCTCCGAGCTTTTTGTTTCAATTAGAGGAATTATAGTAGGACTTTGTCTCGAACCTGACCCGGTGAAGTTGAGGTGAAATTAAAAGGGCCTAACAGGGGCGACCGTTTCTGCCCCTACTAAACCCGTTTAGACTGATTTCGCGGTCAGCCAAAGCCTGGACTGCTAAAGTCCTGCCGGTATTACCGGTCAGGCGGTAAGCTCGTCCAGAAGTTGCCCGCTGGCGGCTTTGGCCTCGGCTTCTTGCTCGGAGGTGGCGTAGCAAGAGCCAAAATACCGGCTTCCCTGATAAACCTCGTAAAGCTCTCGGCCTTCTTCGTCGCACAGTCCGGTAGCACTGACCTCCAGGCTGTTGACCCTGACTATTATTAACGGGTCGAAGCGGCTGTCGGCGCAGACCTTCCAGTGACCATCCAGCCGCTCGGCTTTACAATTTTCAAAACAAGCTATGCCGGTTTTGTCTTCTACATAAGGGCAACCGTTTGCCATACTGATACTGACTCCTCCAACTTTCCGGCTTTTCAGGTCAGGTTCGACCCGGTTTATCAAAGCGGCAAAGGGCCTGATTTTTTCCCTTGCGGTTGAACAACTCGACTGCACTATTTCAGCTAATTCCGGCTAATTCACCCGGAACGGGTCATCTTCTTCATAGGCGGCTATGGTCGTGACCGCCGTTTTGGTTTTCTTGGCCTCGCTAAAGCCTAAGCGTAAAACCCCATCTCGATAAACGCCTTGCACATATTCGGCTTCATTGAGAATGCGCGGTAGACTTACCCGGCGTTGGATGCGACCGAAGTTTATCGAAATTTCCGGCCCATCCCGGTCTACCTCGAAAGCCTGGTCGCTCTCCTCGACAAAAAAGGGCAGTCGAAGACAAAGGGTGCGGTGGATATGGCTACCGCTATCGGCTTTTTTGGTTTTGGCTTTTTCATCTTCCAGCCAGATCAGGGTTTGCTGGTACAGGCGGGCGGCTGGGTCAAGCTCGCGGTAGACCAGTGCCCCCAGTTCGGCCAGCCTGGCGACCCCTAGCGGTTCATTTCGCTGCAAATAGGTTTTGAGGATCGGTAACGGCGCGAAGCTGTTTTCAATCTCTCTGGTGTAATGCTGTTGGAGGGCCACCCACTTATCGAAATAACTGCCCAGTTCGGTGCTATCCGGGTCGCCCGCTGTCGTGTCCGGGACCTGATCGAGGGCCAGCAGAGCCATTACATCCCCGGCATCTTTGGGGTAGAGCTTGTTGATCATCACCGCGTCAAGCGGAATACCGTACAAACTGAGAAAAGTATAGGCCCGTTTGGTTTCTTCCAGTGAAAGTTTTTCGGCATTCATGACCAGCCGGATGGTCAATTCTTTGGAAACCAAAAAGCGGTTGAGCTTGTGCATAATCTCAAGTAGCCGGTTTACCTCGCCAAAATAACGCTCGGTGGCACCCTCACTACCGTTACCCTTGAAAGCCTTTGCCAGGCCCTTGTAGGCTTTCATAGCTCTGGCAACCCCGTTCCCGCCTATCAGCAGTTCCGGGTAAGCCAGTAACCGTAGCGTATTGCCGGTCGGTGCGGTGTCCAGAATAACCACGTCCCAATGGCCGGACTCGGATTCTTCCAGCAACCGGTGAAGCGAGAGTATTTCATCGAGGCCCGGCTGCCCGGCCAGTTCGGAGGCTACCGGTGCGGCCACTCCCTGTTTGCGGTAAGAAGTTTCCATATGATTCTGCAACCCGCTCATGCTACGATTGGCCTCGTAACGAGTATCGAGTTCCAGCCCGTACAGCCTCGGTGCCAGTTGGGTCGGCTGGGTCCGGCTAATTGGTTGGTCGACCACATCGCCCAGCGAGTGCGCCGGGTCAGTTGAGATAATCAGGACTCGTTTGCCCTGTTGGGCCAGAACACTGGCGGTAGCGGCGGAAATCGTGGTTTTACCGGTGCCACCTTTGCCGGAGAATATTATAACCCTACTCGTCATAGTGTCCTTTCTTTGGTTACGACTGGTACAAGTATTATTTGTCTTTTTCTAAAAAGGCTCTGGTAAGTTCGTTAAACTCGCCCGCCTGTTCTTTATTACAGCCCAGCCGGGCGTTATCCAGCACCGCTAAGGAGGCTGCCGGGTTTTGCGCCCTGAGTTTTGCGGCTTCTTTTAGCGGCGTAATCCGGGCTTGTTTTCCCCAGACCAGCAAAACCGGCTGGCTTACTTTGCCAAAAGCCGCCCCAATTTCCGAATTGAGCCGGGCCGAGAAGAAGGCCAACGGCGCAAAACGAGCCCCTTTTTGGTGCGCGGCGGTGTAGTATTGGCGAAGCATTTCCAGGCTAATTCTTTTTTTATCATAAAAAAGCTGGCCTTCCAGGAAAGTACGGATATTAAACCGTGAGGCAACCAGGGTAAAAAGCAGGTCGCCTAACACCGTCGAACGCAGCAGATTATAGCTTTTGCGCCCGGTGATATTCGGGCCAGCACTGCCGGTTAACTCATTGGCTCCGGCGGGTTGGATAAGCACCAGTTTTTTCACCAGCTCTGGCCGCCGGTAGGCTACCTGTATCGCCTGTCCGGCAGAGACCGATGCCGCCAGCAGGTGAGCCGGTTTTTTTACCACCTGTTCCAGAAAATCCGTGAGCAGCTCTTCGTAGAACTGGGCCGAATAAGCTATATCGGGACGTTCGCTTTTCCCAAAGCCCAGCACATCATAGGCGAAAACATGGAAATGATCGGCCAGGACCGCAAAGTTATCGCTCCATTCGTAGCTGCTCGCCCCACCGCCGACCCCGTGAACCATTACCAGTGCGGGTTTGTCCGGGGAGCCAGCCTCAACATAGAACACCTTATAGAAGCCTTTTCCGGCCTGAAACTGATAATATTGACCTGTTCCGCCGGGTAACTGATTTTCCAGTTCCGGCACGTCCGTCCAGGCCAACCGGTAATCACGCCGCAACTTGAGGAAGCCCAGCCCACCCGCGCCAGCCAATGCCAGCCACAGACTTTTACGTTTAAAGATTAGTTTATCCCCTTCCTGAAGCCAGTTCCCCGATTGACCAGCCTACCAGAGCCTTTCATGCCGGCTGGTTGAACCAGCTTACTTTACCCCGATCTATCATGAGCAGTCTCTCTGGTTGTAGCTCGACAATCCTGTTAATGTCAATCCTATCGGCCAGCTTTTGATGGGTCAGTTCCAGAAAATATGCCTGAACTGAAAGATTTATCCTGCCGCACTTTGATCCTGTCTACGAAAGCCTGTGGCTTATTAAGCTACTTAATTACAGTAATTTAGCGTGTAGAGGACTTGAATAACAAACGTACAAGGCCTGTATACACAAATAATAAAAGTTTTGAGGTTGTTTGGCTGTATTTTGTACTACAATTAACCCTTATTACATTTCGGCTTTTAAGCGTTCGCGTAAGGGCGTTTTCAAGAGCTTACCTACCGGATTTCGGGGAAGCATCTCCATCACTATAGATCGTCATGAAATAAAACAGAAAGTACGTGACAAAATAAGAGGGATAGCGTACCCTTGTAATCTCAACAAATAAACAAAACATAACAGGAGCTATCCCTTGAATATTATCATCCATTTTACCACCAGCACCCGTCGCTTGCTCGACCAACGCTGGCACACGGCCCTAAAACAAAACCATACTCAGTTAGTCATACCTATCACGGCCTTGCAAGGCCGCAGTGACAAATTCAAGGCTGAAACCCATTGTCAGTTTCTAAGCCAGGTTTTAGAGCAGACCCGGCCCGACCAAAAAGTAATCCTGATCCAGGACGAGGCACGTTACCATACCGGGCGGTCACAAAGGAGTTCGTGGCGGCCCACGCCAGTCGTCTGGGAGTGTACCAACTGCCGACCTACTTACCGGATTAAAATCCAATCGAACATCTGTGGCGCCGGGTCAAATGACAGGCTACCCATAACCGCTACTTCCCCACTTTTGAAGCTTTGATAGCAGGGGTCGAAGCGGCTTTGCAAAATTAAAGGCTAAACCGGGCGAAGTTAAAGCTTTAGCCGGGACGATTCTGGACAAGTGGGCCGCTTAGTCACCCCCTAACTTGTCTGATTTAATATCTGATGATCTATAGCTTATCTAATAAGCCTACCTATAACCTACCTAAAAGGAGAAATAATAAATGGCTCGTCTAAAACCGCTCGCATCGGACGATATGAATGAAGCGCAACAACAGATTTACTCGGAAATTGCCGGTGGAAAACGCGGCACTGTGCCTGCCCCGTTACAAATCTGGTTACGCAGTCCCGAACTGGCTAACCTTGCTCAAAAACTGGGGGAATTCCTCCGATATTCCACTTCGTTGCCGCCCTATCTGTCGGAACTGGCGATCCTGGTGACTGCCCGTTTCTGGACCTCGCAGTATGAGTGGTATGTCCACAAAAATATGGCTCTGAAGGCTGGCCTGGAACCGGAAATTATCGAAGCGATTGCGACCCGTCAGACCCCGGAATTCAAAAGCTCTGAGGCCCAGGTGTTATACGATTTTAGCCGGTCGTTACACCAGAACCACCAGGTACCGGACGATCTGTATAGCCAGGCTGTCGCGGTGCTGGGCGAACTGGCGGTGGTTGAACTAGTGGGTTTGCTCGGCTATTATACCCTTATTTCAATGACGCTGAATGCTTTCGAGGTAGAGCTGCCCGCCGGTGCCGAAATCGAATTACTTCCCTAAAATAAACCCTGGTCGAAGGATCAAAATGGGGCAAACGGTGCCCCTGTAAAAACTCTTTTTATTTCCGCATCAACCCTACTTCTTAAGGTTGAAGCGAAAGTCCTAAGTTTGAGCCTTTTACAGGTTCGCAAGGGCTATGTTACTAAGCTGCTGAGTAAGCCCATATTGTAAGTAGTCATCCTTTTTCCGCATAACTATAAAATCGCGTAAAATCTCCTAAAAACGAGTATATTTTCGGTACTACTATAAATTTCGAGCTGGATTTGACAGGGTTTGGTTTTATTTCTATACTCAAGAACCTGATAATCTACTTATATTCTGAGTACTAATTCCAAACGTGGTGTAAGCGACTCTACAGAGTTTCGATAATAAAACCAAAGCTTGAATCTGGAGGAGAAAGCTAATGTTCAAACATCCGCGCAAACGAGCCGGGTTGGGTTTGTTAATAACCCTTTTAGGCCTGGTAAGCTTGCTTCTGGCGGCTTGCGGTGACAGCACCGCTACCAATATTCCGGTTACGCCCGCAGCTTCTGTTTCCATAACCGCCGCCACCACTACGGCCCCGGCCACAACCGCAGCTACCACCACGACCCAGACGGTAACAACGGCATCCAAAACCGCAGCAGCTACCAGTACGACCTCCGCCAGTGGTGAACTGGTAGTTTTTGCCGCTTCCAGCCTGACCGACGCATTCAATCAAATCAAAACTGAACTGGAAAAAGCTAATCCCGGCCTAAAAATTACCTATAACTTTGGCGGCTCGAATACCCTGCGCACTCAACTCGAACAGGGCGCGAAGGCCGATATTTTTGCCAGTGCAAACCAGACCGAGATGGATAACGCTCTCAAGAGTAACCTGGTGGCCGATAAAGGAACGACCTTTGTCCGTAACCGGTTGGTAGTTATTTTACCCAAGAATAACCCAGCCAAAGTCCAGACTTTGCAAGATTTAGCCAAACCCGGCCTCAAATTTGTAACGGCTCAGAAAGATGTGCCGGTAGGTGGCTATACCCTGCAAGCCCTGGACAAGATGAGCAAAGACCCGGCTTTTGGGGCCGATTTTTCGACTAAAGTCCAGGCCAATTTCGTCAGTCAGGAAACCAATGTCAAGCAGGTGGTCGCAAAAGTCCAGCTTGGCGAGGCCGATGCCGGGATCGTTTATCTCAGCGACATTTCGGCCAAGATTAGCCCCGACCTGGCGACGGTTGCGATACCCGACCAGTTTAATACTCTGGCCGCTTATCCGATTGGGATTTTGAAGGGGGCTTCTAATACTACGGCTGCCAAACTATTCCTGGCTTATGTGTTGGGCGAAAAAGGTCAGACTATCTTTAAACAAAATAACTTTGTTCCGGTCAGTGGCAGCACCGGTAGCACGCCGGGAGGGTCTCCCCCACAAATTTTAGTTTAGGGGGTCTGGTAAACAAACCGACCGCTTATTAGCTGTCCCAGCCACCCAGCAGATACGAGCCGGTTAAAGTAGATTGGCTGGCTTTAACCGGCACCGGTCTAATTTCTTCAGGGTTCGCCGAGCGGATTAACTGTTGTATAATTCGGATGGTCGGATAAATCTGAGTGAAATTAAAACCAGAGGTTGCCCTAAATCTAGCAAAATCAGCTATACAGGAAGAAATAATATTTTGAGTGTTGTAATGTCTTCACGCACCCGGCCCGCCAAAAAGGGTCGCTCGCCACTCGAACCAAAACGTTCGGCGACCGAGTATGCCTTGCTGGGTCTGCTTATTGCCGGGTCCAGTCATGGTTATGGACTCACCCGCCAGTTTGCTGCCCATACCCAGCTTGGTAAGGTCTGTCACCTGGAGATGAGTATGCTTTATGGGCTGCTCAAGAAGCTGGAGCGCGAGGAGTTGATTTTCAGCCGGGAAGAAAGCGTCAGTGAGAATAAATCCCGGCGAGTGGTGCAGCTAACCGAAGCTGGTCGGGTTGAATTTGAGAACTGGCTGGTCGAGCCGGTCCAACACAACCGGGAAATGCGCTTTAGCTTCCTGGTCAAGCTTTATTTTGCGCGAACTCGTGGGAGTGAACTGGTTCTAAAGCTGCTGGAAGAACAGATCGAATTTAATCAGGCCCTGCTCAAACAACTCCTGGCCCAAAAGCTACGGGTCGGGGAAGCTTTTCAAGGCGAAGCTGGCGAAGTTAATTTTGAAGAGTGGGTTTTAGATTTCCGGGTCGAACAAACCAATGCGGCTTTGCGCTGGCTAACCCAATGTCGTTACGAACAACAGGCCCAGGCTCAAACCTGGAGACAGTAATTTCAACCTGAAACTCGCTTTCTACAAACTTAGCCAAAAATGTAGCCAATCTGCCAGAGCCAACCTACGCTAAACCTCGCTCAATACGCTTAGGACTTTTGCTTTCCGCGCTTTAATCGGTAATATCGCGGCGATTAAAGACCAGGACTGCCAGCCAGGTAAAAAAGGCTCCCCAACCGACCAACACCAGCAAAGATTGCACCGGTGCAAGACTGCTCAGGAAAGCCGCACTCTCGGTGTTGTTTGTCAATCTTGTAATATTAGTGTTGATCAAAAAAGGGCCGATAATTTTCAGGATTGCTACAATCGGTTTAAGCCAGGAGACCAGCCCATCTAATTGACCGTGATTGGCAGCTACTCCCAGGCTGGAGGCCAGACCGTCGACGGTACTATAGACTATGAAGGCGATAAAAGCTCCTACTACCGATTTAAACCGGGTGGTCAGCGCGATTGAAAGCAGACTCCAGACCAAAAAACCGAGGAAAGTCGGCCAGATATATTCCAATCCCCGGCCCAGGGCATCCGAGTCCTGCTCCGTTAGACCCAGCGTATCATTAAAGACTATTTTTAGCACAAAAGCGTAGAATAGCCAGCAGCCGATAAAGATTAACAATATAAATAAACTGTATACCACCATAAACAGGGCTTTGCTGAGGATAATCCGGGTACGAGACGGTTCACGGGTAGCCAGCATTTTGATAGTACTCCAGTTGTATTCGTTGTTGACTGCCTGTCCGGCTACCAGAACCAGACCAAACGAATACAGGCTGGCGAGGCCGTTGAGGATGTAACCGCTACTATAGCCAATCAACCCGCCGCCCATGTTGCCGGTACGGGTTGGAACCGGCCCAAAATCGTTCCCAAACAGTTTTAAGGCGATTAAGAGCACACTCAAAATACCTACGCCAACGACTGGTGCCAGCGTAACCACTTTTATAAATGTCAATTTTCGTTGCTTTAGAATCTCAGCCTGTAACAGGTTTAGCATGAGTATCCCTTATACTTTACTGGATGACTTATCCCAACGGCGGTGGTTGATAAATATTAGCCGGGCCAGGCGCGACCGGCATTGGCGGATAACTAGCGGCCAACGGGTGATTCTGACCGGTCACACTTAAGAAGTATTCCTCTAAAGATTGGCTGCGTGGGATAATCTCGGAAGCAAATATTCCCGCCTGGCCTAAAGCCTGGTTAATCGCCGCGCCATAAGTGGCGGGACCTTCGACCACCAGATAATCGCCTTCCTGGCGTAACCCGGCGACCCAGGGTAGTTGATTTAAAATTGCCCCGGCCTGATTAAATTCGGCGGGCTGAACTTTTATCTTGATAAAACTGCGCGCCGATACCATCTCGCTAACCAGACCCTGCGTAACGATCCGGCCAGCTTCGATAATGGCGACGCGGTTGCAGACCTGCTGCACTTCGTTGAGCAGATGGCTGGAAACCAGGACCGTCCGGTTCTGGCTGGAAAGGGTCTGGATCAACTCGCGGACATCGCGCATACCGGCGGGGTCAAGGCCGTTGGTGGGTTCGTCGAGGACAATCAGTTGCGGATCGGTAAGCAGGGCGGCGGCAATGCACAGGCGTTGCTTCATACCCAGCGAATAGGTTTTGAAACGATCATTGGCCCGCGCTGTCAGACCCATTTGATCCATCGCCCAGGCCATGCGTTGTTTGTCGTTTATCCCGGCGGAAAGGGCCATCACGCGCAGATTGTCCCAGCCATTGAGGTGCGGATAGAGGGCCGGGGCTTCCACGATAGCCGAGGTTTTTTTGAGGACCTCCGCCCGGTTGGTGGCGATGTCCACTCCAAAGAGCATCGCGCGTCCGGCGGTCGGCTTGACCAGACCCAGCAGCATTCTAATTATAGTTGTTTTTCCGGCTCCGTTCGGGCCGAGCAGACCGAAAACGTCGCCCGGTTGCACGACGAACTCGGCCTGATTGACCACCAGGCGACCTTTGAAACTTTTACTTAGCCCTATGGTGGTGATCAGAGGGGCTTGTTCAATCTGGCTCAAACAGGCTTCCTTTCGGCTAAATTAAGATTAGGACTTTTGCATCCACCCCACCCGGTGAGGTGGATGCGAAAGTAAAAAGGGATTTACAGGGGAGATACCTTATACCCCCGCAGGTGCTGCGCCCCCACGACCCCCGCATTCGGTCTTTTTTTTCCAAGCAAAGGTTGTAATATTATTTACCGGTGAAGTTAGGCTTACGTTTTTCCAGGAAGGCCGTTACTCCCTCGCGCTGATCCTGGGTTCCGAACAGGCTAATAAAGCCCAACCGTTCCAGCCGCAAGGCCGCTTCCAGGCTCAGGTCGTAGCCTTCGTCCATTACCTGCTTCACCAGTTTGAGGGTAAAGGGCGGCTTGGCGGCCAGCTTTTTGGCCCAGGCTTTTGCCTCGTCCATCAGGCTATCGGCGGCTACTACTTTGTTAACCAGGCCGATCCGGTAGGCTTCCTCGGCCCCAATCGCTTCGCCCATGAATACCAGTTCTTTAGCCCGGCCCAGCCCGACCAGTCGTGAAAGTCGCTGGGTGCCGCCCGCGCCGGGGTAAATCCCGACATTGATTTCCGGTTGGCCGAATTTGGCGGTATCGGCGGCCAGGCGTATATCGCAGGCCATCGCCAGTTCGCAGCCGCCGCCGAAAGCGTAACCGGCCACCGCCGCGATGGTCGGTTGGGGCATCGCGGCGACGGTGGACCACATATCGGATACCAGGTTGCGGTTGTACATATCGACCGGTGTGACGGTAGACATTTTGCCCAGGTCGGCCCCGGCGGCAAATACTTTTGGTCCGCCAGTGATGATGATGGCCCGGATACCTTCGTCGTTGCGGATGGGGGTCAGGGCATCTACCACTTCGCCGGTCAGTTCGGGACTCAGGGCGTTAAGTTTTTCAGGCCGGTTGAGCGTGATTATAAAAGTGGTATCTTCCCGCTCGGTTTTGATTGTCTGGTATTCCATCGAAATATCTCCTTTAAATCAAACACACCTTGAAAAGAAAAGTGACAGGCTGCTTAAAGTGGCTTACTCGTCAGCCATCATCAAACCGAGAATGTGATAACCGCTATCTACGAAGATTATCTCGCCGGTAATGGCCCGTGACATACGACTACCCAGGAAAAGGGCGACGTCACCAACTTCGCTAATATCGACGTTGCGGCGCAAAGGGGCGATCTCTTTGACGACGGTCAGGACATCCCGGAAGTTGCCGACTCCACCGGCGGCTGCCAGGGTTTTAATCGGTCCGGCTGAAATCGCGTTGACCCGGATGTTCGAGGGGCCGAGATCGTTCGCCAGGTAGCGCACATTGGCTTCCAGGGCCGCTTTCGCCACGCCCATAACGTTATAATTCTTGACCACTTTTTCGCTGCCAAGATAGGTCATTGTAATGATGCTACCACCTCCGGCGGCTTCCATCAAGGGTTTGGCCCGCTGGGCACAGGCGATCAGGGAATAACTGCTAATATCAATCGCCAGTTGAAAACCGCTGCGCGAGGTATTGACAAAGCTGCCGCGCAAATCTTCGCGGGCGGCAAAGGCCAGCGCGTGAACCATAACGTCCAGTTTGCCCTGGAAAGCCTCGGACACCTGAGCAAATACGCCGTCCAGTTCGTCGTCTTTCTGGACATCGCAGGGGCCGATGATCGTGGGTGGTTTCGCCAGGCTGTTAGCCAGCTTTTCGACGTTGCCCCTGAGCCGCTCGTTCTGGTAAGTCAGGATGACATTGGCCCCCGCTTCGTACAGGGCCTGTGTGATACCCCAGGCGATACTATGTTTGTCCGCCACGCCCATTATCAGGACGTTTTTGCCCTCCATCAATCCTTGCAAAATATTTCCCTCTCTTTGCTTTTAACTCAACAAAACCTATTTTAACTGATTAGCTTCAGTCGTTTTACCCGGCACTGCCGGTTTGGGGGCCGCCTGGTTCGGTCATCGCCGCCGGATCGAGCAGTATATCGAGTTGCTCTTTGTCCAGACCGGCTTCTTCGTAGGCGACCTGCCGGATCGTGCGGTCGGTCGCCAGGGCTTTCTTGACAATCGCGGCAGTTTTGTCGTAGCCGATGACCGGGGCCAGCGGTGTCGCCAGCAGCAAACCCTGTTCGAGCATCTTCCTGCCCATATCGGTCGCCACGATGCCGTCGATACACTGCACGGCCAGGTTGCGACAGGTATTGGTCAGCAAGCGGATCGATTCGAGCAGGTCATAGGCGACTACTGGCAGCATCACGTTTAGTTCAAAGTTGCCCGACTGTCCGGCAAGCGTGATCGTAGCATCATAGCCAATAATCTGGGCCACCACCATCGTGGTCGACTCGGCAATTACCGGGTTGACCTTGCCGGGCATAATCGAGGAACCGGGCTGGACCGCCGGAACAATGATCTCACCGATGCCGGCTCGCGGCCCGGAAGCCATCCAGCGAATATCGTTGGCGATCTTCATGAGGCTGACCCCGATAGTTTTTAGTACGCCGCTGGCTAATACCGCTCCATCGATAGCGTTCTGGGATTGAAAATGGTTGTCACTCTCGCGCAGTTCCAGGCCGAGCCACTGGCTGAGTTTGGCAATCACCCGGATCGCAAATTCCGGGTGCATATTAACCCCGGTGCCCACCGCCGTTCCACCCAGGGCTAGCTCGCTCAGTTCGCGTCTGGCATCGTCCAGGCGACGCTGCGCGCGTTCGATCTGCCCGGCATAACCCAGAAATTCCTGACCCAACCGGACCGGGGTGGCGTCCTGTAGATGGGTTCGCCCGGTTTTAATCACCGGCCAGAACTCTTTGGATTTCTTACGCAACGACTCTTCCAGCAACTGCAAAGCTGGTCGCAGGTCGCGCTCGATGCCGATCAAGGCACTGAGGTATAGGCTGGTAGGGATCGTGTCGTTGGAGGATTGACCCATATTGACGTGATCGTTCGGATGGACCGGGCTTTTATCGCCGGGTTTGCCGCCTAGCAACTGGTTAGCCCGGCTGGCGATCACCTCGTTGACGTTCATATTGGTAGAAGTACCGGAGCCGGTCTGGAAAATATCGATTGGAAACTGGTCGGCAAAACCGCCTTCTTCGATCTCACGGGCGGTCTGGGAAATGGCCTGGAACAGGTGGTCGTCCAATTGACCCAAATCGTGATTGACCTCGGCCGCCGCTCGTTTGAGCATGGCGTGGGTCTTGATAAACTGGGAGGGCATCGCGTGGCCGCTGATCGGGAAATTCTGGATCGCCCGCATGGTCTGGACCCCGTAGAAAGCTTCGACCGGGACGGCTAACTCGCCGATACTGTCTTTTTCAAGCCTGGTTTGCGGCCCACTTGTCGGAGAAGAACTGCGCTGGTCGTTCTCGTGAGTACTCATTGCTAAAAGTTTAGCTCCCTTCTGAAATAATTTTAGGACTTTCGCTTCTTCCTCACCCGGTGAGGAAGAAGCGAAAGTGAAAAGGGTTTTACAGGGGAGACCCCTGTGTGACCCCCCGCCCGGGTTGTACCCCCACGACCCCTGCTTCAATCCTCTACAGAGATTTGCTGAGTAGTTACGATTCTTTTTTAGATCGGACCGAATTTCCTGCCAAAGCTGGGCCGATTATAGCACTGTGCCGAATTGTCCGCCACACGATGTCACTTGCCGGGCGGTTCGCTGCGGCTGACGACCTGGATCAGGTGGCGAAAGAGATGGGATAGTGCCCGGCTTTCATCCCGGCGCGGAGCCGACCGCAACAGGACCGCCCGCAGTCGGGTCATCGAGTAGGTCACCCGCACATCGGTAGTTTTGGGGTAAAGTGCCCTTAGCAAATCGGCCAGGGCCAGAAACATTCCTTCGCGTTCGGTGCCGTTGGCTAGCTGGGCGTTTTCCTCCAGAAGTTGGATCGCTGTGGCGATGCTGCGGGTCTGTCCAGTGCGAGGGGGCTGACCGGTCAACCGTGGGGCGGAAGCTTCCGGCTCAGGCGTTTCTTCTTCCGGTTGAGCCGCCTGCCAGATTTCGTAAGCCACGATCAAAGCGGCCTGGGCCAGATTCAACGAAGGATTGGTGCCGGTGGGAATAGTTAGCAGGGCGTGGCAGTTTTCGAGAGCTTCGTTGGGCAGTCCGCTATCTTCCCGGCCAAACAACAGAGCGGTTCGGCTGGCGGTATCTTTGCGGGCAGCTTCCAGGACTACCGGGGCCGCCTCACGGGGGGTCAGTCGTTCGCGGCGAGTACCCCGTTTCCGGGCGGTCGTCCCCAGCACAAAACCGCAATCGGCCAGAGCTTCTTCCAGGCTCGGATAATGCTCTACCCGGTCGATTATTTCGCGGGTGTGATGGGCGATCCCTTCCACCCGGTAATCGTCCCAGGCGGCTGGTTCGACCAATCGCAGCTGGCTCAGACCGAAATTGCTCATCACCCGGATCACGCTCCCCACGTTTACTACGTCCTGCGGCTGGTACAGGATCACCACTATATTATCCAGACTGGCGATTTCACCGGGCATCGCTATTGTACTTTTAAAACGATTTTGCCAAAGCTGGCGTTGCTTTCCATGTAGCGATGGGCTTCGGCGGCCTGTTCAACCGGGAACACCCGGTCTAGCACCGGTTGCAACCGGCCATCGACAAAACGTTCATGGCTAAACTCGACCAGCGACCGGGTCAGGTCGGCTTTGTCTTCCAGGCTACGGGGCCGCAGGGTCGTCCCCAGGATGTGCAACCGTTTCCGCATAATCGTTCCCAGGTCCAGGCTGGCTTTGCCGCCGCTCAACTGACCGATCAATACCAGCCGCCCGTTGAGGGTCAGGCTGTTGATATTGGCTTCGGCGTAATCGGCCCCGATAAAATCCAAAATCAAATTAACCCCCTGCCCGCCGGTCAAATCTTTTACGCGGTCGGCCCAGCTTCCGGCCCGGTAATTAACCAGTTCGTCGGCTCCCAACTGACGGCAGCGTTCCAGTTTTTCGTCCGACCCGGCGGTGACTAGCACTCGCGCCCCGGCTTCGTGCGCCAGTTGGATCGCGGCGGTGCCAATGCCGCTACCTCCGGCGTGGATCAAAACTGTTTCACCGGCTTTCAGGTCGCCCAGCCGGAACAGGTTTAAATAAGCGGTCAGAAAGGCTTCCGGGATCGCGGCAGCCTGTTCAAACGACAGGTTAGCCGGTTTTGCTATTAGCTGCCCGACCGGCACCGTTACCTGTTCGGCATACGCACCGCCGCTGACCAGGGCCATCACCGGCTGTCCGACTTCCCAGGGGGCGGGCAATTCTGAACCGCTACTTATAATCTCCCCGGCTATTTCCATGCCTAATATGCCAGATGCGCCCGGCGGCGGCGGATACAAACCTCGGCGCTGCAGTGTATCGGCCCGGTTGAGGGCACTCGCCCTGACTCGCACCAGCACTTCGCCCGGTCCGGCCACCGGGTCGGCGGTTTCCTGCCATTGCATATTATCCGGTCCACCCGGTTCGGTGATGATGATTGCCTTCATAGCGGTTTAGCTTTCGGTTTAACTTTGACTGTTGAAACAATTTTTGGTCTAAAAATCGTTCTTAGTTTAGCACAAACCCGGCCTGTTATGCCAAATTTAGAGGAGAATCAAAATTGCTAGGATTTTCGCCCCCACCTCATCTGGTTAGGTAGAAGCGAAAGTCCTAAAGTTATAGCAACACTAACAGAAATGTAACAGTTTACCCACTTGACAGGAGTAGGCTACTATTGTATAGTAAGCTTGTAAAAACAAGTAAGTTCTTCGTGAGAAGGCCACTTACTGGAAGATGCGACAAGACTTTTACTTACACAAGCTTACATAAAAAGAGTAGTTATAACATACCTCAGGAGGTAATCCCATGAAATGGGTTATTGATGGTTCCCACTCATCGGCTGAATTTGCCGTAAAGCATTTGATGGTTTCCACCGTCAAGGGTCATTTTTCCGAAATGGCGGGCGAAATCGAATTTGATGACGCTAATCCCGCAAATTCCGCAGTAGAAGCGACCATCCAGGTTGCCAGCATCAACACTCGTGACGAAAAACGCGATGGACATCTGAAGAGTGCCGAGTTCTTTGAAGCTGAGAAATACCCGACCATCACCTTCAAAAGCACTAAAGTCGAGAAGGTCAGCGATACCGACCACAAGGTTACTGGCAATTTAACTATCCGCGACGTTACCAAAGAGGTAGTCATGGATGTCGAATACGCCGGGCAGAGCAAAAGCCCGTTTGGCGATACCCGGTCTGGTTTCACCGGCAAGACCACCATCAACCGCAAAGACTTCGGTTTGAACTGGAACGTGGCCCTGGAAGCGGGTGGCGTAATGGTCAGCGAAAAGGTCAATATTATCCTGGAAATCGAAGCTATTCTCCAGGTGCCGGTCGCCGCTTAAACCTTTCATCAGGCTAAAACGGAACAGATAAACCAGTTTCAGTTTTTGGAGTATAATCTGGCAGGTAAAGCATTTGAAATCAAAATGCCTGCTTGCCAGCTTTACCTCAAAAATGTGAAATTGGTTTTTTGTTTTTGGGAATAATTAAAGGGAGCAAATTCTAAAACCCATGAAGCCTTCCCACGTTCCGGTCAGTTTGCTGGGTGCCGCCGCATTTATAGTCACCGCCGATGTCCGAGTCGTCAACCCACTTTTGCACATCATTGCCAGCGAATTTAAGGCCGATATAGGCACTACCGGTATTATCGCTACAGCCTACACAATACCTTACGGCTTGTTTCAATTGGTCTACGGTCCGCTGGGCGACCGGCTTGGCAAGCTGCGCATGATGACCTATACGATGGTGTTGTTTGCGGTCGGTACGGCGATTTGTGGGCTGGCTCCCAGTCTGTTGATTCTCAATCTTTTGCGATTTGTCACCGGGGTCGCCGCTGCTGCCATTATTCCCATGTCGCTGGCCTATATCGGTGATAACTTCGCCTACGAGGAGAGACAGGCCGCTATCGGAAAATTTCTGATAGCGGTCGCGCTGGGCCAGATTCTCAGTACCAGCCTGGGCGGCATTATTGGCGATTTTCTGAGCTGGCGTTACATATTTTTGTTATACGGGGTGGTGGCGTTGGGTATCTTTGGCTTGCTGTGGCGGTTTACCCGCAACGTAGCCGACCCCCGCAAACCGGAAGCCCCAATTGGTCTGAAAGCCTTTAAACCTTACTACCAGTTACTCGTAAAACCGGCTCCCCGGCTGGTCATTGTTACGGTATTTGTGGAAGGACTGTTCTTTTTTGGTGGGTTTACGTTCCTGGGGGCCTTTCTAAAAGATCAATATTCTTTCCTCAGTTACCTATTGATCGGTGTAATGCTAAGTGGGTTTGGGGTTGGCAGCCTGATCTATAGTTGGTCGGTACGCCGGTTGGTGGCCCGGCTGGGCGAAAACGGCCTGATTATGCTGGGCGGGACGCTGAGTTTTGTAGCCTATCTGCTGATTGCGCTGGTCGGTTTGTGGTGGCTTTTCATTCCTCTCAACATCATTTTAGGTCTGGGCTACTACTCGATCCATAGTACCTTGCAAACCAAAGCTACCGAGCTATCGCCCAGCGCGCGAGGTACGGCGGTTTCCCTGTTCGCTTTCAGTTTGTTCCTGGGACAGGGGATTGGCTCGGCGGTGCTGGGGTTGGTAGTCGACAATTCCGGCTATATTCTGACTTTTATCATTTCAGGAGTAGGGATGCTTTTGCTGTCGAGCTGGTTTGTTTTGCGTAGCCGTCGCCTTAGCCCGGTTCGCAGTCCGCAGCCCTATGCCGCCGAAACAATTATAAGCGATTAAACAAATCTAACAATTCAAATCAAAATATCTATTTAAAAATGTCTTAAGGAGAAATACTATGATTACCATCCGAAAATCAAACGAGCGCGGCCATTTCGATATGGGCTGGCTCAACACTTATCACACTTTCTCATTCTCGAACTACTACGACCCGAAACACGTCCAGTTCCGAAGTTTGCGCGTGATCAACGAAGACCGGGTGCAGCCGGGACAGGGTTTTGGCACCCACCCGCACCGCGATATGGAGATCGTTTCGTATGTGCTGGACGGCGCGTTGGAACACAAGGACAGCATGGGTAACGGCTCGGTAATCCAGCCGGGCGATGTACAGCGAATGAGTGCCGGAAGCGGCATTACTCACAGCGAATTTAACCATTCCAAAAACGAATTGGTGCATTTCTTGCAAATCTGGCTGATGCCTGCCGAGAAAAATCTGACCCCCGGTTATGAGCAAAAATTCTACTCGCCGGAGGATAAGCAAGGCCGGCTCCGACTGGTAGCCTCGCCCGATGGCAGGGACGGCTCAGTTACGATCCACCAGGACGCCTCGATTTATGCGACAATCCTGGGCGAAGCCGAAGAAGTAGAGTACACCTACCGGCCCAACCGCTACGGTTATTTACAGGTGGCGCGGGGTGCGGTCAAGCTCAACGGCCAGTTACTCGGTCAGGGTGACGGGGCCGAGATCAGCCCGGACCAGACTATAACGGTCGTCGGTCGCCAGCCAGATACCGAGGTTTTGCTGTTCGATCTGGCCTAACTTCCTGAAATAATAAAAACTCTGACAGCCGACGTTGTCAGGGTTTTTTTATTTCAACTTTTTAGAGGTTGTCGTCGGTAGTAGCTGCCTTGTAGTCAACCGGTTCTGGGCTTGGTTCTGGCTGCACTCGCCCTGACATTAACCACGACCCCTCTGGAATTATGGGTTATACGGACAATCATATATATAGTCATTTCGGTTAAATACTAAATAACCAAAAGTAATAGCTAAATATGCTTGCAATATGAGAAAGAAAAGTTTATTATTTATTTGCATACAACTAAATTTTTGCCTGAACTCCTTTTTCCGATACAAACTTCTCAGGAGGCCGCTATGTACTATCCTACTCAACGCTCCCACTTCGATACTCAAATGAATGAACTGGAAAATAGTTTGTTAGAGCTGGCTAGCCGGGTAGAAAAGGCGGTCAGTTGCGCTATTTACGCTCTTAAGACGCGCAATCACGAGCAGGCCAGACAGGTTATCGCCAATGACCGGCCTCTGAACGCCCGGCGTTACGAAATTGAAAGTCAGGCTTTATACCTGCTGGCTTTGCAACAACCGGTAGTTTCCCGCGACCTACGCTATATTGCCGCCGTTATGCACATTGCGGGGGAACTGGAGCGGATGGGCGATTACGCTAAAGGGATTGCCCGGATCAGTGATAATCTGGTAATCCCCCCGACCACCGCTGTAATGTTGCAACTGGAGCGGATGGCAAAACACGCTAACACTATGCTTCACTCGGCGATGGACGCTTTTATTGATCAGAATGTTGAGGCCGCTGACCGGGTAGCCGCCGCCGATGACGAACTGGATGTCCTTTATACTGCCATTCACCAGCAGCTTTTGACCCTGATGACAACCGATATTTCGCTGATCCCGGTCGCTACCACCCTTCTATGGGCCGCTCATAATCTGGAGCGCATGGGCGACCGGGTGACTAATATTTGCGAAAGAATCCGCTTTGTGCAGACCGGGATAATGAGCGATCAACCAGGCTTACACCAAGATGTCTATTCATGAGCCGGTCGAAGTTGAAGTAAAGTCAGTTCGTGTCAGCCAGTCTCAGGTCAGGTTTTCCAGCCGGTTTCTATTGAAAGCCGCTTTGTCGCTGGTCTTTGGGAGTGGTTGCGCCCTGGCCTGGCACTTTATTCACGGGGTTAGTGAACCCTATCAGCTAAGTCCGTCCGACCCGCATTTCTGGTTTCATCTGGTGGTGGAAATAACCGTTGCTCTTTATACCAGCGGTCTGTTTTTTATCCTGTGGACGCTCGTCAGGCGTTTCCACTTGCGGTAACAAAAATAAGAGTGAAAAAATAAGACTGTAAAAGTCAGCTTCAAGTGCGCTAAAAATTCAAAATGCTGCACAGCTGCACAAAAAAAAGCCGGTTGACCTGAGGGGACCGGCATTTTATTGGATCAAGGCAAGGTCTAATCCAGCGACAGGTAGTAAACAGCGATTTCGTGAGTGTTACCATCCCAGGTTGAATTATATTCGTAAATCAGTTTACAGCCTTTTTTCTGAAAGAAGTTACGCCCGATGATATTGGTGCCAATGGTGGAAACGTACATCTCTGACATACCGGCTTCGCGTAGAAATGAGCAAGCTCGCTCGAAAAGTAATTCGCCTACCCCCTGCCGTTGGGTTTCGGGACGGACATAAAATTGCAGCAAACGTGGGCGGCCTTTGCGGTCTTTTGGTAGCACACTGCAATAACCGAGCATCATATTGCCACGTTCGGCCACAAATATAGCGTTGGCCGGGTTGTTTGTGATCCCGTTCAGGACATCATCGCTGTAATATTTTTCTACTTCCGCATCGATTTCATCACGGTCCATGAAGTGGGCAAAAGCGGCCATGCGCGACAAACTGGCTACCTCACGGATGGCGGTAAAGTCGGCAGGCTTGGCTTTACGTACATTTAAAAATTGAATTTCTTCTTCCTGGGCGTTGGGCGGTGGGGTCATGCCTGTGGCTCCTTTCTAACATCCTTGACAAAAAGTCCTTGCTATCTACATCCCTGGTTTTGGTGGTTTCGCTTAATGGATTAAATCTGGTGGAGCATATTGTGTCTATTATATGCTAAATCCGGTATTACGACTAGCTTTAACGAAGTAAGTAAAGCGTTAAATCTTGGGAAAGAATATACCATAATTCAAGTCGGAAAATCTACTACTTTCAATGTGCCATTATTTACAGAAAAAAAGAGGATGAACCAATGAGCATCCTCTCTGAAAGTCCGGTATAGGTTTTCGACAAACCGGAGTTAAGCCCGGTCGGCAAAAACGTGGTAGCGAGTTTGCGGTTTGCGCGCGGCAGTGGTTTCGTCCAGGCGCAGGACCGGCGTGGTGTAGGGGGCGTTCTTGACCAGTTCGGGGGTTTCTTCGGCCTCCTGGGCGATCTGGCGCATTACAGCGATAAACTGATCCAGCGTGGTTTTGCTCTCGGTCTCGGTGGGTTCGATCATAATCGCTTCCTCGACTACCAGCGGGAAGTAGATCGTGGGCGAGTGATAGCCGAAATCGAGCAAGCGTTTGGCGACATCCAGCGTTTTGACCCCGGTGCGCTGCTTGAGCCGGCGACCGCTCAACACAAATTCGTGCATACAGGTGCGGTCGTAAGCGATGTCGTACACGTCTTTGAGCTGGTTTAACATATAATTGGCGTTCAGGACGGCGTTTTCGCTGATCGCCCGCAAACCGGCGGCCCCGTGTACCCGGATATAAGTGTAAGCCCGCACGTGCATACCAAAATTGCCCCAGAACGAGCGGACTTTTCCGACCGATTCGGGCAAGTCGCGGAAGAAATACCGGTTCTGGGCCGGGTCTTTCTCGACCACCGGGGTCGGCAGGTAGGGAGCCAGTATTGCTTTGACACAGACCGGTCCACTACCTGGGCCGCCTCCGCCGTGGGGGGTGCTAAAGGTTTTGTGCAAATTGATGTGCATAACATCGAAGCCTACATCGCCAGGCCGGACGATGCCGAGGATAGCGTTAAAGTTTGCCCCGTCGCCGTACATCAACCCACCGGCTTTGTGTACGATTTCGGCCACTTCGGTCAGGTTCTCATCGAACAAACCGAGGGTATTAGGATTGGTCAACATCAGACCGGCGGTGTCCGGCCCGGCCATCTCTTGCAAGTGAGCCAGGTCGACATTCCCGCGTTTGTCACTGCGGATCGTAACCACATGATAGCCACACATCGCCGCCGTAGCCGGGTTGGTACCGTGAGCGGCGTCGGGCACCAGGATTTTTGTCCGGTTATAATCGCCCCGTGCCTGGTGATAGGCCCGGATAGTCAATACGCCGACCAGTTCACCCTGGGCACCGGCTGCCGGTTGGAGCGTCACCGCGTCAAAGCCGGAAATCTCGGCCAGCATATTCTGCAATTCATACTGTATCTGTAAAGCTCCCTGAACGGTTGCGGGGTCCTGTAACGGGTGAATGTCGGTAAAACCGGGTAGCCGAGCCATATCCTCGTTTATTTTAGGGTTGTATTTCATGGTGCAGGAACCTAAAGGGTAAAACCCAACGTCGATAGCGTGGTTGAGCCGGGAGAGGTGGGTGAAATGGCGTACCACGTCCAGTTCGCTGACTTCCGGCAGACCTAGCCGTTCTGGGTCGCGGGTCAGGCTTTCGTCGATGGGGCTAACCGGCACGTCCAGTTCGGGCAGCGAATAAGCGTGGCGACCAGGGCGGCTGATTTCGTAAATTAAAGGTTCCAGTGTTGCAGTCATGGTGTTGAAATAACTCCTTTATAGTATCGCTCGTACATCTGAGTTGGAATTATACTGGATCGAGCCTTCAAAAGCCAGTCACAATGCGGGAAAAAAGTAATCTCACGTGCTCTTTTGGGGACTTTTCCGTTTTGAAAGTCAATTGCATCCGGCAAATTTTAACCGATTGCCAGCAGGTTCTGGGCGGTTTTTTCGAGAATGTCGGTTGCCTTGATGATCTGAGCAACTTCTACTTTTTCATCAGTGGTATGGGCATCACTCAGATAACCGGGGCCAAATACTACCGCTTGCTGATTGCCGGTCAGAACGGCCAGCATCGCGGCATCGGTGTAACCTAAAAAGCCCAGGTGACTTGCCGGTAGGCCGGTGACTTGCCGGTAGGCCTGGTCGAAAGCGGCCAGTAAGGGTGAATTGTCGGGGCATTCCACGGCAGGGCGTTCGGAGGTGCCGGATTTTACTACTGCCTGAACGCCGTATTTCTCGGCGGCTTGCCGGGCCACCTTTTCGATCAGCCGGTTTACCGCCGAGCCTTTTAACGGAGGCGGCAGGCGCACATCGATCTCGCAGTGACAATACTCCGAGACAATGTTGGTTTTGACCCCGCCTTTGAGCATAGATACAACCAGGGTTGGCCGGTCGAGCAAGGGGTGCGGCGGGTCCATCTGTAGAGCCAGTTCGTCCATACCGGCATACCAGCCCAGCATCGCCTCGGCCATCGCCCGGTTTGCGTCGGCCCCGACCTGCGGGTTGGCGGCGTGGGCACCCCGGCCAAGCATGGTCACATCATACCAGTAACAACCTTTGTGGGCGGTGTTTAGCTCGCAGCCGGTAGGTTCCATCGTCAGCAAATAAGCGTCGGTGGGAATAGACTTTTTTTCGGCCAGCATATGGGCACCCTTCATCAGGGCCTCTTCCTCATCGACCGTACAGACCAGTAGCAGATCACCTTTGAGTTTTTGGCCGCTTTCTTTCAGGCGAGCCATTGCGATCATGGCGGCGGCCAGACCGCTTTTCATATCGGCAGAACCGCGACCATACATCAGACCAGCCTCGATTTCGCCGCCGAAGGGATCGTGTTGCCATTTCTGACGGTCGCCAACCGGGACGGTATCCATATGCGCCAGCCAGACGAGTGGCGGACCTCCGGCCCCCGGCAACCGCCCGATCACATTGGCCCGCTGGCCTTCGACCGGCTGAAGGCTGGTTTCGATACCCTGCTCCCGTAGCCAGTTCGCCACGAATTGGCCGAGGGCAACTTCATCGCCGGTCGGGTTTTCACTGGGGACCCTTACCAGCGATTGAGTCAGCTTGATCGCGGCTTCCGGCTCGAAAATATCGCGGTTCATCGGTTCTCCTCTAAAATCCGTAGATAGTTACACCGTTTTGCTGATAAACAATTTTCATGAACTGGCCGAACTTTTCCAGGGCCGCCTGAGAATATTGTTTGGGTTGATTGCTGCGGGCGGTACTCTGACCGGTTTCAATCGAGCCAACATAGACATATTTAACCCCGGTTGCCTTGAGCAGATTTTTAGCCAGGTTAGGCTCCTCGGTACTATAAATAGTTTCCACCAGACCCCGGCGGCAGGGTGGTTCATCTTTCTGGTATTCCGGCTGGTTTTCTTTCGGTCCGAAAATATACAAGGGCGGTTGAGCCAGCAAATT
Source organism: Chloroflexia bacterium (assembly GCA_038322625.1). GTDB lineage: Bacteria > Chloroflexota > Chloroflexia > Chloroheliales > Chloroheliaceae > 54-19. The sequence continues at coordinate 28,739 of JBBQGA010000025.1, forward strand.
GCGAATATTATTGGTATCAACGACCTGCCAGCATTTAAAAGTGTCGGTACGAGCCAGAGCTTTGCCGCCGCGCCACTGGTCCTCGTGTCCCTGCCAGCCCAGCAGGGTCGGTAAACCGCTAAAGGTGCTGACCCGGCCAAAATCTACCCAATCGCCGCCGGTAGCCTCCAGAATAGTACCATAGAAATTGGGAGTATCGTTTAACCGGGCGCGTAGCCACTGGATTGCTTCATAATCGGCTGGCATACCGGCTCCGGTCGGACCGCCATTGAGCAACCAGGCCGAGCCGTCCAGACCGGTTCGGCTAGCATAGTGGCCGCTTTTTTCGTAGGGACCAAAGATCGGGTAAACCAGCCCACCCAGCAGCAAAATGCTCACGCCAAAGACCCACAACCATCGCCACCAGGGTCGCCGCAGGCCTTGATGGGCGTATTCTTCGGCTTCCTCGGCTTCTGGGTCGTCGGTGGCGTAGACTGGTTCTGCCACCGCCGGTTGTATATTTTTTAGGTCCCCGGTAGGGGCGTTCAAGGTCGTACTGAATGCCAGATTGCCACTCGCTCCGGCCATACCGGTGGCTAATTGTAAACGGGGGGCCAGTTGGGCCGCCAGGCCACGACCGAATGGAAAGGCCGGGCGGGTCGCCGATTCGTTGGTTTCCGGTTCCCGGTTCGCCTCAAACGGGGTTAGCTTCCAGGCCCAGGCCGCCACTCGCCAGAGACTATAGGCGGCGGCCAGCCCGAACAGTAGCCAGACCTGGTAATAAAATTTAAACAGCGTGTTAAAGCGCGAATTAAAAACATCGCGTACCAGAATTAGCTCGGTGCCGAAGCATATAACGGCTGCCAGCAACATCAGCCAGAGCGCAAAACTGTCGGTGTTCGCCTGTCCGGTCTCGCTAGCCGTCCCTTTGTCGTTAGCCGCTTCAAGCTCAACGGGCAGAGGTAGGGGCCGGTTTTCAAACCACAGTATCAGGCCGGTCAGTCCGCCCCCGATAATCAGGGGGCCGTACAACTCAAAATGCAGCAAATAGCCGCTTACGACCAGTACCAGGGCCAGTCCACCGGTGGCCGCCAGAATTTCCAGCCGGGGCCGTCGGGCGCGGAAGGCCGAGAGCGTCTCCAGGGCCAGGGTTGCCAGACCGATCAATAGCAGAGGCAGGGCTAGCACCGCCAGAGCAATTGTAATCAGGGGGTTTATTTTTAGAATAAAGAAGCCCAGTTCGCTGGCTACCAGCAGACCAAACCCGGCTATCGCCAGCCAGCTACTCCAGTTGGTCGAGAAAACTTCCGGTTCATTTTGGCCGTTCAGGTAGGCATAAGGATCGCGCAGGTAGGGCGACAGTTTCAGGCCGAGCAACGAAATCAGCGGCAACAAAAAGACCCCAAAGACCAGGAAATAACCCAGCATGGGCGTGCGATCCCAGGCCACAAAGCTGATATTTTTGGCGATGACATTTAGTACCGGAATTTTGTCAATCGGGTCGGGTACCAGGTTATCACCGACCAGCGAAACGAAGGTCAGGTGAAAAGGCAAGAACAGCAGCAGCGAAACCACCACTAAGCCGAGCGACTGGGCCGTCCAGCCCCAGACCGCGCCACTAAACCGGCGTATTCTTTGCTCAATTCGGCGCACTCGCCAGGCTCGCCAGAAGGCCGCCCCTACGATCAACAGCAGGTAAGTCGGGTAATCCCAGGTATTGAGAAAATACAGGCTGCCGGTAATCAGGGCGGTCGTGCTGAATAACAGCCAGCCCTCCGGTTTCCGCCAGCGACTATACTCCGAGTTGGCGGGCATCTGAAAGATATTGAGAGCGGTTGCTACGGCCAGCAAAGCGGTTGGCAGAGTCATCACGTGGGGGTGCATATCGGCCAGCAAGAAGCTGAACATCGGGAACTCGTTGATCGTTTCGCGCCATTCATAGTGGATTGATCCATCCCCGAATAAAGACGGCATATAATCGTAGATCACGCGGGAAGGTGTCCACCAGCTAAAGCCAAAGCTGTCGATACCGGTCTCGCCGTGTGCGGAGCGGGGGAAGAAAATCTGGCGGACGGCATCCAGGTTGCCCAGCAAACAGATAAAGGCCAACCCGGCCAGCCCGACCACTACCGGCACCAGCAAACCAGGCCGCTTGCGGGTGAGGCTCACCATATTAAAAACGATCCCAAAGCTAGCCAGCCCGGTCAGGGCGAAAACCAGTGGGATAGTCAGGTTAAAGGCAGTCGCCGGGATGATGCCGGTCATTTTGGTTAGCATCGCCATCATAAAGTGGCTGAAATAGTAGTAATTGACCGGGTAGCCGCTCATCCAGGGGTCGCCGGGCGGCATTCTAGTATTGACTACCATTGAATTCATAAAGGCGAAATCGCCGAATTTCTCCTGGTCGCGGATGTCCGGCATATACGAGCGCAGATTGACCAGATAAAAATAAGCCGCGATAAAAATAATCTCGGCGATCACTACCAGCCAGGCGTGCTGGCGTAACCATTGGCTGATTTCGCTTACCAGCCGCCGGTTTTGCCGCCAGAGCAGCAGCCCATCCAGCACGACAAATCCGCCGAGCAGGACCGCCCAGCATAGCGGTATATTGAACGGCAAACCCAGCATCGAAAGGAGCCAGACCCCATACCCGGTGGCAAGTAAGCCAAGCGACTTTGCCAGGGTATAGCCGCGTTCGGGTAAGAAGCGAAAGACGGCGAAACAAACCGGCCAGGCTAGCAGTCCAATAAATTCGATTAAAAGTAGCCAGGTGATTGATTCGATCATACTACTTGCCCGCTAACTCCTGTAATTTCTGCAATGACCGCCGCGCCCAGAAGTCGGTTTTGTTGGTGCTGTTGTTTACGGTTTGCTGGTAAGCCTGGATTGCCAGGTCTTTTTTACCCTGTAACTCATAAATCTCGGCCTGATGAAAATAGCCTTCGTTAAAGCGCGGGTTTAATTTTACCACCTGGTCAAATTGTTTGATAGCCAGGTCGTACTGGCCTACCGCCTGTAAAGATACTCCGTATTTATTAAAAGCGGCTGGAATCTCCTCGGCGGGGGCCGGAATTTCGGTAGCCTTTTTATACTGAGCCAGGGCTTTTTCGGGGTTGCCGCCATCCCGGTAAATATCCCCTAGCACGTGGTAAGGGTTGACCCGATTGGGTTCCAGCTTGATAACTTGCTCCATTTCGGGGGCGGCTTTATCGTACTGTTTCTTGTTATAATAATATTGGGCCAGGTTGTAGTGGGCTTGCATATTGGCCGGATCGGCCTTTACCGCCGCTTCCAACCGGCTTAACTTGGGATCAACAAACGTTGCACCACCGGCTATGGCTTGACCCGGTGAGCCTGTGATCACCCCCGACATACCTTTGGTGGTCAACTTAAAGACCGTTACGCCGGGATTCTGGTAAACCGGAGCCAGCAGACCCAGTTTGGTCATTTGCTCGAACTTGTTAAGCCCGTCCTCGCTCATGTACGGTTCGGATGTAGTGGACACATCATCATAATACTGGGCTTCCCGCTCGATCACCCCGACGTGTACATAGGTAATGTGGTAATGATTGATCAAATCGAGGGCTTCCTGGATCGAGTTGGAGTTATAGATCTGGCGAATGTAGCCGATCTGACCACCGCTATCACTCCGTGCGCTAGCCATTTCCGGCCAGCGTTGTTGCCGCTCGTGGTGATCCCAGCCCAGCACAGTTGGCAAACCGGTATTGATCGGGATAAAACTGCCGCCGCCCCGGTACGGCCAGATCGCGGCCTGTAAAACGACCGGTGTCCCGGCTACCTTATCGTAAAACTCAAAGACCGATTGCGCGTCAAACAACAGATCGAAAGATTGACCCGGCACCAGTCGGGGAACCCCCCCGGCACTGCGCAGGGTTTTGAAGTAAGCCCGGCCATCCAGCGTCGGGGCCGGGATAGGGGTCGAGCCGCGTTCGGTCACGCGGGCCGGGATCGCCTGAACCGGGTACAGCAACCCGCAAAATACCAGTACCACCACTACCCCGATCCAGCTAAACCGCCGGGCCTGCGCCAGCAAACGGTTGCGCCAGACCTGCTCCCGACCGGCAATCCAGCGCGTCCAGACCACGTAAGCCCCAAAAGCAGCCGCCAACGTCAGCAAAGCCCAGACCTGATATTGAAACTTGAAGATCGTATTCATCCGGGCATATTCGCCCCGGCCATCCGCCCCGCCCATGTCATCTTTGAGGTACACAATTTCGGTGGCCGCCGTCACGCCGAACCCGGCTACCAGCATAATTTTTAAAAAGATACTGCTGGCATCGAGGGCCTCGGCGGCCTGATCGGGGTGCTGACGGTCGAAAGCCCGCGCGAAGATCAACACCCCACAGCTTACTATGATGCTTACCGACAGCATAAAGACCAGCCAGTTATTAGGAGCTACCGCCCCGACCGTCAGTACAAACACCACGAAAGCCGCCAGCCCTACCAGCCAGCTCCGCGCAAAACGATTGTAATCCGGTTTGAATGACGGACTACCGGAACCGGTCAGGCTTGGGCTGCCAAAACCGCTATTATTAGAGCCACCATCCGCCCCGGCAGTCAGTAGAGCCAGTTGAGGCCGTTTAAGACCTAGAGTGAAACCGGGCAGAGTCGGCTGAACCGGTCGCGCCGCTTCTTCTTCCAGTTCATCGTATTCTTCCCACTCCTGTCCCTCATCGTCCTCGTTCCGCCAGTCGCGGTTATCATACCCAGGGCTAACCGGTCGCCCACTGCGGAGCCAGTCGAGAACATTCCAGAAAAGATAACTCAGGATGACAAACAACGGCAGCAAAAAGATTACCAGGAAATATTTGAACTCGGTGCGTCCACTGATCGTCCTGATCGCCGTGTCCTGGTAAGAGCCGGTTTCCAGTCGGTCCTGCAAGATGCCAAGCTGATTATAGAAAGCCTGGAAATGGCTGAAGAAATTCCAGTAAAGGGCAAAGCCTCCCACCAGCAGGGCTACCATCACTCCGCCGGTCAGCAGAAAATCCAGCATAAGTGAACCAAACGAAAAGCGATTACTAACTGGCGGTTCGCTGGCGATCAGGGCCGGTTCCAGGCGGTCTTCAATTTCTTCAACCGGCGCGTCTTGCTCCGATTGTTCTATTGGGCTAATGGCCGGGTCAGCCGGGCGGCTGGGTTGGAAATAACGCCGGAACAGGGCTAAAAACACGCCCGCCCCGACCACCAGCAAATAAGTCGGCAAGTCCCAGCTATTGGTCGCGCTCAAAAAGCCGATCACAATCATCAAAATAACCGGCGTAACCAGCGTGTTATCGAAAATTCGCCAGAGCCGCCCGCCGGTCATCTGCCACACACTCGCTCTGCCATCCGGCCTGAACTCGCTATGCCCGTTCCAATCGGTCGAGAGCAGGTTAAACGCCAGACTCATCGCCATAAGGGTATAGGGCAGAGCAACCAGGTGGGCGTGCAAATCGGAGTAGATAAAACTAAAGGCTGGAAACTCGTTGATCGTACCGGGGATAATCCGGCTGCTGCGAAAATAATCAAAAACCTTGAGCGGTTGCACTTTTTCCGGGTAAAGTTGTAGGGCATTCGCCACGTTAGTCAGGGCTTCCGAGCGTTGGAGCAATTGCAGCATTCCATCCATATTGCCGATAACCGCAAAGATCACCACGCCAAACAAACCGGCCAGGATCGGCCCGCCCTGTCGGGTGGGGTCTATCGCCGGGTCGCGCCGGGCGCGTTGTTTCTTATACTGGCTGCTAAGGTTGTAAATCAAACTGAAAGCCCCGGTACAGGTAAAAGCATAGATAATGGGCACCGCCAGGTTAAAGGCGATAAACGGGCTGATGCCGCTCAACTTGATCCAGGTTGCTACCAGATATTGACCGTAATAATAGTAGTTTATATAACCGTCGGCGAACCATGCGTCGTAAGGTGGGAAATACGCGCTCCGCAAAATGCTCAGTAGGTGGGTCATTTCCATCGGCTTTTCGCCGCCAAAGTAAGGATGCCACAAATCGGGGTTGCCTACCCGGAATAGAACCCAGACCACAAAGACGACCAGAAACAGGCTTTCTTCAATCAAGATCAACCGGCGGTGATTGAGCAACCATTGGTTTAACTCGGTCCGGTTGTGCCACCACAGCCAGCCTCCAAAGGCGGCGGTCAAAGTCAGGGCCAGCCAGGCGGTTGAGGTGGTATTCATCACCAGTTTGGTCCAGACCAAAAGCCAGATCACCAGGGCGACCACCACCGCTCCGAGCGGCTTTGCCAGGATATAGCCTCGGTCGGGTAAGCGACGGCAAACCCGCCAGGCTACCGGTAAGGCGATCAGGCCAAGAAGCTGGATCAGCCCAAACCACAAAATCACGGCCAGCCACTGGTTATCGTTTGCCAGGCTGTTCCAGCTCATATCGTTGACGACCGGTAGCCGGTCAACCGGCTGGTCGAGCAGCAAATTTTTGGTGGGGGTACAGCTTTCAAGCGGCTTGCGGGTATCGTAGCCACAATCGACCGGCTGGTATTGCGCGGCTGTAGCGGAGGCCAACACCCCATCGTCGGCGGCAATCGCTTTGCGTGGTAGGTCGCCCGGTTCCAGCTTGCGTTTGGCAATCGCGGGCATTTTTGCGGCCTGGGCAAATAGCCCCCGTACCTCGTCATCGCTCAGAGGATGAGTCTTTTTGAAGATCAGTACCTTCGGGTGATCGTAGACGGTAAAGCTTTCGTCGGCGGTATCGTCGTTGATCGGGATATTTAAAAGGGGAACGGTCGGATAGCTGCTAAACTCGGCGACCTTCTCGAACCCCAGATTATTGCCAAACAGCAATTCGTAAAAGCGAATCTGGATCGGGTAACGCCAGGGCAACTTTGGCATAGTCGCGTAAAGCCGGTTGCTGTTGATCACATAGAAATCGGTTTTTTTGAGCTGACTGATAAAATATTCGATCTTGGTGTCGTTGGGAGCGTCGCCATACATATCATATTCGACCGAGGTACATTCGTTGCGCTGGGTCAAGATTTCCTGGTCGCACCAGCCATGCCGGGCCGGACTATCGGCTACGATCCGGGTCGGGCTGTATTCGTCCCATTGTTCGTGCGAAGTCGCGGCATTATTGGGAATATTGGCGTACATCCAGCGAGTTGCCTGGTTCATCGGGTGTTCGCTGCGGTAAATCTGGCTAAACGAAAGTGCCCAGACCCCGGCCCAAACCAGGGCCAATACGGCCAACCCACCCCAGATCACCGACCGTCGATTTACCCGCAAGGGGCTGGCTTCGGCCTCGTTAGCCTGGACTACCGCCAGACCTTTGCTCGCCATTGTTACCACCAACCGGGCGGCCATCACCAGTAGCAAAGGAATGACCGGCAGCAAATAGCGGTCGAATTTGGCCTCGGCACTGAAAGTAATCAGGCTGTAAGGCAGCAAGAAACTGTGAATGACCAGTTCGGCCCGCCGCCGCCGGAAAGCAGTTTGCCACAGGCTGTAAGCCAGTCCGGCCAGGGCCAGCAAGCCGAGCGGTACGCTCAAGGCCCACTGTACTAAATTTTGGGTCTGGTAGACAAAAGGCATCGTGCCGACATACTGGCGAGTATAAGGGAAAGCGTCCGAGCCGCGCGACATTCCGGCTTCCTCGATAACCCGGCTACTCCAGGCGGCGAAGTCGATAAAGGTGTAGGGCATCGCCACAAACCAGACCAGCAGGGCGGTAGCCCCGGCAATTATCAGATTTAGCAGGGTACTGCGCAACAATCGGGGGCCAAGCACGACCCCGTTCTGGCCGTAGCGTTCGATCTCGCGTGGGCCAACAGCATTCAGCCGGGGTCGTCCGGCCTCTTCTCCGCTTTCACCGTACAGGCCAAACAGCAACGCCGCTACGACAGCCGCCAGGGCAATCGGGGCCGCGCTTATTTTCGAGGATAACGCCAGCCCGACGGAGGCTCCCAGCCACAACGCGGTTTGCCAGCGACCTGAGCGCGACAACCGGATTGCCAGGTAGATCGCCAGCGTGGTGAAAAAGGTCAGTGTCACATCTGAGGTGGCAAAATGAGCCAGTTGAATATCCAGCACCGTGACCGCCATAAAAGCCGCCGCCGCCAGCCCGACCAGGTCGCTTCTTTGCCGTCCCAGGCCGGGCAGATAAGCCAACCGACCGAGGAAGAAGATCAGCAGCAAGGTGCCCATGCTCCACAAACCCGATAGAAAGCGTCCGACCAACGTTATATGTTCCCAATCGGCCCAATCCTGCCCGGTCAGCAGCGAGGCCAGATGCCCGCCGAACTTCATCAGGTACATCGGGAGCGAACCGTAAGCAAAAAAATGCGGGTTAATCGGACTTAGATTAGGATTCCAGAAATTTATTGCATCGGCTGGCACCGGCTGATCAGGGGCTATTACGTTAGCCGGAAGTATGAAAGCTTGTCCCTGGCTGTGGGCCTGATTATACTGGTCGGTTTCGGCTTGCGTCGCCGGGCGCAGACCCGTTTTGCTGTTGGGGATAAAGAAACTTAGGCCGCCGGGTGGGAAGTCGACCGGCTGGGTCGGGCCGTTAGCCGCCCCGGTCACAGGCACCCGGTTCATATTTAAAACAGCCTGGACAATCGCCCGTTCGTCAGGGTGAAAATATTGCCCCTGATCCCAATCGAGGGCCTGAAAACGCAGGGCCGCCCCAACCAGCAAGATACAACCCAGCGCGAGCCATACGCCCAGCCGGGACCGTTTTTTTGTCAAAAAAGCTTTCAATCGAGTCAATCGCACTTCCCAAATAATTATAACTTTTGAGTAGATCGGCCCGGAGCAGCCGGATAAAACTATAACACAAGTATAACGCAAATTACAGAGCTAAAAATTCCGGCTATAGCGGTATTTTCAATTCAATTTTAGCCTACCTCAAGAATTATGGCAAGCCCCTTAGCGACATATCTCATAATTCAAGGGACATATCACAACTTTTGTTTCCTAATATTATAAAAAGAGTTTTGTAGTGGATAATGAGAATATTGTAAAATATATTTTATTATTGAATTCAAAGTTAGGAATCCAAAAAAATTGAAGGCGAAGTTCACTCGTTTCTAATTGTCAGTATGTGAGAGGCCCTAATAGATATAAAAATCCAACCAGTAGTGTGTGGGATTACTAACCCTAGTGTGATTAAATTAGCCTGTAAAGGAGATGAATTACACTATGGATGAGCTAGATACTTTCAAAATAAACGTTGGAAAAAGAATTAAATCCTTAAGAAAGTCTCGTGGCTTTAGCCAGGAAAATCTAGCTGAGTATACGGGTCTAAGTGTCAATTGGGTAAGTCTTATGGAGACTGGAAAAGCAAACTTCACGTTTGACATATTACACAATCTTTCAAAAGTACTAAATGTTCGAGCAATAGAATTCTTTAATTTTATACCTTCGAGCCATATATCATCGAAAAAGGAGAAAAAAGCCATAATGACAAACATCCCAGATAATATTAATAATTCCAATGAACGCCAAGAAGAAGCATTACGCTATGAAAGTTTTGGCCGTAAGCTAGAAGATTTATGCCGAAAGCTTAATATTCAAGTCGAAGATATTTTCCCAATTCTAAATGACCAAAAAGTTTTACCGATGTTAAGAGGTAAAGCGTCTGAGTATGATGCTGTATTTAGGCTCAAACAGGTCCTGGATAGTGAAGCTTGGATAGTAAATAAACTCAATCTAAATGCTCAACCAGGCTTAGGTGATCAAGATATTGGTGTTAGACATCGTAAAACGGGTATCGAAATAATAGTAGAGACCAAGAATGCAGTACGCGGTTCAATGAGGGCGGGGCCACGTGGTAAGAAACATCAGGTTCCCCACTTTAAGGTAAAATCGCATCGCAGTCGAAGTAACTTAAATCAGCCCTACAATGATCGTTATCTGATGAATGAGTTTGATTTAATAATTTCTACTCCGACAAATGCAATGTTTAAGGGGGGTACTGTCGGAGAAAATTTTGAGTTACTTTCTGCGTCAGAAATAGTTCAAATTCTTTATGACCATTATGAAGTAAATGACCCATTAGCTCTAGTTGATGCAGCTAATAAAGATTGGCGTTTCGTAGAACCTTCTGCTATAGCTGAGGATGTTGCAGGCTACAGGGTCATCCCACGGACACCATTTGTGCTTTTGAAAGATGATCCAAATTGGCAGCCTCTGGCGCGAATTCAGGCAACTCTGGAGAAAATTTTAACTGCAAAGATAACTGCTGCTCGCAAGAAACCTGGTCATAATTGAGAATAAAAATTTCTTTGCCCATATAACGCTTGCCTTTTATTGAAGTGCGCTTTGTCTGGTCATCAGTACGGTTGATAGTATAATTCCACTCTTTTTCTAATATCTGGTTTGCCCAACTGTAAAGTTCTCTTACCTCTTGGGTATTATCGTAAGTAAGCAGAAACTTGATTTGTGAGCTTCTTTCCTTTAGCAAGGCCGATAATCGCTGATGGTCGACTTTGCTAAAACTATGAGTATAAAATTTATCTTGGTCGGCATTGTAGTAGGGTGGATCTATAAATAAAAAACTGTTATCGGGTACAGATTTGATTGTATCTTCAAAATCCAGACAAGTGATTTCAACGCCTTGCAGTTTCTCAGAACATCTTCGCAAATGTATCGGCCAATTTTCAGGTCTCATGCTGTACTTATCACCATAACCCCAGTAACAGTTTTGCATATTCATAATACCAGAATAACTGGTTCTATTTAAGTAATACCATCTAAATGCTTTTTCTAAATCATTACTTGGCTGATATTCATTTTTGTAAAAATGATGTATCTCTTTGGAAGCAGGAATACCCTCTAGTTTTGTTATTAGGCTTTCTACATTGTCTCTAATTTGTATATAACAGTTAACTAAAGCAGGGTCCACGTCATTTAACACATTATGTTGAATTCTATCCTTAGCAAAAAAAATCGAGCCGCCCCCAACAAATGGTTCGGCGTAATAACTATGGTGAGGAATATGTTCAAGAATCAATTTCCGAGCATAAAACTTACCACCAGCGTACCTAAAAGGAGAATTTATTACGGACATTAGCCCATTCTTTCTTCTTTACTAAGATTGATATAGCAGTAATAATTGTATTTAATGAATTGTGATGATAACATAAAAATTACAGCCAGTCTAGTCTGTTTGTAACATTAAAAATAGTTAATGATTTATTATAACGAACCTTTTTCTAAAATTTTTCTTTACTCCTCCTTGAGCAAGAAAGGTCGACTTGCTGGGCCAATTGAGATTGTTTGCTAGTTGACAATATCGCCCTAATAATGATAACCTTCTATATAAAGGTCGTTTTAGCACTAAATATTAGAGAGTGCTAAAAATTACCCTGTTATAGCCTCTAAACTGAAACCATAGTTTGCAGTGGTGCGTATTTAATAAATAAGAAACGGCTGGTTTGAAAATTCCGGTCAGTGCTTTTAGTAGTTAAAGTTAACGCAATGAGGTTTTGGTAGGTCAAGAGATGGATAATAACGAACTAGAAAACCCGCCCGGCCCGGCCCGGCGTAGTCCAGGAAGGCCCCGCAAAAAATCGACCAACCTAGAGGAATCAACCGAAGGCCAAAAACCGGTTGACGAAAGTCTGAACGACCGGCAGCGCGAGCTTTTACGGCTGGTTATCCAGGAGTTTGTGGTGACTGCTGCGCCGGTGAGTTCGGAAGCGATTGTTGCCAAATATCGGTTGCCCTATAGTTCGGCGACGGTTCGCAACGAAATGGCCGAGTTGGAGCGGCAGGGCTACATTACTCAACCGCATACCTCGGCAGGCCGCATACCCAGCGACCTGGGCTACCGTTACTATGTCGAGCGTTTGATGGTCCGGCCCGGTAATCTAAGTCCGTTAGAACAGCATACGATCCAGCACCAGTTCTACCAAATACAGCTTGAACTGAACGAATGGCTACGGCTGGCGGCCTCGGTGACTGCCCATACGTCGCACAATGCGGCCCTGGTATCTACCCCCCGCGTGTACGATAGCCGGCTGAAATATTTGCAACTCCTGAGCGTGCAGGAACGGTTGGCCCTGATTGTGCTGGTAAGTCGGGATGGTACGATCCGGGAACAAATGACGGCACTGGACCAACCCCAGAGCCAGGACGACCTGACGACTATTTCTAACCGCTTGAATACCCTTTTGAAGGACTTTAACTGGAAGAAAATGGAGGAAAGGATCAAGGATTGGCCGGACGACTCCTCCCGGACGATGGCTCAAAAGGTGATTGATACTCTCAGGTTGTTGGACCAGAGCCAGGCGGCCCAGATATACCGTGACGGTCTGGCTAACATTCTAAGTCAGCCTGAATTCAGCGACATCGAACGAGTGCGGCAGGTAATTCAGGTGATTGAAAACGGCCAGGCGATAACTAATATTATCCCGGAAGTGCTTTCCAACGAAGGTCAGGCGGTTCAGGTTATTATCGGCGGCGATAATCGTTTCGATGATTTGCGCTCGTTAAGTGTGGTTTTGGCCCGCTACGGGATCGATGGTCAGGTAGCCGGGGTAGTCGGGGTGGTCGGTCCGACCCGCATGGAGTATGGCCGGTCAATTTCGACCGTGCAATATATTTCACATTTGTTGAGCGGCTTGATCAACGACCGGCGCGGCTAAATGAAATAGCTAATAACCGGTTTGTATGGCGGTTAGCCGAACCCGCCTTATTTTAGGTAAAACTAAACGTCAAGATAATCACAAACATATACAAATCTAACACAAAACTTATGGCAAAAGGGCCGGATGACCATTATAATTAGCCCGAATAGGTGAAATAACAAGAGGTGAATTTAAAGGTGAGTACAGAAACCAATTCAAATGAGGAAGTTTTAACTCCAATGGATACCGAAACAACCGAATCTGGTGTTCCGGTAGCCGAGGGAACTTCAATCGAGCAAGTGCGCCAGCTATTAGTCGAAGAACAGCAAAAAAGTGCCAGCCACCTGGATAGTTACCAGCGCGCGCGGGCCGATTATGAAAATTTAAAGCGGCGGACTCAGGCCGAGAAAACTACGCTTAACGCCGAAGCCCGCGAACGTATCCTGGTAAAATTGCTGCCGGTCGTAGATGACTTTGAACGGGCTTTGCAAAGTGTACCGGAGAATCTTAAAAACGAACCCTGGCTCAATGGCGTTTCCATGATTGAGAAGAAATTGAAAACCTTGCTAGATCAGGAAGCCGTCGCCGAAATTCCTTCGCTTGGTGAAGAATTTAATCCGCGTTTTCACGAAGCCGTCCACAAAGACGAAGATGGTGAAGGCGATAAGGATGTCGTAACCGCCGTTTACCAGAAGGGTTATAAGCTGGGCGACAAAGTTATCCGGGCAGCAGTCGTCAAAGTAGGTCGGCAATAGCACTGGATTTTGAACAATTGAGGCTTAAGTTCAGGCTATCTACTCGCCAACTTAAGCTTCAAGATTGCTGGGAAGTGGGATACAAGCAATGAGCAAACGCGATTATTATGAAGTGCTAGGTGTACAACGCGCGGCTAACGACGATGAGTTAAAGACGGCTTACCGGCGACTGGCAAAAAAATATCATCCTGACGTAAATAAAGAAGCCGGAGCCGAGGACCAGTTCAAGGAAGTAACCGAAGCTTACAATGTGCTGACCGATAAGCAGAAACGGGCGACTTACGACCGCTTTGGTCACGCCGGAATGAGCGGGGCCGGGGCTAATCCCTTTGAAGGTTTTTCGGGAGTCGGCGGTTTCAGCGATATTTTCGAGCAGTTCTTTGGCGGGGTCAACGGGGGCGGCGTGGCCGGTCAGCAGCGACGGGTTCAAAAAGGAGCCGACCTCAAGACAACCCTGGTTTTGACCTTTGAGGAAGCCGTTTTTGGCACCGAAAAAGAAGTAACAGTCAACCGTTACGACACTTGCGGTCGTTGTAAAGGCAACCGGAGCGAACCCGGCTCGGAAACCGTTCGCTGTGATATATGCAAAGGTACCGGCGAAATCCGGCGCACTCAAAACAGCATTTTCGGCCAGTTCGTAAACGTCACCAGTTGCGACCGCTGCCGGGGAGAAGGCCGCATTATCGTGACTCCCTGCAAAGAGTGTCGCGGCGAAGGCCGGTTGAGAGTTTCAAAACCGCTAATGGTAAAAATCCCTGCCGGTATAGACTCCAACCGCCAGATACGCATCAGTGGCGAGGGTGAAGCCGGACCGCGTGGCACTTTGCCCGGCAACCTGTATGTCAGTATTGCGGTTAAGGAACATCCGATATTTCAACGCAAGGAAAACGATATTTTGCTCGATTTGCCCCTGACGATCTGGCAGGCAGCGTTGGGCGATAAAATTGAAGTGCCAACGGTGGATGGTCCGGTTGAACTGGAGATCAAGGCCGGTTCGCAAGCCGATGACATCATTCGTTTGCGCGATAAAGGGGTCCCATTCTTACAGGGCAATGGCCGGGGCGATCAGCTTGTCCGGTTCCGGGTAACGATCCCCCGCAAGTTGAACGAAGAACAGCGTCGCCTTCTGACCGAACTTTCCCGCACTATGCCGCGAGAGCAATTAGGAAAAACCGGCGATAAAGAACAGGATGATAAAGGGTTTTTTAGCCGGATAAAAGACGCGCTGGGTCAGAGTTAACAAATATAAAAATTACGCTCTGAAGGCCGGTTCCCTTATGTTAGGGAACCGGCCTTTTTTGTTCAATTCCGGCCTTAGATAGTGCTAGGGAGTTGGAGTAGGAATCTGAGTAGGCGAAGCATACCGGGTAGCTGGCACAGTGGTATAGGTTCGTGGAGTAGGGGTTGGCTGGGGCGAAGGAAATATAGTTGGAATGGCGGGTGTGGCGCGAATCGGGCTGACTGTGTTGGCCGGGGGTAAAGTTGGCCCGTTAGTCGTCGTCGGAGGCAAGGTCGGACTGGAAGGAGTGATAACTGGCGGTGGGATGAGGGTAGGGGTAGGCGTGGCGGTTATTGGCGCGGCCTGTGCCCTACCAGCAGGATTGGCCGCGCTGAACGAATATCCCTTCAGGATTTGCCCGTGAGTCAGCGTGGCTGCCCCGGTTAGCCTGGGGGATGTTCCCGCCGGGTCGCTGGCAAGATTAAAAGTAGGGTTGGCAAACAGGCAGACTCCTCTGGTAATATTATCATTCAGGGGCATATCTTTTATACTTTGGACATTCCAATCGTAGACATAAATAGAATAGTTGTAGCCTAGAGCAAGGGTCGGAGTAATAATAGCCGCCGAAGTGGTGCCGATCCGGGTCTTCTGCGACGAAGTATCGTTAGGACTTGGACAGGGATTATTATTGTTAAAGCTGTAACTAACGTCAGGTACCGTTAGGGTCATCGAAGTAGAGCTAATGAGTGGTACCACCTCTATCATAAGTGTACGAGTAATTAAACTGGTAGTTGTGCCAGGTTGAACATCCTGAAGCCAGGTGGAATAAGGGTAGTAACTATTATCCAGGGTGTTTTGGCCGGGCGGTGAATAAGGTAACCAGTTGATTATCGCCGCCTGGCGACCGTCAACCTTGACCAGTGGAACAGGACTGGTTTTTGCCTTGAACTGTTTCAGGTCCGTACCACTCCACTCACTACAACTGGGATCGTTATAAGCCAGATTCGGAGTGCTGCTCAAACAGTACTGGGCAGAGATCGTGACTAGACCATTTATTTGTTGAACCGCGTCTACAAAGTTTTTAATATTGCTCTTGACTTGCGAGTTAACCACTTCGTCCGGCCAGTAGACCGTTTGTGAGTAGATATTTCCGCTAGCCGAACTTGGCAACGGATGGGTCAGAAGCAGTACAAGGCTGTTGGGATCAGGGCTAGTGCCAGTTTTTGGCGTAGGATAGGCAATAAACCGCACCTGTTTAATCACAGTGGTCGAGATTGGGCTAGTTAAACCTACGTTGAAGCTGGATGTAAAATAATCATTCGGATCGTTATTGGTATTATTATTCAGGTTAGGATCGAGAAACTGACTACTTAAGCTGGGCTGAATATTCAACCCACCCAATACCAACTGGTTGACCGAATTGGATAGACCGGTAGTCTCTATCGGTAAACAGCCGCTATCGTCGGTCTGGGTATTGCAAACCAGCCAGCTAATTATCAGGTTTGAACGCGGGTCTAGCAGGGTGCCGGTAATGTGATCCCATTTCATTTGCCATTGACCGCTTCCCGGCGTGGTAGTAATTACACCGCTGGTCAACTTTTCAGGCGCGCGCGGGTTAGTACCGTCGGCACTTACATAGAAAACCACCCGTTGAATCGTTGAAAAATCGTTAAGGAAGGTCAGGTTTATCTGGGTTTCCCGGTCGACCATAACCCGGCTGGCTGGGTCGCCGTCGGCATTCGATTGCGGCACCGCCAGCAAGGTTTTATTCAGGCTGTGATTACTTAGCATCGCAAAATCAGCCGTGTTTTGAATAAACTTGATTGGTATTCGTTTTTCATCTGCCGCGATCTGGCAACATAGGGGCGGGTTAGAGCGACCCCAGCCCGGATAGGCTACCAGCGTATAGGTATTTTGCGGGTTAAAAATATCCAGATTTTGTAGATCGAAGGTCAACTTACCGGCAGAGCTTGATCCGGCCAGACCGATCAGTTGGGTCTGGGTGATGGAAGTGCTACTGCTGACCGTGTCAAAAATTTCGAGTTGCCAGCCCACATAATTAACATTGTAGCTGGCAGACACGGTGGCCGTGACAGGGAAGGAAACCTGGGTAGCGTTGCTATTGACCGGAATGGGCAGGAAAGGCCCCGAACCGGGGTGGGAAGCCGGGTCGTAGGGTAGATTGTTAAAAGATACCGAGGTGATGACAGGATCGGGTATTGTCAGGGACGGATAAGATACCGGCGAATTGTCCAGACAACCAGTATCCCAGGTTGTAGTGTCCCCCCAGCAGAACATAAAGTTCATATTTATACCAGACTGGGGAGGGACGGAAGCCGCGCTGCTGGGGCTGGGGTCGAACAGGGTCCAGGTAAAGGCGTGGCTCTGACCGATCTGAATTGGCCCGGCGGTCTGAATAGAATTGGTCACTACGGTTCCGGCGGTAAAATTAGCTTGATTTTTGAACCCGGCTACCAGCGCAAGCTTTGTCACGCCGCGTCCGGCCAGGGTAGGCGTAACTACCACACTGCTACCCTGTAAGGTTCCCAGCGTGGCCGGTGTTAGCTGGCTGATAGTGGTCAGCGGAATCTTGGCTTGAACCTTGTCAGAATCGGAACCACAGTCGGTACCGTTACAGGCAATCACAGTAAAATCAAGCGTTTGATCCGGCTTGAGGCCCTGGGCTGCCGTATCAAAGGCCGGGTAAACAAAGCCGCTGGCCGGGCTGCCGGTCATAGGCAGATTGGACTTTGTAACCGGCTTGCCATCCAACCACCTGGCATAAGTGATGGACAGAAGGACCTTGTTAGCACGGGTGGAAGCCGGTAGCGTCGCCTTTATATCGGTTGGTAGTCCCAGATCGGTGGTAAGTGGGGTTACTATCGCGGTCAGTTTTTCAACGTTGCCGACTGCAGGAGTCTGGGTCAGGAAGCAGTTAGGACCATCCTTTTGCCCATCCCAGCAAATCTGGGCCGAGAATGAAACGGTAGTGCCACTCCGCCAGGTGCTAGTATCGATGGGGGCCAGACTCCAGGTACCGGCCCCATTGGACAAACTATTGATAGTGGCTCCGGCCAGGTTCAGGGTAGTTGTTTCGGCTGTGGAAGTTTTGACAAATTTTGCGGTTACAAAGACCTGGGCGGTGCTACCACTGGCCGGAAGATTCAACTTGGTCAGGTTGCCGCTTAGTCCGGCAGCAAACTGGATCGGTATACTTTTGGCATCAGCATCACTGAGCGGGTTAATCGTGATCGTTGGTTGTTCAATCGAGAAATTGTTTGGAAGGACGCTAGTAGTGCAATTATTATCTGGCTCGGCAGCCGTGATACACAAAACCGCCGTTAGCTTTATCGTCCGGTTAGGTGGAATCAACCCGGTATCCCAGGCTACCGTGAGATTTGCCGGGGTGGCACGGGTTGCCAGCGAGGTACTAGGACCGGCTACGCTACCGGCGGTGGCGACATAATAGTAACTTATATGGTCAAAACGGCCTGTCACCTGCGCCCCTATATTCACTATGCCAAATAGTTTATCCCCGGTGGGGGTTATAGTGTAGGTCGCTGTCGGCCTGGGAATACTGAGGCCGGTGAGGGCTGGTGAGACCACGTTACAGGCTGTTTCGTCGGCAGTCCAGCACACTTTAGCATCGATTTCAATCGTCGGCTGAGGCGGTAGGGCACTGATGTCCCAGTTGATTGACCAGCCGTTAGCCAGCGTGCCCTGCCCGGTAATCGGGTGGTCGGTGGGCGAGCCATTAAGCACATCGCTGTATTTCGCGCTGAAGCTGGCGTGATTGGGGGTAGCTCCCCCGCTGACAGAAGTTACCTGCAACTTGACAGCCACGCTATTAGTAATTAGTGGGCCAGCACTGGGTGATGTAAAGTTGGCCTGCGCCGGTGGTTGCGGATTAATCGTGACCGGCACGATCAGGCTGGCCGTATTGTTATTATAAAGAATCGTAAAAGTGGCCGTAATCGGGGCACTGCCAAAATTGAAGTTGGCAAGATGAATCGGGACCGTACTATTGCCACCCGGCGCGACTACCCCGGCTGTCTGGTTAAATTTAAGCAGTCCGGCCCCCGGCCCACTGGCGGGTTGGAGAGTCCAGTTTACAAGGGCGGTACCGGCGTTGATCAGTTGAAAACTGGTATCAACACCCAGTTCAAAACTTATCTGGGCCGGGTTAGCTACCAGCACGCTGGCCGGTACGACTGGGACAGTCGCGGCGGGGGTAGTGGCGACGGGTTGGGTAGCCACCACTCCTGCCGGGTTGGGAGCAGTAGTTTGCGCAACCTGGACGTTGTTGTTAGCCGGGGCCGGATTATTAATGTTGTTGCTGCTGGCGGTAATATTATTATTATTAACCACCACCGGGGCGGAGGTAATTACCAGATTAGCCACTGCTCCGGCCACCGTCGGGGTTGGTTGGCCGACTACCGGCGGAATGGTACGTTGCAATTGGAAACGCAGGGCTTCCTGCGGCTGCGAGACGTTGCCTGCCCCATCCGCGATCCGGTAATTAACCACATAAATACCATCGGCATCGAATTTGATCGGTTTTGCGCTTATATCATCGCTATAGGTTTTGAATTCGCCGCCGTTGATCTGATACTGGATTAGCGAAACGCGGCTCAACCGATCTACCGCTCCCAGTTCCAGGTCCACCCGGCCCCGCGCAATTTGCAAGCCATTTTCGCCGCCATCGCTGAGAACGTTATTTTTTAGCGGAATTTTCTTGCCCACTGGAAAGGCTCTATCGATCACAAAATGGGTAGTAAGCCGGGAGATTGTACCGTTGGTGGCCGGGGTTTCAATCACCAGTTCATAAAAGCCATCCTGGGTTACGGGTGTACCATTAGTAACGAGGGTTGCCACGATTGGGTCGGGACCGGGATTGGTACCGCTTACTACCGGGCTAACCTGCGCGGTGGGCGTGCCACTTACCAGGGTGTAAAGTTTGGCGATAGTGCTAAGGTTGCCTTCCGCCTGGAAGTTCAGCACTACCGGCAGCCGGTAACTTTTGCCATCTTCCGGCACCGCCTGGCTTAGTTTGAACTCCGGCTTGAGATTCTTTAAGGAAGGATTGCGCTCTTTACAAACCAGAGGGCTATTGGGGCCGAGGTTAATCAACCAGCTTGGCTGGTAGCCTTTGCTGATGTAATAGGCCAGCGATTTGTTATTGCTACCGTCCCAGGGATCGTTTACCCGGTAAGTCGAGGCAATGCCATCGGCCCCACTGACGACTACCACAAAATGGACCCCGGTCTGTCCACCCAGCAAGCCGACAATCGCCGGTTGGCCTTGTCCAAGCAACTGGTTCAGTCCGGCCCAGCTAAATTCATTGCGCTCCGATACACTCAATTTGCCATTGCTACAGCCGATCAGACTGAGCCAGTTAAACGGAGCGGCCTGGGTTCCCAGACATTGATTGAGGCTGTTGGGATCGGTGGTAGTCGCTTTGTAAGAATCCAGCACCATCGCGGCAGCCGTAATCGCGCAGCCGTTTGTACTGATTTTGTCGGTTGGATAGTCGGTATTAGATTTTATGGGTTGATCGGCCCAGGCGGGATCGTTCATACTAAAGGTTTTTACGAAACAATCAGCATTACCAAGCGGTGGTAGCGGCGGCTCGATTACGCCGGGCGTGGCGGCAGCCATCGAATAAACCGATTTGCTATCGGTCAGGCCGATAGCTGGTTGCACTTCCGGGGAGGGTTTGGGTAGCGGCTGAAAATCGCCCCCCTGAATATTGACCTCGTACTGGTTGGTATCCTGGATACCGGCCACAATCAGCCGCGCACCGTCACGGGACCAACAAACCGGCCCGTTGCCGGAATCGCCGTAAAAAGCTCCCGGTATCAGGGTCGGCGGGGTTTTTAACTGAACTTGTTTTTTCTCGGTGTCGGCCACACCGACTGTCCATAGTTCGAGGTTTCCGGTGTTGGCGGCGGTTCCGCGCTTGACATAACTCAATAATTTACCGTCGGGCGACCAGAGTGGGCGGCTCGGCCAGAACCCGTCATCTACTCCGGCGATCAAAACTTTCTTGTTAAAGACCCCGGTGGTAGCTATCCAGAGTTGCGCTTTGTGCATCGAGGTATCGTCGGCGGTCAGGTAAGCGAGGCGTTTGCCATCCGGTGAAACCGAAATCAGGCTGGCAAAGATGCCCGGCAAGCGGTTAATATCCTCGCTGACAACCGCCTGGCGGGAACCATCGGGGGTATTAATTATGATGGTGCCGAATTGCTCGTCCATTATAATATTCGGGTTGAGGCTGGTGTCGCTGACGGCGCAGCGTGAAGGGGTACGGGCTGCCACATCGATACCGTTATTAGTGTGAGGGCGCGGCCACAGAATCACGATGATCGCAATCGACAGCAAAAGCGGCATCAGAATCGAAAAAAACAATAAAAGCGGTGTCACCAGAATGGTTCGCAACCAGGGCAAGCGGCAGGTCTGAACCAGATGCCCATCGGCCTCCAGGCCCAAATTAGTCACGCCGACCGTAAAATCAAAGGCTTCGTCGGCCTTGATCCAGTTGCTGGTGTGGGGAAAGATTTCCAGCAAGGCCATGCCTTTAGAAAGGGCGGGAAGCTGAAGATTGGTCGGTGTAATGCGGAAATTAGCGGCAGGATTATTACTGCGGACGGCCAGCACCATGCTGGTAGGCCGGGTTTGGTCGTTGTTTAGTTGTAACTGGTAGCGCGCCCCGCGACCTC
Source organism: Chloroflexia bacterium (assembly GCA_038322625.1). GTDB lineage: Bacteria > Chloroflexota > Chloroflexia > Chloroheliales > Chloroheliaceae > 54-19. The sequence goes on from JBBQGA010000025.1 coordinate 50,011, forward strand.
GGATTCGTTGAACCGGCGGTAACACCGCGATACTGGCCTCGCCGCCTTGTTGATCGCTGATGTTCAAAGCGAAGGATTGCCGGGCTACGACTTCCTGTTCACTATCGCTAAATAATTCGACCGAGGGTGCGTAGGAGCCGGACATGGCTTCGGCGGGAATATTCAAACGCAAATAAATCGTACCTTCGTTGCCGGGCGGGTCTGGATAAAGTAACATTTCGGACCAGTCGAGCTGATACCAGCTAGTTTCCAGGTCGGCCAACCGCACCTCAAAACGCTGAATACCCCGGCTATTATTAACCACCGTAATTGCCAGCTCGGCATTTTCGCCGGGATAAACCTGAACCAGATTATTTGAAAGTTTGATACTTACGTTTAAGCTCACAGAAACCTTTTCCGTCTGAATTAAAAAATTGATCCCGCTAAGAAGTGCTGCCAGCTCATCAAGTGACCGTTTCGGTAAAGCTGGTCGATTGTACGATTACCCCGTTTACTACGGCGGAGGTTACGATGGTAATCGTGCCTGAAGTGGTTCCCGATTCTAGTTTTACCTTTGGTGCATTGTTACCCAGGTCGAAGGTAGGCCCGGTCGAACTAATAGTAGCGATATTAGAAGGACTTAAAGGTGTATTAGCCGCTCCTTTTACGAATAATCCCGGCCCACTGCTTATAGTAAAGGTTACTGTCGCTGCCGAACTGAGCGTTATATTCGTATTTGTAAAGTCCCGGAAATTAACCGCCAGGGTGGTAGGATAAACCGTATTGGTTATAACACTTTGATTGTTACTGGCTGTAACGACGGCCATTTTGACCGTATTTGCCAGGTTAAATGTTACAGTCTGTGGTGCGGTGACTCCATCGTTGTAGGTAGCCACCACCGTGTAAGCCCCAATATAGGTTGAACCGGTGGTTTCGCTAACCTGGGCTATTCCGGCACTGCTGGTACCAACCAGACTTGAACTGGCAACCGCCCCGGACGTGGCGACGGTGAAAGTAATCGGCACACCGCTAAGTAAAGCACCGCCAAAACCCTGTACATTTACCTGGAGTGGGCTGAAACTTTCACCATTGAGCAGCTTGGTCTGGTTATTTCCACTGTTGACGCTTATTGTGGCGTAGTTGGTCAGGGTAAAGACCTGGGTGACACTCAAGGTTGAGGATACCTGGACGGTAGCCGTAACATTAAAAGTCCCGACCAGGCTACCCGTGGTAATATCAACACTGGCAAGCCCGGCGGCATCGCTGGTAACGGTGCCACTGGTTGTAAAAGTACCGCCGGAGGGATTGGAGATAGTATACACTACCGGCACACCGGCGACTTTTACCGAGTTGGTAAGGCCGCTAACCAGGGTCGTCAGGGTATATTTATCGCCACCGGCCAGCTTGCTCTGGGTGGCACTGCTGGTGCTGAGATTAACCGTATTGACCATCGTGTAGACGGTCTTGACCTGGAGACCAGGTGTGATGGTAACAGTAGCCGTGATCGGGTAGACCCCGACAAAATTTCCGGCGGTAAAGTTTGCGCTGACCGCTCCGGCAGCGGAATTAGTGGTAAAGGTAGACTGGCTGTTACTAAAGGTGCCAAATTTGGTACCACCGGAGTCAAAGGTTACCGGTACACCGGTTAAACCGGTATTGCTAAAGCCGGTTACATTTGCCTGGAGTGCGGCGGCGGTCTGAGTATCCAGCAAGGTCTGACCGCTACCTGAAGTCTGGTTAATAGCGGCTTCGTTGGTAATGCTAAAGTTGGTCGTGCTGATGGCGGGAGAAAGTGACAGGGCGGCGTTAACCGCAAATTCTCCCACGCTGCCGTTAGAGGTGAGTGGTTGGCTGGAACTGGCGATACCATTATTGTCAGTGGTCCCAATATCGGCTTGAAGCGACCCGAATGAGCCGCTTGGACCGGTTGTGGGTACACTAAATAGTACGTCTGTGCCGCTGGTGACTGGATTGCCAAAGCTATCGGTCACGACTACCTGGAGTGAGCCATAGTTATCACCCCCGGCCAGACCGGTAATCACCACCGGGGAAGATGGGAAGGGGGCTACTCCCGCCGCCGGACCGGGTGTATTGACGGGGAAGATCGTTTTAACTACCGAACCGGAGGACAGCGTGAGCGTCACCGGATAACTACTTCTGACTCCATTTACCAACGGGCTAGCAACAGTATTGGCTTTGATGAACCCGGCCGTGATGGTAATAACCCCACTGGCATCGCTCGGCGTGGGGAAGTTCGGTGATGTAAAGGTGGCCGAGGCTCCATTAATACTGCCTGCCGACAGCGAAACCGTCACGCCCGGTACAGGGTTGCCGACGGCATCTTTTACGGTTATTACAACATTCGGGAAGTTGGTATTAACCTGTACCGTTGGCCCGGTCGGGGAAACTGTGGTATTGGCGGCGTTGGCCGCCCCTGCGTTATTCTGAAGGGTAAAGGTTGCCGTTTTCGCGGCAATGCTGGCCGTTACGGTATACTGTCCGCTTGTGTTATTTGCCGTGAAGTCGCCGACCGCTACTGTAGCGGTACCGGCCCCGGTGGTTGTGTAAGTCTTTTGAGGATTGGAATTACTGACGAATTTACCTGAAGCTCCACTGGTTGGGGCATTAAAAGTAATCGTTTGCCCGGCGATTGGATTATCGAAACGGTCGGTCAGGGTCGCTACGAGAGCCGTGTTAAAGGCCGTTCCGGCACTGGTCTGGACGATGATGGTGGTGGCTGGCGTTCCAATCAGTTTGAATTGAGTGGAGTCAGGGTCGGCAGTATTGACCATCTTAATATTAAGAGTTTTGGTACCGGCGGTCGCTACCAGGGTAAACTGCCCGGCCTTATTGCTGGCCGTAAAGTTTGAAACGCTAAACTGCCCGTTATTATCGGTATTGCCGCTTGAAGATACCAGACCGCCGGGAAAGACACCGGTGACGGTTCCGGTGGTATCGTTGGAAGGTGAAGTAAAGCTAACCGGGCTTTGTGGAATCGGGTTGGCGTGCTTATCCAGCACCACCACCGTAAAGGCCGGGAAGTTGGTGGCAACTACGGTGGTGGTAAGTGTCTGGGAAGCCGCCGTAAGCACGATGCTATTGGGAGTAGTATCGGCCAGATTAGTCAGGTTGTAGGTTGCACTGGCAGTCCCGGCGGTAATAGACAGCGTATAGTTCCCGGCTTTCTGACCGGCGCAGAATTGATAGGGGGTCACGTTACCACTTGCATCACCCTGGAAACTCTGGGTAGTAAGTTTGGAGGTGGCCGTCGCACAGGAAGGGTCGGCCGTCAAGAAACCGGTTATACCTCCATTCGGGTTCACCGTATAAGTCACATTAGCCTGGGCTACCGGGTTGTTATTACTATCCAGAACCTGAACATTAAAGTTTGGGGTAAAGGCGGTATCGACGGTGGCCGTAAATATCCCGGTATTAGGCGAAATGACCGAAGGTAGGCCGGGCGTATTATTGAGGGTTACAGACTGCGTAAGCGAACCGACCGTGATAGTAAGCGGATAGCTACCAATCTTTTTGCTGGCAAACAGGGCATCGGCGGTCGCCACGCCATTTGTACCACTGGTCTTGGCCGAGGTGTAAATGCCGCTGTTAGCATTGTTAAAAGTGGCAGTGGGCTGGGTATTCGGTAGATTTGGTGTCGCAAAATTTACGGCAGCCCCATTTACTTTGTTCTGAAACTGATCTTCGACTGTAACCGAAAGAGGCGTTCCGGTGCCACTGAATTGAGAATTGACCGTTGTAGTCAGGCTAGTCGCCGAGACGATCAGATTGGCCGGAGAACCGGCCTGATTGGTCAGGCTGAAAGCGTTGTTGACTGCCGGATTCAAATTCAGTTTGGCATTTAAGCTGTAATTTCCGGCGGCGTTGCCAGCTCGCACGGTTGGCACGTCGGCCAGGCCGCCATTACTGGTTGTAACGCTGGTCGTCAGACTGGCACTGGCCTGGAAAATACCCCCCGGATCGGTATTGGTAGTAGTTATGGGCAGCGAGAAGGTTATTCCTACGCCATCAATCGGGTGGGTCTGGGCAGGAGCCACACAACTATCCAGAACCTGGACTTTCATAGCTCCAAAATTTTGCTGGACAGTGGCCGTAAAAGCGGACGAACCAACTATCGTCAGTTGACCGGGGTCGCCCACCACATTGGTCAGACTGACGATACCGGGCGTAGCACCGGTGGCACTGGCCTGGATATTATAAGGCGTGTTGATTACACAGTTGGCGGTAAAGGTCGCTCCGCTTGCAAACGTAGCTACGCCCGAAGCGTTAGTCGTGGCGGTCGGGGTAGCCGTACTAAAGCTGCCGCCGGCTTGCGCTCCAACCGGCCCGGCTGGCACGACCGTTAAAGAAACCGTCGTACTCGGTACCAGGTTATTGCCCTGGTCAACTACTGTGGCCGTAAAAGTGCCGCTGTAGGGTTGCAGCGATTTGACCTGGTTCAGGGGTGACGAGAGGGGTACCATAGTTACGGTGAAAGGTAGGCCAACCTGATTGATCAAACTGAACTGCGTGGCGGCAGTCACTACCGGTTTACCGGTTACGGACCATGTAACGGTTATAGGGTAGGCTGCCGCCGAAGCATGATAGTTGGCAAAGAAAGGCGGCATAGTCGCCACGCCGCTACCGTTAGTCAGAGCCGTACCGCTATTGGACGCAGCCGGATTGGTTGCCAGCGAAGCGTTAAAGGTACCACTGGGGTCTTTTGAGTTCAGGTCAGGAGCCTGGAAAATCAAAGTAATATTATCGAGCAAATTGCCCCCGGCATCGATAACGGTAGCCTGGAACGGTCCGCCGAACTGATTGAGGATCGGAGCTTGCGAGCCAGACGGAGTGTTGAGCGTGATTTTGTCAGGATCACCTTTCTGGTTAGTCAAAGTAAAGTTAACCGGATTATAACCGGGGGCCGAGGCCCGCACAAAAAAGCTACCTAAGGTCTTGTTAGCGGTGAAGGTTTCGGCTTCAGTGGCGATACCACTAACGTTACTGATAGCCACGACGCTGGTCACGCCGCCGGTGAAGCTACCGCCCGGCCCGGTGGTGGTCGGGGCCTGGAAAGTTACCGGCACCCCACTTACCGGGTTCTGGTTTCTATCGACCACCAGCACCGCCAGCTTGTTTGGAAATGGGTTGAGAATCGGGGCAAACTGAGGACTGCCACTGTTCAAGATCAAGTTGATCTGGGTCGGTGAACTGTTAGTCAAATTTACAGTGGTCGTTTGATTGACGCTGTTGGTGGCAGTTACCACATACGAACCAACAATCCCATTGGCGGTAAATATCGTGGTAGTAATGGTGCCGGTGGCATCGGTCTGGCCGGAGAAAGTGCTAGTCTTATCGGCAAAAGTGCCGGTCGGCGAACCGGCGGTTGTCGGGGCCTGGAATTGGACCGTCAGGTTGGGTACCGGGTTGCCTTTGCTATCGGTGGCCTGAACCGCCAGAGGATAAGCAAAAGCCGTGTTGATAAAGGTTTGTTGAAAGTCGCTTGACGAGGTTGGGTTAAAATTAACCGGTTGACCGGGGGTAATCACCAGACCGGTATACAGGGCGAAACTGGCGCAAATTGTTTCATCGGTCGAGTAGCAACCTCGCACATCCAGGCTAATGCCGGTCTGGGCCAGTATCTTGTCGGTATTAAAATCAATATTATATGGCAGAGTGTTTTTGCTGATTATATGTGCGGTGGCCGCCGAACTACCGGCATCGCGGAAGGTCGCCACTACACTCACATGGTTGACATTGGCACTGGTGCCGGTGGTCGCGGTCGAAATGGTGCCGCTAATACTCGCCCCGTTGGTCAGGGTAGGTGAGGTTGTGACCGTCCCATACATTCTGGTAGTTAGACCGGTTATCGGCGCAATATCCCGGCAAAACTGGGTCGAATCGCAGACCTGGGCCGTCAATGTGACCGGGTTTGAGACCCCGATGCTCGGTACCACCGGCAAGGTATCCCAGTTAACAAACCAATTACTGTTGGGTAGTCCAGTGGCATTGGGCAGCGTATTGGTAACACCGGTGGAGTTGTAATAGGTCAGCGTGACCAGTTTCGCGCGACCGGTAGGTTGGACACTGATCTGAGTCTGCGACTTTAACTCGCTGTTAGACACCGGCGAACTGATCGAGGCTCCCATCGGTATTTGCAAACCGGTCAATGAGGGTATAGCCCTACAGTTAAGCTCGTCGGTAGTGATACACAACAAACCGGTCAGACTCATATTGTCCTGGGCTGAAATCTGGCTGGTATCCCAATTGACCGACCAATCCGGCCCCACCGCTCTGTTCAGGGCCACACTGCTAGGGGCACAGGTGCCATTATTACAGATTTGATAGGTGGCGGTTATGATCGCGTGATCAGGAACCAGGGTAGTGCCGGTTGTCGAAACAACCAGGCTCACCGTCTGGCTAATTGCTACGTTGGTAACATCAAACGGTTTAAAAGTCGCACTAGGTAACGGCTTGGGCAGAATCGTAACGTTAACGGTCTGACCAATATCGCTTGAAGTGCCGTTATTTACGACAAAAGAGGTCAACTGGTTGGAATTTGACAGGTTTGGACCCACCAGATTCAAATCGATAGAAATTTTTGCGCCCGGATTCAAGGTCCCCTGGATCGTCGAGAAGTTGATCAAACTGGCACTGGCACCGGGGATTATCTTCCAGTTGGTCGGGGCGTTACCCGTGTTGCTAATCTGGAGGGTCCGGGTCGGCGAAGTGCTATCAAAGGTAATTTTGGTAGTATCCAGGGCCAGAATAGCCGTTGGAACGACGGTCGGTGCTAGAGTCGGAGTGGGAGTTAAAGCCACCGTCGGCGTAACCGTCGAAGTAATCAGGGCCACTGGACTGGGAGAAGGTGTAGTAAAAATGGCGGTCGCTCCCGGTGTCAAAGTAGTTGGCAGGAGCGAAATCCCACCGGTGGGACTGATAACCGGCGTACCGGCAGTGATTGTGATTACCGCCAGGGTAGGGGTTGGCTGAACCGCCGGACGGGGCGTGGCGGTCGGAAAAGGCGTAACGGTCGGCAAAGTCACATTGTTATTGGACGACGGCACAATTGGTGGCAGGGTTTTAACCGGCACGATTGGGGTTTGAATTATCAACGGGGGCAGCGTCGTCGCTACCAGTGTATTGGTGAGCGGCGTACTGGAGTTAGTATTTCGCTGAATACTAAAACTAATTGAAGCGGCTTGCTCCGGCTGGCTGGATACGTTACCCGCTCCATCCTCGGCGTAATACCGGATCACATAATTACCGTCCTGGCTAAAGACCGGCGGGGCGGTAACGGTATCGCTACTATAGGTTTGAAAGGCAGAGCCGTTCACTTGATATTTGATTACGGCTATCCGGCTCAGGTCGTCGCTGGCCTCGAATTGTAGTCGAACCGGCTTGTCAGTCTGGTTTCCGGCCAGCAGAGGGGTAGTACTGACCAGCAGTGGCTTGATAACCGGTTCAGTGCGGTCAATCGTAAAATATAAATGCTTGCTGGTTAATTTCTGGCCGTCCGTGCCACGCGCCACAATATTAATCGAATAAAGCCCTTCGTCAACCAATGTCGTTAAATCACCCGGCAGGGGTGAGCGCATTCGCTGGTCGGCTCCACCGTTTTTAGGGGTGAACAGTATATCGGCGGTCGCGGTCGGCACTCCGCTAACACTATACTGGAAATTTACCTGATTTTTGTAAAAACCACCATCTACCGGGCCGTTATCGGTGTTGGTTTTTATTTCAACCGGGATAGTTGTGCCGTTGCCATTCTGAAGGACCGCGTGTTGGGTCTGGGCGGCTTCCGTACCGACCCCACAGGGACTACCCGGCCCCTGGTCATAGCTGATCAACCAGCGCGGACGGTAGCCCCAGCCAAGAAAATCCTCCAGCGTTTTGCCGGTGGAGCCATCCCAGGGGTCGACGACCCCGTAAGTGGAGGCTTCGCCATCGTGTCCACTGGTAACTACTACGAAATGAAGCCCGTTTGGACCACCCAGCAGCCCCACGATGGTCGGACCGTTTTGCAGGGCGTTATCCAGTTTTTTCCACTCGAAACCGCCGCGCACGCCGTTGAGTAACTTGAAGCCGCCGCATTGCTGACCGATGGCGGTCCAACCGGCTTCGTTGAGCGGGATAGTAAAGTTAAGCTCGCTCAAACAATTATTGAGGGTTTCCGGCGTAGCATCGAGACCCTGGTAATTTAGTAAAATCGCGGCCCCGGTGATCGGGCAACCCCATTCACCCAGTTTGCTTTCGCTATTGGTTTTGAGGGCCAGGTTGCTCCAGCGGGGGTCATTCTGGCTAAAAAAGCGGGTGATAGTACAGGTAGTGGCATTAGCCGCCGTGATGGTTTTGGCCTGGACGACCGGCTGTAACATCATCTCAAGTGGCAGCGTCAGGGCCGAGTGAGGTAGGCCGGCCTGGGCCGCTTTGGGCGTAATAGGCAGAAAAGGGACGGCAGGGGTCAGCGTAATTTCCTGTGGTTTGCCGGAGGCCAGGCTGATCAGGGTCTGGTTTTTGTCGGTTTTGTCCTCGGATTTAGGCCGGACCAACAGGGCCAGATCGTCGGAACTCCAGCATAAAACCGGATTTAACCGGTCTCGGTTGCCTTCGCCATAAAATAGATCGGATTTGAGACGGCCAGGGACGGCCAGGGCTTTGGTCGGAGCCGGTTTGTTAAGTTCGGCGACCCACAGTTCCAACTGACCACCGGCCTGGCTAACATCGGCCTCCGGGGTAGCATCGGCGGCGGTCGTGCTATTGGCGGTCGGAGATGGGGAAGGGGCAGCGGCGACCGGGCTGCCGGCCAGGCCGGGACTGCCGGTTGTAGTCACGGTGGCCGTACCAGCCGGGTTAGGCGCGATTGCTCCAGCCTGGGCGGCTGCTCCGGCGGTGGCCGCTTTGGGGGCCGGGCGTTTCAGGTAGGCCAGTTTTTCCCCGTTGGAGGACCAGACCGGGGCCGCCGGCCACAATCCGGTAACAACCGGAATATCCTGGAGCCGGGTGGGAGCTTTGTTTAGATCGAGATTGAGTAAATCCACCACGATAATATGCGCGTCGTCCATCGAAAGATTGCGGGCGGTTACATAGGCCAGGCGGCGGCCATCGGGCGAAACCGAGATCAGATTGGCGAATACGCCCGGCATCGTTTCGACCGGCACGCTAAAGACCACCGTCTGATTTTCGCTGCCGCGCGGCCCGCTCACATGAATTTCGGAGACCGTATTATTGCTGACGACATCCACCAGGCGTTCCGAGATCGGCCCGCAAGCGGCGGATACCAGTTTTGGTGCAAATGAGGGTAGGAGGAAAATGAAGGCCGCCACCAGCAGCACTAACAGAATGCCAAAAACCATCGCTATCCGTACCCAGTGGCTTTGGAGCCAGCGCACTGGCGGCAGCGCGCATTTTTGCACAAACATACCACTGACTTCCTGGGCCAACCCTTCCAATTTGACCTTAAAAGGATAACGTTGGTCGAGGTCGGTCCAGTTGCGCCGCCGGGGTCGCACGCGTAAAGTAAAGGCGGCCTGTTCGCCCGGTTGCAAAGTTACTTCAGGCGGCACGACCTCAAAAAGGCAATCGTCTTGATCATCTTCGGCATAGACGGCGTAAAGATGCGGTGAATTGCCCTGATTTGCCAACGTCACCCGGTAGATTTCGGTTTTGCGGCGCGAGGTTTGATCGTGGGGTGAAAGTTCCAAAACCTGTTCATCCCGTTCGGAAACAATCAGGTTAAAAGGCAACTGGGCTGAATTGCTGCCTCCACTGCGGGCCGTGACGATGATCGTACCGGCGTAATTGTTGGCTTCGACCTGGGGTGGCAAACTGATAACCAGTTTGATCGCTTGCTGATTTTCCCCGGCGACCGGGCTGCGACCGGCCTGGGTTGGGCGCAACGAAAACTGGGTCGGGCTGATTTTTAACCAGGTGGGGTTAAGACCGACCGTTTCGGGGGTCAGGGCAGGCTGTAGGGAAACGCTGAACTCATCAATAACCTGACTGGTATTAGTCACCGTCAGGGTAACGGTCGTATTCTGGCCGGGTGAGAGTTCTACTATCTGGGATGTAATTTCACACTTAATCATAACTGGTTATATTTCTACTCTGGCAAAGACGTTTTGTTTGTAGCCTGTCCGATAACCTCCGACCAGCATTTACGCTGATTGTAAGAAAGACCGGCCAGAACTGTTTCAGCTATTAAAGGATAAGAAAAGCAATATTCCGCGTCGTGTTCTTCGATAATCCCGGCTTCGCTCAGTTCGGTTAATACCTGGGCCAGCCGGTTCGGGGCTAATTCGATCCACCACCCGGCCCCGTTCTGGTGTTCAAACACCACCCGGCGCAGCACTTCAAACCGAAAGCGCGGGCCAATCAGGGCGGCCAGTCCCAGCAATACCTGGGCTTCGGCACTTAGTTCGTTAATTATGCGTCGCACCTGTCCCAGTACCAACCCCGGCCAGGGTTCCAGCCGGTCGGATGTCCGCCATTCCCAGCGGTTAGCGGTTAATAGCAACCGGTTTTCCTGCTGCCAGCCTTCCAACAGTTGCCGGGCCAGCCGGGGGTTGCCCTGGCTGCTGGTAAAAACCATTTCCAAGAGATTGGGGGCCAGCGGTAATTCCGCCAACATTTGCTGGGTTTCGTCAGCCGTAAACCGCCGCAGGGACTGGATCGATTGACCGTGATCGGCCAGCCAGTTTTTAAGGCCGCTCATTTCAGCATTACCGGGCCGGGTAGTGCCAAGAATTACCAGCGATTGCAAGCCCGGCGCACCCAGCCAATGGCTAACGAGCCGCAGAGCCGCCGCACTATAGTGGTGCAGGTCTTCCAGTATCAGTACCAGTCGCCTGGTTCGCTCGACCGTCGCCAGCAAATGACTGGATAGACTTAAAAGGTCATCCGATGAGCTAACTTCCCCTTCAGAACCGCCGCTACTCACCGTCCGGTCTACCTCCGGCGGTAGCCGTTTTAGCATTTTTGGCGACCAGGATTCCAGCCAGCTAGGCCGTTCGCTTTCCGTTAACAGGTTTAGCACTTGTTGAATCAGGTCGCTTACCGGTTGGTAAGGATGTTCGACCGGCGAGACCGGGCGACCGATCTCAAGAAGGTGGAAACCGGCCTGACGCGCCATTTCGGCCAGATGTTTTGCCAGCGTGGTTTTGCCGACCCCGGCTTCCCCGCTAAACAAGGTCAGACCTCCCTGACCGGTAAGGGCCAGCCGTAAAGTTTGTTGCCAGCTTTGCTGCTCACGGTCCCGCCCGATCAGTTCCGCCTCTTTTGTCACGTGGCCGGTACCGGTATCGAAATGCGCCAGCGCGTTTATGGTCGGCGAATCCCATTCAGGATGGCTGGCCGGTCGCTCCCCGGTTAGCGGGCGGGGCACAAAGTTGACGACCCTCTCACTCCCCGACCCCGGTCGTGGGCTGTTCTTCCCGTAAACTATATCCTGGTATAGCTGGCGGGTCTGGCTCATCGGTTCCATATTCAACCGGAGTTGCAATTTAGTGGCGAAATTGCGGTAAAAGCTCAACGCTTCCTCGCGTCTGCCATTACGAAGCAGGGCACCCATCAATTGCTGGGCGGCTTCTTCATTAGAAAAATCAGTTTCGAGAACCTGATGGAAACATTGTAAATGTTTTTCTTCCTGGCCCTGGTTCTGGTAAAGTTTAGCCATTTGCAACAACATATCGACCCATTGCTGGCGCAGGTTTTCGCGGCGGCTGATGGTCCAATCTTCATAAAGGTCTTCCGGCAAGTAATCGCCACCATAAAGAGCGGCGGCTTCTTCAAACAAGGTTACATTACCGGCAGTCTGGGCTTGCTGGGCCAGTCTTTTGAACTCTTCCAGATCGACCCAGCTGATCAAATTGGCTTGTAGTTGCAGTTTGGGGCCTTTGGTTGTCAGGTAGACCGACTGGTTCGCCCGTTCCAGGTCGGGTTCGAGAGTTCGGCGCAAACTATATACGGCCTGATTAAGATTATTGGCAGCCCGCGCCTGGTCGAGTTCCGGCCACAGCAATTCAAGGGCTTCCTGGCGGCTAAGTTGGTAATTGCGCCGGTTTAGCAATATCTTAAATAGACTTCGGGCCTTGCCACTGCGCCATTGTTCGCTTTCGAGCAGCCGTTGACCTTGCTGTATCTCGAAGCGGCCCAGGACATAAATTCGCAAAGGCGGCCTTCGGTCGCCAGCCAGGTATCCAGGCAAAATACTAATTTCAGCGGTACTCATAAAGGTCAACCTACATACTTATTTTAACAACTATTTTTGAAAAAACGAACATCTCATAAAAAAATAGTAGTAAAGTCATAGCCCATTTGGATATAGTTAAGCCCCATTACAGGCGGGATCACCAAAGGTACATTGAGCCAACCGGATAAACAAGGTGGTTCCCTCGATCTCGACTTTCTGAATGCGGGTAGAGGGGGCCTGTTGGGAAATCCAGACCCGCAAGCGTTTGTTTATATGGTCAACCATTTTATTGGGCGGCGCGAATACCCAGGGAAAGGTGTCGGAGTTGGGTGGGTCTTTGGCGATAAATATCAGATTACCGGCATTATCGACCGTTGTCTGGCCGCGAATGGCGAGGCTAAACAAAAACACTTTAATCCGAATCTCGGTAAGCTGAGTATCTTCCTGAAAGCGCACCTCAATTTGACCGACCCCGGCCACCGGGTTCATTTTTTGCAAATTGTCCGAAAAAGCTTTTTGTTCCACAAAAATTGTCCGGTTGGGAATTGGCCCGGTAAACTGGTAACGGTCGGCGGTCAAAAGGAAGGCCGTCTGGATCGTATTTACAATTACCAGGAACCATAGGACCAGCAAGATCAGAAAAACCCCGCCGAAAATAAATAATTTAGGATGGCGGAAGATAAATTCCCAGCGCGACTCGTGCTGATATTGGCCTTCTACCAGCAGTTCCGGCCCCTTGACCGGCTGATCGGAAATGCTCCACTCCGGCTCGATTTTTACCTCAAAAGGCTGGGCCTGGCGGGCCTGATCATTTGGTGTTTTGGGCCGCAACTGCATTTTGATCGGCACCATCGTCGATTGCCCTGCCGGAACCACAATCTTTTCGGGGGTAAAGTGAGCCACACAAAATTCGGTGCTGTCGCTGAGGCTAAAGGTCATCAGGCCGTTGACCTGGCTACGGTTTCGCACCACCAATTTGTAATCGGCTTTATAACCACGCGCCCGGTGAGGTTGCAAACGCGCTTCCAGGCGTAGCGGAGCCAGCACTTCGATTTCCAGCTCTACTTCGCTGCGCACGCCCGGTTGTGTCCGGGAAACCGCGATTACTTTGCCGACGTACAGGTTAGGCCGGACTTTTGACGATAGGCTGATGCCCAGTTGCAGTGGTTCACTCCAGTTTGGGAACAGATTTACACTGCTCTGGGAAAACTTATACCAGTTGCTCGGTAGTCCTTCGATACTCAAATCGAAGTTATCCGGTAGGGAGGTCAGGTTTACCAGGCCGATTTCCTGTTCGCTGGTCTCACCGGCAATGATCGTCAACCGGGGCTTTTGTAAAGTGATTTGCACTTTGGTATTGGAAGTCGCCGGGCCGGTTCGGCGGGGGGCGGCTGCCGGGCTTTTAAACAGGTCGTTTACATTCAGGGCGGCAGGTGACGCTACCGGGGTAGTGTTTTGCCCACTATAATCGGCCCCGGACCCAACCCCGGCCATTGGGTCGCCGACTGCGCCGGAAGGCTGGTTGTAATAAGCGGCAGGCAAACCATCTGGGGCGGCAGGCGGTTCATAATACCCTGGTGTTACCGGTTGTGGAGCTATCAGAATATAGGCTGCCTCACTTGCTGAGGCCGGACCGGACTGATAGGGTCCCGGCCCATAATTTGCGGCGGGTGGGTAATAATATTGCGGGGCCGGTTCGGGCGTTTTCCCATTACCAGTCAGGCGTTGCCACAGCGAGCGTTTAGGCGACCTGACCGGCGGCGGGGCGGCCTGATATGCTTCGGCGGGATAAACCGGGCCAGGCGGCGGCATTTCGGTTGGGACGGCGACTGGCCTGGTGGGGGTGGGGTCGAATACCGGCACCGCTGTAACCGGTAAAACGTTGCTAAGGCTATTTCTTTCGGCTGGTACAGGCTGGTTAAGCTGGGGGGGTTCCGGCATCAGGGCCATTTCATCCGCCGAGGCTTCAGTTGTGGGCAATACATAAGCATCCAGTGCTACCTGGACCGGGACCGGGGTACTATTGTCGTTATCTACGCCCAGTTTATCCCAGAGAGCTTCCATAGAAAGTGAGGCTTGTACATTCAATTCAAGCCCAATTTCGACCGGTTTTTCCGGGGCTGTATGGGGTGTGGCGATTATCTTGAGCGGGTGACGCTCTGAAGGTACATAAGCCGGTACTTCGATTCGCAGGTAGAATTCTTCGCTCCAGCCGGGAAAGAGGGTCAAACTTTCGCAGGAGAAACTGTACCAATCGGCGGGAATACCTTCGATACTGAGGGTGAAAGTATCTACCTGACCGGTATTATTATGAAGGTGGACCTGCTGTTCAAAGCTGTTGCCGGTGACTATCGTAAGGCTGGTGGTTTCCAGGCTTAGTTCTACGATACCGCTTTCCTCGCTGACCGCTGGAACAATATGTTCCGGGGTGGTCCCGGCCTCCAGCGTTTGAAGCAGCAGTTCTATTTCGTTGAAAACTTCCTCCGGCAGTTCCTTTGAGCGCATTACAAGCCGCCCCCGGTACCGGTCGGGATGAGCATCTGCCGGAATTTCTATTCGTAAATAAAGTTGCTCGGCCCAATTTGGAAAAAGATAGACCCGGTTACTTGATAGTTGCGACCAGCCTTCCGGCAAGCCTTCAACTTTGAGGTCAAAGCTGTCTGGATTAGTGGTCAGATTTACCAGACTGATTTGCTGTTCCAGAAAATCACCGGCGGCCAGAATAATTCCCGCTTGCTCCACCCCCAATTTTAGCCCGTTAGCCTCTATTTCAACCGGTTCGGGTTTGGGCTTTTCCGGTTCTTTAGCTGCCGGTTCAGGCGTAGTCGGGGCCAGTTCGACCAATTTTATAGTTGGTTTCTTTTCAAGCTCGATTACGCCACCGCTGGGTGGGTCGGCAGCAACCGGCGCGAGTAGCCCGGAAATCTCAGAGCCGGTCTCAGCGGAGGGTGTTCCAACCAGCGGTAACGGCAAGGTGGCCTGGCTCGGCGGGGCCTGATACAACTTGGTCGTGGGGCGGTTGCCCGTGAAGGGCGTTTCGACCGGCTCCGGGGGCAACCCATACGGAACTGGCCCCGGTCCGGTTGGCGGGCCGTAGGGGTAAGCACCCGGCGGTGACGCATATTGACCGGGTATCGGCGTTGGGCCATAGGGGTAAGGCGATGGCGGCTGGGCGTAGCCAGCCGTAGTATTTGGTGGGTAGTAGGCTGTGCCGTTTCCATAATAAGGCTGAGGGGTCTGCGCAGAATCAACCCCCGGCTCATCCTTTTTCAAAAGACGCTGCCAGAAAGGACGGTGTTCCGTGTTTAATTTGGTGGTTTGAGCCGGGGCCGGACCGTTTGGCGAGTATGAATTTACTACCGGTAGTTCGGAAGTTGAGCCTGTCAAAAGCGAAGCCCCTAGTGGAGTAATACCCTGTACCACCAGTTCCAGATCGATCCGGATCGGGTCCTGGTTGTTAGCGGCGGTAATGACCAATTGGGCGGGATAAGGAGCCGGTTCGGTTTCGGTGGGAATAGTAATTTTGAAGTCGATTTTTTCGGACCAGTTTGGAAAGAGATTAAAGGTAGTCTGCGAAAGCGAATACCAGTCAGAGGGCCAACCTTGCAAGCGCACTTCAAAATTATTCGGCGTGGTCGTCATGTTTTGCAGATCGATTTGCTGCTCAAAATCCTCACCCGGTTTTAGTTGAAATTCACGGGTAGGTAGCTGAACGTTCAGTTGCCCACTTTCCGCCTCGCCCCCCTCTGCATCTGACGACGAAGGTTCTGTCAGGTCGGTGGAGAGGGATGGTTCAAAGGGAGTATTGTACAGGTTGGCCGGTGACTGTCTTTCCAGGCTAACGGGGTCTGCCGGTTGGTAGAGTACCGCAGGATCGCTATAAGCCGGAGCCGGACTATTATAAGAATAATTTGAAGCTTGCGGCGGATCATAGCCGTTCTGGACCCCGGTGTTGGCCGTCCCATATAACCAGTCAGGTACTGCGCCATTCGGACTGGCTTCGGGTTGTAGCGGCGATCCTATCGACAGGGAAGTGTCGGTTAGTTCCCCGGCAGTCGGTAGCGTCGGCGAATGAGGACCCAGATTATCCGGGGCGGGAATTTCCAGTTCGAGCCGGGTCGAAGTCCGTAAATTTTCATCAGACTGAGCCGAAACAATTATTTGTAAATTGTAATGGGCCGGTGCCATCCCGGCAGGAACCTTTATTTCCAGGTCGATTGCTTCATTCCAGTTTGGAAATAAATTCAGGGCGGTCTGGGAAAATTGATACCAGTCGAGGGGTATTCCGGCCAGTGATAGATCAAAACTCGCCAGCAGCGGGGATAAATTGACAAGCTTAATTTTCTGCCAGCCGCTGGTACCGGCTGCCACAACCATTTGGGTTATTTCAAGATGTAGTTCGACTCTAGCAGTTTCTAATTTAGCGGTATCCGACATTTTTTGCCACCGCAAACCTTTGCTTTGGTGTGTAGTTGAACGTTTTGCAAACCAATTTACCAGTTAAATTTGTAAAATATGATGCTAATAAGAACGGCTCAACTTTACAAAGTGTCTTGATAGTTACAGCATTGTGCCAGAAAAGTTGCTATATAGCTTCGTCTGAGGTCAGAAGGAAACACTTCGGTGCGTAATTTAATAGTTGAACTTAATTTATACTTAATAAAGAATTACCTAAAATCGCCCGGTATTCTTATTTTAAGGGAAAAACTCTTATCACATGAAAGTATATACTTATTGTAACCTGATCAGCCCTTTGTAGCAAGTAGTTTTGAGTTACTTTAAGTCCGAATTTCCAAATTTGGCAATCTACATTAAAAAAATATAATTAAAATAATTAAAATAGACTAATCTTAACTCTTTTGATATACTAAAATTACTGAATAGTCTTCGGCTAACCTGGAACTGAAAATTTGGGATACACAAATTAAGACAAAATTAAGTCTAAATTAAGTCAAAATAAATTATTGACTGATATACTGTTCTTATCACCTAAATTAGGTTTGCCTTTATAACAAATTGTATTCGGTTAGTTACCTCTTTAATGAGGCTCTAAATTCTTTGGTGTCGTAGCGTAAGTTAAATGACCGACCGGCATGGTAATGGTAGTCGTTGGCACCAAACTTTATCCTTAAAATAGTTCGGCACTGTATCAAACAGATACTTTGGCGTAACGGACTGGTTTTTTAAAAAGGTTTCTTTAAATTTACTCTGCTGGAATCTTCGGTTTAGGCCGGGTTCTAGTCAACCTGGCATACAATAATTAGAATGACTGTTACCTCAACCAATAATTTAAACCTGGAACATCTCCTTTCGGAACTTCGCCGGATCACCCTGCTGGTTTCTGAACGTGTAGCCGCCTTACGAGTCGTGAACTCGACCGAGGAGGAAGATGAATTTCGCGGTTTATACGTTTCCGAAGAAGAAGTAAATAACTTATTGGCCGATCCCCAACTTTTTCAGGCTACCGATATTACGCCGCATACACCCGGCGGTGAAATAGTTGTTGAATACAACGAACGCTCCCGGTTGCGCCAGTTGCAAACCGCTTTCGGTCTGTCGGCGTTCGAGCTAAATGTAATCCTGATCGCTCTGGCCCCCGAACTCGATTTGCGCTTTGAAAAGCTTTATGCTTATTTGCAGGACGATGTTACCCGACGCCGTCCGACGGTTGATTTGACCTTACAGTTGTTGTGTCCCGGTCTGGCGGCCCAGGTCGCGGCCCGGCGGAGTTTCGACCCAGAGGCGGCTTTGCTGCGCTACCGTCTGGTCGAATTGAGCGATGAGAGTGGAAATAAACAGGTTCCCCTGCTGGCCCGAACCATAAAACTGGATGAGGGGCTGATCGCTTTTTTGCTGGGCGAAATGCGCCTGGATCACCGGTTGCGGCAGGTGGCCGAATTTGAAACACGCTCGCCTAACCCTTTGCTCTCCACCGAGGTCGCTACTTATCTGACCCGCCTGATCGAACTGGCCCCGGAAAGTTTTTTATGTACCCTGGTCGGTTCGGACGAAGTGATCAAACGCGACCTGGTGCTGACCCTTTGCCGTCAATTTAATTTGCCGTTACTGGTCTTAAATCTGCGAAGTCTGGTTTTGCAAACCCGGCAGGAAAGTTTGGCCCGTTTACTGGAACGCGAATGTTTGATGCGCGGGGCGGTTTTGTACCTGGCCGGTTACGAAGTAGTGGCGGGCGAGGAAGCCAATATTCAGGAAACTGTCCGAGCGGTTAGCCAGCTTTTGAAAACCGAAACGGTCCTGACTTTTATTTCCAGTAACGAAATGCTGGCACCTCAGATTGCCGGGCATTCCCGCCTCGAATTCCAGTTAAAGTTAAAACAGCCGAGTTATAGCGAACGCAAACATATCTGGGAAACCCACCTGGGCGCGGCGGCGGTCGGGTTCGACCTGGAAGGTTTGTCGAGCCGCTTTCGTCTTAATAGCGGCCAGGTGGTCGCCGCCGCCGCGACGGCCCGCAACCGGGCGGCCTGGCGCGGTGAGACCGTTCCGACCCTGGACGACCTGGAAACTGCCAGCCGGGTACATTCCAGCCACCGTTTGAGCAGTCTGGCTCACAAAATTGAGCCGGTCTATCGCTGGTCCGATCTGGTGCTGGCGACCGACCCCTTTAATATGCTCCGTGAAATCTGTGAGCAGGTCAAGCATCGCTCATTGGTGTATGGCACCTGGGGCTTCGACCGCAAACTCTCACTTGGCAAAGGTCTGAACGTGGTGTTTGCCGGACCGAGCGGCACCGGTAAAACTATGTCGGCTGAGATTATGGCCGGCGAACTGAAAATGGACCTTTACAAAATCGATCTGTCGAATATGGTCAGCAAGTTCATTGGCGAGACCGAAAAGAATCTGGAACGTATCTTTAACGAGGCCGGGGATAGTAACGCAATTTTGTTTTTTGACGAAGCCGACTCGCTTTTTGGCAAGCGCAGCGAGGTCAAGGACGCTCACGACCGCTACGCCAATATTGAAACCGGCTATCTGCTCCAAAAAATGGAAGAATACGACGGCATTGTAATTCTGGCGACCAACCTGCGTAAGAACCTGGACGAAGCCTTCGTCCGCCGGATGCACTTTATGATCGAGTATCCCTTCCCGGACGAAGATGATCGCTTTTTGATCTGGAGCAAGGTATTTCCCAAAGATTTGCCAGTCGGTTCTACCGTCGATATGCGGTTTATGGCCCGGCAATTCAAGTTATCCGGTGGAAATATCAAAAATATTGGGCTGGCTGCCGCTTTCCTGGCGGCGGGCGATGGTGCAGCGGCGGTCGAGATGGAACATTTAATTATGGCAACTCGCCGCGAATATCAAAAACTTGGTAAGTTGTGTACTCAAAGTGATTTTGGGCCTTATTTTTCATTGATCAACGAGATTGAGCCAAAAACCCGCCGGGCGGATTGAATTTGTTGTTATTATTCAAACAACAACACCGAGGAGGTAGTAAATGTCGCAGGATGGAATGTTACAATACGAAAACGACCGGATGGCCCACCAACCGGAATTAGAGGAAGCCAGCGAAGTCGGTCAGGAGCAAGCCGCGCCGGTGATCTCGCCTTCGGCAGCCAGTTCGCTCTTGAATGCTCCGCTGAATCCGGTTCAACGCCGGGCACTGGTACAGAATGTCGGCCAGAATTTCGGGAATAAACAGGTTCAACGCCTGCTGGGAACGATCAGGCGGTCGGCTTCCTCCGGGCCGGAGGGTGGTCCGCTGGAAGGTGATTTGAGCCAGGTAATCCAGAGCGAGCGTTCTAAAGGCACTCCCCTGGATGGCAACGTTCGCCGCCAGGTTGAGTCGAGTATCGGCCACGATCTTTCGCCGGTCCGGGTGCATACCGATTCGGTATCAGCCGAGTTAAACCGGCAGATGGGTGCGAAAGCCTTTACGACCGGGCGCGATATTTTCTATGGAGAAGGCCAGTTGCCGAGCGATTTATCGCTGACCACCCACGAAGCCACACATACAGTTCAGCAAGGCTTTAGTGAAACCGCCCCCAGTTCAATTGGGGCCGCCGATACCGCGCACGAAAAAGCCGCCGACCATGCCGCAGCTCACGGTAGTGCCGGGGCGGGTGTTCAGCGTCAGGGAGCGGAAGAAGACGAAGTAGCAATGAAGCGCGACGACGCAGTTCAACGCGAAGGCGACGAAGAAGAACTTCAAATGAAACGGGATGACGCAGTTCAACGCGTTGGAGCAGAAGACGAAGAACTTCAAATGAAACGGGATGACACGGTTCAACGCGAAGGTGAAGACGAAGAACTTCAGATGAAGCGCGATGATGCGGTCCAGCGCGAAGGTGAAGAAGAAGAAGCTTTACAGGGATAGCTTGGTGCGGCCCCAAAGAGCCAACCGGAATTGACGTGATAGTCTCAAAATCTTTTATTCAAAGAATATGAGGCTATCCGGTCGGGCCATTTAGTTCCAGCCTGGCAAAATTGCAGCGACCGGTTTGCCCTTTCAAAGCACTACGCTTGAAAGCCTTGTATTTCAGAGCGTATATTGGGTGGTTCGTAATGTTAACGGTAATGTTAGCTTGTTAAGATATATTTATATTCCCAGCATATCATTGGTTTACCAGAGCGTTCCTCTAAAAGGAAGGTGAACCGGCGGTCGACAGTACAACAAAGTTCTTTCAAAAAAATAGCGGTAAGTATCAAAAATTTCCCAAAGCGGTCAGGTGTGCAAAGCGACCGGCGGCCACTATCAACATCCGGTGAGCCATGTAGGTTGGTTGCGGCATAGTAAACGTGCCATTTATTCATAGATTTCAGGTAGAAACATATTATGATAGAGGCTCTTGACGAGACTATCAAACAACTTTTAATTCAGAAAACGCCTCTCAATTTAGCGGAAGTTGACATCAGTTTTGACGTTCCCAACCGCGAATGGAGCAGCTCTATTTCTAAACCTACGATTAATGTTTATCTTCACGACATCCGCGAGAACCTGAACCTCAAACAGAACGAATGGTACAATGAGCGCAACCCCGACGGCTCTATCAACCGGATCGAGGTTGGCAGCCGGTTTGACCTTTCTTACATAATCACGGCCTGGACTACCAATGTAGAAGACGAACACCGCCTGTTGTGGTATGTGCTTTCCACCCTGGTTCGCTTCCCGGTTTTACCGGCTGATGTGATGCAAGAGCCGTTGCCGCGTCAGAGTATTTTGCTGCATACCAAAGTGGCCCAGCCGGAAGGCATTTTACGGAATGCCGCCGATGTCTGGACGGCCCTCGACAATCAACTCAAACCGGTCTTGACCTACGTGGTCACGCTGGCGATGGACTCGGAAGTAATGCGCACCTCCAAGCAAGTTACCAGCCGGTTTATCCGCTTTGCCAGCCCGGACGCCGAAAATATTTCTGCTTTGAACCGGCGTGGCCTGAACGAACAGTCTGAACAACTGGTATCGGTCGGGGGACGCGTACTCGACTCGGACAAACAGCCGGTACGGGCTGAAGTGGTTTTGGTCGAGCAGGGTTTGAACGTTACTACGGATGAGGACGGACGCTACAGTTTTAAGAATGTAGTGAAACGTCCGAAATATACTTTTCTAGCGGTTGCTCCCGGTTTTGTTACCGGTCGGCAGGAATTAAATATTCCAGCAACCTCTTATGACATTCAGCTACAGCGTGAAACAGAACTGGTAAATTCTTAAATTTGAGTGCTTACCGGCAAATTAAAAGTATGATCGTTGTTAAAGTCTTATTGGTTTCCAAAAAGTAGACCTAAAATCGAAGGAGAAATCTACTATGCCACAATATCTATCCCCCGGTGTATACGTTGAAGAAGTAGACCGAGGTAGTAAGCCTATCGAGGGCGTGGGTACGGCTGTCGCGGCTTTTGTCGGCTTCACGGAAAAAGGTCCGCGCGATGCTCAACTGGTCACCAGTTGGGAGCAGTACCGCACGGTTTATGGTGATTTTATCGAAGGAGCTTATCTGCCGACTTCGGTTTATGGTTACTTTTTGAATGGTGGTACGCGGGCTTATATTATGCGGATCGCTCCGGCGATTGGGCTTCCGCAGGGTAATCCCAACCGCAGTGCCCTGGAAATCACCCCCTTGTTGAGTGCCGGGGACGAACCGGTAACAGTCAAGGTTGTCAACGGCTCAAGTGCCGGTCGCTACAAGCTGACCGTCCAGCGCGGCGACGTTACCGAAACCTTTGACGACCTGAGCAGCGACAAGAAGGACAAAGCCGCTCGCTACGTCGAGAACATCGTAAACGACCCGGCTAAAGGTTCCAAAATGGTGCGGGTACATGATGCCAGCGGCAACCGCGATGCCGCCGAAGCCCGTGCCCCTAAAGCCGGTACCTATTCTTTCGCCAGTGGCGACGGCAAACCGGCGGCTGAACTGCCTCCTCCGCAAGTCCAGATGCACGCCCGCTCGGCTGCCGATGTCCCGGCCCTGGAAGTACGCCCGGCGGCGGGTGTTACCAAAGCCGTTACGGTCGAAGTAGTTGATATTGCCGGACAGGATGAACTGTTCAAGCTATTGTTCAAGACCGATACCGAAACCGAAAGCTTTGATGTCAGCTTCAAGAAAGGCCCGCAGTACCTGGAAACCGTCGTTAACGGTACCAAGAGCGGCTCGAAACTGGCTAAGGTTAAAGACCTGGCGGCAGACAAGGAAATCAGCCCGGCTGACAAGCGTCCGGCGGCTGGCAAAGCCGAACTGTCCGTCGCCCACGTCGAAACCAAACCGGCTGGCAAAGTCTCGGTTAGCTCGGCGGATTTCACCGGTGATGTTATGGCCCGCACCGGGGTCGCCGGTCTGGAAGCCCTGGACGATGTAACCATGGTGGCGATGCCCGACCTGATGAGTCTTTACATGAAGGGTCAGATGGACCTGAAGGGTCTGCAAGTAGTCCAGACCGCCATGATGAACCACTGCGAGTCGATGCGGAACCGGGTAGCCATTCTGGATGCCCCGCCCGACATGAACCCACAGCAGATTCGCAACTGGCGGCTTAACGAAGCTAACTACGATAGCAAATACGCCGCCATGTACTACCCCTGGATCGAGATCGATAACCCGGTCGAAAAGGGTAAAACCATGTTCTCGCCGCCGAGCGGACACATGGCCGGGGTCTGGGCGCGCAACGATGCCGAGCGTGGCGTTCACAAAGCTCCCGCTAACGAAATCGTGCGCGGCGCGGTTGGCCTGGAGCGGCAGATCACTATGGGCGAGCAGGACGGCCTGAACCCCGAAGGCATCAACTGTATCCGGGCTTTCCCTGGACGGGGTGTCCGGGTTTGGGGTGCGCGAACTCTGTCGAGCGACCCAAGCTGGCGTTACCTGAACGTTCGCCGGTTGTTTAACTTCGTCGAGGCTTCCATCGACCGGGGTACTCAGTGGGTGGTCTTCGAGCCGAACGATTTCGATCTGTGGGCGCGTATCCGCCGCGACATCAACTCCTTCCTGTACCAGGTCTGGAGTTCCGGTGCCCTGTTCGGCCAATCGCCTGACCAGGCTTACTTCATCAAGTGCGATGCTGAAATCAACACTCCGGCCTCGATTGACTCCGGTATGGTGATCACCGAAATCGGAATTGCACCGGTCAAACCGGCTGAGTTTGTAATCTTCCGCATCGGCCAGTTGTCGGCTTCCGCGAGCTAGTTAAGCCTTTACTGAACTGAAATTCAGATATAGGACTCAGCCAATGAGTCCTATATCGGTCATCGGTTCTCATTATTAGGACTTTCGCTCGAAACAATTTCTCAAGTTCAAAACTTGGTAAAAACTTTGAGATTTCACTTTCAAGAGCGAAAGTCGTGATTATTTATGTTAATTGGAGGTTAATAATGCCACCATCTGGTAAAAGAGTTGATCCAATCATTGCTAACCGGTTTTACCTGGACCTGGGAAAAGACGGTGTTTCGGTACAGGAAGTCGGCGGTATTGATTTTGAAACCGAAATGGGCGAGTTGCAACAATCGAGTAAAAGCGGACGGGTTGCTTATATCAAAACCCCCGGTGCTAACCCCTTGAAGATGGGTAAAATTACCGTTAAATATGCGGCTTATAAGGGCGACCCGATGGAACCCTGGCGCAATGATGTGATAGCCGGCAAAATGGAAAAGGTCCGCAAAGACATATCCCTGGTACTTTACGACCACGAGGCTAAGGAAGTCCTGCGGTTTAACTTTAAAAATGCCTGGCCTTCCAAACGGGCTTTTAGCAGTCTGACTTCTAAAGGCAATGACCCCCTTGCAGTGACTATAACGCTGGACCACGAAGGTGTTACGGTCAAGGGTTATAACGAGTAGTAGTTTGATAGCTAACAGTCGAAGAAAGTCGGCCTGATCAAGGTCGGGACTTTTCAGTATTCTAAGGAGGTATCAACATGCCAGGTATGACAGGTGAACCTATTATTTCTAACCGTTTCTACATGGTAATTCCAGGTATGGACACGGTTGGTTCGCTTCAAGAAGTTTCCGGGTTGGAAGATGAGTCGGAAGTAGCTGAACTGCAACAGATAGCTAAAGGCGGCAAAGTTGTCCAGCTTAAAACCCTGGGGGCCAACCCACTCAAGGCCGGTACCCTGACCGTAAAATACGCGACCTACAAAGAAGACGCGGGCAAAAAATGGTATGACATGGTGGTAGCTAACAAAGTCAAAGATATACGTAAAACTGTCTCGATTGACCTTTATGAAGCCGGGAAAGACGCCCCTATCTTGACTTTTAGTTTTGACAATGCCTGGCCTACTAAATACGCTTTTGGCAGCTTCACATCCAAGAGCAGTGACGCGGTAGCCGTGACCCTTACCATTCAACACGAAGGCATGAGCGTCAAAGGTTACAACGCCTCATAGATTGGTGCAGTGATTTAACTTGTTAAGAGATGAATTTAGCTTTACAATCCTTTTCAGGGGTAAAGCTAATATTCATCTCTAAAAGTTTTTCTTAACGGTTCAACTTGGCCGGTTGTTTCGGCGAAACTAACTATAAAAGGAGTACCGGCTAAAAATGGCAGGCTTGCAAACCGAATACGAATTTATTTTACCCAAAGGCTTTGTCGATACGGACGGCAATTTACACCGCAAAGGTAGTATGCGCCTTGCCACCGCTATGGATGAAATCGCCCCCCTCCGCGACCCCAGAGTACGCAACAATCAGGCTTATCTAACGGTTTTACTGCTGGCGCGGGTAATTACCAAGTTGGGCACACTCGAACCCTCGGATATTAACACCGGCTTGATCGAGCATTTGTTTGCCGGAGACCTGGGTTATCTACAGGCTCTATACAACCGGATCAATTCCAGTAACCTGGATGATACAATTTGCCCGACCTGTGGCCGTCCTTTCGATACCGATAGCGGGAGTGAGGAGACCACCGGGGCAACCAGCCTGGGGGGATAGTAAGCTACCCTTCGGAGCAGATCACCGAAGAGGTAGCCTATATCGCCTATTACTTTCATTGGCCGCTAAATGATATTATGGAGTTGCCCCACGTCGAGCGACGCCAGTGGGTTGAGGAAATTAGCGCGATTAACGAACAGCTAAACCGTCCCGCCGATTAGGTTGAGATTAGACGGCGAGCTAAAAGGCGAGTGAAGCCGAGAAACAAAAGTCAGTCAACTGAGTTTGCCACCCGTTGTCTGGAGTGGTAAGGAGTCAAGTAAGATGCAAAGTACCGCCAATGGAACTGCGACCTCGTTAACTACCGAATACTTGCAAAGCAACCGCTTCTGGGTAGAAATCGATAATATTCTGGAAGCGGTTTTTATCGAATGTAGTGGTTTGAATGCCACCACCGAAACCTATGCGGTTAAAGAAGGTGGGCTGAATTCGCACGTTCATTTGTTGCCGGTGCGCACCACCTACAGTAATCTGACCCTCAAACACGGTCTGAGCAGTTCGCTGAAATTCTGGGACTGGTATACCAAAACTCTGGAAGGTACGGTTGAACGCCACGATATTACCATCGTTCTCTATTCGTCTGAAAAGTTAAATACCCCGGTTCGCAAGTGGTTGATCAGTGGAGCCTATCCTATCAAATGGACCGGACCAACTTTCAACGCCAAGACCCAGGAATTTGCGGTAGAGACGGTTGAACTGGCTTACGACTTTTTTAAACATACGATCTAAACCTTCGGTGGGCTGGTTAAAAGTATTTCAGGTAATAAAATCAGGTATTAAAAGAAATTTGAGGCGAAGGTGGCTGAACAGAGTAAACAAACAGGCAAAAATTCCGGTCAATCTGGCGAACAGTTGCGCCGAGCCTTTGTTTTCAACCTCGATTTGAAAAGCCACCCGGAGTCTATATACAGCCAGGTTTCCCAACCCCGAATTCTCCAGCGTTCCTTTAACTACCGGCAGTGGGCCGGGATTAGCGGATTTCTGGCTGGCCGCTGGGGTTCCGGTAGTTTGCTAGGTCGCCAGGTTGCCCGACGTTACAGCAGTTTCAATAATGAACTCGGCCCACTCAACCGGGTTATGCGCTTTAAGCAAAAGCCTTTTAATCCCGATCAAGGAATTGAAACGGATTACGATACCAATACTGAGTATGCCGGGTATAGTGAGCCTGACTTCAGGTCGGAACCGTCCCCGGTTGCCCGGCGATTTGCTCCAACTCAAAATCAGACCACCTTGTCGGACCGAACCGTTCATTCTACTCCCTCCACTCAGCTTTTTGAGGATGCGGGTGGGACTGAAACACCTGCCCAACTTTCTCCACTGACCTCGGCGGTAAATACTTTTCAACCGGTGGTGATGCGAAATATGCTTGCGGTCGAACCGGCTCGTGCCACTCTACCAGTCAACAATCCTGCGCCGCCCGACCTCACCCGGCCTGATCAGTTATTCCAACCCCTCAACCCGGCAAACGCGGTGGCTCCCGGTGCTTTGCTGCGCACTTTGCAAAGATTGCAAAATAATCTGGCTGAAAACGCAACTCCGGCCAGTGCCGACCTGCATCGCCCATCGCTGACCTATGTACAACCACGTCTTTTATTAGAGAATCTTTCAGAGAATTTTTCTAAACCTGGACCCACCGCAATGGTTTTACCGGAAAATGCTCAGGAGCCGTTGAGCGTTAGCGGGGCCAGTTTTCCTGCCTCCGCAAGCTTTACCTCAAACCCGGTGTCAGCTTTAACTAATGTCAATAATCCGGTCGCCAGAGCCTTTAATCAGAAGAATCCTGTTCCGACTCCCCCGGCAAAGACAGAAATCAACGCGGCTTCTCAAGCCCCGGTTGCTAAATCAGGTACTGACGCTGCCGCTCAACTCCCGGCTTCGCGGACAGGAATTAATCCTGCGGCTGCTCAAGCCCCGGTCTCAAGGGCAGAAATACCTTCAAGCCAGTTCCAACCCGGTTTGTTCGCTTCCGTTGAAAATGCGCAGCAAGTGGTTGCCCCTTTAGTCGGGTCAATCCTGGCTCGCTCGATGGTTTCTGTCCCTGATGGCGGTCTGGCGGCTTTCCCAGCTATGATCAACTCAGCCGGGCTGTTAGGGACAGGCTCGATTACGCAGCGACCGGCGGCCAGTAATTGGAGCGAGGCGTTACCGGCTTTACAGGCCAATCCTGGTGTGGTTAGCCGCCAGTTAATGACGGCCGACCCGGCCCGGGTTCCGGCGGAATTAAGCGCAGGGCCGCGCTTGCGAATGACCTGGCATAGCCGGATTGCCCCGGCTTCTCAATCGCTGCCGCAAACCCTGTCTGCCGACCCGGTGAGTTTGGCCTATGCGGAACCGGCCACCTTTGCCCCGGCCCTGGCGCGTACTCTGGCGACTCTTAGCGTCAATCCAGCGCAGGCT
The DNA here is from genome assembly GCA_038322625.1 of Chloroflexia bacterium. Classification (GTDB taxonomy): domain Bacteria; phylum Chloroflexota; class Chloroflexia; order Chloroheliales; family Chloroheliaceae; genus 54-19. The sequence continues at coordinate 77,958 of JBBQGA010000025.1, forward strand.
GGGCGGGTAGAGCTACCGACTTCTGCTACCCTCCCAATGTCGCCTGAAAGCCCGGCAAGATTGCCCGGTACCGGCTTGGTTGACCGTTCCCAGGCTGCGCCTGGCGCGGGTTTTTCTCTGGGTGAGGCTGGGCCATCCCCGGTTCAAAGGGTTGACGCACTTAGCTTTGCAACACCTATACCGGCGGACATTAACGGCTCGACTTTGACTACCGGGATGGCCCGGTCAGTTGATAAGCCGGAGTCGGCTTATATGGCACCGGTTTCGCCGCCGACCGCGCTGGCGAGGGCTTTGGAGCGAGCCGATACAAATGAAACGGTTAGCCGGTTTGACGATTACGGAGCCTGGGCGACCGGCCCAGATTTTACCTATGCCCGACCGGGACAACCCAGGCCGGTGGGTCCGTCCGGTGAGTCGGAGCAGTTAGAATCAGCACGCTCTGCCGAGATTTCCCCCTCCTCTTTCTCGTTTGAAACGGCCAGGCCGGTATTTTCGCCGCTCACGCAAACTAATTCCGCTAGACCGGCCCCGGTTAACCCGACTGCCGTTAATCAGGTCGAGAATAATGTTACTTCCGGCCCGATTTCCCGGTATTTCCAGCCGGAAGCGGTCGCCCGCGAAACGGTAGCCCGGTTTAGCCAGTTCACAAATCCGCTGGGTTCTGCGAATAACTGGCCGGGTATGGGATTCGCCCAGGCGGCGCGGTTTCAAGCGGACGCTTTGCCGGTTGGGGCTGCCCCTACTAGCTGGGCGGCTCATCTGCCAGCCTTGCGCCTGAACCCTGGTACTATATTCCCGGCCACTGCGGCCACCGGCTATATCGCTCGCTCCAGCTACGACGCGGCAGAGGCTGAAAGTTTGTCCGGTCAAGCTAACTCCGGTGAAACGCTCCGGCCTGTAGCACGCACTTTGCGTACCAACCCAATCCAACCGGGAACCACCGGTTTACCGGAGGCGAGCGAGGCGGCTTTTGAACCTGCTTCGATGGCTCAAATGGTGGCGCGTACCCTGGAAGCCCTTACCGGTCCGCGCGAGGTGGGCGACCGCCTGAGCAGCCGGTTAGCCCAGTTCGAGAGTGCCGACCCCCGTCCAGGATTTGCCCGGTTTTCGCCGCTAAATCCGGTAGGAGCATCGTTTAATTCGGCCCGAACTGGGTCTGCTGCCACCGGCTTGCGCCCCAATTCAACCGGGGAAGGAGCCACCACCAGCCCTATCGAACGGTTATATGATCGGCTAAACGCGGTTCAAAGCGGGGCGAACTTGAGTGAAGCACGGACGGACAGTGTTTATTTTAACTATGCTGTGCCGGTAATGACCGGTCGCAAGGCCGGTGATTACGCACCCGCCACCTATAATGATAATTCTAGTAATACTTCGGGCGCGGCCCCGGTGGCCCGCGCAATGGATGAGCAGACTTTCTTGCAGGCCGGTTTCGCAATTAGCCGGGATTTTGCCCTGCCGCTGCCATCCGGCCCAGTCCGGGGAGATAGTAACAGTAGCTGGCAAAATATTCCTCTCAATTACTCCAGTGGGCCGGTGACAACCCGCGCAAGCCGGTTAAACGAGGGCTTTGCTCAACCTGGCGAAAGTGCTTCAGCAGTGTTGCCCGGCCTCAATCTCACTACCCAGAACCGGCGTATTCAGAGCAATCTGCCCGGTAACGAAGCCGCCTACCCGGTCCAACGGCTGCCCCTGGCGATGCCTCAGCCAGCGGCGAATAACCTGACCGGTCTGGCTCAAGCGGTAAGTGAACCGGCCATTCTGGGCGGCGAGACTGATTTTGGGAGGCTGATGATGCCCCTCACCACCCACTTTGAGGCCCCGGAGGTCCGCAATATCGGGGTGAGTGGTATACCGCAAATACCCATGCTCCAGCGCAAAGCCGTCGATGGCGCGGCGGCCCCAACTGGGGTAGCCCGTTCATTCGATACCCTGATGCGTACTTCCGTCGGTCGTTCGCTGGATAACGCGGTACAAAATCGGATGAATAACATTTTTGGGACAAAATTCGAGCAGGTAAAAGTCCATACTGATAGCCCCGCCGCCGAATATACCCGCCAGATAGGGGCTGAAGCTTTCACGGTTGGGCCGAGTATTTTCTTTGCCCCCGGTCGTTACCAGCCGGAAACCGCCAGCGGTCAGGCCTTGATCGGACACGAATTAACCCATGTTATACAGCAGGCAAATTTGCCTTCGCTGGGTGGGGGCCGGATACCCGAAACGTCCACCACCGGTCAGACCCTGGAACGAGAAGCCCAGGGTAACGAGCGATTGTTGCTGCAACACCTGACAAGCAGTCATTCTGAAAGCGGGTTGAGACCCGGTGGTGAAACTCAACTGGGTCTGGTCAGTTCGACTTATCCCGGCTTTAACCCCTCATCGTCGCCGGTTCAGCGAGCTTACAACCCGGTAGATTCGGTTCATTTGCGGCCTGAAATCAGTCGCCAGGAAATAGAAACTACCGTAGCGCGTGAGATGAGCCAGGATAACGGCACTGGTACTAACCTGACTTTCCAACCTTTGCAAAGCCTGGTGGCAACCAACGAGCCGAATGAAAACCCGCAAATGAGTATTGAAGAAATTTCCGAACGCGTATACCGGTTGCTCAAGAACCGGCTGATTATCGAGCGCGAACGGGGTGGTTCAAGTGGCGGGAGATTTTTCTAATAGTTAAGCAGGAGTAAATTATGGCTGGCGCATTTGCAAATATTCCCAAAGATAAAAAAGCGGTTATTGTAATCAAGAAAAAAAGCGGTGACGTTACTTTAAGTTGCCATTTTAACCCGGAAAATTATACTATTTCGCGCGATATTGGCTGGCAGCCGCAACCCATCAAGGGTCAAAACGTGCCGGTCAGCGAGTTTAACGGTGGTGGCCCCAATAAAACCGATTTAAGTTTGCTGTTTGATACTTCGGCTGAACCCGCCGGTAAGGATGTACGCGATTACACCAAAAAGTTGTGGGATGCCACCCGCATCGATGAAGATAGCAAACACCCGGTTACTCAGAAGGGTGAACCGCCCCATGTAATTTTTATCTGGGGTCGTTCGTGGAGTTTTGAGGCGGTTATTAGCAGCCTTTCCGAGCAGTTTATTTTGTTTAACGAAGATGGTATCCCGATCCGTTCAAGTATTAAGATTGGTTTGACCCAGGTAATCGACGATACGACTTTTGGAAAACAAAACCCGACCAGCGGTGGTATTCCCGGCAAGATGTATACGGTTCAGGAAGGCGACCGGCTCGATTTGATTGCCGCGCAACACTATGACAAACCGATGCTCTGGCGTTTGATCGCCGAATATAACGAGATTGATAACCCACGTAACCTGGTGCCCGGCCAGCACCTGATTATCCCGCCGTTATCTTGAACCAGACCGTATAGGGAGAATTACTTTGACTACTGAAAAAACTCTTGATAATGAAGTGTTGATGGCATATTGTACCTTCAAATTGAATGGTAAAAATCCTGACGACTCCTTCAATAATGATATTATTTCGGTAGAAGTAGAACAACATCTTTATCTACCCTGGATGGTAACGATCCGGTTGTTCAACCCAAGTTTACGCTGGTTTGAGACTTCTGAATTTGAAATTGGTACCACCATTGATGTATCAATGGGTCAGGATAAAAATAATTTAAAGGCGGTAATAGCCACCGCCGAAGTGGTCGCATTGGAGTTGGACGCTTCCCCATTGGGTCAGCCAACTGTAACGATCAGAGCGTATAGCAAGCTTCACCGGTTGCAGCGTGGTCGCAAAACGCGCTCTTTTCAGGATGTCTCGGTCAGTGACCTGGTCGGGCAACTGGCCGGCGAAGCTGGTTTAAGTGCGGACGCTCAGTCGACCAGCCAGGTCTTTAAATACCTGTTCCAGAACAATGAAACCAACCTCGAATTCTTGCAACGCCTCACCCGGCAAATTGGGATGGAGCTTTATGTCGATGATAAGAAGTTGAAATTGCGTAAACCGGCAGTAAACGCTGGCAAAATCGCCAGCACTACCTGGGGTCAAGATTTGTTACATTTTACCAGTCGGCAAAGTGCGCACGGCCAGACCGATGAGGTAACGGTGCGTGGTTGGGACCCCAAGAGCAAAAAAGAAATTGTCGGTAATTCCTCCACTAACACCCATAAACCGAAGATTGGGACCAGTTCCGACGGTGGTGCGGTCGCTAAAAAAGCCTTTAGCAGCGCAACCACTTACTCACTATACCAACCAGTGGTCGACCAAACCCAGGCCCAGAATTTGGCCCAAGCCATTCAGGAAGACATTAATAGCCGCTTTATCCAGATTGAGGCTCAGTGTCTCGGCAATAATCTCATCGCAGTCGGAAATCCAATTGAGATAAAAGGGTTGGGAACCAAGAACAGCGGCACCTACTATATAACAAGCTGTATTCATCGCTACGACGCTCAGGGCTACCGGGTATGGCTGGAGGCGAATGGCCGCCAGAGCCACACTTTTATGGAAATGGTTGGTTCGGTCGGGGAACAGAGCGGGAATGGGAAGTCTTATGGCCCGGTGGTCGGGATTGTCTCCAATAATAAGGACGCGGAAGGCAAGATGAACCGGGTCAAGGTCCAATTCCCCTGGTTGGGCGATACTATTGAAAGTAACTGGGCGCGGGTAGTTACCCCCATGACGGGTAATGGCTATGGTGCCCAATATCTACCGGAAATCAATGACGAAGTGCTGGTAGCTTTTGAAAATGGCGATATACACTTTCCCTATGTCATCGGCGGGCTATGGAATGGCAAGGATAAACCGGTCAAAGATAGTAGTGAAGTAGTCGGCGGCGATGGCAAGGTAAATCAACGGATTTTCAAAACCCGTAGCGGCCATATTATGACTTTTGACGACTCGGAAGATAAACCTTCGATCTCGATTGTCGATAAGACCGGCAAGAATAAAATCACCATCGACTCAACGAATAACCTTATAACGGTTGAGTCGGACAAGGATATAAATCTGACGGCTAATAATGGGACGATCAAGCTGGAAGCTAGAGAAATACAGCTAAAAGCAACCCAGAATATCAAAGCTGATGCGACCCAGAATATAGAATTAAAATCTACGGCTGATACCAAAGTTGACGCGACCGGCAACATTAGTATGAACTCTGTCCAGGATACAAAGGTCGCCGCTACGATGAATTTTGAGGCTTCGGCTAACATAAGTGCCGCCCTGAAAGGTACAGCGACAGCCAAAGTGGAAGGGGCCAAAGTAGATATTCAAGGCTCAGGTATGGTTAGTGTTACCGGCGGAGTGATTAAGCTCAATTAGCCCATACGGGGTGCCGGGAAAGGAAGAAGGCTAAGAATGGCAATTCAGGTTTCGATGGGAGCGGCGATGTTATGTTCGTTTGGCGTGGCACCCAGTACCCTCGTTGTAATTCCAAAAGGACCGCCGGTGATGGCCGGTGGGCCACTGGCGGCCAATATAATGGATAATGTGCCGATAGCCAATATCCCTCCGTTCGGGATGTGTACTTCGCTGGCTAATCCGACCGTAGCCGCCGCCACCACCGCCGCACTGGGTGTGCTAACCCCGATGCCGTGTGTTCCCGTGACGGCGGCCCCCTGGGTACCCGGCTTGCCAACCGTATTGATCAACAATATGCCCGCCCTGACCAACGCCTGTCAGTGTATGTGTACCTGGGGGGGCGTAATTGCGATAACCAGTCCCGGTCAGGTTACTGTAATGACGGCCTGAGTAGCTCGCCTTTGTATTCTCGCTCACTATTCGGTCCGGTCCGGCCTGACTGAGAGTAGGAACTGATAATCTGGTAGTAAATAAAACCGTTCAACTAAGCTTGTGTTAGATCAGAAAAAGAATAATGGATAAAAACACTTCCCTCGAATATAGCTTTATCGGTTCCGGTTGGGCTTTTAGAAATGATACCGGCATCGGAGTCAATGGTCAGGGAAATATTGCCCTGATGCACGGCGAACTGGATGTCGCTAAATCGATTTTTATTATTTTGAGTACGGCCCCTGGCGAACGGGTGATGCGCCCGGAGTTTGGCTGTGGGGTCCACAACCTGGTATTTTCGGTGCCGGGACCGCAGTTGTTCGGCCTGATTTCTTATAATGTTTCGCGGGCACTGGGGCGTTGGGAACCTCGGATCGAAGTTGTCGAAGTAACCGCCGATGTAGACCGGGTAGCCCAGGAACGGATACTGGTTAATATCAGTTATATCCTGCGGGCCACTAATAGTAATCGCAACCTGGTCTGGCCGTTCTACCTGATCCCACGCGGCCAGGATTAGGCCGTTTTGCATTAAGCTTTACAAGTAACTACTCACCAAATTTCTGTAAGGGATCGGAGCAGGGGTCGTGGGGGTCGGGTACCCCCTGGGTGCCCTGCGGGGGTCATACAGGCGGGTACCCACTGGGTGCCCCTGTAAATTCTCTTTTCTTCTTTTCCCCTCCCTGGGGTGGGGTCTGAGTAGTTACCAAAATATTTTCCAAGCCTGGACAGAAAATAGATACCTGGAGAAAGTAATGGCACTGCCTCAAATCAAGCTGGATGAGCGTTCATTTCAAGATTTAGTGGACGAAGCAAAATTGCGCATTCCCCGATACTGCCCGGAATGGACCAATCACAATGTCAGCGATCCGGGTGTGACCCTGATCGAGCTTTTTGCTTATATGGTCGACCAGTTGCTTTATCAGGTCAACCGGGTACCGGAAAAGAATTACCGAGCCTTTCTGGATATGATCGGCGTGCGGATGGCTCCGCCCAATCCGGCCCGCGCCGAAGTCACCTTCCGTCTATCGGGGCCGCAACCGAACCCACTGGTGATCGCTCGTGGCACCGAAATCGCAACCGTCCGAACCGAAGGCCGTAGTGCCCGCATTTTTACCACCGAATCCGATCTGGTGATTTTACCACCGGCTCTGAAGCATATTTTAATCAGCCCTAACTCGCAGCCGTACAGCTTCACCGATCTGAGTGGTGACACACTGAGCAAAACCACCCGGCCAGTTTCGGTTTTCCCGGCAGAACCCGGACCGGGTAACGCTTTTTACCTGGGTTTTGACCAGAATATTGCCCGCAATACCCTGGTGATCACGCTGGACAGCGAGAAACTGGGTGTTGGTATCAACCCCGATACCGCGCCGCTGGTCTGGGAATACTGGGATGAACTGGAAAGCAACTGGAAGGCTTTGGAAGTCATGCGGGATACCACCGGCGGGCTGACGCTGCCTTTTGGCGAGGTCGAATTGCCCATTCCGGTGACTGCCGCTCAACGCGAAATCGAGATGCCCAACGAAGCCTTATTGGCCTGGTGGATTCGCTGTCGCTATACGATGCTAGACAGCCAGCAGCCCGGCTATAATATGTCGCCGGTGATTAACTCGTTCAGGGCTTATACTATCGGGGGAACGATCCCGGCCAGCCATAGCCAGATTATTCGGATGGAGGAGTTGGGCCGGTCGAGTGGGGAACCCGGCCAACATTTTACTTTACATAATACGCCGGTTCTGACGCTGAACCGTAACGAGAATGAGACTATTTTGATTGCCGGGATCGAGGATCAGGCCGAAGAATTGTGGCAGGAAGTACCCGATTTTGCCGACTCCGGTCCGGCGGACAAGCATTTTGTGTGTGATTACGTAACCGGCGAAATTAGTTTCGGCCCGGCCATCCGCAATCCTACCGGCCAGGAGGAACAGCGTGGGGCGGTACCTCCCTATAATTCCCGGATCGTGATGGCGGCTTACCGCACCGGCGGGGGTACCGAAGGGAATGTCGGTAGCCAGACCATAACGGTACTCAAATCCTCGCTGCCGTATGTCGCAAGTGTCAACAATTTACGCACGGCCAGCGGCGGTACCAATGCCGAGTCACTCGAACACGCCCTGATGCGTGGACCCAGTACCCTGCGCGCTCGAAACCGGGCAGTCACCGCTGAGGATTTTGAGGTTTTAACCCGGCAAGCCACCAGTGGGGTCGCCAGGGTTCGCTGTCTCACGCCCGGTCGGCTGGATAAAAACGATGACGAACGTCCAGCTCCCGGTCAGGTCGTCGTAATGATCGTGCCGGAGGTGGATGAAGAACTGCGTGAATTACGCACCGAACATCTGACGATCCCGGCGGGTATGCGGGCCGACATCACTGATTATCTGGACGAACGCCGCCTCTTGACCACCCAACTGGAACTGGCAACCCCTAAATATATGTGGATTACCATTCAAGCCCGGATCAAGACTACCAATCCTTTTGTCAACGAACGGGTAAAACGCGAGGCCGAACGGCGGTTGTATCGGTTTATCCGACCGGTCAACGGTGGCCCCGACCCGAACCTGCGTTACGATAAACCGGCGGAAGGGTGGCCCTGGGGTCGCGCGCTCTATGCCTCCGAAATTTTCCCGGTACTACAACTGATCGAAGGGGTCGAGTATGTCGAAAAGGTCGAAATGTTTCCAGTAGTGGATTTGATGCGCGGTCAGCCCGGCCCGGCGGCCCAGGTAATCAACCCCGGCGCGCGGGGTTTGTTATGTTCTTACCGGCACCAGGTCGTGTTGGTATAGTTTAAGGAATAGATGGACTAAAGTTAATGGCTTCTTTCCTCGAAGAACAATTTATGGCAATTGCCGCCGCCCAATGGGCTAAATCTGAGGGGCGGCGTAGCTGGTTACTGGAATATCTACCGGCGATGTACGCCCACGACGATTTCATGAACCGCTATTTGCAAATTTTTGAAGACACTTTGCGGCCCTTGCAACAAATGTCGGATAACCTTTACTACTATTTTAATCCGTTGACCGCTCCGCGTGAGGTAATGGAGTGGCTAGCCACCTGGGTTAGTCTGACCCTGGATGAAAGCTGGTCCCTCAAACAACGCCGCCAATTAATCCAGTCGGCCTCAGAATTATATAGCTGGCGCGGTACCAAACGCGGCCTGATTGAATATCTACGGCTTTATACCGGGGTCGATGCCGATATATCCGAGTATGAAGATGGCATGGTATTGGGTCCCCAGAGTAGGCTAGGCATAAATACCAAGATCGCCGGGCGCGAAGGTTTTAGTTTTACAGTTACCATGTTGTTGCGAGGTTTGAGCGAAGAAGAGTTGACCTATAAAGAAGCGGCCATCCGGCGGATTATCGAAACTGAAAAACCGGCTCATACCGCCTACCGTTTGCGGCTGATTACCGACGAAAAAGATTACATCGAGAAAATCACACCTAAAGCCCGGCTGGTCGGTGAGCCACTGATGGCAATGGAGCAGATTAAAACCAATGGCGATGAACCGACCGTAATCGGCCTGAATATTCGCAAACTGCCAGCCGACCACGATGCTCAGGTATCAGCGAGTAAAGAACCGCTAGACCCCACGACACCGGAAAAGGAATCAAGCCAAGAAAACTCAGGAGAGTAAAAATGACTACTCAGGCCAATAACAATGCCAAATTTCGGTTTTTAAGAGTAAACCCCTTTCGAGGCCTGCTGGTAGATGAAACTACCTGGGCGGATGCTCACGATTATCATCGCAACCAGATGCGGTTTCACCTTCTTTCGCTGCATGGCGTGGGAGTCGTACAGGGGTTGGATGTGACTGCTTCGCAGCCGCCGGATATGCGGCTAACGGTCAAGCCGGGGCTAGCAATCGACCAGGAAGGTCGTTTATTACTTTTGACCGAAGCCGAAATCGTGAGCGTGCCATCGCAAGCGGCTCTGACAACGGTCTTTGTGGTACTGGAATACGGCGAAAAAGCCACTCAGATGCAAAACGTGACTGAGGGTGGAAAGCCACAAGCGGCCCGGATTCTTGAAGAATGCCAGGTTCGGGTGAGCCTGGAGGCTCCGACCAGTGGGGTGGAATTGGCCCGGATCAGCCTCGATACCGCCACCCGCCAGATTCGCAATGCCGCCAATGCTTACCAGGCCAATCCTAACGAAATTGATTTGCGAGGTCGGGTCGATGTGAGCAGTGGCGGGGGTAGTGGCAAAGGTGCCAGGACTAATCTGACGGTGGGGGTCCTCAAACACGGCCCGGCTACCAGTATTGAATGGAAACGCCATTCGGAAGGTTTGCGCCGTCTGTTACGGGATACCAGTGCCGCCACTAACATAGATGCGAACGTGCTGGAAGGTATCAGCCCGATGGATGAGAGTGCCATGCGCAATTGTAAATTACTGTATATGACCGGTCGCAGCACTTTTAAGTTTAACCCGGAGGAAGAACAGGCCTTGCGCCGTTTCATGGACCGGGGAGGCTTGCTGTGGTGCGAGCCTTGCCGTAACGGGATCGCTAGTGGTCAACCAGACGACTTCAGCCGCTCGTGTATCGAACTGGCCCAGCGTCTCAACCGCCAGCCGACCCAGCCGCGCCTGGGCCACCCGCTGTTGACCGCTCATTATCTCTTTTCGGTCCCTCCGGTCGCGGTCGACCCGGCAGGGGTGGTAGTAGAAGCCAACAAAATGGTTATTGCTACCGGCGATTACGGCTGCTTGTGGGAAGGACGCGGCCAGGAACGGGTCGAAGCCCCAAGCCGCGAAATGTTAAGAGCGGCTCAAGAGTTTGGTACTAACGCTCTGGCGGTGGCTGCCGGGCAGAATTAGCCTTTCACTACCGGATTTGAGAGCTTTCCCACCGAGGAGAAAGCTCGTTTTTATTTTGGCTAACGGATTTTGGTAAATAGGAAAATATCAGCTGGATTCCCCTTGACACCGGCTTGCCCCGGTGGTATTATAACCAGGCGTTCAACAAGAACAACCAAATTCGCTCGACAAGCAATAGAGATTGGATAAATCACTATAGTAGCAATCGAGAGCGTTGAACCAAGCAAGCACATTAATAATTGAAGAGTGATAGAGAACAGCAAGCAATTTATGCAAGCTAGAAGCCAAACAAGTTTTGGCGGGTTAAACTGTTAATTTCAATCCCTCCTTTCCAAGAACTGTGGTAACGAGCGGGTTCTGTA
>JBBQGA010000026.1:0-88225 GCA_038322625.1 Chloroflexia bacterium
AATATAACAATTACCGACCTCACCAGTCGTTGGATTACTTCACACCAGCCCAGGTTTATTTCAATAATCTTAAATTAGAACAGGCTGTGATTTTACCCTAGCAGGTGGTAATACTTAATGAAAAGTATTACCACCTTAACTATAATGGATGAGAAAAACTAGACAATCGGACGAGGTGTCGCAAGGTGTATAATTACCAACATGACAACTATCAGGAAAAGTTATACCCCGGCTTTTAAAGCGCAGATTGTCCAGGAATTGCTTAAAGAAGAGCAGACCCTGACCCAGATTGCCTCGAAAAATGGAGTTCATCCCAACCAGTTACGCCGGTGGAAAGATGCTGCGCTTACTGCCATGCCCGCTCAGTTCGAAGATGAAGAGCGTTATCAAAAACGTTTGGCTTTTTTGGAAGCCGAACACGAACGGGAAAAAGAGAAACTTTACGCCGAAATTGGTCGGTTAACTACCCAGGTAAACTGGCACCCAAAGGGTACCCGAAAAAAAATATGCGAGCCTCGGTCTGCCGACCGAACCGGTTGAAGCTAATCAGTCGCGCAGAAAATGAATTAGCGCTTTCAAGCCAGGCTGAACTGTTAGGAATATCGCGAGCCAGCCTGTACTACAAACCAGTCGGACCCAGTGAATGGGAAGTTGAACTCAAACATCGTATTGATGCCATTTACACTCAGTGGCCTTTCTATGGTTCGAGACGTATCACGGTTCAATTAGACAGGGATGGGTTCGGAGTTAACCGCCAGACGGTTCAGGTTTATATGCGCGAAATGGGCCTGGAAGCGATCTATCCTGGGCCGAACTTATCCAAGCGCAACCTGGCCCATAAAATCTTCCCGTATCTGTTGCGGGGAGTAGAAGCGAGTTATTCAAATCACGTTTGGGGCCTTGACATCACCTATATTCGTTTGAAAAAGAGCTGGCTGTATCTGGTAGCGGTACTGGATTGGTACAGTCGGTATGTCGTTAGCTGGGAATTATCGCCAACTCTTGAGCAGCCCTTTATGACAGCGGCGGTAACGCGGGCTTTGAAAATAGCGCAACCGGTTATTTTTAATAGTGATCAGGGGAGCCATTTTACTAGCCCTCAGTACACTGATCTGGTCCTGGCGGCCGGGAGTAAAGTTAGCATGGATGGCCGTGGAAGAGCCCTTGATAATATATTTACTGAACGTCACCCTGAGGGTACCCGGCGAACGATTAAGTACGAAAACGTATTTTTGGCCGACTACGCTAGCGAGGAAGAAGCGCGTGAGGGATTGAATCAATACCTGGACTTCTATAATAAGACACGGCCGCATCAATCACTTTCGTATCAGACACCAGCTCAAATTTATTTCGGTTTGACGGCTAGCGGTGCATCAGTCAACAACCAGTAAATAAAATTATTTCGATGGAAACATTATTTCGATGGAAAGGAGAAATGCACCTTAAACTACCTTAGCTCTATGTCTTGACAAACTAATCCACTATATACTGCCGGTGGAACGGCAGGTTTGGTCAATCTTACGATAGCCAAACAATTATTCAGTTGACTTCACGTCGCACCACCAATCTATTGACATTCTCGTTCAATCTCTTCAAAAAACCCGCCTCTTTCCATATAAATCCACGCTCCTGGTTTAAGCCCTTACCGGTCCCGCCTTACCTAAAAGCAGCTTTTTATGGCTCGTTTAGCCCGCCATAGCACAAAAAACTAACCCTATCTTAACCACCTTCTGGCGGCCTCGCCTACTTCGCCCGGTGGCTCTTTACTTTACCTTGCCAGACCCTGATGCTGACTCGGCCCTTAGAATGGCACTGGGCAACGCTGCAAAGTCACCCCTTGCAGCGTTGCCCAGACCAACATTAGACAGCTTTCCTCGTTAGTAAATACATCGACTCCATCCGTGCGCTGCCGCACTTGCGAAAAGGTACTAAGGGTGGCGTTGGTCGTCTTGATGTAGCGGTGCATCACCTGGGGGAAATCGTAAAAGGTTAACGTTTGGGCCGCCCCTTCTCGTAAGGAAGCTACCGCCTCCGGATAGCGTTTCTCGTAGCGCACTTTGAAAGTCTCCAGCATTAACTCGGCGTTGGCTTTATCCGGTTGCTGCCAGATCGCCGCCAGTTCCGCCCCAATCTCACCTTTAACCCGCTTGGGCAGATGACTGACCACATTTCTTTGTTTATGAACTACACATCTTTGCTGGGGTGTGGCCGGGAATATCTCCCCAAGGGCCGCAATCAAGCCATCGTTGCCGTCCGTCACGGCTAAATCAAGCTGCGTAACCCCGCGTTTTCGCACATCCGAGAGTAAAGCCGACCAGCCCGGGTACCCTCAGGGTGACTTTCTTCGGCGCTCAGTTGCAAGCCGAGCACTTCCCTGGCACCGCTTGGATCCACCGCTAACACCGCCAGCACCACCATCCGGTCCGCTTGCTCACCGTGCCGAACCTCGAAGTAGACCAGTCACAATAGAAAACCCGCTAGTGGGCCGCTAACTCACGCTCTCGCCACGCTTTGAACTGCTCTATCAGGTCACTATTGAGCCGAGAGACGGCACTTTTAGAAGGGCTCCCCCCATTAATTGCTCCGCCACCTCACCGACTTTGGCGGTACTGACCCCGGCTACAAACATATGCCGCAAACCTTCTTCGACAGCAGGCTCATACCGGGCATTGTTCTCAAGACCTGGTGCCCTTCACGGTCGCGTGGTACCTTCAAATCCTCGATCACTCCCTGGGTGGTGCCCAGTCGCGGGAATAGAAACCATTGCGGTAGCCTTTGCGCTCTGGGGTAATCTCACCCCAGGCTGCTCGGAGTAAGGCCTGGAGTTCCTCCTGCATTACTCCTTCGAGCAAAGTCCGCAAGCCGATTCTGGCCTGCTCGCGGATACGCTGGTAAAACTCACTCTGGCCAGGCAGCCCCTGAGGTGCTACTGTTGGGGATTGCTGAGATGTGGTATGCTTATTTTTGACAGGCATAGATGTCTCCTTTCTTAATAGAAGGTTGATAAATGAGAAAGATCTATGCCCTTATTATTGCCTGTTTTTCTCCACTTTTCTACTCAAATCCCGTTACACAACATTCGGGATTGCATCGTACCTGGCTGTCATTCTATGATTATCAGATATTAAATGAGAAAATTGGTTGACTTAAATACATTCTTTGGTATAGTATAAGCACCTAACTAATCAAATGTGATTTTAAAGGGAGCTACAATGTTTTCTGTGTTTATTTGGCAAACCAGGGCGATTAAGAAAAGGCAGCGCGCCATCGAATACTGGCTTCAAGTTGCTTCATTAAACAGAAAAATCAAAATCTTAGATTAATAATCAGGACAAGGTTTAAGGTTTATATATAATAGATTTTGAACCAAGCGAAGTCATGGTAGGTAAGGAGGCGATGTAATGCCAAGTGCAGAGAGTGTAAGGTTGCGAGAGTTTTTGAAAAGCCAGTTTGCTGCGGCTAACTCTACGGCTACAATCCAGCAGATACGAGAATCCGTAGATGGTAGTATGCTTCGTATGGGGGTGCTGGCAGGTACGCAAGTAGAGCCGTTTAGCACCGGAGGGGTAACAGGCGATTGGGTTTCCATGCCGGATGTGACGACCGACCGGGTACTGCTTTACTTGCATGGTGGAGCGTATGTAATGGGTTCAGCCCGTACTCATCGTGACCTGGCGGCTCGACTTTCGCAGGCGGCAGGAGTACGAGTGCTGGCACCTAATTACCGTTTGGCACCTGAAAATCCCTATCCGGCCGCCCTAGAAGATGTGGTGGAAGTTTATGGTTGGCTGCTGATGCAGGGTTTTAAGCCACAACATATTGCTATCGGAGGCGACTCGGCGGGTGGTAATCTGGCGTTTGTCACCTTGCTGGCGATCCGCGAGGCCGGTATGGCACTGCCAGCGGCGGCTATATTGCTTTCCCCCTGGACTGATATGACCCTGAGTGGGGAGTCGGTAACAACCCGGGCCGAAGTTGACCCAATGATAAGGCTAGATGCGGCTGACGAACAGATTGCCGCTTATGTGGGCAATGCCGACCGGGCTGACCCCTTAATTTCACCCATCTTTGCCGATTTGCGGGGCTTGCCACCTTTGCTTATTCACGTTGGTAACGATGAAGTCTTACTGGACGATTCGGTGCGACTGGCTGAACGCGCTCAGGCAGCCGGAGTCGAGGTAAAATTGAAAGTGTGGGAAGGGATGTGGCACGTGTTCCAGACGCTGGCCTTCATGCTGCCGGAAGGGCAGGCCTCAATTGAGGAGCTTGGTGAGTTCGTGAAGGGCCACGTTTTTTAGAGAAATGGTTTTTAACAATATTACCTTGATGGCTAGTTGCTATTCATTTAAGCTCAAATTGTTGGGAATTGAGCCGTTTTCTCACTAAAATTTGGGTTCAAAAATCTAGCTATCATTCAAGGTAGTGTTAAATGATTGCCAGAGGCTCGCTGCTACAAGTGGCACCATTCCCAAAACCCGGCGATTCCTGCTTAAGACAGTGCGTTGAGGTAGATAGGACCCGAAATAAGGAGAAAACGTAGTATGGAAAAGGTAAAAGGCTTTGGCGGATTTTTCTTCAAGGCGCGAAATCCCCAGGTTTTGAACGAGTGGTACGCCACAATGTTAGGGGTAAAGCCAGAAACCGGGCAAATTGCCTGGCAGCAGGAGGCCGGTCAGACCGTTTTCGAGGCTTTCCCGGCCGATACAGATTATTTTGGCCGGGCCGAGCAAAGCTTCATGCTCAACTTCCGGGTAGCCAACCTGGACGTCCTGCTTGAACAACTCCAGAAAGCCGGGGTCAAGATTGACGAGAACCGGGTGGACGAATCTTACGGCCGGTTCGCCTGGGTCTACGACCCGGAAGATAACAAAATAGAGCTATGGGAACCCAAATGAGCTATGCCAGGCGCACCACCGGGCATAGGTTTCTTTACCCGCTTTCCACCTACAAGCTCGTTTCAGAAAGAAACCAATGTCTGAACTATCCATCGAACCAATAGTTACTGCTTACAAACCTTAAAATTTAACCGAAGTATTGGAATTTGTAGGGGAAGGCAGCCGCCCGCCTGATTTTGACAACCATCATCCAGGCGATATTGCTCACTGGATGAGCAATACTTTTGGCGGCCAAAATCTCGGCGAGCATTTCGGATTGTTCTGCGACAAGGCTAACAAAATTGCCAGCATAAATATAATTTCGCCGGTCGAAAACCCGACGTTTGACCTGATAGTACATTCCCGCTATCGCGTCGGCCTGGCCCTGCTCAAAATTACAGAAAAAGAGACGCTGGACCGCCTGGAAGCCACCAATATGATGTTGAACCATAATCGGAACACAAAGAGTCGTTAGGAATGTGAATTAATATATACTGAGAACAGGCCGCCTGCCCAGGTCATTCGGAGGAATAACCCCGGCTATTTGCAAATTTATACAACACAACCTGCCATTAATGAGGTATCATTGTAATACAAATGTTCTTAGTGGAATTTGATAACCTATGCTTGATACAACCCGGTCTAGCATTGGAAAGGGTAAAATTATGTCAAATGATAATAGTTCCGCACTACCATCTATGAAGCTTGAACTGGTGCTACTGCCGGTGGCCGACGTTGACCGGTCCAAAGCATTCTATGTAGAAAAGATGGGCTTCCACGCCGACCACGACGTTACCCCCAGTGCTACCATGCGGGTCGTGCAGCTAACGCCGCCGGGTTCGGCTTGCTCAATTGCCATAGGGACCGGGTTGGGTCTGGACGACGTGCCGCCTGGTTCGGTCAGAGGTTTGCACCTGGTCGTGGACGACGTGGACCAGGTTCGTGAAATTTTGGCGAGCCGGGGCGTGGAAGTGGGTGAAATAATAGACATGGGCGGTATAAAGTATGTCTTCCTGAGTGACCCTGATGGCAACTCCTGGGAGTTGCAGCAAATACCGGATTGGGCCTAATTAGTGGAACTCGCTATCCAATTCTGCCTCTAGCTGGCGGGTTCGTTCGCGCCAGGCTTTTTGAATCCGGTTTATTTCTTCAGGGGTTATAGCTTTGAGGGACGGCACCTGGGGCGGCTGGCCGTTTTCGTCCAGGGCTACACAGACTACCTGGCTCAAACAAAGCCGGCGGACTTCACCGATTGTAATAGCTGTCAACATCATCCGAGTTCAACTTTAGCCTGGATGAAGCAGGTAGCCAATACAGCTCGTATCTGTTCAGACCCCACCCCAGGGCCACCAGTGGACGGGGAAAAGTCGCAGTGTCTTCGAGTATTTTGCCTTCAAAGCTAAATGTCAGGCATTTAAAACAATTTAAAAAGCCCTCGCCTTGCTGTTGACATCCTCTCTTTTTGCTTAACTTGTAGCCTATGGACTAAGGGCTAGTGTGCCACGAATATTATCCACTAACAATGAACTTGATGATTGCATAAAAAAATCACAAAGTACTAAGCAGGGTTCGTAGGGCTGCAACCCCTGCAAGGGGGACTTGGGGGACATCCCCCAACACTCTTTTTTACCCCCAGCGTCGCATAGCGACGCTGGGGAAGAGGGAAAAGCGCGGGGTACACCCCCGCTATGCCCCCGTCCTGGGGCCGGGTACCCGCTGGGTGCCCCTTGAAACCCCCATCGAAACATTGTGAAATAATTATGCAATTGTTAAGAATGAATTTCATCCCAGCAAAATATTGCGGCTAAACGCCTATTGACTTTAATAAAATTTTTTTGTATATTGTATACAGTATACAGATAAATGCTTCATAGGCTTTCAACTAAACTACCAGATTAAGCTTTTAAGAATTTTAAGACGGCTTGTAAAAAGCTACTTTTCACAAAGGTGTGATTATGGACGCTAATGCACTGGTCCTGATGGATGGCATTGAGAAAAGCTTTCCAGGGGTAATGGCAATCAGCCAGGGCCACTTTGAACTTTTGCCGGGCGAGGTGCATGCCTTGCTGGGTGAAAACGGGGCCGGTAAATCCACTCTCATGAAAATACTCTCCGGCATCTATCCCAAAAACGCCGGACGAATTGTTTACAAAGGGCAAGAAGTCAATATCGCCAGTCCTCGGGCCGCTCAAGACCTGGGAATTAGCATTGTGCACCAGGAGTTAAACCTGATGCCGCACCTTAGCGTCGCCCAGAATATCTTTATTGGCCGGGAACCGCGCGGGGTGCTACCTTTTCTGCTCGATGAAAAAGCCATTAATCGGAAGACGCGTGAGTTATTTGAAACCATGCATCTTAAACTCGACCCGCGTACCAAAATAGCCGAATTGTCGATCGCTCGCCAACAGATGGTGGAGATTGCCAAAGCCCTGTCCTTCAACTCGCAAGTGCTCATTATGGACGAGCCGACCGCCGCTCTAACCAATACCGAAATAGAGGATCTGTTCCGGATCATCCGCCAGTTACGCGATAAAGGGGTCGGGATTGTCCATATTTCTCACCGCCTGGAAGAACTCCGGCAGATTGCTGACCGGGCCACCGTAATGCGCGATGGCCGGTACATCGATACGGTTCGGATCGCCGAGGTAAACATTAATCAGATTATCAATATGATGGTCGGTCGTACCCTTTACGAGTCGGCCCCGGAAATACCGGAGGAGGCCAACCCTGAAACCGTGCTGGAAGTTAAGCATTTGAAACGGGGCCAAGTTCTCAAAGACATAAACTTTAGCCTTAAAAAAGGTGAAATCCTGGGGGTCGCCGGACTGGTTGGGGCCGGACGGACCGAAATGGCGCGGGCCGTTTTTGGGGCCGACCCGATCGATAGCGGCCAGATTCTGGTGGCCGGGAAACCGGTCCAGATCAAAAGCCCCAGCGACGCGGTGCGAAACGGCATTGGTTATTTGTCCGAGGACCGCAAACGCTATGGGGCCGTTCTGGGGCTGGATGTTGAAACCAATATTGTACTCAGCACCTTCAAAAAATTTCTTCAGTTTTTAGGCTGGGTTAACAGTCGCAAGACCCAAATTACCGCGACTCATTACATTGAAGCTTTATCGATCAAGACACCCGGCTTGCGCCAGAAAGTTAAAAATCTTTCCGGGGGCAATCAGCAAAAAGTCATAATTGGCAAATGGTTAACCGCCGACACTCAAATATTGATTTTCGATGAGCCTACCAGGGGCATCGATGTCGGGGCTAAAGGGGAAATCTACAAATTGCTCAACGACCTCACCCGGCAGGGCAAATCGATCATCATGATTTCTTCGGAACTGCCGGAGATATTGCGGATGAGCCACCGGGTGATGGTGATGTGCGAGGGCCGGATCACCGGCGAGATGCCAATCGCCGAGGCCACCCAGGAGCGCATCATGCAATATGCGACCCAGCGCGAAGCCTATATTTAACTCAAGCCCAGGACAGGGTTCGGCCACCTGGATGGTACCTGACTCCTGCTTAATCATTCGCTCTGATCTCGTTTTTAAAGGTTAGAGCGAAAGTCCCAAACAGATTGGAGGAAGCGGACAATGGAAGTACCGGCCACTCAAAAAAGATCAGGCACATTGATCCGGACCGAGGCTTTGCAGCGCGTGCTGGCCTTCGGAGCCTTAATCGTCCTGGTAATTGGCTTTTCGTTCGCTTCGCCCAATTTTTTGCAATTCAGCAATATCGTGGGCATTTTGCTGGCTACCGCCGTTAACGGAGTCCTGGCAATCGGGGTGACTTTTGTTATTATCAGTGGCGGAATTGACCTCTCGATCGGCACCGTGATGACCTTCGCGGCAGTAGTGACCGGCGTGGCGATCACCAACAACAAAATACCGGTGCCGCTGGGCGTGCTGATTGGGCTGGCGGCGGGTGGCCTGGCCGGCTTCGTCAACGGCGTAATCATCGCCCGCTTGAAAATCCCGCCTTTTATTGCCACGCTGGGCATGCTAAACGTCACCAAAGGGTTGGCTCTGGTCATCGCCGGTCTGAAACCGATTTACTTTAATGACACCCCGGAATTTAACACGATTGCGATGGGATCGATTGGAGGTTCTATCATTCCCGGTTTTGATATTCCTAACGCGGTGTTGATTTTATTTGTGGCAGCCATCATCGCCAGCCTGATCTTGACCAAAACTATTCTGGGCCGCTATACCTTTGCCCTCGGCAGCAACGAAGAAGCCGCCCGGCTGTCGGGGGTAAACGTCAACAACTGGAAAATCGCCATCTATACCCTGACTGGTCTGTTTAGCGGGTTGGCCGGGATAATTATCGCCTCCCGCTTGAATTCAGCTCAACCGGCTCTGGGACAGGGTTACGAGCTGGACGCGATTGCGGCGGCGGTAATCGGTGGAACCTCGCTCAGTGGCGGTGAAGGCTCGATCCTGGGAACGATTATCGGGGCCTTTATCATCAGCACCTTGACCAACGGTTTAAGAATCATGTCGGTTCCGCAGGAATGGCAGACCGTCGTCACCGGCAGTATCGTGATCGTAGCGGTTTACCTCGATATAGTCCGGCGGCGAAAGTAAAAAGACGAACCGGCATAAAAATTTATCCTGACAATCCCTCTCGCTAGCCAAGTTGCCGTAGTAAATTGTTAGCTCAATTGTGAGCCTGACAATCAGAAAGTTTATGACGATAAGGAGGTCGTTATGAAGTACAGGTATATGTGCGCGATACTAACAGGCTTTGTATTAGCAATGTTGCTGGTCGCCTGCGGAGACAGCACCGCTACAACCGGGGCCAGCCAACCGGCTGCCGCTACCACCGTCGCATCTGCCGCAACCACCCAGGCCGCTGCGGCCGCCCCGGCTACCACTGTCGCATCTGCCGCGACTACTCAGGCGGCTGCCGCTGCCGGAGGCAGTGGGCAGGCGATTTACATTCCGATTATCTCGAAAGGTTTTCAGCATCAATTCTGGCAAGCAGTCAAGGCCGGTGCCCAGAAAGCCTCCAAAGATTTCAACGTTACGATTACCTTTGAAGGACCGGAAACCGAGTCCCAGGTAGACAAGCAAATCGAAATGTTGCAAACTGCCCTCGACAAGAAGCCCCAGGCGATCTGTTTTGCGGCCCTCGATAGCAAAGCGGCCACCCCGCTACTCCAGAAAGCTAAAGCCGCCAACATCCCGATCATCGGCTTCGACTCCGGGGTGGACAGTGATATTCCGGTTACGACCGCCGCGACTGACAACGGGGCTGCCGCCGGAATGGCTGCCGATAAAATGGCGGCTATGATGGGCGATAAAGGCGAAGTAGCCCTGGTGGTACACGACCAGACCAGCCGGACCGGTATCGATCGGCGCGACGGTTTTGTAAATCAGATGAAGGCCAAACACCCCAATATTACGATTGTCGATATTCAGTATGGCGGTGGCGACCAGTTGAAATCGACCGACATTACCAAGACTCTGCTACAGGCTCACCCGAACCTGAAAGGGATTTTCGGGGCTAACGAAGGCTCGATTATCGGGGTGCTAAATGGCGTAAAAGAATTGAACAAACAGGGCCAGGTAGTGGTAATCGGCTACGACTCCGGCAAACAGCAAATTGACGCGATCAAGAGCGGGGCCGAAGCCGGGGCGATCACCCAGGACCCGATCGGCATCGGGTACAAGTGCGTGGAGTCGGCGGTCAAGGCGATCAAGGGTGAGAAACTACCCAAGACGATTGACACCGGTTTCCACTGGTACGACAAAACCAACGTCGATGCCGAGGACATCAAACCCCTGTTGTACCAATAATCCGGTATTTCAGCGATCATTCAAGAGTGGCACGTCAGGCCGGTTTACCTGGCGTTGCCCTCCTTTTAGGCTATAATATCAGCCGATGGTTCTCAATAATTTAATATCCGGCCACCCAGTGCACGAGGTTTAGCTCGTCCAGGACCATTACTCTACAATGAGGTCGGCTCTATACAAGAAAAAGCAGAATCTTATGACCAAATCCGCCGAGCAAAAAAATACTAATGCCAACCTGGATAAAGTCAATCCAAATTCTCTGGTAGAACTAAAGATTGAATATAGTTCGCTTACTACCCAGGTATATGACCTGCTGTGGAAACGGATTATCGATCAACAGATTCAGCCCGGCCAGAAGCTATCGGACCTGCAGTTGAGCAAAGACCTGGGTATCAGTCGCACGCCGGTCCGCGAAGCACTTTACCGTCTGATGCAAGAAGGGATTGTCCAGAACCATAACCTGCGTGGTTTTTTCCTGACTACCTTTAATAGCCAGGATGTGACCGAAATCTATGACCTGCGAACCGCTCTGGAGGTACTGGCCGTGCGGTTGGGCTTGCCCAATTTATCCCAGGCCGAACTAAACCGGTTCCAAAGCGACCTGGACGAGGTGGAATTTCTGGTTCAGACCGGCCAAGAAAAAGCTTTTGAGAAATTTCTGGACATCGACCGGCAATTTCATCATGTGCTGGTAAGTTCCACCGGTAATCAACGGCTCAAAGCTAACCTGGAGTCCTTGCACGCTCAAATAAACGTTTTTCAGCTTTACGGTATTCACCTTAAAAAGCTGGTAATTTTGTCGCTCGAACATCACCAGGCGATTGTGAGTGCTCTACGTCAACAGCACCCAGGCCTGGCTGAAAAAGCGATGGAACGGCATATCCAGGAAGTAAAACAACACGTGCTGGCTGATTTTATTACAGTTACTACTTTACCGCTGCCACCCGACGACCGTTCCCAAAAGGCGGAACCGGTCTAGGCTGGTCATTTGTTCTAGTTCTTATTTAATTCGTAACTACACACCAAACCTCTGTAGAAAATCGAAGCGGGGGTCGTGGGGGTGCAACCCACGCGCGGGGTACACAGGGGTCTCCCCTGTAAACTTCTCTTTTCTTCTTCGTTTCCCCTCACTGGGGAGGGGCCTGAGTAGTTACTTTAATTCAATAAAAGCCAAAAGATTTATCAATTTGAAATGTGGAGGGTAATGCAGTGTCAATTACCATCACTAACCTGGTTGCACGCGATATTCGCTTCCCCACCTCTCGAATGCTGGATGGTTCGGATGCCATGAACCCCGATCCGGATTATTCGGCCTGTTACGTGGAATTGTCCACCGATAGCCCGGCCGGTTTTAGCGGTCACGGCCTGACATTTACGATTGGTCGCGGCAATGAGGTAGTACTGGCCGCGATAGATGCGCTCAAACGACTGGTTGTGGGCAAAACATTGGAATCTTTCACCGCTAACATGGGGGCTTTCTGGCATATGATTACCGGCGATAGCCAGTTACGCTGGATCGGGCCTGAAAAGGGGGCGATCCATCTGGCGACGGCCGCCGTAGTCAACGCGGTTTGGGATTTATGGGCCAAAGTGGAGGGCAAGCCGGTCTGGAAATTGCTGGTAGATATGACACCGGCGGAAGTAGTCGCCTGTATTGATTTTCGCTACATAACCGACGTGCTAACCCCACAGGAAGCCCTGGCGATGCTGGAACAAAACGCGGCCGGGCGGGCAGAACGCGAGGCCCAGATGCGCCAGGAAGGTTACCCGGCCTATACTACTTCGGCGGGCTGGCTGGGCTATTCCGATGAAAAGATTCGGCAGTTATGCCGGGACGGTTTGGAAAACGGCTGGACCCATTTTAAGCTCAAGGTTGGCCTGGATATGGCCGATGATATACGCCGGGTCGGGATCGTGCGGGAGGAAATCGGGCCGGACCGTAAGCTAATGATAGACGCTAATCAGCGTTGGGATGTCGATGAAGCGATTGCCAATATGCAACAACTGGCTCGCTTCAACCCCTGGTGGATCGAGGAGCCGACCAGCCCGGACGATGTGCTGGGCCACGCCACGATCGCCAGGGCCATTGCCCCAATCGGCGTTGCGACCGGTGAGCATTGCCAGAACCGCATAATGTTCAAACAATTCTTGCAGGCCAACGCGATCAGTTTCTGCCAGATCGATAGTTGCCGTTTGGGGGGAGTAAACGAAATTCTGGCGGTGCTGCTGATGGCTGCCAAATATAAAGTACCGGTATGCCCTCACGCGGGCGGAGTCGGCCTGTGCGAGTATGTCCAGCACCTTTCCCTGTTTGACTTTATTTACGTCAGCGCGTCGCTGGAAAACCGGCTGCTGGAATATGTCGATCATTTGCACGAACATTTTGTGGAACCGGTAGTGATTCGTAACGGTCGTTATATGCCACCTATCAGGCCGGGCTATAGCATTACCATGTACCCGGCCTCGTTGGATGATTACGAATATCCGCTAGGTAAAGCCTGGGCTACCCCCAACTTGCTGGTAAGCTAGCTTCTTTGATTGCCATGAGTAGTCGGTCTATAAAACTTTTTGAGGGAGAAAATCAATGAAACGTCTGGAAGAACAGGTTGCAATTGTAACCGGGGGCGGCAGTGGTATTGGCCGGGCCATTTCGCTCTTATTTGCGGCAGAGGGCGCGAAAGTGGTAGTAGCCGATTACAATCTGGAGGCCGCCCAGGAAACCGTCGGACTTATCGCAAATACGGAAGCTTCCCCTACCACTGACAAACCGGCCCTGGCCTTTAAAGCCAATGTATCGACCGCCAGTGACGCCGAGGGTCTGGTCAACTTTTGCCAGCAAAACTTTGGCAAGCTGGATATACTGGTAAATAATGCCGGTATCGGTCTACCTGGTACCGTCCTGAACACCAGCGAGGAAGATTGGGACCGGATGTTTTCGGTAAATGTAAAGGGGATTTTTCAATGTTCGCGCTTTGCCATCCCGACTATGATTGCCGGAGGTGGCGGTAACATCGTCAATATGTCCAGCATCGTTGCGACCATGGCGGTGGTTGACCGGGCGGCCTATGGCGCTACCAAAGGAGCGGTGCTGGCCCTGACTAAAGCGATGGCGGCGGACCACGTCAAAGATAACATCCGGGTGAACTGCGTCTGTCCGGGCACGATTGATACGCCCTGGGTGGGCCGGA
Source organism: Chloroflexia bacterium (assembly GCA_038322625.1). Lineage (GTDB taxonomy): Bacteria > Chloroflexota > Chloroflexia > Chloroheliales > Chloroheliaceae > 54-19. The sequence continues at coordinate 13,855 of JBBQGA010000026.1, forward strand.
TGGTTGCCAGTTATCCCGACCCAGTGGAAGCCCGGCGCAAGATGGTTGCCCGCCAACCGATCGGCCGGATGGGTACCGCCGAGGAAATCGCCGAAGCAGTCTTGTACTTAGCCTCGCCCCAGGCCAGTTTTGCGACCGGGACGGCCCTAACGGTAGACGGCGGCTTTACGGCCTTCAAGTTACCGACCTGATCAGCCGTATATTCAAGCGAATAATGTAGATAGGATTTTCGTTAACGAATGGGGAAAATTATGCCGGAAGATAATTCCACATTGGAGAAGCGACTACTTGGTAAAACCGGTCTGGAAGTGACACCGCTTTGTATCGGCTGCGCTCCTCTGGGCGATATGCCCGAAACTTTCGACTATTCGGTGGGGCTAGAGCAAGCTTTAAGCACAGTAAGGGCTATTTTTGCCAGCCCGATCAACTTTATCGACACGGCAGCCTCTTACGGTGACGGCGAAAGTGAAAAGCGGATCGGGCTGGTTTTGCAGGAGATGGGCGGTTTCCCGGCCGGTTTTGTGCTGGCTAGCAAAGCCGACCGCGACCTTCAGACCGGCGATTTTAGCGGCGAGCAAATGCGGCGGAGCGTGGAGCGCAGCCTCAAACTGCTGGGCTTGGACCGCTTGCAATTGCTTTATCTCCACGACCCGGAACATATTTCGTTCGAGGAGGGTATGAGACCCGGCGGCGCGGTAGAAGTTTTGCAGCAATGTAAAGAGGAAGGCTTGATCGAACATCTGGGAGTAGCGGGTGGCCCGATCGATTTGATGAGACGCTACGTTGAAACCGGCTTTTTCGAGGTGGCAATCTCCCACAACCGTTATACTTTGCTGAATAGCGAGGCTGACCCTTTCTGGGATACCTGCGTTCAGTATGGCGTGGCGGCGGTAAACGCGGCACCCTACGGCAGCGGTATCCTGGCAAAAGGACCCTCCAATTATCCGCGCTATATGTACAACCAGGCTGCTCCCGAATTGTTGGACCGGGCATTTGAAATCGAAAAGCTCTGCCAGAATTATGGGGTCCCACTGGCGGCGGTAGCCTTGCAGTTTTCGCTACGAGACCGACGGATCACTTCGACTGTGGTTGGAGTTAGCCGGGCCGAGCGACTCCACGAGACCCTCGAATTGGCCCACTTTCCCATTCCGGCGGCTCTATGGCAAGAACTAAAACTACCTGGATAAAGAAGGCGTATATTGGGGTATAGACAAAGTACGGGTAATTTAGGTTCTGACCCAGCTTTGCTGTAAGAGCGAGCAAGTCCGCTTGGGTTCCCTGCGTATAGATTAAGGTAGTATTCAAACTAACATGGCCCATTATGTGCGCTAACCGATGCAACGGGACTTGTTTAGCCATTTGATAACCAAAACGATGCCTGTATTGGCACCTGGCCCCCTTTATTACCCGATACGCCGGGGCGGCCATATTGACCAGCACCGGCTGAGTGAGCAAAGTGTTTTTGATATAATAAGGAAACGTGGGAAGGAGAGGGAGGCGGGCCTAAAAGCCCTCTCACCTCACCTGAGGCTATTTTCAAGCGTAATGCCCTTCAAATTCGGCGAAATGCGAAGGGGTGCGCCGGTAGAATGTTGGACCGCCTCGGCAGTAACATCCGGGGCGATTTCGATCAATTCCAGGCCGTCCGGGGTAATATCGATTACAGCCAGGTCAGTAATGATCCGGTTGATGACTTTGCGGCCCGTCAGCGGTAAATTACATTCGGTCAAGATTTTTGGCTCACCCTTTTTGCTGACGTGTTCCATAAGCACAATCACCCGTTTGGCACCTACCGCCAGGTCCATTGCACCGCCCATTCCCTTGATCATCTGACCAGGAATGGTCCAGTTAGCCAGACTACCGTCCACCGCCACCTGCATCGCTCCCAGGATTGCCAGGTCGATATGCCCACCCCGGATCATGCCAAAACTATCGGCACTGGAGAAGATTGAGGCCCCTTTTACCATCGTGACGGTTTGTTTACCGGCATTGATCAAATCAGGGTCTTCCTCGCCGGCCAAAGGAAAAGGACCGATGCCCAGCAAGCCGTTTTCAGAGTGCAAAAATACATCCACGCCCTTTGGAATATAATTTGAGACCAGGGTTGGCAAACCTATACCCAGATTCACATAATAACCATCTTGCAATTCCTGGGCGGCCCGCTGGGCCATTTGATTTCGGGTTAAGGGCATTGACTGTTCCTTTCCAGTAGTTTGTTTGCAGTATTTATGTGTGGTTTATTGTTCTCTTGGGCGCAGGGTCCGCTGTTCGATCCTTTTTTCAAAGTTGGCCCCTTGAATGATACGCTGTACAAAAATACCCGGCGTGGCAATCAGGTCGGGGTCAAGTTCGCCCGGTTCGACCAGTTCTTCCACCTCGACGATAGTAATCCGACCGGCGGTTGCCATAATCGGGTTAAAGTTCCGGGCCGTCATCCGGTAAATTAGATTGCCGGTTGTGTCACCTTTCCAGGCTTTGATAAAAGAAAAATCAGCCTTGAGCGGTTTCTCCAGAACGCACATTTTACCGCCAATCTCGCGGACCTCCTTGCCCTCGGCCACTACGGTACCAACCCCGGTCGGCGTAAAGAACCCTTCGATCCCGGCACCCCCGGCCCGGATACGTTCGGCCAGCGTACCCTGCGGGATTAAGTCAACCTCCAATTCGCCGGACAACATCTGTCGCTCGAAAGTTTTATTCTCGCCAACATAGCTGGCAATAATTTTTTTGATCTGGTGATCTTGCAGCAAAATACCCAACCCGAAGTCGTCCACGCCACAATTATTGCTAATAACGGTTAAATCTTTAACGGCTTTTTTATGCAGGGCGGCAATTAGATTTTCGGGAATACCACATAACCCAAAGCCGCCAAACATCGCTATTGAACCGTCCCTTACATCGGCTATGGCTTCCTCTGCCGTCGAATAAACTTTCTTCATTGCAAAGTTCAACCTCTCCACTAATATTATGTAAAGTAATTCTGCTTTTGCTACCTTCAAATTTAACAGATCGGGCAGATTGCGTCAATTGAATTTTTTTTGAAAAATCTAAATTAGAGCATAATTACTTACCGACTTGCTTGCCGCGATATTAGCTTGGTAAGTTGACCGGTTCAGCAAGAATGTAGTTTAATAAGAAAACATAAACTTATTCAATTAGAGCATTTCAAAGATGTGTATAAAAGATGTATTTAGTATATAGAAGGTAGTGTAAATATGAAGATTGAGATATGGTCGGATGTCGTGTGTCCCTGGTGCTATATAGGAAAACGCCGCTTTGAGACGGCCCTGAGCCAGTTTGAAAATAAGGCTGAAGTAACGATCCAGTGGCGCAGCTTTCAACTGGACCCCACCGCCCCCGCCACTTCCGGCGAATCGGTTAACCAAATGCTGGCGCATAAATACGGGATGACGCTCGAACAGGCTATCCAAAAGAACCGGGAAGTAAGCGAGCTAGCCGCGAAAGAAGGTCTGGAATATCATCTGGACCAGGCCCAGCGCGGTAATACTTTTGACGCGCATCGCCTGATCCACTTGGCAGCCAGGCATAATCTGCAAGATGCCATGAAGGAGCGGCTAATGAAAGCTTATTTTACCGAGGGGAAAGCAATTGGCGACCTGGATACGCTGGTCAGCCTGGGCAGCGAAGTCGGGCTGGACACCCAGCAAGTCCGGCAGACTATCGAAAGCCAGGCTTTTGCCGCAGAAGTAAAAGCCGATGAGAAGCGCGGCAGCGACCTGGGCATCCGAGGGGTGCCGTTCTTTGTTTTTGACGAAAAATTTGGCGTTTCCGGGGCGCAACCCGCCGAGGTCTTCTTAAAGGTGCTGGACAAAGCCTGGCAAGCCGCTCAATACCCGGCCTAACCATTCGACCTGTGCCAGTAATTGAGGCTCTGTATTACGCACAGCCAGAGTGTGGGGCGATACCATCCCGGCGAACCGAGCTGCCAATAAGGGCGATTAAGATCAAGAATTGGCGGCGGTACGAAACCGGCCAAACTGCAACCGGGCCGGTTCGCCGTTGGCTTTTTGGCGGTTGCAGGCTTCGCAGGCCGTGACCAAGTTGGTCGGGTTATCGGTACCGCCTCTGGAACGTGGGATAAGGTGATCGAGGGTTAACTGGTGGACGGAGCCACAGTAAACACACTCATTGTGGTCAAGCTGGAAAATTCGCTGACGTTTGCCCAGCCGCGAGCTACCCGGTGTATCCGGCGGCGCGACCCACCAGCCGCAAACCTGGCAAAAGCGACTCCGCCAGGGTAAGCTGGTCCAGCCAGGTAGGGCCTGAGCGTCATCCTGCCAGACCGTTACTTTCAACCGTTTTAAGCCAGACGAAACAACCGAGAATGGCTGCCCCTGACGGCAATTCGCGCAATACCCGTTTACGACCGGACAAACGTTAAAAGCGGGTGGCAGAAATTCCAGACGGACAAACATCACTCGCCGGTTAGTTTTGCCAGGTGCTGGCTTTATCAAGGGCTTTCAAGTCGTCCGGCGTGAGTTTGACATCGAGTGCGGCCAGCAACTCGCGGGTCTGCTCTACTGAGGTAGCACTGGCAATCGGGGCGGTGATGGCCGGTCGGGCTAGAATCCAGGCCAGTGCTACCTGGGTATTGGTAGCCGAATGAGCCTTCGCCGTCTGTTCGACCGCCTCCAGAACCGCAAAACCTTTGTCGTTCATGTAGCGGTTCTGGATCGCATCGGCCCTGGGGCTGGTCGGCAGAGCCTGGTCGCGCCGGTATTTACCCGTCAAAAACCCACTCGCCAGCGAAGAATAATTGATCACGCCGACCTGTTGATCGAGGCAAAGCGGTTCTAGTTCGCGCTCGAAATCATCCCGACGCAAGAGGTGATAGACCGGCTGAATCGTATCGTAACGGGCCAGGTGATGCTTGTCGCTTTCCCAGAGCGATTTGGTCAACCGCCAGGCCGGGTAATTTGAGGCACCGATATAGCGAACTTTCCCCTGCCGGACCAGATCGTCGTAAGCCCGCAAGGTCTCGTCAAGGGGGGTATCCAGGTCGTCGATGTGCGACTGGTAAAGATCGATATAATCGGTTTGCAAGCGTTTGAGCGAAGCCTCGACCGCCTCCATAATCCGCCAGCGTGAAAGCCCTTTCTGATTGGGTAATTTCCCCATCTCGGCCCCAACTTTGGTAGCGACGATTACCGATTGACGGTTCTGGCGTTCCTGCATCCACTTACCCAATATGACTTCCGATTCGCCGCCCACGTGACCGGGCGCCCAGCGTGAGTACACGTCCGCTGTATCGATAAAATTGCCGCCGCCCTCAACGTAAGCATCCAGCACCTGAAACGAAACTGCTTCATCAATCGTCCAGCCAAAGACATTACCACCCAGGCACAACGGCGCGACTTTTAGACCGGTCCGGCCAAGCTTACGCATCTCCATTAAACGAAACTCCTTTTATAAATAATTTTTGAACAGAATTTTTTTCCACGCAAATAAGTTTAGCAGATCAGTCAAACCAGACCGGTGGCATTAGCTAGGATAATTCTACCAATCGTTCAAAAACACTCTTGACAGGGGCTGATTTCTTTGATAAAATTCTACCAATCGTTCAAATACGTTGTGACTGACTTGAGCTTACCGGCAATATACAGCTTATGAAAGGAAAAATATGTCTACAGAAATCCTGGATAAAACCTCTGAGGCGGCGGACCCTAATGGACCTGGTTCGCTGGTTGAATATCGGGTAGAAGACGGCCTGGCGATACTAGAATTAAACAACGCCCCGGCTAATACCTATTCGTACGAGATGTTCCGGGCGATGGACGAGGCAATCTTGCGCGCCCGGATGGATGAAGAGGCCCATGTAATTGTAATCCGGGGTAAAGGCGACAAATTTTTCTCCGCTGGAGCCGATATTGCCATGCTACAACGGGTCACGCCCCGCTTTAAGTATTTCTTCTGTCTGCACGCCAACGAAACTTTGATGCGCCTGGAACAAACCCCCAAATTGGTAATTGCCGCCCTGAACGGCCATACCGTCGGCGGTGGGTTGGAAATTGCGATGGCCTGTGACATACGCATCGCCCGTAAAGATAGTGGCCGGGTCGGTCTACCGGAAGTCGGTCTGGGAGTATTGCCCGGTACCGGTGGCACCCAGCGTCTGGCCCGGATCGTCCCCAAGAATAAAGCGATTGAATTAATGGTCGAAGGGCGGGTCTTTTCGTTCGAGGAAGCCCTGGAGTGGGGTATTATCAACTATATTTACGAAGGCAACCCCCAGGACTACTGGGAACAGGTGCTGGATTACGCTCGCCAGTTCTGCCCGCCCAATAAGGCTAGCAAAGCGGTCGGCCTGATCAAACGCAGCGTCCAGAGCGGAGCCGAAGTAGACTTTCACAGCTCGTTGGCAATCGAACGCGAGTTGCAGCAGCAGCTTTTCCAGAGCGATGATGCTAAACTCGGCCTCTCGGCTTATACCAACAAAACGGTGGCAAATTTTACCGGCAAATAAGCGCACTAGCCTACCCCTGAAGTGGTGGTAGCCGGACAGACGTCCGGTTATCACTTTACTGGACCTGAGAAACTTTTTCGTTATTAAACTCGGAAACTAGAAAAGGATCGTACACGATGAAGAAGATTACGGTTTTTGACGATTGGATCGATTTGTTTAAAGAATGGAAAGGCACCGTCGGCATTGACCATCCTTATGTCAACAATTACAAATGGGATGTAAAATACAGCCAGCTAGACAACGACCAGATCGAGTTTGGGGCCTACAAAGGCCGCCCGAAATGGGAGCGCGTTTCGCAAATCCCCGACCAACGCGTGCGCGACGCTTTGTTGAACTATATTATTTTCCAGGGCGATACCGAATTTGCCTCGGTCGAGCAGCAACGCGATTTGTTCCAGAACGCCCCGACCGAGTACGATGCGGCCAGCCTGGCCCGGATTATGACCGAAGAAATGCGTCACGGCTGGCAGATGAGCCATTTGCTGGTGACTTACTTCGGCGACAGCGGCAAACTCGAAGCCCAGAAGTTACTGGAACGCCGGGCGTTCCAGCATAACCGCTTGCTGGGTAGCTTCAATACCGAGATGGATAACTGGCTGGATATGTTTACCTACACCCAGTTTATCGACCGGGACGGCAAGTACCAGCTAAAGATGCTGTCGCACAGTGGCTTTGCGCCGCTGGCCCGTTCGATGGGTCCGATGCTCAAAGAAGAAAGCTTCCACCTGGGAACCGGTAATAACGGTTTGCTGCGGATCGTCAAGGCCGGTAAAATTCCGACCGCTATTTTGCAGAAATATATCAACAAGTGGGTGCCGACCGCCTATGACCTGTTCGGTACCGACCACTCCGGTTCGGCCCACTGGGCCTATGTCTGGGGTCTGAAAGGCCGCTTCAACGAAGGCGAAACCAGCGAGGAAGCTAACCTGGAATTCATGAACGAGCATGCACGTAATTTGTACAAAGCCGAGTGTGAAGGCTTGCTCGACCGGATCAACAAGCTGATCCCCGAAGACCAGACCAAACTCAAGCTGCCCGACATCAAGTTTAATCGCAGTATCGGCACCTATGCCAAACAGCCTTACGACACTCAGGGCAATCTGATGGAAACCGACCAGTGGCAAGCTTACATGGAAGCCAACACACCAGCCGCCGCCGACAAAGCCCTGATTGCCAGTATTATCAAAGCCAATGACTGGATCATGGAGCGTGAGCTAAAGGGCCAGCCTGAACTTAACTAACTTAGAACTTTCGCTACAAGCTCACAATGTGAGCTTGTAGCGAAAATAAAAAGAGAGTGTTACATGGGCACCCAAATGGTACCCGCCTGTATGCCCCCCGCATGGCACCCAGTGGTATCCGACCCCTACGTACCCCGCTTTAAGGCATTTTCGCCTTTAAGCGAAAGTCCTAAATAAGTCAAAAGGCCGATGACCGGACTCAACTGGTATGCTAGAATACAACCGGGTAAACTTTGAAGCTAGACCGATTCGCGCTATAATAGGGTTGTGGGTAGGAATTGTTTGCTTGATTAGCGCGAGGAGTAGCTGAGAATGAACTACAGAACCCTGGGCCGCACTGGCCTTACAATTTCGGAATTAGGTTTTGGAGCCTGGGCAGTTGGCGGCAATCAACACGGCAATAGTTATGGCCCTACCAATGACGATACATCGATTCAAGCGATTCAACTGGCAACCGAACTGGGCTGCAACTTTTTTGACACCGCCGACGTTTATGGTTATGGGCATAGTGAAGAAATCGTAGCCGAGGGTTTGAGCAAGGCCGGTCGGCTTAACGATGTGATTATAGCGACCAAAGTCGGCGGGAATTTCACCAGCGGCCAGACCGTGATGGATTTTTCGGCGGAACATATCCGCTCGGCGGTGGATGCCAGCCTGAAACGGTTGGGGCGTGATTACATAGACCTGTATCAGTTACACAACCCATCCCGCCAGATCATTTTGGATGGAGACGTGTTTGAAGTACTGGACGAGCTGAAAACCGCCGGAAAAATTCGGTTTTACGGTGTATCGGCCCACACTGTAGCCGAAGGTCTGGCCTGTTTGAAGAGTGGCAAACCGGATACCATTCAAATCGTTTACAATTTGTCGTCGTTGTTGCAGAGCGAGAACCCGGCAGAGCAGCTTTTCCCGCAGGCCCAGTTTCAGAATATTGGCATTATCGCCCGTGAACCACTGGCAAACGGCTTTCTGACCGGCAAGCAAACCCAGTCCACCACCTATCCACCGGGCGACATACGCTCAAGCTGGCCGAGCCACTACCGTGCCCACAAAATCAGGTTGGCCGAGTCGTTGCGCTTCCTCGAACAAAGTGATCGCAGCCTTACCCAGGCCGCTATCCGGTTTGTCCTGGATGAACCGGCAGTCGCTAGTGTGCTGGTAGGTATAAAAACCGTCCAGCAGACCCGTGAAAACTTTGCCGCAATGACCTTGCCGCAACTGACTGGCGAAGAACAACAGCGTATTCGCAAGACCCTTTTCGGTTAGCTCGCTCAGTATTTTCGACGGACCACAGTCATTATTCCTGGTTCGCTATGAACAGGTCGGGCGGTAGCGAGTCGGGCAAAGCTATAAATCCGCCCGGTCGAATACCGCCTTTGGCAGATTGTAAACTCTGAACTAACTTTTTTATTTGCCGGTACTTAATGTCGAGACCGGTCGGTGGCCTAAAATTTGAAGAAGATAAAAGTCAGGGCGGAACGGGCCTTGACTACCATCTTTGAAGCAGTGAAGCTTCCGTCACCTTAGGGCTTGAAGGACGACAACGAGGCAATAAAGATATGGGTGACCCACCCCAGGTTACACAGGACGGCGACCTAAATTTTCAAGACAGTACCACCGGTTATAGTTACACCTCTAAACCTCTTTATAGTTCAAATGCAGCACCGTCTCGCCCCAAAGCTCAATCACCGGTAGCCCTCTCCTACGGTGGAGCGGCTGACGCTGGCGACGTGTTAACGCTGCCAGATTGGAGCTGGCAAGCCTGGGCCAGTGCCCTCTGGTACCGCATGATGAGCGACCCGGCGATAGCCTTCGCGCTCAGTATCTTCATGACCCACCGCCTACTGCTATTCGCCCTGGGTGCCTGTCTGGCCCCACTGGCGCCGATTGAACCACCCTTAGGCCTAAGCCTTTTACGCGATGTCGATCCGCACCAGTGGGGATTCGGCTTTTTCCTGCTCGGTCCCTGGCAACGCTGGGATACCAACTGGTATCTGCATATCTCTATGTTCGGTTACTCGGCGGGCGATGGCAGCACCAATTTTCCGCCGCTTTACCCCCTGATGGTCGGCTTGCTGGGCCGGGTTTTACTCGAACAGTATATGCTGGCAGCGATGCTGATCTCGAACCTGGCCTATATCTTTGTGCTGGTCTATCTCTACCGCCTGAGTGTACGGTTGTTCAATGTGGAGGCGGCCCGCCGGTCGGTGCTTTTCATGGCGACCTTTCCGACCGCCTTCTTTCTCGCCAGTGGCTACACCGAATCGCTTTACCTGGCCCTGGTCCTGGCCGCTTTTTATTACGCCGAAGAGCGTCGCTGGTGGCTGGTGGCAATTCTGTCGGCCCTGGCCTCATTTACCCGCTTGCAAGGTTTTGTGCTGGTGATCCCGTTGGGCTACCTATATATGCAGCAATTGGGCTGGAACTGGCGCAAAATTGGCCGAGACGGCATCTTGCTGGCCCTTTCGCCGGGCAGCCTGGGGTTATACCTGGTGTACGTCTATGGCATCTTGCGCGATTACAATTTCAACGACCACCTGCAAGAAATCTGGCACATCCGGTTTGTAATGCCCTGGACCGCTTTCTTTAGCGGTTTGTTTGGCTTCTTTGATTACAATCAGTCCAGGAACCTGGCTTACAACGCCCTCGATTTTATTCTGCTAATAGTTTTTATTGCAATGTGTATCGTCTGGTTTCAGAAAAAATTGCCGGTAGCCTACCTGATTTATTCGGTACTGAGCCTGGCAGTATTTCTCACCCGGCAAGGGGTCGAAGGTTTCTTCTGGATGAGCATGAACCGCTATTTACTCTCGATCTTTCCGGTGTTTATGCTGGCCGGTCAGATCGGGCCGCGCTTTTTGATAAAATTTGGGTCGGCAGTGCAAGCAGTCTGGGCGGTTCTTTTTATCTTCTGGATGTGGGCCGGTTAGAAGCGAAAATCCTAATAACTTGATTAGTCTACTGCCTGGGTTTGGAAACGGCGGGCAACCTCGTCGCAGCGATAAAAGGCCGCGTCGGGGTGTTGCTGGATCATGTCGATCAGCCGTTCGAGTAGCCGAACCCGGCCCGGTCTCCCACTGATAAACGGGTGCATAGTTAGCACATAACATTTACCCTGCTCTCGTTCGTCGTACAGACCTTCAAACTCCTCGGCCCAGCTTTCGTAGGCGGTACTCAGGGCACTGATAGGCCGGGTGTAGGGGGCCTTGAACAAAAAGAAGGGCGCATCGTCCAGTATCCATTGCACCGGCAATTCTACAATTGGCCCGGCTTTGCTCGAAACTGGGTGCAGATATGGGGCATCGTGGTCCATCATATTGCTTGAATAAAGAAAACCCTGCTGGCTGATCAGTTCGAGGGTGTTGCTGCTGAATTCCCATGAGGGCGAACGGTAGCCAAGCGGCGTAACTTTGGCGACTTTCTCGATAGCCGAAATTCCCTTTAAGAGGGCCTCGGCTTCCTGCTCGCGGGTCTGGGAAGTTGGCGATATATGCTCGTAACCGTGATGGGCAATCTCCCAACCAGCCGCAACCGCCGCCTGAACCGCCGCCGGATATTTTTCGGCTACCCAACCCGGTACGAACAAGGTGGCCGGAATGCCCTTCCGCTGAAGCATTGAAATTAACCGGTAAACCCCTACTTTGGGGCCGTATTGGCCGGGCGATAACACGCCTGGCCGGGAGGCGTTGGCCGGGTCGCTGGCGAGAAAACCCGACTCGGCATCCAGGTCAAAAGTTAGCATTACCGGGAATTTTTTACTCACTGAATTTTCGCTCATAAAGTTTCCTATTTCTTAACTTTTTCGTAACTACTCAGACCCCACCCCTGACCCCTCCCCAGGGCCACCGGTGGACGGGGAAAGAAGAAAAAGAAAAGAGCATTTACAGGGGCACCCAAAGAGTACCCGACCCCCACGACCCCTGCTTCGATCTTTTACAGTGGTTTGGTGTGTAGTTACGTTTTTACAAAATCAAAATCTTAAAATTCGACGTTCGGCAGGGTATAGTCCTTGAAGCGGGTACGGAGAGCCGCTTTCATGAATTTACCGGTCGATGTGCGCGGAATAGCCTCTATAAACTCGATATTGTCCGGCAGGCTCCACTTGGCAAACCGAGGCTGCAAAAAGGTCATCAATTCGTTGACCGAAGCGGTCTCGCCTTCTTTCAAAACTACCAGTGCGAGCGGGCGTTCCTGCCATTTCGGGTGAGCGATGGCGATCACGGCGGCTTCTGCCACCGCCGGATGACCCATGAGGGCGTTTTCCAGATCGACCGAGCTTATCCACTCGCCGCCGGACTTGATAAGGTCTTTGCTGCGGTCGGCAATCCGAATACAACCGTGCGGGTCTATCGCTACAATATCGCCGGTGCGGAAAAAGCCGTCCTCGGTGAAGCGGTCGGCCCCTTCCGGCGAGTTGTAATAGGCACTGGCTACCCAGGCTCCCCGCACCTCCAATTCGCCCAGGGCCTGACCGTCCCAGGGTATAAAGCCTTCCTCGCCGCGCCCTCGAATTTCGATCAGCGGGGCTGGGGTACCTTGCAAAGACCGGTAGGCGTATTGCTCGTCGCTGGGAGAATCGAGCAGATAGCTGGGCAGATTAGCCATCGTACCGAGCGGGGCCATTTCAGTCATACCCCAGGCCTGGATCACCTTCAGATTATGCTTATCCAGGTTGCGGATCAGGGCTTCCGGGGCCGCCGAGCCTCCCACCACCATCCGTAAACCGTTAACCAGTTTCCAGCGGTCGGGCTGTTTGTCGAGCGCAATCGAGATACCCAGCCAGATCGTCGGCACACCGGCAGTGAAAGTTACCTTCTCTTTTTCCAACAAATCCAGCAAGCTTTCGCCATCGAGGTACTGACCGGGGAAAACCTGTTTAGCTCCCACCAGGGTCGCCGTAAAGGGAATACCCCAGGCGTTGGCGTGGAACATCGGGACCACCGGCACTACCGTATCGCTTTCAGACATCGCCATAACACTGGTCGAGGCGGCAGTTAGCGAATGTAGCACAATCGCCCGGTGCGAATAAAGTACGCCTTTGGGCCGCCCGGTCGTCCCGGAGGTGTAGCACATGGCGACGGCTTCGTTCTCTTGCGGGTCGGCATAGACAAAATCTTTCTCATCTTGCTCCGCCAGCAGCTTTTCGTAGTCCAGATAACCTTCGGCCAGGTCTTCACTCGGTTCAGGCGCAGCCACTATCACGTGGCGCAAACCGGCGATGTTATCCTTGAACTTCTCGAAAAGCGGCAGCAAAACTTTATCCACTATAACCACGCGATCTTCGGCGTGATTGGAAATATAGGTTAGTTCGTCCGGTGACAACCGTAAATTAAGGGTATGTAAGACCCCTCCGGCCCCCGGAATGCCAAAATAAGCTTCGAGGTGATGGTAATTATTCCAGCAAAAGGTCCCGATACGCTCGCCGGGTTGAACCCCCAGTTTCTGGAGGGCCAGCGTCAACTTCTTGGCCCGCTTTACAAAATCGGCGTAGGTGTAGCGATGGATACTTTTGTCGGGTAGGCGCGTGACAATCTCTTTATCCGCGTACACCGTTTCTGCCCGTTTCATGATGAGTGGGATGTTTAACTGGTAATCCATTATCAAACCGTTCAAAGTGTTCCTCCTTGTACACTAAAATTTCCAGCTCTGAAATTTCTAGTTTTTTGTTAAATTTGAATTGCGTCTCGGATTGAAGTTATTTTAGCTTAAAATGGTCTTTCACAAAAGAGCAAATCGCCTGAATTAGAGTTGATCCTCAAAATAAGCCACTACCGGAGTATGATCGGAAGGCCGCTCCCATTTGCGCGGCTCCGCGTCGATTACCACTTCCCGGCAGCGAGACGCCAGGCTGGCGGTTAGCCAGATCTGATCAATCCGCAACCCGGCGTTGCGCCGGAAGGAAGCCTGGCGATAATCCCACCACGAATAAGCTACTGTGTCCGGGTACAACTGGCGGAAGCTATCGACCAGCCCCCAGGCGGCCATTTTTTGCAAGGCCGCTTTTTCCGGCAGACTGTACAATACCTGACCTTCAAATTTGGCCGGGTCCCACACATCTAGCGGGTCGGGGGCCACGTTGAAATCGCCACATAAAGCCAGTGGCTGAGTGGGGTCGAGTTGGCCGGTGAAATAAGCCGCCAGCCGCTCGAACCAATCCAGTTTGAAAACATACTTTTCCGAGGTGATCGCCTGACCGTTAGGGACATAAACGTTGATCACCTGTACTCCGCCGATGGTGGCCGCCAGCACCCGCCGTTGAGCTTCTTCGCCGTCGTCCGGCAAACCTTTTTGAACCGCCTCGATAGTCCCGGCCAATTCGTCTTTAACCAGGGTCGCCACGCCGTTGTAGGTAGGCTGGCCGAAAATGAGGCTGGTGTAACCCAAAGCTTGAAAGGCCTCGGCGGGGAATTTGCTGTCGATACATTTTATTTCTTGTAGACAAAGTACGTCCGGGCGTTGCTCCTCCAGCCAGCGCGTAACCAGAGGCAACCGGGCGGCAATCGAGTTTACGTTCCAGGTTGCCAATGATGTTAAAGCCATTTAATGTTCCCTTTGTAATTCGTCATTTAGACTCCGGCCAGCACTTCCTGGGTCAGGTAAGGTACCGTCTGGGGACCCTGGGGCAAGACCCCGATCCGGGCCGCCGGGCCGTACTCAGCCAGCAACATTTCGACGGTTTGCTCAATGCTGCCGTTCAGAACCGGTTCCAGCATCGCCTGGCGAATCTGGGCCTCGCTCAGGAAACTGGTTTTGAGGAATACCCGCGCCTTGAGCTGAATAATTGCCTGAACCTGGGTTTGCCACTGATCGGACATACTAAAACCGGGCGCGTTAATCATATCCAGCATATCTTTGGGAGTCGAGCGCATCTTGAGGATGTCTTTATAATTGCCGTGATCGGGGAAGCCGTCGGCACACTCCGCCGCACTGATAATCGCGCCGCCCGGTTTGACTACCAGGGCCGCCGCGCTCATGCCTTTGACCGCCTGGTAAAGATTCTGGTCGAGCGGGTAGCCGCTATTGGTGGTGATCACAATCTCAAACGGTTCGGCGACCGCTTGCATCGCCGTTTGCCGGACAAATTCACAGCCAACTTTATGACTACTAAACACCTCTCCGGCGAAAACGGCGGTAATTTCGTGAGCTTTGTTCAAAGTAACATTCAGGCTAAAATCGGACCCGGCCAGCGTCGCGCCTTCCCGGATTTCATCGTGGATCGGGTTGCCGAAAGTCACCCCCCAGACCGCTTGAGGGTCGCCAACCATGCGGGCACTGTGAGCGTGCAAAACGGTCTTTTCGCCACAAATCCCCGGCGTGATCATCTTGGGGCCGCCACTAAAACCGGCAAAAAAGTGTGGCTCGATAAAGCCGGTGAGAATTTTGAGGTCGGCTTTCAGGTATTCGGTGCAAACCCAGACTTCCGCGCCAAAACTGGTATTGCCGATATTGGTGAGGGTAGCGTCATCGAAAGCGTTGTGATTGACGATCCGGTAGTTGTCGACCAGGAAATCACCGAGCATCTGGCGCAACTCGGCCGCGTCGTTTGAACGGTGCAGACCGGTTGCATTGATCAAAACAATATTTTCACGGGCGGCCCCGGCTTCTTCCAGTTCGGCCACCACCACCGGCAAAACCCGGTCGTTGGGCATAGGCCGGGTAATATCGCAGAATACAATTGCAATAGTCTGCGAAGGGCCGGTAATCATATCGCGCAAGGCCGGGGAATTGATCGGCTGACGCATCCCCGCCAGCAAAGCCGCCTTTTCATCGGCTAACCCGGCCATAAAAGTTGGTTCGATCACCTGTAAGCGTGAACCTAAATCCGGCAACTCAATTTTTAAGCCGGTTTTGCCATAAGCTAATTCTACTTGCCGCCGCTTTTCCATTTTTGCACCTCGATTCGCTATGTGGAAGTATAGGCCCCGCCCCAGGCCGTGACCCGGAAGTTTATTATTGGCCTTATCATACACAATGTTGGCGATTTCATCAAAAAAACTCGCGCCACTTCAGCCGATTCAGGTCCTGAGAGGCCAACCGACTTCTTTGAAGATTCTGCCGTCACTTTGTTCCCCCACCAAAAGGCGTTAAAAAAGAGCGCAACTCATGGGCAATGTGCAAAAGTTGCGCTTTTAATTTAATTTCGCCGCCCTGGGGACGGGGTCAGGGGTGAAGCAAAATCACGAAACGCAAATATTGTTGGGCGCAATCAATTTCTGAGCCGCGTCCATCAACATAAATTCATTAAAGTTGGTAGAAGCGGCAAAGATTTTCGCAAAATTGATGTAAAGCGGGTTTGGCAACGGGTGATCTCCGATCTGAACATCCACCTGAGCTACCCGGTAACAGCCATAAAAATGCTGCTGTGTACCGTCTTTCTGACTGCTGATGATTACGACCGGCACCGAGTAATAAACCGTCCCGGCGGTACCGTCCGAGTAAACCGGCCCGGTAGCGACATTGACGGCGGCGGTCTGGCTAAATCCAGCGGCAAAAACATTAAAGGTATTCGGATTGCTGCTGCCGTTGCCGTATAGCTGCCAGTAGTTGTAGGCTCGCTGATAATCCTTCAAATTTATGGCGTTGTAGTACGAATTTAAGATGCCCAGGGCAGTACTGCGGTTATCGATCACCGGCGCGAGCGGCAACTGCTTTACTTGTTCGCCCAGCAGACCCAACAGGACGTTGTAGGGCGGCGATTTTTCGGGATGATATTCAAAGCGATTACGCTCGAAGTATTGGACCAGGTAGGTATTACCGTCGCTGGGATTTTGCTCCATAAAGGTTTCGCTGATGGGATAGCCGTATAGCGACAGACCTCCGCTAGCTTCCCAGTACTGTTTGAAAACACCGGAAAGGTAGTGGCCGGTAAGTGGAAAATAGGTCCGGTTGGGCGTTACAATCGTCTGTGGTACCGGTTGGAACGGCCCTTCTCCGGTGCGGCTTGCCGTCACTTGTCGACCGAGTAAACCCAGCAACACTTCGTATTGGGTATTTGCGTATTCAGGGTGCAACTCGAAACGGTTGCGCTCGAACCACTGGGTCAAATAGGCTTTACCGCTAATCGGGTCTTTCTCATAATAGGTTCCGGTGATCGGATAACCAAAAGTAGCCAGACCGCCATAAAGATTCCAGTAATCCAGAAACTTGCCCGAAACAGCGTAACCGGTCGGGGCAAAAAAGGTGCTGCCACCCTCGGCGGCACTGGCTGGAGCGACACTCATACAAAAGGTCAGGCTCCACAGGCTTACCAGCGCGGCAAATAAATAGCGAGATAGCTTTATCATATTTTCCTCCTGGGTTTTATTTTCCGGTTTTAATCAGGGCTAACTTTTAGCGATTATTCTGGTATGGAGAAAAGAAGAACATAATAATTTAGCCGATTAGCTCTATCAAATATTATACTTTATCCGGCAAAACCTCGAAGTAATAAGCTTATACCGGATAAAGTGTTTAGAAAGTAGTGGCCGTTGCGATCAAACTTCGACAGTCACCGGCCCATCTTCAACCGGTTGTGAACGGGTTTGACCGCCGAGTTTGGAGTAAAGCCACAGGTTTGGCACTAGCATCAGGCCGGTCGCCAGCAGTGCCACCCTGGTGGAAAAAGCCCGGCCAAGCAGTCCGACCCCCGGCCCACCCACGATCTGACCAACCGCATTGGACTGGCCGTGCATTGATAACACCGTAGCCCGCACGTTTGATGGAATAACCTCGGTGAGCCAGGCGTTGAAGAGTGGCCTGACCAGGGCCTGTAAGGCTCCGCTTATCCATAGCACACCGACCGCCAGTTCAAAACTACCGCTCAGGCTAAAGATAAAACGACCCACTATTATCACGGCCTGGCTGATAACAAATAGCCGGGCGATGTTGGACCGTTCGAGCCGGTTTAGCCAGCCCCGGCAGAATTGCAATCCCACCAGGCTGATTATATCGCCACCGACCCCAATAATCCCAAACCAGATCACGGCCTCCCAATGCCCGAACACTGGCAAGCCGACGCTTGTCAGCAAGTGGGCACCCCATAAACGGTCAAAACCTTCACTGGCCGCCCCTACAAAGAATTCGACCGCCAGCAGAATCAACAACACCGGGCGACTCCAGACGACTTTCAAACCGGTTATCAAAGTGCGGCTCAGGCTGCCCAGGTCAGGCCGGTTGCCAATACTAACCGGTTTGAAACCGCGTTCCGGCATTGCAAATACCAAAAACAAACTTAACGCCAGGTATATTACGCCGCTCAGAACGATTGGTAGGGTTAGATCGATCAGAGCCAGAGCGACACTGCTCAACAAACCAAGTATACCGGCTATCTGGCACCATTGGGTATTGAGCAAGAAAATCGGTCCGACCCGCTCGGCACCTACCTCGTCGGCCAACCAGGCATCGTTGGCACCTTCGACGAAACTGGCCCCCACGCCCCATAGTACCTGGCAAAATAAAAGTAAGCCAAAATCGGGGGCCAGGCCCTGCAAACCAAAACCCAACCCGGTTAAAGTCAATCCGAGGATGACCGATAACCGCCGACTGAAATGGTCGGCCAGCACACCGGTGGGAAGCTGAAAAATCAGGTAGGTAGTTTCCAGGACCGTCCCGACCAACACCAGTTGCAGTGGGTCTAGCCCGATCCGGTTCACATAATATATCGCGGAAATCGTAAACAACAAGCCATTAGCATAGGTCGCTACGGCACTCATCAAATAATAAATCAAAGAGGGTTGAAGCTTCCTCAAAATAGCCAACTTTCTGACAAACCGACCTCAGACAGTCGGAAAGTACTCAAGTTCGCAGATGAGGAATCATGCCGGGCAAATGGGGAGTTATGTCAACCGGATTAGGGTAGTAAATCCGGCCAAATTCTAGCTTTTGGAGACCACCCCATTAAGAAGGCTAAAAGCTAAAGGCTAAACACCAATACCGGGCAATGCTCAAGCTGCGAACATTCCACAAATATATTTTTGGTGGTGTTTAGAATTTTCATAAATTAAAGTCCTTTCGATAATATTTCTTTTAAGGAGTATAAGCTGTTCTGATCTTACTGGCAATAAGACTTTTGACCAATCTTAACTTCATTGTCTCATTTAACACTATTAGCTGTAGTGTTCACGCTATCCTTATTCTTTCTTCACTTGACGAGACAATAGAAGTATTCTATCATAACCTCAATATGTAATTTACTTCTCAATACTTTATCGGATTTTGTCCAAATTTACCGCAGAGAAAAACAAAAATAACACTGTTAGGACTCAAAGAGGAGACAACTAACCAATGATAGCAATGACGAAGAATTTCAAATCGTTCTGCTTTTTCGCACTTACCCTGATGCTATTAACCATGCTGGTCGCCTGTGGCGATGCTAACCCGACTGCCGCTCCTAATGCCAGTAGTGCCAGCAACCCACCCGCCGCCGCGACAACCGCTGCCGGAGGAGCCGCCCCCGCCGCCGCTAGCGATGAAGCCGCCCTTTACGAAGCCGCCAAAAAAGAAGGCAAGTTGGTCTGGTACACCGTCTGGTTTAACCAGGACATCGTAAACGCGATGGGCGAAGCTTTTAGTGCTAAATATCCTGGTATCAAGGTGGAAGGCACCCGCAACGTTGCTGCTACCATTTACCAGAAGCTGACCCAGGAGATGCAGGCCGGGATTAAAAACGTGGACGTGTTTGGCACGACCGACATCGGCCAGATGATCGATCTTAAAACGCAGGGCAAACTGCAACCTTATCCTTCCGCCGGGAAAGACAATATCATAGCCGATTACCGCAATATCGACCCGGACAACGCCTATCAAGTCGGTTCACTCAGCCCGATCCTGATCACCTACAACACTCAGAAAACTAAACCGGAAGATTTACCAAAAAGCTGGCAAGATTTGATCACCGATAAATACAAGGACAAAATCTCAACCGGTAGTGGCGCGGCTAGCGGGCAGGTCGGCACTTGGGCCCTGGCAATGCAACAAAAATACGGCTGGGAAACCTATTTCAACAAGCTAAACAGCCTCAATCCCAAGCTGGGCCGTTCGATCAATGATACAGTGGTAGATATTGTCTCCGGCGAACGCAATGTAGCCATCGGGCCGATGGGCCAGGTGCTGGCTAGCAAAGCCAAAGGCAACCCGGTGGATGTAATTTATCCGAGCGACGGCACAGTGGTGGTTATTAGTCCCGCCGGTATCCTCAAAGACGCTCCCCACCCGGCCACCGCCAAGCTTTTCATGAACTTCTTGAACAGCAAGGAATACGCCGAACTGCTCGCCAAAAACTTTGAACAACCGCTTCGCAACGACGTTACCATCACCGGAGCCAAAGCTCTTAAAGACATTCCGACTATTTCACTCAAGCCGGACGAGGTGCGCAAGCAACTGCCCGACCTGATCGGCAAATGGAAAACCCTTTTCGGGGCCTAATAACTATACCTGAACCGGGCGCAACCGTCTGACTGGCAAACCGGTTAGACGGCTGGCCCGATTTTACTTTATTAGGAATATCGCTTGATGACGCAAACAACCTGAAGCGGGGGTCGTGGGGGCGCAGCCCCTGCGGGGGGTCACACAGGGGTCTCCCCTGTTAAAACTCTTTTTATTTTCGCTTCAAGCTCACAACGTGAGGTTGAAGCAAAAGTCCTATTTATCCAAGTTTGAAAAAGGAGGAGCTAGGTGGCTCAGGAACTTAGCAAAACTATCGGTCTACCGAAAGCCAAAAAGCCCGAAAACGAACTGCGCGGGGGCCGGGATTTTTCAGCCCTGTTCTGGGTTCTCATGGTCGGAATTCTTTTAATCTTGATCGGTTTGCCGATGTATTGGCTGGTTTTTCGCAGCTTTTCTTTGCCCAATGAGGGCGGCTTTACCCTCAAGAATTACGCCAATGTTTTCAGCAATCCGCGCTACCTGGAAGCCGTCAAAAACTCGCTGCTACTGGCGACCGGGGCGGCGGTCC
The DNA here is from genome assembly GCA_038322625.1 of Chloroflexia bacterium. GTDB lineage: Bacteria > Chloroflexota > Chloroflexia > Chloroheliales > Chloroheliaceae > 54-19. Next base: position 34,511 of record JBBQGA010000026.1, read on the forward strand.
TCAGTGTTGGCATAGGGGTACCGATGGCCTGGGCGGTGGCCCGGACCAATATGCCGTTACGCGGTCTGATGCGTATTTTGCTGCTGGTGGCCTTCACCACCCCGCCGTTTCTGGGTGGCGTAGCCTGGGTGCTGCTGGCCGGTCCCAACTCCGGCGAACTCAATAAGTGGTTTATCAGCCTGACCGGAGCCGAAAAAGGCCCGTTTAATGTTTACTCGCTGGTGGGTGCGATTTTCGTGGTAGGAATTTACAGTTACCCCTACACTTTTTTGATGGTCAGCTCGGCTCTCGATTTTGTTTCCTCGGAACTGGAGGACGCTGCGACTGTGCTGGGGGCCGGTACTTTCAGGACGACCTTTCGGATTACTCTGCCACTGGTGTTGCCCTCGATCATTTCCGGCTTTTTGCTGTCGTTTCTGGAGGCTCTCTCGCTGTTCGGGTCGCCCACTTTGCTGCTAATCCCGGCCCGGACCAGCATTATTACCACCGAAATGTGGCAATCTTTCCAGTACCCGGCCAACGTCGAACAGGCCTCAGCTTTCGCCCTTCCACTATTGGTGTTGACCGGTTTTTTGCTGTGGGTGCAACGCCGGTTGCTGGCAAAGCGTAACTACACCACCTTGACTGGCAAAGGCGGCCAAAAACGCCCAATCGATCTGGGATTGTGGAAATGGGCTTTTCTGGGCTTTTGTGTCTTTGTACTAATGCTTTCGCTGGGCTTGCCCTTCTTTATTCTGCTGCGGGCCTCGCTTTCCAAAGCCTGGGGAAGGCCATTTGAATTTACAAACGCGACCCTACAGTGGTATGACGATGTACTTTTCAAAGAGCCGACTACCGCCCTATCGATCCAGAACAGCCTTTTGTACTCCGCCGGAGCCGCGACGCTCGCCATGATTTTGGGTATTGCAATCGCTTACATCGTCAATCGCCAGTTAATCCGAGGCTGGCGCATTCTGTCGTTTATAGTGCTGATCCCATTGGTCATACCGGGTATCGTGATTGCTATCGGTATTTTTTCGGCCTACTCGCACCCCCCATTCGCGCTCTATGGTACCGGCGCAATCTTGATCGTGGCCTACACCACCCGCTTTTTGCCGATGTCCTTTTCCAATAGCAATGACATCTTCAAGAGTGTCAACCCTGAACTGGAACTGGCCGCCCGCAACCTGGGTTCGACCCAACTGGCGACCGTCCGCCGGATCACGGTACCGCTGGTCAAGCGAGGGCTGGTCGGCGGCTGGCTGCTAGTCTTTATTCTGGCAATGCGCGAACTCAGTTGCGCAATTCTGCTGTACAGCACCAATACCCAGGTAATGCCTACGGTTTTGTTTGAAATGGTCAACGAGGGCAGCTTCGAGCGGGTCGCGGCCCTCGGTGTGGTAATGCTGGCGATAATATTTCTGGTGGTTGGGCTGGCCTATCGTTTGCTGGGCCGGGATTTTATGCTGGATAAACGAACCTAGTTCTTTCAAAAGGATAAAAAATGGCAACTATTACAATCGATAACCTGACCAAAGTGTACGGCACCCATGCCGCCGTCAACCACATCAATTTGAAGGTAAACGACGGTGAGTTTATTTCGCTACTCGGCCCGTCCGGTTGCGGCAAAACCACTACCCTGCGTATGCTGGCCGGGTTCATCTCGCCGGACGATGGGCGGATTCTGGTGGACGAAAAGGTGGTATCCTCGGCCCAGAAGACTATTCCACCTGAAAAGCGCAATATGTCGATGATCTTTCAAAGTTACGCGATCTGGCCGCACAAGACCGTTTTTGAAAACGTGGCTTTTGGCCTTCAGTTGCGCAAGGTCAGCAAGGAGGACCTGCGGCGGCGAGTGAGCAGGGCACTGGATGTCGTCAAGCTCGGCAAAATGGCCGACCGTTATCCCTCGCAATTGAGCGGTGGTCAACAGCAACGAGTGGCTTTGGCCCGCGCGGTGGTGATCGAGCCGCAAATCTTGCTGATGGACGAACCGCTCTCGAACCTGGATGCCAGTTTGCGCGAGGAAATGCGGGTGGAATTGCGTCGTTTGCACGATGAAATCGGTATTACTACGGTTTATGTTACACACGATCAAAGTGAGGCGTTGGTAACTTCCGACCGGGTGGTGGTGATGTACGATGGCAGTATCCAGCAGGCCGGTTCGCCGGAAGAAATTTACGAACGGCCCAGCACCGAATTTGTAGCCCGGTTTATCGGTCGCTGCAACACTTTACCGGGTACACTCTCGGCTAACGGTCAGGTGGATGTAAGCGGTTTGCATATTGCCGCCAACAGCCGGGCGGAAGGGGTTGGACCCGGCCACGATGTTATATTGAGTGTCCGGCCTCACTCAATCGTGATGGACGCTGATCCCGCCCGCGCCGAATATCCAAATAGCTTTGCGGGCAAAGTCCAAACCCAGGTTTATCTGGGCGAGTACCGCGATTATATCGTCCGGCTGGACAACTCGGACCTGGAGCTGACTGTCGTGACCCAACCGACCGCCCATTATTCAGTGGGGGATGTGGTATATCTGACCTTGCCGCCCGAAGCCTGCCGGGTCGTACCGCGCAGTTCGCGGATCAAGGCCGAACTGGAACAGATTGTAACCGCCATGACCTCGGAGTCATAAATCGTCGTTGGTCGTCATACAAAAAAAACAATTTCAAATCACTATCTCATCTCAAGTTTACCCATTTATGAGATTGAACTCAAACGTCATAATTTTGCTGGGTTTTAATACAGGGGCTATTTCGGTCCATGTTTGAAAAGTCACTCCCCTATATACAAAGCAAATAGGGTGTAGCTTGACCTCAAGTTCATTTATGTCTGTATCACAGATTTCTAACACAATAAACCACTGTCAGTTTCTAAAAGAGAGTATGTATATTCGAGTTAAATGTGTATAATCAGTCAATTTTATCCTTGACAAGCTGCAAATTTTCTGCTAATGTTTTACCAATCGGAAACTATTTTTGAGCGATGGTTGTAAAACCTGTTTGGAGATTGAGAAATTGCATAAGAGGCGCGGTTACACAAGCGCAACTGGGGTGGTAGGTTTTTAAACCACTGGATTTTCTCAATTACGTTCTTACCCCAATTCTTTCTTTACTTATCACCATTTTTCTGCTAGTTACCAAAATCTGCTACTGAATTTTTTAATTGGCCGTTTTTGACGGTTGGTTAAATTTTATTTGAATATTTAATTTAGGCCAGGCTAGGGCCGGACTTTTTGTACCTGCAATTCAGATACCAGCCATAATCTGGGTCGGGCTTTTGCTGACCGGGAGGGTTCAGGTTGCCTGTTTTCTGGAACCAGGAAGAAATATTCTTATTTGCGCTTTGGACTAACCAGTTGCGGTTGAAGCGGTAGTGTTGCAAAGAAAGGGGTAGTAAGCAAAATTACAAATCAGGGAAACCGGGAAGTTGGGTAATTTCCACAGGTGTAAAAGATTATTGTTTAGATTATTGTTGATCTAGTGTAAAACCAATAGGGAGAAACTTATGAACTCAGTACCTAGCAAGTCCAGCCAATCACACGGTGGCGTGCGGGGAGCCGATTTTGACCGTCGTTCTTCCCAATTCGAGGGCCTTTTTGGGCGTATTTTCCGCAGTCTACCGGCGGCCACCTGGCCGGAGTCAGCTTTACAGGAACTGGCCGGGAACGGTCTCAAAGAAAACAGGATGTCTGCCGAGCCGGAAGTAAGCCCGCGCACTCGTCTTCCAAACGCGCCTGCCGAGGATATTGACGATAACGGTCAACCCCGCACCAGTCGCCTGCACGATCCCGAAGAAAATAGCGGTATCGAGGCGGGTTATACCTACCTCGGTCAGTTTATTGATCACGATATTACTTTCGACCCGAACAGCAGTCTGCAACAGCGCAATGACGTCGATGCGCTAGTAGATTTCCGTACCCCGCGCCTTGACCTCGATAGCGTTTACGGGCGTGGCCCCGACGACCAACCGTACATGTATATCGGTAATGGCCGCAAGTTTCAACTGGGCCGCGAGTTGCGGGAAGGCCCAGGAGGCCGGGTAATCGCTCACGACCTACCACGTCACAACTGGCGCGACCCTGACGGTAGCACTCATCACCGGGCCTTGATCGGCGACAAGCGCAACGATGAGAATGTAATTGTCTCGCAATTGCACTCGGTAGTTTTGCAGTTCCACAACCGGCTGGCCGATGAACATCTTGACTGGGATTTTGGAGAAATTCAGCGACAGGTTCGCTGGCACTACCAGTATGTCGTCCTCCACGACTTCCTGTACAAGATCGCTCGCCAGGATGTAATCGAAAGTGTGTTACCGCACCTGGTTAGCGGTAAATCTATCCTGGAGGATACCCCGCGCCTTTTGTTCTACCGCCCGCAAAACAATAATCCCTTTATTCCAATCGAGTTTTCGGCGGCGGCTTACCGGTTTGGTCACTCGATGGTACGTCCAATCTACCGGCTGAATACCAAACTTACCGGCGGTAACATTCACGATGCGACTGATCCAAACGAGCAGAAGCGGGGACTTGATGGACGGCAGTTTATCTTTGCCGGTCTCAAGCAGCGCGGCCTGAACGGCTTCGACGAGTTTCCGAAGGAGTGGGGCATCGATTGGAATTTGTTCTTCGATCTCAACGGCGACAAAGAAAGCCGGGTCAACAAGAACCGGACCCAGCCCGCTTACAAAATCGATACCTCACTGGTAAATCCGATGGCCTTCCTGCCCGAATTCTCGATTATAAATACGCATCGGGGGGTAGAGCTTAACGATATTACGCAGTTGCAACCCCCGCCGCAACCGGGTAAGTTCCCCAATCTGGCCGAACGCAACTTGTTCCGAGGAATGGCGATGGGTCTGCCTTCCGGGCAGGATGTCGCATTAGCCATGAGTATGACCCCGCTTGTAGAGTCGCAGCTCAAAGTGGGCAAAGCTACCGATGCCGAGGAGTACAACAAGTTGCCAACCATCAGCCAAATTGACCCTAGCTTCACGGGCAAAGCCCCCTTGTGGTACTACATTTTGGCGGAGGCCCAGAATGACTGGTTCGAGAAGGGCGGTCAATCGGATACCCCGGCCCAACTGGGGAAAATGGGCAGCCGGATCGTGGTGGAAACCCTGGTTGGTCTCATGCTCTCGGATGGTCACTCGGTGCTGCGCCAGGCCCCGGCCTGGAAACCGAAAATTTCCAATTCTGGTACCGGCCAGTTTGGTATGGCCGAGTTTATTAAGTACGCATTGGACCCTCACTAAAAACTTATTTCGGCTCTTTTAGAGCCTACCCAGGTAGGCCTGGATAGGCTGGATTAAAAAGAACCGGTCACTCGTTGGCCGGTTTTTCTTTACCTTTGGCCGGGGAGAGTGACTTGCGGCGGCGGTTTTGCTGCAAGAGCGGTTTGATAGAAGGTTGGGCCGGTAGGTCTTCCGGCAGTTCGCCGCCTAACTCGCCGATCAACCCCCGCACCTTGCGACTGACCTCACGGTGGGTTTCGATAGCTTCTTCCTGACCGCTAACCCCCTCGCGGCGTAACTTTCCGGCGGTCTGCGCCACCCGGAAATAGTTATCGGCTAACTCCTCGTAACCCATCCGGTCGAGCAAATCTTCTTTGGCATCGATCCCCTTAAGCTTTTTAATTTCTTCCGGTCCCAGACCGCCGTATAGCCCTTCGTAACCGGCCCGCTGGAAAAGGCCAAAGCTGCGAGGCAACACCCCGGCCTGACGGGCGGCCTGGCTCAAGGCTTCATTGCCTTCCGATAAACGTTCGCGCAATTCCAGCCGTTGATTTTGCTGCTCGACCAGTTTGTAAAGCTCGTTCTCGCGGGCCGAGGTCGCAAAATATGCCTGAGCAGTTGCGATCTGAGGTTTGCGCGGGTCGCCATTCTGGGCGGTCAGATAGGCTCCAAACCGGCTAACTAAATAATCTTTGCTATTCTGGATCGCTCCCTGACCACCCCGGATCGGCTTTATAGACTCATTAAAGTGATCGGTAACTAGCTGGCCGACCTGAATACAGGCCGTTTTAGCCCGCCGGATGGCCGTCTCAAAATTCTGCCAGCTACTGGTATAACCGAGCAAAGGAGCCAGGTCGCGGGCACTCCAGAATTCGGCCCCGTTTTCGCTCACATGGCGAATGCTATCAAAATCCGGTGTAGGCTTGTCGGTCATTTTAAGGGTATCTCCCGGTTAATTGCGTTCGGCCTGTCCCTTCAAACCGGCGGCAAAGGCCGCAAAGACCGGCTGCATATCCGGCAGCGATTTTCCAATCATGGGCAGTAAGAGGCCGTCGAAAATCTCGTTCACGCTAAATTTTACCCGATCGGGGCCAAGTAGTTCAAGCCTAAAAGTACGCGCCCCTTTGAACAAACCGAGCGGCATTCCGCTACTCCAGACCATCTTGCGTTCCGGCTCAAACTCGCTGACAGTTACCTTGAAAACCCGGCCCGGACTGATTCTGGCGTGAATAGAAAGTTTCTCGCCAGCCCCAATCCGGCCTTCCAGTTTTTCCATACCGGGGTCCCAATTGGGGTAGTGGGGGCCGTCGGTTAGAATAGCCCATATTTTAGCGGGTGAGGCGTTGATTTCGGTTGTGGCACTAAATTCTTTCACGGCGATCTCCCTTTCAGCAGCTTACATCATTTATCAGCGCAACTGGGTTGTTTGGGGCGTGAGAGCCTTCGTTACCCGTTACTCATTCTTAGCGGGTAAACGGCTAACCTTGTGATGGGCGGTCATTTCGTGATGCGAGTCTTCGGTACCCGCCGGGTCAACATGAATAATAATATCTCCCAGACGGGGAATCTTGTGCAGTAGGGTATGGCGCACTTCTTCGCCAACGGCATGACTGGCACTGGTAGACAGGCTGCCATCGACCTCGACCGACAATTCGGTATATAGCTGATGACCCAGCCAGCGACCGCGCACATCGGCTACCTTTTCGACACCTTTGGTCTTAGCCGCCAGCAATTCTATCTTGTCGAGCAGTTCCGGGTCAATTGCGTCCATCATACGGCGATATACGGTCAGAGTAGCATTTTTCAATACCAGCGCGATAGCTATCGTGATTAATATTCCCACAATCGGGTCGGCCTGCGGAAAACCGAGCCAGACACCCAACGCACCGAATAAAACTGCCAGGCTGGTCAGACCGTCCACCCGCGCGTGCTGTCCATCGGCGACCAGGGCCGCGCTGCCGATTTCTTTGCCTACCCTGATCCGGAAGACCGCCACGCCTTCGTTGCCAATAAAACCTACGATTGCCGCCGCAGCAACCCAACCCAGGCCGGTAATCGGTTGAGGATGCAACAGTTTATCGAGCGATTCGTAAAATGATATGATCGCACTGATAATAATCATCAAAACCACAAACATCCCGGCCAGGTCTTCGGCCCGACCATAGCCATAGGTATAGCGGCGAGTGGCCTGACGCTGGCCGAGTACAAAGGCGATCCAGAGAGGGATCGCGGTTAGCGCGTCCGAGAAATTATGGATTGTATCGGCGAGTAAACCCGCACTGGCCGAATAAATTGCGATCACCAGTTGAAAACTGGCCGTGATCGCCAACCCTACTAGCGATATTTTCAGAGCCTGGATGCCGCGCTCACTTTCCTCCATGTAGCGGCCTACATCTTCGCCATCCCCGTGCGAATGTGTATGCACCACCCCACCCAGCAACCGGCTAAAGAAATTGCCGCCATGCTCGTGATCATCGTGATCATCATGTTCGTGGTCATCATGATCATCATGCTTGTGATCGTCGTGGTCATCATGTTCGTGATCATGCTCGGCAAGCTCAACTTTCATTGCCGGGGTATGATCGTCGTGGTCGTGATTATGATCATGATCGTCGTGGTCGGGTTCTGCGTGAGCAGGTAGGGCGGTTGTCGGTATTTGCGACTTGATTTCCTCACTCATAGGCCACCTCATTCGTAATTTGGCTAATAGACCAGTTTTTTACTAATTTTTAGTGTAACTACTCAGGCCCCACCCCAGGGGAGAAAGGGAAAAGAAAAAAGAGTGTTACAGGGGCACCCAGAGGTTACCCGCCTGTATGACCCCCCGCAGGGCACCCAATGGGTACCCGGCCCCACGACCCCTGCTTCGATCCTCTACCGAGATTTGATGAGTAGTTACTTTTTAGTTCGGAATAATATGAGATGAAACGTCCACCGGTTGGCAATGCTTACAGATCACCATCCCAAGAAAATGCTCCAGTTGGAGTTGTAGCCCGTACCGGCTATGCACATCGGTCTGTATTTTTTCGACCAGCGTTTTATCAAGTTCAACCTCGACCCCGCATTTTTCGCACAGCGCATGGTAGTGAGGAGCAACCAATACCATCTCATACCGGCGCGTTTCACCCTGGTTATTAACCTGCACCACCACGCCCAGGTCGCGCAAAGTTTCCAGGGTCCGGTAAATCGTAGTGCGGTTGACCTCCGGGAAAGTCTGGCCGATTTCCTGGTAGATTTCGTCCACAGTCAGGTGCCCGACTCTCTCCCGGATAATTTGTAAAATAAGGCGACGCTGCATGGTCCAGCGCATACCTTTTTGCTCAAACAGATGGCCTATTCTTTCGTTATCCAGATACTGTAGAGGTGGTACCATAGTTGGCTAAGTCCTTTCGCCAAATCTTGATAAATTCCGTGATAAATCCGGTGATAAATTCGTTAAACCGGTTCAACCGGGATAAATTGGCCTGACATTGTAGCCGACTTTTTAGCGGCCTCCATAATAGCAATATTGCGCCGGGACTGGGTAGGTAAAACCGCCAGCGGTTCGCCCAACAAGATATGATTAGCCAGGTTACGGTGAAAGGGGAAAACCGGGGCCGGTGGCAACGCCAACCGTTGCTCGTTGATCAGCCCGTTACTCTGCCGGATATAGGCGGTCAGGTCGGGGAGAGCCTCCGAAGGCGCGAGGTGTTCTTCGATCAAATCGCCACTCCACCGCCGGGTCTTGACGCTTTCGGTCCGCCAGTTACCGACCACCGCGCCTTTAGAGCCAAGTACATACCATTTGGGCTTGAGGGCCGCCGCAATATCGCTATGAATAAACTCGGCCTCGCGGCCATCCTCGAAATGCAGGACTAGCCGGGCCTGATCTTCGTTGGTGACATCCAGCCAGACCCGCTTGTGCGAAAAACCGCTCACACTGCTCACCCGACCGGGCATCAAGCCTAGAATCCAATCCAGATAATGCGACCCCCAATCGTAGAAAACCCCACCCGAAACCGGTTCGTGCGAATGCCAGTAGTCGCAGGGATGGCTGAAAGTTCCGATAAAGGTTTCCAAATGGAAAACTTCGCCGATCTGATCCGAGTCGACCAATGCCTTGATCGCCAGGTAATCCGGGTCCCACCTTCGACACTGATAAACCGACAAGGTACGGTTCAGGGCAGCCGCCTTATCGATCATAGCATCGGCCTCGCGGGTAGTCAGGCAGAAAGGTTTCTCGACCACCACGTGTTTTCCGGCCTCCAGAAGCTGCAAAGCCATCGAGGCGTGTAAATTCGGCGGGGTCGAAATAATCGCCAGGTCCACCACCGGGTCATCCAGGACGGCCTGGACCGAGTCAAAAGTTTTGATACCCTCAAAAAGCCGGGTAGCTTCGGCCACCCGCGCCGGGTTGCGGTCGCACACCCCGACCAGGTGCAAACCGTTTACCTGCTGGATCGCGGTAGCGTGTTCCTGCCCGATTGCGCCATAACCGATCATAGCGATCCCGACCGAACCACTGGCTGGAAGTTGTCCGGCACTGTGGCGGATCGCCCGGTAAACTAGCTGACCGAAAACCGGGCTGGCCCAACTGCTGCTGGCGGCTCCCAGACTGGTCCAGAATACCCGGCCCTCGCCGTAAGGCCGGGTCCAGGCGACCGGAAGCCGCTCTCCTTGCCAGCTAACCTGTAAAAGTTCCTCCGCGCGACCGGCACTCAGGCGGCTAAAACTATCGGTAAGCGCGAAAGCGGTATCAAGGTCCAACCCGGCGTAATGATCGTGAGCGTAGCCCGCCGAAAGATTCTGGGTCAGTACGTGGCGAGAGGTAGCCGGTACCCGCACGATCAGTTCGGTGTGAGGGCTGCGAGGGGCCGGGCTTTTTAGCTCGAAAGCCTGCCGGAGTGGTTCGCTGTTCGCCCATTGATCGCTGCTGCGACCCAGTGCTACCAGCCCGCCGCCGCGCCGGACAAACCCGACCAGCGTTTCGGCCTCCTCGGTGCTAAGGGTCGGGCCACCGGCCAGCACCAGACCTTGAAAATTAGCCAGGTAAGCCGGGGCAGGTAAGTTAGCGGTCAGAGTAATATCCAATTGACCGGTACTGACCAGGAAGTTGAGTAAAGTCGTTCGGTCCGGGTCGTTTTCGGGATTTGCCTGTGCATCGCTATAAAATAGCACTTTTAACATAAAAAATTGATTCACTTTCTCGGTTTAACTTACTTAGCGGTTGCTTCGCCGGGTACTCGATCTACCCACTGCCTCTACCATTTGACCGACCGCATCATGGTAATGAGTATGTTCGTGGTCGTGGTCGGGCCAGTGCTGATGCTTATGGCGATGCGGCGTACCGGGCGGCGGCAATTCGTGGGCCGGGTGGCTGTGCCGTCCGGGCAGGTGACCCACCCCATCGTGTCCCCAGCGGTTGGCCGGGTCGAAATTCTTCACTAGCAAGCTCTGCCCATGATGCCAGCGCGCCCGCAACAGGTCATAATTTTTCTTGCTTTTGGTGCGCTGTTCCTCTTCGGTCAGACTGTACCACTCGCGGTGAGGATGCTTGATAATCCGCCCGGCGACCTGCGGCGTAGTCACCGCCCGGAAGCCCCCCGCCTTGAAAAAGAAACTCAGATAAATATCCATCAGACGGTAGAAGCGGAACTTCTCGTCGAGCGGGCCGACCTGCGACCACAACTCGCGCCGGAAGGCCAGCAAATAACCTTCTATAGCGTCAACCTCCGGCCCGGCACTTTCGGCAAATTCTCGAACATCGGAGGTCACCAGCCCATACGGTCCAGCAATCCCCACGCTTTGATCACTCAGAAGGTCAGCCAGTTCGGTCCAGATGTCGCCGTTTAACTCAATCGAGGTATCCAACATTACTACGAGGCGGCCTCGGCTGGCCTGAACCGTCGCGTTGCGCCCGGCGGCAAAACCCAGGTTGTGATCGGCAAAAATAACCTGCAAAACCACATTTCCGGCCAGCGGCGCGGCGGTCTGTCGCTTGAGCAAATCAGCCAGGTAATTTACCGTTTCGTCGGTCGAGCCGTTATCAATTACGACCAGTTCCAACCGGCGACCGGCATTGTGTTTTAACAAACTTTCGATACAACGCGCCAGATCGTCCCGGTTATTCTGGCCTACCAGATTGATTGAGAATTCAAAGCGGTCGGCTTCCGCCAGATTGTCGGGCCCGGCACTCGATGTGCTGATGGTCTGGAAGTTTTCATAGGCCCGGCGCGGCAACACCAGTGTTCCGGCAGCGGTATCCATCACTTTATATCCCGCCTGGACGATCCGGCTACGCAGCGCGTCGGCGGTCGGGAAATCAGCTTTAAGCCTGGCTGTGTGGCGTTCGGCCACCTGTTGGGCCAGTTCCGGCGAAAGAGCCGCCTGGGCTGCTTCGATCCGGCGTTCGATACGTCCGGTGCCGCTCTCAATATACTCGGCCAGTCCAAAGCCTAGAATTTGGTCCCAATCCAACAACAATGCCAGTTTTGCCCGGTCGTTTAGCCGGTTGGCCGGTTGCCGGAGCATCTGCCACAAAACCGCCATAGCGCGTGGCACGTTCAAATCGTCAGTCATGGCCTGTAAAAATTGAGCTTTATATTCCCCGGCAGTGGTCTCCTGGGCCTGATCCACTTCGGCGGGAGTACCAAAGCTTTGACAGCTTTCGTGAAGGCCCACCAGCCGAGTCCGCAAGCGTTCAAGGCTGCGCTGGGCCGCCCGCAAAGCCGTAAATGTAAAGTTGATCCGGCTGCGATAAAGGGCGGTAGTATAGAAATAGCGCAAGGCTAGCGGCTCAAAGCCCCGTGCTTCTACTTCAGCCAGGGTATAGGCGTTGCCGGTGGACTTTGCCATCTTCAAGCCGTCGGCCAGCAAATGCTGGGCATGAACCCAGTAATTGACAAATTGCTGGCCGGTAAAAGCTTCGCTCTGGGCCAGTTCGTCCTCGTGATGCGGGAAAATATTGTCTACCCCGCCGGTATGAATATCGAAACGCTGTCCAAGATATTTGATCGACATCGCGCTACACTCGATATGCCAGCCGGGGAAACCGCGACCCCAGGGGCTATCCCAGGCCATTTCACGGTTTGGCTCGGCTTTTTTCCAGAGTGGAAAATCCTCCGGGTTGCGGCGGCGAACGTCGGCGGTATCGCGCGCCCCGGCCATCAGGCCATCCAGCAGATTGCCCGACAGTTTGCCATAGTCAGGAAAAGCCTTGATGTCAAAGAAAATATCGCCCTCGACCTCGTAAGCTACCCCTTTTTCCAGCAGCTTCTTAACGATTTCCAGCATTTCAGGAATGTGTTGGGTAGCCTGGGGGAAAACCTGAGCCGGTAAGATATTGAGTTTGGTTTCGTCATCGTGAAAAGCCGCCGTGTAAAAGGCTGCAATCTCGGCACTGCTTTTGCCTTCTTTGCGGGCCTGAGAAATCAATTTGTCTTCGCCCTGATCGAGCAATTCGACCCGCATATGTCCGACATCGGTAATATTCTTGATGTGAGTAACCCGGTGTCCCTGGTATAACAGCGTCCGGCGCAGCCAATCGGCCATCGTAAAGGTCCGCAAATTACCAATGTGAATATAGCGGTACACGGTCGGACCGCAGCTATACATTTTGAAGTGTCCGGCCTCAATTGGCTGGATTTCTTCTTTTTTCCGACTTAAAGTGTTATACAGAAGCATAGTTAACTCTTATCTTTTTATCCAAAATAAGTCCGGTATTTCCCGAATTTAGTTTAGTAGGCCGGCTTTGCGCTCGAACTCTACAATCAGTTCAGCCAACCAGGCTGGTCTTTGTAAAGGAATATCGTGAATGGTATCCGGCATTGCTACAAATTCGGCCAGGTTGCCCTGTTTCTGCAAGCTCTCGACCATCGCGGTACCACCGACCCGTTTGGCCTGGGCCCAACCCTCCGACCCGGCCTGACCGGTTTCGGCACTGATCAGCAGAACCGGGCACCGCACCTGTTCGGCCAGACTATAATTATCGGCCTGCCACAGCGAGTGTAGAATTTTCATGTGGTTCTCGCGGCTCAGGCGCGGCCCGACTGTAGCATCCGGGCGCAACTCGACAATATTCAGGACCATATCTTCGAGGGTCTTATTCCAGACCGGTCCGAGGTAACGGCCCTGCCCACCCTGCCGGTAAAAATCCAGAAAGGTTTCGCGGGGTGTCCCGGCAAACTCGGGTGGAGCCAGGCGGCGGGCGACCTCATCCCAGTTATCCATACCGTCCTGCGACCGCATACTGCCCATGCCACCATCCACCAGCACAACACTGCTCACCGCTTCAGGGTGAGTGGCCGCGTAGGCCAGCACAATCGTCGCGCCCCAGGAATGACCGACCAGGACCGGTTTAGTCAGTTGCAATTTACCGGCCAGGGCGTAATCGTCGGCCACAATCTGAGCGGTCTCATAGCCTTCCGAGGGTTTATCACTTCGACCGTGACCGCGTTGGTCCAGGGCAATCACCCGGCTACCGGTCAGGCGGACCAGTTCGGCGGCTACCAGGTCCCAGATGCGCAAGGACGAAGCCAGACCGTGAACCAGTAAAAATGGCGGTTGGCTGACGGTAAGGTTGGGCGGGTTCCACTCCCGGTAGCTCAAATGCTGTCCGTTTACTTCGACCCGACCCTCGACCGGTTTGATTGGCGTATCTTGTAACTCCACGATTTCCCTTTCAGCAGCTAACGTAAATTAAGAGCGGCCTCTTTTTCCAATTGCGAACGGTGGTCGGGCAGGTTGCGGTAGACATGATCCAGGTGAGAAATAAGCTCTCGAAAGAGATTGCCAACGTGTTCATCGTCAATCGAGTAAAAGATATTGTTACCTTCGCGCCGGAATTTTACCAGCCGAATATCCTTCAAACCCTTCAGATGATGGGAAACCAGCGAAATCGAGACACCCACCACCTCCGCCAGGTCGGTTACTCGCAACTCGTAGCGGGTGAGAGCCAGTACGATTTTGCAGCGGGTCGGGTCGGAAAGAGCCTGAAAGTTACGGGCGATTTCGCTCATCTCGGCCCCACCCGGCAAAGTTTCGTGAATGGTCTGCAAACTGGGTAAACTGGAAGGCGGTAAAACTATCTCATCAAGCGGAACAATGTGTTTTTTCATTGCCTGAACTTCTACTATTTTTTAAAACCTTATAATCTATTTGAATAACTATTGAAATAGACAAGTATATAATACCTCTAAAGTGAGTCTAAGTCAATCAAATTCGCTGTGACGAAAGAGGGTTCACAATATTAAGGTGAGGGCTATTTGAGGAAAGTTTCTTTTCGGAGCGTAACCCGCCGGACGCCGGTCAACTTGCGAAAGGATAGACCCCGACTGACGGCATCCAGCACCACCGCGAGATCGATTACCTGGACTCCGGAGAGCAAATCCACCCCGAACTCAAACAAAACCGGCGAAAGAGGGGTACTGGGGCCGAGTAACATCACGCGGGTGGCCGGTTGAGCCAGGGCCAGCAAGTCGTCCAGGCTGTGATTTACCAGGGTGCTGCTGGTAATGGCGATAATTTCGGCCTGGGGGATCAGGCGGGGGGCCTCGCTAGCCGGGTATTCGCCCGGCTGGGGTCCCAGTTCCAACACCTGAAGCTGTCCGACTACCGGTTCCAATTCGTCAATAAACGGGAAACGACCGACCATCACCATCCGGCGACCCCGGCCATGTTCCACCAGCCAATCGGCGGCATCGACATCCTCAAGCCGGGCCGCATCCGGTTCAAGCAGGGCGTTTATTGTTGCCAACCCGACGGCGGTGCCCACCGGGTCGGGCTGAACCGCCAGCGCAGCCACTTCGAGCGGATCAAGCCCACCGACCGGGTACGACCCAGGCGAAAAAACCGGGTGAGCTTCGACTAGTTCGCTGGCGGGAGTAGCGGCCAGTCCACTGCGTACCTGACCGGCCTCGTTTTCAATTACGGCGAAAGTCCAGGTTTGACCGAGATACAACTGGCGAAAGTGCCAGCCGGTCCGAGTTGCCAGCGAGGCTGCGATTTTTTCCAGTATAGTCGACATATTTATTTCTGGGTCTACTTTTTGGGTCTACTTGATGTAACTGACCGGCATCTTGTCGAAGGCCAGTTTACAGGAGGCCGCGCAGAAATAGTAAAACTGGCCCTGATAGTCGGACATATATCTGGCATTGGCTATTTCGACCGTCATACCGCAGATTGGATCGAGGGCTTCGCCCGCCGGAGCCGGTTGAGTAAGAAATTTTAGGGGGTTTTTGGCAAACCGGCCTTTGCAGCCGGGACAGCAAAAATAATAGGTCTGGTTATTGTACTGGTAGGTATGCCCGGCCCCCTCAATTTCCACCTTTTCCACCTCGGTGCCGCAAACCGGGTCGAGCGCAGTAAGCGCGGCTGGCCCACTCACTACCGGTACCAAAAGAGCCTGCGGATCGAGCTTGAGACCTCGGCGCCGGTGCTGTACGATTTCAGCCATAATACTGAGGGCGATCTCCTCGGCGCGGGCCGCCTTTATGTCCAGGCCTGCCGGGTACTTCAGACGGGCGATCTCAACCGGAGTTACGCCCTGGACTGCCAGGTAATCCACCACCGCCTCCGCCCGGTTTTTGCTGGTGACGAGCGCAACATAGGAGGCTTTTGAGCGTAAGACCTGTTGCAAAGCAATTTCATCGTACTGGCCGTGACTGGCGACCACGACATAGGTCAGGGGCGTAATCTGGTCGAGCAAATGATCGAGCGACGTAACTAGCGTGTCGGCTTCCGGTAGCGCAACCCCCCCGCCGTCCGGGTCGACCGCAACCACGTGATACTTCATAAATTTTGCCAGCCGGGTCAGGTTTTGGGCTATCGGCAAATTACCGATTACCATCAGGCGCGGGGTGGGTAGTTGCGGTTCGATAAAGATTTCGAGCGTTCCACCGCTAAAACAGGTCATCGGCAAATCGAGCAAACCTTCGCGGTTGCCTTTGTCCTGTGGGTCGGGACTAAGCCGCACCAACCGGCTTTCACCATCACTCATCGCCTTAAGCGACTCGCGGATAACGGTCGGTTGGGCGCAACTGCCGCCGATCCAGCCATGCATAACGCCGTCCGCAGTAATCGCCGCCTTGTCTCCCGGCTTGGAGGAGGTCGGCTTCTCGGCCCGGACGACCGTCGCCGTCGCAAACGGCATTTCACGGCTCAAAAGATCGTTTACCAGTGAATAAAAATTGTCGTTCATTTGATTAATCCCGTGTCAGGAGCTGCCAAAAATTATTAGAACCGAGATCAAGAGAGAAACTTTGGGGCAAAACCCAAAAGTTTCTCTCTTTTATTACTGCCACCTGGAGGGGGTTGGGGTGGTAAACTGGTCCGCCAGCCTAGCTACTCCTCGCCGGTCACGCCGTGATCGCGCAGAATCTTCCACATCTTCTGCGGCGTGATGGGTATATCGATATGCCGGACCCCCAGGTGCCAGAGCGCGTCGACGACCGCGTTGGCAATCGCCGGGGGTGCCCCGACGGTGGGTGACTCACCGACTCCCTTTGCTCCCAGCGGGTGATGGGGCGATGGGGTGATGGTCTTGCCGAGTTCCCACAACGGCGTTTCAATCGAGGTGGGCAGCAAATAATCCTGAAAAGTGCCGGTCATATTCTGGCCGTTCTCGTCATAGATAATTTCCTCAAACAGGGCCGGAGCCAGTCCCATCGTCAAACCGCCGTGGATCTGGCCTTCTACGATCAGTGGGTTGATGATATTTCCGCAATCGTCGACTGCCACAAACCGCCGGATTTTGATTTCACTGGTGCCTTTGTCGATGTCGAGAGCGCAGATATAGCTGCCAAACGGGAAAGTCAGGTTGGGAGGGTCGTAGTAATTGACTGCCTCCAGACCGGCCTCCATGCCCTGCGGGAAATTGGTATAGGCCGCAAACGAAATGTCTTTGATGGTCTTAAATTTGTCGGGCGAACCCTTGACTACAAATTTATTGACCTCCCATTCCAGGTCGTTTTCGCCGACTTCCAGCAAGTGGGCGGCGATCTTTTTGGCTTTCGCCCGAATCTTGCGGGCCGCCATCGCCGCCGCCGCTCCGGCAGTCGGGGTCGAACGGCTGGCATAGGTGCCCAGACCGTAAGGGGCGGTATCGGTGTCGCCGTGTTCGACCGTAATATCGCTGGCCGGAATTCCCAGTTCCTCGGCGATAATCTGAGCAAAGGTCGTTTCGTGACCCTGGCCCTGGGTCTGCACCCCGATCCGCATAATCGCGCTGCCGGTCGGGTGAATACGTACCTCGCAGCTATCGAACATCTTGATCCCCAGAATATCGAAGTCTTTGGAAGGACCGGCTCCAACCACTTCGGTAAAGCTGGAAATGCCGATTCCCATCAGTTCGCCGCGTGCCCGTTTCTCGGCCTGCTCCTTGCGCAAATCGTCGTAGCCGATCATATCCATCGCCAGTTGCAAGGCCCCGTGATAATCGCCGCTATCGTATTCCCAGCCGGTCGGCGAGTGATAGGGGAATTGCTCCTTTTTGATAAAGTTTTTGAGCCGAAACTGCGCCGGGTCTTCGCCCAGATCGTGCGCCATCATATCGGTCATACGCTCGATCATGTGGACCGCCTCTGTCACGCGGAACGAGCAGCGATAAGCCACCCCTCCCGGCGGTTTGGTGGTATAGACCGCGTCCACCTCGAAGTGGGCCGCCTTCATATCGTAAGAACCGGTCCCTATGCTGTAAAGCCCGGCGGGATACTTGGAAGGGTTAGCCGCCGCGTCTGCCGCGCCATCGTCGGCCAGGGTCTTAACCCGTAAGCCAGTGATTTTTCCATTAGCGTCGGCGGCCAGTTCCGCCTCGATATGATAATCGCGGGCAAAGCTATCGGCTTGCAGATTTTCGCTGCGGTCCTCGATCCACTTTACCGGCTTGCCTGTCACCAGGCTGGCGACGATGGCACAGACATAACCTGGGTAAACCGGCACTTTGCCGCCAAACCCACCGCCGATGTCGGGCGAGATGACCCTAATCTTGTGTTCCGGGATGCCGCTAACCAGCGAAATAACCGTCCGGTGAGCATGAGGAGCCTGGGAAGTCATGTAGACTGTCAGGTGGGAATTGATCTTATCCCAATCAGCCACCATGCCGCAGGTTTCGATGGAGGAAACGTGGATGCGGGGAATGTGCATTTTCTCCTTGACCACGTGGGTCGCTTCGCTAAAAATTTGATCGGTAGCCGCTTTGTCCCCGGCTTCCCAGTGCCAGACGTGATTGGTCTTTTTCTCTTTGTCGTCGCGGACGATAGTCTCGTCTTTGAGAGCCTCAAAGGGGTCCATCACCGGTTTGAGCGGTTCATAGTCTACCTGAACCAGTTCTATCGCGTCCGCCGCGATATAGCGTTCGGTAGCGACAATTACACAAACTTCCTGGGCGTAATAAACCACCTTTTCAATCGGTAGTACCATCTGAGTATCCGACATCAGGGTGGGCATCCAGTGCAAATTACCGGCTTTTTGCAGGTCTTTGCCGGTAATTACGGCCAGTACACCCGGCAAGGCCAGGGCCGCGCTGGCATCGATGTTCAGGATTTTGGCGTGCGCGTAGGGGCTACGCACAATATCCATGTAGAGCATTCCCGGCAACTTTATATCGTCCACGTAGCGGCCCGCCCCCTGGATGAAGCGGGGGTCTTCCTTGCGTTTCATGGAGTGACCCATGCCGCTAATACTGGCGGGAGTTGTAACTCTGACTTCGGTCATGATGGCACCTTCTCTTCATTCTGGGTTTTTCCGGCGGAGTCGGAAGCGGTCTGATCTTCGCGCATTTTGGCGGCGGCGTGCTGGATCGCTTCGACAATTTTGACATAGCCGGTACAGCGGCACAGATTGCCCGAAATCGCCCAGCGAATATCATCGTCGGTCGGCTGCGGGTTCTCGGCCAGGAACGCTTTGGCAGTCATAAGCATACCGGGCGTACAATAACCGCACTGCAAGCCGTGTTTCTCCCAAAAACCTTCCTGCAAGGGATGTAAGCCGTTTGCGGCCATTCCTTCGACAGTTTCGACCTGTTTGCCGGTGGCCTGAACCGCAAAAACGGTACAGCTTTTAACGGCCTGGCCGTCCAGTAGAACAGTACAGGCTCCGCAACTGGAGGTGTCACAGCCGATATGGGTGCCGGTCAGGTTGAGTTCTTCCCGAATAAAATGGACCAGCAACAGGCGGGCTTCGACTTCCCGGCTGGCCGGTTGGCCGTTGATGGTCAGGCTAACTGTGTGGTTCATGCTTCTGATTCTCCCTTTGCTCGTTTAATGGCCTCTCGGATCGCCCGGATTGTAATCGTCCGAACCAGGTCACGTTTGTACTCAACCGGTCCGCGCAAGTCAGCCGATGGATCGCATTCGGCGGCGGCGGCGGTTCCGGCGGCCCGGATATTCTCGTCGCTCAAAGCCAGTCCCAGCAGGGCTTTTTCGGCATTTTTGGCCCGCATTGGCACCGGTGCGACATTGGTCAAACCGATTCGGATGTCCGAACAGGTATCGCCAGCCAGAGTAAGCTGCACCGCTACAGCGGCCACCGCATAATCGCCCACCTTGCGCTCGATCTTCAGATAAGTCCCGCCGCTGTGCGGTGGTGGTGAGGGAATCTGGACTTCCTTGAGAATTTCGTTTGGAGCCATGCTATTTTCAAAAAGGCCGGTAAAGAAATCGTCAATCTCGATTACGCGCGGGCCGTTTGGTCCCTGGGCTACCACTCGCGCCGCATAACTCAGCATGGTCGCCGGGTGATCGTTGGCGGGGTCGGCGTGGGCCAGGTTGCCGCCAAAAGTCGCCATATTACGAACCAGCGGGTCGGCGATCATTTTGACCGTATCGGCCAGGAGGCTATATTTGCGGCGGATTAATTCGGATTTATCGAGCGAGGCTTCGCGGGTTAAAGCCCCGATTGCCAGGTAGCCGTTGGTTTCCCGGATGTAATCCAGGCCTTCCACTCGGTTAATATCGATCAGAATGTCGGGTGTCGCCAGCCGAAAGCGCATGGCCGGGATCAGGCTTTGACCGCCCGCCAGAATCTTGGCGGCTGAACCATGCTCGGTGAGCAAACTAAGCGCATCATCCAGCGTAGTCGGTGAAAAATAATCGAACTTGCCTGGGATCATAAAACCCCCTTGTTTTACATTATAGCTTAATAAAAGTTGTCACCGGCCACTTTTAAAGAGAAGCTAGTCCTCGATCAAAATGGCCTTTGAAAGTAAGGTGTTTTTGAATTTTGACCGGCAACCCTGCCGGTTTTATTCAGGCTTAGAAATTTTGGCGGTAACTACGCAGGCCCCGCCCAAGGCGGGGAATAGAAGAAGAAAAGAGATTGTTACATGGGCACCCATAGGGTACCCGCCTGTATAACCCCCCGCAGGGCACCCAGGGGGTACCCGACCCCTACTACCCCCTGGCTTCGATCTTTCCTCTACACAGGTTTGATGTGTAGTTACTTTTGGCGATAATATTTCAGAAAATTACGACCGCCGCCGCAACACAATGAACAGCAACAGCAGCAAAACCACTCCCCCGCCGATCAGTATAGGTCGCCGGTCAGGCGGGACCAGATCGGCAATCACGTCTTTGGCGACACCGGAAGCAAATTCGATCTGGCTGGGTGCTTTTAGCTCGACCGGTACACTAACCGGCGCAGCGGCAGGTTGGGCGGCTTCGGGCGAAGCCTGGGCATCCGCCGGGCTAGCCACCGGGGCTTGCTGAACCAGCAAGCGGGCCTTGATGTGCTGGTTGGCGTTTTCCAGGCTCTGGCGGGTCAGGGCTTTTGCCGTGCTATCGAGTAAACGGCTACCCACGCTCACGATCCGGCCCCCAACCTGTGCATCGCCTTCGTAAGTCATCAGGGTCGTCGTATCGCCTTGCTCCTCCAGTTTGACATGACCGATCCCTTTTACAAAACCAGCTTGACCTTGCCCGTCGATATTCATCTGGTAGCTTTCGGGTGGGACCATATCCGAAACCGAAACGTGGCCTTTGAAATGACTCTTGACCGGCCCGACACTGATCTGGAGTTCGGCGGTATAATTATTTTCACTCACCAGTTTCAATTCCTCGCAACCGGGAATAATCTTAGAGAGTACTTCGGGGTCCTGTAACATCGTGTAGACCATTTCGCGGGGAGCCTCAAAGGTAAAAGTGCCGTTTATTTTCACGTTTCGTCCCTTCTAATCTAAGTATTTTTCTAGCTAATTTGGTAAATGACTTAGCTGATTAATGTTTTAAACCACCTGGTGCGGGCCGCCGGCCCAGCTTTGCCAGCCGGTAGCTTAGTGCTTCTAAACTTTGCAGGTTGTGGATCGGCAGAAAGTCATCGATGAAAGGCAAGGCCGCTTCGATCCCGGCCACTCTCGGCTGGTAGGCCTGATGGCCCAATAACGGGTTTAGCCAGATAATCCGGTGACTTCGATGTTGCAAATAACGCATTTCCTGACCAAGCACACTGGCATCGTCGCTCTCCCAACCATCACTTACGATCAGGACGATAGCCCCCCGGCGTAAAACTCGGCGGCTCCATTGCCGGTTAAAAGTATGGATACTCTGGCCGATCCGGGTGCCGCCCGACCAATCGGCCACCTGTTGAGCGGCTTCCGCCAGTGCCCGGTCGATGCTGTTGAGCCGGAGTTGCGGAGTGATCCGCGAAAGGCGGGTGGCAAAGACAAAACATTCCACCTCTTGCAAAGTATGGGTCAGACTAAAGCAGAATTGCAGCAAAATTCGGGAATAACGCTCCATCGAGCCGCTAATATCGGCCAGCACCACCAGTGGTCGAGGCCGGATTTTGCGATTTTGCCAGGCCAATTTGACCGGCACCCCGCCCACTCCAGCCGCATTACGCATCACCCGCCGCATATCCAGAAAGTGCCCCTGCCGGTTGCTCACTCGCCGCCGGGTTTGGCGCAAACTGACTTGCCACCGAATACTTGCGATCAGTTTATGAATTGTTTCCAGCTCTTCCGGGGTCATCTCGGAAAAAGCTTTATTTTGTAAAATCTCGGTCGGGCTAAAACTACCAGATTTATCCGCCAAATCAAGGGCCGGGTCCGCCTCCCTGGCACGTTGAGCCATTAGGGTTGCCAGGTTCAAAGGCTGGCGTTTTGGCGCGTTATGGCGGGGAGCCAGCGGGGTTTTCTGCCCAATCTGGCGGTCGGTAGGTTGTGGCGCGCGCCAGAAGTGATTAAAAACCCGGTCGAATAAGCCGTAATCTTCGTGCCGCTTGACCAGAATTCCACGCGCGGCAAAGTAAACCTGCTCCCGCTGGCGCAGGTCAATAATCTCCAGCGACCGTTGAAACTCGATCAACTGTTCCAGCGAGATTGTTAGCCCCGCCTTACGTAACATCCCACTAAAATGGAACAGGTTTGCGAAAAATGCGGGTAGTTCTACCCCCACTGCCTGGTCCATACCCATTTACCCTACAACCCATTAACCACTAAAGGCCCAAATCGAACGCACTTAAAATAAATTCAAAGGTCAGGCCGGTATCTGGCCCAATAGTTCACGGACACGTTCGCCCCGGATTTTAGTTACATCGTCCTGATATTTCAAAATCATCCCTAGCGTAGTATCTACCAGCTTTGGTTCCAGTTGGGACTGGTTCAAATGGCCCAACGCCTCGGCCCAATCCAGCGTTTCGGCTACGCCGGGCGACTTGTAAAGTTCTTGCTGGCGGATAAGCTGGACAAAATCCACCACCTGCTCGGCTAACCGCTGGGCGATACCCGGTAGTTTCAGGCGGACGATTTCAATTTCTTTTTCCCGTGACGGATAGTCAATCCAGAAATAAATACAGCGTCGCTTGAGGGCATCGTGAATTTCGCGGGTACGGTTTGAAGTAATTATCGTTACCGGCGTATGACGAGCTTTGAGCGTACCGAGTTCCGGGATCGTCACCTGATAATCCGAGAGCAATTCCAGCAGGAAACTCTCAAATTCTTCGTCAGCCCGGTCGAGTTCGTCGATCAAGAGGACCGGGGCGGCTTCGTGGCTCTGGTCGATGGCCTGTAAAAGAGGCCGTCGTAGCAGGAATTTCTCAGTAAAAATATTTTCGGTGGCCGGTTGGGAAGTAGCTTGCGGCTGGTTAGCGGCCTGGATTTCGAGCAACTGGCGCAAATAGTTCCACTCGTACACAGCGTGATTAATATCCAACCCTTCGTAGCATTGCAACCGGATCAGCGGAACGTGTAACAAATTGCTCAGGACTTTGGCAATTTCAGTTTTGCCGACCCCCGGTTCACCTTCCAGAAACAGGGCTTTGCCCATCTTGATCGCTAAAAAAACACTGGTACTCAGACCGGCATCCGCAATATAATTTTCTTCGGCCAGGGCCGCCGAGATCGAGTCTACGGTGTTTAAAGCTTCGCTGCTCATTGAAATCCCAATCCGAAAATTTCCATTTTGTCGGCCAATTATCCGACCTGTTGGCTTGGTCAAGATGCGCCCTAAATTTAAACCAGTGTAACCCCAAAAGGATTAATCAGGCTTTAAATCAAAAAGCTAAATTGTAAAAAGATGTTTGGCAGTTTTGCTAAATCTATAATAATGGATCGATTTTGTTTTGTAAATAAGCAATCCGCATTGTGAAAAATATGCTTAATTCTTTTCTTTCTTCTTTTTTTTGATAGCCAGAACTACGAACCAGCCTTTAGACAGAGGCCGGGTGAAAATCCCTGGTCAGGTGTTCCTCCAGATAGGTCCGCAGGGCGAGGGCTGCCGGGGTTAACGCCCGGTCTTCCCGCGAGGCGAGGGCCATCGTCCGCCAGAGGGAGGGTTTTTGCAGGGAAAGAATTGCCAGTTGCTCGGTGCCGACCAGGGCCGACCGGGGCATAACCGCCACGCCCAGACCCGACTCCGCCAGCCGCAACAGGATTTCGACCGAACCGCCGTTCAGGACGATCCGGGGTTCAAAACCAGCCTCCCGGCAAGCCGATAGGGTAGTTTCGCGCACCGAACCGGGCGAATACAACAGAAACGGCTCATTGGCAAGCTCGGCAAAGCTGACCGATTTTCGCAAGGCCAGCGCGTGGTCAAGCGAAACCAGCAGCACCAGCGGTTCTTTGAAAAGCTGGGTCATGCGCAGTTTGTGTTCGCGGATCGGCATGGTTATTACCGCCAGGTCGATGGTGCCAGCGTAAAGCAATTCTAGCAGAGTCCGGCTATTGGCTTCGTGCAAACACAATTCCAGGGCTGGATAACGCCGGTGAAAGGTTTCGAGCAATTTTGGCAATAGTCGCTCGCCAACGGTCGGCGGCACGCCTAAGGTAACTCGACCCTGGCGTAATTCGCCGCGCTCGCGCATTTCGGCCCGCAAAGCTTCGATCTGCGATAAAATCGTCCGGGTATGGGTTAGCAAACCGCGACCGCTTTCGGTCAGCCGCAAAGTACGCCCGACTTTTTCAAAAAGTGGTCCACCACCCAGTTCGCGCTCCAGGTCGTGAAGCTGTTTGGTAATGGCCGGTTGAGCTACCATTAATTCCGCCGCCGCTCGCGTGACATTTTCGAGCCGGACCACCGCTTCAAAGTAAATTAGATGCCGTAATTCCATCTTTTGACTCCAGCTAATCCATAACTTATAAATATAGATACATTGTAAACTATATATTGGACGCTTTCAAATCCGGCTGCTACAATCTTATTAGAAGATTGCGAAATTTTACACGAACGAACATAAGACCACCCACGCGTCCTATTACCGGCAAAATCGCAAGCAGGAGAAATAAGAATTATGTTAACAACCGAAGCGGCGGTGCTGTATCGCACCGAGCATTCTTTGGCGTTCGCCAAGTCCGACTCGCTGATCGTGGAGAGGCTGGAGTTAACCGGGCCTGGTCCGGGCGAAGTGCTGGTCGAGGTTGCCAGTGCCGGTTTGTGTCATTCTGATCTATCGGTAATGGATGGTACCCGGCCTCGTGTGATGCCAATGGTGCTGGGCCACGAAGCCAGCGGGATTGTGCGCGAGGTTGGGGCGGGGGTCAGCAACTTTCAACCGGGCGATCATATCGTTTTTTCGTTTGTACCCTCCTGTGGCAAGTGCGGCCCCTGCGTCGAAGGGCGACCGGTGCTGTGCGAAAAAGGAGCGCGGGTCAATAGTAGTGGAACGCTGCTAAACGGCCAGCAGCATTTTAGAAATGGCCGGGGTGAGGTGTTATTTCATCACCTGGGGGTTTCGGCTTTCACGCGCTATACCGTAGTCGCCCAGGAGTCGCTGGTCAAGATCGACCCTACGCTACCGCTACATCTGGCCGCCCTGTTTGGCTGTGCCGTGCTAACCGGTGTAGGAGCAGTTATAAATACGGCCCAGGTCAAACCCGGTAGCCGGGTCGCGGTGTTTGGCCTGGGTGGGATCGGCTTGAGCGCGATTATGGGCGCAAAGGCGGTTGGGGCTAGCATCATCGTAGCTGTAGGACGCAAAGCCGAGAAACTGGCGCGGGCGCGGCAAGCCGGGGCAACCCACACTATCGACACTACCGAAGTGGACCCGGTGGCCGCAATCAAAGAAATAAGCGGCGGCGGCGTGAATTACGCCTTCGAGTGCGCCGGTAGCGAACAGGTGTTGGGCCAGGCTTACCAGGCTACCCGGCGGGGCGGGATGACCGTAACGGTCGGGCTGCCGCACCCTCAAAAGCATTTCTCAATTCCGGCGGTCAGCCTGGTCGCCGAAGAACGGACCGTCAAAGGGTCTTATATGGGGTCAGCCGTACCGGCCCGCGATATACCGCTTTATATTGCGATGCATCAGGCCGGATTACTGCCGGTAGAACTGTTGCACACCCATACCATCGAGTTAGCCGGTATCAACCGGGCTTTCGACGAACTGGCGCAGGGTAAAGCCATCCGGCAGTTAATAACTTTCAATTAGCTAAGACTTTCGCTTCAACCTTATGAGGTAAGGTAGAAGCGAAAGTAAAAAGGGTTTAACAGGGGAGACCCCTGTATACCCCCCGCATGGGTTGCACCCCTACTAACCCTGCTTACGGTCGGTTTTGTCGTTATGCGAAAATTCAATGAAGAAAAAGGGAGTATCAAAAATGGAATTCGGTCTCAGTCCTGAAATAACCAAACTGCAACTGGCCGTCCGCCACTTCATAAACGAGGTAGTAATACCTTACGAAAAGAATTTACCACCGGCGGAAGATACCGTGCGCTGGGATGCAATCCGGCACGATGTACAGAGTCAGGCCCGTGAACACGGCGTGTTTCTGCCCCAGCTTGGCTCGGAATTGGGCGGTTTAGGGTTGGACTGGCGCGGCAATTCGGTGCTGTTCGAGGAGGCCGGACGTTCGGTACTTGGTCCGCAGGCTTTGAACTGCGCCGCCCCCGACGAAGGCAATATGCACCTGCTGCACGAAATCGCTACGCCCGATCAGCATACAAAATATCTGGAGCCGCTGGCCGCCGGGAAAGTTCGCAGTTGCTTTGCGATGACCGAACCGCCTCCAGGGGCCGGAGCCGATCCGGCTTTGCTTAAAACCACTGCCGTCAAGAACGGGTCGCGCTGGGTCATCAACGGCCAGAAATGGTTTATCAGTGGAGCCGAGGGAGCCGCTTTCAGTATTGTGATGGCCCGCACCGCCGAGGTCAAAGGCCGCTATGGCGCGACGATGTTTATGGTTGATGCCGACAATCCCGGTTTCAAGGTCACGCGCCGGATTCCAACGATTGATTTGTCCTTTGTCGGCGGCCACTGCGAGGTAGAATTTGTCGATTGCGAGGTAGGCGAAGACGCGATTCTAGGCGAGTTACACAAAGGCTTCGACTACGCACAGCTACGGCTCCGACCGGCCCGGCTCACCCACTGTATGCGCTGGCTCGGCGCGGCCCGGCGTTCGCTGGAATACGCCCTCGACCACGCTACCCATCGTCAGACTTTTGGCAGCCAGCTTTCCGACCACCAGGCCGTCCAGATTATGCTGGCCGATTCCGAGGTTGAAATGCACGCCGCCCGGTTGATGATCTGGCAAGCCGCCTGGCTGCTCGACCAGGGTCAGTCCGCCAGCCGCGAAACCAGCCTGGCTAAAGTCTTCGTCTCCGAGACCGTCAACCGGGTGGTCGACCGGGCGATCCAGATTTGCGGGGCGCAGGGTATTTCGGAAGATAACCCGCTAGCAAATTTCTACCGCGAAACCCGTCATTTCCGCATCTATGACGGCCCGTCCGAGGTTCACCGCGTGACTATCGCCAAACGCATGATCCGGCAGGCTCAGGATGGCGGTTGGAATTCGACCTATGCCTGATACACAAGAGTTAAAAACCGCCCTGGAAGCCCGGCTGGCCGAGCGGGTCGATAGCCCCTTGAGCCTGACCAACCTGGAAATGCTGGCCGGGGGTTCCTCGCAGGAGACCTGGCGGCTGGACCTGACGGTGGAAGAAGGCTCTTTCAAGGGCTTTCACCCACTGATCTTGCGCCGCCCGCTAGGGGGTAGCATTTTCGAGATTGCCCTGGATTTGAAACGCGAATTCGCGGTGGTCTGCGCCGCCAGCCAGAACGGCGTACCTTCCCCCCGGCCTTACTGGATGCTGGAAGAGGTGCTGGGCGCACCGGCCACCCTGGTCGAACGTCTGAACGGCGAAAGTATTGGCCGTAAACTGGTACGCGCCACCCATCTGGCGGCGGCTCGCCATAAGCTACCGGCCCAACTGGGCACGGCCCTGGCCGCCCTGCACCAGGTGGATTACGCTGCCTACGGTCTGGACCGGCTCTTATCCAAACCGGAGCGCGGCCAGACTCCGGCCCAGACCCGGCTGGCTCAGATCGAGGCCGAATTGGACGCTCTCGACGAACCGCACCCGGTGTTGGAACTGGCCCTGAACTGGCTGCGCCGTCACGAACCGGCCCCGCCGCCAAAATTAGTGCTGATACACGGCGACTTCCGGATCGGCAATGTGCTGGTGAACGAGGACGGTCTGGTGGCCTTGATCGACTGGGAGTTCAGTCACCTGGGCGATTACGCCGAAGACCTGGCCTATCCGCTCGTCCGCGAATGGCGGTTCGGGATGGACCGCTTGCGATTGGGCGGCATCGGCCAGCCGGAAGAATACTTCCAGGCTTACGAAGCGGCCAGCCAATTCCCGGTCGACCCGGACCGCGTGGCCTACTGGGAACTGATAGGCAATGTCTGGTGGGCGGTCGGGCTGCTCAAACAAACCAAACGGCACCTGAGCGGCGAACAGCCCAACCTGGAATTTGCCTGTCTGGGGCGGCGTTGCTGCGAAATGGAACTGGAAATATTGAACTTGCTGCGGCTGGTGCCGGTCGCGGCGGGCAACTAAGGCAAGCCACCCGCCGAACCGTAAAGAGAAAATTTAACCAAGTCAGGAGCGAAAACCATGCAAGACCGGCCCAGCGGCCCCGATTTGATCGAAGCGGTCGCCCAGTTCTTAAATGAAGAAATTCTACCCCTGATGGCCGATAATCCGCGCCTGAAGTTCAGGAGCCTGATCGCGATCAACGTCCTCAATATTGTGACCCGCGAGATGCACGAGGCGGAACCGTTGATGCAAGCCGAGTGGCAACGCCTGGCCGATTTTTTTGATCAATCGGCTGCGAAAATGCCCTCCCACCCGGACCAGCTAGGTCAAACGATTGACGACTTTAACCGGACCCTTTGCCGCCGGTTGCGAACGGGCGATACCGGCGATGACGAATGGAGCCGTCAACTGGCCGACCACCTGTATCAGACTACCATTGAGAAATTGCAAATCGCTAACCCGCGATTCTTGGAACGCGAACGGCAAAGTTAACCTTTGCTACTGGTTATCAGGAAGGAGTAAACCTTGACAACCGAAATAACGAACTCGAAGGAAAAAAAAATCAAAAGCTGGAGCAAGCATTTTAATGGGTTGCACGCCGATAAAGTAGCCCTGATCACCGGGGGAAGCGGTGGTATCGGCGCGCAAATCGGGCGCGTGTTGGCTCTGTCCGGTGCCCGCGTTATGCTGGCTGCCCGGCGAGTAGCCGAACTTCAGAGCGTTCAGAATTCTATTATAGAAGAACTTTTTGCCGCCGGTTATAGCGATGCCGCCGGGCGGGTGGAGATTCTGGCCGACTGCGATATTGGCGACCCGGTCCAGGTCAGCCGTCTGGTCGAACACAGCCTACAAGTATTTGGCCGGGTTGATTACCTGATCAATAACGCCGCCGTCAGTGGCGCGGAGGATATGGTGATGGACCTCCCGCTCGATAAATGGCGGCAGACTCTGCAAGCCAATTTGATCAGCAACTACGCCCTGATCCGCCAACTGGCACCCCAGATGAAAGCGCGGGGTAGCGGCTATGTGATCAACGTATCGTCCTACTTTGGCGGCGAAAAATACGTAGCGATTGCCTACCCTAACCGGGCCGATTACGCCGTCAGCAAAGCCGGTCAACGGGCGTTGGCCGAATCGCTAGCGCGGTCACTCGGCCCGGAAATCCAGATCAATACCGTCGCCCCCGGTCCGGTCGATGGCGAACGTTTGCGGGGAAGCGCGGCCCGGCCCAGTATGTTTACCCGCCGGGCCAGAGTCATTCTGGAAAACAAACGCCTCAACGAGATTTATACTACTCTGATCCAGACCCAGCGCACCTCCGGCCAGAGTGTGTTGGAATTGTTGCCGGTCCTCCTGGCTAACAATATGCCGGAAATCAGCGACAACCCGCGCCAACCGGAAGGGCTGCGCCGCCTGGCAGCTACCCTCCAAGGGCAAAGCGATCCGCGCGGTTCTTCGTCCGGCTATTTCTTAAACGAAGGGCTGGCCCGCAAACTGGTCCAACGGTTGGCGAATGGCGGCTTTCTGGCTCCCGACCGTCTACCCGATCTCAACCCTTTGAAGGCCGACGGCCCGGCCCTCCTCGGCCAAATCCCGGCGGAGCCGTTTTTCTCGCCGGCGGAATTCGAGCGCGAGGCTTGCCGGATCATGGAACGTAATCTGGGGATGTTGTACCTGAAGCGAATGCCAACCGACCTGGACCTGGCCCTGGCGGTAGCCCATCACCTGGCCGATTATTATGTTACCGGCGAAACCTTTTTCTCCTCCGGTGGGCTGCGGATGGAACGCGCCGTAACCGAGGGAGAGCTATTCGGCGAAGCCAGCCCGGCTCGGCTGGAACAGCTGCGAGGCTCGGTTATCTTTCTGGTGGGTGAACACCTGCGCCAGCATCTTTTGCGACTGGCCGGAACCTTTCTGAACGATCTGGCGGTGGCCCGGTTGGTCAT
Source organism: Chloroflexia bacterium (assembly GCA_038322625.1). GTDB lineage: Bacteria > Chloroflexota > Chloroflexia > Chloroheliales > Chloroheliaceae > 54-19. Next base: position 64,890 of record JBBQGA010000026.1, read on the forward strand.
CCTGACCGAGACCGAAGACGCTGCCCACGATCTACACCAAAACGGCCCGAATGACCCGCGCTTTCAAACCCTGGCGATAAGCGATGACCTGGAAGGCGGCCTCGAACAGGCCCGCCGGTTGTACGGCAATCCCGCCGCCCTGATCAGTACGCCTTTCCGACCGCTCCCGGCTTGTCGTCTTACTGGCACCGTCGAGGGTGATTGGTCCAATGTATTGAGCGAAACCGGCTTTACCGAGTTGATCGAGCAGCAGATAACCCACCACTTCCGGGTAGCTAAGAAAGCCGCCTTTATCGATGGCGGTCGGTTGGTGCTGGTAACTCCGGCCACCGGTCATCACTCCACCAACGACGAATTCGCGCTGGCAAACTTTATCAAGACTACCCTGCACGCTTTTACCGCTACCCTCGGTTCGGAAAGCGAGCGAACCGTCCATTACGGTGCGGTCAACCAGGTCGACCTGACCCGCCGGGCCAGGGACGAGGAACCCCGCAACGCGGCTGAAGACGAGGAGGAGCTGACCCGCTTTGTCAACGCGATCCTGCTGACTGCCGCCCCACTACCCAGCCCGGAAGAAAGTCGCTATCGTTCCCGGATTTACCGGGGCAACGCAATCACCGTCTAGTCTTTCCTGTAGCAAACCATGCCTCCCTTACCCTTTCGGGGAGGTAAAGGCTACAATCAGAACAATTCCAGATCAGCCAGAGGCTACCTAAAGCGCGGAGCTTACACCGCGCTTTTTTTATTTCTTCTTTTTCTCACGCCAATTTTTCCCACCAATCTGGCTTTCACCAATCACTTTTGCTGCAACCACACTGGTAGTTTTAACGTGAAAAACTAGCTTGAATATGGTAAAAAAACCGGGTTGGTGGCCTGATTTATGCAACTTTGAGCAGAAGGCCAGACCAAATCGTAAGAAGCTTGACTTCCGAAACGTTTTGGGTAATAATAAACCTCATATAAGCCAGGAAACAACTACTAAAAAATGCTCTTATATCCGGCTTTAAAAAACTAGAAAAAGAATTGTAAAAGACCAGGGAGTTACAAAGGCGTGGCTACTATCTTTGACATAGCTAAAAAAGCCGGGGTGTCGATCACTACTGTTTCAAGGGCACTCAACGGCTACAGTGATGTCAACGAAAAAACTCGCCAGCATATTATGGCGATAGCCGAGGAGCTGAATTACTACCCCAGCGCAGCAGCCCGTAGTTTACAGGGTAAAAAAACCAATACCATTGCTTTTGCTCCCCTCCTCAATCAACACGTCGAAGCCGAGCCTTTCTTCAAAGAATTTACCGGCGTAATGGCCCTGGCCTGTTTCAAACACGATCTGAGCCTGTTGGTGGCTCTGGTCGACACCACCCGCAACGTCGAAGAAATCTACCGCGAATTGGCTGGCACTGGCCGGGTCGACGGCATCGTATTATCGGATATAAAACCGGTGGACGAACGGATCAATTTGCTGCTCCGCCTGGGTATCCCGTTTGTGGCCTTTGGCCGCACCACCGGTTACGCCGACCTGAATTATCCGTTTGTGGATGTAGATGGGGTGGCCGGGTTGGAAACCGTAGTGGATTACCTGTACAAAAAAGGGCACCGGCGATTGGCCTATTTGAGTGGCCCTCTCGAAATGTCCTACGCATTTCATCGCTACGAAGGCTTTCTGCGCGGGCTGAAAAGTCACGAGTTGCATGAGGATAAGCGGCTGGTCATCGGTAATCTACAACTTCCCGAACAGGCTTACGCGGCGATCAAGCAGATTTTTAGTTTGCCCGCCGCCGAACAACCCACCGCGCTGGTGGCCGGGAGCGACGACCTGGCCTTGCACGTGATCCAGGCGGTCAGCGACAACGGTCGAGAGGTAGGAAGCGGCCCCGATCAGATCGCGGTAACTGGCTTCGATGATCTGCCGTTTGCGGCTTATTTGCAGCCGGGCCTTACTACTCTCCGCCAGCCCATTACGACGACTTGCACCGCATTGCTGGAATTGCTGGTTGGTATGCTTAAAAACAAAGATGAACTGGCCCCGGTTTTACCGGAATTACCCGGCATGGTTCGCGTCGGGCCAAAACAGGTACTGCTGATCCCGGAACTGATATGCCGGGAATCGGCCTGATCGGCTCTTGTGGCACGCCCGTTATAGGCAATCCTATAGGCTGCCTGGGTGTATCAATATAGGATATTAATAGAAATCGATGGAATATTGATAAAAATTGCGAATAAAGGAATGCTGGAGAAATTAGTTTGATCGAAACAATAACCTTAAAAGACGATTATACTTTTTTAGTCAGTGACCTGAGTGGCGAAGTTCAACCCGGTTTACAGGGTCATGGGCTTTATTACGAGGATACCCGCTACCTGAGCGGCCTGGAACTGACGATTAACGGGCTGGCAGCCCAGGTCTTAAATTCCAGTGCTGATTACAATATTGCCGCAACTTTCCACCTCAGCAGTCCGCATTTGCCCAGTGCCGATATGCAGGACTCGACGGTTGCCGCCAGCCAGACCGCCGTCGCGCACGCGGTAGGCATCGTCCGGCGAAGATTGGTTCAGGGTGGCTTGCATGAACAACTGGAGTTTACCAACTTTCATTCCGAACCGGTAACTCTGGAAATCGGTATAAAAGTTACGGCGGATTTCGCCGATATTTTTGAAGTGCGCGGCTTTCCCGGTTCCAGGGAGGGTGAGACGGTTCAATTAAAGGTTGAGGATGACGGCCAGCGTTTGGTTTTTAGCTCGGTGCCGGGCAAACCGGAATTACCGGTAAGAACCCTAAATTTTTCGTGCGACCGGTGGCCTGACCGCTGCGAACAAAGCCACTATAAGAGCCTGTTGAATAATTCGAGTCTGCCGCAGGTGGTGTTGTATATGAGCCTGAACTTGCCAACCAACCAGCCCAAAACCCTACGGATGCAAATCATCCCGGAGGCCGCCTCGGCTATGGCGGTGGCAGCCCAACCAGCCGAAGAAAATTTTGCCAGTCAGGTCGCTCGTATGCGCCAGGTTTACCGGCAGTGGAGCCAGGATTGTAGCCAGGTCAGCAGCAATGATTATCTATTTAATCAGGTCTTGCAGATTAGTACGCTGGATTTGAGGTCGCTAATGCAAAGAGACGGTAAAAATCTGATCGTGACGGCTGGCTTACCCTGGTATTTTACCCTTTTTGGCCGCGATAGCCTGGTTACGGCCATTCAGACTCTAAGCCTCAATCCACAGATTGCTATCGATACGCTGCGGGCGTTGGCTGCTTACCAGGGCAAAAAGACGGACGACTGGCGCGACGAAGAGCCGGGCAAAATCCTGCACGAGTTACGGCGTGGGGATATGACGCTCGGAGGCGAGATGCCACACGGCCCCTATTACGGCTCGGTCGATAGCACTTTACTGTTTATCCAGTGTTTCGCCGAAACGCTACGCTGGGTCGATGACCAAGCCCTGTTTGCCGAGTTGTGGCCTGCCGTCGAAAATGCCCTGAACTGGGCCACTACCTATGGCGACGCCGATGGTGATGGCTATATCGAGTTTAGTCGCCGGTCAGCGCGTGGCATATTGCATCAGGGCTGGAAGGATAGCGATGAGTCGATGGGAGGGTCGATGGGACCGCATCCGGTACCGCCTATCGCCTTAATCGAGGTGCAGGGCTATTATTACGCCGCTCTGCGCGAACTTGCCGGTACGCTGCGGCATTTTGGTGATACAGCCCAGCAAGAACGGGCCAGACAACTGGAAGAACAGGCCGCCCGTCTCAAGACTCGCTTTAACCAGGATTTCTGGTGGCCGGAGGCGGGCTTTTTTGCTCAGGCCCTGGATGGTCAGAAAAACCAGGTACGCAACATCACTTCCAATCCCGGCCACTGCCTGTGGAGTGGAATTGTAGACCAGGCTAAGGCCGCACCACTGGTAGAAAGGTTGATGCAGCCCGATATGTTGAGTGGGTGGGGGATCAGGACCATGAGTACTCTCGATCCGACCTACAACCCGATGAGCTATCACAATGGATCGATCTGGCCCCACGACAATTCCCTGATCGTAGCCGGAATGCGCCGCTACGGGTTCGACCGGGAAGCCCTGGCCCTGGCCGGTCAGTTATTCGATGCCGCCGCTACCTTCCCCCATAGTCGTCTACCGGAACTTTATTGCGGTTTCGGACGGGTCGATAAAGGGATCGAGGAGCGAGTTCCGGCTGCTTACCCGGTGAGTTGTAGCCCGCAAGCCTGGGCGGCTGGCACAGCTCCCTTACTCTTACAAACGCTGCTCGGCCTGGAAGCCGATGCGGCGGACCATTCTTTGAAAATAAATCCGCTCCTGCCGCCAAACTTGCACGAAATAACGCTGCGAGGTTTGCGGCTGGGCCAGACCCGGCTAGACCTGACGCTCAAGCGTCAGCCACAGACGGGCAAATTCGAGGTGATCGGTACGCTACCTTCACCGGTAAAACTGGTCAATCCCTCGACGCAGGTATAACCAATCAGACCGGTCAGGTTATTCAAAACCGGTCTGCCCGGAAACCGGCCAGCCTTCGCCTTAGCAGCCAAACTCGCCCTGATGACCAGAGTGGGTTATTAGCAAGGGTTAGCTATCACTTTTGAGGCTGGTCAATTAATCTTACCTATGGTCTTATGGTAAAAGTTTAGCGATTAGCCGTTAGCATGGCTATTTTCAACTTTTTACCAGTCTGGTTACTGTTTTTTTAACGACAACAACGAAAACTCTATGGAGGAGGACAAAGATGTCAACAATAAAGGGCTTACGCCGGGTTAGCTGGCTGGCCGTTTTCTCGCTACTGGTAGCTATGCTATTGGTAGCCTGTGGTGACGCCACCAACACTGCCGGTCCCGCTGCTGGCGGAAGCACGGCCACAACTGCCGCCGCTGGTGGGGCAGCGATGACCACCGCCGCTGGTGGGGCAGCGATGACCACCGCCGCCGGTGGGGCAGCGATGACTACTGCCGCTGCCGGAGCGGCGATGACTACCGCCGCCGGTGGCGCAGCGATGACTACTGCCGCTGCCGGAGCGGCGATGACCCCTAATACCACTGTCAGCGGTAATGTTCGGATTTCAACCGCCACTTCTTCGCCGGAAGAAGATGCGATTGTAGACCAGCAACTGGCTAACTTCGCCAAAGCTTACCCGAATATCAAAGTTCAGCGCGAAGTTATCGCCAGCGATTATGACACCAAGATCAAAACTTTGATCGCCGGTGGCAACGCGCCCGACATTTTCTATGTCGATAGCTTGATCGCACCCGATTACATCAATGGTAAAGTGCTGGAACCTTTGAACAGCTACGCTGACAAGTTCAAGGTCAATCTGGGCGATTTCTACCCGAACCTGATAAAAGCTTTTACCGGCCCGGACAACATGGCTTATGGCTTGCCAAAAGACCACAACACCCTGGTTATGTTCTACAACAAAGAAATGTTCCAGAAAGCCGGTATAACCTCGGTTCCAACCACCATTGACGAGTTAAAAGCGGCGTTGACCAAGCTCAAAGGCACCATGCCTGCCGGAACTGCTCCGCTGGCGGCTGACCCTGATCTGGCCCGCGTACTGCCCTGGGTCTACGAATACAACGGCGGTATCGTCGCGCCGGATGGCAAATCCTCGCTGGCAAGTGGCGATGGTTTCAAAAAAGGCCTGGATTTCTACTATGGCCTCCGCAAAGATGGACTGTCGAAGAAAGCCAGCGAACTGGGTGCCGACTGGGCCGGGGATGCCCTGATCAAAGAGAAAGCCGCCGTTGCCTTTGAAGGTGGCTGGTTGATTCCGCCTTTGAACAAGACCCCTACCAAAGACAAAGTAGGGATTGCGCCGTTGCCCAAAGGTGACGTTCAGGCAACCCTTGACTTTACGGTGGCCTATGTAATGTCGGCCAAAGCTAAGGACAAGGACGCTACCTTTGCATTGTTAAGCTTCCTGACCAGCGAAAGTCAGCAGCGTTTGTTGAGCGACATTGGTCTGGCTTTGCCTTCCCGGTCGGCCCTGACCGACGGATTTGTTCAGAAATTCCCTGAGCGCAAAGCCCTGGTCGATAGTACAACCTTTGCCAAACCCTGGCAGTTTGGGCCTGGCTTCGGCGGTTTCGCCGACAAGATCAATCCTGAACTCCAGTCGCTCTTTTCCGGTAGCAAACCCGAAGATCAAGTTATCAAGAATATTGATGGTCTGGTAAAGGGTCAGTTACAGTAAAGTTTTAAGTGGCAGGCTTCACCCGCCGACCGGTCAAGTGGTGAGCGGGTGGACCAGAAAGTCGGTTCCCGACCGGCTTTCTGGTCCGGCCTTAACTTCTAAGCAGGAGGAAAGAAATGGCAAGAAGTGTTAATCCGGCCCAGGCGGCAGTAATGACCGGAAGTAGTTTAGCCAGGCAAAAGTTGATGGACAAATGGGCCGGTGTGCTTTTTGTCTTGCCTGCCTTAATCTTCTTCATGGTTTTTACGGCTTATCCGATTGTTTACGGTTTGTTTTTAAGTTTGTTCAAAATCAACACCTTTAATATTGATGACCGCACCTTTGTAGGACTGGACAATTTTTCAAAAGTACTGGTTTCCGACGATTTCCATACCGCCTTGCTCAATACGGCGGTTTTCTCGTTCTTCGTCGTGACGATCCAGACCGTCCTTTCCCTTTTGCTGGCGGTCGCGGTTAACCAGAAAATTCGCGGGAAAACATTCTTCCGAACGGCTTTCTTTTTTCCTTCGATCAGCAGTTCGGTAGTTATCAGCATTATCTTTTTGTGGGTCTTTAACCAGAACGGTCTGCTAAACTATGGCCTATCGATGTTTGGCATACACGGTCCAACCTGGGTAGACGATCCGAAAACGGCCCTTCCTTCGATTATGGGCTTGAACATCTGGACCACCTCCGGCACAATGATGATTCTGTATCTGGCAGCCCTGCAAGATATACCGGCCCACCTGTATGAAGCTGCCTCGGTCGATGGCGCGACCCCGGTCCAGCGGTTTTTTCGCATTACACTACCACTGCTGACCCCGACCACCTTTTTTGTGGTAACGCTTGGTTTGATCGGTACTTTTCAGGTCTTTGACCAGGCTTTTGTAATCTCTAACGGCAGTGGTGGCCCAGAAAAATCGACCCTGACGGCGGTTTTCTACATCTACCAACAAGCCTTCAAAGAATCCAATCATATGGGCATCGCGGCGGCGGGATCGGTTGTGTTGCTGGCGATAATTATGGTTGTGACTGTCTTACAGAAGTTCTTGTTCAAAACCGATCAGGAATATTAGAAAGGGGTAGGAACAATGGCTGTTTCTTCAAGTGAACTCAAAGTGCCGCCACGCGCGTCTATTCCGACCGCCCCCAGTGCCATCAACGAAACGGCACCCTGGGTGCGCGTACTCATAAGAGTGCTGGCCTATAGTTTGTTGATCGGCTTTGCCTTCATTGAGTTTATACCGTTCCTGTGGTCGATCACCACTTCGTTTAAACCGGAAAGTGAAATCAACGCCGGGTTTGTGAATGGGTTTAGCTGGCTTCCAAAGAATGTCACCCTGGAAAACTATGCTAACATTTTTACCAAAGTAGCCTTTGGAACATGGTTTATAAATAGCCTGATCGTCGGGGTAGTCACCACTATCATGACGTTATTATTTTCCTCGACCGCCGGATATGCCTTCGCCCGGATTCCCTTCCCCGGTCGGGACGTGATCTTCTGGATGATTATCGCAACAATGATGGTTCCGGGGATCATTACCCTGATACCGATTTATATTCTGCTCAAGAATCTAAATCTGCTCAATTCGTTGCCGGGTCTGATTATCCCGTTCATGGTCACTGCGTTTGGTATCTTCCTGATGCGCCAGTTCTTTATGGCAATCCCGGTCGAACTGGAAGAAGCCGCGCGAGTCGATGGCGCGGGCCGCTTCCGCACGTTCGCCCAGGTAGTAATGCCCCTGGCGCGTCCAGCTCTGTCGGCCCTGACCATCTTTACCTTTATGGGTCGCTGGAACGATTTCTTGCTACCCTTGATTATCGTCAGTACCGAGGAAAACCGGACTTTGCCGCTGGGTATGAGTACCTTCCGCAGTCTTTACAAGACCGATTGGGGTTTGCTGATGGCCGGGTCGCTACTGGTAATGCTGCCGATTGTTATAATGTTTGTGGCTTTTCAACGGTTCTTTATCGAAGGGGTTTCTTACACGGGTCTGAAAGGCTAAGGTGGTTTTCCAAACAGGTCTCTAAGCCTCAAAAACCCGGTCATTTCCGCTTGAGATAATCAAGCGGAAGTAGCCGGGTTTTTGATTCAGCGATTTCTGGAAGGCAAGAGGCCGAATGATGGCACAATCTCTGCATTATTATGTTTGTGTAAAACTTTTAAGAATATGCTCATAGAAATGAGCCTTGAAGATATAGTTAATAATGTGGATTAAACCGGCAAGGATAGAGGGGACATTACCCCTGAGTCTAGCCGAAAGGAGACAAAAAATGAGTATTATAGCCTGGTTGTTGGTAGGTCTGGTGGCGGGTTGGGTCGCCAATATGATTATGAGCAGTGGCGCGGGTGGCTTGCTGGCCGATATTTTAATCGGTGTAGTTGGTGCCATCGTGGGTGGTTTTGTGGCAAGCTTACTTTTCGGCGGCGATTATGTAAGCGGCTTTAATTTACAAACGATTCTGGTAGCCCTGGTCGGCGCGATTATTGTTATCGCGGCTTATCGTTTGCTCACTCATCAACCGGTGCGTGAATAACCCCTCCGGCAAGCTAAAAAATCAAGAGACCGATCTTTGCAAAAAGACCGGTCTTTTTCGTATGCAACCAACCATAAAATTGTTACACGTTCTAAACAATTCCGTAACAAAGTGATGTTAAAATAACTATACTTGGCAATCCTGTTCAACTTCTTTTACGACCTACTCTTTAAAAACATTTCAGATCTTTAACTCTTGGATGTAAAGTAACCAGATATGAGCAAAATTTTAGTCATCGATGACAATGCTGACATTCGGGAAATCACCCACGAGTTACTCAGCGAGGCCGGGTTTGAAGTAATAGAGGCCGGTAGCGGTCAGGTCGGGCTGGAAATAGCCAACCTGGAACCGCCCGATCTAATATTATGCGATGTTGTAATGCCTGATCTGGATGGATACGAGGTACTAAAAGGTTTACGAAGAACAGAACAGACTTCTACGATCCCTTTTATTTTTCTGACCTCGCTGGATAGCAAAGCGGCGATCCGGCAGGGAATGGGAATGGGAGCCGATGATTATCTGACAAAACCGCTGGACCCGGAAGAACTGCTCCAGGCGATTAACGCCCGGCTCCACCGCCAGACCGCCTTTAATGATAGTTTTCAAAAGAAGCTCAACACCCTAAGTGCAAACCTGGCCCAATCTTTACCACACGAATTGAATACGCCCCTGAGTATAATTTTGATGAGCGCAGAAGTGCTGCAATCCGAACAGTTGACGGTTGCCGAAAATAGCGTAATGTGCCGGATGCTCAATAGTGCCGCCCATCGTCTCCAATCCTTGATCGAAAAGTATTTGCTTTACTCAGAACTGGAGATATTGTGGGCAAACCACTCGCGCACCTTTCAAAAATGTGAGCTTACGGTGCCGAAGCAACCCGTGACAAGCCTGATCCGTGAGATCGCCATCCGGCGGGCCGACAACGCCAACCGGATGGCCGATTTAAAGTTGGAATTGACCGGGCTGGAGGGCAAAAGTACGCTACTTAACATTAGCGACAAATGGTTAAAACATCTGGTGGATGAAGTCATTTTCAACGCGTTTCAATATTCTCGGAGCGGCCAACCGGTCACTATACAGGCCTGCCAGCAGGCGGGTGAATTTGTACTGAACGTCCACGACCGAGGTTACGGAATGACCGCCGAGCAAATCGCCAGTATAGGGGCATACGTCCAGTTCGACCGGAAACTCCACGCACAGCAGGGCTTTGGCCTCGGCCTGGTTATCGTAAAACGGTTGGCCGACCTGCACGGAGGCCGTATGCTGATCGACAGTCTACCGGGTTTGCAGACTACCCTGACCGTTTATCTTCCTTTGAATGACTAACCTCTAAATACCTAACTTCCATCTGGTAGCGACCGGATAGACCATTAGCTCTAGTCATTGCTAGCCCTGGGCTTTTCCTCGTTCCACTGGTTTAACCAGCTATTGGAAGGTTGGCGAGCGACAAAAAACAGCAAGGCAACCGTCCATTGCCCGCCGGGTGTCAGGCGATAATGTCCGCGACTGGGCTGGAAAATCAGGTTTGCCGTATTCAATTCATTCAAATGCTGGTAAAGATTGCCGCCACTGGCTCCGCTAATTTCAGCCAGTTCGGTGGTGGTACACTCTTGATGCAAGAGTAACGCTTGCAACATTTTCAAGCGAGAAACGTGGCTGATGGCTGTTCCCAACCCGGCCAACGGTCTTACCGCCTCGTCCACCGCCAGATTTTGAACCGCTACCGGCCCGCCTCCCAGTGCCCCCTCCTGATCGGCCATCGCTACCACCAGCAACCGGGCTGCCTCACTGTTAGCTCTTCGTCCCAGGGCCGGTAGTATATCGCGGAGAAATTTACTGGCGGTCAGGCTTTCCTTTGGCGGCGGATGACCAAAAGCCCCTGGCGTTACCGGTCTGTATTCCAGACCCAGCAAGCCAGCTATTTGTTGTTCCAGTACTTCAACCCGTTCTTGCAGGGCGGCAATATCATCTTTATTACGCTTACTCATATTTTCCCCTCAGTTATTTCCGGTAAAATCGGTAATATGAGATGATTATAGGTTCAAGTGGGACAATAAGTCAATAGCCTTCTAGTGATTTTTAGTAATTTAAGACTTTCGCTTGATTCTGTAAACCAAAGTCAAACGGGAGTAGTGGGGGCCAAGTACCCATTGGGTGTACTGCGGGGGGTCAAAGGGCGGGTACCCTATGGGTGCCCTGTGAAAACATTTATTTTAGCTTTGACCTCACAAGTGAGGTCAAAGCTAAAATTCTATAAAGTTATTTCTTCTTTTTCTTCTTGCCAGGCCGGGCGACCTGACCGGGTGAGGCCGGGCGGGCTGCACCATTATTACTGCCGGAACCGTTGCCATTGGCGGGCCGGGACGGCAAAGCGTTGGCCGGGCGGGGGCCGCTACCTTTGCGGAAATCGGCCAGCGGGTCGCGCGGGGGTGGGGCGATGCGCTTGGGTGCGCCCATCCCCATGCCACCCATCCCAGCCGCCGGACCATTCATGGCATTACCCATCATCGAGCCGAGGTTCCCCATATTCAAGCCGCCACCGCTGCCCATCGATTGCATCATCTGGCGCATCATTTTGAATTGTTGCAGCAAATCGTTTACATCGGCCACCGTAGTACCGCTACCGGCGGCGATACGGCGACGGCGCCCGGCGTTGATGATCTCCGGGGCGGTGCGCTCCTTCTTGGTCATCGAAAGAATAATTGCTTCCGTCCGGCGAAGCGAAGCGTCGGCCTCTGGCGTATCAAGAGCGTTGCGCATTTCTTTCATCTGTTTGCCGACCCCCGGCAACATACCCAGGATACTGCCGAGCGGTCCCATTTTCTTGAGGCTGCGCATCTGGTTCAGGAAGTCCTCCAGGTCGAACTTCCCCTTCTTCATTTTATCCTGGAGCTTTTTGGCTTGCTCTTCGTCAAAGGCCAGTTGAGCGCGCTCGATCAGGGTCAGAATATCGCCCATACCCAAAATACGCTGGGCGATCCGGTCGGGGTAGAAAGGTTCGAGGGCGTCGAGCTTTTCGCCCATACCCATAAACTTGATCGGTACTCCGGTTACGGCCCGCACCGATAGGGCCGAACCACCCCGCGCGTCACCATCCATCTTGGTAACGACCAGACCGGTCACCCCTACCCGCCGGTTAAACTCCATCGCCACATTAACCGATTCCTGGCCGCTCATGGCATCGACTACTAGCAGCACCTCGTGAGGCGACACACCGGTTTTGATGTCCTGCAATTCCTGCATCAACGGCTCATCGATCTGCAAACGTCCGGCGGTATCGATAATGACCACCGTATTACTATTTTTGCGGGCCAGTTCGATAGCGTTTCGAGCAATCACCGGCGGCGCGACGTTATTGCCTTCGGTATAGACCGGGATACCTAGCTGCTGGCCGAGCGTTTGAAGTTGTTCAATGGCGGCGGGCCGGTAAATGTCGGCGGCAACCAGCAAGGGACGCTGCGGCGGTTTTTGCTGGCGCAAAGCCAGGGCCAGTTTGCCAACCGTCGTAGTTTTACCGGAACCCTGCAAGCCGACCATCATAATAATAGTGGGCGGGGTTTTCTGAAGGTTTAATTTATTGTTTTCGTTATCGTCTTCGTCGTTGTCCGGGTCGCCACCGAGCAACTCAACCAGTTTATCATTTACGATCTTGATAACTTGCTGGCCGGGCGTAAGGCTGGTCAGAATCTGGGAACCCAGGGCTTCGTTGGTTACGTCATTGACGAATTCCTCGGCCACAATCGTGTTTACATCGGCTTCGAGCAAAGCCCGGCGAACTTCCACCATCGCCTTGCGAATATCGTCCTCGGTCAACTTACCGCGTCCGGTTAAGGCGCGGAAGGTACCTTCCAGTCGTTCAGAGAGTGTGTCAAACATTGATTAAAATTCCTATCCTCTTGATAAAGCTTGTCCCGTCCCACACAGACGCGGTGACAGTGAGAAAACAATTTATGCCTTATTTATCTTAAAAAATTTAGTAACTGTTTAGCCTACCTCTCGCAAAAGAAATTTAGCGGGGTCGTGAATGGCTAACGTCGCTGGAAAAGGGCGTTTACATAAGCTTCCGGCTCGAACTCGGCAAAATCTTCGACTTTCTCACCGGTTCCAATATACTTGAGCGGGATTTTTAATTCGTTCGCAATAGCGAAGCCGATCCCACCTTTGGCCGTACCGTCCAGCTTGGTCAAAATAATTGCGTCGATCCCGACCGCATTGGTAAAATGTTTGGCTTGCGACAAACCGTTCTGGCCGAACTGGGCATCCAGGACCAGCAAAATTTCGTTAGGTGCGCCGGGCTGGGCCTTCTCGACGGTGCGCTCGATCTTTTTCATCTCGCCGATCAAATTAAAATTGGTCTGCAACCGCCCCGAAGTGTCGATGATTACGATGTCGATGCCGTTATCCTGGGCGTACTTGACTGTTTCAAAGGCTACGGCGGCAGGATCGGTATCCTGGCCGCGCGCCACCACCGGCACACCCACCCGTTCGCCCCAGATTTTGAGTTGCTGGACCGCCCCGGCCCGGTAAGTATCCGCCGCCCCCAACACAACACTGGCCCCGCCACTGGTGTAATAAGCGGCCAGCTTGGCAATCGAAGTGGTTTTGCCACCGCCGTTAACCCCGACCACCATTATCACGTAAGGCCGTTTTTTGCCTTCCTCATCCGGGTTGACCTTCGGGATGGAAGCGGGCGGAAGGGGAGCCTGGCCTTTGGTCAGCTTGCCGACCTGTTTCTCGCGTTGTTTCTGCTCCCACTCGCGGTCGCGCTTTTCCTTTTCGTGGGTGGCCTCGACCGTCGCAAAGGCTTTCCCCTGGACTTCGGTCAGGGTCTTGATCATTTCATGACGAAAAATGCGCTCGACATCCCGGCTACGGCGGGTTTTCTCGTCCAGCGTCCGACGCTGGCTGGCCTCGATAAGTTTGTTGGTGAGATTAAAACCAATATCGGCTTGCAAAAGTAGCTTTTCCAGTTCGCTCCAGAACTGGTCGGTGATGTCGTCTACCTCGAATAGTTTACCGATCTGGCCGAAAACGCTGCCCTCACTCCGGCTTTTCTCAAGCGCCTGCTCGGTTTTCTGCTCGATTACCTTTTCTTCTTCTTTTTTGCGCTTGAAAAAATTAAACACGCTGCCTCCCAGTGCTGCATTTTTGGTAATAATCCGGCAAATCAGTTCCTAAAGCGGGTCGAATTTACCCTTATTCAACCCCCATTTTAACACAAAGCCCCGGTCTAAGCTAACCTCATTTATTTGAGTTTAGTTGGAATCAGTTCAAAAGTTATAATGGTAGGACTTTCGCTTTCAGGGGTGAGGCAAGTTCTCGGTAAAGGTTCGGAAATCGCTTTTCTTGACGAACAATACCTGTTTTAACTCCGGGACGCTCACCACATAATAACTATCTTTACTCTCGAACCAGTCAAACTGCTGGTACTTGCTCAGATAACCGGCCAGGCGACCATCGGGGCGGGTATAAAGCGGTACCCGGTCGGTCAAAGCTTCGATTACCGGCCAGGCGGCGGGTGGCTCACGGAGTTCGAGGGCCGGTCTGAGACTGAGAAAATCCAGGATACCGCTTGCGATACCCTGCGCTATATTTTGTGAACGATGGCTAAACACCGCCCGGTCGAGGTCGCTCGTTACATAGCCCATTTCGAGGATCGCCGCCGGGGTGAAGGGGTTGATCGCGTGCAGATAACGCCGGTTGTTAAAGGCAAAATAGCCAAGCATATTGGAACTGATGTGGCTATCGTCGCGGGGCAAGTCGGTGGCCGCCCCATAAGCTTTGTACAGGGCAGCTACCAGCGCGTCATCGGTCTGTGGTAGCAGGCTGTAGCGGCTCCGGGCGATTTTAAAGCCGTGACCACGCCCGGTGGTATCGCCGTCGGCGTGTAAAGCCAAAAACAGATCGGCGGTGTAATTTACCGGTGGGGTGGCCGGTAATAAATCGACCTGAAGGCCCTGCGCTTCCAGCAAGGTTGCCACGTTCTGGGCGATCTGCAAATTCAAATCGGCCTCGCGCAACCCGCCGCCTTGCGCCCCGGTATTGCGCCGGAACTCGGCCAGCTCGTCCGGGTGTTGCTCGACACGCCAGTGACCGGCCTGGATACCCACGCGCGGCTTCCCCTCGACCCCATAATTGGCTTTCCGCACCGGGAGTGGTAGCGAGAGCGCGGTCGGCTCGGTAAAAACCGGCAGCACCGGAACGCCGTTTTGCCTGGGATAACGAGCTATCACAGTCGGATCGAGAGTCGGCGGCGGGGTGGGCGAAATTTCCGGCGGAGGGTTTTCCGGTATAAAAGTCGGCATCGTCAGGGCCGGTGTGATAGTCGGTAGTGCCGGGCGCGGATTAGGCGCAGAGGTCGTCCCAACCGGAAGCCGCGCTTGAGTAGGTGATGGAGCATTGGTAGCACCGGGGGTCAGCGTGACAGAAGCCTCACCACAGGCGGTCAATCCCGGCCAACAAACCAACAAGATAATCCAGAGCCACCGGGCAGGGGCTTGCCTCATGCTTATTCCTGAGCCTTTATAGATTGTCGACAGTCTAACCTGAAATAACTTTGCCGAGATTGACAAGCCCGACCGGGCGTACTACACTTTTATCAATTATTCAACACACTATACACCCTTAGAAAGCAGAGGTGCAATGTCGAGTGAAACGGAAAGGCCCGCCCGCCATAAACAGGGCGAAATTGAGGGGGTACAACTCAAAGAACTCAGAACCTTTCAGGATGACCGGGGCTTCTTCCGCGAAGCTATGAAGATTACCGATGGGTTATTCGAGGAGGGGTTGGACTGTTTGAGCCATACCACGCTGATTGCCGGTAAGACGCATGGCTGGTACGTGCGGGCTGACGGCTGCGGATGGTGGTATTTACCACAGGGTGTAGCGCGGGTACGGCTATACGACCGGCGGCCAGATTCGGTTAGTTTTGGCGAGCGAGTTGAACTCTGCATAGGCGAAAATGAACTGGCCGGTGTGATTAGAATCCCGGCTGGGGTGGTTTATGGTTTCCAGGCCGAACAAACCAGCAATCTGGTTTATGTCACCGACCGGGCCGGTAGCGAGGGCGGTGAACAACTGGCGGTCTCGGATGGGCTGGTTGAATACGACTGGTAGAGCCGTTAATATTGCTCGGTTGTAATAAGCTTTTTTTAGTGTTTATTTAGAGGAAGGTCTTGCATGAATAGCCTGGAAAGCTTGCCTGATAGTTCAACCCCCGATGCCGGTGCGCCGGTTGCTTTCCCGCCGGCCCCCTGGTCACTCAACGGGCAACTTTATGGCTCGATCTGGACCGTACCGCGCCCCGCTTTTAAGTATGAATTTCCTAGCGAGTTGGTCCCTCTGGTCAACCTGGGTCGGGTGGGCGTCTTTGCCGGTTTTGTAGATTATCAGCCCGGCAGTATTCTGACCTATCACGAATTGATCGCCGGGGTCGTGGTGCATCTCAAGGGTAGCTTCCAATACGCTTTTAATATTACCCATATCTGGGTGGATGACGAGGTTTCGCGGCAAGGCGGGCGCGAGTTGTGGGGTGTACCCAAAGAATTGGCCGGTTTCGAGTACCGGTACCGCCGCGATAATCGGGATTTCGAGGCGACCGCTCAACTTGACGGCAAAACGCTGGCCCAGGGGAATTTTAGTTCGCTGGCCGGGTTGCCGGTAAAGTTAAAAATCCCGGTGCCTTTCCCCAACTTACAATTGTTACGCGACCAGCCTCACCGCTCGTCCGGTACTTTCTGGAGCAGCTTGCAAATTAGCCGGAGCGGCATGATCGTCCCCGATAGCAGTCCCCTGGCAGTTTTAGGGGTAGCCGGTCGCAAACCTCTGATAAGTTTTGCCGGTCTTAACTTCAAGATGTTCCTGCGGGCCGCCCGACCGGTCGCCACCCACTGATTTCGCTCTAAAGATACCCCACCAGACCGGAGTAATTTGAGAAACCAGAAAAAGAGGGAATCGTGATGAGCGAAGATTTGAGTGTCAGTGCCCAGAAGGTGCAAAGTACATTAGCTAAGTTGGGATTAAGCGCAAAAATCCGCGAGCTGCCCGATAGCACCCGGACTGCGGTAGAGGCGGCCCAGGCTATCGGTTGCGAGGTGGCCCAGATTGCAAAATCGCTGGTTTTTAGAACCAAACAAAGCCATAAGCCGGTGCTGGTTATTGCCAGTGGCGTTAATCGGGTCAATGAAAAGAAAATTGCCGGGTTGGTCGGGGAGGCTATCGAGCGACCGGACGCCGATTTCGTGCGGGAGGTGACCGGGTTTGCCATTGGCGGTATTCCGCCGGTCGGACACACTATGCCCCTTGAGACTTTGCTGGATGAAGACCTGTGGCAATACAGCCAGATCTGGGCGGCGGGCGGCACTCCCCGCGCTATTTTTGAGCTAACCCCCGACGAATTAGGGCGGGTCACTGGCGGTCAGCGTATCAACATAAAGTAAAATAAAGGTAACTACTCAGGCCTCACCCCTGCCCCTCCCCAGGGCCACCAGTGGACGGGGAAAAGAAAAAGAAAAGAGTATTTTACAGGGGCACCCATAGGGTACCCTCTGGGTGCCCTACTTACCCCGCCTCGAAAGAGGTAAGCTGAGTAAGTTACAAAGAAAGAACCTGACCGCCCCTTTACCCACTTCTTTAGATGAACAGGGCGCGGTAATTGGGTTTGCGCTTGGAGAGCAACAATCCGTCCCAGTGGCTGGCCGTCAGCGGTCTAGCAATCTCACAGGTGAAATAACCTAAAATATGCCGCACCGGAGTCGGATCGCCGACGATCTGGACATGATCGATATGCATACCCAGTGCGTGGGCTACATCCTGGTTTGTGACCCGAACCTGCCAGGGCTGACCATCTGAACGAGTAGGCGGTAAATCCAACCGGCCCGCCTCTACGGTTAGTACACTATCGCCCGGTGTGCGGTTGGAAGCCGGTTGCTCGGCCACCGGTTGGCCGTGTGGATATATGTGGCCCGGTCCGGGTTCGCCGACGAGCAAACGGGACAGCGTGCCGAGCGAACTGCTATACAGGCAGATAATTTCCGCCGCCCGGTCTAGCCGGTCAAGATACTCCGGCAATTCAAGTTGCTCCAGAAAGCGGTTTTCAGGGTAGCCGGGCGGGGTGCCGTAGGGATAAAGCTGTTCTCGGTTTTGCTCGTCCAACCGGTAAAGGTAATTCCGGCGACCCAGCGGTAATAAATCCTGGATCGAACGCATCTCGGATTGCATATACTCATAGAGATCGGGCAAATCGCGGCCCCGTATAGTACGATAAATCCGGTGTACCCGCCGGTGAAGGCGCATCTCAACCGCCTGGGCAAGCGAGATCATACTGCGGGCCGCGTTAATCGGGACACCGATATAGGTGCTATCGCCGCCTTCGTAACCGAAATAGGCCGCCAGCGTACCACCCTGCGGCACCGCTACCAGGATCAACCGGGCAACATCATCCCCGTATTGATCGCTCTGGAGGTAGGCCCGTCCGATCAGCCCACCCATACTGTGGCAAAGCAGGTCTACCCGGCTGTAATCTATTTCAGGACCGCTATCCACCGGTCGGGATAGCTTACTCAGCCGTTTGATGCGCTCGATTTCGGCTTTAAGTTGTAGGCTTAAATCTGCCACCCCCTGCCGCCAGTCGTAAGCAAAGCTAAACAGGGACACGCCTGGCTGGTAGCCCAGGCTGGTCAGGCCGTCGAGCAGATTATGATAAGTGCCGCTAATCGGGTCCAGTCGACCACGTGGGGCGGCGGTCGGCGGCCAGGTACCCAGCAGCCCTGGTATGACTACCACCGGATGAATGCTATCCGGTAGCAAGCCACTATTGACCGGAGGGCGTGACGTTTTCAAAGGCAACCGCCGGGTTATATTCAATTTTGAGATGGGTAGCCGCTCACTAACTTTCACTGTTTCTACTTTCTTCCAATCAGAACTTATGATCTATTTAGCATTTTCTCTGTTGCCGCACCCGGTGGGGTAGCAGTGAAAGTCCTATTATATATAGGCCAACCGCAGAAGGCACAGTAAGCCGGTACATCAGGGCTGGGTGATGGTATAACGCAGGAAAAGTTCGCTATCTTTCTCATAGAGCGACCGCAACCGCAAACGGGGCATATCGGAGGCCGCAAAGCCCGCCGCCGCCCCCATTATGATAGAACTGTTGTCGTGAGCGGCCACCAGTTTGGGAGCGAGAGTCCAGAACAATTCGTCGGCCAGATTTTTAGCAATTAGCGAATAATTCAAGCTGGGGCCACCTTCGCATAGTAGCCGTTTGAGACCAATTTCCTGATACAAATACTCCAGCAACCAGGCCAGGTCAAGTTGACCCTGACTATCTAGCGGTACCTCGACTACCCTGGCAACCGCTTGAAAGGCTTTCACACGGTCGGCGGGGGTGGCGGGTCCCAGTGCCACAATCCGTTGAGCCGGGCCAGTCTGGAAGAACTTTTTATCCAAAGGCAAATCGCCATTGCGGCTGACCACGATCCCCCAGGGTTGGGGTAGGTGGGGGAAATAGCGGGCACGCTCGGCGGCCAGGTCGGGGTTAAAGGTCGGCATAAAAGGATCGCGCCGCAAAGTCTCCCCCCCCACCAGCACCCCCTCGCTGGCGAGCCTCAAGCGGTGCATCACGCGCTGGTCGGTCGCATCACCCAGCCCGGCGGCATTCTGAGTAGCCGTGATCGCCCGGCCATCGACACTCGATACCATATTAAAATAAAGATAAGGTCGTCGTTGACCGGTTTCACCGGGTATAGCGACCCCTCCTGCCGGAAAATCCAGTTCCGGCACTTTGTACAGGTCGTCCGGTTCCAGACCAGTCTGGTAGGTCGGGAAAAGCTGCCGGATAGTTGAGGCTGGCTGGCTAATGTTGAATATCTCCTGAAGTTATTTGCTAGCCACCCGGCCTAAAGGTCGTCCCGGTTGGGTCGGATGAAACGCTCGGTCAGCCGGTTCAGCGTTCGGGATGCTTGATCGGCCAAAGGCGAACGCGGCACATCGGTGCGGAGCCAGGCCGAACGCTCACGCCGTTCCCGAACTGCGCTGGCAATGTTCCTTCGCCCGCCAGTAGGGCCGGTGGCCGCCGCGACATCTCGCATATCATCGTCTTCATCGACATTGAAGCCCATCCGGCGCAGTACCGCGCTGGCGGCTTTCTCGCCACTCCGGGTCGCGCCTTCCATCGTTGTAAACCAATCCTGCTTGGTGTAATCGCCCGCCAGATAAAAATTTACTACCGGCGAAGTTTGCACCGGGCGGCGAGGGTGCGCTCCCGGCTTGATCAGAATCGCCTGATGCCGGACGACTACCGCTTTCTGAAGCGCGGCATTGGCACTGGCCGGGATATAGTGGGCCAGTTCGCGCCGGGCCAGTTCGATGTATTGCTCGTCGGAGTAGTTATCAGTTTTGCGGTCGGTAATCTGACCGGAAATGCGACTGCCTTCGTGGGGGAAATTCAGACGCGATTCATCCTGGAACACCACCAGGGGACTGTCGCTCAGGAAGATAAACTCTTTACGACTGACAAAATGCTTGTCGAACCACAATTGGACCGAGGTTGCCGGGACAGTTTCGAGTTCGGTAATATTCTGGAAGTAAGGCAGCGTGCGAACGGCCTCCGGGATTTTCTCTTTAAAAACTTCCAACGGCAGGGCCGATACAAACACATCGCCGGTCAAAACGCGGCCATCTTCCAGTTCAAAACCGGTAATTTTCCCGGCTACCCCGCCTGCCGGTACTTCGTAGCGGAACGATTTGAGAGCAGTGTTAAGCTGAATCACGGCCCCTTTGCTTTCCAGCCAGCGTCCGATCCGGCCCGTCATCACATCGGTCATACCGCCCCGGAAAGTGCCGGTTCGCAGGTTCAGGGGATTGGTGATGCCGTGACTGAGTAAGGTCAGCAATACATAGGCCGAAAGTTCCTCCGGTTCGGCAAAAGCCAGCCCCCGGCAGAGCGGCCTGATCAGCCGTTCGTAGGTTTCGCGGTTCAGGCCGCCATCACGGGTCAATTCGTAGACGGTGCGTGACTCGTATTGCTCACGCCGCAGCAAACCATTTAGAAAAGTAAAACCAACCGATAATTTGTCGAGAGGACCCAGCAAGCGATTATTACCCAGCAAACCACCGATTACATTCGGCAGGTCGCGGATCGGGTCAATTGCAAAAATGTTCAGGCGGGCACCGGGTTGCAAGATGCCGACCTTATCATCCCACCAGACCATTTTATTGTCATCGACCCCTACTTCGTTCAACAGTCGGATCAGGCGATTGTAAACGCCAAAGAAGGTATGTACGCCACTTTCAATATCCTCACCGACCCGGCTATCGATCCAGTTGGCACACCGGCCTCCAAGTTGGGCTTCCGCCTCAATCAATTCCACTTCAAAACCGGCATCGATCAGGCGTTTGGCGCAAGCCAGACCGGCCAGACCGCCGCCGGCGATTACCGCTTTGTGGGACCGACCGGCCCGGCTGGTTTCGTTCGCTTCGTACATCGTCTACTTTTCTCCTGTTCTGCTGGACCAAATAAAACCCGGCGACAAGCTAATAAGTTAAGTGACTTTTAGTATCTTGAAGGCCAGTTTGGCACCGGTCGGGGTTGTCACTTCCACTTTATCGCCCACCTTCTTATTTAACAACGCCGCGCCCATTGGTGCAGTAGTCGAAAGCACAGCTTTGCCATCTTTGCGTGGGCTGCTGGTTTCGGCTTCGCTAAGAAGTTTATACTCTTCTTCGTCGTCCGAGCCGATTTCCTGTACCACGACCGTCGAACCAAGTCGGACTTTGCCATCGGCTTTGACCGGTGCGACTACATCGGCATAGTTCAGGGTTTGCCGCAATTCGGCGATTTGGCCCCGGATCATACCAAGTTCGCGCCGGGCATCGTGATAGGCAAAGTTCTCGCGCAAGTCACCCTGGGATGCGGCGGTTTGCATTTGCTCGACCACGTTCGGTTCGGTTACTTCCAGCAGGTGTTTTAGCTTGGCTTCAAGCTCGCTTTTACCTTCTGCGGTTAATTGCACACGTTCTGGCATATTGTTTTCCTCCAAGTTAATGGCTATCTACATCAATTATTGGGCCAGGCCAGAATATAGGTCCTGCCGTCTAAGTTGTAATAGACAGGGAAGCCGGTAAAGGCAGTTCGTTGATATAAAGTTCTTGGTTGAAAGCGTATCCCTGACTCTTGCTAGCGGCTCCCTCTTCCAAAGGGTTGACCGGAGCCGGGCGAAATTTACTAGGTTAGCCATTATACTATATATAGCGGTCAAGAGGTAGCCTCAGCGAGAACCGATTCGAGGCTAAATTCACATGCCTGCCTTCACTCGAACTTTACCGACCCTAAACGCACTTTACCCGTACTTCCCAACGGGCAGATTTGACCCCCTCCCGGTCGCTTGCTATATTAAATTGGCAGCAAATATTTCCCGTAGATAACCGTTACAACAGGTTTGGGTCCAGGCACACCGGACACAGGCTTAACTCAATCTGCTATCAATCCGGCTGGCTTGTCACTTTAGGTGGAACTTGTGGCAACCTGGCGATTTTTAATAATAGCGGTAACTACACACCAAACCACCGCAAATGATCGAGATCGAAGCAGGGGTCGTGGGGGCCGGGTACCCTTTGGGTGCCCATGCGGGGGGTATAAGGGGTCTCCCCTGTAAAACTCTCTTTCTCTTTTCCCCTGCCTGGGGCGGGGTCAGGGGTGGGGCCTGAGTAGTTACTAATAGCGAAAGGAACTTATATAAAGTCGGTCTTTCGTACTCTTAATATTGATTTGAAAGTTAAAGGCAGCGAAGCTTACGCGTTTTTAGCTCAACCGGACGACGATGAAAAACATCCCGGTCTGGTCCTAATACAGGAATGGTGGGGTATCGAGCCTCACGTGATCGACCTGGCCCAGAAACTGGCCGCCGAAGGCTTTGTGGTAGCCGTCCCCGACCTCTATCACGGCAAAGTCGCCACCGAACCCGACGACGCAATGAAAATGGTGATGATGATGCGCAGCAACGTCGAACTGGCAGTGCGGGAAATCGCCGGTGCCCTCGACCGGGTTAAAGCCTTGAACAGTGTCGAACCCAAGAAATTAGGTCTGATGGGCTTCTGCGTCGGTGGTTTTCTATGCTATACGGTGGCGGCCAGTTACCCCGACCTGGGCGCGGTAGTACCTTTTTACGGCGGCGGCTACGACCCGTCCCCCGAAGAAGTAGCCAAGGTTACGGCCCCGGTACTGGCAATCTACGGCAAAAAAGATGAGTCGATCCCGATGGAGCAGGTCGATAAGATCGAGAAACTCTACAAAGAGGGCGGGAAAGATTTTACGCTCAAAGTTTACGATGCCGGACACGCCTTTATCAACCCGGCACATGGCATGGGCGACGAGAAATCGGCCAACGAAGCCTGGCCGCTGGCAATCAAATTCCTCAAGGATCACCTCCAGTAGTCTTTATCTGACTTTTGCTGAAACCTTACTCATCGGGTTTCAGCAAAAATCGCAATTAGGGTTCTGTCAGAACTCAGGCCACAGCCCTATTTTGTTTAAATTAATCCCCACTAGAACCTAGAAATTGTGGTGTTTAGAGCAATTTAACGCTTAAAATCCACTGTTAATTAGACCTAATTCCCCACTTTAGTTTGCACA
>JBBQGA010000027.1:0-77180 GCA_038322625.1 Chloroflexia bacterium
CCTTTCGATTTATCTCAATCGGTTAATAGGAAAGGTTGAATTTTTACAAATCAAGCATCTGGCTTTTCCTAAAGTCTAGTCATTAAAGCTTATGAGCAACCTTTATTTTGCTAATATTCATCTAGCACAAGGCCCTATTAGGGTTGATGCCTTTATTGAATTGATTTATGAGACTATTCGCAGCATCACCATTAAACCCTTGCAATCTTAAAGCTTTATATTCTAGTGGGTCACTTGTCACGGCTATTGCCATTCAATGAGCCTTAACATTGGCACGGCCCGTGACATGTGACCCACTAGTTATCCTATTCCTGGCTAACTCGCCTCAGTACCTTTTCAAGGTCTGCCATATGAAAGGGTTTTGTCAACACATCCCAGAACCCGTATTCCTGATAGTTTGACAATATCGGGTCATTGGAATAACCGCTGCACACCACCGCTTTTACCTGCGGGTCAAGTTCGCGGAGGCGTACCACCGTTTGCTTGCCGCCCATCCCACCCGGCACAGTCAGATCGAGAAATACAATATCAAAGGGTTGTCCAGTTTTCATAGCAGTGCCGTACAACTGGATCGCTTCGCCGCCATTTTTGGCTACCTCCACCTCAGAGCCCAACTTGTTCAAAGTGCGTTTTAATACATCCCGCAGTGAAGGTTCATCGTCCATTACCAGCACCCGGTATTTGTTATCTTGCGAATAGACTACACGTCTGCGAGCGACTGGCGGTTTATCAATCTCCTCCGGGTTTCCCGATACCGGTAAGTAAAAGTGGAAGGTGGTACCCTTTCCCGGTTCGCTCTCTACCGTAATATAGCCCTCGTGTTTTTTGATAATAGAGTAGCAAACCGCCAATCCCAGCCCAGAACCCTCCGATTTGGTAGTGTAGTAAGGGTCAAAGATTTTGGCTAAGGTTTCGGGAGGAATACCTAACCCGGTATCCTGAAGAGAAACTCTTACATACTTGCCGGGCGTCAATTGGGTGATTATTTCTTTACCAAGACTAAGATTTTCCCCAGAAAAAGTCAGGCACCCTCCTTCCGGCATGGATTGAGTCGCATTGATTACCAGATTCTGAATGACCTGACCCAGTTGCCCACTATCCACTTCCACCGTCCATAACCGTTCGGGTAGATTGAACACGACCTCTACGTTCCGTCCATGCAGGGCAAAATTGGTGGATTCCTGAATAATCTGGTTCAAACTTGCCAATTTTCGGATTGGGTTACCACCCCGCGCGAAGGTTAAAAGTTGAAAGGTTAAATCTTTGGCACGCATCGCCGCTTTTCGCGCTTCGCCGATAAAATCAATAATCTGGGCAACTTCTAACACTTTTTCATTGTTGAAATTGAGGTCTATAAGATCGAGGAAACCGAGAATACCAGCCAGCAAGTTATTAAAATCGTGTGCAATACCACCCGCCAGCACCCCCAACGCTTCAAGCTGCGAAGTTTTTTGAAATTCCTCCTCGACCCGCTTTTGTTCGGTTATATCCCGAAATACTAAAACCACTCCAATAATTTTGCTTTGTTGATCCCGAATGGGTGCGCAGCTATCCGAGACCAGCCGCTCGGTACCGTTTCTCGCTGCCAACATAATATTGTTACGCAACAATACAATTTGGCCGCTTTTTATCACTTCTTCGACCGGACTTACCTGATTCTGCCGGGTTGCCTGGTCTACTAATGCTAGAATATCGGTAATTGGTAATCCGATTGCTTCGGTTTGAGTCCACCCGGTCAGCTCCTCGGCCACCCGGTTTAACATTAGCACCTTACCGCTGAGATCGGTAGTAATAACTCCGTCACCGATAGAGCGTAACGTGACCG
Source organism: Chloroflexia bacterium (assembly GCA_038322625.1). GTDB lineage: Bacteria > Chloroflexota > Chloroflexia > Chloroheliales > Chloroheliaceae > 54-19. Next base: position 1,826 of record JBBQGA010000027.1, read on the forward strand.
ACAATTGTTCCTTTTCTTCCGCTAAAATTTGTTGGGCTTGTTTAAGTGCGGTAATATTTTCGCTAAATATCATCCCGGCCACTATCCGGCGTTGCTCATCCAGAATAGGTACTGCTCGTACCATATAAACTTGATCGTCATAATAATCTTCAAAGTTATTTTCAATCCTGGCCCAGGAGATTTTTGGCCAGGCCCAGCCCACCCCCGCCCCGCTCGAACCAATCGCTATCGAAATCCTGCCACCGCCCACCAATCCAACGCCACCCACCCCGGTTAAGGCGTTGCAGCCTGCTCGCTTTTACGAAACTAACTTGCTCTTGCCGCCCGGTCAACGCCAGGATCAACTCGAATCACTGCTCGGCCCGATTTCTTTCAAAGACCAAGTGGTCAGCCTCAGCCAGGCTCATTTTACCGGCTACGCCTACTACAACAGCCCGACCGAGCAAGGCGATTGGGGATTAGTGCTGTTCTGGCAGGGCCGTGTGACGGACGTAATTTACCAGGGCCAGCCCTCTAACCGGCAGACCGGCGGTGCCGCCCAGCAAACTTTACAAAAAATCGCCCGCCAGCCGGAAATTTATCGGGTGGAAGAACGGGTACTCAAGGGGTATCGGGGCGTGGTAGCCTGCGACCATCCGCAGACTAACATTGTCGTAAATAAGACCAACTTTAACGCTTTGGTGGCAGCTTTTCGGCAGTCGGCGCGGGACGGCCTGATTATTTTGTATGTAGACAAGCTCAAGCTGCACTATTTCTTCCTGTTCGAGGGCGGAGCAAATGTCGGGTTGTTTGCGCCGGAGTCGAAATCTGGGCGGCTCGCGCCGACTGCCGCGCCTTTGGCACTGCCGGGCAACGACCCGGCCTCGCATTTTACGGTGCTACCGGCGAACAAAATTGATGGGGCAGTGTTACCGGCTATTAGAGTTGAATCGCCGGTACTACCAACCCAACCTGCCAACCTGATGGCACCGGACCAGTTCCACTTTGAGCCGGGCCCGGCCAAGCTGCCGACTACCGACACCGATATGGTGAACTGGAACGGAATGTTAAATCAAATGCCCCAACCTGAAAAGGCTGCCGAAATGCCGTCCAAAAAGTCGTCCAGAGAAACCAGCCTTTACCAGCCCGATTTGGCTAACCCGTTTCACTTTTAAAACTGGCCGGGTGGCAAAAATAAGGTAAAGTTCGCCACCCTAGCTTATACCAAGTTCGTATAATCAGTGGATGATAAACCGGTAGGTGCAGCAAACAGCCGCCCCCTATATACTCACTACTTATCAGGACTGGGTATTACAACCCTGCACCGAGTGTGGTTATTTTTGAGATTTTGAGCCTTACAAGGAGGTACTACCGTGACAGCCGTGATTATGGATACTCGCAGCATTGCTCTGACCCTTCGCCAGCATCTACGCCAGGAAATCGCCGCCTTTACTCGCCAGTATAACCAGCCACCTGGTCTGGTAATGCTGGGTAGCAGTGGCGACCAGTCCACGATTGATGTTATGCGGATTATGGGCCAAAATGCCCCGGAACTAGGCTTGCGCTACACCGCTCAACTTTTTCCCGATAACATTCGGGCGCAGGACTTACGAAAAATCATCGAGCAGTACAATAACGACCCGACCATTCACGCCATTTCGCTCCAATTGCCGCTCCCCAAGCATTTAGAAGTGGATGAAATCGCCAGCTATATCGCGGTCGAAAAAGAGGTGGAAGGCTTGCATCCGGTGCACATGGGCCGCACACACATGGGGCATCCGTTTTTGGTTTCGCCGCCTGCTCTCAGCACCATGAAACTGCTAAGCCTGTACAATATCAACCTGACCGGGCGACACGTTGTAATCGTCGGGCGCAATTTGGAAATCGGGCGACCCTGGCAAGCCTGATGACCCGCGCCGACGCGACCGTCACACTATGCCACAGCCTGACCAATAATCTGCAAGCCCATACCCGCCAGGCCGAGATTTTGATCACGGCTGCCGGGCGTCCTGGGTTGATCAAGGCGGAAATGGTGCGCCCCGGCTCGGTGGTGATTGACTATGGTATTAACTATGTAAGCCGGGGAAAAGTGACGGGGGATGTAGATTTTGACTCGGTGACTGGGGTAGCCGGAGCGGTAACACCCATGCCAGGCGGTACTGGGCCGCTCACGATCATCTGTCTGGTGGAAAATGTGTTGAAGGCGGCCCGTTTCCAGCAAACTTTGGATCGAACCAATGTCAAACCGAGCGTCGAGCCGGAGCAATCGTTCCAGTTCCGACCGGCGTCGGCGGAGTTCGATTTGCGGCCCGGCCTGGCAGCACCTCGCACCGACCTGCTGGTCAACACGATGCCCGCCGCCAAGACAGGCTACTATAACTAACTACTTAGATTTCGCGCAAAAATAGCCGAAAGGTACTTTTGCAAGCACAAAGCAACCGCACTTTAACAAAATAATGATGAGGTAAAGACCCAAAATGGGGTGTCAGGAAAATACGGTAAGTTCTGGGTCACAATAATTAAGACTACCAAGAAGGTAGTCTTAACACAGATTGGTCTATTTTCAACTCTCATAATTTTTTCTTAAGTACCGGTGTTTAGGGCAACTTGAACTTTAGGTACTTCCAACTGGTTCTGTCAGAACTCAGGCCACAGCCCTATTTTGTTTAAATTAATCCCCACTAGAACCTAGAAATTGTGGCGTTTAGAGCAATTTAACGCTTAAAATCCACTGTTAATTAGACCTAATTCCCCACTTTAGTTTGCCAAATACCCATTGACCTGAGTTCTGACAGAACCGCCCAGGACCACCTTGTCGGTAAGATTGAGGTATGAGCGAGCGAATATCCCAGCCGCTTTGACGGAAAGAAGATAACCAACGTTCCAAACTAGCCCGACTTAGAGCTTCACCAATTGGCGCGCGGGTACGGCGAGAAGGTAAGGGTGTAGCAGGCGTGGGCGTGGGCGGGTGGAGATTGACCGAGGGTAGAGTTTGCTCACAATCGAAGGATAGTGAAGGATTTTGCAACGATTTAAGATACTGCTCAATCAAAAGCCTGAGACTTTGGGAAGTTTGGTGGTCTGAATTTGGAGCGATTATTTTAAGTAGCGGCAATAATAACTGGTAACGCCGCCAGGCTTCTTGTTGATACTTTGGTGGTAGGGTTTGGAAGTCATCAAAAGTATAACTGGTAGCGATGGTTGAGTTCGTTACTTGTCGGATATTAGGGCCAGTCAACTCGAATCGCAACCGACCACTGACCCACTCTTTTTCTAACTCGGCTCGGGCCAGCCGACTTTGACCACCAAAAGTCTCATTGTCTATGAGCACATAGTCGTCTGGTAAAAGTTGGCGAACAAGGTAAACCTGTTGGTCCCACACGAAACGAGTAGTTGGCGTAAAACGACTTCTAGCCACGTTTGGACTGATTTTTCAATTACTGCTATGCCTCGCTTTATTATCTGGTTTTATTATCTGGCTTCATTATTGAGCCCCGAGTGGTTGTTCAGGCTTTTTGAAAAAGGGTTGATGAGGGAGCAAGTTTGGAGAGTATAGAGGTTAGTTTCCCTTTCGTCAAATGAGTGAGCTGAGAGGACGGAAAGTTAACGGCTCAAACCAAAGTTTACAAGATAAGCAAATCGGGCGGTACGTGTTTGGTGTGAATTTCTCAATAACTTCGGAATAGCAGACTGACCTTGAACCTGACCCGGCTCAATAACTTCGGAAACTAACACGCCCAGCCGTAGTCCGGTATAGAGTAGAAGAGTAGCGACGGCGCGGTCTCGAATTGAGGCGGAGGTCTGAAGAATTCGTAGCAGGTGTTTTTGTTCAGCGAGGTTCAGGGCTTGCGGAGCGGCTTTAATTAACTCCTCTCGGCTGACTTTAGGTTTAGCCAGCCCGATAAAAGCATAAAAATGGTCAAGAGCGGCCAGAGTGAGATTAACTGAGGCGGGGGTGGCCGCGTGGGAAGTTTTGAGGAAATTTTTAAAGTCACGCACAGCAAAATCCCGGGCCAACTCGGCGTGAAAGGGGTCGCCGTAAGAAAGGGGCTGAGTGAGGAGAAAATTTAAAAAGAGGTTGGTGCGGCTGAGATAAGATCGGCGAGTATGGATAGAAAAAGGCTGAGTGAGCAAAAACTTTTGGTAAGTTGCAAGATAAAGACCGGTCTGTTCAGGGTCAGGGGGTTTATTACTCGAAGTGGTCATAACAGAGACCTACTTTCCTGTTATCGGTAGTGAAATATAGAAAATAAGAGGAAGAAATTTGCGCGTTATCGGTATTTGAGGTTAGTATAACATACCGATAACAAATATTATCAGTAGTATTGACCCAAAAGGGGCGATTAAATAAAAAAAGGCAGTTAGTTGCGAGGAAGCCAATTAGTAAGTTACAAAGATAACGATCTAGCGACTCTTTTGGTTCCTATCATTGCTCAATGCGATATTGAAAAATCATCACCGGAAGGAGCTGCAACTTTTTGAAGTTTAATCGGTTTAGTTTAATATAGTTGTATTTGTTGCGCAATAAATTAATTCGGGTGGTTGCTCCAGCAAAAGCACTTAATTACAAGATTTACTTTACGGGTGACGGGCCGGAAACCGTAGCCGCTTATTATCTAAAGACTAAATTTCACTATTATTTCAGGAACGAATGAGTATGAGTAAAGGAAAAGTTAATGGCTGGTAAGCAGAATCCTCAGGCTGATGCTAATAGCACCACATCGAATGATAATGATATAGCGGCTTCTGGCTTGAGGCCCGACTCATCCAGACCCGGCTCAAACCCAAAAGTTAAATTTGCGGTGCTAGCCCTCCTGATAGGTAGTATTGGGTTAATCACCGGGATGCTTGGTGTTGTACTTTTACTTAATTCATCGTCTCCTCCATCGACAAACCCGCCAACTTCTTCCGATGTCCTACTGTCTTCTCCACCGCAGAGCCTGGCTTCGTCAAATGTAATAATGGTCGGCCCGGACGACCACCGGGTAGACCTGGCGCTGGTTGGCCCTTCTATGACAATGCGTCCGATCTCTGTGGCGGGTATTGAGGTGCCGCAATCAGATGGGCCGGTCCCGAGCAATCCCAATCTAAAGCGAGTAATTGGGGCCTTTGCTACTTCCAACCCGGTTAAGAAACTGGAAGAATACTATTCTCAAAAGTTACCAGCCGCCGGTTACAGGTGGGATTGGGAAGATGTCTGCGGTCAGGACTCTTCGACTACTTGCCCGCAAAGCCGCTATTTTACGGCTGGCCTGCAAAACTGCCTCAGCCCCGGTAACGGTAATAGCAGCAGCCAGGGCTGTGATACAACTTACCAGATTAACCTTTGGATCGTTGGAGCCGGGGCCACTCCGTCAGAATACCAGGCCATGAACATACCCCTGAGTATTACCAAACAACTACAACCGGGTGAAACTCTGGTAACTTATTCAGCAGAACCAATCGGAAATCTTGCTGTTTCACCAAATGCCGGGTCAACGAGGAGCGGTGGCACGGGAGCAGGAGCAGGAGTTGCCACCACCGCCGCGCTGGTGCCCACGCCTACCCAGACTGCGCCACCCGCTACCCCCACCGATCTGACAAAACGGTAGTGTTGCAAAAATTTCTGACAAGGTACCCCAATTCTACTCTGAGTGAAATTTTATGCGGCTATTCCAAATAATCCATTAATAAAGTGAATTTGCTCTTTGATGTCACCTTTTACTATTCCTTTAATTTGGCCTTTGCGTACCATGTACATTGCCTCATAACCCCGTAAAACTTGCCAACCAGTCGCACTGTCCTCAAAATTTTGACCAATCTTTACTAGCCGCTTTATCGCCCTATGATCCTGCTCGACCATATTATTTAGATATTTTACCTGGCGCAACTGGCAATCTTTGCCAAGTAAGCCTGCTTCTTTTAACTCGGCAACCGCTTTTGGATAGGCCGGGTTCTTATCAACATTAATCACTCGGGGAGATTGGGTGTGATTAGCACCTAAGGTTTTGAGGAGGAAACGTTTAGCGGCCCCGGCATCGCGGGTTTCGCTGAGCATAAAATCAAGCGTTTGACCAGTGCTATCAACCTAGTGATTACACACATTTATAGGAGTGAGAAAAAAGATAGTAAAACCCGCCTTTGTGTGGTAAAAAGGAAGTGACAAACAACCGATACCACAAAAGGCGGATTATATGAGTATTGTAGCAATTCAAGAGGTAATAGACAAGCTGCCCTTGGCTCACTTACAAACCAGTCTACAGGAGTTTCTCCAGCCGCTCACCACTTTATTGCCAGATGAGCACTTGAAGAGGGTGGCTGAACTGGGTATCGCTGGCATTATAGCGGCTCAAAGTCCCTTGATTAGTCAGATGGGGCGGATGGTGCCCCGCGATGAAGCCAGCCCACGGGCCGCTAGTGCCCGATTTTATCGCTTCGTCCACAATAGTAGGGTCGGTTCAAAACGCCTCTTCAAGGGCTTGTATCATCGGGCCACTCAAACGGTGGCTAAGGAAAACCCGCCTTATGTAGTCGTGGCCCTCGACCCGGTAAACTTTGAGAAACCCTATACCACTAAATTAGCTGGGGTCTCCACCGTTCACAAAGCCACCCCACCCAAACCCAACCACGAGGGTAAAGCCCGCTTAACGCGGGGGTATCCGGCCATGACGGCGTGTGTGGTGAACACCCGGGTGCCAGCTATCACTTACGCTAAGTGGTTTAGCTACAAAGAGGATTTCATCAGCCAGAACCGCGAATTGTGGCGGAGTGTGCGGGTGACCCGCACGGTTCTAGCCGGCCGAAAACTACGCTTTGTCGCCGATGCCGGTTTCGACGACCAGAAGATTTTTGAGTGGTTTAGGAGCCGCGACGAGTTTGTAAGGGGGCTCTCGCATTTAGAACGGTTGGTGGAGGTGTACAATGAGCGCGAGAAGCGGTGGGAAGCTGAAGGGTTGGAGGATTTAGTGAAGACGGTGTTGTGACAAGGACGCTGGCAAGTGGCCTTCAATCACGCCGCTAAGACCCGTCAGGCCACCATTGCAGTGGGCTACTTCAAAATCCGTTTGCCCCTTAGTGGGCAGGAATTAGGGGTGATCGTGGCGGAAGAAGAAGTAGGGGAGGAAGCGGGACGACGGTTGGTGTTAGGCACCAATGTAGCCCTGACTAGTTTAGGGCTGGTCCAAAGGGTTTATTGTGATTGGCGGTTGCGGGGTCGCCTAGAGGCCGGCTACCGATTTGATCAGGAAGCGGGATTGGACCTAGAAAAGATCGGGGTAGCGGATTTAGAGGCGATGCGCTGTGTTTTTAGCCTGGTGTTAATGGTTGCCCAATTCGTGTTGTATTTATTAGAAGAGTGGCCGCCCCAGGCGGTCAAGTGGGTCCGGGAATTAGGCGGCAAGTCAGGCACCAAACAAGACCGCGACGGTCCTTACATATTTTTACAAGGGCTAGTCGCCCTTTACCAAAGCTGGTTAACCCTCAGTTTTGTAAGGATTAACCCTTTTCCCCATACCTTATTTGCTCAGAAATGGAGATGTGTGTAATCACCAGAGCCAAAAAACTCTGCTAGAACTTCGTTTGAATCGCTGGAAGGTTGAAACCTGGCACCGCCTGGCACGTAAATTAATCAAGACAGGTTGTGGCTGGACCTCAATTAAACTTGCTTGTGCCAAACAGCCAACCAACGTTCGATTTAATTTTAATAAAGTACAAAGCCAAGAAATAAAGGAAACGAGAGGTGACAGGCTGTTATGCCAACCGATTACAAAGATTATTATAAAATATTGGGCCTTGAAAAAGGTAGCGATGCCAAAGAAATCAAAAAAGCCTATCGAAAAATGGCTCGCCAGTATCACCCGGACGTAAATCCGACTAACCAGGCGGCCTCGGATAAATTCCGGGAGATTAGCGAAGCCTACGAGGTGCTGGGCGACGACGAAAAGCGGTCGATCTACGATAAGTATGGCGAGCATTACAAAGATTACGAGCAGTGGAAGAAAGCCGGGGCCGAGGCGACCGGTATCAGTTTTGACGATTATATTCGCGGCGTGAGTCGCCAGTCTCCAGGGGGCGCACCTGCTCCCGGTTCCTACCCGTACCGGACCGTCAGCCCTGACGACATGGGCGATCTTTTCGGCGATGACAGCCCTTACTCCGATTTCTTCTATTCTATATTTAATAACGGCAACGCCGCCGGTTCCAATCGCCAGCCACGTACCAGGGGGCCGGTAAAAGGCCGCGACCTGGAATACTCGGTCCAGGTAAGCCTTGAAGAAGCCTATAGCGGGGTCAAACGGGTGTTAGAGATGGAGGGCGAGCCAGGTTCCGGCAAAGCCACCCGGCGGCTGGAAGTCAGTATCCCGGCTGGTATCCAGAACGGGGGGCGGGTCCGCCTGGCCGGGTTGGGTAGTCCCGGTCAGGGTGAAGGGGCACCGGCGGGCGACCTCTATCTGGTGGTCGAGGTCCTGGCTCACGTATTCTTCGAGCGCAAAGGGGCTGATCTTTTTGCTAAAATAAACGTACCGCTTACCACGATGTTGCTGGGCGGGGAAGCGACCGTGCCCACGCTCAAAGGTAGCCGGTTAGCTCTCAAGGTGCCCGCCGGTAGTGCCACCGGTAGCCAGATAAAATTGCGGGGTCAGGGTATGCCGGTAAGCGGAAAGCCGACCGAACGGGGTGATCTATTTGTAACTTTAAGTGTATTATTACCCAGCGACCTGACGGCAGAGGAAAAAGCCGCCCTGGAACAATTCGCCACGCTGGTCCAGAAACGCCAGCAGGAGAGCAGCCCGAAAGGAGGAGTTTCGCAGTATGAACGATAAACCAAACCAGCCTGTTGACGGCGAAACTCTTTATTATTCGCTGGAAGTGGTAACGACAATGACCCGCCTGGGTCCGAATGTGATCCAAAAATGTATCCAGATCGGCTTAATTCAGCCGAGTTCGAGTGTTTCAAAAGAACCGCGATACACCGATTCCGATCTTGTACGTTTGCGGAAAGTGCGCCGTTTGATCCAGGAAATTGGCCTTAACTGGGCCGGGGTCGAGGTAGTTATGCGGCTGACCGATGAGCTTGACCGGCTACACCGTGAGCTTGAAAAGTTGGGCCGGTCTTAAATCCTGATAGTTGGTTTAGTGGTTAACCGGGTCGAGTTTGTTCAAGATCAGCTTTACTATTTGATCAGGCTTTTGGCGGTCGGTATCGATAAACTCGGCGTATTCGGGAGCTTGAAAGGCTTGCAGGCAACGCTCCATTTGTTGAAAAGTCCAGCCGCCGGGCCTGTCGCCGCGTTCGGTCAGCCTTTGCCGGATGGTTTGAGGACTGGCTGTCAGGCAGAAATGATACAGCCGGGGTTGAAAACTGGTTAAGCCGGTCTTGATCGTTTTGAAATAAGCCGGGAAAGCCAGCGTCATCGGCATAACGAGATCGCATTGGTAGGTCAGTTGTAAACGGTGGGCCACTTCGACTACCATTTCCGGCCACCCTTTTATATGTTGAAAATCCCCTGGTGGCCCCAGTTCGCTATTTGCCATAATATTTCTCAGCATAAAGCCTACTTCTTCCGGGTCATAGAGTAAACTACCGGCCAATTTTGCCTGTAATAAAAGGGCGGTAGTAGTTTTGCCGACCCCAAAGGCCCCGTTAAGCATTATTATCATTCACCAAATTTTCTTTAAGTGTAATCAGTTCTTTGTTGTTTCTGGGTAACTACTCAGACCCCACCCCTGACCCCTCCCGAAGGAGGGGAAGAAAAGAGTATTAACAGGGGAGACCCCTAAACTACCCCCCGCATGGCACCCAGAGGGTACCCGACCCTCACGACCCCCGCTTTGGTCCCATTTACAGCCTGAGTAGTTACGTTTCTGGAAAGAAAACTGTTCTTTAGAGTCAAGGGCACTTGTAGACCTGGCTCAATAGTGTTAGCATACGACAGAATGAAATAAGCTGAATCGGATTCTGGCAATTCTATCAAAAAATACTAGAAAGTCCTAAAACTTGCTCTCTAAAAAGTTTCGACAAATTGCCGGTCTGGCCTGGCTGGTTTTTACGGTGGGGCTGCTCCTGACCGCTTGCGCCGATGATGCCCTGACCAACCCACCGGTGAAACCGGCGGTGCTGGCGGCTTTCCAAACTGAGCCGAAAAATATCCAGGGCGACCCGGTTAATGGTGAAAAGGTCTTTAACCGCCTGCCATGCCTATCGTGTCATAATCTTGACGGCGCGGGCCAGAATAATGGGACTGCCCCCGGTCTTGATCACATCGGTACAACCGCTGCAACCCGTCTGAGTGGGGTAAACGCCAGCCAGTATTTGCACCATGCCGTTACAAATCCCCAGGATTTGAGCTTGCCCGATTATCATAAAATCATGCCGAGTTTCAGTTCCAGTGCCAGCCCGCAGGAAATTAACGACCTGGTATCCTTTTTGCTGAGTCTTAAATAATCAGGCTTTCTGGGATGTTGCAGAATAAGCCACGAATACAATATTAGCCGGTAATTTTAACCGGAACAGGAAAAGCTATGCAAACCAATCAGGAAGAAACCGAGCAGTCACCCAAAAGTAAGTCTGAAGAACGCCAGCGGCTATCGAGTGAAATGCAGGACATAATGAAGACCTTGCCTGTTCAGCCGCGCTGGATTTTTCTGGGTACTATTACGGTTATTGCGATTGTTTTGAGTATTCTATCCGAACGGTTGACGGTGGGACCGCCCTGGCTGATCCCGACTTTCCTGGCTTTGCTACTGGTGCCAACTTTTTTAACTACCGTGTTTGGTTATCATCACCTGACACGCCCGCTGGCCTTGAGCATTATGGTGATTATCACGGTAGCTCTGATTACCAGTGTCATCTTGATGATTCTAGCTCTTTTCCGGCATTCAGCTTCCGCCACCGTTTTATTCCGAGATGCGGCTCTGCTCTGGCTGGTAAATGTGGTAACTTTTGGCTTGTGGTATTGGGAGGTCGACCGGGGCGGACCAATAATGCGGCATAGTAAACAGCCTGAACGGGCGGATTTTGTCTTTCCGCAAGGCTTGGCGGACCTCGAGGAATGGGCTGACTGGCACCCCGGTTTTATCGATTACCTGTTTTTAGCCTTCAATTCCAGCACCGCTTTTAGCCCTACCGACACGCTGGTGATGTCCCGGCGAGCCAAGCTTTTGATGATGTTGCAGTCGGCTATATCTCTGATTATCCTGGCGGTGCTGGCGGCCAGAGCGGTTAATATCGCCTAAGAAGTTTTCAGGGGAACCAGTTCGATTTTATCGCCCTCAACCGTTCCGTTACGTTGTGAGGTCCCGGCAGGCAACTCCACCGTATATTTACATTTCCTGACAATCGGTCCCACCCGCCAGGGTTTTATGCTGTGCAGGATTTTCAGCACGGTACCATCCTCGGCCACGTGTAGCACATCAATCGCAAAGCGCATAAAGAACATATGAATACTATTGTTGGGCAGAATTACCAGGCCCTTGTTGTCGGCTAACTCGCTACGACCCATCAAACCCATAAAGCGGGTCCAGACCGTCTCCGCCATTTCCGCCTCGGTCGCTATCACGACATTCCGGCTCCGGTTAATTATTTTTACCTGTCTCACTTTCAAAGCTTTCCTATTATAAAAGACCATTTCGAGTTAAAAATAAAAGTAACTACTCAGCTTACCTCTTTCGAGGCCGGGTAAGTAGGAGTGCAACCCCTGCGCGGGCTATAACAGGGGTCTACCCTGTTTACCTCTCTTCTTTTCCTCTTCCAGGGGAGGGTCTGAGTATTTACAAATAAAATTAAAAACCGGGCCTATTAAAGCCCGGTTCACTATGATTACAATCGGAGATTAGCTGCCAAAACCCATTGATTGTGCAATGGTAGGCACGGCTGGACCCAGGATTACGATGTAAATCGAGGGGAAGATCAAGAATACCATCGGGAATAACATTTTGATCGGGGCTTTGTGGGCCATTTCTTCAGCCATCTGGCGGCGGCGAATGCGCATCTGGTCGGCCTGAATCCGCAATACTTTCGCCATACTTACACCGAGTTGTTGGGCCTGGATGATCGAGGCCACAAAGACGCTCAATTCTTCCACATCACACCGGTACGACATTTCACGTAGGGCTTCACGGGAAGGTTTACCAACCCGCTGCTCGTTCAATACCCGTTTGAATTCGCGGCACAGGTCGTTGTCCCATTTCTCGGTAACGCGCTGTAAAGCTTGATCAAAACCCAGACCGGCTTCCACGCTTATGGTTAGCAGGTCGATAGCGTCCGGTAAGCCACGAAAGATTAATTTTTTGCGTTTTTTGACTTTACCGCCGAGCCAGTAAGCCGGGAAAAGATAACCCAGCAAGGCCATGAGGACGGTGGCAAAAAGCATAATGGTAATCGATTGCTTGGAGGCAAAGCACAGGAAGAAAACTACTCCACCCAGGGCCAGCCCGGTAAGGAAACGCAGGGCCATAAAGTCACCGGCTTGCAGACCGTTAGGATTACCGGCCATCGCCAGGTTCCGGCGCAAGCGTTCCTGAGATTTAGCCGGCGTAACCGAGGCCATCAATCGGGCAAACGAGTTAATGACCGGTTTCAGTACACGGTCGGAAAAGGGCTGTTCCAGTTCGAGTTTTTCCAGGGTCACCGGGTTTTCGATGTACTGGGCTAAACGGGCTTCGATGACATTGGGGTTACGGGATTTGGCCCGCCGGATGACGGTTATCCCAATAAAAGCAGCTACTAAAACCAGTCCAACTACGATACCTAACATTACTGGCAACGGCATTAATTTACTCCTGTTACTACTTTCAGGATATTTTTATACAAAGTTATAAAAAGCTATCAAGCTATTATATCAAAAGACCGGCCAAATCGGACTAGCCAATTTGGCCTAATAAACTTACAATATTTCTGCAATTACGGCTAAACGTCAATATCGACGATCTTCATGATGGCCCAGAAGCCTAACCCGATGAAGATTAAACCGCAGATCGGCATACAAATCCAGGGCCAGACGAACATTTTGGTCATAAAAGTGGGGGCAATCAGCATCAGTACCCCGGCCAGCGCAATCGGCATACCGGAAATGATGTAACCAGCGTACTGCTGTTGAGCGGTGAGTACCTTGATTTCACCCTTGATACGCACCCGTTCTCGGATGGTATGGGCAATATTATCCAGCACCTGAGCTAAATTCCCACCGACCTCCTGCTGGATATTAATAGCCGTTATCAGCAAATCCAGGTCATCGCTGGGGGTGCGGCGCAGCATATTTGCCAGGGCTTCTTTGACACTCAAACCGAGGCTTACTTCACGCAATACCCGCTGGAATTCATCGGCAATCGGTGAGGGAGCTTCTTTGGAAATAAGTTCCATAGATTGCAAAAAGCTGTTACCGGAGCGGAGCGCGTTAGCGGCCAGCGTAACAGTGTCGCCAAGCTGGTTATTAAATTTTTTGATCCGGTTGTTGCCGCGCCGCTTGACCATAATATCGGGTACATACATACCCAGCACCCCGACCAGCAACCCGACTACCAGGGCAAATTGTTTGAAATCGCGGCCCAGAAAAGTACCGATCCCGAAACCAATCGCAGTGCTGAGAATCTTCAGACCGATAAACTCGGCCACCGTCAGTTTAAGGTCGGCGCGGGCCATATTGCGCTGGATATTAAGGGCAAAGCCTTTGCCTTTTACCGCTCGTTCGATGCGTTCGTTGACGATATTGCGGGTACCCGAAACAGTCTGGACCTGCTGGCCTTTTTTGTCCTTAGTACCGGCGTACTCGACTAAGCGGTTCCCAACACTACCTTTTTTCTTGAAAAGAGATGACATCTGAAATACTCCCAGACCAGTCGAATCTTGAAATTACTGCAACGAGTTCAAAATTAGAATGGCCGTAACTGGTTACTAGAACCGAATGTATCGGGTGGTAAGAAAATATTGTTAGCTTCAAAGCGTTCCAGGAAGCGTGGTTGGACCCCGGTCGGGCGTAGATTACCCATAACTTTGCCTTTTTCATCCAGGCCGGTCTGTTCAAATCGGAAGATTTCGTTCATCTTAATAACGTCGCCTTCCATACCATCGACCTCGGTGATACTGGTAACTTTACGGGTACCATCCTTCATACGTTCTTGCTGCACAATTAGATTTACCGCGCTGGCAATTTGATCCCGGATAGCTCTAACCGGCAGGTCCATCCCGGCCATCAAACACATCGTTTCGAGGCGGCTGATGGTATCTTTCGGGCTGTTAGCGTGGGCTGTGGTCAGCGAGCCGTCGTGACCGGTATTCATGGCCTGAAGCATATCCAGGGCTTCGCCGCCTCGGCACTCTCCGACTACAATCCGGTCGGGCCGCATACGCAAGCAGTTGGTTACTAGGTGCTGAATACTGATTTCGCCTCGACCTTCGATGTTAGCCGGGCGAGTTTCCAGCGTCACTACGTGTTCTTTATTCAACTGAAGTTCGGCGGCGTTTTCGACTGTCACGATCCGCTCATCATCCGGGATAAAGTTTGAAAGCACATTCAAGAGGGTGGTTTTACCGGAACCGGTACCACCGGCTACCACAATATTCAGACGGGCTTCCACACAGCCCTTAAGAAATTCAGCCGTTTTATGGGTCATCGAGCCGTAACGAACCAGATCTTCAATCGTCAAAGGTTTTTTGGAGAATTTCCGAATGGTGATGCTAGGGCCTTTGAGAGCAATCGGCGGAATTACAGCGTTCACCCGCGAGCCATCGGGTAGACGGGCATCGACCATGGGCGAGCTTTCGTCCAGACGACGACCCAGCGGCGATACGATGCGTTCGAGAATTCGCATTACGTGTTCATTATTCTGGAAAACTACGTCAGTTTTTACCAGCTTACCCTTACGCTCCACATAAACCGAGCGGGCACTATTCACCATAATCTCACTAATGCTGTCGTCGCGTAAGAGTGGGTCGAGCGGTCCCAGACCCATAATTTCAGAGAGAATAGAATCGAGTAGATTCTGTTTTTCAACCCGACTGAGTGCGACCGGTTCTTCGGCCAGAATCGTCTGGAAAATGTCCTCGGTGATCATTTTTACCTGGTGGTCGTCGGTCACTGGAATTTTCTTACGTTCCAGGTCAGCGATAAGCCGCTCCTGGATTCTAAATTTCAGGTCGAGGGCTACTTTTTCTTGTTTACTGACTTGAAGGGGGTTTGCAGCGATGGTTTCAGCCCGTAACCGGCTTAGACCGCCGCTCCGATTGGGAGAGTTATCGGGTATGACGGCTGTGCTGGTATTCTGAGCGGCCTGGGCCACGTTATTGGTTGAAGGTGCGACAGTCTGAGAGGTTCCGTCTCCCGACTCTGGTCCGCCAATTCTTTTAAGTAATGACATATGTTACTACCTTATGGTTTACCACATTAACACTGAAGATGTTTCTGGGTTTAAGAACTATGAATGAACGTTAGTTTGATGGTAAGGCCCTTGATAGGTTTTGTAAATAAGGTTTTTGGGTTATTTTTTACCTTTTCCGCCAAATATGCCACCAAACAAGCCGCTTTTGGCGGCTCCCGATTTGGCCCCGTTTTTCTTGCCACCGACTCCGGCGACTTCTTTTTTGCCCAGTGTGCCATCAATAATCTTGCGAGCTAGGGCGTTAATATCTTTTGAGAAGTCGTTATCGGGCGCATCGATCACCAACGGGGTACCCCGGTTGATCGAGAGCGTAACGGCGGCACCGCTACTACACAGGGTAGCCGCAATCGGATGGCCGATGGTACTTTCGATATTTTCGGCTTTAAGACCGTGTTTACTGTCGGCCCGGTTCAGGACCAGAGCGATTTTTTCTTTTGGATATTCGAGAATTTCGGTGACTTCCAGAAACAGCCGGACATCTTTGATTGCGCTCATTTCGAGGGTCATAATCGTCAGGATCGTATCACTCATATCCAGGATACTTAGCTGGGTTTCCTCTTTCAAGGAGGGAAAAGTATCGACAAAGACGTAATCGTAGCTGTTACGCAACTCTTTAAGCATCTTTTTGATGTCATCCGCCGTTACCAGTTCAGCCTGGTCGGGTTTGGGCGGAGCCAGCAAAACTCTAAGCTGGCTGGAATGAGTTAACATCACGTCGTCCAGCAATTGAGCGTCAAGGGCCTCGATCCGGCCTTGCAGGTCGTTCATGGTCTTGGTATTACGAATGTCCATCATTATGCCGACATCGCCAAAGAACAAACTACCATCGACCAGGGCTACCCGTTTTTTGCTGAGTTGTTTAACGGCTACCGCCAGATTTGTGATAATAGTAGTACGTCCAACGCCACCTTTTGGACTGAAAATGCTGATAATTTCGCCACGTGTCTCCTCACCGCCGCCGTCGGCAGTCGGCATATTGGGTGCATATTGCACGGTCGGGGCAAAACGCTTCTTACTTTGTTCATCCTGATAGACGTGGCGGATACTGCTGACCAGTTCATCACCGGAGAAAGGTTTGACCAGAAATTCGCGCGCTCCGGCCCGCATAGCCTGGCGCAAGTAATCCTGTTCGCCCTGGACCGACATCATAATGACCGAGACGTTCGGGACTTGCTGCAAAATTTTCTCGGTCGCCTGAATACCGGTCATATCAGGCATATTAATATCCATTAAAACTATATCCGGCTGGAGTTTCTTAGCTTTATCGATACCTTCCTGACCGCGCGTGGCCGAGTCTACAACTTCAATATCGCGTTCAAAATATAGTAGGTTGATCAGGTTGTTGCGAGTTTCAACAATGTCATCAACTACCAGTAACCGTATTTTTTTCTGCTGGTCTGTCATAATAAGCTATTCCTTAGCCGGTCTTTTTAATTCACAAGGATACGCGAAAGAGCTGGGCCAACGGCCAGTTTTCTTCATAATAACATTTTTAGCCAGTGGTTGCAATACCTGGGAGTAATACTGCTATTTATCTTGGGGTTCCGGCGATATATATAAGTTTGAGTTCTGGATTATGAGAGGAACTGGCCGGTCTCATAATCCAGAACTCAAAACTGGAAGGTCTAACTTATTGGGTATTCGATGCGAATACCAGTTCCGGTATTTGCAATCCGTAGTCTCTGATCAAGATACGGAAGGTAACTCCGGTGGTTCGCTCTACCTGTGTAGCCGGGTCGACCGGGTTGGCTGGGTCCTGGGGTTTGGCCCGCAAAATAAAGTGAACAACCGCGACGCCACCGACTGATAGCAAATCACCAAAGGGACCGAACTGGGTGTCACCGGTAGCGACCACCGGGTTGGAACTGTTAACCCGGCCACTGGTGCCGGAGAGCCGGTATTCGCGGGTGAACTTGAGGACCTCGGCTTCCTGGTCGGTCACACCCAGGATCAAAATAGTGTTGACCTGAAAACCTACCCCGCTTTCCGCAAAAGGCTGTAAGGTCGGGGTGGGCGAGGCGGTCGGGGCTACTGCTACTACGGCAGTCGGGGTGTCGGGGCCGGAGGTCGCAGTTGGTTTGGCAATAGTTTCGCTGGACCGTACTTGCAAGCGGATGACCTTGAGTACCCGAACGTTCTGCAACACCGTTTTGGTGGTAAGTTCGAGACCAGGGTTATTAGTCACCGTCTTGTCGGTAGTATTGGCGGCCACCTGCGAACCGGCTGGGACCGGTGAACGCCGCTCAACGATATAGGTAGCGACGACATCGACCAGATCGTTTTCCTGGATCAGACCGCCCACGCTGGAAAGATCGTTAGTGGCGTAGGCAAAGGCTTTTTTGCCCGGCTCCAGACGTTTCTCCGATACCAACTGGCGCATATAAGACGAGAAAGTACCTTCTACCAGGTCGCCTTTTTTAATTTGCTGGCCGGGATTATAAGGCACTTTGTTGATCCGGTTGATTGCGCCCTGAATCTGGGTAATATCCTGGTCTGGGTTAACCTCGCCGCGCGGTTTTGGCACCAGGTCCAGGTCGGTAGCCGTCAGAATCGTCCCGGTTTCGATAGGCCGAACTGCGACTACTACCAGCACCGTATTTGCGGCGGTCGGCGCGGCGGGTTGACCGGCGTTGGGGACGGTAGTACCGGGCGTGACCGCCTGCTGGTTCGGTGCATTTAGTTTATTACCACCGGCCTGCGCGACCGGGGTGGCATCTTCGGTCCCGCAACTGACCAGCAAAAAGGACAGTGTTATAGAAGCCAGGATTATACCCAGCCCCAACGATTGCCTGATGCCCCAGCTTTTTTTGAGCTTAACCTTGAAACGTCTCATACCGCCAAAGTGTCCTTTCCTAAAATCCTGCCGTCCTACGTGGTGCGTTGAATTCTTATTTAGTGCATAGCAGCCAGGCGTAATGATTCAAAAAGATGGTACTCACCCTGGTTAAATCCGAGCCGATTGCTTTTCTATAGATTGCTTTGCAGCCAAAATCGAGCCTATATCATGTTATGTCTTGTCGTTATGTCTAATTATAACATACTATGCAATAGCCAGATAGTCCTTTTAACCACTAATAACGCGTATTTTGCAAAAAGATGTTTACCTGATTTTGGTATTTAGCTCGCCTCAGAAAAGGGGCAAAGCTTCGCCGCCGCAAAAGTGAGAACATAAAAGATTTTTATCTTTTATCCGGTTTTGCTTTTACCCACAGTTGTCTCAAGGCCTGTCGACCTCGCCGCCAACCGCGCCCGACCCGGTGCCCGGCAATCTTGAGGTTGAGGCTGCCTGGCGAAAACCCCTGGGCCTGTTCAAGCTGGAGGCTGTACTGCTTTTCGCGGTCGAGTTCGGCTTGAAGATGGGTTAACTGCTGCTGGGTTCGGTCGTGGGCGGCCTCCAGGTGGCGTACGTAGGCCAGGGTCCGGCTTTGATCGGCCTGGATTTCGGCCAGGTTGGTCCGGTAGAGGGTCAATCGCTGGTCGCGCCAGGTGTCATAAGTGGCTTTGAGTTCAGGTCGTTCGAGTAGCTGTTCAACTTCGGTTGTGTCGAAGTACCGCCCGGCCCCTTCAGCGTAGCCCACACCGAGGGCATAGCGGGCTACCATCCGGTAAAGCTCCTCCTGGTGAAAGCGGTCGGTCAAGATTTCCGCCGGATCGGCTACCAGCCCGGTCAGTTCGGGGTATTTTGCCAGCAGCCGCATGGCTTCCTGACCCTGTCGCCGGAAACGACCCAGCGCGTCCCCCGGCGATAAAGGCCGGTGGTGGTAAACCAGGGCAGAGCGGTTGAGAAAAACTTTGCCTCCCGCTTTTTCCAGCCGGTACCCCAAAACTGTATCGTCCCACAGATAACAGAAATCCTCGTCAAAGCCGCCCAGCTCCTCAAAAAAGCGGCGCGGCATGGCGGCATTCGAGGTAACAAAATAGGTGAACGGTACGGCCTGGTATTCATGGTCGCCAGAGGTTAAAACAGCTTCTTGATCGGGAAAATAAAGTTTTTTGTAATATTCTGAAAGGGAACCACCCTTGAATTCCTCGCTCCAGACGATCCGGCCAATTACGGCACTGCGCGGCGGTTGAGACTGCAAGGCCGTCAGGTGACTTTCCAGCCAGTGAGCTTCCGGCAGACAATCGGCATCCATAAAGACCAGATAATCCGCCTGTGCCGCGCTGGCGGCCAGATTGCGGGCGGCACTGGCCCCCCGATTTTCGACCTGGGTTAAAATCTTGACCGGGAAGAGGCTATGCCTTGCGTAGCTGGTCAGGATGGCCGCCGTATCATCGGTACTGCAATCGTCGGCTATTATCAGTTCAAAACAGTGGCCGGGCAGGGTCTGGGTTGCCAGCCCCTGGAGCATAGCTTCCAGGGTAGCCGTTCCATTGTAGACCGGCACGATTACCGAGAGTTGGGGTTTTGAAAGGCTCATCAGGCTTATACAGTCGTCGGGCGGCTGAACCGCTGGACTTCCATTGTCATCTGGCCGCGCCACATCTTGCCGTACATTATAAAGTCGCTGATGAGCGATTTGAGCGGGTACTTAAAGGTTGCCGGGCGGTTTTTTTCGACCAGGAAATGACCCAGCCAGGCCAAAAGATATGGCGTAACCAGGGCTAGGCCTAAAAACCGGGGGTTACGTTTCCCGACAGCCACTCCCAGCCAGACAAACAGGCCGCTTGTACCCACGAAATGTAACTGGCGGGTCAGCGGCTTTTGATGTTCCATCACATAAAAAGGCCAGAACTCGGCCAGGTTTTGATATTTTGGCTCAGGCAACTTTTGTTCAGTCATTTGCGGCTCAATTTCCCTGCATTATTAGGTCTTTATAAGCAATACATATTATAATAGATCAGCGAACCTTTGAAACGATTGCCCTATGTTAGCCTTTCTGGCCCTAAAAGTCCAGTTTTGCTTTACAACCTTCATCTTGCCGACTGCGGTAGAGCTTAAGCTCTCGACCGGCTTTCAACCGAGGCGGGCTTACTTGTACCCAAGCGGACTCTGGCGTGAATTGTGCTAATGTACCTACTTTTGACCATTTACATTTTTGAGTATCGAAAATATTCCGGTTTACTCAAAAATTCTGGGAGGGGTTGTTGTCCAGTTTGGATTTGAAATACCGTCAAAATCTTTTAGTCTTGGTCTGGTCGGGGTTTAGCCTGTGTTTGGGTTGTGTGCTGGCCGGATGTGGCGATCAGACCGTTACGCCTAATCCGGTTAGTATTGAATACACTGCTCAGGCCCTGGCTACGGTTAAGGCGGCAAAAATCGACCCTCAAAAGATTAAGTTGCAACTGGAGGAGGCCTGGGATAGTTACAAACATCGCTTTATTCAGGCTGATGGCCGAGTGATGGACCTGTCGGCCCAGACTGTTACCACCAGCGAAGGCCAATCCTATGCCCTTTTGCGAGCAGTTTGGTCGGATGATCAAGAGGTTTTCAAACGTGTCTTGCAGTGGTCCCAGGTCAATTTGCAACGCCGGGATAGTGACAAGCTGTTTGCCTATAAATGGGGCAAAGCCGAGGATGGTAGCTGGAAGATACTGGACAAGGGTGCCGCGACCGATGCCGATACCGATATTGCGCTGGCTTTGATCTTTGCCTCGCACCGCTGGAGCGATAGTACCT
Source organism: Chloroflexia bacterium (assembly GCA_038322625.1). Lineage (GTDB taxonomy): Bacteria > Chloroflexota > Chloroflexia > Chloroheliales > Chloroheliaceae > 54-19. The sequence continues at coordinate 22,779 of JBBQGA010000027.1, forward strand.
ACCAGAAAATGGCCCTGGAAGTGCTGGCCTCTCTCTGGGAGCATACCCTGGTAACGGTTAAAGGTAAAACTTATAGCAGCGCGGGCGATTGGGCTACCGCTAAAGAGCAACCAACCCTCAACCCGTCCTACATGGCACCTTACGCCTACCGGATTTTTGCGGTAGCCGACCCTGCGCACAAGTGGGCCAGCCTGATTGATCCGGCCTACGAGGTGGTAGTGGGCAGTAGTCTGGCCGAATTTGGCGGACAGCCCTCGGTAAAATTGCCGCCTAACTGGTGCAGCCTCGATAAGCAGACCGGCCAGTTTGGGGTGTCCCAGGATTTCCCGCGCCAGGATACTAACTTTGGTTACGACGCTTTTCGGACGATGTGGCGGTTGAGCCTGGATTATAAGTGGTTTGGCGATAAAAGAGCATTGGATTATCTGCGACAAAGCAGTTTTCTGCGTGAAACCTGGCGACGGGAGGGTAAGCTCGTCGCGATTTACGACCACACCGGTAAAGTAGTGGATGGCCGTGAAGATTTAGCGGCTTATAGCGGGGCACTGGCTAATTTCGCGCTGGCCGACCCACCCCTGGCCGAGAGTCTGGTTCAAACCAAGCTATTACCGACTTTTCGGCACGGCAACGCCCAGGAAAGCACCCAGGATTACACAGGTTGGGGCGACCCCAACAACTATTATAATCAGAATTGGGTCTGGTTTAGTCTGGCCCTTTATTCGGATAACTTACCGAACCTGGCTGCCTCAAAAAGTTAATAGTTTGGCGTTCAGCTTTTCGGGTTGCTTTGTGCTATCATGCCGCCTGTACCACCAATTTTGTAATCAATATCAATTAAAAAAGCCGCCGGTATATCCGGCCAGACAAACTTAATCATCAACAGCCAATGACCACAAAGATTTTAAAAGCCCTGGAGCCGGGAGGCCGGGCCGAGTACCGATTGGAATTGCCCGGCGAATTCAACTGGCTGTGGCTAATATTCAGCTTGAGCTGGCTGCTGCTGAGGCCCGCCCGCCGTATAGCCGGTTGGTTGAGCCTGGTGAGTTGGCTGGGGCGGCTGGGCTGGTTGGTATACCAGGCGCGTTACCGGCCATTTGCCCGGCGAGAGCAGCTTTTTCGGGCGGCTGGCCCGGCAGATTACCGGCAGATTCTGGATTTTGGTAGCGGGCGCGGCGTGGTAGCGATTGGGGCCGCCGGACGCTGGCCGTCCGCCCGGCTGGTAGCGGTAGACGACTGGCGACCGGGCCGACCCGGTAGCGAAGAGGCTCTGCGGAGTAACCTTGATTTGCAGGGTCTCGGCGGGCGGGTTCATGTGTACGAGATCAATCCGGCTATTCTACCCTTTGATGACGGTCATTTTGACCTGATTATCTCTCAACTTTACCTGCATAATTTAAAAGAGCCTGCCGCGCGTCAGGCCTGTTTGCTGGAACTTGTCCGGCTATTGAAACCGGGTGGACGGCTAATTTTAGCTGATTACCGGTTTCAACAGTCTGATATTGCTACGCTTAAAGGGGTTGGCCTAATGCTTATACCCCAAACGGACTCGGCTGGAGTTTTCGGCATCTTTATAGCATTATTGCAACCAACCCGTAATCTGCTGGCGGAAAAGCCTGTGTTATAATTCTACTATATTATATTTCATTTCGGAGCAAATCTAGTTCAGGCTACAAAGCAAACAAAGGAGCTTGCCTTATGCCGCCTAATATTCGGGTTTTGGTCGTGGATGACAAACCGGAAATGCGCCAGGCATTTACCAATTTACTTTATTTTGAAGAAAATCTTACGGTGGTGGGCACCGCCGAAAACGGCCAGGAAGCCCTCGAAAAGATTTCAGAACTCACCCCGGACATCGTTTTGATGGATATTGAAATGCCGGTAATGAACGGCCTGGAAGCCACTCGCCAGATACGAAAAACCCGGCCTACCCTCCCGGTTATTTTGATGTCCAGTGAAGCACGCTACCGGACCGAAGCGACCCTGACCGGGGCGGTCGCCTATCTCATGAAGCCCTTTACTACCGAGCAAGTTGTCGAAACGATCCAGCGTATATTAGAACTTCCAAACACCTACTAGATTAGGACTTCCGCTTTAGCCTCACTCGTGAGTCCAAAGCGGAAGTAAAAAGGGATTTACAGGGGCACCTAGCGGGTACCCGCCTTGTTTACCCCGCTTCAAGGCATTTTTCGCCTTTAAGCGAAAATCCTAGGTATAAAGAACGTAACTACACACCAAACCTGTGTAAAGGATCGAAGCAGGGGTCGTGGGGGCCGGGTACCCCCTGGGTGCCCGGCGGGGGGTCATACAGGCGGGTACCCTATGGGTGCCCCTGTTTAATACTCTTTTCTTCTTCTTCTCCCGTCCACTGGTGGCCCTGGGGAGGGGTCAGGGGTAGGGCCAGAGTAGTTACTAAAGAACAAATACTAATCAACCAATATTAACGATTAAAGGAGTTAAAAATGAGCGTATCTGAAATGCTTCAGATGCCCGGACAGTTATCATCCACTGTGCGAAAAGTTATCCAAATCCGGCGGGCTGGCTATCTGGAGTTTTTTGTGGATACCTGGCATAAGCAGGGCGACTTTTCAAAAATTACTATCGGACCGATTACGATCTTCCTGGCCGTCCATCCCGACCAGGTAAAACATATCGCTATAGATAGCCGTAACAAATACGATAAGCGTGCCTCATATGATATGGTTCGGAAATTGTTGCTGGGTAATGGCCTTTTGACCAGTACCGGCGAAGAATGGCGTCGCCAGCGCAAGTTGATGTCGCCCTTTTTTACGCCGCGCGGGATCGAACAATATACTGCCGTTATGTTTGAAGAGGGAAAACTTTTTATTGACCGCTGGGATAAATTGGCCCGGTCCGGCCAAACGGTCGATATTATCGATGAAATGATGAAAATTACTGCTTCAATTATTCTCAAAGCCATGTTTAGCAAAAGCACCGACCTGGCGACTATTCAAATGAAAGATGCGGTTGAAACTCTGATCGGGACTGTAACTCTGCGAAACCTGTCCCCGGTCGCTCTGCCACTCTGGCTACCAACTGCCTCTAATAAACGGTATTTTGCTGCTCGCAAAAAGGTTGATGACTACATCAACACTATTATTCAAGAACGCCGAAATCTGCCTCAGGAACAATGGCCCAACGACCTGTTAACCCGCCTGATGATAACCAGGGAGGAAGAAACCGGACAGTTAATGAATGACCGCCAGGTTCTGGATGAGGCGATCACAATATTTTTTGCCGGTCACGAGACCACCGCCCGCACGCTTTCCTTCACCTGGTATGCGCTGGCCCAAAATCCCGATGTCGCGGCTAAACTTCAGGCGGAGCTGGCTACTCTCCCGGCTGACCGGGTTCCAGACCTGGACGACCTGAAGAAGTTAAGTTATGGTCTACAGGTAATAAAAGAAACTCTTCGCTTGTACCCGGCAGCCCCGATTTATAGCCGGGATGCGGTAGAAGATGATACTATGCTCGGTCAGGCTATCCCGGTTGGCGCAAAAGTGCTCCTCAGCCCATTCCTGACGCATCGTCACCCTGATTTCTGGCCGGACCCTCTCCGCTTTGACCCGGACCGCTGGACACCGGAACGCGAAAAAGCTCAACACCCCCAGGCGTATCACCCTTTTGCCGCCGGGCAGCGAATTTGCATTGGCAATAATTTCTCGCTATTGGAGTCGCATATTTTGCTGGCACTGCTGGCCGCGCGCTTTGCACCAAGGCTGGTACCCGGACCGGAAATTAAGCTGGAAATGGCCGGAACCCTTAATGTGCCGGGGGGTATTGCGATGGTTATCGAACGGCGCAGCGGTAAACAAACTAACTAAGGGCTAACTACTAACTGGCGAACCTTTCAGGGCAACGCCAGTTCTTTCTGCATAGTAGATACTATACAAAAAGGTATTTTATACGCCTTTGATAAGTCTAACACCTTCAATTTTAAGTGCAAAATCGTCCTCAAAGACCTGGGCTGGAGCTAGTGTACCTTTAGGTTGTAATTCTAGCACTCTTTCAACAGCTTTGACGCTACTGATAGCCGTAAATTCGTAACCTTCGCCTGTCTCCAGCCACAATTCTACTTTTTTAGCCTGACTATTTGTTACCTTTGCCCAGGCATAAGACCGTTTTTTCTGATCCAACTTTTCGGTTGTCGCTCCCAATTTTTCGGCACTGCGGGTCATCCGGTTTTGCAGGGCTTTTCTCAACGGGCCGATTTTCATCACGGCCTGAATAACTGGCATTATGCGCCGGGCGAAATTACCGATAGGCAATTCCAGGTAAGCGGTCACATTTGGAATACCCGTCACCCACTGAGCCGCCGCCAGATCGCCTAGCGGTGCGGATAACACTTTATGCCCTGCTCCATCGGGTGAGGTTATGATCTGCTGGTTTTTGCCCAAACCAGCGGAAAGAAATTTCCCATTCCGGTAAATCTTACCGCCCCCGGCAATCACTTCCAGTGCGGTTTGGTTTGCGCCGGTCGCCGGTTCCGACGTGAAACTGTAGGGAGCAATGGCTACTTCGAGTTCCTGAGCATCTGGTAAAAGCTTCTGGGCTTCTTTAGCCAGAAAGTTAGTGGCGACCGTACCAAAGCCGACACCGGAAATGAGGCTAATTCCCCGACTTTTAGCCTCCCGGTCATACTTTAACAGGTGTTGATATACAGAGACTTCGTTGGCAATATCGAGGTAGTGTATCCCTTTATTCAAGCAAGCCTGCACCAAAGGCCCGACGGTAGAACCAAAGGGTCCGGCAGTATTCAAGACCAGTTCTACTCCGCTTAAAGCCTGGGTTAGAGCCGCTTGATCGGTCAGCTCAAAGGCGATCCAGTCCAGGTTCAGGGATCGGGCCAGTGTCTCCAGTTTCTTGGCCGAGCGACCGGCCAGCAGAGGCCGATGACCCTTTTTTACCGCTTGCCGGGCTATAAGCTTGCCGGTATAGCCGGTCGCACCATAGATTAGCCATTTTGAATTTGTAGGCATTTTGCTGGCTCCTTTACTTTATCAGTTCTATGTGTCAGGCGTTCCCATATCCATAAGTAAACGTTTACTTACTTATATGAGTTATTCTAGCAATTTTCTCCGGCCCGGTCAATAGATTTGACTGCAAATTTAGGTTGAAATATTATACTTGTAAGTAAATGTTTATTTTCGAGTGTTCAACAAATTGATCCACAAAGGAAGGGAACTGCCAGTGGCTAGGCCAAGTCAGGAAGCTAAAATACTTGAAGTTGCGCTGGAGTGTTTCGCCCAGTACGGTTATGATGGTACCCGAATACGCCAGATTGCCCAGGGAGCCGGGGTTACTGAAGGCGCACTATACCGCCATTATCCCTCAAAAGAGGCCCTGGCCCAGTCTCTTTTTCATCACCATATGAATAAATTTTCGATTTCACTACAAAATGCCGCTAACTCTGAAACAGCCGACACGGTGGAGCAACAATTGCGGGCAATGATAAAAATCGGTCTACAAAACTACCGCGAAAACCCGGCTGCCTTTAACTTTGTGCTGTTACGTCCACCAGGTTTTAACCCGAATTTACCCACCGATTTTATTTACCCGGTCGAAGTGGTGGAAAGTGTCATAAAGAGGGGTCAGGCGAGCGGCTTTATTCGCCAGGGGCAACCAAATCTACTGGCAGAGGTATTCCTGGGCTGCCTGCTCCGCCCGATAATTGTTTCATTGGGGGCGGCCCCCGGCGCACTCGATTTGATCGAAGAAACCAAACACGATCAAGTAATCGAAGCGGCTGCCATAGCCGCCCTGAAGTCGGATAACAGTCAGTCAGCTTAAAGCGGGGTCTTTAGGGTTGGGTAGCCTCGTATAATTAGCACGGCTATAGTTTATCATCTATAGTAGGCTGACCAAGCGAAAGTCCTAATTATACAAAGATTTACACTTTTACAAAATACTTTTTATAATTGGTGGGGTTGAGCTAGACCTCTACTTATATCCAATAGCTTTTTATTTGTTTCGCAACCGGCCATTTGTAACGGTTGAATTTAGGCTAAAAGGAGAGCTTAGGGCGACGGTAAATCGCACGCCATATTGATTTATTAGCTGAAAAAGAGTAGAGTAAACCCATCAATCAGTCAGTCCTGGCCTGGTAAACGATACTGCCGGCTGAACCCAACCTTACCTATTGGGAGTCACTCCATCTTCTCCCTAACTTTTTGATTTAATTTTATAGCGTGTACCGCCATTTGCCGTCCGGTTGAAAAAGACCCCGCTCGACTTTACTCGCCGGTATGTGGCCTTGAAGGAGATTTATTTAAATGACTGCGCCTGCAAAGAAACCTGCAACCCTCGGAGAATTACGCGAAAGTGGCTATCAGCCGCGCACCGTCAAAGAGGAAATGCGTAAGAATCTCATTGAGAAAATGAAGCGGGGCGACGATATTTTCCCCGGTATTATCGGTTACGAAGAGACAGTCGTGCCCCAGATCGAAAACGCTATTTTGAGCGGTCAAGACATTGTTTTCCTGGGCGAACGCGGCCAGGCTAAAACCCGTATCGCCCGGAGCCTGATTAATTTGCTCGATGCCGAAGTGCCGGTAGTGACCGGTTCCGACCTCAACGACGACCCGCTGAAACCAATTTCGGCCTCGGCCCGCGCTATCATAGCCGAGCAAGGCGATGCCACCCCGGTCGAATGGTTGCCCCGCGAACGTCGCTACGGTGAGAAACTGGCGACCCCCGATATTACGATTTCCGATTTGATCGGCGAAGTCGACCCGATCAAGGTGGCCGAAGGTCGCTATTTATCCGATGAAATGACGATCCACTACGGTATGATTCCGCGTACCAACCGGGGCATTTTCGCCCTCAACGAACTGCCCGACCTGGCCGAGCGGATTCAGGTCGGTATGCTCAACATTATGGAAGAGCGCGATGTCCAGATTCGGGGTTACAAAATTCGGCTCGACCTGGACGTTTTCGTGGTCGCTTCGGCCAACCCGGAAGATTACACCAATCGTGGCCGGATCGTCACCCCTCTCAAAGACCGTTTCGGTAGCGAAATCCGCACTCACTACCCCCGGACCATCGAACACGAAATCAAAATTATCGAGCAGGAAGCCATGCAGTTCCAGACCGAAGGCATCGAACTGCTGATCCCCCGCTTTATGAAGGAAATCGTGGCTGAAGTAACCCACGAAGCGCGGCGCAGCCCTGATATTAGCCAGCGCAGCGGTGTCAGTGCCCGCGTGACGATCAGCAACTACGAGAATATTATCAGTAACGCTTTGCGCCGGGCGATCCGGTTGGGCGAACGCTTTGCCGCGCCGCGTATCGCCGATCTTCACGCGATTGTCAGCAGCACCGCCGGTAAAATCGAGCTGGAAACGGTCGGCGATGCCAAAGAGGAGCGGGTAGTCGAGAAGCTACTGCAAAAAGCGATTGTGACGACCTTTAACCGTTACTTTAATGTAACCGAGTTCGAGCACGTCGTGCGAGGCTTTGATGCCGGTCTGAATATGGAAGTCTCCGAACTGATGCCGGCCATGGAGTACGTCCACCAGGCCGCCGAAATCGAGGAGCTTAAAAAGGCCGTCGCCAAGCTACAGGCGCAGGGCAACCCGGTGACGGTGGCTTCCGCCGTCGAGTTTGTGCTGGAAGGTATGCACCTCAACCGCAAGCTCAACAAAGACCGCACCGAGGGTAAAGCTCGCTACCGCCGCTAAAATATAAGAAATTGAGGCCGGATTTGCAGACGATCTATCTCAGATAAAGCCGAAATCCGGCCTCCAAAAGGGCAGTAAATAATATGCTTTATAAATATTCACGCTGGGATGGCACCCAGCAGGTCTTCCCCTTCGATGCCGACGAAGTAATGGACGCGTTGAGCGAAGACCTGATGAACGACAATTACAACGACTTGACGAGTGCTATGCAAAAGCTCTATCGATGGGGATTTGATAACCAGATGGGCGAACGGATGGCCGGTTTGCAGGAGTTGCTTGATAAATTGCGCGCTCGTCGTCAGGCTCAGATGAACCGCTACGACCTCGATTCGGTGATGCAGGACATACGCGAGAAACTCGATGAAGTGGTCCAGACTGAGCGCAAAGGTTTGGAAAAACGCCTGTCCGACACAGCCGACAGCGACCAGAAGGAACTGCGCAATATGCTGGAAAAGCAGGTCCAGAAAAAGCAGCAATACCTCGACAAGTTGCCAAAGGACCCCGGCCAGCAGATTCGCCAGCTCAACGATTACGAATTTATGGACAACGAGGCCCGGCAGAAGTTTCAGGAGTTGATGCAACAGGTTCAGCAACAAATTCTGGGTAGCTACTTCCAGGGTATGAAGCAGTCCATGGAGAACGTCACGCCGGAGCAGATGAAGGAAATGCGCGAGATGATCCAGGAGCTAAACCAGATGCTCCAGGACAAAGCGCAGGGCAAGCAGCCGAAATTCCAGCAGTTTATGCAAAAGTACGGCCAGTATTTCCCGCCGGGAATCACCAGCCTGGACGAACTGATCAAGCATATGCAGCAGCAGATGGCTCAGATGCAATCGCTGATGAACAGTATGTCGCCCGAACAGCGTCGCCAGCTTGAGAGCATGATGAACAATATGCTACAGGACGACCGGATGCGGATGGACCTGGCCCAGTTAGCCGCCAACCTCGAACAACTCTACCCAATGCGCAACCCGATGGGGCAGCGTTATCCCTTTCAGGGCGACGAAAGCCTGGGACTGAACGAGGCGATGGACCTGATGAGCCAGTTGCAGCAAATGGACTCGCTGGAACGCGACCTCAAAGATGTTCAGTACGGCAACAAAGGACTGGACCAGGTCGACCAGGACCAGGTACGCGAACTAATGGGCGAAGATGCCGCCTCGCAACTGGAACAGCTAAACCAGCTTACCAAAATTCTGGAGGACGCCGGTTTTATCGAGAAGAAGAAAAACGGGCGTTACGAACTCACTCCGCGCGGGATGCGAAAGATCGGCCAGAAAGCCCTAAAGGACATCTTCGGGCAGCTCAAGAAAGATAGTTTTGGCAAACACAAGACCAGCTTTATCGGCTCCGGCGGCGAACGCACCGATATTGCCAAGAAGTACGAGTTTGGCGATCCTTTCCTGCTTGACCTGGAAAAGACCATGATGAACGCGGTCTTCAGGGACGGCCCGGCCACTCCGGTCCTGATCCAGCCGCAGGATTTTGAGGTCTACAAAACCGAGTTGATCACCTCGTCGGCGACGGTTTTGATGCTCGATATGAGCCGGTCGATGATCCTGCGCAACTGCTGGGCGGCGGCCAAAAAGGTAGCGATGGCCCTTAACCAGTTGATCGTGTCGCAGTACCCCCGCGATAGCCTCTACATCATCGGGTTCAGCAACAAGGCTCAACGGATGACGGCGGAAGGCTTGAACCAGGTCCAGTGGAACGAGTATTCGCAGGGTACCAATATGCATCACGGCTTTATGATGGCCCGCCAGTTGCTCGGCAAACACAAAAGCGGTAACAAGCAGATCATCATGATCACCGACGGCGAGCCGACCGCTCACCTCCAGGAGGACGGCTATCCATTCTTTAGCTGGCCGCCCGAACCGGTCACGATAGCTGAGACCTTGAAAGAGGTCAATCGCTGTACCAAAGACGGGATCGTTATCAACACTTTTATGCTGGAGAAAAGCCGGGCACTGGCTCGCTTTATCGAGGATATGACCAAGATCAATAAGGGCCGGGCCTTCTACACCAGTCCCGAAAATCTCGGCGAGTATATCCTGGTCGATTACGTCGCCAGCAAAAAGAAGCACGTCAAGTAAGTTTTATAAGCAAACAAAAAGACGCTCGATGAGCGTCTTTTTTGTTTATGTCCTGCTTTAGAAAAGACCATGCGTAGAAACTTGTTTAGAGGTTGCCGCGCAAAGCCTGATCAGCCTCAATCGCCTCGAACAGGGCCTTGAAATTGCCTTTGCCAAACGACCGGGCGTGATGCCTCTGGATAATCTCAAAGAAGAACGTCGGGCGGTCGGCCAGAGGGCGGGTAAATATCTGCAAGAGGTAGCCCTCGTCGTCGCGGTCGACCAGTAGCCCCAGACGGCGGATTTCTGCCAGTGGTTCCTTGATATGGCCGACCCGTTCTTCCAGGTCATGGTAATAGGAGTCGGGTACTCGGATAAAGTCGACCCCCCGGTTGCGCAGTTCTTCGACCGTCTTGAGAATATTGCCGGTCGAGATCGCAATATGCTGTATACCTGGCCCCCGGTAAAAATCGAGGTATTCTTCGACCTGGCTTTTGCGTAAACCCTGGGCCGGTTCGTTGATCGGCAACTTGATTTTGCCGTTATTATTTTGCATTACCTTGCTCATCAGGGCACTGTATTCGGTCGAAATATCTTTCTCGTCAAAGCTGACCAGTTGCTCGAAGTCCATTACGTTGCGGTAGAAATCGACCCAGTAATCCATTTCGCCCCAGCCGACATTTGCCACCGCGTGATCGATGGCGGCCAGGCCAGTGGAAACGGCGGAAGGGCCGTCGTACTGCCGGTAGCCGGGCAAGAACGGCCCGACATAATCGCTGCGCTGGACAAAAGTATGGGTGGTGTCGCCATAAATAGCGATTACGGCTTTACGCACCGAACCGAATTGATCCTGTTCTGTTACCGGGGCCACCAGACTACGCCCGCCGCGCTGGATAACAGTATTGTAGGTGTGGTCTACATCATCGACCAGGAAGCAAATATCTTTGATGCCATCGCCATGCTGCCGGACGTGTTCGGCTACCGGACCATCGGGGGTCAGGGGGGCGGTTAGCACAAAAGTAATTTTATTCTGGCGTACTACAAAGCTACTGACATCCCGGCTGCCGGTTTCCAGCCCCTTGTAAGCGATGGGTTCAAAGCCAAAAATGGTCCGGTAAAAATGAGCGGCTTGCCGGGCGTTACCGACATAGAATTCGATGTAATCAATTTTGTGGATAGGCAAGGCTTTTTTGCCATAATCGAGCCGGGCCTGGCTCAGGCTATCTTTCATCATCGACATACTACCGCTCCTTTGGTCATTTTCCTCTACCTGTAAAATGTTACTCTTTAAGAGTAGTAACATTTTAATGATAGCATCCTTTCCAAAAAATGCAATAGGCAAAAAAAAGACTCCTTCAAGGAGTCTGAGGGGAAACTAATAGTTAATTATGAAATGCGTTTGATGATGTGCCAGCCGTAGGGGCTGGTCCGGGGGTCGAAATCGGCCACCCCATAATCGCCTACGTTTAGTTTGAAGCCGACGTTGCCAAAAGCCCCGACCATGCTATCCCGCGCATATTCATCCCGACCGGCGGGCTGCACTCCCCGGTTCGACATTTTGTAAATACCTGGCGGCGAGTCGTCGGTGTTCTTGCGGATTAGTTCATCAAAGTTGCCGCCGGTTTTGGCCTGTTCCATCAGTTCATAAGCTAACTTGCGGGCTTCTTCCTGGGTACGGCTGATCGGCTTGCCCGGTACACTGCCCCTGAATCCTACCAGCAAATGCTGGACGGTTATGTGTTCTGGCTCCTGATTATCCATTTTTGTAATGTCCTTTCGTTGATAATATCTGTTAATAATAGCTGTGTAGTAACTTCCCTCGGCCTTTACACAGCCGTTAAAGGTCAGGCGGGTTTACACCTGACCCATTTTAGTTGAAAAAGTTCTTTACTGGCGCGGTCGCTGGCGAGCTTTAAGACCGCTCCAACCGTCCCGCATGAAGTGGCCGGGCAGGGCTTTCAACGACTTGAAAAAGTTGGGCCGAGGCGGACGTTCGGCGAAAGTTTTGATTTGAACCTCCAGATTGTATTGCGAGGCTTCTTCCTGCAAAATTTCCATGATCGCTTCCGGCCTCAGGCGGTCACGCATAGTCATAAAATCCAGGCTGCCCAGGTGAGTGGCCGAAAATGCCCAGCACTCGCGCTGAACTAACAGGTCAAAGTCGCTGGACTTGAGCATACGCGTATTCCAGGCGAAGGCCGCCCGGTTGTATTCAAAAAGCTGGGTCGGCCAGGGTTCTATCGGCTTTTTAGTGATCCAGGTGATGTTTTCAAGATCGAGACCCTGAAAAAAAACTATGTCTTCCAGCCGCTCTTTGTTGGCCTCAAACTGGGTCATGACCCAGAAGAAGTCTTTGCGCTTGCCGGGTTGAGTTTGTTCGTCGAGGTCCGAAGAAATTAAAATCGGTAACTTGTACATATCGTTGAATTTGCTAAAGCGCAACGGCCCATCCTGCGGCCACAAACGGCTCCACAACTGGCTAACATTGATAGTGTATCCGGCTGGAACCAGGCGTATCAGTACCGCCATTTGAAGGTCGCGCCAGGTGTCGCGGTACATAGAGTAAGGTTGGGTTAGCTCGAATTCGACAATAGTTGAGGCGTCATTTTGTTGGGTGCTATTGGACAACTGACGTTCCCCCCAGTAAATCGCCCATTCGGGTCGCTTGGGGTCGTAGGGATGCCAGGACATTTTGGGAACCTTTCTACCGCTCTCGCGTTTCATCCGGTTTTTCAGTCGGCCTATTATACTCGCTAAGGTCGTATTTTTACAATTTTTATTGGATTTAGCCTCTGGCATCTTTAATTCGATTATACTGGTAAGGATAACTTTTTATGTGTTAGAATGCGGCAGAGGTTGGTTTGCAGCCGGTCAAGCTGCTTGGCCCAAACGGGACCGGGCTTTACTAATTTTTGGTATAAATTTCCAGGAAAAGACTTGAAAAAATATTTTGGGCCGGGTTATCTGCTGTTTGGTTTGATGCTGGTGGGGTTGGTAGCTTGCGGCGACGCAGCGACAGGTGTAGCCGGGCCAGGTTCGGGCAATCCGACCCCGGCCCTTGCTAATGTAACTGATAATTTAACAATAACTGCAAAACCGGTAGTTCAGCCCACTGTTACAGTAGCCGCCCCTACGGTAGTGCCAGCTACTGCCCCTTTTACAACCGCTCCGGTCGCTACACCGGCGGTTCCGGCGGCCACGCCTGCTCCAGTAGTCAAAGCCGCCCGGCTACCCGATAATGGCCCGGATATGATTAAACTTAACCGGATGGTCGACGATTTGCAGCTCGAACAGGAAATTACGCCGGCCAAAATCGGCAACAATACCTTTATCGTGCGGCTGAGTCGGGTGGGAACCGAGCAAGCGATCACAAATGCCCGGCTGGTCAGGGTAAATGCGACTATGCTGGATATGGATATGGGCGTGGCAAAACTGGCACTAAAGCCGCTCGGTCCCGACCAACCGGGCCTATATGCGGGTGAAGATTATCTGATGAGTATGTACGGCAAGTATCGCCTGGACTTGCTGGTACAAGTGCCGGGTCAGAGCGATTTTACTGCTTCTTTTGATGCCAGTGTAACTACTAGCTGACTTTGTAAAGTGGCGATGGTGGAAACCTGAAATTGGCTAATTTATCTGGAAAACTAAAAGACTGGAAGAATGGTACAGCAATGGCCCAGGAATTATTAGGTGAGTTAGTGCGGGAGGGTTGCCAGAGTCGCCCGTCTCGATTGGCCCTGGTCTGGCGCGACCAGGAATACAGCTATATGACCCTCGATGGTGAAATCGACCGGGTGGCCGAAGGCTTTGAGCGGCTCAACGTTGTGCATGGCGACCGGGTGGCTTTTTACGCCCACAACCTGCCCCAATTTGTGATCGGGTTTTATGCCCTGCAACGCCTGGGGGCGGTAGCCGTTCCGATTAATATTTACTGGAAAGGCCGCGACTTGCAATATTTTCTGAAAGAAAGCCGGGTTATCGGCGTGATTACTATCTTGCCGCTTTATGAGCGGATCAAAGAAATACAGGAAAATCTGCCGGAGTTAAAATGGGTTGTAGTGATCAGCGGGGGGGCGGCTCAACCAACCGGGACGATAGCCTGGGATGAGTTGTCGAGCGGACCGATGCCCGAAGAACCGGTTTACACCGAGATCGACGCAATAGAACCGGCGGTTATTACCTTTAGCGGCGGGCGCACCGGCCCATCGCGTCCGGTGATGCTCAGTCATTTCAACCTGCTTGCAAATTGCCAACAAATGCAAGACCTGGCTCAACTAAAATTTCTGGGTGATAACGAAGAAATGGCCCGTCAGGAACAACAGTTTTTGCCGGGTGCCAGCCAGCAAGAGGTGGCCCTGTTACCCCTACCGCTATTTAACCTGTTTAGCCTCAATATCGGCCTGAATTTGATGTATATGTTGCAGGGTACCGTAATTCTGATGGAGCGGTTCGACCCGGCTCAAGCCCTGGAACTGATCGTAAAACACGGCTGTACCGTCGTTTTTGGCTCTCCGGCGATCTTTAGCGAAATTCTAAACGCCCCGGAAGCCGAACAGGCTAATTTCGACAGTCTGCGGTATTGCTTTTCGTTTGGGTTGCCGCTGGCTACTGAGGTCAATGAGGGCTGGAAAACCCGGACCGGTAAACCGATTTACAATTGCTACGGCTTGACCGAAGCCTCCCCACTGCTTTGCTGCGAGGCGGCTGGCTCGCAACTATCGCGGGATTCGGTCGGTCCGGCCCTGGCAATGGTTCAGTTAGATGTAATCGGTGCTAACGGCGAAGGCCTGGCGGCGGGTCAGGTGGGCGAACTGATGGCAAAGGGGCCGAATATGATGCTGGGCTATTTCAACCCGGCAGCCCCCGACCAGCCGATTATCGGTCGTCAGGATGGCTGGTTCGCAACCGGCGACCTGGCTTACCACGATGAAGCCGGTAATTTCCATATTATCGACCGTAAAGAAGATAGTTTGCTCTTGCCAAACGGTGATCTGGTAGTTCCCCACGACATCGAGCGGGTGTTGCAGCACCATCCGGGCGTGTGGCAGGCGGCAGCACTGCCCTATACCACCAAAGAAGGCCGGAACCGGATGATTGCTTTTGTGGTGCTGACCGAGGAAGGGGCCGGACTGACCGAACCGCAGTTGTTACATTTTGTCGAGTCAAGATTACCGGCACTGCTGGCTCCCGAACGCATTTTTTTCTTCCGGGAAGACGATTTGTTGCGGTTGCCCAACGGGGCAGTCTGGCGACGAGCTTTGCGCTTACAGATTCCCAGTTATTTATAAATAGGGCCTTCGCTTTATGATGCAAACTTATCTAAAGCGAAATTGCTAACTTCAATTTTTAGCTGGTTTGCGGTCGGCCCGTTTTGCCATGCGGCGGCGTTCTCGCTCGCTCAACAATGAGTCAGGGTCTTTATCTAGCTGATCCATTAAAGCGGTGTTGGTTTCGCGCGAACCGGGCATAGCCGCAACCGGCGTTACAATCCGGGGGCCGGGCAAAGGTTGGCCGTTCTGGCGAGCGGTATCTTCTTCCTTTTTGGTCGGTATCTCGATTTCAATCGCTACCCGCCCGCGTGTCATAATCCGGCCACTTAGGGCACCGACCAATCCCAGCGATACGCCTTCCAGCACCGCCACCAGCGCGAACCGGACAAAAGATTGGTAGTACACCCCGGTGAACTGTAATAACTCGTTAGCCAGACCCAGCAAAGCAAAACAGGTTCCGACTGTAAAGCCAAAAATGCCACAATAATAAGCCGGTCGGCGACCGATAAATTTGACCAGATAAGCGGCTCCAAACAACACAAGTAAAAAGGGTATAAACCCGGCCAACCGCGCGTCGTATGTGTCCAGTTGGAGCATGGCAAAGGTGATTGCCATGTTCATGCTGGTCACGCCCAACGCCCAGGTCAGGCTGGTGCGGAGAAACGGATCGTTTTTGAGAGCGTTCATTTCTTTCTTCCCATTATTTAACTCAGATGGCTCGTCAACTTAATTCCGGTTCATAATTTCGCCTTCAAGCGAGGATTATAAAACCTTTGACGGCCTTTTATCTTGACTATTTTACCAGAAATTGCCCTGAACGGTGGGAATTTATGTCAAGAATCAGGAGTTTTTTCAGGTTGGTTGCATTCACAAAACTTAATAATCGCCTCTTGATTAATCAGTACAAAAGTTCTATAATATTATCATTAGCCAAACAACCGATCAGGAGAAAACGATTATGCCGAGCTACAATAACCGGGCCGTTCGGCCAGCTCTGCCAATAGATGATTACGATTACGATGATCTTGATCTGGAAACAGATGAAGCTTATAATAGGCAGACTGAAAATTTACCACCTTCCCGACCTACTTACCGGATCGCCGGGGCCGAAGGTTCCCAATCGCAGCGTCCAGCCCAGGCCACTTTCGGGTCGCCGCCGGCTGTACGCCGACCAATGCCCGCCCCGTCCCGCGAACTGAGTGACGGCTACACTACGGGAAGACGGCCCAACCTGCCACCCATGACGGCTTACACCGGGCGGACAAACCCCTTAAGCGCACCGGGTAACTGGAAATTTTCTAGCTGGTTAATGGCTGCCGGAGCGGTCCTGGGTGTGCTGGTCGTATCGTACCTGGTCGTTTCGGCCCTGGTTGGCGGCTGGCAAAGCTGGCAAGATGATCAGGCTTACGGTTGGCCGCGCCTGACCCGGCTGGAAGCAAAGGTCGGCCATAACGAAACCGGCCCGAATGCCAAAACGCTTCTTATCGCTCAGAACCTCAAAGGGCAAGTTTGTATCATCGAAATACCGGGCGGCGACCCGACTCAGACCAGGGTGATTGTAGGGCCTCAGTTGTTTGGCAAGGGCCGTGACTTGATACCGATCCGTTTGAGTACCGAGGATGTTAATGGCGATGGTCAGCCCGACTTGATTGCGACAGTACAGGACCAAAAGCTGATTTATATCAACGAAAAAGGCAATTTCCGCCCTATTACCGAACCGGAACGGGCAAAATTACGAGTGGAAAATTAATTTGTGCTAAATTCGCTACGCTCTCAACTGCGCTTGCGCTGGCTCTCCCTGAGGCTGAGGAAACCAAACCTGAGCCTTTTTTCTGTTTTCATGGGGCTGACCTGGTTGCTTGGAGCCTTGCTAAGTTTACTGGCCCTGACCATCGCTCAGGCTCACCCTGATTCAACTCCCGCTTTTGATTTCAAATCCTATAGTTATAATGCGGTGGTGGCACCGCTTACCCAGGCTGCCGAGACTTCGGCCAACCGTTCGCTGAAGCCAACTCCCGGTAATCTGGTGGCCCATCCGGTAGAAGGTACTCCCACGATCACCCTGGCGGCTATCGAGAACCAACTGGCCCGCTATGGGTCCCCTGTCAGCGGTCACGGGCAAGCTCTTTACGATCTGGGTCGCAAATATGGTATCGATCCGGCTTACGCGCTGGCTTTTTTTATTCACGAAAGTGCGGCTGGTACGCGCGGCCTGGCTACTGTTACGCTATCGCTGGGCAATATTCGCCAGTCTGCCGGGAGCGGTTTTCCAGCTTACCAGGGATTTCGTAAATATCCGAGCTGGGAGGCCGGAATGGAAGACTGGTACCGCCTGATCAAAAATCTTTATATTCAAGGCTGGCAGCTTCGCACAGTCGAAGCGATTGTGCCGGTTTATGCTCCTGCCGCCGACCACAACGACCCACAAGCCTACATCCTCGCTATCAATAGCCTGGTCGATGGCTGGCGTAAAAATTAAAAAACACCAGTTTCGAGAAACCAGCCTAATTTCAGAATAGCTGGCCCACTTTATGCCTTGATAGACTATAAAGGGGCTTTTTTAATTAGGTTCGGAAATGAAAACTGAGTATTTTGCTATTTTGATTTGAAAGGAGTATAACCAGGATGAATGTTTCATTGAATTTTACGATACCCGATCCGGTGCAACTTGTGGTTTACATAATCATTGCGCTACTGGCGACTGCGCTGGCCGGTGGGTTAGCCCGGATGCGCTCCGGCATGGGTTTTGTGATTACTTTTCTGTTCGCGGCACTGGGAGCCTGGTTGTTTGCAAACGTTTTGCATATCCAGATTGCCAACGACATCGCCGCCGGTGGCGTGCCGTTGCTGGAAGCCGGTCTGGGGGCGTTGCTGTTTGCTGCCCTGAGCGTGCTGGCTTTTCGTGGTCGTCGCCGGGCGGCAGTCCTCTAGTTTCATTGGCCGTTAATAGTCTATAAGAAAAAGCAGTGACTTATTGGGTCGCTGCTTTTTATGTTCATAGTTTGTAACTACCCAGACCCCACCCCTGACCCCTCCCCAGGGAAGGGAAAAAGGAGAGAGTTTTTACAGGGGCACCCAAAGGGTACCCGCCTGTAATACCCCCCGCAGGCACCCAGTGGGTACCCGACCCGCACGACCCCCGCTAAATTCCTTTTCAAGAGGTAGATGAACATTTACGATTATTGTCTATGTCTAATAGGTCGGGTAGGGATTAGCCACTGGCGAGCTTGTAACCGATGCCGTAAACGGTCTGGATCAAGCGGGGGTTGGCCGGGTCTTCTTCGAGTTTGGCCCGCAGCCAGCGCACGTGGACATCGACCGTCTTGGCGTTGCTAAGGGCATCGTTTCCCCACACCCGGCTAAGTAGCTCCTGGCGCGAGAAGACCTGCCGGGGATGCAGGGCCAGAAAAGCCAGTAATTCAAACTCTTTGGGGGTCATGGTGATGGCAAGCCCGGCTTTGGTTACGGAACGCTGGGCCAGTTGAATATTTAATTCATCAATGATCAAACGTGGGGAGGAAGCCAGATTGCTAAGTGGGTTAAAAGTACGGTTCTGGTTGCGCTGGCTGCGCCCAAGTTCCACCCGGCGTAGTTGGGCGTGGACCCGCGCCAGGAGTTCTCGCCAGCTAAAGGGTTTGGTCAGGTAATCGTCTGCGCCAAGTTCGAGGCCCAGCACTTTATCGACTTCTTCGGTCCGTGAGGTCAGGATCAAGATCGGTAAAATCAGTTGAGGCCGGACCGACCGGCAGACTTCAAAACCGCTAATATCGGGTAATTCGATTTCCAGCAACATTAAATCGGGGCGGTTGGCAAAGGCCACTTGAATCGCTTCCAGGCCACTACCGGCTGTAATCACCTGATAGTTTTCGCGTTGCAAGTTCTTTTTCAAACTCTCACTCGCGGTATTATCGCCATCAACCACTAATAAAGTTGGTTGTTGATTGACAGGGAACAAATTAGAACTTGCCATTTCAGCGATTGTGTTCACCGGCTTCAGGCCGCCTTGACTACCCAAAGCGTCCGGTAATATATTGCTCTGTACGTTCATTTTTGGGATTAGTAAAGACCTCTTTTGTTGGTCCAAATTCGACCAGTTCTCCGGCCCGGTCGGGAGCCATCATAAATACCGAGGTAAAATCGCTGGCACGCGCGGCTTGCTGCATATTGTGGGTGACGATAACGATGGTGAAGCGTTTGCGTAAACTGATCATCAGTTCTTCGATTTTTATGGTAGACATCGGGTCGAGAGCCGAGCAAGGCTCATCCATCAGGATTACTTCCGGTTGAACCGCAATCGCGCGAGCGATGCAAAGCCGCTGTTGTTGACCACCACTGAGGGCGGTAGCCGCCACATTAAGCTTATCTTTGATTTCATCCCAGATATAAGCTCCGCGCGCACTGCGCTCCACGATCTCGTCCAGTTCGGCCTTTTTCTTGACACCGTGCATACGCGGACCGTAGGCGATATTTTCATAGATGGACTTGGGGAATGGGTTGGGTTTCTGAAATACCATCCCTACTCGCTGGCGCAACTTGACAACATCGACCCCATCAAAAATATTCTGATTATCCAGCAAAATCGTACCTTCGACCCTCGCTCCCGGTGTCAGGTCGCTCATCCGGTTCAAAAGCCGGAGATAGGTCGATTTGCCGGTACCACTCGGCCCGATAATCGAGGTAATCCGGCGAGCCGGAATACTCATATTTACCTTGCGTAAGGCCTGGAAATTTCCATAGTAAAAATCCAGTCCCGTTACCTGCATTTTGGTATCGGTTGCTTCCAGAATTTCAGCCGTAGAGGCTGACAGACCACCAACAGCCGTTTTTATTCGTAAAGGTTGGGCCGCAGTTCGTTCAAAACTTTCTGCCATTTCACTCATATAATATCTCCTCAGAGATTAAAGAATTGCGCATATGATCAAAGCAAAAATCCAGTAGCCAGAATTCCAAAATCTTCTGTAATTCTAAGTTCAAAGAATTTAATCTATACCAGCAAACTCAAAATTAGCCAAATCGCCCGCTAATATAATCTTCAGTTCGTTGATCGCGCGGCGCGGTGAACATTTTTTTGGTGTCATCGAATTCTACCATAACTCCAGTGCGTTCGGCACCCGCCAGCATAAAGGCGGTCCTATCCGAAACACGGGCGGCTTGCTGCATATTATGGGTGACAATAACTATTGTAAAGCGTTTTTTGAGTTCGAGCATCAGTTCTTCGATTCGCATGGTCGAGATTGGGTCGAGGGCCGAGCAAGGTTCGTCCATCAAAATCACATCCGGCTCGACTGCAATTGTGCGCGCGATACACAGGCGTTGCTGCTGACCGCCACTGAGCGAAACGCCCGGCTGGTTTAGTTTGTCCTTGACTTCATCCCATAAATAAGCCCGGCTCAAACATTCCTCGGCAATCCGGTTTAATTTACGCGGATTATCCTCGCCTTCCAGTTTCAGACCGGAAACGACGTTTTCCAGAATTGAAAGAGCTGGAAAAGGATTAGGTTTCTGAAAAACCATCCCGATGCGGCGGCGAACCAGAGCCGAGTCGGTGCGCGGGTTCAAAATATTTTCGTCGCCCAGCCAAATTTTGCCGGTCGCCCTGGCCCCCAACACCACTTCGTGCATCCGATTTAGATTGCGGAGCAGGGTCGACTTGCCACACCCGCTCGGCCCGATAATCGCTGTAATCTCGTTGGCCTTGAATTCGATGTTGACATCTTTGATGGCGTGGTGTTTGCCATAATAAGCATTGAGATTTTCGGCCCGGATGCCCTTAGCGACCTGCGGAGTGGACGGGCTTGCCACGACCTGATCTGAGGATTGCATTTGTTTTTTCCTACCTTTTCCTAGCTGTCCACTCTTATCTACTCAGTTTACCCATCATATTAAAGCGAATTAAAGCGAACTCTTGACCCGGCTGCGGGTAATAAAGCGTACCCCGAAACTCAGCAACATCACGATAACCATCAGGACCAACGCCGCGCCCCAGCTTCGTTCGACTGAAAGGCTATCCGGTCGCCGTCCATAAGTATACATGATCAGCGTCAGGGAAGGCGTCTGGTCGTTCAGACCGACAAAGCTATCGTTGCCGCGAGCGGTAAGCAAAATCGGGGCGGTTTCCCCGGCTACCCGGGCTACCCCCAGAATAACCCCGGTTACTACCCCGCTCAGGGCCGCCGGTAACACTACGGTCAGGGTAGAACGCCACTTGGGTACGCCCAGGGCCAGGGCCGCTTCGCGCAGGGCGGTAGGCACCAGCCGTAGGATTTCTTCGGTAGTCCGGGTAATAATCGGGATCATCATTATCGCCAGGGCCAGTGCCCCGGCCCAGCCGTTATATTTTTGACCTGGGACAAACCAGCTATTATTGATCGCAACCGATAGTACAAACAAACCCATGATAATACTGGGAATACCGACCAGTACATCGGCGGTAAAGCGCACCAACCGGCCAAACCGGTTATCGCCGTACTCCGACAGATAAATTCCGGCCAGAATACCGAACGGTATACCGATTACTGAGGCCAGACCCACCAGGATACCGGTACCGAGAATAGCCTGGGCAATACCGGGGTTAGTGGTCGGGGCACCGCCAAATAACGGGCGACCACTGGTATCATTGACCAGGAAATCCGGTCGGAATAGGGCCGGTATACCGTTTAACGTCACCAGACTGAGGATCGCAATCAGGGGTATGATAGCCACCAGCAAGGCCAGTATAAACAATACCTGCATAAAAGTATTGATAAATTTGCGGTACCGGTAGGATTTTACCGGTTCGCCCAGCAATTGTAATGCTCTTGGCAGTTTGGTTCCGCCTTCTTCGGCCCGAATCTGGAAGAAAGCCAGGGCTTTGAAGAGACCCCAGATCACAATCAAAATCAGGGAAAGCTGGATCGAAAGAAATGGGCTGGCAATTAACGCCAGTACCGGAAATAAAAGGCTACCGGCAATTTGAAAGATGCGGGCGACCAGGGTACGCGGCTGATCGGTAAGTGGTTTGGTACCACGCGAAACCAGTATCTGCGCAATCGCGTTGACAATCAGGGTAATCACGAACAGCACCAGACCGAGTTCCAGGAAAGAAGCAAAACCCCGGCTGTCGGCGGGTGAGATTTCGTTATAGTTGTTAGCGAATTTGCTGGCAATACTTTCACCCCGGTTGAACAGGGTATTTTGCGGTCCGACCAGCGAACTGGCCCCGCCGATCAAGAAGGCGACCGCGATAGTTTCACCGAGGGCGCGGCCCAAACCTAAAATAATCGCGCCGATAATACCGCGTTTGCCAAAAGGCAAGACCGCTTTGCGAATACTCTGCCACTTGGTGGCACCCATCGCCAGCATACCTTCGCGCTGGCTATCGGGAACGGTACGCAAAACATCGCGGCTGATCGAGGTAATAGTGGGAATAATCATGACCGAAAGCACCAGGCTGGCAACCAGAATATCGCGTCCGTTAAAGGATACTGGCAAATCACGGTTCAGGCTGTTGGTGACTTTGCCGCCAAAAAGAGGCAGCCAGCCAAAGAGTTTGTTCAGGGATGTTTCTACACCATTCGGACCGCCCATAAAGCCGGAAAGGAACTGGATGCCCCAGAAACCATAGACGATACTCGGCACGGCGGCCAGCAATTCGACCACAAACGAAAGCGGTGCCCGGAGCCAGTTGGGGGCATATTCCGAGAGGAAGATCGCTGCGCCCAGGCTGGCCGATCCGCCAATGAGCAAAGCTACCCCGGAGGTAGCAACCGTTCCAAAGATGTAGTTGAGTGCGCCAAATTTAGCGGTGCTGTAGTCTTGATCCTCGGCGTTGGGCCATTTGAAACTGGTAAAGAAATCCAGCCCGTTACTGGTAATTGCGCTCCAGGACCCCGTTATAAAAACAATGGCAAACAATATTACGATTAAAACTATAATACCGGCCACTACCGCCGTAATCCCGGCGAAAATGCGGTCGCCTAAATTGGTTCCTTTTGCAGAAAGGGTCCGGGTTGTCACCGGAGTTGTGGTTGCCATTGAGCCTTTGCTCCTAAATTAGTAGTTTGTCAGGACGGTTTATCAGAGGGGTACAACTTGCCAGAAACAGCGTAAGGGTAGCCGATTGTTTTCAACCGGCTACCCCTACCGGGTAAAACTATTTTACTACCGGGGACCCACCCGCAGTAATAACCTTCAGTTTGGCTTCCGCCGCACTTACAATCGAGGCCGGCAACGGCGCATAGTTAGCCGCTTTGGCGTCGGTTTGTCCCTTGTGCAGAGCATACCATACAAACCCAATTACTGCCTGGCCTTTAGCCGCATCGCTGTAGGTTTTGTTCAACAGGATGTAGGTGGTGGTGGCAATCGGATAGGCCTGGTCGCCGGGCTGGTTGATCAGGTCTACTTTCAGATTGTCATCGGCTTTGGCACTGGCACCGGCGGCGGCAGTGGTTTCAATGCTCGGCTTGACATACTTACCACCAGCGTTTTTCAAACTGGCGTAAGGCAGGTTTTGCTGTAAAGCAAAGGCCAACTCGACGTAACCAATCGTACCGGGGGTCTGTTTTACCAGACCGGCTACCCCGTCGTTACCGGAAGCGGTAGTGACGTTGATACCGGCTCCTTCCCATTTGGGCTGGCTGGCTGCGCCAACGGCGGTCTTAAATTCCGGGCTGATAGCGGACAGATAGGAAGTAAAGACCTGGGAAGTTCCGCTGCTTTCGGCGCGAACGGCAAACTTGATCGGCAGGCTAGGCAGGCTAGCGTCCGGGTTTTCAGCCTTGATCTTGGCATCGTCCCAGCTAGTGATCTTGCCGTTGTAAATACCGGAAAGGGTATCGGGGCTGAGTTTAAGGTCAGCTACGCCGGACAGGTTATAGGTAACAACAACCGCCGCCAGCGTAGCGGGAATCTGGATGATGTCGGCCAATTGCTTGTTGTTCTTGGTCGCTTCGTCGTTGGAAACCTGAACGTCGGAAACCCCGAAATCGGTCTTGCCGGTCAGGAAGTCCGTGCGGCCCTGGCCGCTACCACCCGCCGGGTAGTTGACCTTCACGTTCGGCGCAAGGGTACCGAACTGGGTCTGCCAGATTTTAAGGGCCGGGTTAACCAGGGTCGAGCCGCTACCATTCAGGTTGGCGTTCAGACTGCTGGCACTCAAGCCCGCCGGTAAAGTGTCGGCGGAACCACCGGTTGTACCGGCAGCCGTTGTCATCGCAGCCACAGGGGTAGTAGCGGCCGGGGCGGCAGTAGTCATCGCCATCGCGGTGGTAGCGGAAGCACTGGTCATCGCCATCGCGGTAGTAGCAGCCGGGGCGGCAGTAGTCATCGCCATCGCGGTGGTAGCAGCCGGGGCGACAGTCGTAGCGGCGGCAGTCGTAGCAGCCGGGCCAGCCGTGTTAGTGGCATCACCGCAGGCTACTAGCACGGCGGCTAATAACAGGACACTGATAATAGTAAGGCTCAGTTTGAAGCCATTACTTTTTTTAGACATTCTAAATCTCTCCTTTAATTTTTCGTATTACTCATCCAAAGAGTATACTGACAAAGCTTTTTAAGCCGATCAGGTTTTATAACCCAGCTAATTTTACACCCAAGACTTTAACTACTTTTTTTTAAGTTGTTAATTTGAGGTTAAATCTTATTAAGAAATTGTTAACAAATTGATAAAACAGTTAGATTCGTTCAAATATCGGTCTGATATTAACAGACCCTTAAAGATAGGACTTTCGCTTCAAGTTGGTTTACTTCATCCAGCGAAAGTCCTGAAAGAGTAGTGGGGTCAGTCCAAACCAGCCGCGCCGTGTTTTGCTGGCCGGTTTGTTTTTTGGGTCAGTTAAATCCAAGTTAAAATCGCTTGCCCCTGGTTTATCAAATCTTTAGAGTTAGGCATTTCGCCGCCGCATCGTATCGGCGTAATTGATACCGACCGCCTCGATTTTTACCAGTATTTGGCCCGCTGCGGGCTTCCTGGTACTTCAAAACATCAGTTTAAACAGGTGAGGGTAAAATCAAAGTTGGCCGAGAAAGATTATAGCCACCGGTCGGTGATCGATAAACTGGGAGTGAAGCCGGGAATGGCAGTAGTTCTGGGAAACGACCCGGCCTGTTTCGAGGTGGTTTTGCTGGCCGAAATAAAGGCGCGAACCGGACGCGATTGGTTGAGCGGGGCCGGGCCGGAGAAAGCCGACTTGGGCCTGGAATTAGTCGATAGTAGCCACGACCTTCTAACGATCTTGCACCGGTGGGAAAAACGATTGACCCCTGCCGGGGGCATCTGGCTGTTTACGCCTAAACGCGGCCAGAATGGCTATATCGACCAGCGAGAGTTGATCGAAATGGGTAAGCTAACCAGCCTGGTCGATAACAAAAGCTGTTCGGTGTCGGAAAATCTGAGCGGGCTACGGTTTGTTATTCGTAAGAGTCAACGGCCTACCTGAGCGGGCCGGAGCAGCTCGGCCTTTAAGAGTAGCGTAGACCAGGGCCAGCAAAAAAAGCAGCGTGAGAGCTACCACCACGCAAGCTCCCGGTGTCAAGCCAAAGTGATAGCTGACCACTATACCGGCCAGGCTAGACAACGCGATGGCGCAACAGGCCAGCGGCACCATCAGCCGCAGTCGGTCGGTCAGCAGTCGCGCGGTTGCGCCCGGCGTGATAACTACCGCAATCATTAGAATATTACCGACCGCCGGCAGACCGGTTACTACCGTAAGCGTGACCAGCACCAGAAATCCCAAATTGATCCAGCCCACCGGAATTCCGGTAGCGCGGGCCATGCCTTCGTCAAAACTAGCCAGTAGCAACTCCTTGCGTAAACCGAAGATTACCAGCAGCACCAGGCTACCCACGATCAGACTGGTCAGGATGTCTTCCCAGCCCACCCCCAGCAATTGCCCAAACAAAAAACTTTCCAGACCACTGGTGTTGACGTGATTGAAAGCCGTGATTAGCACTACCCCCAGCGCAAAAGCTCCGATATAGATCACGCCGATGGCCGAGTTTTCGCTGACCTGGCGGCTACGGGTAGTTAGCGTGACGCTTCCGACCACCACCAACCCGGCGGCTAATCCGCCCCAGAATGCGTTTACTCCCAGCAGGAAAGCTATCACAATTCCCGGAAAGATCGCGTGCGAAAGCGCGTTAGCTAGAAAAGCCGTCCCTCTAAGGACGATATAACAGCTTACCACGCCGCCTACCACTGAGAGCATTAACATTTCGAGCAGGGCTTTTTGAACATAGGGCTGGCCGAGGGGTTCCAGTAAAAAGTCGAGTGGATTCATATTTGTTCGGCTACTGGATAAGCATGGTCGCGGTTTGGTTGGCCCCGGTCTGGTCAGGCATTACAAATACTTTGCCGCCGTAGGTTTCGGCCAGAATATCCGGTTTAAAGACTTTGGCGGGGGGACCATAAGCTATCAGGCGGTGATTTATAAAACACAGTTGATCACACTCGCGGGCAGCCGTGTTCAGATCGTGAGTCGCCATAATAATGAGTTTGCCTTCCTGCCGCAATTGCTTTAGCAAATCCATTATTACTCCCTGGCTGGGGGTATCGACCCCGGTTAGCGGTTCATCCAGCAATATGATCTGGCCTTGCTGGGCCAGTGCCCGTGCCAGGAACACTCTTTGCTGTTGGCCGCCGCTAAGTTGGCTTATCTGCTGCCGCCGGAACTCGGTCATTTCCACCATCTTCAGGCTATCGGCCACTACCGCACGGTCGCGCTTGCCGGGAAAACCGACCGGACCAATCAGGGCATAGCGGCCCATCATAACTACATCTTCGACCGTCACCGGGAAATCCCAGCGAACTTCGCTACGCTGGGGTACATAGGCCAACCGGCGACGCATTCGCTTTAGCGGTTGGCCGTTGACCAGCACCCGGCCTCGCAGGGGAACCATTTCCAGCATCCCTTTCAGGAGGCTACTTTTACCCGCGCCGTTTGGCCCGATTACCCCGACCAGTTGCCCGCCGACCAGTTCCAGATCGACTTCGTGCAGGGCCACTGTCGGCCCATATACGACTGATAATTGTTCGGTTTTCAACACTACGGGAGCTTCAGCAATGCTTTCCCGGCTGGTATGCTCCATTCCGACCGCCTGTTTCTATACTATTTCAGCCTACCCATTGGGGCCGACTGTTGGGCAACTCAGCGAATTTGATGACCTAAATGATATTATTATCATCTAATCACGTATTAAATATAACTTCAAAGGGCAAAGCTGTCAAATTAGGAAGTTCGCTTCAACCTCACTTTGCGAGCTTGAAGCGAAAATAAAAGAGTATTAACAGTGGAGACCCCTGTTATACCCCCCGCGTGGCACCCATAGGGTACCCGACCCCCACGACCCCCGCTTTAGATAGGTTTTTTGCTTCTATGCTAAAGTCTTGATAAATCTGAAATTATTGGGGGATAGTCTGACCGATTAATTGTCCGGCCAAATTGGTCAAATCGTGGATGTTGAAAGGCTTGGCAATCGTGCGGATAATATTAAACTCAGCCATTTTCTGGAGATCGACCTGTTCGCCCCAACCGGTTACCAGCACCAGAAAAATCTTGGGCCAGTGCTTGCCAACCTCCTGAGCCACTTCCCAGCCGCTCATTTCGGGCATTCCGAGGTCGCTAAAAATTAGATCGTATGGGCGTTCCTGACGTTCGGTCAGCTGGCTGGCTTTCCGCAGCATCTCTAAAGCTTCGGGACCGCCTGCGGCAACATCTACCTCAAAACCGGCCATCGAAAGGGACCGCTTTAAGACATTTCTAAGGTTGCTTTCGTCATCAATCGCCAGAATGCGCCCGGTGAAGCGAGGTTTACGCCGCTCGTTGGTCTGGACTGAGACTGGCTTGGCTTCGCTGATAATATTACGGGCTACCGGCAGTCGAATAAAGAAAGCCGTTCCCATTCCCGGCCTGGATTCGACGCTAATTTCACCGCCAAAGCGCGAAATAATGCTATAGGCTACCGACAGACCCAGACCGGTCCCACGTACCCCTTTGGTGGTGTAGAACGGCTCAAAGATATGCCGACGGACTTCCGGCGACATCCCTTTGCCGGTGTCGGCGACTTCCAGGCAAACACTTTGACCGGAATTTTCGAGATAGGTTTTAAAAGTTAGTTTGCCGCCTTCGGGTGGCATTGCGTCGATGGCGTTGTTGAGCAAGTTTACCAGCACTTCTCGCATCTCGGCAGCTTTACCCTGGACGGTCGGGATCGGTTGTAGTTCGCGTTCCACCTCGACCCGCATACCGCGTTGCTGCGCGTCATCACGCCAGCGCGGTCGGCTTAAATCAATTGTACTCTGGACAACCGCGTTAAGGTCGATCAAATCGAGGTTTTGTTGCATACGTTGGACTGTAAATTCCTGAATACGACGGACCGTTTCCGCCCCGTCCAGGGCCGACTGCTCAATGATATTAATCGTATTTATAACATCCTGGTCCTCGGTTTCAGCCTTCAGTAGTTGCGAATGACCCAGCACATTTGCCAGTACATTATTCAAATCGTGGGCTACGCCACTGGCGATCTGGCCTATCATCCGCATCCGTTCGCTTTCCTCGCTCCGTTTACGGGCTGTGACATCCCGACCGATAGCCTGAATCCCGGAAATCTGACTCTGGCTGCCGGACTGGTAGAGCAAGCCGAAGTTAAATTCCAGGTTTATGGGAACCCCTTCTTTACTCACTGCCATCAACTCCTGGGGCTGCGAATCGACCACCGTATCGGGTTGCCTCTGGAAAAGCTCGCGTAGAATATAATTCAGGGAAGTCTGGCCTTCCGCGGTCAGAAAACGGGCCAGCGGTCGTCCGGTCATTTCGGTGGGCTGAAACCCCAGAATTGCTTTCACTCTTTCGTTGATGTAGGTTAGATTTCCGGCACTATCCAGGCTGATAATCAAATCGCTGGCTTTCTCGGCAATCAACCGGTAGCGTTCACTTTCTCTGGAAAGATCGGTATACAACCGGGCGTTTTCAATCGCAATCGCGGCCTGATTAGCCAGCGTAATCAAAATATCCAGGTTGGCCGGAATAAAGTGGCGGGACGGATCGCTCAGGGTCACTACTACCGCCCCAATATGCCGGTTACGCGAGCGGAGCGGGACGGCGGCAGTTTCAAACATTGGGTAATTAATCGCAATAACCCGGTTATCATACAGTTGATAATCGGGGATTACTTCCAGTTTGCCGGATTGTTGTACCTGCGAAGCCAGTCCCCGGCCTTCGAGAATAATTAACTGGTTATATGCGTTATCGAGTTCGGTGGGGGTAGCGGTGGCAATTATCTGGTGGTAGCGCATACTTTCGTCCCAGAGGACCAGGAAAACCCGGTCGGCTTTGGTCAGGCGGCTGGCCGATCTAACGACAGTCTGGGCGGTGTCATCCAGATTTAGCCGCGAGTTGAGGCGTTCGGAGACGTGGATCAGTTCGAGTAATTGCTCGTTACGCTGGGTCAGTTCACGTTCGGCTTGGCGTAGATTTAGCATCACCTGGATGCGGGCTTTTAATTCCTGAACCCGAAAGGGTTTGGTAACATAATCGTCGGCCCCGGCATCAAAGGCCCGTAATTTGTCGTCGGCACTGGTGCCACCGCTGATCATAATAATCTTGGTATTGCGCCACTGCTCGTGATTTTTCACCTGGCGGCAAACTTCCAGTCCGCTCAGGCCGGGCATTTTTGCATCGAGGAGCAAAAGATCGTAAGAATACTTTTCTATTTGGCGCAGAGCTTCCTGGCCGTTGGTGGCGGAAAATACCTGCACCGGTTGTTCTTCGAGGGCTAGCTTAATAACGTTGATTATGTCCTGGCTGTCGTCGACCACCAGAATGTCGCCGGCGTTATCATGGTAGTTAGCGGTACGTAGAACATGGCTTAAAGCCATAGCATCTTACTCCTGAGAAGAATAGGCCAGGTCGGAACGATCAGAAATGAGCTTTGATGATCAGGACTTATCTGGTGGCCGGTAAGAGTGTGGAAGCGCGCCTTCATTACCTTCACTGGTGGGGTTAGTCCCGGAATAGCGGTGCGCTGGCTGAGTGTAGATACCCATACGCTGCAATTCGGTTTCGATCATTTGCGTCCGATAGGTAGTCGCCTGGGGTGCGCTAAAGACAAAAACCCCCGCATAATGAAACAACAATCCAATACCCCAACCAAACATCGGCCACACAAACCAGGGATAACTATAACTGCCGGATACCGGCCCGGTCAAAATATACAGGCCAATCAGCAGAGCGTTTACCAGTACATAGGTCGTAAGATGCGAATAAAAACCTAATTTAGCCTGTACCCGGCGTTCCGCCTGTTTGTAAGCCACCGCAAGTTGAGGGTCTCCCATCTCACTTTTGTCATAATTATACATTACTTTTCTTTCCTGTAAATCATTTTAGACTTTTTGGCGGGTTATTTTAACCTGAGAAGTGCACAAATATTTTACAAACTCACGACTTTCGCTCTTGAGGGTAAAAATAGAAGGTTTTGCCAAACTTTGAACCTGAGAAATTGTTTCGAGCGAAAGTCCTAGCCGGATTAAAAAGACCTCCGAGGCTTACCCTTCTAACGGGAAGCGAAAGTCCTGAGCTAGTTGAAATTCGAGTTATTAGCCTGAATTACATAGGTCGCAGCAATTTTATCGTGCCAGCCCTGGTGCTGCGGGTCGAAAGCGATCCAGATAAAACCCAGGCAGAAGAAAAGGCTACTGATAAAATAACCAACCGTGTGCCGCAAAAGGGACCGGCCAAAACCGGGAGCCTTACCGTCCGGGCCAACCACTTTTAGCCCAAAAACCCGTTTGCCGATAGTTGCCCCACGAGCAGTCTGGAGGGTGTAGTACAGCACATAGACCAGCAGGGCTAAAAAGAAAGTACCAAACACTAAACCAAGCAAATTGCCTAATTCATTGTTATTCTGGAGAATCTGGGTAATCCGCCGGTTACAGGCGGCATTGTTATAATTATTGGCAGTGTTATCACAAATATTCGATAGTTCGACCGCGTAGTGGCCTACAAAATTTCCAATCCAGATGAAAAATGGCACCGCCGTCACAATCGAGGTCAGAATACCCACGATAATCGAATCAATGATATAGGCTCCAAAGCGCGGCCAGAACCCGGCCCCGCCGCTGGCAACCCCTACCCGGTCGGCAGGCGTGGAATAACTGGTGTAGGGTACGTAACCCCCACCGTTATAACCAGGATAACCGGTAGAGAGTGGGGGTTGATTATAAGGCGGCTGATTATAATTATAGGGGCCGGGTTGACCGTAGGTGGGCGGTTGAAAGCTGTACTGGCTACCCGGTTGGCCGGGCTGGAAATTACCACCAGGGATTTGCGGCGGTGGGGGGTTAGAATTGTTAGGCCACCCGGCAGGTCGTTCGGTCGGGGTCTCGGTGGTCGGCGCAATCGGTTCGCCGCTGGGAGAAAGGCGAGGCAAGGCTTTCCCACAACTCAGACATTTCTCGGCATTCTGGGCATTCTGGGCACCACAGTTGGGGCAATACATTTTTGACGACCTTTCTGTTCTTTGCGTTGACCTCAACTCGCAAAAGTTATACAATGATAATGATAATGTTAACCAAGTAACCAATCCACTCTCAATCTGCACAGCTTTAATCAATAGACACGATTGGGACTGGGTTTGTTTCGTTTTAGCCCGGCAAGTACCGCCGGAAGTATTTTTTAAGGAGGAGATTGGTGTGATTACTGCAACCTGGCCGGAAATGGAAAAAGCTTATTTGATGTTTAACATCAAACGCCCTTCGATGGTAATGGTGCGAGGCGAAGGGGTCCGCCTGTGGGATGATACCGGGCGAGAGTATCTTGATTTCATGGCCGGTTGGGCGGTAAACGCGCTGGGTCACTGTCACCCGGCAGTAGTCAACGCGATCCAACAGCAGGCCGCTACGCTCATTCATACTTCTAATCAATATTATACTATACCGCAGATCAATCTGGGCAAACTTTTAGTTGAAAATTCGGCCTTTGACAAAGTTTTCTTCGGAAATAGCGGCGCGGAAGCCAACGAAGGCGCGGTCAAGCTGGCCCGCAAATGGGGCCGGGTCCACAAAGACGGTGCGTTTACCGTGATCAGTACCCTTAAAGGCTTTCACGGTCGGACACTAGCAATGGTGGCCGCCACCGGTAAACCACACTACCAGGAACCCTTCAAGCCGCTACCGGCGGGCTTTCTCAACGTGCCCTATAACGACCTGGACGCGGTTAAAGCCGCCACTAACTCTCAGACGGTGGCCGTGCTGGTCGAACCGGTTCAGGGCGAAGGGGGCGTAAATCCGGCGACCCGCGAATATTTACAGGGCTTGCGCGACTGGTGCGACCAGGAAAAGTTACTGCTGATTTTTGATGAGGTGCAGACCGGAATTGGCCGGTGCGGGACCTTGTTTGCCTACCAGCACTATGGCGTTGAGCCGGACGTGATGACCCTGGCGAAAGGTCTGGGCGGCGGGGTACCCATCGGGGCTTTCCTGGCGAAACAGCACGCGGCAGCTTTTGAACCGGGCGATCACGGCTCGACCTTTGGCGGTAATCCGCTGGCCTGTGCCGCCGGAATGGCGGTTGTGACCGAGGTACTGAGCCGCAATATTCCGGCACAAGCCGCACGGGTCGGGGCATATCTGGGCGAACGTTGCCGCCAACTTATGCAAAAAAATCCGATGGTCATAGCCGAACGTGGTCTGGGTCTCTTACGGGCCATCGATTTGCGCGATGAGATCGGCGCGGAGGTAGTTGCACGCTGCGGCGAGGAAGGCTTGCTGATCAATATGGTTAGCCCGACCACCCTGCGCTTTATGCCGCCTCTGATCATCACCGAGACCCACGTGGACGAGGCGATGGATATTCTCGAACAGGTTTTGAGCGAGTTTTAAATGTAACCGAAGTCAAGCGAAAACGGCTGAACGGAGCCGTTTTCGCCTGGCTGGCGGGTGATTTTGAAGGCAGTTATGACTGATAAGGTACGCAATCGCTGGCGCGTCATAATGCTTGGCGTAGCCTTTGTCGGAATAGGCTGGTTATTGTGGCGGACCTGGGCCAGCTTAACGCCTTTTATTATTGGCCTGGTCATGGCTTTTGTCCTGATGCCGCTGGTCGATAGTTTAAACCGTTTCTTGCCGCGCGTCGTAGCGATTTTGCTGGTTTATGTTTTGATCATCGGGGCGGGAACGGCCTTTGTGTTGTATCTGCTGCCGATTATTATCGAACAAAGCAAAAATTTGATTACCAATACCCCTCGCTATGCCGACGAAACGCAGAACTGGCTCAACCAGACCTTCAACGATCTGCAACAATCGCTACCCAAAGATTATCAAAAGCCTTTTAATGATGCGCTCAACAGCTTTGGCACCAACACCACCAACTTTGTACGTGACGGTCTGATCGGGGCCGCTACCGGGTTGCTGGCCTGGTTGTTTACAACTATCGGTTTTCTGGTCGGCATATTTATTGTGCCCTTCTGGATGTTCTTTTTGCTCAAGGACAAAGCGCGTGGGATGCGAGTGTTTTACCGCATTATCTCGCCCGGTATGCGTGAGGACGCTTACCGGTTGGTCCAGATTATCACCGACGATATGCACGAGTATATTCGGGGTCAACTGATCGTGGCAGCCTCGGTCGGCGTACTGGTGACAATCGGTTTACTGATTATTAACTTTGATGCCAGTGGGGCGATTTTCCTGGGATTTCTGGCCGGGTTGTTTGAATTCTTGCCGATTATCGGGCCGATCCTGGGAGCGATTCCGGCGGTGTTGGTGGCTCTTTTCAACGGAAACTTTGGCAATGTCGATCTGGCGTTTAAAGTGGTAATCCTCTTTTTGATTATCCAGCAAGTCGAAAGCAACCTGCTCATCCCGAAAATCGCCGGGGATAGTACCAAATTACATCCGGCAGTGGTGATGTTGGTGATAATCATGGGCAGCGAAGTGGCGGGTTTGCCGGGCGCGATTATTGCGGTACCCCTGACCGCTGTCATTCGAGATATTTACATCTATCTCTATCAACGGTTGGTCTTGCAGGCCTCCCCGCACGATGCCGAGGCGAGGGTGCCGTCGCGGATGGATGATGTCGAGCGCGAAGATCACCGGCGTTTACAGCGTCAGCTAAAACGCCAGACCCAGGGAATAGAGCCGCTGGCGGCGACCGTAGCGGCATCAGCTTCCAAAACCCTCGAAACACCGTCACCCGCTTCCGAGCCGGTGGGGGTAGATAGCGGCGGCGCGGTTTCCCGGCTGGCGGACGGCTAAACCGGCCTGAAAAGCATAGGGCAAAGTTGCCCGGAAGGCAAAAACTGTGAGTTACCGGATCAGGGTTTATAAGGAATATTTCGATTTTAGTGCCGGTCATTTTATTACGTTTGGCGGACGGTGCGAGACTATACACGGACATAATTACCGGGTAGAGGTGGCTTTGAGCGGGCAAAACGGGCCGGATCGCTTTCTTTATAATTTTAGCGACCTCAAACCGGTCGTGCGGGAAGAATGTGCCGCGCTCGATCACCGGATGCTGCTGGCGGCCAACAATATGCTCCTGAGCTATACCTACACCGAAAGCGAGGTAGAAGTGCGCACGGGAACGCGCCACTATCTTTTCCCGCTGGCCGAGGTGGCACTGCTCCCGGTTGAAAATACGACGGCGGAAGAACTGGCGGCTTATTTGTTGGGCCGGATACGTGACCGGCTGCGTAGTCAGGCCCGGATCGAGAATGCCAACTTGACCACTATCGAAGTTGGGGTGGAAGAACAGCCCGGCCAGATGGCTTACTATTCAGCAGAATTTTAGGATAAAGCGACTTGTTTATGGAAAAAATATTGATTGCCGACGATGAACCGGCGTTGCGTTTGCTGGCTCACGAAACCCTGCTGGGCGAAGGTCTGGAGATCGTCGAGGCTAACGACGGCCAGGAAGCCCTGAGCTTTGCCCGGCGCGACCATCCAAAACTAATTTTGCTGGATGTTGCGATGCCCGGCTTGAGCGGTCTAGAGGTTTGCCAGCAACTAAAAGCCGATCCGGCTACCCGCGATATTGTGATTGTGATGTTAACCGCCCTCGGCCAGACCAAAGACCGCGAGGAGGCCTTTGCCAGTGGGGCCGACCACTACATGACCAAACCCTTTAGCCCAAGCCAGTTGCTCAAACTGGTCGACCAGATATTGTAACCGGTCAGGTCACTTCCAGGGCGGCTATCAAAATTGTTTGGGCCGGGAGGAAGTGGTAAAATAGTCCGATTGTAGCCGGAAATACCTGAAATTGGGACGCTTAATGTCATTAGATGAGAAAAAGAAGCTGACAAATCTAAACGAAGACCCGGATTTAATCCCTCGTGAATACCTTGAACTAAGCCAGCGTCTAAATTTGCTGGAAGTGGCCGCCGAAGGGGTGCGGTTGAGCCAGGAAATTGTCGGTGAGGTCGGGGTAGAATTAGCCGTTTTGCGCTGGGATAACGATGCCAGCCGTTATCAGATATTGGCTGGAACGCCCAGTTTGCCCGGCGGAGTGCTGCCCCTACTGACCCCCTTGCGCGAACAAACCACCTCGGTCCAGATTACCGTCTCCTCGGACATTACCAAAACTGCCAGCGAACTTTCCGGCTGGCTGGCCCAGCATTCTCGCCAATTGCTATTTATCCCGCTCGGCCAGACCGACCGCACCGCCCAGGTCTTTCGCGGCGGCTTATTATTGCTGACTGCCGTCCCCCTTGCCAGCGAGGAACTGGCCGCCCTGCGTCATCTGGGTGACGCACTCGACCCGGCACTCTGCAACGCCGCCGAATATTTCCGGGTGCTGACCCAGTATCAAATGCTGGAGACGGTGCGTAAAACCTGGGAGCAGGTCTGGGTTTCGGTAGACGAACAGCAACGGGCTATCGAACGGATGTTGGCCCGTAACCAGGCTTTACACGATATTGGGCTGGCGATAAATTCCTCTTTGAATCTTAAAGAAGTTCTGAATACTATTATGCGGGAAACCGGGCGGCTGGTTGGGGCCGGTCGGGGCGCGATTGCCCTATGGGACGAAGCCGACCGGGCCATGCGGTTGATGGCCGAATATAATTCCGCCAGCGATAGCGATCTGGAAGTGACTTCGGAAGTAATACTGCGCGGGGAGCCAGACCAGGCCGAACTGAGCGATGATTTCGATCCGCTTTTGATGGCCCGCATAAATTTCCCCGAAGAAATTACCAGTCAGGCCCCGAACTTACGGCACTTCCTGAAGCAATATTGGAAACTGGAGGCCAGCCATACCGGAGCAATTCTGATCAGCCCGCTACGCTGGCAAAAACAAACGGTTGGCGCGATTGTCCTCAACGACCCCACACCGGGCCGCACCTTCTTGAAAGAAGATGTGGATATTGTGGCCTTGATCGGCAGTCAGGCGACGGTGGCTATCGAAAACGCCCGCCTGTTTAATGCGGTGGCCGACGAACGGAACCGCAGCCGGGCGATCTTAGATAGCATTGCCGACGGAGTGTTTACCACCGACCTCAACCAGAAGGTTACTTCGGTCAATCCGGGTGCCGAAAGACTGACCGGCTACCGGGCGCATCAGTTGCTAGGCCGTTTGTACCTGGATGCTTTTAAAATTGGGGACCGCGAAGGTAAAGCGATTTCCGCCGATATTTCGCCGCTTTCTCAGGCTATCGAGGAGACTTTGCCGACCGAGCCGCGCATTTTCCAGATTCAACGCGGCAATAACGAACACGATACCGCCCTAATTTCGTTGATGGCAGCCCCGATTTTTGACGACAAACATAACATCAATGGGGCAGTCGGCGTTTTTCGGGATGTCACCCAGGAACAGGAAGTTTCCCGGCTAAAAGATGAACTGGTCAGCCTGGTATCCCACGAGTTGCGGACCCCGCTGGCGAGTGTACTGGGTTTTTCCGAACTGATGTTGACCCGCCAGTTATCCGAAACCAAGTCGCGTATTTACATCGAGACGATCTATAAAGAAGCCCAGCGATTATCCAACTTGATCAATGATTTTCTGGATATTCAGCGGATGGAGGCCGGGCGGCAAGTTTATAATTATACCGAAATTGAACTCCGGCCCCTGTTGCGCCGGATCAGCGATTTATTTAGCGCGCAACGGGCGCGGCTCAAACTTGAAATACCGGCCAATTTACCGGCCATGCGAGCCGACCCCGACCGGATTGTTCAGACCCTCACCAATCTGGTCAGCAATGGCTTGAAGTATTCGCCGAATGGGGGTGACGTGGTGGTGCGCGCCCGGCTGACCGGTCATAACATGGTTGAAATTATGGTTCAGGATCACGGTCTGGGGATACCGAAAGAGGCCCAGCCGCACTTGTTTACCAAGTTCTACCGGGTAGATAATAGCGACCGGCGCGAGATCGGCGGGACCGGGTTGGGTCTGGCGATCAGCCGCGAGATTATCGAAGCTCACGGCGGTAAAATCTGGCTGGAAAGTGAACTTGGACAGGGTAGCCAATTCTTTTTCACACTCCCGGCGGTGCTGGATCATCCTTCACAGCGAAATGACATGGTTGCGCCAACTATCCAGGATGGTCAATTGGTGCTGGTAATCGAGGATGACAAGAGCCTGGCTAATTTGGTCGGCGCACACCTGGAAGAAGACGGCTACCGGGTGGAATGGTTGCCCAGTGCCGAGCAAGCTCGCCAGTTTCTGGAAGAACAACCCCGGCTCCCGGCGATTATCGTGCTGGATATTGTGCTGGCCGGACGGCTGGACGGCTGGGACCTTCTGCTACACGTCAAGGATAACCCGGTAACTGCCCCCATCCCGGTCATAATCAGCACGATGCTGGACAGCCCGATGAGCGGTGCCATGCTGGGCGGGGCTACCTTTATCAGCAAGCCAGTCGATACGCGCCGCCTGCTAGATACGATCAACCGCTTGACGGCCACCCGGCCCCAGCGCAATCTGCTACTGATCGATGATGATACCAGTTTGCGGCGGATGCTCAAGGAAACCCTGACCGCCCAGGATTTTGTGGTGGCGACGGCTGCCGGGGGCGAGCAGGGTCTTAAGCTGGCGGTTCAAAACTTGCCGGACCTGATTATTCTGGATTTGATGATGCCGCGCATGGATGGCTTTCAGGTGCTGTCGCGCTTGCGAAACGAACGCCGCACCCTTACCACGCCGGTTATCATCGTCAGTGCCAAAGAGTTGACCAATCAGGAGCGGCAATTTTTACAAAACGGTACCGCTCATTTTCTGACCAAAAGCGAGTATACCCCGCAGCGGATCAGGGAACTGGTCAGGGAGATTTTGCAGACTAAAGCTGTCTAAATACGGAATGTTCCAGCTTTTTGGCCCTAAGCCTGGCCTAAAATTTAGTAGCGAACCGGACTGCTCGCCTCGCCCGGTTTGGGATGGTAATAACTACAATTGAATTTAGCTTTGTTCTTTTCGGTTTTTGGTTCGATCTTTATCGCCGAATTGCCCGATAAAACCGCGTTGGCCTCGCTAGTGCTGGCGACCCGCTACAAACCTTTGCAGGTCTGGTTGGGCGCGGCCCTCGGTTTTCTGGTTCAGACTAGCGTGGCGGTGGCGGTGGGCGGTTTATTCTCGCTGCTGCCGGAGTGGGTAACTCACCGGGGGGCCGGAGTGCTTTTTCTGGTTTTTGCGGTTTTGATGTGGCGGCGCAACGAACAAGACGAAGAAGCCACCGCCGAGGAGGCCGCCAAAAAAGGCAGCCAGCCGTTTTTTAACGGTGTCTGGGCTTCTTTCCTGGCGATTTTTGTAGCCGAATGGGGCGACCTGACCCAACTGGCTACCGCTACCCTGGCCGCTAAATATAACGACACCCTGACGATTTTTGTGGCCTCGCTGCTGGCTTTGTGGAGCGTAGCGGCCCTGGCAATCGTGGTAGGAAACCGGGCCGGTCGGTTTTTGGACCCGGAACTGACCAAGAAAATCGCCGCTCTCATCTTCGCTGTCCTGGGTCTGGCTTTATTATTCGGTCTATTGTAGTCAGTCTGTTCATACTATAATTTATATCACAAAAGGAGCATTTAATGTACGCCATTCGCGTTGAGCAATATGGTGGCCCGGAGGTCATGCAGTACAAGCAGTTGGACGAGCCGAAACCCGGTGCGGGTCAGGCCCTGATAAAGCTCAAGGCCATCGGCATCAACTTTATCGATGTGTATAATCGGACCGGGCGTTATAATACCCCGTTGCCGTTTACCCCCGGCCAGGAAGCGGCGGGCGTGGTGGAAGCGATTGGCCCGGACGTGACCGAGGTAAAGGTGGGCGACCGGGTAGCCTATACTGTATCGCTGGGGCAATACGCCGAATATGCGGTGGTCCCGGCCTGGGCGTTAGTGCCTTTACCGGAAAAACTGGACTTCCGTTCGGGAGCGGCTGCCATGTTGCAGGGCCTGACTGCTCAATACCTGATGACCACCACTTATCCGGTTAAAGCCGGTGAGATGACGCTGGTTCACGCCGGGGCGGGTGGAGTTGGTTTGCTACTCACTCAGATGATCAAGCGGGTCGGTGGTAAGGTAATTTCAACCGTATCTACCGCAGAAAAAGCCCAGTTAGCTCGTGAAGCCGGGGCCGACGAGGTAATTATATATACTGAGAGTGATTTTGAGAGCGAGGTCAAACGGCTGACCGAGGGCAAGGGTGTTTCGGTCGTTTACGACTCGGTCGGCAAGACTACTTTCGACAAAAGTTTGAATTGTCTAAGACCGCGCGGCTATATGGTCCTTTACGGTGCGTCGAGTGGTGCGCCTGCCCCCATCGACCCGGCCATCCTCAATCCCAAAGGCTCGCTTTTCCTGACCCGGCCTTCCCTGTTCCATTATGCCTTTGACCGGGCCTCGACCCTGGAACGCGCCGGGGATGTTCTGAACCAGTTGGCGACCGGTGTGCTAAAATTGCGGATGGAATACACCTATCCGCTCAAAGAGGCAGCGCAGGCCCATCGAGACCTGGAAGGCCGGGCAACCACCGGCAAAGTACTCTTGATGCCCGAATAGGCGGAAAAAGACCGGGCCGGTACCACCACCGGCCTGATTCTGGCCTTCTTTCGAGGTAGAAAAAGGGCAGACGCGGCTGGTTTTTCAATTTGCTATTTACTTCACAGATATGGTATTATGAGCCTAGAAGATGTATTAAGAAGCGTAACAAGTCACTGCTACAAAATTAATAACCTGCCAGTTTTCTAGTAAAGAGGAGTTTCACAATGGCCTATGTAATTACCGAGCCGTGTGTTGACGTTAAGGACAAAAGTTGCGTAAACGTCTGCCCGGTTGATTGTATTTATACCGATGATGAAGATCGTATGTTGTATATCCACCCGGATGAGTGTATCGATTGTGGGGCTTGCGAACCTGAATGTCCGGTAGCAGCGATTTTCGCGGAAGAAGAAGTACCTGATAAGTGGAAAAACTTCACCCCGGTAAATTCGCTTTTCTTTAAAGATAAGAGTAAGGCTCGCGCCGAAGTAGATAAGATGTACCCGGAGAAGCGTGAGGTTGCTGAGTAAGCCCTCAGGCTTTCTCAAATCAATCGAAATCATAGTTCACTACCTATGCTCTCTGTTAACCTTCATGGCTTTACAGAGAGCATTTTCATATAATT
Organism: Chloroflexia bacterium; assembly: GCA_038322625.1. GTDB lineage: Bacteria > Chloroflexota > Chloroflexia > Chloroheliales > Chloroheliaceae > 54-19. The sequence continues at coordinate 63,371 of JBBQGA010000027.1, forward strand.
TTTCTTAATACTTAACAATTGCATAATTATTTTACAATGTTTCGAAGGGGGGTTCAAGGGGCACCCAGAGGGTACCCGTCCCCAGCGTCGCATAGCGACGCTGGGGGTAAAAAAGAGTGTTGGGGGATGTGCCCCAAGTCCCCCTTGCAGGGGTTGCAGCCCTACGAACCCTGCTTAGTACTTTGTGATTTTTTTATGCAATTAACAAGTTAATATTACTATTTGACAGCTTTGTTATGTTGTTTGTTATGTTGTGCTGGTATAGTGCTATAGGTGCCAGAATTTTTATTTATGAGTGTGGAACTACTAAATCAGTCTAAAAGACAAGCAAACACCTCTTGTTTGCAATAGGGTAGCTAACCGGCTATTTTGTGGGATAGTTAGTGGTGGTGGTTAAACTTGGGAATAGAGGCTGTAATGGCAGATGTAAATAAAAAAATCTTGCTGGCTGATGATGAACAGGATGTCCTGATGCTGGTAAGTTTTCATCTTCAACGGGCCGGCTATAATGTGGTGTTGGCTGAAAATGGCCGGGATGCCCTGGTCAAAGCCGAACAGGAAAAACCGGTTCTGGCGATCCTCGACCGCCTGATGCCGGAGATGGATGGAGTGGAAGTCTGTCGTCATCTGCGCGAAGTCAACCCCGGTATGTATATCATTATGTTGACGGCGATGGCTGCCGATGAGCAGCGGATCGGTGGCCTGGAAGCGGGAGCTGATGATTATATCTCCAAACCGTTTAACGCTAAAGAACTTATGTTAAAGGTCAAGGCCATGCTGCGCCGGGCCGAAGCCGCTTCGCTTTCCCAACCGGTTAGTTCTAATACCAATACCCTTGCTGAAGGCATTTTGACTATGGATGTCGAGCGTCGGCAGGTCTGGAAAAAGGGGACCGAGATCGATTTGACCAAACTGGAATTTGACCTATTTAAATTCCTCTACGAACATCCTAATCTGGTATTCAGCCGGGACCGCTTGCTGGAACAGGTATGGAAATATGATTATTTTGGTGACGAGCGGGTGGTGGATGTCCATATGGCCCGGCTACGCAAAAAACTCGAAGAAGACCCGGCCCGGCCCCGCTTTATTCAGACCATCCGGGGGGTGGGCTACAAATACACGCCTAATCTATAAGAGAAAATTATGCAAGCCTATTCTGAAGATCAAATAAAAGCCGCCCTGGCCGAGCCGGACCACCAGGGCTGGCAACTTGAAACGGCGACCGGCCAGATTTACCGGGAGTTCAAGCTTGGCGATTTTCTAAAAGCGATAGCCTTTGTAAATCAGGTCGCCACGATTGCCGAGCAACTGGGCCACCATCCTGATATTCTCATCAAATACAACCGGGTAAAGTTGAGTGTTAATACCCACGATGCCCCCGGTCTAACCACCCTCGATTTTCAGCTAGCCAATCAGGTAAATCAACTGGCAATTTAAATTTCATTTTCGAGAAGATTGGGAATCACTGCGTTACAATATGTTCAACCAGACTCATTTCGGCTATAATAGACTCAGAAGTAATGGACTAAAGATTATGATCAAGGAGTGAAGATATGGCGAAGTTAGGTGCCTCAAGCGATCCGCAATGGATTGCCAACGAGATTTACGCCCTGGAAAAAACCCTGGCGATGTACAAGGTTTATACCGCTAACGCCCCCAAAGCCGATAAGGTCGCCTGGAATGAGCGGGTACATACAATGGAAGAACGGATCGAGGAAGCCCACAAAAAGCTGGAAAAAGCGACCGCTACCCGTCGCTAGCCAATTTTAGACAAATATCAAAAAAGAGAGCCTTTCGGCTCTCTTTTGTTTTAAGTTTTTTCGGTTTACGGCTGTAACTCGATATAATCCTTGACGGCCCAACCGGTTTTGCCGTTCGTTTCGATTTTGTACCAGCTTCGTCCGTCGGCATCTTTGGGACCTTCCAGGATAATCACTTTTTCGCCTTCCTTCAAGCTGGTAACTAGCTTACCTTTGAGCGAGGCTTCCTCCCGCACATTCAGTGGAGATGCGCCGTTACCTTTGATCAGGGCCGTTTTCAAAGGGGGCTGCGTCGGTGTTGGCGTGACGGCCACCGCCGTCGTCACCCTGGCGGTAAACTGCGTATTGATGGTGGCTTGGGCGTTTACGGTCGCCTGGGCCATTACTTTGCTGGTTTCGTCCTGACCGGGTTTGCCGATTTTACCGATTAGCAGGAAAAGGATTATCAGGCTCAAAAATCCAAAAACGAGCCAGGGTAGCAGGGCCGGATTGAATTTCTCAAGCGGCCAACTTTGAGTAAAAGGGGCTTTTTCGCGGACTTTATCGCGCCAATCAGGGCCAGTCCGAGGCGTATTGACCAGGGCACTAGGGGCAGTCGGATGCTCGATAACCACCGCCTCCACTACAGTGTGTTCCTGGGGTGGCTCACCGGGCGTCACTTCCGGGGCGACTCGGCCAAAAGGCTGCTCGACCGACCGGGCCTGAATATTATAGATTGGCGGATTGGGGCCGGAGCGGGCTTCCTGGGGCGGTTGCGGCCTTAAAGTGCGTGGTGAATTGGCCGCCGGTGGATGAGCTTCCACCGGGGCCGCCACCGGTAATGGTTCCCAGTAAATTCTCGAACGAAAGCCACCTTCACAATCTATCGAGGTAGCATCTACCAGATGGTTGGCATGAGGTGGATAAAGCTTCTGGTTCCGGCACCAGCCCTTACGCCAGAGCGGCGCGGGTTCATAAAACCGGCAATTTCCACACTTCCGACTGCGTGGTAAACTTCGGGCTTCCTGTGGTTCTACTCCCATAGTGGGTCTATCCCTTTACCGCTGTGCCAATACTACCGAGAAAAGGTGGATCAGTGATAGGTTATAACGGCCTTTTCAAACTCAGGCATTCTAAGATTACCAGCGTTGTTGGCTTACCAGATAAAAAAACTGCTACAAATTGAGCTGTCGTAGCAGTTAGTTTAGCCGATCAAAGCCGGTTAGTCAACCTGATAAAAATTATTAACCGGGCTGTATTGTTAGCCCGATCAAGACCTGACCGGGCCGCCGTTGCCATAACCCATTCTATAATCCAATCGATATAGCTTTGCTTTCCAGAAAAGCTTCGATGCCCTCGCTACCGTTCTCACGTCCAACGCCGCTTTCTTTGTAGCCGCCAAACGGAATTTCCGGGGCGACCGGCATCGGGTCGTTCGCGCCGATAATACCGTATTCCAGGCCTTCGGACACCCGGAAGATGCGTCCCACATCGCGGGTGAAGAAATAGGCGGCCAGTCCGTAGGGAGTATCGTTTGCCAGCCGGATCGCTTCTTCTTCGGTCTCGAATTCATAGATTGGCAATAGCGGGCCGAAAGTTTCCTCGGTTGTTACCTGCATCCGGTCGTTAGCATTGCCGACAATGGTTGGCTCGTAGAAGTAGCCGTGATCCAGACCGGCCCCACTGACACGTTTTCCACCGGCCAGCAGCCGACCGCCGTTGGATAGCGCGTCGGCCACCTGGGCTTCGACTTTTTCCAGGGCCGACGGGTCGATCAGAGGACCGACCTGTACCCCGGCCTCCAGACCATTCCCGATTCGCAGAGCCTTTGTCCGTTCGACTACTTTCTGGGTAAATTGCTGGGCTACCCCTTTTTGAATGTACAAGCGGTTGGTACAAATACAGGTCTGTCCAGCGTTGCGAAACTTGGATAGCACCACCCCGTCGGCGGCTTTGTCCAGGTCGGCATCGTCAAAGACGATAAAAGGGGCATGGCCGCCCAGTTCCATCGAAACCCGTTTGACCGTCCCGGCGGCAGCTACCAGCAATTGCTTGCCGACCTCGGTCGAGCCGGTAAAGGTGATCTTGCGGACAACCGGGCTATCCATAAATACTTTGGCGACTTCCGAGGCTTTGGAACCGGTGACTAGATTGACCACCCCCGCCGGGAAGCCCACTTCGTCAAACAACTTGTAGATTTCCAGGGCCGAAAGTGGGGTTTGTTTGGCCGGGCGTAATATGGCGGTACAACCCGCCGCCAGGGCCGGACCCAGTTTGCGGGTGATCATGCTGGAAGGAAAGTTCCAGGGCGTAATCGCGGCAATTACCCCGACCGGCTGGCGCATCACGATCACCCGGCGATGGGGGTCGCTGGGGACTGAGCGGCCATATACCCGGCGGCCTTCCTCGGCGTTCCACTGCAAAAACCGCGCGCCGAGCAGGATTTCGCTGCGTGCTTCCGCCAGCGGTTTGCCGTTTTCCAGCGTCAGTACCCGCGCCAGTTGCTCGACCCGTTCCTTCATCAAGCGGGCCACCTTACTGAGCAATTCGGCCCGGTCTTCGGCCCTGGTCTTGGACCAGGCCGGGAAAGCTTGCTGGGCCGCCTCAATCGCGGCTTTGGTCTCGGTGATACCGCCATCGGCTACCCGTCCAATAGTCTCACCGGTGGCCGGGTTCTTGACCTCGAACCAGCCGCGTTCCGCCTCGCGCCATTGTCCGCCAATATACAACCGGCTTTCGATTACTTCTACTTCACTCTTTTCAACCATCTGGGTCATTTCGATACCTCGTCTTAAATTGAACTTCCCTGTTCACCTGGCCGCCGGTTCAAGTGCAGTTCCGGCGGCCAGAGTAAAATTATTGGCCGGTGATTTCGATATTATCCAGCCCACCGTAAGCACTGTACCAGGGTTTGGCCCCCTTTTCGACGACTCGATTCAGGGCCTCAATATTCTTTACACCCCGGTCGAGTAGCCATTGTTCCAGGGCATCCCCGCCTTCATTAGCAAAAATCGGAATACCCTCTTTCCAGGTCGCTCGGCCACACAATACCCCGCTAAAAGGCACCCCGGCTTCGGCAGCCAGTTCCAGATTTTCGCGGAAAACATCGTCATCCACGCCCGCGCTGAGGTAAATAAACGGTTTCTTGGCGGCGGCAGCGGCTGATTTGAAATGCTCGATGGCGGTATTGCGGTCGTAGGCCGACTCGCCGCCCTTGAAAGCCCGGCTGCCTTCCAGGAAAGAAATATTAATCGGGATTTCCACTTTCAAAATATCGACACCATAGCGCGGCTTGGAGAACTCCTCCATATAGCGGGTAACATACTCCGGTTTGAGCCGGGCAAATTCCAGGCTAGCATCCTCAAAGCGGTCGTCGTAGGCCAGTGGTTCCAGGAAGAAAGGAATCTGGTTGGCTTCACACTCTGCACCAATTCGCTCGATAAAGGCATATTTGGCACTGTTGATTTGTTCCTCGTCGAAGGGATTGATATACAACAAAATCTTGATCGCGTCGGCTCCGGCCTCGATCAATCGCCGCACGCTCCACACATCCAGCAGATCGGGTAAGCGGCCTTTTTTGCTGACATCGTAACCGGTTTTTTCGTAGGCCAGCAGCACGCCGGTGCCGGGGGCGCGCTCGGCCAGGGCCGGTAGACCGTATTCGGGGTCCATCAAAATCGCGCTGGAATAGCGGGTCAGAACTTTGGTCACTCGTTTCTTGAAGTCGGTCAGGTCGTCATTTGTAATCGAGTGGCCGCGCAACTTTTCGATACTCTTTTTGAGCGAACCGCGTTGATCCATCGCGGCGGCATTGATAATCCCCTGCTGATTGGCGCAGGTTTGGAGCCGGTCGAATTTGCCTTTGCTCATCTGTACGTTAGCCATTATTACTCCTTCGTAAAATTCATTTTCTGATGATTTATTTTACCCTGCACCTAATCTACTGCATCTAATCAGTATGAAGATACCTTATGATAGGCTGCTTCGCAAATCAAATTGGCGTTTGCGCAGTGTAGCAACTGCTAATTCTTTTTTAAACCTTCTTGTCAAACTGGGCCTTGTGTATAACCTTTGTATAGCTTATATTATCCTGGTTGCAGATCTTTATTCTCTGCCTAGAAATATATTATTAAATTGAAATCGCTCAAAATGGGGAGCAGTCTGGCTCTGCTCCTGGCCTTGCTAAATCTCTTTTCAGGATTATGGCCGAACCCGCTCCAGGCCGCCGGCATCCAATTTGTCCGGGTGGACGGCCTGAATCTAACCCTCAACGGTCAGCCGATCCGCTTAAAAGGCAATAATTTCTATCCTTATCAAAATGCCTGGGCTAAAATGTGGCAGGAATGGAACGGCCCGGCAATTCAACAGGAAGTGGCTCAGGCGGCAGTGCTGGGCGATAACGTACTGCGAATTCTGGTCCCTTACGGCGCGGGAACCGGCTGGAATGACGATCAGACCGGCCAGCTAGACCCGGTGTACCTGGCTGAATTGCGCCAGATGGTGCAAATGACCGGACGCGCCGGGATGAAATTGATCGTTACCCTGTTCGATTTTAACGGCGATTTCCCCGCCGCTGGGACGGCCCAGGCCCAGGCTAACCGGACCTACCTCCAGAGTATCGTCGGAGCATTCGCCAACGACGACCGGGTGTTGGCCTGGGATATTCACAACGAGCCGGATAATTACGACCGCTGGGCCAAAGAAAAACAATTTGATGCCGTACTGGATTGGTCGGCTCGGATGCGCCAGGCGGTCCGCGAGGTCGATACCAATCACCTGCTCACCTTCGGGTTGGGTTTTTATGAAAATTTCTGGTACAAAGATGCCCAGGGACGCAGCTTTATCGACCTCAGCGACTATATTAGTCTGCATAGTTACAACGCGCTGGATTTTGGTAACGAGGTATTTCATCTAAGAGAACATACCAATAAACCGATTTTGCTCGAAGAAACCGGTTGGCCGACCGGGCCGGTTACTCACGACCCGCATTTTACCGAGGCCGAGCAAGTCCGAGTTTATACGCTGGCGACCCAGGCCGTTCAGCAGCAAAGCCTGGTAGGTATGCTGGGCTGGGTTTTGCGCGATCAGGTGCCGGATGGCCTGGTCAGCCCTGAAGATAACCAATATTATTACGGTCTGCAACGTCGCAACGGAACCCTCAAACCGGCGGCCCTGGTTTTCAAAGAAAACTTTAAGGTGGCACCTTTGCCCTCGGTAGTTTCGACCGATCTGCCCTTGACGGCGCAACCGAGCCAGGACCTGGGCCGGGCCGAATATTTTCCCCAGACCGACCATTATGTACCGACTCCACTCAAGGAGTTGTGGCGGCGGGCCGGTGGTGAGTCGATCTTTGGGTTGCCGCTCACCGAAGCTTTTGCGGATAAACTGGCTAGCGATGGCACTGCCACCGGACCGGGAGCGCGGATTGTTCAGTATTTCGAGCGTGCCCGCTTTGAATATTTTCCGGCTCGCCTGCACGAACCGGATTTCGGTCATTACAGCCATCTGCTCAAATATTTTTATATTGTAGATTTTGGGTCGCTGGGTCAGGAATTGGGTGGGCCAGCCCTCCAGAGCAGCCCGAAGATTGACCGGCTACAACCCGATAGCTCCAGCTACCAGTATTTTCCGGCCACCGGTCACGATGTGCAGGGTGCTTTTCTGGCTTTCTGGAACGATCATTACGGCCAGAAATTGTTTGGCAATCCGATCAGCCAACCGTTAACCGAAAACGGCCTGAACGTTCAATATTTCGAGCGGGTCAAGCTGGAATACCACCCGGAGGCGAAAGGTACACTGGCTGAAATTCAGATCGGCAAGCTGGGTATCGCGGCCCTTCAAGCCAAAGGCTACCCCACCGGGGGACCGGCAGAATTGGCGACCGGTTCCTTTGGCGACCCGGCTTTGTTCAATACCTGGCGGCGGGTCGACCAGCCGGTCCAAAGTGGTCTGACCAGTCGGAGTTGGCTGTGGGGGCCGGTCGGGTTTATGGTGGCGTTGGAACCGTACAGCCAGGCACCGGGGGGCTGGCGGCTGGTCCAGTATTTCGACAAAAGCCGCATGGAGATCACCAACCCGGCGGCTTCCAGCTCGGACAAATATTATGTCAGCAATGGTTTGTTGGTCAAAGAGTTGATCAGTGGTCAGCTTCAGCAAGGCGATGCCCAGTTTAGTCAGAATAAACCCGCCGGGCTGGCTATCGCGGGCGATCCGACCGAAATAAACGATCTATCGACAACCTACGCCAGTTTAAACCCGGTTGCCACGCTGGCGATGGGCCAGAACCGGGCAAATCCGGCCCTCGGTCAGCCGGTCCGGGCTACTCTCGATAAAGCCGGGCAGGTGGGACAACTTTCCGCCGGAGACGCGGCGGTTAATCTGACGACACTTACCACCTACAACCAGGCTACCGGTCATAATATCGCCGATGTTTTCTGGCGTTACCTGACCGAAAGTCGCGGTCCGCTCTACAATGGCCCAAACGGTGAACTCGGCCAGGGGGATGTGGTAGATTGGCTCTACAGCACCGGTTTACCGCTTACCGAGCCGTACTGGATTCGGACAAAAGTCGCTGGGGTAGAGCAAGCGGTACTGGTTCAGGCTTTCGAGCGGCGTTTGCTGACTTATACCCCGGCTAACCCAACCGGTTTTCAGGTGGAAATGGGCAATGTTGGTCGTCACTATTACCAGTGGCGTTACTTACCAGCTATTCGTTAGGCTTTCGTAGAGTTCGACGGTCTGCCGGGCGGCGGCTTGCCAACTAAACCGCTCCTCGACCAGCTTTCGACCCTGCTCACCCAGGTTTTTTAGTTTTTCAGCCGGGAGGGCGGTCATTTCCACCAGTCGTTCGGCCAGCCGTTCGGCGTTACCGGGGGCACATAACCGGCCATTCTCAAAAAAGCCGGTCTCGAAAATCTTATCCGGTAGCCCGCCGGTCGCGCTGGCAATCACCGGTTTTCGGTGGGCTAAGGCTTCCAATGTCACCAGCGAGCTTCCTTCATACAGGGTAGGATGTACAAACAGATCGGCCAGTTGGTAGAGCGCGTGTAAAACCGGTGTATCGACCGCACCGAGGAATTCAACCTTTCCGGCCAACCCCAGCCGATCCGCCTGGTGTTTAAGTTTGGCTGCTTCCTGGCCGCTGCCGACCACCAGCCATTGCCAGCCCGGTTGCTGGTTTTCTAATTGCTGGCGGGCCAGGGCCAGGGCTTTTAACATTACCTCAAACCCTTTGTTGGCTTCCAGTCGTCCCACACTCAGCATGATAAAGTGGTCGTCCGCTCCGCCGAATTTTGTTTTGAGAGCGGTCAGTTGGGCCTGCGAGGTCTGGCGGTCGAGTTCGTCCAGGGCGATAGCGTTTGGGATCAGGGCGATGCGGCTGGCTGGAAGGTGTAGAAACCGCTCGACCTCCGGTATAAGAGCGGCGTCGGTGGCAATCGTAGCGGCGGCCTGGCGGGCGGTTTGCCGGAGAAGCTGACGGAAGGGCGCGTAAGCCAGTTTCTTTGGCCGGGAGCGGTTTTTGAATTCCTCCATGCCATGCGGGTTAAGGACCAACGGTACCGCCGCCAGCGAGTGACGGGCGTAGCCATACCCGGCCAACCCATGCGCGTGTACGATTTGCGGGAGTTGGGAAGCCCGACGAACGGCCTGACCCACTCTCAGACTAAACAACGGATAGTTTACCAGCCGGTCGGGAATAGAGTTTCGCCGGAAAAGGCCGGTCGTATCGTAAGGTATATAGTGTGAGCCAACATTTTCCCGCCAGGCCGGGTCGTCGATTTGCTGGCCGGAGCGGCTAGGAGGTTGGATATAAAGCTCGACCCGGTGGCCTAGCCGGGCTAACTCAAGGGTCAACTGGTAAACGTGCCGCTCCAGACCGCCGTAAGGCTGGAACGGATAGCAGGTCCGGGCCAGGTGGGCAATAATCAACCGGCCCACTCTTTTCTAAGGATCGCATAGATTTTGAGAGTATCAAAATGACCTTTGAAGAAAGTGTATTCCCGCAAGATACCTTCAAAGCTCATGCCCACTTTTTGCATAACCCGCTCTGAGGCCGGGTTTTCGGGCAGGCATTCCGCCTGAATGCGGTTTAACTCCAGATGTTTAAAGCCACAATCGATGACCGCCCTGGCCGCTTCGGCGGCGAAGCCCTGACCCCAGAACTGCCGGTGCAGCGCGTAAAACAAGTCAGCCCGGAAAAAAGCCATCTCAAGTTGGGATAACCCGGCCATCCCGATCACTTTGGTGGTTGCCTTTAGTTCGATAGCCCAGGGACTGGGTTGGCCCTCGGCGGCCCGGTCGATGGCTCTCTGGATAAACGCCCGGCTAACTTCCGGCGTGACGTGGGCGGCCCAACTGGTAAACTGGGCAACCTGTTCATCCGAGCTATATTCAAACACGTTGTCCAGGTCGGCCAGGCTAAACCGCCGCAAACGCAGACGCGCGGTTTCGAGGGCGGGTAGGTCTTTAAAGAAATTTGCGGTGATAAGTGGGTCCATGTTTTACCCCCGTTGAGTGTGGATCAGGTCGGTATAAAGCTTTTCCACCCGGTCGACGATAGCGGTCTGACTAAACCGCTCCTGCGCCACCTGCCGGGCGTTTTGCCGCATCGCGGCCCGGCGCGAGGCCAATTCCGGCTGCAAAATCTCGCTTAACTGGGCGGCCATGTCGCGGGCATTTTGGGCCAGCAGTCCGTTAAAACCGGACTGAATTATATCAGAAGTGCCGCCGGTATCAACCGCCACTGTCAGGGCACCGACGGCCTGGGCTTCCAGCAAAACCCGGCTCAGTGGTTCCGGCCAGAGCGATGGAAACAGCAAGGCTTCGGCTCGCTGCATCAGACGCAAGACTTCTTCGTTCTCGACCCAGCCGAGTACCTTCAGGTTCAGGCCTTCGGCGGTAGCTTTTCCCAGTTCACCCCGCAGCTTGCCTTCCCCGACCGCCAGGGTAGGCAAGTTTGGCCGGGCTTGACGCAGCACTTCCAACAACTGCCTGGCACCTTTGTTTTCCTCGAATTTACCCACAAATAACAGATAAGGCTGGGCGGCTTCCGGTGTGAGCGGTAAACTACTGCCGCTCGTTTCCAGCTTTGCCAGGTCGATAAAATTTGGCAGCACTTCCAGCCGGTTTGGCTCCACAAAAGGAGTCAGCTTTGTCTCGATATAGCGGCTGACGGCCAATACTCGGTCGGCCTGGGCCAACCAGCTTTGCTTTAGTTTTAGATTGGCTCCCATATAAAGCGAAACCGGCGCGGCCACCAGCCCGGCAGCCCCCTGATTGCCGTACAGGCATTTAAGCCGGTTTAGTTCGCTGCAACCGGGACAAACTTTATCGCCATTCAGATGGGTGGTCCAGTAGCACACCGGCCAGTAATCGCGGATGGTGGCGACCGACGGGATCGCTAACGCTCTGGCCGCCTGTATCGCCGGTGGGATAGTCAGGTAGTGCTGTCCATGCGCCAGTTCGATGGCGTGTTGCCGGAAGAAACCGGTCAGAAAAGCGGCAAAACGCGGGTAAAGAGCTTCGTTCCGGCTGTAGTTGCGGACAAAAGGTAATTTCCGGGCCGGGTAAAGAAATTCGGTGACGGTTAAACCTTCGTATTCGCGTTCCGAGTGGCCGAATTCGGCGGACTCACGCGGCACTACCACCTTCACCAGATGACCGCGCTGTTGTAAAGCCCGCGCCAGGTAAAAACTGCTCCAACCGCTCCCACCGCATTTAGGCGGAAAGACATCGCTGACGATGGCTAAATTCATTGAGAAGTCACCGGCCCGGCCTTTTTAGCAGACATATCCCTTAGCAATTGGTCCAGGGAACGACAGTGAGCGGCCCAGCTAAAATTCTGGCTCACGCGCTGCCGGGCCGACTGACCCATCTGCTTGAGCTTTTCCGGTTCGGCTCTCAGCATTTCGCCCAGTACGCGTGCCAGGTCCGTCGGGTCGCCCTCCTGGAAAAGCGATCCCTCCAGGCCGGGCCGGACGATGGAATTGAGAGGCGGCAGATCGACCGTCACGGTCGGCAGACCCATCGCCATATATTCAAAAATCTTGAGCGGCGACCAGAAGAACCCGGCGGCTCGTAAGGGGGGGTGTTTGGAGGTATCGAAAGGCGCGACTCCCACATCGCCAAGCGAAAGATACAGAGGCATCCGGTCGTGCGGCACCGGTCCGGTCAGGAGCACCCGCCCATTTAGTCCGGCGGTTGCCACCTTTGCCCGGATGGCGGCTTCTTCCGGTCCGCCGCCCAGCAGCACAAAATAAAAGTTGGGGTTTTGGGGTGCCAGCAAGCGGGCGGCTTCCACCAGGGTTTCTACGCCGTGCCAGTGCCGGAAGCTCCCGGCGAAAAGAGCTACTCTGGCCGCCGCCGGTATCGCCAGCTTTTGGCGTAATTGAGCGATTTCTTCAACGGCTAAACGGGCCGGGTCGAAGCGGTCGATATTCGCGCCCCAGGGCAATTCGGCAATCTTCGTGCGGTCGATACTAACCGGGACGGTGGTCTGCAAAGGGGTAACGATCCGGGCCGCCCAGCGACATTGGCTGGTAGCCCAGCGTTCAAAGGGCCGTCCCAGCCGGTGATCGAGCCGGTATTTGGGGGTGCCGGGCGGATCGACCATCAGGGCGTTAACTTCCAGCAAAGTGGGTAAATGGTGGCGGTGGGCGAAGATCAAACCGGCCCCGGTCAGGTTGTAATAGCGTTCCATGATAACATCGGGTTGCAGCCGTTGAGCCAGTCGCCTCAGCCAGGGATAGCTAAGTAAGTTGAGATATTGGGGTAGGCGCAGGCGGTACAACCGGAGCGGTTGGCCGCCTTCGACCGGGAGAGTTAGCCGGGCCGGGGTGCCTTTCTCGCGGCGGCAGACCACGTGCAGTTCGTGACCAAGCTTGCTCAACTCCCCGGCCACCTCCATAACGTGAGTGGCCCCGCCGTGACTGCCGGGTGCCACGACGGCTCCAGCGATATACAAAATTTTCACTTTTGCTTTAGAATTATGAAGTAAGGGCCGGTCTGCATTGTGCCAAAAAGCCAGATGTCGAGTTGCATAAGCAAAGTCAGGCCGCGCAAGACCAGCACCACCGGGCCGCTTTTGCGTTCGGCAAAGCTACGTTTGAGACTCTTGCGAACGGCCAGGTCAATCGCGGCGTTTTCTTCGTGGATTTCCTCGGCCTGGGCGGCGACCTGTTCGGCCTGTTTGGTGACTCGGTTGTTCTCGACTTCCTGCCGCATCCGGTCGACTCCGCCGCCATCGGCCCAATCATCCCGACTCATGCCGGTGGTGGCCGAAGATAGCCGGGTTCGCACGTCGCGGTTGGCACTGGCTTGCTTTTTCTTGTCGTTATCGCGCTGGCGGTCGAGTTGCAACCGGACGGTTCGCCGCACTATATACTCCCCGATTTTTATAATAATGTTATCGACCAGACCTTGAAAAACACCGTTCCAGAAAAGTTTTTGTTCGATCTTGAAACCGGCCTGATCGACATAATCTTCCAGTTGCTGCCAGGTCTCGATGGCCTTAATGTGGTCGCTTTTGCGCAATTCGTCGCGCCGGAAGTCAAAAATGCCGCGTCTAGTAAAGAAGGCCGCGATCCGCTTTTCCAGCTTGATCACCGGCCACAACTGGCCCATTTCGCGGGTATTCGAGAAAATAAAAATTTGTCCGTCGGGTTTCAAAACTCGCTTTAATTCGGTAAAAAACGGGACAATACCATCGGCGGGCAGATGTTCCAGCAGATCAAGCGAGAAGATTTTATCGAAAGAGGCCGGTGCGAACGGCAACTGGCGGCCATCGCCCCGGATCAGGGCAATCTGGTCGAGGGCTTCCTGGGCAAAAAGCGGCGCGGCATCGACCCCGACGACCGTTCCAAAGCGGCGGCGGTTCCAGTAGCAAAAGCGGCCATCGCCACAACCGACTTCCAACGCCACATCTTTTTTGCCCGGTCGCAGCATCTTGCGGAGCAAATCGTTGCGGACCTTCGCGCCCAGCAGCGGCAGGCTGATATGTTCGTGGTCGAGTTCGTGTTCAAACTCATCGTCCAGATAACGGGTTTGCTGGCCCAGTTCGTTGCGGGGCAGCA
>JBBQGA010000028.1:0-74863 GCA_038322625.1 Chloroflexia bacterium
CAGGGCCTGGTAGAGTACGCTTTGATCCTCTTCCTGGTTGCCGTCGTCGTCATCGCCATCCTGATCCTGCTTGGCCCTCAGATTGGTTCCGTATTTAGTGCCGTTACCAAAGGTTTGAGCTAAGATTTACTTGCTTCGGCGAAAAGACCTCCCAATGGGAGGTCTTTCTTTTTTTGTCTTTTCCAGTTATCCTTAAGCCATGAAATATCTCAATTTTTTACAAATACTGGTTTTGCAAAAGCCTTACCTGACCTTGTGGGTAGCCGCTCTGGCTTTGCGTTTGGTGGCGGCAATAATGGTAAAACAGCCCGGTTTTGTGGATGCTTACTATTATTACCAGGTGGCAGCTAACTGGCAGGCCGGTAAAGGTTTGACCGAAACCACCGTCTGGAACTATCAGGCCAGCAGTTCCTTTGACCCACTGATTACCGGCAGCCTCGAACACCCCGCCTTCACCTACTGGACGCCCCTGGCAACTTTTTTAACAATAATTCCCTTTAGCCTGTTTGGAGTGTCTTACTGGGCGGCCAGTTTACCATTTATGCTCTGTGGAGCGGCACTCGCGCCGTTGGCCTACTGGCTCGGTCAGCTTCTTTTTGGCCGCGAACAACTGCGCTATAGCTGGACGATGGCCCTGATCACGCTTTTTCCAGGCCGGTTCTTTTTATTCTGGAATACCCCCGATAATTTTGCGCCCTTTGCCCTGATTATTTTGCTGGGACTGGCGGCGACTTATCTGGGCCTGTACCGCAACGACCGCTGGTTACTGCTGGCCGGGGTTATGGCCGGTTTAGCTTATCTCAGCCGCAGCGACGGTTCACTTTTTAGCCTGGCCCTTTTAATAAGTTTCTGGTGGCGCCGACGCACGCTCGGAGGCCAGAAGGGGCCGCGCTGGGCGATGTTGCTGGCCGGGTTAGCTCTGGCCGGGGTTATAGTGGCTCCCTGGCTGGGTCGCAACTGGTCACAGTTCGGTTCCATACTCCCGGCCAATAATTCTAAAGTCCTTTTTTTGCGAAGTTACCTGGATTTCTTTAGTTATAGTTTGCGCCTCGATGCCGGTTATTATTTGGGCTGGGGTTGGGGTAACATTGCTTTTAACAAGCTGCAAACGCTCCTGGTCGATGGGCTACTGATAACCTTTCAGGGTTTGCTGTTGCTGGGGCCGCTATTTTTGGTCGGGCTGTGGGCACTACGGCGCAAAGAAAGTTTTCAGCCCTTTCTAATTTATACGCTTGTGCTATACTTTATATTGGGGCTGGGTTTTAGCGAAATCGGCAGTCACGGTACAATTTTTCATTCCACCGGCGGTCTATTACCCTTTCAAGCCGGGTTAGCCCTGGCCGGGTTGGAATGGCTGGGGCGAGGAAAAGCCCGACCCCAGGCTGCCTCGATCCTTATACTAATCGCTGCCGGGGTTACGCTGTATTTTGCTTTTGCCGTCAACGCCCCCGCCTGGGATAGCGATTATAACGCGGCTCTAATCTTAAAACCCTGGTTTGACCTTAACGCCTCTCCAAAAGATGTTATAATGGTGGGCGAACCTCTAAGTTTCAACTACGCCACCGGTCGCCCGGCCATCAGTCAGGCCAGTGATGGAACAACCGCCAACCTGGCCGCTCTAAAGCAATACGGGGCAAAATGGTTCGTACTGGGGCCGGAACGCTACGCCGGTTTAGACCAGTTATATAATTCGCACCGGCTTACCGGGCCGGGTCTGCAACTTGTACTGGCTGATGTGGTTGGTCAGGGTATCCAGATTTATAAAGTTGTGATTACAAACAATAACGAGTGAGCAAATTGCGAATAATTCGGACACAGCCGGTCAGTACCAGACGAAAACTTTATCAGCGCGATCTAGGGCTGGCAGTTCTGCTCGGTGGGGCCGGTTTGTTACTGGTGATAGTGCTGGCATTTGGTTGGCTGGCCGATACTGGCCTGGGGTTCTGGGTAGGGCTGATCGTAGCCCTCGGACTGCTGGCGGCGGGCGGTTGGTTCAGCCTGACGACCCTCAAATACTGGCAAAATCAGCGGATCGAGGAACGTATCAGCGAGATTTTGATCCGGCGTCTGGGCGACGAATATATTTATTTTCGCAATCTGACTTTACCCGGTCAGCGGTCGGTCGGCGAAATTGACGGCGTATTGCTGGGTCCACCGGGTGCCCTGGTCATCCAGATCGAGGCCGCTAGGGGTAATTTTGCGGTCGAAGGCGATACCTGGTACCGCTATGGGCGCGGTCCGGCGACGAAACCCACTCCCAAACCTTTTTCCCAGCTACATAGCGGACCGGCGATGATCGAACCACTCAGTCGCCTGGATGATAGCCCGACCTGGACCGTGATCCGAGCCGCCCGCGAAGTAAAAGCCTGGTTATCGGTGCGCGAACTACCCCAGGTGGTCGTGCAGCCGGTGGTCGTACTGGGTAACGGCCAGATTCATAACCTCAAGCGACCCAGCGCACCGGTGGTGCTGTTGGCCGAATTAGACCACTATCTTTCCGAAACACTCTTAATCAAACAACTACCGGTCGAAGGAGAACCCCTGGCCGAAACTGTCGTCGAGCAAATCGTCCAGCGGTTACAAACTAATGCCGAATAATTATTACAACCAATTACAAAAAGCCTACGATTTCCTGGTAACTTCTCAGAATACCGATGGCGGCTGGGGCTACCGGCGCGGCGGAATGAGTTTTGTCGAGCCGACCGCCTTTGCCCTGATCGCCCTGTTTGGTCCAACCGGGGCCGGCGGTCAGGATGTCCCGCAGAACCGCTTTCAAGCCGTCCAGCGCGGTCTGACCTGGCTCAGAGCGCAGCAACACAGTGACGGCGGTTGGGGTGTTATCAAAGATGACCCTATTAGCGGTTGGGGTACCTACCCGGCGATCTGGATGTTTAATTTGATCTATCGCATCCCCGAACTGGCCTCTTATTATGGTAAACAGGACGATAAAGATACTATCGACCGGGGTCGAGGCTGGATTTTGAACAAAGGCCGCGAACCCAGTGTGGACGATACGGTGGACGCACAGGTACAAAAGCTTTTCAAAATAAATTCCAAATATTTGGGTTGGAGCTGGGGACCGGGTGAGTCGGGCTGGGTTATCCCCACTTCACTGGCTTTACTGGCCCTGGTAGTCGAAGACCCGGCGACAATGCGTAAATCTACCGAGGTCATAAACGCCAAGCAATATCTTTTCGACCGGGCCTGCCCTGACGGTGGTTGGAATGTGGGTAATCCCTGGATGCTGGGCAAAAAACTACCGGCCACCCCCGATGCAACCGTTTTCGCCCTGATTGCCTGGCGGCAAAGCCTTAGCCCGGAGGACTTTGGTCCGACCACCGAGGTCGTTAACAATGGCATTGATTACATCAACAGTATTGTAGAACAAACCAATTCCGACCACACCCGTGTCCTGACGACCTGGGCTTTGAACCTGTACAAAGAACCCGATCAGGTCGACCGCCTTCAATATTTGATGGTACACGGCGGCGAAGAAGTTACGCTGACCTACCGCGATAAAACCATCAAAAAAAGAACCGTCCTCGGCCAGGATGTCAATTCAGGAGCCTGGGTCAATAGTGCCTACACCACCGCGATTGCCGCCCTAACCTTGAGCGATAAACCTTATTATCTGTAGAGTTTTAACATTATGCTAACCAGACCTAAAAAGAAAAAACTTAGCCGCCGCCAGTTCACCCGCCTCATGCTTACCGGGGCTATCGGGGGTACCGTCGCGGTAGCCGAATTTGCCAGTCGTCCACTGGGTATATTCAAATGGATCAGCATTGCCATGCGGCGCACCGGCAAAAGCTTTGCTGAACAATCCAAAGTCGCTATCGTCGACGCGCCTTCGTATGACGTAGATTTGCTAACTCCTTTACGTAGTGCCTGGGAATTGCTGGATATTCCACCCGTCAATGGCAAAAAGGTCGTCCTCAAACCGAATATCTTTTACAATATCCCCGGTCATACCGTCAATACCAACGCTGCCGTCATCGAAGCGGCGATCCTTTTGATGCAGGAAAAAGGGGCTAAAGAAGTAATAGTGGCCGAAGGTACCGCCTATCAGCGCGATATTACCGACCTGCTTTATTCCAGCGAAATCGGTACTATGCTGGAGTTGCGCCAGGTACGGTTTGTCGATTTGAACCACGATGATATTGTAAAAGTGCCGACCAAAGGCGGCTATACCACACGTGAAAATACCTGGCTGCCTCGCACGATTGCCGAGGCTGACCTGATTATTTCGATGCCCAAAATGAAAACTCATCACTGGGCCGGGGCGACCCTCAGCATGAAAAATTTGTATGGAGTGGTGCCGGGTGTCAAATACGGCTGGCCCAAAAATACCTTGCATATGACCGGGATCGAGACCAGTATCGTCGAGTTGTACGAAACCATCGCGCCCCAGGTGGCAATCGTGGATGGCATTATTGGCATGGAAGAAGATGGCCCCCTATTCGGCAAAGATAAACCCACCAACGTCCTGGTAGTCGGAACCGACCTGGTTGCGGTCGACGCTACCTGTGCCCGGATTATGGGAATGGACCCCAGCAAGGATGTGAAATATATCGCCGATGCCGACTGGCTGGGTCAGGGTGTAATGAGCCAGGACCGCATAAAGATTGTCGGTACCCCGCTTAAAACGGTCCAGCAAAAATACTTGCTGCCGCCTTCCCTCGACAAAGAACTCAAACGCTACTAATATAAAATTAAGAGTACAAAAATAAGAGTCGGTAAGCATAACTGAATGCTTACCGACTTTAATAACCAGGAAAGGAGAAAACTGAGGATTTGGTCTATGGTGGTTAACCCTGCCGGGCCATAGCCACCAGTAAAAGAGCGACCCAGGTCCATTCTGGAACCGAAAAGTCACTTTCCTTAACCTTAACTGGTTTGAAACAACACACTGCATTTATTATGCCACAAGCTAAATAATTTGTAACTATTCAGCCTACCTTTTGTAAAAGGGATTTAGTAGGGGTAGTGGGGGTGCAACCCCTGCGGGGGGTATTACGGGCGGGTACCCTATGGGTGCCCCTGTAAATACTCTTTTCTTCTTCTTTGCCTCGTCCACTGGTGGCCCTGGGGAGGGGCCTGAGTAGTTACAATAATTTATAAAAAGAAGCCAAATTAAAAAGTAGTCCTCTATCCAAGGACTACTTTTTTCTCTCTTAAGACGGTCATTCAGATAGCGGTGGAGGTTTTATTAGACCTGGCTATTTAGAATTGCGTGGCAACATCGCCTTATTGCATATTCCTGGCTTTCAACCGCGCTTCCGAAAACCGAATGGGTTGAAACAACGCCCCAGCACGTCATTGCCTTCAGATGGCCGGTGCTAATCGTCGCCTGTCGAACCAAATTATTGTATTCGTCCGCTTGAAAAAGCAACCTGCCGGCTGGGGCCTTATAGATCTTCCTGACGTACTCCAAAAAGGTCGTGTAAACGTATCTTTTGCATTTGCCGTTACACCTCCTGTAGGACTA
This sequence comes from Chloroflexia bacterium, assembly GCA_038322625.1. Lineage (GTDB taxonomy): Bacteria > Chloroflexota > Chloroflexia > Chloroheliales > Chloroheliaceae > 54-19. Next base: position 5,489 of record JBBQGA010000028.1, read on the forward strand.
TTGGAGCTAATATAAGCAAACATTGGAGGAAAAGGATAGCAGCATTCTGAAAACGCTACTGAGAGGGGACCTGGTGGTTATAGCTCCGTAACCGTAAGTCCTTGATGAGACTCATTATGACTCTGATTGAAGGGCTTGTCAAGACTTTTTCTTAACCAAATCATTACAGTTTATTAACCCTCTTAATATTTAACACGGCTTAAAAGGTTTATTTTTCGGTGAAAAGCGAACCGGCCACCAGCCCTGATACCTCGTCGTTAGGCTCACCGGTGGTGTCTACCAGGCTCAAAATGTTGTCTTGCTGCCAGACTAAAGCATGGGTCTGTTTTGAGCCATTATTCCTTACGAAGTCACCAAAAAACCCCGCCGGTCCAATTCGGCCAAATACTAACGGTGGTCTGAACTGGCTTTTGGGCGAAATAGTGGTCTGGAAAACCAGATTTTTGGCCGGGCTGACCATCTTACCGGCGGTTACAACTCCACTCTGGGCCGGGGCCAGCGGCATTTCCCTGCCAGGTGGCAGACCAGGCGGTAAATTGGGTTTAGCCTGAGTTTCGTCGGATAAAAATTGTGACCGCCAGTTTGCCCCTACCACCAGATAACCGGCCTGACCTTGAATATTGATCGAGCTAATTTTTTGGGCACCTTGAAATTGCGACATCTAGCCCGATTTGGCCGGTGGTTCATTGCCAGCCCCAGGCAGAGCATTCAGGCGAAAGTTAACCGGTATTTTCCAGCGTGAAAGATAGTTATAGATACGTGGGAAAAGTGCCTCATAAAGCTCATCAAAAAGTTCAGGTGTCAGCCGGTGCCCTGGATTTTCCAGCGACACCGGCGGCCTGCTTTCGATTAGATTTTCTGAAACAATTACTTCACGCTTGATCAAAATTTGTAGGTTGAAAATTTAGCCCAGGGTGTAAAAGTCAGGATCGTTTGCCGACAGGCTCAACAGAAAGTCCGGGTCGATTAGAACCTTCGCCGCCTGTCCGGTCAAAAACTGCGAGTCGATACTCCCGGTTTTTGAGTCACTGCCCCGGCCTGGGCCGCGCACAATCGTCTTGGCTTTCAGGCTGCTGTCGGTCTGCTTGTCGCCCTGCACCACTATGGTGTCACCCACCTTCAGGTCGGCCAGGCTTTTCAAATTCGGGCCGTTAAAGACGGTGGAACTATCGACCGCGATTTTTACTTCACTGATAGGCTGGTTTGGCCCGCCATTCTGGGCGATAACCAGGCTATTGCCAGCTACATCAATACTCTTGATGCTGCCCCGATTGAAGTTGCCGGGTGTCGGCGGTCCAGGGCGGACAAACTTGTGAGCCAGGCTAACCATGCTAGCCTCGATCTTTTTGGCGGTCGCGTCGGCTTTGCCAAATACCGCGATCATATCCCCGGCCTTAAAATCGGAGAGTTTCCCGGCCTGAGTATCCTTTTTAAAGATAGTTTGATCGGTGACGGTAGCCCTCCAGACCGTGTTGTCTTTGCCGACCTTGAAAGTAAAACTCTTGCTATCACCGGCTACCGCCTCAAAAACACCCTGCTCAACCGACGGTAAAACGGCCAACCGCAAAACCCAGCGGGCGGTCAGCGATTTGTCGGTTTCGACCTTGCCGAGGGCGATCAACCGGTCGCCGGTTTTCAGGTCTTCCTTTTTAATGGTTCCGTTGACATCGCCCAGCGTCGTCTGGTCGTTCAGGTTAACCACCCGGTTGCTTACCGTCAGTTTGCTGCCGTTATTTTCAATTTTGGTAATGATACCCTGAGTCTCGGAGCCATCGCCTTTTAAGTCATAGCCCGGTCCAAAAGGCGGTCTTGGAAAACCCTTTTCGGTCTGATTGGTACCGGTCACGTCGGGCGCGGCATCGATCATCAGATCATTTTGAGCCTGGTCGGGGCTGGCTAGGTCGGGCTGGGCCGCGACTTGAGCCGACTGGTCTGGCTGCACCGCCAGCGGGGCCTGAGCCTGGGCCGGGCGGGTTGACGAGGTAGGACTCGCCGAGCCACTAAAACTGAAGGCCAGAAAGCTTACTGCCAGAGCGGTGACAGCCAGCAAAGTTCCAGCTACTATTAACTTTATTCGTTTACTCATAGACTCCTCGAAACTCTATTTACGGTCTCACCTGATAACAATGTGAAGCTTGCTTCATCTCTTTACACACCGCTTCACTCCCGACCTGACAGAGCCTTGATAAAATTGGCACAAATTATTTCAGGTGTTATAATTAGCCCACTGAACCATTACACCCTGACCGGGTTGGTGAATACTAACACCTTATTATATCACCCGGTCTTTGAGATAGTGGTTTTAAATGTCGTGGTTTGTTAGTATAACGATTAGCATAAAATTAATTATTGCATTAGCAAGTTTAGTGGCTTTGAAGAAAGCACTTTTTTGGAAGAAACCAGGCTCAGTTCGTTTGAATTTGAAAATCAAAGTCTAAATCTGGAATACAGCCTGGAATGCGGTCAAACATTTCGCTGGAAACGGCTGGATGATGGCTTTTATTACGGCGTGGCCGGAAATAGTTTTATGCGAATACGCCAGCAAGGCATTCGCTTTCAGGTCGAACGAGCCAGCCTGGCCGAATCGGAACTGACCGAACAAACTGATCGGGCCGATTTTGAACATTATTTCGGCCTCGACCAGGATCAGGAGTACCGCCAGACTCTTGACCGGCTCAAGACCGACGAACCGATTACCCGCGCCATTAACCGTTATTACGGGTTGCGTTTGCTGCGCCAACCGGCTTTTGAAATTTTGATCAGTTTTATCCTGTCGGCCAACAATACGATTCCGGTGGTGGCCCGCACGGTTCAGGCGATCAGCAAACAGTACGGCCATAGCCTACAACTCGGTCGCTACCGGGGTTACATTTTCCCAACCCCCCAGGAATTGCGGGCGGCCAGTGAAAGCGAGTTGGCCGGACTAGGGGCCGAATACCGGGCTAAATATATTTACGAAACCACTCGTATGATCGTGGAACAAGCATTTGATTTCGAGCATTTGCAAGGCTTGCCATACGCTTGGGCGCACGGCCAGCTAACCATTTTTCCGGGAGTAGGGCGCAACGTGGCCGATTGGGTGATGTTGTTCGCGCTGGGTCAGCGGGAGGCTTTTCCCCTCGATACCTGGGTAACTAGAGCTATGGAAACTTTTTATTTTGGTAGTCAAAAAACTACCCCTAAAGAAATTCACCGGCTGGCTGGTGCCAAGTGGGGCGATCAAGCTGGGTATGCCAACGAGTTCTTATATATGTACGCCCGCAATAATTTAAGTCGCAACGGAGCGAGGTAAAATGAAGCCAAAAACCATCGTCAATATTTACAAAGCGGCTAGCTGGCTTTGCTGGAAAATCCCTACCGGTTGGTCGTACCGGCTGGCTGCCGTCGGCGGGGAAGCCTATTACTGGCTAAACCGCCACCACAGCCGAGAAGCTGACCGCAATATGCAAATCGTGCTGGGTGAGCCGCAAATTAACGGGCGCGTCCGCCAGGTCGCCCGGCGATCTTTTCGCAACTATGTAAAATATATGGTCGATTTTTTGCGCCAGCCACATCTTAAAGGCCAGGAGATCGATGCCGCTTGTATTTCTACCGGCTGGAAATATGTCGAGGAAGCCCGCCAGCGCGGCAAAGGGGTTATGCTGATCAGTCCGCACTTTGGCAACTGGGACGGTGCGGCAACCGTCTTTACCGCGCATGGTTATAAACTGGTTTCGGTGGCGAAAGATTTTGAACCGCCCGAACTCAACGAACTGGTCCAGGGTGCCAGGCGGGGCAAAGGCATTCAGATTTTTTCGCTCAAGGATGCCGGGCGGGGTTTGCTAAGTGCCCTGAAAAATAATGGAATGGTGGTTCTGCTGCTCGATTCTCCTTTGCGCAATGAAGGGGTAGTGGTAAATTTCTTTGGGCAACCGGTACGCATGGCGAGTGGGCCGGGCACGCTGGTCTACCGGACCGGCGCGACAGTTATGATGGGCTACATCGTGCGTCAGCCCGGTAATCAAACCTACTACGGCTGCTGGGAACCCGAACTCAAAGATTATGAGCTAACCGGCGAGCATGACCACGATATTCAGGTCATCACCCAATCTATTGCCAATAGCCTGGAAAAACTGGTCCGCCGCCATCCCGACCAGTGGTATATGTTCCGCCATCTCTTTTTGACCCCGGAAGAAGTCGAGGAACATCACAAGTTTGCCCAGGCGCGTAATCAACAAAAAACCGAGCGAAAAGCCAAAATTTCAAAAACTGCCGAGCTACCGGTGGCAGTAGGTCCTAACGGAAATGGGAAAAATAACTAATGACCGCCTACTGGTTCTTTTTGATTGGCTCCAAACTGGTTCCTCTACTGCCGGAATGGTTGGGTCTGGCACTCTCCAAGCTGGTCGGGCTGATTTTTTACGCCGTTGTCCCCGGTAAACGCCGGACGGTAATGTGCAACCTGAACCATGTAATACCCGACCGGCCTCTGAAAGAACGCAGACTGGTGGCGCGCGGTATTTTTAAGAGTGTCGTACTTAACTATTACGACCTGTTGCGGGTGAATAAGATTCCCCAGGCCCGCTTAAACCAGATGGTCGAGGTTTACGGTATCCCCGAATCCAAAATACTGGACGCCCAAAACGACAACCGGGGAGTAATCCTTTTTTCACCCCATGTCGGTAGTTTTTCGCTGGCTCCCCAGGTCACTACCTACAACAAAATCGATTTTCATTTGCTGGTCGAGCCGATCAAACCGCCCAAACTGTTTGAACTGGTGAGCAAACTCCGCGAAGTCGACCCACATACCCACATGATTCCGGTTGGTGGGGTAGAGTTGCGGCAGGTTTTCCGGGTTCTCAAACAACCTGATAACTATATTTGCATAGCGGTAGACCGCGACGTAACCGGCACCGGCGTACCGATGACTTTCTTTGGGGCCGAGGCGATCCTCCCCACCGGCACCGCCGAGATTGCCCTGCGTACCGGTGCCCTGCTGGTGCCGCTCCACGTCTACCGGAAAAACGGTCACTATGTGATCCGCTTTCACCACGAACGATCCTTTAAAGCCGATTCCACCGGCGATAGAGCCGCCGATGTTAAAAGCACGGCTAACCGGATGCTACGCGAAGTCGAAACGATTCTCCGCACCACACCCGAACAATGGGTGGTGCTGCAACCAGTCTGGCCTGATTGCCGCTAAACCGTCAAAACGTTGACGCAGCTACCTGGCCTATGCTATCTTTAATTTATTCAAATTACGATACCGTCGCCAATAATCAGAATTTATATGACACGCGTGGGAGGATTTCAACGATGCAGGTTGAAGAAAAGATTACTTTGGCCGCTGTGGGCGAAGCAAATATCAGCTATGTCAGCGGCACCAGCGAAAAACCTTTGCTCGGTATCACTATCGGCGATATGTTCGACCAGACCGTTCAGAAATACCCTGATAATGAGGCCCTGGTAGCCAGCCAACAAAATGTCCGGCTAACCTACCGGCAGTTGCAGGAAAAGGTCAATAGCTTTGCCAAAGGCCTGATGCAACTTGGCCTCCAAAAAGGTCAACGGATCGGCATCTGGTCGCCCAACAACTGGGAGTGGTGCGTAACCCAATTCGCTACCAGCAAACTGGGCCTGATCCTGGTCAATTTGAATCCCGCCTACCGGCTCAACGAAATCGAGTATGCCCTGCGCCAGTCCGGTTGCCGGGCGGTCGTGATCGCACCGCGTTTCAAAACCTCCGACTACACCGGCATGATCTACGAACTCTGCCCGGAATTAAATCAAACTCAGCCCGGCCAATTGCAATCCGCCAAGTTACCGGAACTTAAAATAGTGATCCGGCTTGGTAGCGAAGCCGCTCCCGGTAGCTTTTGCTGGGGCGATGTGGAAAAACTGGCCGAGGGGGTTTCGGATGAAGCCCTCGCCAAGCAGCAACGCGATCAGGAATTTGACGACCCGATCAATATTCAGTACACCAGTGGCACGACCGGCTTTCCCAAAGGGGCCACCCTCAGCCACCACAACATTCTAAATAATGGTTATTTTGTCGCCGAACTCCAAAAGCTGACCGACAAAGACCGGATGGTAATCCCGGTGCCGCTTTATCATTGTTTTGGAATGGTGATGGGCAACCTGGGCTGCGTCACACACGGCGCGACTATGATCTATCCCTCCGAGGGCTTCGACCCCCAGGCGGTTTTGCAGGCCGTCCAGCAGGAAAAAGCCACCTCGTTGTATGGCGTACCAACCATGTTTATCGCCGAACTCGACCACGCCGACTTTAACAAGTATAATTATTCCAGTCTGCGCACCGGCGTAATGGCCGGGTCGCCCTGTCCGGTGGAAGTTATGAAAAAAGTTAATACCCTGATGAATATGCCGGAGGTCGAAATCTGCTACGGCATGACCGAAACCAGCCCGGTCAGCACTCAAACCAGGGTCGATTCGCCGCTCGAAAAGCGGGTCGGGACAGTCGGAAAAGTCCACCCTCACCTTGAGGTAAAAATCGTCGACCCCGCCACCGGCAAAGTAGTCCCGGTCGGCGCAACCGGCGAACTCTGCACGCGTGGCTACAGTGTAATGTTGAGCTACTGGAACAACCCGGATGCCACTCGCTCGGCGATTGATGAGGCCCGCTGGATGCACACCGGCGACCTGGCGACGATGGATGAAGAAGGCTACATCAATATCGTAGGCCGGATTAAAGACATGATTATTCGCGGCGGTGAAAATGTCTATCCGCGCGAGATCGAGGAATTTCTCTACGGTCATCCGAAAATCTCGGATGTGCAGGTGATCGGGGTACCCGACCCCAAATACGGCGAGGAAATTATGGCCTGGATCAAGCTCAAGGCGGGCGAAACCGCTACCGCCGACGAGCTAAAAGAATTTTGCAAAGGCCAGATTGCCCATTACAAAGTGCCGCGCTACTTCAAATTCACCGAGCAATTCCCCATGACCGTGACCGGCAAAATTCAGAAGTTCCTAATGCGCCAATCTTCGATCCAGGAGCTTGGCCTCGAAGGTGCCGCCAAACAAAAGATGGCTTGATCTGAGTAAATTAGAACATTAATTTACATAAAAAGACCCCAGTTGAGTTAGAACACTCAACTGGGGTCTTTTTTATCGGCTTCTATTAATTTAATCCAGACTGGCTTCATAGGCCCAGCGTTCCAGTTTCGCCGCCCACTCCGGCGTTACACTCCGCATTATGGCCCAGTTGATATTTACCAGACCCTCACTGACACCGGGAGTAACTATTTCCCGCTCAATATCGCGGGCGGTAAACCAGGCCATCAGGTAGCGAATAGCCGGAGCCAGCATACGGCGTTCGTGACCGCCGAGCGTCCGCTCTTCCTGGTAAGCTTTCAAAAGAGTGCGGCAACTATCTTCGTCAAAAATGTAGAGATCGGGCACCGAGGCAGGCCAGACGCACAACCAGCCCAACACCAGAGCCAGATCGAAGACCGCTTCGCCCAGCCCAGCATCCTCCCAATCCAGCAAATACAACCGTCCATCCGGTGCCCGCAACAAGTTGCCTTCGTGTACATCGGTGTGGATCAAAGTCTGGGGTAGGGTCCGCATTTCCATCACCGGTAAATCGGTCAAAACCTGGGCTACCTCACCCGCTTTCAGGCTCCAATCTGGGTCGGTTCTGGCTGCCAAAGCCCGGCGTAAAGCCACCGGCAAATCGTCCAGCCAGTCCGCCCGCGCCGTGAATTCTGCCGGATCGACCTCCAGCAAACTTAACCGGCCCAGCAGATGACCCACTTCGTTTAGCGTTTTAAGATCATTTGGCGGTTCTCGGCCTTCCAGAAATTCGGTCGCATAAGCCCAACAACCGCTTTGCCACTCAAAGACTGGCTCACCCTGCCGGGTCAATTGCAAACGCGGGGCTGGAAACTCGATCTGGCTCAAGAACTGTAGCACCACCGTTGAGTCCAGCACCTTTTGATAGGGGCGGTCTGACGTACACAGCCGCAGCGTCAGTGTAATGTTGTCAGATACCAGCCTCACCATCCAGACCTGCTGACCGTCGCGTTCGTGCAACAAAGCCAGGCTTTCCGGTACAGGCATACCGTAATATTTTTCGATTAAATTAATTAAAAGCGGTTGAAATTGGCTATCACTCAAAATTACCTCAAAACCTGACTAAACTTCAACCAGAGTCGGCACAAACTGGGCAAAGCTATTGGTAATGCGTTCGCCTACCCTGGTATAACAACCTCCCCATTTGCCGCCCATAATATAACTGCCCACACAGGGGAAAACCTCGGTCAAGACCCGTTCCGACCAGTTTTCAGCCGGTGTCAGATGTTCGACCGGCGCAATTTCTATGCGCTGTTGGGCCACAAAAGTCCGCCACTCCCGGCATTGCAGCCAGCCTTCGCAGCTCAGACCGGCCCCATTGTAAACCTCGGCCCCTTCGCGGCCATAGAACTCTTTTATAATATACGAGCGATAATCAAAACTTTCGGGCAAATCTTCCAGCAAAAAAGTCGGCGGCAAATGGCCTTCGATGGTTTCGCGTTCGACCTCGCTGAACAACGGCTCGTTGCGATGACCCCAGACCCAGGCCATCACCGCTTTGCTTTGAGCCAAAAACCCCCGCAAATTATTGAGCGACTTGAGCCAGCCGTTGGAAACCGACTGCAAAAAGGCCGCAAAGACCGGTTCCAGCGATAGATACTCCACCGGAAACAGCCGGAAAAGCGCGTCGACCGGTTTGCCCAGCAAATAAAACTGGCCGCCTACCAGATTAAAGTTTGAAATATCGCCGACCACCGTTTCCAGACCCAACTTTGCCAGTGCTTGAGCGTAATAATCCACCTGGGCCAGATCGGTCAGGTGACGGCCCTGCACCAGAAAACCCACCACCGGCAACAAGCTCGGCCCGGCCAGTTCCGGTGTTACCACCCCCACACTCGGCGCGAACAAAGCTTCCTCGTAAAGCGCGCGGGCAATTGTATCATCGATAGACGGGTTCAGCCGGGCCACTTTCCCACCGGCCACTCGCGCCAGATAAGGCCACTGGCGTTGCTCGACCAGCGTCACTTCCTGCACCCCGCTTGGAGTATCGCTGTTGAACTCCATTAATCGCCATTCGCCCGCCGTATCGAGCGCGAAATCAAACCGGCCAATCGGGGTTAGATGCCGGTTGAGAGGTTCGTGCCGCAGAGGGTAGGTCAGGTTTTCCGGCCAGCCCAGCGAATGCAAAACCGACGGCGTTTCTTGAACAATCACGCCCATTGCTTTGGTCATGATTATATTAAAGGTTTCGGTCAGCCGGGTCAGCCTGTCACGCTCCGACTGTGACAACACCAGGCCGTTAAACCCCACATAGGGTCTGCCACTCAGATTGCTTTCGTGAAGCAAGTCGGAAAGGGCCGCTCGTTCGTTCAGCACCCGCACCATCGCACAAAACCGGTTCGGACTATAGTGACTTTGCAGCGGTAAAGCCAGACTGTACATAATTACATTTCCTCGGTTAGCCATTCGGCGGGTAAAAAAGCCTGGTAGATATTCAGATCGGCTTTGGCGGCCTGGCGGTAGAAATGGTCCAAATCGTCGGGGAGGGGGTCATTTTCCATTCGTAGATCGATTAACGCCTGTAAGCCATTGGCCTTCAACCCTGCCAGCGGCGGGAAAAGTAATTCACCGGCGTGATAGCGATTATCAAAAGTATTAAACAAACGCAGGTCATCGAGATTAGCCGGACCGCTGCGTTCTCTTTCCAGCAAAAAAGCCAAACCTTCCGCCGCCTGCCACTTTTGCAAACGCGCCCCATAATAACCTATGGCTGCCAGCCCGCTCCGGCCTTCCAGCAAACCGGCGGGACGGTGCAACCCACCCCAGGCCAGCACTGGCGCAATTCCGGCCTTTTGCAAATGATAGCCCAGCCCAACCGCCAATGCCCCCGGTAAATCGACCACCAGGGCCGCTTCGCCCGCCTGGACCTGGGCGGCCTGATCGGTGATCGCTAACCGTTCGGCTAACCCCTGGCAAATAGCGTCGAGCGAGGCCAAAGCACCGTCTGGAAAAGAGGGTTCTAAAGCTTCTCCAAATAGGGCCAGAGCCGTGAATGGGGCTGCCGGGATATACTTACCGGCCAGCGGTCCGGCAGCCGCCTTCCAGCGTCGAAAAAGCCAGCTAGCTCGCCATCTGAAACCTGTATCAGCTTCGACCATAGTATTTAACTCGGCTTCTTTTTGGAACTGCTTGAACTTAGGACTTTCGCTTCAAGCTTACCAGGTGAGCTTGAAGCGAAAATAAAAGTAACTGTTCAGACCCCGCGCCGGGGTTGCACCCCCACTACCCCCGCTAAAACCTTTTTTCCGGCTCTATAGTTTTGCAAATTGTTGTAAACGGCGTTGCCGGTCCATTTCGTAGAAGATAATCGAGGTAGCGACCGCCACATTCAGCGAACTGGCCGACCCATAAATCGGAATCTTTACGATACTATCGCACTGTTCCTTAAATCCGGCACTCATGCCCCAGGTTTCGTTACCGACCACCAGGATCGTCGGGCCGGTAAAATCGTGTTGGGTTATTTCCAGCTCGGCTTTTTCGTCGCTACCGACCAGTTGAAAAGGGCCGATTTGCTGCCGGACAGTCTCAAACCAGGGCAGTAACTCCTTCAAAGACGCTATTCGCACCACCGGTAAAGCAAAAAATGAACCGGTCGTCGCGCTGATCGTTTCCGGGTCGTACAGGTCTACCGAGTGGCCGGTAATAATCATTCCATCGATTTGAAAAGCGTCGCAGGAACGGATCAATGTCCCCAGGTTGCCCGGACTGGCCGGACGGTCGAAAATTACCAGCCGCATAGCCGGTTTTAGTGGCAGCCGGGTCAGGTCGTCCGGCGGCATCCCGACTATCGCAATCAATTCGGAAGGCTCGGCCTTGTTGCTCAACTTTTCCATCATCGGCAAGGGCATCTCATAATGGATCGCGGCCTGAGAGCGGTCAAGGATGTTACGCGCCCAATCCGAAAGCGGCTTTTCACGAGTGTAACAAAAAGCCTTGATCGCCCAATCGAAGGCCAACGCCTGGTTGATCGGGCGCACACCCTCCACAAAAAACTCCTGGCTGCGATGACGCTTTTCGCGTTTGCGTTTGAGCGTCTCCAGGGCCTGGAAATCGTTGTTTTCAGAGTAAAGTCTGATTATTCGGGGTTTCATTAAGCTTTCTGTATACCGGCTGATTTTAGGAACTGGCCCCGCTACCACCGCTACTACTGCCGCCGCTACTGTAATAGCCGCCTCCGCCAAACCAGTAATAACCACCGGTGCGGCGACTCCGGCAATAAACCTGACCGGTGGTACCGCTACTCGCGCCACTGGTAAATTGAGCCGAAGCCGGGGCGGTCGGCGTGGTGCTAATACCGCCAAAATCCGAGGCCGGAGAAGGTGTGGTAGCCTCACCAAACGAACCGGCACTGCCGCCACTGGTCGCGCCAGGGGGTGGGGTGCTGGGGATACAGTCATCGCTACTGCTGGTATCATCACAACCGGAGAGTAAAAGCGATCCGGCCAGCAGAAGGGAAGCCGCCAGGCCGGATGTACCTTTTAACCGCCAGTGAGTGACACGACTCTGTTCAGCCTCGAACCGGCCAGGTTCCATAGTCAGAGCCTGTAAATCAGACTGGTCTAAATTTTGCGAGTTTTCGATGGGCACCCGAGGCTTTAAGTTTGAAGCGCGGGCTGGTCTGGTCTGTGACATAAAAGTGGTCTCCTTTTTTTTCGACGATCAATATATGTACGTGAAAACCAGCTCAAAAGATACACAAAAAGCCAGTTAGAAAAAAACTCGATGATTTAGAAGCTTATGATATACTGAAATTCACAATCAGTAAACCAGCAAAATAACCAGGAGTTTTAATGAAAATCGCTATAATTGGACTGGGTTTAGTCGGGGGTTCGTGGGCGATGGCCCTGCGCGAGTGGGCTAAAAAGGAAGAAAGTCAGGCCGGTAAACTGGAACTGGTAGGCTTTGATGCCAAAGGTCAACAGCGCGCGCTGGCCGAAAAAATGAACCTGTGTCACCGCTATACTACTACCCCGATGGAAGCCGTTAAAGGGGCGGAAATCGTGATTATCGCCACACCGGTTATGGCGGTGCGCGATACCTTTGAAGATATTGCCGACCATCTTTCGCCCGGTGCAATCATCACCGACACGTGCAGCACCAAACGCCAGGTAATGCAGTGGGCCGCCGATTTGCTGCCAACCACCGTGAGCTTTGTGGGTGGTCATCCGATGGCCGGTAAAACCGCCTCACTGGAGGAAGCTGACCCCAATCTTTTTAAGGATTGTACCTACTGTTTGATGTCCTCCCCTAAAGCCAGAGAAGATGCCGTCGATGTCCTGGTCGGGCTGGTCGAAGCAGTAGGGGCGCGACCCTACTTTATCGATCCGGCGGAACACGATAGCTACGTGGCCGGGATCAGCCATCTGCCTTTTCTGGTGGCGGCTAACCTGGTCAACGTACCCGGCGATAGCGAAGGCTGGCGCGAAATGGCCCGGCTTGCCAGTACCGGTTTTATCGATACTACTCGGCTGGCCGGAGGCGGCACCGCCATGCACCTGGATATATGTCGGACCAACTCCGACGCCATTATTAGCTGGATCGACCGCTACCAGCGACAGCTTTCTAAATTACGCGAGATGATCGACCAGGCCGGTTTGTACGATGAGCAAGGCCGGTCCCGACCGGAAGCTCCCGGCGACGAGGCTCCGCTGGTTGAATTTTTCAACCGGGCCGCCGAAACCCGCAATCGCTGGATCGCTAGCCGCAAAAACCCTTCGCCCGAAGAACGGGGTCTGGCGGTGGAATTGCCTTCCAAAAAAGAAACCCAGGTCGAGTATTCCCGGATGCTCTTTGGCGGCTTGTTTTCCAATCGGCGCAAACGACCGGACGATGAAAAACCCCGGTAGAAAATAATTTTTGCTACCAGTAAAATCCCTTTTGATACTTGCTCAGGGTAACAAACTCCAGCTATCCGGCAGCCGGTAAAAATACAGCCGCTCGGTCGGCTGGCCGTCCTCGAAATAACGACCCCGGTCGCTCCGCTTTAGAATTCCGTAGGTATTTTGAACCTGGATAATCCGGCGGGCCGGTAAATTAAAAATTACCAGCCCGATGCGCACCGGTTCCAGGCTTTCCTGGCGGGTCCGGTCGTCTAGCACGCGCAGCACCGGGTGACGGCTCAGATAAGCCCCGGACAGCCGGGCCTGTTTTTCGAGCAATTCGCTGTACGAAATATTAGTAACCGGCTCCAACTCGCCGCCGCTTACGCCCTCAACCGGTTCCTCTACCTCACCACTTCCAAAATAATCGCTGGCCCGACCGGTCGCAGGCCGGTTATCGTTGCCGGCCAACAATTGCTGCAACTCCCGCTCCAGTTCAAGACTAAGTTCCGCCACTACCTCTCCGGCACTCAACCGGTGTTCGTCGAATACGGCCAACCCGTTCAAAACATAATCCTGAAGCTTGCTATCATACTTTGTAGCCGCTTCTAATAAGGCCTGGAGGCTATGTGGGGCCGGTTTACGACAACAACCCGCTGTTAGAGCCTTTAAGGTGTTCCAGGGGGCGATAAAGCTTACCGTGCCATTATTATCTATTATCGTGTAGCGCATAATTGCCATTCTAAATTTCCCTGTCTAGTTAGCCGGTTTCCTATTTTGCAATAGAAATAGTTATATCACAATCAATTCCGCAGGTCTATCACAAGCGGTTTTCGGATAAACCCTGGCCTCAAAAATTTATAGGACTTTCGCTTAAAGCCGAAAATCAGTCGAAAGCGGGGTTAGTAGGGATCGGGTACCCTATGGGTGCCCTGCGGGGGTATACAGGGTCTCTCCTATTAAAACCTTTTTACTTTCGCTTCCACCTCACCACGTGAGATGTAAGCGAAAATCCTGAGTTATACAAATACTTTATACACATGGAGTTCTCTCTTATATTTTATTAATTAATATATGATTATTAGAAGTCTATAGTAATAGGGGAGGTGGATTTGTGGAAATAGGTCTTTTTTGAGGCTGTTTATATAAATTATCCTCAACAAACAGTGTGGAAAAGGACGTGGAAAAGTGTATAAATTATCCACTGATTTTTAAAGGCCTGGCGGTTTTGAACCTAACCCGGTTATTTATCCCCTGTAAATGTAATTGAATTAAACGCCTCATCCCCAAAAGGGGACAATAATCATCCACATTTAAAAAGTTATCGGGAAAGGTGGCATAACTTATGCAATATTATGCATTTCTGTCCACAAAATTTTCCACTAAAAAATGGCAGGATAACCACTGAATTATCAACAAATGTAACTAGCTGTCCACTTTTTTTGGATAGTTATCCACATATTGTGTTTTGTGTGCAAAAAAGCCGGCACAATGGCCGGCTTTGGATAGTTGCTAGTATTAAATACTGATGGAATATTTATTTTCGCGGTGTTTATTTCAGACTTTCGCCGTTGTACACAATTTGTGTAATGGTGTTAATTTGCTGGCGAAGCTGAATGTTGGTTTCGATAGCTTGCTCGATTTTGTCCAGCCCGTGCATAATCGTGGTATGATCGCGGTTGCCCAGCGATTGACCGATTTCCACCAGGCTATGGTCGGTTTGCTCTCGGATAATATACATGGCGATCTGGCGCGGCAAAACAATATCGGCACTGCGGCTTTTGCCCTGCAAATCCTTGATTTCCAGATTATAAAAACTTGATACCGCTTCTATAATCCGCTCTTTGGTAACAAGTTTTTTGCGTGAATTTAAGAGTGAGTCGTTAAGAGCCTGAGCCGCGAGTTCCACCGAAATCGGCATCTTATTGAGCAGACCAAAAGCCACCACCCGGATCAAAGCTCCTTCCAGTTCCCGAATATTACTCGGCACTTTGTGAGCAATAAAATCGAATACATCGGAAGGAATCGGCGATGGCGTGGGCTGGTACTCGGCTTTGGCTCGCAAAATCAACAGACGCATTTCGTAATCGGGCAGGCTGACATCGGTAATCAAACCACCTTCAAAGCGCGAGCGCAAGCGGTCTTCCAGCGTTAACATTGATTTCGGGGGCCGGTCCGAACTGATCACCACTTGTTTGCCGCTTTCGACCAGAGTATTGAAGGTGTGGAAAAATTCTTCCTGGGTGCCTTCTTTTCCGGCGATAAACTGAATATCATCAATCATCAAAAGGTCGATGCTGCGGTAAATATTGCGGAAATCTTCCATACGTTGTTCGCGGATGCTGTTGATCATTTCGTTGGTAAACTTTTCGCTGGAGACGTACAGGACTTTCAGATAAGGTCGTAAGCGCAGAGCTTCGTGGCCGATGGCGTGTAGAAGGTGAGTTTTGCCCAGACCTACCCCGCCGTACACGAACAGCGGGTTGTAGCTGCTACCGGGCGTTTCGGCTACCCGTTTGCCAGCCGCTTCGGCCATCCGGTTAGAGCTACCGACGATATATTTCTCGAAGGTGTAGCGCGGGTTTAACCCAAAGCGGGCCGCCTGAATCTGGTATTCGTTTTGCTGGTCGTTGAGGTTGAAAGCGTTCGGACCGGTTATCGGGTCATCCAATTCCGAACTCTCATCATTGTAATTATAGTTGGAACGACCGCTATTAGCATTGTTTTCACGGTCCAGGTAAGTCAGGTTATTTTTGTTGCTGTAACCATTGCGACCATTGTTCTGAAGATGGCTATAGCTATTGCCGTAATAGTTGGTGGCCCGGTTTTGGGGACCCCGGTTGTTAGGGTTCTGGCCGTTTGGGTCCAGGTCCAGGTAAGGCCCCTTTGACTTTATGCCGTGACTGGGTGCCGGACGACTGCTGGCAACCCGGTAAGGCGGTTGGCTGGCCCCCGCGCCGACCGACTCGAACAACTGAGTCTGGACCGGAGCTTCAACTGTAAAATGAACTTTTAAGGCCTGACCGACTACACCCGATAAAACCCGACTGACTACCTCGGCGTAATCCGATTCCAGTCTTTTACAGGCATAGGTGCTGGGAGCCGTAATCAGAGCGATACCCTGATTAAGTTCCAGGAGAGCTAGATTCTTGATCCAGGCATCATACTCGTGCCGGCCAAGTTGGGTATATAAATCACGTAAAGCGGTTTGCCAGATTTGCCGGGTGTCGCCATCAAACGAAATATTAGAACGTACCGAATTGTCAGCTAGAACTTGAGCTTGGCCTGGACGGTCAAAAAAGCGAACATCGCCATTATCATTTTTTTCAGACATACTGAAATTCTCCAGCAGTAAGATAATTAATTAAACCCGTACCGATGCTCTTACATCACATTCGATACCATTAAATTTTGCCGGGAGTTTTCACTTTGCTAGCTGCAAACTCACCGTAAATAAAAAAAATACAGTCTAGCTGTTAGCCACATTGCTAATAACCAGGCAACCTGTGTACCAGTCGGCGATTACTTCTGTGTAACGAAAAGGATACAAAACTCGGTGGTTGGGACTCACCAGAAGTGATCGAATAATATCAGCATTCTAACGAGTGTGCAAGTAGATAAAAGGCTCTTTAACATAAGTGTTTCTTATAATCAAACCATTTTTCCGACGAGCTATCCCAAAAGTTTTCCACGCTTTCTCATGGCTTGTGTGAACAAATTTATCAACATTTCCACAAATTTGTAGATAACTTATTATGTGGACTAAAAACAAAACCAATGTTCTATTATTTTCAGAAAAGAAATTTTTATCGATTTTAGCCTCAAATGTCTTACTCTACTACTAATGGGGGTTTTTACTTATCCACCTAGTCCACATTTTGTGGAGTCTGTTGAAGGATTGCCCTTTATTTGGATTCAGCCAGACGGATTTAGTAACTGATTTATGCACAATTATCCACATATTGTTGAAGGCGGTGTACATCTTTTGAAATTTTTAAATTTCGTAAAAGCCGCTTTTGTGGATAAAAATGTGGATTAAAATCGAGATTTCCACATTTTATCAATAAGTTGTTAAAGTCTCCCAAAATGTGTAAAAAAATTGCTAAATTTTAACATCTTAATTTGAAATAGTAGCCTGTTTGAATAAGTTGTTAACAGGTTCAATTTTTGGTGATTTTTAACGGTTTAGCCGGTTTTAAGCGGCGTCTCTTTCCCCATCGATAGAATACCCACCATTCCAGCATTAATATAATTATAGCCAGCAAGGCGATAGGCTGCCACAACTCCCGGTCGCTTTTGCTGCTGCTGCCGTTAGGACTGGTGATAGCCCCCTGCAAACCCAGGTCGTCCAGCGGTTTGATATTGCTCGACAGGCTGCTATAAAGGTTTACCACAAAATTATCCTGGGCCGGACCGGTTTTGGTGTTGGGATTGACCGACTGTTTACGATTTACGGTGTAAATACCGGTCCGGTCGGTATCGGTAAACGAAGCCAGACCGCTGGTAGGCTTCAACACCTGCACATTCTGGCCGGGTGGCTGGACACTGATTTCGTCCGTCAGGTTCATCTGAAAACTGATCGGCTCGCCTGGATTGATTTCAGTAACCTGGTCGAGCGCACCCGCCGGTTGAAGCCAGCTCAGGGTATTGATCATTAAAATCGGCCAGGCCGTACTAAGCCCTATATCGCTGTCGTGGGTGTCAAAGCCCAGTAAAACCACGTGTTGCCCCTGGTTATCGCCGGAAGCCAGTAGAGCGGTGCCTTCACTGCTAAAAGCCACCCCTTTCATCCAGCCGGGCAACTGGTACTGCTGGGCCTGTTTTACAAAGACGCTGCTCAAGTCGGTATAACGCAAAAGCGGGTCGGATTGTTCGAGCCGGGCAAAGGTAGGCGTATTGACCGAGCTACTGGTAGGCAAGTAAGGCGACGTAGGCGGGTTGATCAAAAATACCCCGCCGGGCGGCAAATGCTCCGGCGCATAGCCGTCAAAAATATATAGGTCGTAGGTATCTTTGTTGGCTAAAGTTTCATAGTTATCGGGGGTAGTTTTACCGACTTTGTAATTGGGCAACCGGCCTAAAAACAATTCCAGAAAGGTGTTGCCCGAACTGACCAGCAAAAGTTTTTGAGGACTACCGGCGTTGCGAAGGGTCCAGGCCTCATTATCGACGCTCAGATAGTCGGGAAGGCTACCCTGGGCTGCCGGGCGTATTTTGGCATCTACCACTCTGGTTGTCACCGGCAAATCGCTCAGGGTAACGCTGGCCTTATCTTCCGGGCCGATGCTGACTTCGCGGGTGTCAAAAGGTTTGTTGTCGATGGTGACACTCAGGGTTACTTTGGTGGGCTGGGTACTATAGTTGTTGAGACCAACGAATAGTTGCGGACCGCCGCCGGTTTCGCGCAAATTTACCGCCGAGATCGCCTGGTTCGCGTCGGATTGGCCGATCTTGATATATTTAATTTTGGCTTTGAGGGCCGGTAAGCCTTCCTCACGAGCAAAGGTACCGCTACTGACTACCACCACCGTCGTGCCGGGATTGCGGTCGGCGGCGGCGGCGGCCAGCACAATCGAGGATTTGGGCTGGGCCGGTTCGTTGGTGACTCTGGCCCGGTCAAGCGCGCCTTTTAATTCGGTCTTGCTGGTAGAACTGGTAGCCAGCACCTCTGGAAAAGCTCGCATCAGTACCAGCGTCATCTGGTCGCCGCCGCCCATCTGATCGATAATCGTATTGATTTCGCTTTTGGCTTTGGCAAACCGGCTGGGAGCCACATCGGTGGCTTGCATCCCGGCGGAAGCGTCCAGCAGCACAATAATATTGCCGCTGGCCTGGGCCTCGCTCTGAAAAAAGGGCCGGGATAGTACAAAAACCATCAAGAGCAGCAACAACAATTGTAATAGCAGCAACCAGTTTTTTTGGAGTTTTTGCCAGGGAGCGTTGGCCTGACGGTCTTCCAGGACTCTTTGCCACAAAAAGCTGCTGCTAACGGTCAGGTCTTCCCGTTTAACCTTGAGCAAGTAAAGGACTATAATCGGTATAGCCAGGGCCAGCAAAGCCAGCGCGGCAGGTAGCAATATTCCCACGTGTGTAAAAACTTTCTAAAATTCCGTAGACGCTTGATCCTTAAACCGGTAAAAATGCAAGTCCGCCTAGTTTACCAGCCCGCGCCGCCGCATATAATGAAGGACTAAATCCTCAAACGAGGTGTTGGTTTCCACCTGAATAAAGTTTATCGACCGGCGTTGGCAAAAATCCATCAGGCCGTGTTGCCAGTTGGTAAACTCCTGGCGGTACAATTCCAGCGCGTTATTATCGATACTGACTTCCTGACTGTGGCCGGTTTCGCTGTCGACTAGCTTAAAATCGCCACGCAGGGTCGGATTAACCTCGTCCGGCGACAAAATATTGAGCAGGGCGATTTCGTGACCGGCCCCCTGCAAAGCCCGTAAACCTTCAAAGCAGCCGCCCGGCGCGAACAGGTCAGACAGCAAAAACAGCAAGCCGGGCTGACGGGTGGAAGCCGCATAATGGCGAAGCACCTGATTTAAATCGCCACTGGTACCCGGTTTCAAATCTTCTACAAAGCGGATCATGCGAACCGTCTGATTTTTGCCGCGCATCATCGGCAACCGGGCCTCCCCGCCGGTGCCTCCGCTAAAAAGGGCCGATAGGCTGATCCGGTCCATTGCCGCCAGTGCCATATAACTGATAGCCGCCGCCGTTCGCTTGGCGTAAAGCAGCTTGTTATATTGAGCGTTTGG
This sequence comes from Chloroflexia bacterium, assembly GCA_038322625.1. GTDB lineage: Bacteria > Chloroflexota > Chloroflexia > Chloroheliales > Chloroheliaceae > 54-19. The sequence goes on from JBBQGA010000028.1 coordinate 25,146, forward strand.
GGTGCCGTTTTCGACCGTCGTGGCGATCTCACTGGACGGCCCGCTCCAGTCCATCGAACGGCTGCAATCGATCAAAACATGGACGGTCAGTTCTTCTTCTTCTTCAAACAACTTTAAAAACACCCGTTCGAGACGGGCGTAAATATTCCAATCAACCTGGCGCAGGTCATCGCCCGGCGTATAGTCGCGGTAATCGGCAAACTCCACCGAAGTTCCGCGCTTGAGCGAGCGGCGTTCGCCCTTGAGTGACCCGGCCCGCACCCGTTTGCTGATCAAGTTCAGGCGGTCAATTTTCCGTAAAAATTCTTCGTCCAGTAACCCGGCCACAATTTACCTTTCGCTGCTGATCCGGCAGGCTTTCAAGTCGCTTTGGAGCACTTAAAATAATTATCTTTGTAATTGTTCACCCACCTTCAGCCAAAGAATTAGAATTAGCAGGGGTAGTGGGGGTCGGGGAAAGAAGAAAAAAGAGAGTGGTTACAGGGGTGACCCCTGTATGACCCCCCGCAGGGCACCCAGTGGGTACCCGGCCCCTGCTTCGATCCTTTACAGAGGTTTGGTGTGTAGTTACTTATTTTTTAGCCAGCAACTTGTCCAGGTATTCTACCCCGGCGGCTAACTGCTGGTCGCGGCCACTGATCAAGTCCTGAATACTACGTTCGATGATCGTATCCGGCGTAACGCCGGTGCCGTTGACTTTCGCACCGTCTCGCGACTCATATTCGTCTACTGTTACACTGATAGCCGAGCCGTCGCCTAGCGGGTAAGCTGCCGTATGGCCCAGTGCCCCGGCGGTTTTGGTACCTATCAACGGGCCGAGCTTGAAATCATGGGCGGCCAGGGCAAACATTTCACTACTGCTGGCACTGCCTTCATCGATCAAAACGGCCATCGGCAAAAGCGGCGAAAGGGGTTTACCTTTATCCGGTCCGCTGGTCAGATCATTACTGACCTTCATGGGGTCGCGGTTTTTGCGGTCGGCGTTGTAGCCCATAATTTCGCCCCCGGCCACGAAACGGCCCACCAGTTGCTCGACGTTAATCCCGCCCGGATTCTCGCGCAAATCGATGATCCAGCTATCGGCCCCCTGTTTGCGAAGCTCTACCATTGCCCGGTCGGTTTCATCGGCGACATTCAAAAAGAAATCCCGCACCGCGATAAGACCGATATGCCCGTTGATCATGCGGTATTCAACGGTTGGTAAAGTATATTTTTTCTTGGTTATTTCCAGCACGACCGGTTGACTCTTACCGGTTCGAGCCAGAGTGAATTTATGGGTTTCATTTTCTTTGGCCGTGCGGATGATAGTCCAATTTTTATCGGTAATCGCTAAATCGTCGTACTGGACAATCTGGTCGCCGGGCATCGCTCCCACCCGGTCGGCGGGTGCCCCGGCCACCAACCGCACGATATAGGCTTTTTCATTCTGAGTCGTTACCAGCACCCCAAAGCCAATCGAGCTATTGTCGCCCGATAACAAATTCTGGCGGCTCTGGTAGTCGGAGCTGCTCAAAAAATAGGTATGCTCATCGCCGACCGTTGCGGCCATCACATTAACTACCCGATGAGCCAGTTGATATTTTGGATAGTTGAAGCTCCTGTTACTATCCAGCATTTTGTTAAAGCTCTGGGTAAAAATATTCCAGTTGACCTCGGCATTTTTTTCAAAGGAAACGACCGGTAGGGTGGCCCCGGTTACGCTGGCGACCTCGCGCAAACCTGCCATCAGGATACCGCCGGTATCGGGTTCTCTAAAAAGATGTTTATTGATCGCGTCGTAGGCGGTTTTCATGGTCTTTAATTCAAGGCTACGATCAATAAGCTGGCTATTGGGTTCAACTGTCGGGGTGGGGGTAGGTTTAGCGGTAGGCGAAATCCCCGGCTCCGGCAATTTTGGAGAGATTGTCGGTTGGGGTGTATTGGCCGCCGCCGCAACCTGGCTGGGTTGAACCGGTACCAGGACCGGCAAATTCCCGTTGGTAGGAGTAGGCGCGACCACCGCCGTCGCGGTCGGTAAAGCGGTTATTACAGGCGGGCTGGGACTGGCGGCTTCGGTTTGGGCCGGGGTCGGTGAGCCGGGGTCATCAATCGTCACGACCGCCGGAGATAATTGTACCGCCGCCGTAATCGAAGAATTGTTCTGACGCGAAATAGCCGTGTCGTTTGGATTACCGCAGGCCCCCAGCACCAGGCTGAGGCTGAGAAGTACCGCCAGGGCTAATTTTTGATAAATTTTTTGCATTTTTGAGGGCATATTGCCAGTTTCTAAATTATTCCAGAATAATAATTACTCGGCCTGACCGGTCGTATAAGCTTGCGTTGTCAACCTCTTTCAAAAGTCAACCAACGCGACCGGGTTAGCTTAACTCTCCGCCTATTTACGTTCCATCGGCAGCGATTTCAAAATTTCCTCGATCACGGTGTCGGTTTGGATACCTTCGGCCTCACCTTCAAAGTTAAGAATCAGACGATGCCGCAGGGCCGGTAAAGCAACCGCCCGAATATCTTCAAAGGAAACATTAAAGCGGCCCTCCATCATTGCCACGATTTTGGCGGCCAGCATCAAAGCCTGAGCACCGCGCGGACTGGCCCCGAACCGGATATACTGGCGAGTGATCGCCGGAGCTTCGGCGTTTTCGGGGTGGGTAGCCAGCACCAACCGGGCGACGTAATTGGTGACGTGGGTAGCTACTGGCACATCGCGGGCCAGGTCGCCCATCGCCGTAATTATCCGGCCATCGGCCACTTTATTCAACTGGGTTTGTTCGCTGGTAGTGGTGCGGGTCAAGATTTGCATCAGGTCTTCCTCGCGCGGGAAACCTACCTGCAATTTGAAGAAAAAGCGGTCGAGTTGCGCTTCCGGCAGCGGATAAGTCCCTTCCATATCTATCGGATTCTGGGTTGCCAGTACAAAGAAAGGTCGTTCGACCCGGTAAGACCGGTTGGACACCGTCACCGTCTTTTCCTGCATCGCTTCGAGCAAGGCCGATTGAGTCTTGGGAGTGGCCCGGTTTATTTCGTCGGCCAGCAGTAAATTTGTAAAGACCGGACCGGGCTGAAAGCGAAATTGACGGCCCCCCTGGGGGTCTTCCAGCAAAATATTGGTCCCGACAATATCGGCGGGCATCAGGTCGGGCGTAAACTGAATCCGGCTGAAATGTAAATCCAGCACCTGACCGAGTGTGCGAACCATGACGGTTTTACCCAGGCCCGGTACCCCTTCCAGCAAAACGTGTCCCCCGGCGACGATGCTGATCAATATATTTCGCATGACCTCATGCTGCCCGACAATAATTTTGCCGACTTCTTTTTCGATCCGGTTTGCCATTTCGCGGAACTGTTCGGGCGAGACGTTCGTCGGAGTAGCCGTAGTTGTCATAGAATTTATTTTTCTTTCTTGTTCAAGTCGTCAAAATACTGTTTTACCATGTCCTTGAGGGTAATCGGCACATAGTTTTTGTCCAGTTGCTCCGAGGCTTGCTGGGTATACGAGTCGATTACATCGCTATAGGGCACGGCGGCGTTTCCACTGGGATTGCCGCCATTGACGGTCTGGTTATTGTTGGGTCCCTGCCCGTTTTGGCCCTGGACGTTTACCTGACTGCCATCGGTGCGGCGACCGGTCGGGCCGGGATAAACCTGGTCGCTGGTGCCGGTTTTGCTGCCTTTGCTGCCGTTTTTAGCGTTATTTGAGCCGGGATTGCCCGACTGGCCGTTTTGATTTGGATCACCCTGGTTGCCCGGTTGCTGACCATTCTGACCCTGTTGGCCGGGCTGTTGACCATTCTGGCCGGGCTGTTGGCCCTGTTGACCGGGCTGCTGACCCTGTTGGCCGGGTTGCTGGCCTTGCTGACCAGGTTGTTGGCCTTGTTGACCGGGTTGTTGGCCTTGCTGACCGGGTTGTTGGCCTTGCTGACCGGGCTGGACAGATTGACCCTGATCCTGGCCTTGCTGATCCTGGCCTTGCTGGTCCTGACCGGGCTGTTGAGTCTGAGCGTTGGCGGGGTCGGTATTATTGCCGCTGTTATCCTGGTTGCTATTGTCCGGTTTACCATTCTTGCCGGTTTGATTCTGCTGGCCTTTCTGGGCGGTCTGATTGATCGATTGTTCGCTTTTTTGCAGTTGCGACTGGGCTTGTTGCAAATCCTGGTTGGACTTCTGATCCTGCCCGGTCTGTTTTATCTGCTGGGCCAGGTCTTTAAAAGCCTGGGCGGCGGCCTGACTGTTCTGATTGAGGTTGGATGGTTTGAGAGCGTCCGAAAGCTTTTGCAGTTTGTCCGACATTTGCGGGTTAGAATTCTTAAAGTTCTGAGCGTCTTTGTTCAGTTTATCCGAAAGTTGCTGTGCCTGGGCGGCATCCTGTTTTAGCGCGTCGAGCGAATTCTGGTTAGCCAGTTTATCCAGTTCCTGAGCCGCTTTATCGTAGCGGTCCTGGCTTGGTTGCTGCAAAGCCTGTCCGGCAGGTTTGGTCTGGTCGGCACTGTTTAAGGTTTTGGCAAGCGACTCGATAGCCGCTTTTTCGGCGGTACTTTTGTTAGGGTCGTTCAGTTTTTCCAGTTCTTGCTGGGCAGCCTGTAAAGAAGCCAGTGCCTCGTCTTTGTTATCGCTTTTTTCGAGCAAGGCCTGTTTGGTTTTTTCCAGTTCTTTCAACAGATCGGCGGTTTTCGGGTCGGTTTTGGCGGCGTCCGGGTGTTCCTTCTGAATTTTTTCTTTGAGGTCTTCGATTTTCTGGGCTTCCTGCTGAATCTGGTTCTTGATCGCCTGGTTGCTTTTTACATCATCGCTAAATGGGTTGGGTAAGAGCAGGGCCAGGGCCAGCAAAGGCAAAATCGCCAGGGCCAGCAAACCGGAACGCCAGGTCATCCGCAACGGCAAGGCTTTACCGACCTTCAAATTCTCGGCGGCTTGCCGAGCGTCCTCAAACTGGCGATGGCCCATCGCCTCATAACCCAGCGCGTCGGGAGACTGATAGCCTTCGACGGCGGTACTGAGCCGTTCGTGTAAGCCGAGGGCCAGATCGATCTGGCGAGCCGTCTTGATCAGTTTGCGCCGTCGGACAAAAGCGTAAAGTAGTACACCGGCGACCCCCAATCCCACCGCGACCACTGCGGCCAGCGTCACCTGTTCGACCGTCAGCGAGGGGGTCAGGCGGCTATAGATTGCAATTGCCAACCCAACCAACCCGCCGACGATAATTCCAAAAGGCAGCAACCGGACGGCTTCCTGCATCCGCAACCGGCCTTCCAGCTGCCTGATACGGTGAGCTAAACTGTTATAATCTTCGCGGCTAACGCTATGAGTCGCCGGTGTTTCTTTTGTTTCTTTTTCTAAGGTTTGCATAAATTCCCGGCCTGACCTGTTTTCTAAATTTGTTAAAAGAGACTGGCTATCGCCCACTACCAGTGGTTATTCCATTCCGGCCTAAACGCTCCTTGATCGCTCTAATAGCTTGTTGTTTTTCGGATTCGGTTTGCAAAGGTTTGATCTGGCGTGTCGCCAGCCAGCAGTACACACTACTGACCACAACCGCGATAAACATAAAGCGTACAAATGGGGTCAGGCTATTGCCTTGCCCGGTGGCATACAAAAAAAGGTTGCTATCGAGGCGGCCACTGAAAATCTGGCTGCACGACAGTAAAACATAAATCGGGTTGAAAGATAACAGCCAGATGGCTATCTCACCGGCCCAGCCAACCGCATAAACCGGCACACCGCTAAAGCTTCCAGTAATATTACCGATAAAAAAATTTAGCCCAAAGGGCACTATGAACAGCAGCAATCCGCTATTGACCAATGTGTTACTACCGGCCCGGCGGGCAGTTCGGGCGGTACACGACCAGAAAACTCCCAGCGCGGCCAGCATTACAAAGCTAAAAGGCACCGTGAACAGCGTTACAATCAGTAGTTCGGTGCTAATGCCGCCCATCAGGAAAGCCACAAAAGCCACCGGCCAACCGGCCACCGTAATCAGTAAAAGATAAGCCACCCCGGCGACCAGATGGCCGCTCACAATATCGCGTGGCCGCAAAAGTGATACCAGCAAAACGTCGTAGGTCTGGCGTTCTTTTTCGTGGACCACCGTTCCGGCACTATACTTGCAATTTAGCAAAAATAATAGCAGCAACTGGGCGATTATTATCAATAAAAAGTATTGAGTTCCAAGTTCCTGGCTGCGTTGGGCGGTCGAAGCGGGATTATAACCGTTAAAGGTGTAATAGGTGCGGTAACTATAGTTGGAAGAATAGTGGAGTAAACCGAAGCCCAGCAAATAAAGCGTACACAGGGTTAAATCGCTCACGCCGCGCCAGCTTCGCATTCGCTGGCGTAATTCTTTGCGAATGATGGGATTGGTTTGGAGGGCATACCAAAAACTCTCTGTTCGCAGAGACTTTTCTTTGATCAGAGTGTCTTTGATCAGAGTGTTCGATCCATAAACCGCGATCTCTTTTTGTGCCATTTTGTCATTTCCACGCCGGACCAGGCCATTCAAAAGTTTTGTTTATTCTAACCCGTCCGGCCTTTGTTTAGCAAGTCCTGCTCGAAATTTTAATAAACCTCTCAGGAATTTACGGTACATATCCCCAACTGGCTGGCTGGAAAATATCGGCCAGCGTGGGTAGATATTCTTCAAAGCTAAAGACCGGCACATTATTGAGCATCAAATAACGCCACAGGTCTTGCAAGGGATAATCCTGGCCCTGAAGTTGTATTTCCCATTCGCCGTAACCGTAAAGCTGTTGAACTCGTTGCACGCGCGGGGCGGCCAGCAGCAACCGGTAAATTTGCTCAGGCGTACTTGAAACAACCGGTCGCAACCTCAGCCGGATCACTTTAGAATCCTGCCGGAAGCTTTGCAATAGCTGGCTTACCGGGCCGCCGGTCAGTAAGCGACCGCGTTCCAGCAACCCGACGTGGGTACATATTTCGGTTAGCTCATTAAGCAGGTGAGACGAGAAAAATACGGTTTTCCCCAACCGGCTCAACTCTCTGAGCAACTCGCGCAACTCGATCCGGCCCTGGGGTTCGAGGCCGTTGGCCGGTTCGTCCAGCAGCAATATCTGGGGGTCGTGGATCAGGGTCCGGGCCAGGCCGAGCCGCTGGCTTAAACCATAGGGCAGCGTTTCTATATAATCATCCCGCCGTCCGGCCAGGTCGACCAGTGCCAGCAAATCAGCAATCAGGCGGGCGCGGGCCGGACGCTCTATTTTGTAGGCCGCCGCGAAAAACTCCAGATACTCATGGATGGTTATGCGTTCGTACAGCCCGATGAAATCGGGCATATAACCCAGTCCAGCCCGCACTTGCCGCAAATTTGCCGAGCTAAGGTCGTTGAGCGAACGACCATAAATCCAGGCTTCGCCGCTACTTGGAGCTTGCAAGGTTGCCAGAATCCGCAGAAGGGTAGTTTTTCCGGCTCCGGTTGGCCCGATCAGCCCGTAAATTGCGCCGCTTTCGACTTCAAGGCTAAGGTCGCTCAGGGCGGTAAAAGCCCCGTATTGTTTGGTCAGATGGCTGGTACGTAGCGCGACCGAACCGCTAGGGTTTTCTACTTTTTTTGGAGTGGCGTTAGTCTCATCTGGCGAAAGGCGGGTTACAGGTTGCATATCACTTCAATACCAGTGGTTCAAATAATAAGGTCAGATCGTTGGCTTTTACCGGTTGATTTTCTACCCGCAAACCAAAATCGGTAGTGCTTTGTTTCCAGGCGATCAGATAAAGCCGGTCGGCGGTAGGCGGTAAAGCCTCACCATCCCGGCCCAGGAGGGTTGCTAGTACCGCCACACGCTGGCTAGGATAATTCTGGCCGGGGCTGCTGGCTTGCGAAGAACGGGTATTTCCGTTTAGTCCGCGCCGGTCGACCCCGGCCAGCCGGTAAATTAACTGGTTGAAAGGCTGGGCAACCTGGCTGGCATCCAGCCCAATCGAGGTACCCGCCTGGAGTTTGGGAATATTATAGACCAGGCCGCCCGTCCGCCAGATGCTCAGGTCTTGCCAGTCGCTGCCAGTCCGATTTTCCAGCGTGCCGCTCAGTTGTAGGCCACTGGCTTTCACTTTGGCAACAATTCCCTCACCGATACCGGCGGCACTGTTTTGCTCAACCTCAAAACTGTGCTGCTCACTCAAACCCAGCCGTACCTGACCGTAACCGGCTGTTGGCCCCTGTTCCACGTTTAAAAACTGGTTCTCCGGCGTGACGGGATCGACCGAATTGGCCCCAAAATTGATATTTCGCGGGTCGACTCTGGTGACTTCTAGCGGTATGGACAGGCTTTGCTCGGCGGTATTAAGCCGAAACCGGGCCTGAGTACTGGAATAAAGAGTCGCCAGTTCGTGACTGCCGCCGCTAAATTTGCCGGTGTTGGTTTCCCCGGCTACCACTATCGAAAGGCGGCTAAATACCATCGCCTCGTCACTGGTAAATTTACCGGCCAAAAACAGACCGGCGCACATTAATATAGCCAGAACCGGCACCATCAGCCAGACGACTTCTACTTTACGCAGCTTTTTGAGAATAAAATAGCCCAGCGGCCCGACCACCGCCAGGTAAGCCAACAAGATGCCGGCTACCAGCCCGGTATTCGGCAGGGTTGCCAGCTTGAGGTTAGGATTAACCTGATAAATCCAACGGTCGAAATAGTTGTCTTGCGCCAGACGATGCGTTTCGGCGTAGCCAAAATGTGGCTGGTAGGCCTGCATCATTAATCGCCAGATTTGCAAATCGGTATTGGCCGGTAAACTCCGCATTTCAGGGGCCAAAAACCAGGCCATCCCCAATCCAAAAGGCCGCGACGCCAACAACGGTAAGTTTGCCTGCCGGATGTCTACCGTCGCCCCGTCGACCGGGGTACTTTCGGGCAGCAGCACTTTTTCCGGTACTGTATCGGTCGTCACAAACACCCGCAGTTCCGCCGGGAAAGGGACATTTTGGGGGGCAGTATTGACCGCGCTCACCGGCAGCAAACCACTTAAAAAAGCACTTCGCCGCAACCCGCTTTCGCCAGCCACCACCAGCAACCGGCCCTGGGCCAGCCAACCGGCGGCGGCGCGGGTCAGGTTATCCTGGTTAAGCGACCGGTCGCCCGGTTGAGAAACGGTCAGGTCGGTCAGAGCCAACCCGTCCAGGCTATCCCAACCGGCCATTTCGGGCGGCAAATCTCCCGGCGAAAGATGGGCTAGCCGGACCGCCGGTTGATTACTGATCCGGGTCGTGTTGCCGCTATTGCGCCCACCGTAGAGCGAGGTGTAATCGCTAAAAACCACGCTACCCCGGTTAAAAGGCAGGCTAGGCCGTTCGCCGCTCAGGTAATTAAGGGCACCGGGGTCGTCGCTCAACACCCCTAGCAGCAAACTATTCTGGTCGAGGGCCTCCAAGTTAATATCCCGGCTTTCGACAACTGCCCCACTGCTGGCGGTCAACCGAAATTGAACCTGGGTCAGCCCCCGGTTATCGCTGGGCAAATAAAGCCAGACCTTCCGGTTGACCGGCGGGATTAGCTCGATATAATGCCGGTATCGCAAACTGTCGCTGGCGAAATTGGTCCAGGAAGCTTCCAAATAGCCGGTAAAATTTGGATTGCCTTCCGGTAAACTGAGATTGACCTGAAGTGGGAGCCAGCTATTTTTTTTGTAGAGACTATCGAAACCGGCTTTAACCTGGATTTTGGGCGGGTTGTTAGCCGCCTCAACCTTGACCGGGGCCAGCCCTATAAAACTAAAAGCCAGGCCGGTTAATATCCAGCCCAGTATCAACCAACCGGATTTTTTAAAATGTGACATCAACCTCTTTGCCTAGCGTCGTGGTGGGTCGTCCAGGCGGCCTGGTTTGGCATCGTTTGGAGATGACGGCGCGTGGTCTTCCGGGTGCAACAAAATATCCCGATAAGTTGCAAAGAAATCGGCGGTCAGGCGGTCCTGCCGCTCCTCATCAATAAATTTGAGCATTTCTTTGCGGCGCGAAACTTCGTCCTCAACAATTTGCGGGTCTGGAATATTATTAAAAGTCAGGGCTGGACCACCTATCGTGGTCACTCGCACCGTCCCAAAGTTAAACCAGTTGGCGATAAAACCGCGTTTTTCGTATTCGGTATCCTGCACATTGCGAATTTCTACCACGCTCTGCGTTTCGTCAAAACCAAACGGCATCTTAACAATGTCCACGATCTTGTCCACGCTCATAATATAACGGTCATTGTGCCAATCGTCGTAGCGAAACCAGATAAAGAAACCCATAAACAGCAGCACTAAGATCGCTATAAACAGGGCTATGCCACCCAGCAAAGGGTTAAAGGCAAGTAAAAAGGGCAAGCCGATTAGCGAGCCAATCAGGATTAGCGGGAAGACAATTAGCAGCGGGAAAATCTTTTTTACCAAAATCCAGGGATGAGTGTGCCAGATAATATCATTGCCTTCACGTTGCGGTCCGAACGGGACTGTTTTCTGAAACCAGCTAGGATTTTCGGTAACTTGTAAAGCCCGATCTTCTTCGGTAGAATTCCAGTTGACCAGCGGCGTACCCCAGATTTTGTTCTCCAGGTAATTGGTCATGCGGTCTTTGCGAAAAGCCGTGCGGGCCATAAAATAGGAGCGTTTAAGGTTGGTCCACTCCTTGCGAATCCGTTCCGGGTCACGCAAATGGTTGAAGGTAATGCTGGTTCTACCGCTACTGCTGATCGTAACTGTACCCACTCGAAAAAGATAATCGATTGTACCGCGCTTGGTCACAATTTTTACTTCTTGCACTTTGTCGAGCGGGATTTCAGTTTTGACACTGTTGAAGAAACTGACTTTTTCCAGGTCTATTATGCGCCGGTCGGTAACAATCAGATAGTCGTTTAGCCAGTCATTAATAACCCAGGCCAGGGCCATAAGCTGAATTACCCACAACACCACCGGGACAATAATCAAAAAAGGGAGCAACAGCCCGACGATAGTAGCGATAATTGTAATCGGTAAAAGAATCCAGGTGAAGCGACCGATAAAGAAAATGTGCATCCAGTGACGCCGGAATACAAATTTAATGACCTCGCCGCTAAACCATTCCGGCAGCAGTTTGCGGTATTTACTATAGCGTTCGTCATATTCGGATTTCGACTCGCCCGTTTGCTGGGGTAGATTAGGATTGTTCTGGCTGGAAGGCCCGACACTGCGATATTCTTCAAGCTTCTGGTTGTAAACCCATTTATCGCGGTTGCGGCTCATTACCCGGTTGCGGGAAGCCGGTTGTTTGCGGCGGGTCGGGTCGGGTTGCGGAGGCCGGGATGGCCTGGCAGTCGGCGGCGGGTTAGCCGAGGCACCGCTGCGAAAATCAGTGGTCTTGCCCTGTAAATCTTTTTTACTTCGGTAGTCAAAAAGCTTCATAAAACCACCTGCCCGGCCAAAAAAACCGGTTTGCTAAAGATTAGGTTTGGGTTTGGCCGGTACATTCCCTCCGATTCGTGACGGCTCATCGGTATCGGTGGACGACGGTTGGGCTTTGGCATCCTGCGGGTGGTCGCTGAACAAATAAGCCGCGTCGCGCATATACAGAAAACCGGAAAAAATCGTCAGTAAAACCATCAAATATACCAGCGGCCAGGCCAGCAAAAAGAACCACTTGAAAGGCTGAAAATCTCCGGTCAGCACCCAGTCGTTAACTCCGCGCAACAAGCCGTTGGGACGCAAGGCCGCATCGGCCCAAACGATCAGCCAGGTCAGGGAGACTGCGGTCAGAACGGTTTTGCGTTTGCCCCATTTACCGGCGGGTATCACTACCCCGGCGGAAGCAGCGTAGGTTCTTACGCCGGTGATCAAAAACTCGCGGCCTAGAATAATCGCTACCAGCCAGCTAGAGATCAACCCCTGTTCGATCATAGCGACCAGCACCCCGGCGGTAAAAAGTTTATCGGCGGTCAGATCGAGAAAGATACCCAGGTTAGAAACCGTTTTTTGTTTACGGGCAAAATAACCGTCCAGCACGTCGGTGAATTCGGCCAGGGCAAACAGGATCGCCGCAATCAAATAAGCCGGTTTCCAGTCGTAGAGCATTAAAAGGCCCATAACCACCGGTGTCGCAATTATGCGCGACCAGCTTAGTAGATTTGCGATTTGAAGATTGGCTTTCACCCTGTTTTCTTCCCCGGCCTTCTATTTAAGATTAGTTCTCACTAACACTGATCCTGGGTTCGCCTTCCGGCTTTTCCCGTACTTATTAGGACTTTCGCTTTTACCTCACATGTGAGGTAAAAGCGAAGAAAAGATTATACAGGGGAGACTCCTGTACTACCCCGCGCCGGGGTTGCACCCCATCATCCCCGCTTTCGTCACTAAACCAGTTTGCCCCACAGGTCGTACTCGGTCGCCTCGGTAATTTTGACCCGCGCGGTATACGGGCGAGTGCCCTCCGGGAACCGATTCCGGCTGCCGCTGGCCGGTTCAATAAATACCAATCCATCGACTTCCGGTGCGCTCCGGTAACTTCGCCCGACCCAGATCGCCCGGCTATCGCGCGGTCCGTAATCGACGCTGCCGCTACCTTCTACAATAACATCTAATTCGCGGCCAATCAAGCTTTGTTGCTTTTTAATTGCAATAGTTTGTTGCAAAGCCATCAACCGTTGATAGCGTTCTTCCTTGACCGCTTCTTCAACCGGGTTTTCCAGGTGCGCCGCCGGGCTGCTGGCCTGGGGCGAAAACTCGAAGGCCCCCACATTATCGAATTGCATTTCCTCGATAAACTTCAGCAAATACTCGAATTCTTCCTCGGTTTCGCCCGGATAGCCGACAATAAAGGTCGTTCTGATCGCAATATCCGGCATCGCTTTTCGCAGCCGTTCGATTGTGCCATAGGTTTCGGATTGGTCGGAAGGCCGTCGCATCCGGCGGAGGGTGGCTTTGTGGGCGTGTTGCAAAGGCATATCGATGTAATGCGCCATCTGAGGTAGGCTCGCCATTGTGTCGACCAGCTCCTGCGAGACAAAACGCGGGTAGGCGTACATCAGGCGGAACCATAGAACCTCCGGCGCGACCGCCGCCATCTGTTTTAGTAGTTCGGCGGTGCCGTTTTTATTGCCCAGGTCGCGCCCGTAAAAGGTGGTGTCCTGCCCGACCAGCACAATTTCCCGCACGCCGCTGGCCGCTAACTGGCTTACTTCACTTAGAATAACCTCGCTGGGACGGCTCTGGTGTTTCCCCTTCATCTGAGGGATGATACAAAAAGCGCAACCGGCATCGCAGCCGTCCGAGATTTTCAGATATGAGGTCGGGCCTTGCTTTTTCTTACGCTTTAGCAGACCATAACTAAGGGTCGAGGCGGCTTGCTGGTCGATTTCGATACCCAGGTCGGCGATCAGCGGCGCGAAGTTATCCCACTTCAAAGCCCCTATCACGCCATCTACGCCCGGCACTTCGGCCCTGATAAAGTCACCGGCTCGGCTAGCCAGACAACCCGCCGCGATCAGGCTCTGGCCGGGTTGCTTGGCGTCGGCCAATTCCTGCAACGAGTCGAGCGATTGGCGGGTAGCGGCATCGATAAAGCCGCATGTATTGACGATCAAAAGTTGAGCGCGTTCCGGCTTGAGCGTCTCACGCAGCCCGTAGCCGCCCAATAGCTGGCCGATGGCCTCACTATCTACCGTATTTTTATCACAGCCGAGGGTCATTATATAAAAAGATTTATTATCCAGATTGGGTCTACGGGCCGGTATATTTAATTTGATGTTCTGTTTCATACTTTCCTTTAGCCGCCTAGCCGCCGACCACCGGCAAACAATCAGCTTGCCGGAAGATCGTTTGCTACCTGTAATTCGTAAACTGGAGCGCGACCGGGAAATCTTCGCTCTTTAGCTTATTAATAATTTGTTGAAGGTCGTCTTTGCTTTTGCTGGTTACTCGCAGGCTATCGCCCTGAATTTGGGATTGAGCATTCTTGAAATTATCCCGGATCAACTTGCCGAGTTGCTTTGCCAGTTCCTGGCTCAAACCTTTTTTCAGTTTGACCACCTGGCGCACCCGGCCTCCCGAAGCTTGCTCGAATTTTTGATAATCAAAAATCTTTAGCGACAGATTGCGTTTGACGATTTTGGTTTCGAGCAAATCTTTGACCTGACCAAGCACAAATTCGTTTTCGGTATTGATCACGATCTGCTCTTTTTCCAGCTCGATTTCGGTTTTGGTATCTTTGAGGTCGAAACGATTATTGACATCGCGTTTGGTCTGGTCAAGCGCGTTAACCAGTTCCTGATGGTCAAAATCGGATACTACATCAAAAGAAAAGCTAGAAGCCATTCAGCTAATTCCTCTCATAAACATTGGGGTCCATTTGCTGGCCCGATCATTCTAAAAGGGCGGGTCGAGAGTCTCGCCCGCCCTGCCGATCTTATTATATTCTTTTTAAGCTCAATAGTCTATTTATTATTTATTGAGGTAATTGTTCACCCTAGTTCTAACAAAATTAGCGGGGTACGTAGGGGTGCAACCCCTGCGGGGGGTATTACAGGGGTCTCCCCTTTATCAACCTTTTTTAATGTGGCTTCAATCTCACCAGGTGAGATTGAAGCCACATTTCTATTACTTATTGAGTGACTGTATCGCGGCCATCGGCGAACCAGGTGTGGGTAATAATACCAGCTTGAGGTTTGGTATATTCTTTGACTTCGCCATTGACCTTGATTGTGATCACACCCGGATTTCCGGCTCGCACCGCGACCTGGCGGCCTTGAAAGACAAATACCTCACCGGGTTGGGCGATCTTGGCGACCTTTTCCTGGCCGTCTACCACAATGCCCATCCAGCTACCTTTCGGGTCACTGGTGCCGACCGTAACTTCAACCGTGATCGGATTGGGAACCGGTGTCGGGTTGGGCGGAACCGGGGTGGGCGGCGGCGGGGCCGGAGTGGGTGTCGGACCAGGCCTGGGCGATGGGGCCGACGAATTGGCTAAAGCGGTAGCTACACTGTTATCGAGGGCGGCAATAGCGGCATCCGGCGTGTAGAAAGGTGGTGGTGTCAGGATGGCACTGGTCGGGTTGGGATTAGTGCCACCGGTCTGACGGCCTACCAGACCCGCACCGGTCGGGGTCAAGAGGTTAGCCGGGGTCGGAGAAAGATTAAAAATTCCTGGGCTAGCTGTTAAATCGATTTGATTGGGATTGTTGAAAGCATTGGCAGTGGCGGTAGCGTTGGCGTTATTTTTTTCGCCTTCCTGGGCACTGGTGATACCCCGGTAAATCAACAACCCGGCGGCAATAATGATTATAATTACCAGCAAGGTCGGTACAAAGTTAGGCATATAGAATGCCCCTCTGGTAGTAGGCAACATCACCGGTTTCAGGACGTATTTATTCTGGGCTACCAGTTGGTTACGTGGATTTACCGGGACGATAGCGCGGGTTTGCTCGCCGCCCGGCTGATTTTCCTGGTTGTGACCGTTGTAGGGAGCCAGATAACCGGGCAAAGTAGGGGCCGGTAAAGCCGACAAATTTAGCTTCTCGTTGCTGGCTTCGACCAGGCGGGCTTCGCCCTGGCTCAAACCGTTCAGGGCGATGGAAGGATTATGCCCGCCACTGTCGGCGGAAGGTTGGCGGTAAGGCTGAAGGTGGGCCGTGCTTTCGTTATTAAGCAGATCATCGAACAGGCGCACGGTTCCCTGGGGGTCAAGACCTAAAAAACTGGCGTAAGTCTTGATAAAACCGCGTATGTAAAAAGGCGGCGGCAAGACCGAATAATCTTCGTTTTCCAGAGCCTGTAAAAAAGATTGGCGGATTTTAGTAGCTTGTTGAGCATCGGCTAAGGTTGCGCCTTTGTATACCCGTGTTTCTCGCAACAAACGGCCTAACTCCTGAACGTCGCTACCTGGCATTTTTCGTTCCTCTGCCTCTTTCCTATCTATGGTCGGGGTCGGATCAAATCCGGCGTTGATCCTGTACTTTCAGCCAAAACAAACCGTGAAAGTAACCGGTTTGTGCTACTTGCATCCAATTCGGCATCCTGGCTGGTTCCGTCGCGTGTTGCGGCTATTACTTCCATTTGAGCAGTGGTAGCATCAATAGCGCGCCTGAATAAAGTCAGTATAACTTTTTTGGATTATAACCGATACCGGTCAGTTCTGGCAAATCGGGTCGGCTAAATTAATTAACGGGGCAGGTAGGAAGCCCCTTTTTTATCGCCGATCCGCAGCAAATAGCCTTTATCCACCAGTCCTAACAAATCCAACCGGGCTGTTTCATCGGTAATATCTGCGTTAACCGAGCGATAATCGCGGTTGGTCAGGCGACCACGTTCCCTGGCATACAATAAGCCCCGCGATTGACGTTCGTTCAGCCCGGTTTGGAGCAAGGCAAAATACTCGGCCCGGTTGGTTTCGTTGATTTCAAAACCGGGAGCCTCGCCGCTATCGGTCGTGGTTGCGACCCGCTGACCTTCGTTTTGCACGTCCGGCGCGGCGGGTAAGGGCCGGGCCGGTAAGGTGGCTATAAAAGAAGACGCGTCGGTGAGAAAAGTTGGCGGTGGGCTGCCCATATCGGCCAACGCCCGGCGCATCCGGCGAATACCAGTACCCATTTCCTCTACCAACCGCAATTCGTACATCAAGCGAGCCAGTACCGGATTGCGGCTGTAGCGTTTCTGACCCAGATTTTCCAGCGTAACCGGCCCGGCCAGCCCACCCGGACTTTCTACTTCCAACCGGTCGTCAAACATTCGCAAGGTCACTTTTTGGCCGCTGATGGTATAATCCCGGTGAGTCAGGGCATTTGTGACCGCCTCGCGCACGGCTACCAGTGGATATTGGGGCATATCCTCGCGGTACAGGCTTTCGATCCGGGCCGGTATTCGCATATTGTTGGTAACAAACCGGACGGTATCTTCGATAATTTTATCCAGCGTGCCAAAAACCTCTTTACGGTCTGAAATCAGCCCGTCCACATCGGTACCCCGAAAATGGGCCAGCTTAACACTGGTTTGGGGCAGGTATTTTTGGGGTTGTTTGCCAAACAGCAGCAAGGCCGCCGTAGTTGGTTGCACCTCGCCGCCGGTCGTCCGCACCAGACCCAGCGTGATCAACCTTTGTTGTGGGTCGGTTCCGGCCTCGCTGCGGTCGTCGCTGGCCTGGTCAAGCTCAGTTAGATAACCGTTTATTTTTTCAAGCTCCAGATCGTTCCAGTCAGACGAAGCGACCGGGGTACTTTCACCGGGGGCGTTGGTATCTTCGGTTTTTGGACGGTTTAGTTTTTTTTCGGCCATTACGAGCTTATTAAAAATTGAAAATGATATTGAAAATGAAGTTGAAGTTTGAGTCAGCTTACAAAGAACTGACTCCGACTGAATTTTAGGATCAGTATAGGTCAAATAGTTTAAAGTGGCAAGTAGCCCATAGGTAGGGTAGCGGGCTAATAGGCTAAAAACCTCTGATAAAAAGTATCCGGTAGATAAACCCAAACAAAAAAGAGCGAGTGGTAAACCCGCTCTTTTGGCAATTTGCCGCTATGTTACTTAAAACCAGCCTTTAGCCGTCATAAGCTGATTGCCGAGCAGACCCATTAAAACCTTATATTTGGTTCCAACGAACTCCGGGTGATACTCGAAGCGGTTGCGCTCGAAATACTGAACCAGATAGGTTTTGCCGTCTGCCGGATTGACCTCGCTGAACTCCTCCGAGATCGGATAGCCATAGATAAACAGGCCGCCGTTTTGCTGCCAGTAATCTTTGAATTCACCCCGCAGACTATGACCGGTTTCTTTGTAGTAATCAACTCCCGCCGGGAAAGTGATCGTCAGAGCCGACCGGTTGATATTGCCTGGCACGACCATATTCAGCAACAGACTGGCCCGCGAAGCTATCGCCGGGGCAAGCTGATCGACGCGCTGGAAAGGCAATTCGGTTTCGCGTCCGGCGGTAACTTGCCTTCCCAGCAAGCCTAATTCCACCTCATACTGGGTTCCGACGAACTCCGGGTGATACTCGAAGCGGTTGCGCTCGTAGTACTGAACCGTGAAGTTTTTACCAGCCTCGCTGGGCGAAGCTTCGTCAAACTCTTCGGTCCAGGGATAGCCAAACTGGGCCAGCCCACCATATTTTTCCCAGTATTTTTTGAAAGTGCCCTGCAAGGTGTGACCGGTTTGTTTGTAGAAAACCCGGAAAGTGGTATCCGGGCCGGGCGACGGCACCGGTCGGGTAGGTGTAACCAGATTTTTGATGACCGGCCAGAACTCGGCTCCCTCGTGGCCCAACCGCCAGGAAGCAAAGCCGCGCAACTGTAAACGCTTCATCATGTCGAATTTGGCTTGCAACG
Organism: Chloroflexia bacterium; assembly: GCA_038322625.1. Classification (GTDB taxonomy): domain Bacteria; phylum Chloroflexota; class Chloroflexia; order Chloroheliales; family Chloroheliaceae; genus 54-19. The sequence goes on from JBBQGA010000028.1 coordinate 43,412, forward strand.
ACCGGGCGTTTTCAAACCACAGTTTGTGGGCCTCGCCGTTTTTGCTGTAATCCAGGTAGGGTTCCTGGGCTACATTATCGTAGCCAAAACTGCCGTTGTTATCCTTCTGCAATTGCAGCGTATTATTGAAGTCGGAGGAGCTAGCTCGGAAAGTGGGGTCGGTTTGCCGTTTGGTAAGATTCCAGTCGTAGCCGTAGAAGGGAATACCCAGCAGGATTTTAGCCGCGCCGAATTGAGGCACCGCGTAATTCATAACCCGTTCTTGCCAGTCGACTGGGGCGACCGGTCCCGGCTGGCCGGCTGACCACGAATAGTCGTAGGTCATAACAGTTACCAGATCGAGAAAAGGAGCCAGGTCGTGATAATTGTAGGCCGCCGAAAACTGGCTGGTCGGTAGCGACGAAACCCGCGAAACCACCGCCATCGTGGTCAGTTTGCCGCGCGGTTTGAGCCGGTCGTTCAGGCCGTGTATAAAATTTGTCAGCAGCGGCTCGCTAGCCAGGTTCAGGTCTTCAAAGTCGATTTGGAAACCATCGTAGTTATAGGCCACTACTTGCGACTCGATTGCGTCGAGCATACTTTTGACTTTGACCGGATCGGAAAACAATTTGTTAAAGTCATCTTTGGTCGAGTCGTTCTGGATCATTGGTACCACTTTTACCCCTTTGGAGTGGGCAAAGCTGGTGATACTCGACTGATCGACCCCAATCGGGCGGACGCTGCCATCGGCTTTTAGCTGGTAAAAATTCGGCGAAACAATATCGATCAGGCTGGCGTTGGCGGCAAACGAATCGTTGGAGCGGCCATTGACAAAATACATCCAGCGGATCGGGATCGGTCCGGCGGCCTGGGCCGGGTTGCCATCGCTCAAATTGATAAGCAAAACTGACAGTAATAAGGAGATGAGGGCCAGGGCTTTAGTACGGGTAGACATGGGCATCCTTTATGATAGCTCAGATATGATAGCTCAGATATGATAGCTCAGGGCTTGACTTTAGAATAGCCGGAAATATTCCATTTTTCTGTACTTTTCGTGCGGAAAAAGTGTAACAGGTAAATATTATACCCGAAAAACTTTTTGTTGTCGCCTCTTTTTATTTCCGTCGAATATATAACGGGTTAATGGCCGCCCGGTTTCGCTCACCAAACTTATCAGCCGGTCGGATAATGAATGAGTAATCTAACTACTAAGGCCCTACCCCTGACCCCGCCCCAGGGCCACCAGTGGACGGGGACAAGGAGAAGAAAAGAGAGTTTACAGGGGTACCCACAGGGTACCCGCCTGTATGACCCCCCGCAGGGCACCCAGGTGGTACCCGGCCCCCACGACCCTTGCTTCGATCCTCTTTCGATTCTCTATAGAGCTTTGGTGAGTAGTTACAGAGTAATAACTAACTTTTAGATCCGGCCCCCCGGCCTTCGATCAGGCGTTTGCGATGTTTTTGGCGATATTCTGGAATTTCAAGCATTGGTGGCCGTTCGCTATCCTCGATATGGCGCAAGGCCATCCGCAAGCCGTTTTCGCCCAGTTCGATCAGCTTCATGGTCCGGTTTACGTCCTCGGTTAAATGAAGACGTTCGCGTTCTTCCAGCCGTTTGATGACCACCTGAGTGATCGCGAAAGCCATCTGGCTCAGGGCACCTAGCTCCTGGTTGCGGTGCTGGCGTTCGCGCAAATTCACCTGACCGAGCGCACCCAGCCCGAAGCGTTCCAGCACATCGATCAGATGACCGGTTTCCACGCCGTACCCGGTAAAGAAAGGCAACTGCTCCAAACACGTGCGCCGCCCGGCATATTCCCCGGCCAGTGGTTGAATAAAACCGCTAAGTTCCGGGAAAAACAGATTAAACAAAGGCCGGATCGTCAGTTCAGTCACTCGACCGCCGCCGGTCTCGTAAACTTTATCGCCGACCGTAATTGGCCGCCGGTAATAGCCTTTGACATACTGTATGCGCGGTTCTTTGAGCAGTGGCCCGACCAGCCCGTAGACAAAGCGCGGGTTCATATTTTTGATGTCGGTATCGATCCAGCAAATAATATCGCCGGTCAACACAAACTGGCTTTTCCAGAGAGCCTCGCCCTTGCCGCGCCGTGCGCCGCTATTTTTCAAGGTCTCCTGGTGAATATGCACCGGTACTCCCAGTTCACGCGCGATCCCAACTGTCCGGTCGCTGCTCTGGCTGTCGATAACCACGATTTCGTCCAGCAGGCGGTATTTATCGAAAAGCTCGGCCTTGATTACCGAAATTACTTCGCCAATCGTCGCTTCTTCGTTGAGGGCGGGTAGACCCAGGCTGATCGTCAGACCCTGGCTTTTTTTGCTGGCGATCAACCGCTCTATATCCTGGAATTCCTCCGAGTCAAAGGTATTTTCGGCGAACCATTTATCGACCAGCCGCGAAATATAATCCTCGCTCGCCATCCGGGCCTGATTTTCTTGCTTGCGGCGTTGCAAGCGGGCAAAATAAAAATCGCGGGGCGCACCGGTCCGCACGATAATCACGCCTGGTCCGGCCTTTGGGGGTCCGGCTTCCGGCGGACTATCCGCCCCTTTTTTGCGTTTCCCCGAATTATCCAGCACCGCTTTGGCAACCGGCCCGAACGGATTTTGCAAGAGAGCCTCGGCTCTGGTCGCGCCCATATTCATCGAGGCTCCCAGCAACACCAGGTTATAACCCTCCTGGGCCTCGCGTACAATCGCTTCCTGGGCACTCGGTGCGCTCACCTGCCGCCGCCGGACGCGCCGCTTCGATTTCATGCCCCGCACCAGGTCGGCATATCCCAGGTCGTCGCTTTCGTCCAGGCTGTCGCTTTCGGTATCTTCGCGCACCACGTGTAAAAGCGTTACATCGCCGTCGTTTTGCTCGGCAACCCCGCTAGCCAGTCGCAGGGCCAGTTCGGCAAACGGGCCGCCCCGCGCCGCCAGCAAAATATGTTTGCTCTGGTCGATGTCCACCCCCGGCCCGATGATCGCCATATCGCACAAAGGCCGCCGCAATATTTCTTCCAGTGGCGAATGTACTTCCTGTCCATCCTGCGCCCGACCGTCAAACCAGCGCGCCTCCAGCAGCAGAAAATCGATCTGGCCGTCCAGCAAAGCGTCGTTTAACTCCTGGCCGATGTCCTTAAGCGAGGTAACGCGCACGTTGGTCTTAATATCCAGCCGCGAATTTTTCTTATTTTTGTCGGTGGCCGCCGCTACGGTCTGGTCGAGCAAAGCCCGCTGCGTCTGGGCCGGGATCGCGCCTTCGCTGAGAGATTGGCCTTCCGGGAGCGGAATGAGACCCAGCACCGTCAGACTGGTGGCATTCTGAGCCAGTGCCAGAGCTTGCCCGACCCGGATCAGGCGGGTAATTTCGGTCCGGTGGGTTTCGCCCGGCTCGACTCGCTCCTCCAACGCCAGCAACACCCGATAAGGTCGCACTACTTCGGTGGTCATTACTCAATTTTCTCCCTTGTTATGGGTTGGAATATGACGTTGTTCCGCAGCTAACCCTGATCTACACTCAACCGGTTATTAATTTCCTTGTACCTGAACCTGAATATTCTTACCGGGCAAATTTTGTTTCTTCTATTATATAGCAATCCCGTTAATATCCGCCGTTGTGAGTAGTTTCACTTTAGTGAACCAAAGGCTCGATTTGTTTCTCGAAAAGACTCTCCCAGCAATAATTTTCGATTACCCGGCGACGCAGCAAATGTTGAGGGTTGGTCATTAATTTGTCGAGCATTAACCGGGCGATGCTGGCGGGTGCGTCTGCCGGGTCGAAATAATAGGGTAGCTGGCCGGTGACGGCCTCGAAGGGTTCCAGGCGGTTACAAAATACCGGCAAATGGGTCAGGCCCGCCTCCAGGAGTGGAATACCAAAGCCCTCCTGGGTCGAAGGAAACAATAGCGCATCGGCGTAGCGGTAAAGATCGGCAATCGTTTCGTCCGCGACGGTTTTGGGTTTGCCGGTGGCGGTTTGCCAGCTTTCCATCAAAAAAATTGCTTCATGGGTCAGCTCAAGCTCGGCCCGTAGAGCCAGCAATTCGCGGACGTAGACATCGTTGGCGGGATTGTGCGGGCCGGGCGGACCGGTCACTATTAGGCGGACCGGCTGACGCTTTTTTATTTCGGCCACTACTCGCAGGGCTAGCTCTATATTTTTGCGGCGGGTAAGCCGGGCCGGTAGCAGCACGATCAAAGCCCCCTGCCGGTTGGCCTGGTCAAGACCAGTTGTGCCTAAAATCTGGCGGGTTTCGCGGCCCAGCTTCAAAAAATCTTGGAGGGCTACCCCGTTTGGTACGACCGGAATTTCGGTTTGCCCACCTTCCTCGGCGAAAAGCTGGATCATTTGCTGGCGGCGTTTCTCGGAGATCGCTACATAGCTGACCCCCGGCAGCCGGGTTTTGAGCAAATTCCAGGGCGCACCCTCGTACAATACCCCGGCGTAAAGCGGATCGGCCCAGGCCAGGTCGTGACACCAGGCCACAAATTTCGGGCCAGCCGTCTCAGTTGCCAGCCGGGCCAGGGCGGTCGTGAGAGCCAGATTTTTGTGAAGCGTAAAGACATTATGGACGATACAAGCGTCATATCCCTCAAGCTGGTTTTTCAGCTTCTGATAGATTGCTTCCACCGCCTTCTCAAAACCGGCGGGTACCTCACCCCGGTCAAGCTGCCGATTCAATTGCAGATTGCTTTCGTTTTTGCTATCCAGTAAGGGTTCGATAGCGGTCGAAATCCGACCGGAGCCGGGTTGGTTCCGCGAGGTCGCGCCCCTCCCGGCGATCAGCCTGACACTATAGCCGGTCTCGGCAAACAAGCGGGCATGGGCGGCCATAATGGCTTCTACCCCGCCTACGATTGGCGGGCAACTGTAGTGCAGTATAGCAATCTTTCCGATGGCTTTTTTATCTTCTGGCATTCTTCTATCTCGTTTTTTGCGACAGTTATGGGTACGTAGAAACAAGAGGACAAAGAGAAAAGCGGCTAAACCTTCCAGTTTACCCGCTTTCCAGATATTTAAATTAAGATTGCCCGACCCGGTAGGGTCAGCTTATTTCGCTGATCGGTGGTTGAAAAACCGGTCGCCACCATCACCGCAGGCTTAACGGGCACCACCCATCCCCATCCGCGATTTGAGTGTTTTTAGCTCGTCGTCCATCGTATCTCCGGCGTCCAGTTGGGCCAACTGATCGTCCAAGCTGGCGTTCGGACCGGTATTCAGTTCCATCTCGGCGGCGGCGCGGGCTTCTTGCTCCTTGATCCGGCGTTCCATGCGACCCAGTTCGCTGCTATGGTCCAGGCTGCTCATGGCGGCCAGTTGTTTGGAGATATTTTGCTGGGCCATTGCCTGGCGATGGCGAGCAATCAGCACGTCGCGGTTGCGAGCGGCCTCGTCGCGTTTGCGCATCAACAGTTCAAGCTGGCTACGAAGTTTTGTTACCATTGCGTGCTGCGAGTCGAATTGCTGCTGGTAGGTCGTGGCAATGCCTTGAAAATCTTTTTTGCGGCGCAAACATTCTACCGCCAGGTCATCCCGCCCGGCTTTGACGGCTCGCTGGGCTTTATCGTCCCAATCTTTAGCCTGGCGGTCCGCCCCTACTCGCTCGGCTTCTAGTTGCTTTTCCTGGGCAATAACCGTAGCAACCTGGCCTTTTGCCTGTTCAATTGCGTCGGTCATATCGCGCAGAATCTGATCCAGCATCTTTTCGGGGTCTTCCGCCTTATCCAGCGTAGCATTTATATTTGAGCGAAGAATAGTGGAAATTCGATCCAGAATACCGGGCATATTGCCTCCTTCAAAACCGGCTCTGCTGCCAGTTTGCCTAAGCATTTTTACAGTCGGTTTAATAATTCTAAACTTTGCTAAAAAACTTCAGTTTACTTCTTGCTGTACCCATTTTTGGGCCTTAGTGTAGTTTTATCCTATCATGTTTTTAGTTCCGAGTCTATACGTCCGGCCTTAAAGATTAGTTTCACTTAACTCTGCCTGATCTAACCGGAGAAGGCTTACCGGTACAGGCTAAAAGCCTGTCTCTCAAAGCCGGTACCCGCCTTTATTTTGGCAACCTGGAAGGCGAAATAGTTGGCTTTTGAGATTTCCGGGCCAACCGCCAAATTTCCTATTTCTATTGATTTTGCTTGACATATTAATGCAAAGAGTTTAAACTTTATTTAAGCCTTTACCGAAGTTTTGCCTTTTACAATTTGCTATATAGACCTGAAAGACGGACTTGCCTCATGCCGTCCTCCAATTATGAACTTTCCTTTCATGACGTACTAGTTCTTTCGAGCCGGGAGGCCCTGGCCGCTTTTTTTGCCGGGTTGGGCTACGCTACCAACGCCCGCCTGATCCAGACCCCGGCCGCGATGGGCCTTACTTCCGATGCGCTGCGCTCGGCGGTGTCGCATATCGAGCGGCTTGCCAGCCACGAAAACGGCTTCTTTCAGGTCTATCTCTTTGAGCCAAAAACGGTCACGATGGCCCATACTCAGGCGATTGTGCGGGATTTTCGCAACCGTCCCGGCGATTATTTTCTGCAAAGCCAAAGCTCTCAGCAAGCAGGGCCGGAGCGGTGACACCCCCGAAAATCAGGCTTACCTCAAGCATCCGGCGGTCAGCGCGGCTCTCTTCGACCTCAAGGTGCTGGACCCGGCCATGGGCATCGGCCACTTCCTGGTCGAAGCGGTGGACTATATCACCGACCGGATGGCCGAACAATTTCTAAGTGCAGAATATGGAAGAGAAATAAGGCGACTTCTTTTGAAGAATAGAATTTATAATTTAATAGATTATGTGTGGTGATCAGAGACTGGTCTGTAAAAAAACTCACGGTTAGAGGGGTAAGCCAAAAGAAAGAATCGCTCGGTAGGTGGTTAGTTACAGGTATTGTCATTTAGATTTAGTTTGAAAATCTAAATGACAATACCTACTTTAATCCTTGACCGTTCTTCTCGAATAGCCTAGCTATTTAGCAATTCCCCAAACTTACGAAACAGCATTAGCAGGTTTTACTGAAGCCTGGTTGCTACTTCGGACTTCAACCAGGCTATCTTCCTGGAGATCAGCTTCTGTTTTTCGCCGGGCAATGGTATATATCATTAACCCGTAGCCACATTTAGCTGCCACATCCGCAATACTGTAGCCGACTTGCAGCGCAACTGTCGAAGTGCTACCAGTCAACCCCAATACCGGAATCAGGTAGGCAATTGGATAAAAACCCCAGGTTGCCAGAAGTAATAATCTGATGTTTCGGACAAGTACACTTACCGAAGCAGGCTGCCGATCCATCGAACCAGCCAACTGCAACCACAGGACATAAAGAATGTATGCAAATGGTATAGTGCTGAGGGTACCCCAGATCAGCCTTGTAGTATTATCGCCGGCGATTTCACCAGGATAACCGAGGGCAATCATAAGAGCAGCAGCTACCATCAACTTAGCCATCAGATACTTGTCCTTGCCTCCCTGTAGGCGTAGCACTGCAACCAGTTCGGCCAGAAGCAGAGGCACAGTCAGTAACCAATCTACATACCGGTAGGCATCATTGAATGGGGTTCCGCTGGGCATATATACACCCTTCTGGAGAGTGTAAGCACTTGTCCAACTCTCGAAAATGCGTAAGTAGTGATAGCCAGCGACCACAACTACAAGAGCAGACATTACCAGTGCTCCACGGTATTTCTCGGCAACTTGCCCTCGAGCCAGTACGAAAAAGACAAAAGATGCAAGCATGGCCGCAAAAGTGAAAGAAATAACGTTGTAAACAATCTGGTACTGGTCGAAACTAAGGACGTCCTTAGGTAACATAAAATAACCTCCTCTAAAAGGTTGAAAAAAGTTAATCGGTGGAACTACAGGAAACAACCCCAAAACGTGTTTATTTGACCTCTAACTGGTACTGAGCTAACCTTAACCCAATTTTAAGAAACGAGAAGGTTTACGGCTGCCCTGATATGCTATTCCTGTGAGCTGGTTAATTCAATTTGACATACTTTTTTTGGCAATCTAACGGCTTAAAGTCTCTAACCTGATCATGTGATACTAAATCTCGCTATAAGAGAAGGACGCTAACTATGCCTCAACTTTTGGAGTGACGTTTCATTTTATTACTTCCCTTAAAAACCCAAAAAATTTAGTTTTCTAACACCCTCCAACTTCAATCGTATCTTCTTGCTTATTCTTGTCTTATTTTCCTCGGCAAAACCTTAATTCTCAGTTGTATGTCAAAGAGTTTCTTTTACCAAAGTTTCTAATCTGTGTAGAGGTTTTGTCTAACTTTAGTATAGGTATTGTATAACCATTTAGAACTGGAAACAATGCAATACGTGATACAAATAATAAACAAAGCGGGACTAATTGGGGTAGATTAAATTGTTGAAATCTTACAGTGCCAATTTTCACAAAATATCCTATTGGAAAGCGGGGAATAGAGGATTTTTAAAACAGGAAAAAGTAACCTATGGAAACGCCAATCGTTCAAATATTGAAGCGAGGGAACTCTTAGCTGGCAAAATGTAGAGTGTTACACCAGGCCGTTTTCGCGTGCAAAGATTACAGCCTGAATTCGGTCGCGCAAATAGAGCTGAGATGGGATACTGGAAATACGGTTTTTGACGGTACCCCCTACAACAACGATGGCTCGGCGATGATGCAAAACCCGTCGCTTGCCACGCATCCTTGTAAGAGTCTAATCCCCTGAAAATACTCTGCCGCTTGCCCCAACCAGAAATTTAATTGCCTTCTCTAAATCTTGATTTATTGGTACCTGAACTTTTCTGCAAGCTTCCAGACTAAGACAAATCAAACTGGCGAATTGTTTCCAGCACCTGATCGGGGCTGATGGTGGTCAGACAGGGGCGGGCCGCGCAACCCAGGCGACTACCGAGGCTTTTGCCGGTGTACAGGCAGGGGCGGCAGGGTAAATCCATTTCGGACTGGACGATCTGGACTCGCCCGGTTTCGGTTCCGGCGGGTGCCCAGGCGATATGGTTGGTCGGGCCGAAGATTACCACCGAAGGTACCCCGGCCACCCCGGCCAGTTGGGCCAGGCCGCCATCGTTGCCCACGAACAACCGGCACCGTGCCAGCAAAGCTACCACTTCTTTGGGGCTGGTCTGACCGGCCAGGTTTAGCAGGTCGCCGGGACAGTTTGTAAGTGATTGAATTTGCTGGGTCAGGGCCAACTCGTTTTTTGAACCCAGCAGGATAATTTTAGCGCCGTATTCGGCGATTAACTGATCGGCCAATCGAGCATACCGGATGGCAGGCCAGCGGCGGGTCAGGGTATAGCTGCCGCTACCGGGACCAAAAGCGACCAGTGGCCGTTGCGGTTCCAGGCTTTGAAGCTGCGTCAGGCGTTGCCGGGCCTGATCGCGCTCGGCCTGACTGATGAAAATTTCCAGCCGCTCGTCATATTCGACGGGGCCGGTCAGGGTTTGGACTAACTTTCGCCAGTAGTCGCGTTCGGTCTGGCCGTTGGCCCCAAACCCGCCGTCGGCCACCCTGATATTCAAAAAACCGGCCCGGCGGCTACCGGGGTCGAGACCGACCCGCTGTTTTGCGCCGCTTGCCAGGGCCAGCCCCCGGAATTTCAAAGCTCCCCAGCCCATACTGAAATGATGGAAGAAAATAATTGTATCGTAGCCTTGCCAGCGCAACTTTGCCAGGAAGCGGCTCACCGTCAGCAAGCGTTCCGGCCTCAAGGCACTACCGGGAGTATCGTACTGATATTTATCAAAGGTTTGCAAATGGTCGATGTATGGTAAGCCTTCCAGCCCCACCCGGCCATTTTCGGTGGTCAGTACATCCAGGCGAGCTTGCGGATAAGCCTTTTTAAGGGCGCGTAAGGCCGGTACGATCAGCAGGGCGTCGCCCAGGTCGGCCAGTTTGACCGCCAGAATTCGTTTGGGTGTCAGCGTCATTGGAGGGTGGGAGCCTGTTGTTTGAGACAATCGCTCAATGCGGCGTAAGATTTTTCAAGATGAGTTTGGATTTGCGGCCAATCGGGGCCACCCGGTTCGCCTGGCACACGGGCTTGATTTCCAGCGTCGGTCAGCAACATAGCAATCGCTCGGTGTTCGGCATACTTGTCCAGTTCGTTTTCCGGCACATGATACAGGGTTGCACACAAAAGGCAGAGCGATTTTTCCAGCTTACTGGTCTGGCCGGGGCCAAAGTCGTGCCGGTGAATAATCCACCATTCCAGTTCGAGTGCGGCCACCGCCACTGGGTCCCATTGCCCGTTCACCCGGTTATGCAACGAACGGTAAAAAGCCCGGAGCCAGGGCAAAGCCTTATTGTAATCAGCCCGTTCCCGCCCCCGTTTAAAGACAAAGGCGGCTTTCGTCAGCCGGTAGCCGTTGAGAAGTCCACTGGGTGGACCAAAGGCCATTTGTTCTCGCAAAAGTTGTAGACTGAGCCGGAAAAGCTTTAGCGGTCGGCGGTCGTAGTAAGCCTCCCACATCGCTGTTTCGGTGGCGGCAACCTGTAAAGGCTCAAAATCATAAATGCGGGCGCGACGATTACTCATAGCTTCACTCATAGCTACTTACAACCGATTTTGCCGGAGCAAGCCGGCTGAAAGCTGGTTCCGCCGTTAGCCTGATAACCGTTATTCGCATTGCTGCCGGGCCAGCCGTTTTTGTTTGCTGCGTTACCCGGCAGACCGGTCGCGCCAAACAGCTTTGCCAATTCTTCCTCGACCGTCAATCCGTTTGTTTTATCCGGTTGCGTCGCGGGTGGCTGACCGGTCGGTGGTTGCATCGGGGGTGGGGGAACCACCGGTTTGAGCGGATTTGGTTTAAAAGTCGCGGTAGAACTTTGCAAAATCGGGTAATTTGGGAAGCCGATTATCGCCAGAAACAGCCGGGATTGGAGCTTGCCGATCTTGACCGTGTAATGAATTAAGCCTTTGTCGTTGACCGATTGGCTCTCGAAATAATAAAGCTTGTCGGGTGGGGCGTGTTGCACTTGCTGCCAGTTGGCCCGGCGACAATCCTTGTTATAAGGGTCGCTATCGGAGAGATCGGGCCGGTAAAAGCAACCCAACTTGAAGCCGTAACTTTCGGCGGCCATGATCGCCTGGCTGTCGGCTTCGGCCCGGCTGCTATAGATGTAGGGTGCCCCGGCCCGCGCGGCGTCCTGAGCGGCGTTCGATACGTTATCTTTGCCAAGCTGGCTAACCTCCAGGTCGGCCACCAGTCCCAATAAAGCCACCATGACGAGCATAAAAACGCCGACCAGCAGCATGGCCTGACCTTCTTCGGCCTGTCGCCAGTGCCTGGTGTTTGGTTTTTCGGCGGTGCCAACCGCGCTTCTCACTTTGATAATCATTTGACACTGCTTGTTTAAATCTAAGAATCTCGCTTCAAATTCACACAATGAATTTGAAGCGAAAGAAAAAAAAGATTTAACAGGGGAGACCCCTGTAGTACCCCGCGCCGGGGTTGCACCCCTACGAACCCTGCTTAATCACCTTTAAGCGAAAGTCCCAAAATTAGAAAGTATTTCAGGGCTTATCATAGCATTTTTAGCGTCCGATTACACTACCTTTTGGCCGGTAGCCGGGCAGAAATAGGAGAAATTATTCAGATAAACTTTCAAGCCGAGTGGCTCAGGCGACGGGAGAGAGCCAGGCCGCCTCCGGCTATCGGCTGGCAATGTGAGCAATACCAGGTCATGCGGCGACCCAAACCCTGCCGGACCATTTCAATCGGGGTCTGGCAGACGTAACAAGGTTTGGTGCGGCGGCGGTAGACATAGCCGAGATTGTTACCGTGAATGACCTCCGGTAGCAGTTCGGCGGGCAAGAAAGCCTGGTTAAAGCCGCCCAGTTCGTAGGAGCGTTTGATCAATTCCAGGCTGTAACGGATCAAGGTCTTGAATTCGGTCCGGGTAAGTGTCCCGGCGGGGCGTTGTGGATGCAGCCCGGCCTGAAAAAGAATTTCAGATTTCAGGATATTACCGATCCCGGCCACGATAAATTGATCCATAACCGCTTCGCCCAACTCGCGTTCGCGGTTTTCCGGCAGGTGCAATCGCTCCCAGACCGGCTCGGCCTCGAAAGCCGGCGCAAGTAAGTCCGGCCCCATGCGGCTGGTCTTATGCTCGACAAGCTGACCCGGCGCGATTAATTCGCACACTGGCGCGTTGAATAATACCGCTACCGTGTCGGGCGTTTCCAACACCAACCGGGCCAACTTTTCGGCTTTGTCCCACGCCTGACCCGGCGCAAAAATGTGCCAGCTACCCCACATCAGCATATGGCTATAGATCGAATAGCCGTTGGAAAGGTCGATGAAAAGGTTTTTACCGTGAGTGCGCACCGCCTGAACGGTTTGCCCTTCGATCAGCGGCAGCCAGTTTTCCAGTTTGGCCTTTTTGTAGCGTGAGCGCACACCGCTGATCGTCCGGCCTTCCAGGGCCGTTCGCAGACGGTCGCCCATATTTTTGATGCTTGGTCCTTCCGGCAAAATTTCCCCTGCTTTCCTCTTTATGCAAACCCTTTCCAAATTTGTTGGCAATACTAACAAGGCAAAAATTATTCCAGCAAGCCCGAAAGTTGTGTTATTATGGGGTCAGCAGTCAAAAATAAAAAGCAGTTTGAGAGATAATCAAATCAAAGGAGATTGGCAAATGATCCCATCATTCCGCGCATTTCTGGTAAATCAGGCCGGGTCGGATTTCGAGGCGGGCCTCAAGGAATTAACCGAACAGGATTTACCGCCCGGTGAAGTTTTAATCAAAGTCGCATATTCCGGCATCAATTATAAAGACGCGATGGCTTGCAATCCCAACGGCCAGATCATTCGCAAATTCCCCTGTATACCGGGGGTGGACCTGGCCGGGAACGTGGTCGAATCCAGCGATAGCCGCTTTAAAGCGGGTGATCCGGTGGTAGCTCACTCCTATAATATCGGTGTGTCTCATCACGGTGGATTTAGCGAATATGCGCGTATCCCGGCAGCCTGGGTAATGCCTTTGCCCGGTGGCTTGACGCTCCTGGAGTCGATGGTACTGGGAACGGCTGGTTTTACGGCTGCCCTGGCCTTGCAAAGAATGGAAATCAACGGCTTAAAGCCGGAAAATGGTCCGGTGCTAGTGACCGGTGCGACCGGCGGTGTTAGTAGCGCGGCGATTTCGATGCTCAAAAATCACGGTTACACAGTGGCGGCCAGTACCGGCAAAGAGACCGAACACGAATATTTAAAGGAATTGGGCGCGACCGAGATTTTAAGCCGGGCCGAGGTAGCCGCCGAATCACCCAAGCCGCTCGAAAGAGAACGCTGGGCCGGTTCGGTCGATTCGGTCGGCGGCAGTACCCTGGCTTACCTGGCTCGCACCACCAAGATCGGCGGTTCAATCGCGGCCTGTGGCCTCACCGGCGGCTCGACTTTTCAGACGACGGTTTATCCCTATATTCTGCGCGGCGTGAGTTTGCTAGGGATCGACTCGGTCAATTGCCCGATGCCGGTGCGCCAACAACTGTGGGACCGCATGGGGGCCGATCTCAAGCCGCAAAACCTAGCCGGAATTATCGCCCGTGAGGTTAGTTTGGAGGAGTTGCCGGAAGTAACCAAAATTATCCTTAATAGCGGCGTTCGTGGTCGGTATATTGTCAAGCTTTAATTTTTAATTTCGTTTGACTTCACTTGTGAGGTCAAGCGATATTTTTTACTCTAGTGGTGAAAAGTAAGCAGGGCCGCGAATTGCTCGTTGGTGATAGTCCGATGAGGTTGGACCAGTTTACGCCGTCGCAGGGTGTCGGGAACGGCCAACAAACCGTCAAGCTGGCCTTTGAGGCGGACGCGTTCGGTTTTTTGCCGGATTTTCCGCAAAGAGGCGAAGGTATAGCCGAGTTGCTTCCATATAATCGACGGCAAGGCGGGCAGCAGGATTTTGGTCGGTAAATCCTTGAGAGCCACCACGATAAAATTCCGGCCACAGCGATACGCCGCCAGCGTGCCGCCGCCGGTCGCGCTCAAACGGTGGTAGACGACTGCCGCCGGTTGGTACAGGCAGCGATAACCCCGCAATCGCAACCGGATGTTTAAATCCACGTCTTCCAGATACATCACCAGACTTTCATCCAGGATTTTGCCGTCGGGATTATCGCTGCGTACCTCGTCCAACACCTTGCGACGGTAAGCGGCGGCACAACCGCAAGCCCCGAATACTTCTTCCACCTGGTTATACTGGCCCTGGTCGGTTTGCCAGACTCCCCGGTTGCCGGGAATACCGTTGGCCCGGTAATAATCCCCGGCAGTATGAAAAACGTTGCGCCGGTCGTAAAGCATTATCCGGCAAGCCACCGAACTGATCTCCGGTCGTTCCTGGAGGGTTTTGTCGATAGCGGCCAGCCACGCCGGGTCAGCCTCGGCATCGTTATTAAAGAGGACCAGCACTTCGCCCGCCGCCGCGTCCAGACCGTCGTTACAGGCCCTGGCAAAGCCGCCGTTTTTAGCCCGGACCAGCAGTTTTACCCAGGGATAATTCTCGCGTACCAGCCGGACCGAATCATCGCTGCTGCCATCGTCCACCACGATAGTTTCCAGGGGTGCCAGCGTCTGGGCCTTGATCGAGTCCAGGCAACCGGCCAGAAACCGCGCGCCGTTATAATTGGGAATAATTACCGAAAAAGTCGTCATCAGTTTATATCTCGCTCAAATACTCGGCCAGGGCTTCTTGCCAGGGTCGTAACCGAATGTCGAGGTTGGTCGAGGCCGCAAAATTGTGCAGGGCCGACTGGTATAGCGGCGGGGTCGGGCGGGGAAAGTCGGCCAGTTTGCTACGGCTCATCTGAACCGCCTCACGACCGGTCAGCCGGAAAATCTCGGCAGCAAAATCGTAGCGGCTGGTAGCACCCTCGTTCATCAGGTGATAGGTGCCGTAAGCCTCGGTCTGGGCTAACTGCCAGATAGCCTCGGCCAGGTCGGGCGCAAAGGTCGGGTTGCTGATTTCGTCGTCCACCACCGATACCGCGCCGCGTTCGTCGCCGAGTTGCAGCATCCGGCGTACAAAATTTATCTTTCCGGCGGTCGGTTTTTCGCCAAAGACCCAACTGGTACGCACGATATAATAGCGGTTCAACAGGGTTTTGACGTATTCTTCCCCGGCCAGTTTGCTGCGACCATATACGCTGGTGGGGTTGGGCAGGTCATATTCGTAATAGGGGGTTGGTTTGAGGCCGTCATAGACACAGTTGGTACTGACATACAGCATAGCCGCCCCGGTCTGACCGCAAGCCAGGGCTATATTCTGGGTACCGAGGGCGTTAACCTTGTAAGCCGCTTCCGGTTCGTGTTCGGCCTGATCTACATAGGTATAAGCTGCCGCGTGCAAAACCACGTCCGGCTGAAAACTGTTGATAAACCGCCGGACCATCACCCGGTCGCTAATATCGCAACTCTCCCGGCTGATCTGGGCGACCGCGTGATCGCCTTCGTTTTCCAAAAGGCTGACCAACGCGCTACCCAGTTGGCCGTTGGTGCCGGTCACTACTATCCGCATATTATTTCCTCGGCTTCCAGCACTCTTTTTTGACATTCCAGGCACAACCCCTGCGGGTTAATCGCCAGTTGCCGCCGCTCGAATTCTTCCTCGTCGGCATTTTCGCCGGTTTCTTGCAATTCGTAAATGCGCTCGGCCATCAAGTCGCTTTGCGGTACTTTGCGATCACACAACCGGCAGGGTGTAGCCTCCAACCGGGCTTCGACCAGCAGGCCGGTCATCAGCGATTGATCAGGCTGCGCATTCAGGGTCAGTCGAATAGCCGAGGTCGGGCAAGCCGATTCGCAAAGGCCACAAAAAATACAGCGACGCAGGTCGAAACGGCGTAGATAGCCTTCCTCGCCCTGGGTTTCGTGGGTGCTGGCCGCCCCGGTCGGGCAGGTGTACACGCACAGACCGCAGCCGGTACAGCGGTCCGGCGCGAAGTGCAAACCGTTACGCCCGGCCACCGGGTAGATCACGTTGCTAAAGTCGCGCACCGCCGGTTGGTCCGGGTTGAGCGGTAATTGCGCCCGTGACAGGATCATAGCGGTGTTTTCCCCGGTCGAAGTGCCCGACTCCGGGATGGTCGAGGACTGGCCCAGCTTTGGCAACTCGACCTGGTTGGCGTGAAAAATATTTTGTAACAGCAAATCGGCTGCGATATGGGTCCAGAACCACAGGGCGGCATAGATCACCAGGGCCGCCGCTACCAGCAGAAGCAGCCAACCCGGTATTCCACTATTGTAAAAATCGTTAAGCATTTTTTATTCAGTAGGACTTTCGTTTACAAAAGTGAACCCGTCTTTGGTGGGGGTCGTGGGGGTGCAACCCCTGCGGGGGGTTATACAAGGGTCTCCCCTGTTAAATCCCTTTTATACTTTCGCTTCAACCTCATCTGGTGAGGTTGAAGCAAAAGTCCTGATCAGATTTTGATCGCAAAAGCCACCAGCACCAGCAACACCAGGGCTGCCGGGTTGGTATAGCGCAGGTAAAAGCTCAGGGCATCGCGCAAACGGACCTGGCTCAACAAAGTCTCAATCAGCCCGGTAAAGCCCAACGCGAACAGCAGCCCGGCCAGAAATATCAACGGATTGGAAGCGGCCAACGGCACATACAGGGCGGTAAAAAAGACCGCAAAAGCCAGTCTTTCGGTCGCTTCCAGCAGCCTGAGCAAACCCAACGGTGGGCCGGTCAGGTCGGTGCGGACACCTTCCAGCCCTTCGCCGCGCGATACCATAAAAGGCCGCAACCGCATGAGTACCGGCATACAGACCAGAAAAAGCAGACCGCACAGGGCTTTCGCCGCCAGCATAGCCTGGCCGTTGTCGTTTACGACACTTCGCAGGTCGAGCGAACCTTCTACCACTGCCGGACCGAAGACCGCCACCGCATAAGGGACGGCACAGGCCACCAGCAGTTGAAAGATGCGCGACCCGGCCAGTTGTGCGTAAACCGAACCAGTTACCGAGCCTAAGATTATTACGCCGACCGCCGGGGTCATCAGCAGCAGAGCCAGGGCCGGTAAATCGGCTCCCAGCGCACCGGGTTGGGCGTTATCGGTCAGGAAAGGCCACAAATTGCCGGGCAAGGGTAGCAGTACTATCCCACTGGTCAGCCCGATCAAACCTAAAATCGGGATGGCATACAGCCCCAGGCGAACGGCTTCCTGGCGGGCTGCTTCCAACTCACGACTGGCCTGGTCGTCCTCGGCCAGTTCTTTGGCAGCCGTAACGACCGCCGCCCGGTCCAGCAGCTTTAGAATTTCCGACAGTGGTTGGAGCAGGGGAGGAGCCAGCCGACCTTCGGCGCGGAAAGCGAACTGGCGGCGCAAACTTTCTGCCAGCAAACCAATGCCGGTCAGGAATAGAAAACCAGGGTATACCAGCCAGGTAAATGCCGCCCGGAGCAGCGTTTCAAGCAGTGACAAATAACCAAAAGTCCTTTTAAAGTTTGATGATGAACAGGCTCTTTTGAGCCGGGCTGAGTCTAACACAGCCCTCAAAACCCGTCAAACCCGGCCTAAAACTTTAAACTCTCCAGGTCTTCCAGCGTAATATCTTCCGAATCATCCGCGTCGTCATCCTCATCGTCCTCGTACTGGCTGTCGTCGTCCTCGTCGTCGTCAGGCTCGGTCGCGGCACTCAGACCAAAGCTGGCCGGCGAAATCTGGCTCACCCGCAACTCGGCTTTATTCAAAAGTTTATCGCAGTGCTGCGACAGCAAAACGCCTTCTTCATACAACGCCAGCGAGTCTTCCAGGCTCAAACTGCTGCGTTCCAGCTTGCCGGTAGTCTCGTTTAAGCGTTCGTAGGCTTCCTCGAAACTGAGGGCTTTCACCTGGGATTTGGTCAGGCGGGTATTATTTTCCAATGTATGGCTCCCTTTTTTGTATTTAGGTTCGCTCGAATTTTAGCACATCCAGCCAAAAGCTTCACTATAATTCCCTCACGCTGGCCCCTGTTCTGCTAGCCAGTTTGAACTCAGGTATAATAAAGTCGGGGTGCGGGGAAAGACTTTTTTGCCAATTGGTAGTTAAGCTCTACTCCTGAAATATAAGGTAAGATTGAAGCAAAAGTGGTAGCGGTTCAAGTTCGGTACGGTGACACATTCTATATAATAGGCGATTTCTGGGAGATCGTAGAACGCCTCAAAGCCCACCGGGCTTACTTCCGGTTTCGGGCGCGACGCTGGCGTTGGCCGGAAAGCCGCGATGCCCTCGAAAAAACGATGCAACCTTTTGAGGTGCTGGATACTACCTTCTCACAGGCTCAACAATTTCAATTTCAGTACGACCTTGAGCATATCGCGCCGACCCAGCAGTGGCTGAAAACCCATGCTAACCTGGTGGCGGTCTCGGTGGAGTGGTGGGAGGCAACCCGCCTCAAGGGTAAGGAAGACCGCAAACATCACAAAGAGTTTGCCACTCACCAGGAGCGGGTGGCCCTGGCGTTGGCCTCGACCGACACCGCACCGGCAGAACTCGACCGCGAGCGGATCGTGGCCCTGCAGCAGACTCAGCGACAGGTCGAAAAATACGAGCCACGCATAGTCAAATGGCTGGGTGAACGGGCTAAAATCCGCCGCCGGGAAGAACTCTTAGAACGCTTCGAGCGCGAAATGGGTCTGACCCGCGAAAACCTGCTTGAACTGGAAACCACGCGCGGCGCAGCCCGGCAAGCCCTTTACGAAGAAGTCGCCGCCCTCGAATGGCAACCTCACGAAATCAACGAGCTAAAAGCGGCTGTCCGCTTCCTGACCGCCCAGGAACGCAACGCTAAAAAGGTTAGCAAAGCAGTTTGAATTAGCCAGATCGCTTTTTTTTCTTGTTTTCAACCGGTTATTCTCATTACAGACAGCACTCCCGAAATAAGCAGAAACAGTGGAGCTAACAAAGCAATGGACCCCATACTCGCGGCGAGTCTTGGGTTTCCTCTTCTTCCTCTTTAAGATCGGTAACAAGCTGAATTAGCTCAGGTATGTCCGCCTGACCTAGTCCGTAGTCTTTTTGATAATCAAGCCATCCAGCCGGTTCAGACCCTCCACCTCACCGATTTCCAATAACTTCGCTACCGCTGGACTATAAGTTAACTTTTCCATTCTTTGCACTCTCCCTGTATTCATGGTTTACATAAAACAAATTCTCTACCGAACCCCTTTAAAAAGTTGATTTAGAGCAGTCCACCCCTGGCTTTGTTCTCTGACTCTTAAACTTCAACGGCTTAGGTTCAACAGTTGCGAATTGCTCGATTTTTGGGCTTTCAGTAAGTATAATACTTGCTTAAGGAACCTACTTGAGATTATTATTGCACAATGACGCAAAACTAAAGCAGTTTGCTACAGTCTTATTAGTAGAACTTTCGCTTAGTGGCGAAAACCAACCTGAAGCGGGGGGGTAGTGGGGGTGCAGCCCTTGCGGGGGTAATACAGGCGGGTACCCACCGGGTGCCCCTGTTAAAACCCTTTTTTACTTTCGCTTCAAACTCACTTGTGAGTTTGAAGCGAAAGTCCTAATTAGCTAAACTCACTATTCTGGGAGTATAATCTGGCGATGGACCCAACTACTATTACCAAAACTCAGGCAACCGAAGTTGTACCAGACGGCAAAGCGGCTGAGGTTAGTGCGCTGGCGGCCAGTCTGGCTTTTGGCCTGACCGATAAAATTCCGGTGTTTAACTATCTGGTTACTACCGAAAGGGTAGGCTGGTATCGCAGCATTATGCGCGTGTTCGCCCGGCGGCACCGTGAACTTTATCGTTACCAGCTAACGGCCCAGGAGGTCTGGGAAGAAGTCCGGCAAGGCTTCGACCCGGATTATACGCTAGAAAAATGTCAGACCGATTTACGTTCGCTTGAGGAATGGGGTAATCTAATCACGACCCACGATGCCAGCCGCCATACCTCGATTGCCAGTTTTCGGTCGCCCGCCCTGCTCTATCAGGCGACCCCGCTGGCAATTGCGATTGAAGGATTTTTGGAGGAACAGCGTCGGTTGGGCAGCATGAGCGGGGCTTTGCGCCAGGGTGATCTGGCCCGGCTATGGCAAATGCTCGAACATCTTAGCCAGCTTATAGCCCAAACTGAGCCGGATACCCGCCTGATCGCCGAGGAATGGCGTCGCCTTTTCGAGCTTTTTAACACAATGGCCCGCGAGGCCGCCCAGTACCTGTCCAATATGATCGCCGGAGCGCGTTTACCCCGGCCCAGCCTGGAAGCCTACCAGAATTACAAACGTTCGGTCGTGGAGTACGTGACAAACTTCGGGCAGGCATTGGCCCATTTCAGCCAGCTTTTTCGCAGCCGTCTCAAAGAGTGGTTCGTTAGCGGTCAGTACGAAGTGCTGGTCGAAGCGGTAGCCGCTAATCTACAGCCGCCCGGCACGGAACCGGAAAAGATTTTACCGCACTCGACCCTGGTACGCGAAGCGGGCAACCAGCTAAACGCGGTGGTCAGTTGGTTTAGTGCCGGGTCGAACGCCGATGTTTTCCGGCGATCCGCCGCTACCGAGGTAGAAAAAGTAGTGCGCCGGGCCGAACAACTGGCCGCCGCCGCCCGTCCTAACACCAACTATGCCGCCGACCTGGACAAACTGGCCCGTAGGCTTCTGGAAGCGGTCCAGCCGGAAGAAAGCAGCCAGCTACTGCTGATCGCTTTTGGGCACGCGCTACCTGCTCATTTGCCGGAGAGTCTGGCCCGTCCCTCGACTACCAGTGGGACGCGACCGGCCTGGGAGGAACAACCGGCAGTAACCCCCACCCTGAAAGAAATTGGCCGGGCACGGGGCGAGAAAACGCCCGAACTGCCGATCAACGCTAACCGGGAAGCCGAACAGACTCTGATTGAAGTGCGCCGTTTGCATCGTCAGGAGGAGCTTGCCCGGTTTTCCACTTTATTTGCGATGGGTACGCTTGATCTGGCCGAGGTAATTTTAAAGAGTGCCAGTGAGCGCAACGCCCTACTTCTGGCGGTCCAAAATTGCCTGCGGGATAGCCGCCACCAGTATCGCGCCCCGGACGGTTCTATTATCCGGCTACTCAACCCCGCCGAGAAAAACTATGGCTTACTCCGTGCCCCGGATGGGGGGGTGCTGATGCCGCGCTACCGGCTGGCTCGTCAGGAGAAGGGAGGGGCTGGCTAGCATGAATGTGAAAAAGAACGTGAACGCGGTCGAAAGCCTGGTTCAGGCCCAGGTTATTTTAATGGAAAATGAGGTTATTAGCCGGACGCGCCAGCCCCAGGAATTCCGGCTGGTGAACAACCAGTATAACCTTTTACAAAACTGGCACGACCAGTTTACCGGCTGGCGCATCCGGCGTAGTCCGGCGGTGATCCGGTTGGTGCGGACGCCCTCGGCTTTTATTCCCGGTTATATCTTTTCGACTTTGCAGCAACCGCGTGACTTTGCCTGTTTTAGCTGGATATTGTGGTATTTTGAAACAAGGTTGGGCAGTGGCCGGGGAAACGAACAGCAATTCTTGATGTCGCAACTGGCCGAACGTTTGCAAGAACACTCGGCGACCGGGGGGTATCTTGCGCCCCACGTGGCACCACTCGATTTCAAGCGTCAGTCTGATCGCTTTAGTTTTTATCGGGCTTTGAAAACCTTGCACGAGCTAGGCGGGGTGCAACTGGTGGATGGTAGTTCGGAAGAATGGGTTAACCAGGTCGGGCAGGAGGACGCGCTGTGGGAGTTTACCGAGGCCGCCCGCTCTTTGATATTGGCCCTGGATATGCCCGAAGTGGAAGCCGCCGGGAAAGTCCTGGACAGCAACCCTTTCAGCCTGAACCCGGCCAGCTTGACGGGAACCGCTAAACTCAGCCCTTTACAGCGAGCCTGGCGCACCTTATTACTCGGTCCAGTGTTATTAAAATACGATGACCCGGCGGCCTTTGATGCGCTACAGGCTCACCAGGAAACCGTTAACTTTGAGCTAGGGAGTGCCTTTGGCTGGCAACTCGATATGCGCTACGAATACGCTATGGTAATCAGGGCCAGCGGGACCAGTCTCGGTCCGGTCACGCTTTTAAACCTCAATAACTCGGTAGACCAGGCCGCTTTGCTCTGCGCCGACCGGTTGCGTCAGAAGCTTGGCGGGGGTGAGTGGGCCTTAAAACCGGTAGAGGGCTGCTATATTTTGCCCGAAAGCGAACTGGCCGAAATCTTCCGGCAGGTCCGCGAGCAATACGGGATGCGCTGGGGAAGTACCGCCCGAAAGACTTCGTTTGTAGAATTACTGCGCCAGGTTTATGCTACGCTGCGCCAGGCTAGCTTAATACGTGGTCCCGACCGCTCCGGCAATGTTTTGATTTTACCAACAGTAGCCCGTTTTGCGGTCAGTTACCAGCCCGAAGAAACCGAAGCGGCGGTAAGTGGCTCGGTTTCGCCAGCCGGGAAGGGTACTCAGCTATCTTTACTTCCAACCGCTGAAGTTGAACAAAATGGGGCTGACAGCGAATATTATACGGCGGCTCAGGCCGGGCAACTCCTGGGGGTTAGCGACCAGGCGGTTATAAACTGGATAAAAGCCGGGATCATTCAGGGTGTTCGGCAGAAGCGTGGCTGGCAAATCGGGGCCGGTGAGGTAGCCCGCGTCAGGAAACTGCGAAATCGAGATTAAACTTTAACAGTAAGCGTTTTACCCAATCAGGTCAGGAGAAGCTTTAATTTGGAAACACAGGTTAATTTGTCGATGTGGGAAGGACTGGGAGAGGATGCTCCAGGCGAGAGTAGCACGCTGGCCGGTAAAGTTAACTATTTGCAAAGTCTGGCTGATGGACCGGAAGGCTACCGGTTGCGCCGGGTCATACTTTGCAATTTCTGGCTTTACGGTTTGCAGGAATTTGAAATTCCGCATGGTCGACTATTTCTGGCCGGTGAGAACGCCAGTGGTAAATCTAGTGTACTGGCGGCGGCCCTCCCAATGGCTCTCGATGGTAATATCAGCCCGAACCGGATCGATACATTCGGCACTCGTCAGCGTAAAATTGATTATTACGTGCTGGGGAGTGCCGAATCTTCTACCCCTTATCTTTACGAACGGCGCACCACCTATATTGCCCTCGAATTTGAATGGTGTAACCCGACCGAGCCGCCATTCGCTCCCGACCTCCGGCAACGCTGGTTGGAAGCCCGTACCCCGGAGGAACGCGAACGGGCTTGCTGGTTGACTATCGGACTTAGTCTGGCCGGGAACAGCAACGCCAACGAGAAAGTCCGCCCGTTACGCTTTCTTCTTACCGATGGGTCGCGCTTTGGTCACGAGTTAAACATGACCGACCAGAAGAACGTCGCCTACGACCATTCTAAATTTAAGGGGCTTTTAAACGAAGGTGGGCGCGGTATTATCTGTGACACGGTGGCCGACTATCAATCGCACGTGGCGCGGTATCTTTTTGATATAGCTGATGTGCGGGATTTTCAAACCATCATTAATATGATGCTGGTTATTCGCCAGCCCAACCTGGGTACCGAAATTAACTTTAGCCGGGTACACGACTACCTGAAACAAGCTCTACCGCGCATCCCCGACGAAATAACTCGCCGGGTTACTGGCACCCTGGAGCGCATCGACAATATTCAGAACCAGTTAGAACACCTTCAGGAAGCCTTTGACGCTGCCAATACCCTGGACCGGGCGGCTCAGAAACTGGCCCTGGCCGGGTCGCGCAGGGCGGGTCTAGTTTATCTCAAAACGCGTAACAGCGAGAACAGCTTTCAGGGCCGGGTTACGACGCTCGAAAAAGACCAGGCTAAAGCCGAAGCCGAACTGGAGCGGGTTCAGTTGCGCTATAGTGGGTTGGGTACCGAGGAGGAAGAAGTAAACGGGCAACTGGCGGCCCTGGAAGCCAGCGAAACGATGCAGGTTGCCGAAACGATTGCCCGCGCCCGGAGCCAGGACCAGGAAGCGCAGGAGGTCCTGACCCGGCAAACGGCCCAGCTAGAAAGTGCCCGTCAGGCTTTGCAGGCGGCCCAGTCTCGCCAGGAAAACACTTCCCAGGGCTGGCAAAAATGGCATCAGGAGGGCCTTTCAACCGCTCAGGAATTACTCCGACTGAGTGAAACAGAGGCGGCCTGGCCGCTCGCCCGTACCCAATTAGAGGAGCTGACCAGCCAGCTTGGCCGCCTATCCCTGACGGGCGAACCGTTGGCCCGGTCTGGGCTGGGTCTGGAAGCCCTGAGTAAGGATCAGTCCGAAGAACGGCTTGGGCGACTACTGCGGTTAGAGGAATTGCACCGGGAGCGGGAAACCAAAGCCGCCGAAGCCCGGACCGCCGGAGAGAAAGCCGCCGAACGTCGGGCCGACTACGACCAGGCTCGCCAGTACCGCGATCAGACCCAGGAGGTGGTAAGCCAGACCCGTGACCGGCTGGCTACTCAGTGGCGGGAACTACACCGGGCCGAAAGCTGGCTGGCAACATACCCAGATTACCGGCTGGCCCAACTGGTCAGCAGTGCCCTGCGGGCTAGCCTGGAAGAATACCGCGAACAGACTGGCGAGGTTCTGCGCGAAATCGCTCAGGCCGGGCAGCAACTGGATGAGAGTTTTAGCCGTCTGATGCAGGAAAAGGGTGCCCGCCAAAGCAGGCTGGCCGGACTGGAGGCCGAATATCGTCGCAAACAGGCCGAACCAGATCGTCTGCCGCTGCGTACTCCCCGCCGTCAGGCCGCCCGCGACTACCTCGCCACGACCGGGATCGAGGCCCTGCCGTTTTACGCCCTTCTCGATTTTGCGCCCGGTCTGGAGCCAGGCCAAACCGGTCAGGTGGAGCAGATGCTGGAAGAGGCCGGTTTACTGGACGCGCTGATCGTACCAACTTCCAAACATCAACTTGCTGCCGACCGGCTGGCTTCTAACAACCTTAGCGATACCTTTTTAGAACCGCTAGCGGCCACGCTTCCCGGCGGCGCAAACGGGACTGCCCTGGATCGCTGGCTTCAATTTACCCCGGCCAGTTTGCCCAAAGGAGCTAACCCGGCAGAATGGCGCACGACAGTAAACCGGGTCTTGCAATCCTTACCAATTGACCAACCTAAAATTGGCAAGATTTTGAGCTGGCAACACGGTCTTCTGGTGGGTCAAACCGGCGAGGTCGAGCCGCCTGGTTATATTGGAATGGCAAACCGGGAGCGGTTACGCCTGGCCGAACTGGCCGAGCTTGAACAGCAATTGGCCCAGGCTCAGGCCGAATTGACCGAGCTGGAAGAACGTACTCGACGGAACCGGGCCGACCAGCAGTCCCTGGCCCAGGAGCAAACCCGGCTGGAAGAAATGGCGCGGGCGACTTCGGTGGTGACTGCCGAAGCTGACCGCGACCGGGCGGAAGCCGACCGGCAAAAGGCCGAGCGACTTTTAAACGAAGCTGCCGAACAGGAACGCCAGAGTCGCCAGACGCTTAATTCAATAATGGCCCGTATTCTGGAAGAAAGTCAGGATTTGCCGGAGGCGGCTAGCGACCCTCGTCGGGTACGGGTATTGCTCGATGCCACCCGGCGTTTGCAAAACGGGGCCAGCCGCCTGGCGCAACATCTGGCGGCGGGTGACGAACGCTGGCAGACCTACCGGGAGACGATTTCCAGCCTGGAGGCGGCCCGTAAGTCCCAGGAATTGACCACCGAACTTCAGGCGGAAAGCCTGGGCCGGGCTACTCGTATCCGGGCGGAACTGACTGAACTGGAAAAACTGACCGAGTCGCCGGACTGGCAGGCCCTGGTCGACCGCCTTTCGCATCTGCGTGATCGGCGCAAACAGTTACCCCAGGAACTGCAAAAAGCCGCGATGGAGCGCGGTAATGCCGAAGGTCGGCTGGGTACTATACTGGAAACCTTGCAACAGGCCCGGCTAGACCTGGAGGAAGCTCGCGCCAGACGCCAGGCGGCCCAAACCACTTTTAGTTTTAAGCTGGCATTCTATCCGGCGGCCAGTCTGATCGAGGCCCGCTCCCTCGATGAAAGAGGTGATACCTTACGAGCGGTGAACAACTTACTGCGCGAAAAAGAAACCAATAATCTTCCATCCGAAGAAGAGCTGGAAGCCGATTATAACCGGATGGCCGGGCAACTCCTGGCCGAGTTCAACCGCCAGCGGCCCTTCCTGGCCGAGTATGGACCAGACCTGGATGAGGAAAGCCGGATTGTTTTTGTGGCCGAAGACCAGATCGAGCCACCAGCCCTATTGAGCTTACTATCGAGCCAGATTGACCTTCAGAAAACATTGCTCGACAAAGAAGAACGGGTTCTGTTTGAGGATTTTCTGTTGCAGGAAATGGCCGAGGCCATTAGAGTTCATATTACCGGGGCCGAGGAGTGGATAACCGGTATAAACCGGGTGTTGCACCATTTGCCGATGGTTGGGGAACGCTATTCGCTGGATTGGAAACCGCTCGATACCAGCGAGATTGCCGAGGGTTCCGGTAGTCACCTGGCGCGTCATCACCGCTTGCTGGCCCGTCCGGTTCAGGAGCTAAACCCGGAGGAGAACCAGCTAATTCTGGATGCCCTGCGTCGGGAGATTGCCGGGCTTCGATTGCGTCAAAAAGACGAACCGGGGCTGAATTTTATGGATGCCCTGGTTCAGATTTTCGATTACCGGGAATGGTTCCGCTTTGGTGTATTTATTACCCCTGAAGGCGGCAGCCGGATACGACTTACCGACCGGAATGCCGGAACCAGAAGCGGAGCCGAACAACTTTTTGCCCTGTACGTACCGCTATTCGCTGCCCTGGCCGCCCTCTATAGCAGTTACGCCGCGCCGGGTAGTCCTCGTTTGCTGGCTCTGGATGAGGCGTTTGATAAATCCAGCCTGGCAAACACTCAAAAGATCATGCAATTTCTGGTCTTACAGGGCTTCCAGTGGATCATGACCGGGCCGCAGGTGAGCGGAATGGGTTCGGGCGTGCCGGTCAGTGCCGAATACCAGATGTTGCACGATAAAGGTTCCAGTGTAGCCATCGCGGTTCCATTTTTCTGGATTAAAGGCGACGGGACCGATACAAACTAAAGTTTCAGGTTGGTTAATAGCAATCGTAACTTGAGCGATTTGCTAAAAGCGAGCTTGTGAAGTATAATACAACCTATAGCGGAGCAGGGTTTGACCGATTCTAAAACATGAAAATCGACTTGACAATCACCCCCGCACCATGTATAATGCACACTTGCACTGGGAAAATCTGCCGGTAGAAGTTAGCAAGAGGCTTCGGCCTTTTTTAATGTGAGTCGCAGATATATCTCAAGTAATGGCTCGGCTTGGCGAAATTCTGCTAAATAGTCGAAGCTTACGGAAATGTTTTGGCACGGAAGGGTTTTTCGCCCAGGAGGAAGTTTTTTGCCTACTATTAACCAGCTAGTGCGAAAGGGTCGCAAGGCTTCCATTAAGAAGACCAAAGCTCCCGCCCTGCGGTTTATCTTGAACTCGCTCAAGAGCAAGACAACCCGTGGTAAAGGATCGCCCCAGAAGCGCGGCGTATGCACCCAGGTGCGTACTATGACCCCCAAGAAGCCGAACTCGGCCATGCGGAAAATTGCCCGCGTGCGCCTGACCAACGGCATGGAAGTGACCGCCTATATTCCGGGCGAAGGTCACAACTTGCAGGAACACTCGGTCGTATTGATCCGTGGTGGTCGCGTTAAGGACCTGCCCGGTGTACGCTATCACATTGTGCGTGGCGCACTCGATACCCAGGGTGTCAAAGACCGCAAGCAAGGCCGCTCCAAGTACGGTACCAAAGTTGCCAAAGGCAAAGGTGCTGCGGCTGCGACCAAAGGTCGCAAGTAGTTTTCGAGGATACCCACTGGGTGTCCTGGCAGTCGGATTTTAAGTAGTTAGCGGTCGAATGGTTTTGTTTAACTCGGTGCGTGCAGCGAGGTCTAAACCGTTCGCCAGGCCAGTTCGCTGGCAGCCACTCCGCCGGTAAAAGCTACCCCAGGTAGACTTACCGAATGTAGCGGACAATGGCAGAAGTTCTTTTTACCGGCCAGGTAAAAGCGGAACTTCAACAGGCAAATATAGCCAGAACTCAAAGCAGAATAGCCCCCCGTTTTAAGGGCTATTTTTGTGCCGGATGGTGAGATAAAGAAACCTGACGAGTGGCTATTTGCGCGGTAGGGTCATTAATCCAGTGGTATAACCACCGGGAAATGTACTCCTACCGATTTTTGCGCGTTTGAGAGGTTTTTTGCTAATGGCCCCGGCCAAACTGTAAATAAACCAACTATTACTTAGGACTTTCGCTCGATGCCGCAAACCAACTTGAAGCGAAAATCCTAATTACTATTGATTAACGAGGGTGGGGTGGGTCGTCAAAAACCTGCTGCCCCCGGTCCGCCAAAGCTCCAGCTGACCGCGCGACCTGCCTGCTATATCAGGCCTAGCTATTAAGGAGAAATGACCGATGCCGCGTAGAGCGAGAATTCAGCGTCGCGAGACCATGCCCGATCCGGTTTACAAAAGCCGCACGGTGGCCCGCTTTGTCAACAAAATCATGAAGGGTGGCAAAAAGGGTCTGGCCGAACGCATAATGTACGATATGCTTGAAATCGTGGGTACCCAGTCCAACCGCGACTCGATGGAAGTCTTTGAACAGGCCATGCGCAACGCCACGCCGGTTCTCGAAGTCAAGCCCAAGCGGGTTGGTGGGGCCACGCTGCAAGTCCCGATGGACATCAAGCCGGAACGCCGCCAATCGCTGGCGATCCGCTGGCTGATCCGCTCGGCTACCGCCCGCAACGGTCGCGGTATGGCTGAAAAGCTGGCCGCCGAGGTTATGGATGCGGCGAACAACACCGGCGCCACGATCAAACGCCGCGAGGACACGCACAAGATGGCCGAGGCTAACAAAGCCTACGCTCATTACAAAGTCTAATCAGGCATTAGTCGCGTCCAGTGATTGCCCGCGACGGTTCCGATTAGCAAAGTTATTATCAATCAATTAGCGAAGTAGCAAAACGGATCGCCGCAAGGCAATCCACTAAAGTTCCCAGATGGAGGTAATCCTGTGGCAGCCGATACTGCTCTGGAGAGTTTACGAAAAACTAGAAATATTGGAATTATTGCTCACATCGACGCAGGTAAGACGACGACTACTGAGCGTATCCTTTATTACACCGGTCTGGTACACAAGATCGGTGAAGTACACGAAGGCGCCGCGACCATGGACTATATGGCCCAGGAACGCGAGCGCGGTATTACGATTACCGCCGCCGCCACGACCTGCTTCTGGCAGGATCATCGTATAAATATTATTGACACGCCGGGCCACGTAGATTTTACGGTTGAAGTGCAGCGTTCCTTGCGCGTCCTCGATGGCGGCGTGGTAGTATTCGACGGAGTGGCCGGGGTTGAGCCGCAATCCGAAACCGTCTGGCGGCAGGCCGACCAGTATGGCGTACCCCGCATCTGCTTTGCCAACAAAATGGACCGCACTGGTGCCAGCTTTGACCGCACCTTCAATATGATTATTGAACGGTTGGGCGCGAACCCGGTCGCTATCCAGTTGCCGATTGGTTTGGAGCAGAGTTTCAAAGGCATCATCGACCTGATCGAGAACAAGGCGATCATTTACACCGACGATGAGGGCAAGACCATGAACTCCTCCGAAATACCGGCGGACATGGTAGAAGAAGTTAAACGCCGTCGTGAGATAATGGTCGAAAAGATTGCTGAAACCGATGATGAATTGACCTCCCGCTTTTTGGAAGGCGAAGAAATCAGTGCCGCAGAACTGCACGCGGCCCTGCGTAGAGCGGTAATCACTCGTAAGATTGTACCGGTATTGTGCGGCTCGGCTCTCAAGAACAAGGGTGTCCAACCTCTGCTCGACGCAATCGTGGCCTACCTGCCTTCGCCGCTGGACAAACCGCCGGTGGTAGGTATCAACCCCGACACCGATGAAGAAGAAACCCGCCCACTCGACCCTAACCAGCCTTTCGCAGCGCTGGCCTTCAAGATTGTGGCTGATCCTTATGGTCGCCTGGCTTTCTTCCGGGTTTATAGCGGTAAGGCCAGAACCGGCACTTATGTTATGAACAGCACCAAAGACAAACGCGAGCGGATTGGCCGGATTGTCCGGTTGCACGCCGACAAACGCGAAGATGTTGAGGAAGTTTCTGCCGGGGACATTGCCGCGATGGTTGGTCTCAAGGACACCTTTACCGGTGATACCCTCTGCGATCCCGATCACCCGATTATTCTGGAGAAGATTAGCTTCCCCGAACCGGTTATCGACCAGTCGCTGGAACCGAAAACCAAAGTCGACCAGGATAAAATGTCGCTGGCTCTTCAGAAATTGGCCGAAGAAGACCCGACCTTCCGGGTACGTACCGACGAGGACAGCGGCCAGACCATTATCAGTGGAATGGGCGAATTGCACCTGGAAATCATCGTGGACCGCATGAAACGCGAGTACAAGGTGGAAGCCAATGTCGGTCGTCCGCAGGTAGCTTACCGCGAGACGATCCAGGGCAACTCCAGAGCTGAAGGACGTTTTGTCCGGCAGTCCGGTGGTAAAGGTCAGTACGGACACGTCTGGATCGAAATCGAACCGCAAGAACGCGGCAAAGGTTTTGAATTCATCAACGGCATTGTCGGTGGTACCATCCCCCGCGAATTTATCCCCGGCGTCGAGCAGGGTATCCGCGAAGCCTTGAAAAACGGCATCATCGCGGGCTTCCCGGTAATCGATGTCAAGGTTAAGCTTGTCGACGGTTCCTACCACGATGTCGATAGTTCGGTCGACGCCTTCAAGATTGCCGGTTCGCTGGCGATCAAGAGCGCGGTTAACAAGGCTCAACCGGTCATCCTGGAACCGGTCATGAAGGTGGAAGTAGTTTCACCGGAAGACTTCCTGGGTTCGGTATTGGGCGACCTGAACAGCCGGCGCGGTATGGTACTCGGTGCGGATACCAGGGGTGGTAACACCCAGGTAATCTCGGCTTACGTACCACTTTCCGAAATGTTCGGTTACGTAAACAATTTGCGCAGTAGCACTCAGGGCCGCGCCAGTTACTCGATGCAATTCGACCATTATGATCCGCTACCACGCTTGATCCAGGAAGAAGTCATCAAGAAGATGCGTGGCGAATAAGCCTTTGCAGGTTGCCCTTCAATTGTGGCCTTTTGCCGCGACGAGGGCAACCGCACCCGAAAATGTTTAGATAGTTTTAGAGTTTATTGATTGAAGAAGTAGCTTCCGGCCTTTAGCCGAAGCTGAAAACAAAGTTTTAAGGAGGAATCTCAGGTGGCAAAACAGAAGTTCGAGCGAACTAAACCGCACGTCAACGTCGGTACAATCGGTCACGTTGATCACGGCAAGACCACCCTGACTGCGGCTATCACCAAAACTATGGCCTTGCGCGGTAAAGGCAAGTTCCGGGCCTTCGACTCGATTGACAACGCCCCCGAAGAGCGCGAGCGCGGTATTACCATCGCCATCGCTCACGTCGAGTACGAAACCGACAAACGCCACTACGCCCACGTCGAC
>JBBQGA010000029.1:0-72798 GCA_038322625.1 Chloroflexia bacterium
TCTACTGGTATCAAGCTGACTAAAATTGCAATGGCAGCCTTAGAAACCCAAATCGAGCGAAAGCAGGGTCTTGAAAAATGGTTTGTGGACATCTCCTTTGCCAATACTTGGAACGCTTAATTGTTTTTAAGTCCCTAAATGCCTCTCTAACCGAGCAGGCGTGCGATTACTTATGTCTGCCCTACTGGCTAAATTACACAATCCAAAAGTTGATCCCCGTAAACCATACACAGAGATAGGTGGTAGCGATTCATTTTCCGGTAGAACATATGACCAGGACTATCTTACACACTTTATAAACACCCACCGATTACCCTGTAATCCAACTTCTGGCTATTTGACTCCTGCTTTTCGTAATATAAACCGTGCTTTGACCCCGGACATTCAAATAGTTGGTAGACCACGCCAACTGTATGTTGATACAATTATTTTGCTTGATGTTGTTTATCAAAACCAGCTAGACGCCGAAACACTTTTTGTGGAAACAGTCCGGGTGCTAATCAATATGCGGGATGTCCAGCAAGGACGTATGGCTTCTTTGTTAGAAACTCTCCGCACCACAGATGGAGCTTTACCTTTATCATCTGAAGCTATTTTAAAGTTAATAGAACAACATCTAGCAAGCAAAAATAGCAGTCGATTACCGGTATTGATAGTTGCTGCTGCTTACAGAGCAGCAGAAGCACATTTAGGGGAGTGGGCATTACCTTTACTCTCACATAATGCCGCCGATTTACAAACAGGTTCTCTTGGTGATGCAGAAATTTGCTTACTTGGTGACGATAATATAGTGACTGCTTATGAGATGAAAAATAAGCGAATTACCATAGATGATATAGACGCGGCAATTACTAAAATTACTCGCCATAATCGCATTCAGAATTACATCTTTATCACAACCGATGTTATTGAACCTGTAGTTGCAGAATATGCTTCAAGATTTTATGATAAAACAGGCGGTATAGAAATAGCAATCTTAACTTGTCTAGGGTTTCTGAGGCATTATCTGCACTTATTTTATCGGATTAGAATGGATTTTTTAAATGCTTATCAAGAGATGGTACTAGCAGAACCAGCCTCTGCTGTAAAACAACACCTAAAAGAGGCCTTTTTAACTCTTAGACAAGCAGCAGAGAGTGATGAGTAATTACTCTGTCTCTGATTAAGCTCCACCCATTCAAAAAAGGCTCTCCTGATAGATAGCTAGTTTGTGTTCTGAAACAGTCTAAATTTATAGCAATAAAACAGGCCGGTTAGCACTTCCGCTAACCGGCCTGTTTTTCTTTTTTCTTAGCCTTTGACCGAACCGGCCAGCAGACCACGTACAAAGAAACGCTGGAGCGAGAAGAACACGACCAGCGGTAGCAACATCGAAATAAAGGCCCCGGCAGTCAAAAGATGCCAGTCCTGGCCGCGTGAGCCTACGATATTTGCCAGCCGCATGGTTAGTACCTGCGCCTTCGGTGTACCACCCAGGAAGATCAAAGAGATCAGATAATCGTTCCAGACCCACAGAAACTGGAAAATCGCAAACGAAGCCAGTGCCGGGACTGAAAGCGGCAAAATCAGCTTGGTGAAAATAGTAAACTGGGTTGCGCCGTCGATATAAGCCGATTCCATAATGTCTTTGGGTAGCTGACTGATGTAGTTAAAGAGCAGGTAAGTCGCCAACGGCAGACCAAAGCCGGTATGGGCCAGCCACATCGCCAGGAAGGTCCCATTGATATTGAGGGCCGTAAAGTCCCGCAAGATCGGGATAATCGCTAGCTGGAGCGGTACCACCAGCAAAGCCACCACCAGGGCAAACATAGTCTTGCGGCCCGGAAAACGCATCCAGGCGAAAGCATAGGCCGCAAAGGCCGCAAACAGGATCGGGATGACGGTAGCTGGAACTGCAACGGTAATGGTATTCAGGAAAGCTTCGCTAAGGTTATCTCCCTGTTCGGTTTTGCTGGTACCATCCTGGGCGGTGTAAGTATATTTCTGCCCATTTAACACATTGGCGTAGTTGGTCAGGTAGAAATTATTATTCATCTCCCACCGCTGCTCCTGGACATTGATCAGACGCGCCCGGCGGTTAGCCCATTTGACCTGCTGCCCATTGGGAAGAACAAATCCGGCCACCAGTTGGTCGTCGGAAAGGGTAGTGCCATTTACCACCAGCGGTTGATCGAGCGGAGTACCGGGTGTCAATTGAACCGTACTGACGTTAGCGTATGCCTGGTGAGGAAAAACGGTCCACCAACCACTGGTCGAAATGTCCTCGCGGGTACGGAAGGAGGATATTAGCAACCCAATGGTCGGGATCGTCCAGAGAATACAGATAATAGCCAGTAAACCGTTTACCAGAATGGTACCGGTTAATTTGCGGCCCCGCGCTTTGGCAACTCTGGGTGTCGCCGGGGAAGCGGTCGCAAGGGTTTGCTGTTGAACGGCCATTATAGTTCCTCCTGTTTCCGTAACTGACGCAGGTTGTACCACATTACCGGCAAAACGGCGATAAACAGTACGATTGCAATCGCGGAGCCATACCCAAAGTTGCGGTTGGCAAAGAACTGCCGGTAAAATTGAGTGGCTACCACTTCGGTGCCGTACTGACCGCCAGTCATTACAAAAACAATATCAAAGATTTTCAGGGTGAAAATGGCAATGGTCGTGGTTACAGCCACAATCGTACCCTGGATGAAAGGAATTATAATTCGGAAAAAGGCTTGAAACTCGGAAGCACCGTCGATGCGGGCGGCTTCCAGTAAATCCGCCGGAACACCCTTGAGAGCCGCCGATAACAATACCATCGCAAAACCGGTTTGCATCCAGATCAGTACGATTATCAAAAACAAATTGTTCAGCGGTTTTTGGGTGGCCCAGGATTGAGGTTCACCGCCAAAACTAACAATAATCGAGTTTAACAGACCAATCTGAGGCTGATCTTTTGGTTCATAGGCGTAGATAAATTTCCAGATAACGCCCGCGCCCACGAAGGAAATCGCCATCGGCAAGAATATCAGGGCTTTGGCAATCGCTTCAAATTTGCTTCGGTCGGCCAGTACGGCAATCAACAATCCCAGGACAACACAGCCGCCGGTACCAACCACCAGCCACAGCACGTTATTTACAAAGGATTGCTGCATCTCAGGGTCGGTAAAGGTAGCCCCATAGTTATCCAGTCCTACAAATTTTACCGAGTCGGAGTCGAAGAAACTCTGGTACAAAGTACGTAGAGTGGGCACAAACAAAAACCAGGCCAGAAAACCAATCGCCGGACCTACAAACACATACGGTTGTATCCGTTGTTGCCAGGTCAGAGACAGCGATTCTACCAGCATATTGGCAGTGGTGAACAAAGCCGCCACTCCGCCAACCCCCCAGATTATAGCGATTATGGTCGTGATAATCTGAGGCCAATCGTTCTGCCTTAAAAATATAAATCCCAGCCACAACACTCCTATCGTCACCAGCAACCCGGCCAGCGCAATAAAGAAGCGGCTGGGTACCCAGGCATTTGAGGAGATGGGGGCGGGTTTTCGAGCATTGACTTCTGATGTAGTCTGCATCTCAGCCTCCTTTGTCACATCAACGTGAGGTCTAGCATTGACTAAAAATTGATATAGCGACACTCCCCCTGACCCACGATAGACCAGGACAAATGTCGCTAAAAGGATGTGCACCACCGGTAAGTCTCCAAACCGATGGCGCAACCAGATCAGGGATTACTTTTTAACGTTATCCCAACCTTTTTGAATTTGAACCATCGCTTCGTCAAGAGTTGAGTCGCCATTGACGTAAGAAGTCATACCCTTCCAGAAAGTACCGGCCCCAACGGCACCGGGCATCTGGTCGGAACCATCGAAGCGGACGCTGGTAGCATCAAGCAAAGTCTGAGCTACTTTTTTGTCCACCGGGCTGGTGTAAACACCCAGGTCGGAGTTTTTGTGCGGAGCCAGCGCGCCACCGGCCGCCGCCCAACCCTTAACGCCTTCAAAGGTGCTGAAGTATTCCATTACGGCGCGAACTTCCGGTCGGTCATTGAAGGCCGACATGAGGTCCCCGGCGAACAGTACCGGCTTACCATACTGCGGATCAATCGGGGGTAGGTAGAAGAAATCATAATCTACGCCGCCTTTGACGCCCGGCTTGGCACTTTCAAAGAAGCTGGTAATGAAGTTACCCTGTTTGTGCAACCAGCACTTGGGCGGGTTCTGGAACATCGGGGCCGGTGCATCACCAAAGGAGGTGCTGACGATCTTCTTGCGGCCACCATAGACGTACTTTTCATTGAACCAGATTTTCGACATCTGAGTAGCGGCGTTCTTGACTTCCGGTGCGGTGAATTGCAAGGTACCCTTTACCCACTTGTCATAATTGTCCAGCGAGGTGGTGCGAAGCATAATATCTTCCATCCAGTCGGTGGCTACCCAGCCCGTTGCCACACCGCTTTCAATACCGATACACCAGGGGGCATCGCCATCTTTAACGATCTGGTCCGAAAGAGCTAACATCTGATCCCAGGTTTGCGGAATCTTGTAACCGGCGGCATCAAAAGCCTTTTTGGGGTACCATACGATGCTCTTGACGTTAACCCGTTGGAACACTCCACCAACGATTTTGCCACTGGGGCCGTCTACGGTAGCAGTGTCGATATAACCCTGGTTGTAGTTAGTCTTTAACCAGGCCGGGTCGATAAATTTGTTGACATCCACAATCTTACCGGCCTTGGCGATACTCGCCATCAAACCGGGTTGCGGGAAGTCGGCGATGTCGGGCGGGTTGCCGCCTTCTACCCGAACGTTAATCGCAGTTTCAAAGTCTTTG
The DNA here is from genome assembly GCA_038322625.1 of Chloroflexia bacterium. Lineage (GTDB taxonomy): Bacteria > Chloroflexota > Chloroflexia > Chloroheliales > Chloroheliaceae > 54-19. The sequence goes on from JBBQGA010000029.1 coordinate 4,813, forward strand.
CTACCCTGGTACTGAATATCAATACCGGTGGCATCTTTGAACGATTTCATGGAGTCGTTAAACTTCTTTTCGTCGGTGTCGACGAAGGGACCAAACATGGTAACTTTGGTACCTTTGTATTTACCGGCAAAAGCACTGACCAGTTCGGGGCCAACTTTAGTGTAGTCAGTCGCGGCGGTAGTCGAACCAGTAGAAGCAGCCGTCGTGGCACTGGCAGCCGTCGTGGCACTGGCAGCGGTGGTCGCAGTCGCGGCAGCGGTAGTTGAGGCCACAGTGGTTGCGCTGGCGGCAGCAGTGGTTGCAGTAGCCGCCGCAGTAGTCGCAACGGCGGCAGCGGTGGTCGCAGTAGCCGCCGCAGTAGTCGCAACGGCAGCAGCCGTAGTGGAGGCAGCAGCGGCGGTAGTTGCGCTGGCGGCAGCGGTAGTGGCCGCCGGTCCGGTAGTGCTGGTTGCGTCACCGCAAGCACCTAAAACCAGCGACAGTAAGATCACAAATGATACTGCGAACGAAGCGCGGTATCGTTGTGCTTTACCTGAATTCATCTTCAAGTTTCATCCTCCTTTGGATTATTTAGCCTTATTGACGGTAAAAATTGAACACGCGGGTTACAAATGGTCAATATGGCTTAGTTCAGCATATTGTGTGCCTAGCTATTTTGTGGAAACGGTTCCATTTGGACTGGTCTAACAATATCATGATTTTAATAGCTTGTAAATAGGCAAAGCTGGAAAACAGCGACTTTTTTCTATAATTCCGATTATAAATAGCTATGGAACCTTAGAATCACCTCAAATTTAGCCATATCCGGTCTAAAAACCGGTTGAGTTAAATATTTCAAGTTCGACCTTTACAGAAAACTGCAATTATGATAAGCTTAAAAACAGCCGCCGGATTGGCGATTCTGGAAGTGTTTCCACAAAAATCGGATAGAACAATACTATGGCAGTAACGATCTACGATGTTGCAAAGGCAGCCGGGGTGGGCGTTGGAACTGTTTCGCGCGTTTTAAACAATAGTACAGCGGTGAAAGAAACCACTCGCCAGCGCGTTCTGACGGCAATATCAAAATTGGATTACACGCCAGACCCGATAGCCCGCAGCATGATTGGAGGCCGTACCGGTTCGTTAGGGGTAATAATTCCCTTCTTTACCCGACCTTTTTCGATAGAAGTATTGCGCGGCATCGAGACTGCCACCGGGCGTTACGGTCAGGAACTGGTTATTTATAATGTTGAAACCCAACTCCAGCGTGAACATTATTTTAACCGAATTCCGATGAGACGCAAGGTTGATGGTTTATTGGTCGTATCTTTGCGCCCGGAAATTGAAAATATCCCGGCTTTCAAAGCGGCCAATCTGCCGATGGTATTAATCGACGCCTACAGTCCGGCCTTGACTTCGCTGGTAGTTAATAATGTGCTTGGGGCATACCAGGCGATTAAAAGTTTGCTGGATAAAGGCCACCAGCGGATCGGTTTTATTAATGGCGAAATCGAAGGCCATTTCAAGTTTAACCAGGCTAACGACCGGCTGATCGGTGTTCACCGGGCACTGGGCGAAGCAGGTATCGAGTTTGACCCTGAATTGATGAGCCTCGGCTCCTGGAGTCGCCAGGGTGGACGGCAGGCCGCCAGTCAACTTTTGGGTTTGCCTCAAAGGCCTAGTGCGATCTTTGCAGCCTCGGACATTCAGGCCCTGGGGGTTTTAGAAATGGCTAAAGAATTAAAAATAGCAGTGCCGGACGAGTTGTCGGTAATTGGCTTTGACGGAATCGAGCTTTCAGAACTTTTAGAACTTAGCACAATTCAACAACCAATGCATCAAATGGGCGAATTGGGGGTGCAAAAGTTGATGGAGTTAATCGAGCAACCCGACCGGCCAGTGGAATTGCTGCGCTTTAATACCACCCTGGTAGAACGTAGCACGACCAGGCTGATTAACTCGAAATTTGTTGAGCAAAAGGTTTTATGAAGAATGCAGAATATATTATTTATGACCAGCCAGGTCCGGGCTAGCTTTAAGCGTCTCAAGGCTAGCCTGGTACCTCAACTGGATCAATCCCCAAATCTGTACGAACGCGATAAGGATATTTTTCTAACCCGCCTGGAGCGGTTCTGGCCCGATTTTTATGAGGCCTTCCAGCGTATTTATGGCAATCGGACCGATTTCGAGGCCGAACTATTAACGGTTGGCACGCTGGCCCTGGACTATTTCAAGGGACGCGCCCTCGAACTCCAAAACCTTGATCTGGAGCGGGAAATTAGCCGCGATTGGTTCCAGCGCGAAAAACTGGCCGGTGGTATTTATTACGTCGATTTGTTTGCCGGGGACCTCAAGGGCGTGCGCCAGCATCTGGATTATATCCGCGAGCTAGGTTTGAATTTTATCCACCTGATGCCGCTATTGCAATCCCGTCCAGGGCCGAGTGATGGCGGCTACGCAGTGGCGGACTACTGTCAGGTCAATTATAAGCTGGGCACGATGACCGATCTGGCCGACCTGGCCGGTGAATTACGCTCTACCGGGATGAGTTTGTGCATTGATCTGGTGGTCAACCATACCGCCAAAGAGCATGAATGGGCCAGGCGGGCGATGGCCGGTGAGCCGGAATATATGGATTATTATTTTACTTACCCGGACCGCACCATTCCCGATCAATACGAAAAAACCTTGCCGGAAGTCTTCCCCGACTTCAAAGCCGGTAATTTTACCTTTTATCCTCAGATGGCCGGGGGTCGCTGGGTCTGGACTACTTTTAACGAGTTTCAATGGGACTTGAACTATACCAATCCGGCGGTCTGGCGGGGTATGCTGGGCTATATGTTGTTTCTGGCTAACCAGGGGGTGGATGTTTTAAGGCTGGATGCGGTGCCGTTTATGTGGAAGCGGTTGGGGACCGACTCGCAAAATCAACCGGAGGTTCACGATCTGGTTCAGGCTTTCCGGGCTATCGTGCAGGTGGTTGCCCCCAGCGTAATTTTTATGGCCGAGGCGATTGTACCACCTTACCAACTGCTGCCCTACCTGGGAGTTGGTCGCCACACCGGCAAGGAATGTGAGATTGCCTATAATAATTCGCTGATGGTTTTGTTGTGGAGCAGCCTTGCCAGCCGAAAAGTAACCCTGATGACCCATTCTTTGCAGGGGATACCGCCCGCCCCGGCCGGTACTACCTGGATTACCTATGTGCGCTGCCACGACGATATTGGCTGGGCAGTGACTGACGAAAACGCGGCAGCCGTCGGCGAGAACGGCTTCTGGCATCGCCGTTTTCTCAACGAGTTTTATAGCGGTGAATTTCCCGGTTCGTTCGCGCTGGGCGAAGTTTTCCAGTTTAACCCGCGCACCGGGGATGGCCGCATGAGTGGTATGACGGCAGCCCTGACCGGCCTGGAGAAAGCCGAGCAGACCGGCAATGAACCGGAGATCGAACTGGCAATCCGGCGCATTTTGCTGCTATACAGCATCATTTTTTCGTATGGCGGTTTACCACTGGTTTATATGGGTGACGAAATCGGACTGCCCAACGACCGGCGTTATCTGCACGACCCGCTCAAGGCTGCCGACAATCGCTGGCTGCACCGGCCACCTATGAGCTGGGAGCGGGCCGGTCAGCGTCACGATTTTTCAACCGTGACAGGCCGGGTTTTTAGTGGGATGAAAAGCATGATCGCGGCCCGCAAAGGTTTGCCGCAACTGCACGGAGCCGGTCAGGTTCAGCCTCTCTGGACCGATAACGAGCATATCTTTGCTTATTTGCGGCAATACCAGGGCCGGAAACTGATGGCAGTTTGCAATTTCTCCGAGCAGTCCCATTTCGTCAGTGCCGATTTGCTCTGGCAAGCCGGGTTTAGCTGGCCGCTTCAAGATGTTTTGCCGCCCGAACTGCTGCCCGTCAGTCTGGTCGATAACCGGCTTTTGCTCCAGCCTTTCCAGGCCATGTGGCTGGTCGACTCGGAAGGATAAAAGCTTTTAAATTGCCCCCTTGAGGGGGTTGGGGGTAAAAGAGTAAACCGGTTATATTTTCCTAAAATTAAGGCTGGCGAGTGCGGTACCAGGGCAACGGCTTGATATTGTAAGTCGTTTCGCCGTCAACGGTGGCCGCCTGGCGGGCCTCTTGATCTGGCGGCACACCTGCGGGAAGCCGACCTGGTGATAGCCTGTGCCGGACAACCGTGTATTATTACGGGCGATATGCTCAAACCGGGCGTGGTGGTAGTTGACTACGGGCGCACTTACGATGATGGAGGCGTGCTGGGTGACGTAGAGTGGGAAAGCGTTAGCAAAGTAGCACGCGCGATCAGCCCGGTCCAGGGTGGGGGTCGGTACACTGACGACCCTGGCCCTGATTGCCAATGTTATCAAGGCCGCCCACCGCAATATTGCCTGATTATTTGCGAGTTCCCCGGCAATTGGGATAACCGGTACAGCCCCAGAAATCGCCGTAAGGCCCTTTACGCTGGACCATTGGCTTCTGGCAAAGCGGACAGGTCATCTCAGCCGTCGTGCCGGTCGTGGTTGCGGCGGGAGCCGCCGCTGGGGTCCGGGCGGGAGTAGGTTTAGCCGTCCGGCTGGCAAAACTATTCGACCACGAACTTTCCTCAACGTTATTATCATTATTATTACTACCGTTAGTATTCCGGCTACGGCTCTGAGCGGTGGCTGCCGGGCGGCGTTTGGGAGCCGGTTTAGCCGTCCCTTCCCCACTGGCGGACTGAGCCGCCGGACGGCGAGTATATTTAGAGGTCGGGCTTTCTCCGCCGGTGGCTGTCGCGCCAGGACTGCGTTTCCAGCCGGTAGACCCGCTCTTGCGACCATAACTCCGCCCGGTACCGGCACTGCCGCCCGGCTCGGACTGCAAAGTTTCGGGCGGCACCTCGATTTTTGTTACCTCGCGTTGGGCCTTTTTAAGTTGCTCCATCATCGGGCCGTACACCGAAGCCACTAGCGGGGTCCACTGCCGCTTGCCATCGGCTACCTCGTCCAGTTCTTCTTCCAGACGAGCGGTAAACTGCACATCCAGCAATTCAGGAAAACGCGCCACCAACAAATCGTTGACCGCTCGGCCCAGTTCGGTCGGGTGAAATTTGCGTTCGCGGCCTTCTTTTTGCTCGATTACATAGCCCCGGTCGCGGATCGTCGATAGAATCGTAGCGTAGGTGCTGGGCCGACCAACCCCTAATTCCTCCAGGGCCTTAACCAAACTGGCCTCGCCAAACCGGGGCGGCGGCTCGGTAAAATGTTGTTCGGCCAATAGCTTTAGCAAATCGAGCAAATTGCCCACGTCTAGCGGCGGCAAACTGCCGGTGTCTTCCTCCTCGTCTTCGCTATCGCCGCGACCTTCCCGGTAAACCTGCAAAAAGCCTGGAAAAATTACCCGCTCGCCACTGGCCCGGAACAAATAAGGCGCGCCCACCTGACTATCGAGCCTGCCGGTAGGTCGAGGCCGGGCTTCTATATCGACCGTTGTTTGCTCGATCCGAGCGGGAGCCATCTGGCTGGCAATAAATCGCCGCCAGATCAGCCGGTAAAGCTGGAATTGCTGCGGGGTCAGCCAGCCTTTGATCTGGTCGGGTTCGCGGGCCGGGCGAGTAGGCCGGATCGCTTCGTGAGCTTCCTGCGCTCCTTTGGCTTTTTTGGCATAGAAGGGTGGCCGGTCCGGCAGAAATTGCGGACCGTAAAGCTCCTTGATCACCTCGCGGGCGGCCATCTGGGCTTCGGCGGCGACCTGGGTGCTATCGGTTCGCATATAGGTAATCAACCCCTGACTGCCTTCGGCCCCCAGGCTGACCCCTTCGTAAAGCTGCTGGGCGATCTTCATAGTATCCTGGGTCTTGTAGTGCAATTTGCGGGCGGCTTCCTGCTGCAAAGTACTGGTAATAAAGGGCGGGCTGGGCCGGCGCGGGACTTCTTTGCGGGCAATATTGGCAACCGACCAGCGCGCTCCCTCCAGTACCTCGACCAAATCCTGGGCTTGATCGCCTTTTTCAAACTCGGCTTTCTTTTTCTCTTTGGCATCCCATAGCACCGCGTGAAAAACGTCGGCCTTGTTTTTGGAAAAAGGCGACCGGGCAAGGTCAGCTTCGACCGTCCAGAATTCGCGTGGCACAAAGGTTTCGATGGCCCGTTCCCGCTCGACGACCACCCGCAAGGCCACGCTCTGAACCCGCCCCGCGCTCGTACCTTTCTGGACTTTGTGCCACAAAAGCGGGCTGATCTTGTAACCCACCAACCGGTCCAACACTCGCCGGGCCTGTTGAGCGTTTACCAGATTCATATCGAGTTGGCGCGGATTAGCCAGGGCCGCTTTGATCGCCTTTTCGGTTATTTCATGAAACTCTACCCGGCTGACTTTATTCCCGGCCCGGCTCAAACCGGCGGCGGCCAGAATATGCCAGGCAATCGCCTCGCCTTCGCGGTCGGGGTCGGTCGCCAGCAAAATCGAGGTTGCTTCACGGGCGAGCGTCCTGATTTCGCCGATCAGTTTGCCCCGGCCTTTGACCGTTTCGTATTGCGGCTCGAAGGTCCCGTTTTCTACCTCGACCCCCAGCACTCTCACCGGCAGATCGCGCACGTGACCCATCGAGGCCCGCACGGTGTAGCCTGGACCCAGGTAACGCGTGATAGTTTTGGCTTTAGCGGGCGATTCAACTATAATCAGGGTATTGCTCATCAGGTTTCCTCAAGGATCGTTATGGTTCGTTATGGTGGCTGGCTCGACCGGCCCGGTGTTGGTACAAATAGATTACTATCTACTAATATAGAACATTTCTTCTAAGATAACAAGCCTTATACCACTAATTTTTCAATGTGACGGCTTTTCAATTCGCCGGTTTAACTTTGACGCTCATGTTAAAATTATAGCCGTTCATACTGTTTTGTAAGATACACTCTTTAGTTACATCCCGTTTCCATCTCTCGGTCCTACCCCTCTCGTATCGTATGAAGGGGATTTTAGATTAAATCATTTCAACAGGAATAAAATTATAATGGCAAGTAAACCGATCATTTTCACTATTGATGACGACCCGGATGTGCTACGGGCAATCGAACGGGATTTGCGCAAGGAGTACGGCAATCTTTACCGGATAATGCGGGCGGACTCGGCGGCAGCGGCCCTTGAAACCCTCAAGCAATTGAAGCTTCGCAACGACCCGGTGGCCCTTTTCCTGGTCGATCAGCGCATGCCCCGCATGAACGGGGTAGAATTCCTGGCCGAAGCCATGCAGCATTTCCCGACCGCCAAGCGGGCTTTGCTTACGGCTTACGCCGACACCGACGCGGCAATCAAGGCGATCAACACCGTTAGAATTGATTATTACCTGACCAAACCCTGGGACCCACCGCAGGAAAAACTTTACCCGGTCTTGAACGATTTGCTGGATGACTGGCAAGCCGATTTCCGGCCCGGCTTTGAAGGGGTTCGGGTGCTGGGTCATCGCTGGTCGCCGCTCTCTCATCAGGTCAAGGATTTTCTGGCTCGCAACCAGGTACCCTATCGCTGGTTGGATATTGAAATCGACAAAGAGGCCAGCCAGCTCACCGATTTTGCCGGGCTTGATACCACGCTGTTACCGCTGGTGGTCTTTACCGATGGCAGCCACCTGGCCCAGCCGACCAATTCCCAGATTGCCGAAAAAATCGGGCTAAAGACCAAAGCCGAGTTGCCGTTTTACGACCTGCTGATCGCCGGGTCGGGGCCAGCCGGTCTGGCGGCGGCAGTCTACGGAGCCTCGGAAGGGCTGCGAACCGTCTTGATCGAACGGGAAGCACCGGGCGGTCAGGCCGGGACCAGTTCCCGGATCGAAAATTACCTGGGTTTCCCGGTTGGGCTGAGTGGAGCCGACCTGGCCCGGCGAGCAGTAGCCCAGGCCCGGCGGTTTGGGGTCGAGGTTCTCACCCCCCAGGAAGTCACCGGCGTGCGGGTCGATGGAGCGTACCGGCTGGTTAAACTGGTCGATGGCAGCGAGATTGGTTGCCACGCCCTGATGATCGCCACCGGGGTCTCGTATCGAAAGCTGGATGTGCCCGGTGTCGAGAAACTCACCGGGGCGGGAGTCTACTATGGAGCAGCCCAGACCGAAGCGATTTCCTGTACCGGCAGCGATGTTTTTATCATCGGGGGAGCCAATTCCGCCGGACAGGCCGCCATGTATTTCTCGCGCTATGCCAATAAAGTGGTAATGCTGGTTCGCGGTGAATCGCTGGCAAAGAGTATGTCATCCTACCTGATCGATCAGATCAGCCAGACGCCGAATATCGAGGTTCGCACCTTCTCCGAGATTGCCGAGGCGAAAGGCGAAGAAAACCTGGAAGCATTATCGATTACCAACGTCCAGACCCAACAGACTGAAACCGTCCCGGCCCAGGCCCTCTTTATCTTTATCGGCGCAATGCCTCGCACCGATTGGCTGGAAGGGATAGTCGAGCGCGACGAACAGGGCTTTATTCTGAGCGGCTCCGACTTGATCCGCGAGGGCAAACGACCCAAAGGCTGGACCGCCAACCGCGATCCCTTTTTGCTGGAAGCCAGCGTGCCGGGTATCTTCGTGGCCGGGGACGTGCGGCACGGCTCGGTCAAACGGGTTGCCTCCGGCGTGGGGGAAGGCTCGATTGCCGTCCAGTTTATCCACCGCTATTTAGCCGAGGTTTAGCCGATGGACCTGCAAACTTTACAATCGCTGATGTTATTCGAGAAACTTTCCGGCGAACAACTGGAATGGCTGCTCCAGAATTCGCAAGAGATCGAGCCTGAGGCGGATCAGTGGCTTATCCGAGAAGGCGACAAGGCCCCCGGCCTGTATTCGCTGGTTGAGGGAGAATGGCGGCTGACCCGCAAAATGAGTAACCAGGAAACCACCGTTGTTAAAACCAGCCAGCCCGGTTCGTGGATCAGCGGTATTCCGGTGCTGGATGGGGTTGCCCCCGCCAGCGTTCAGGCTACCCTGCCGAGCCGGGTTCTTTTGATTGCCAACGAGCGGGTCCGCTATATGTTTGATCACGGCTTCCCGATTGCGACCCATATCCTGGAAGGTCTGAGTATGGGAGCGCGGAACATGGAAGCCCTGAAGGGTCAGCAGGAGAAAATGGCCGCGCTGGGTAAGCTATCCGCCGGACTGGCCCACGAACTCAACAATCCGGCGGCGGCGGCCCGTCGTGCCGCCAGCCAGATGCGCGAAACCCTGGTTATCATTCAGACCGAAGCCCTCAAACTCAGCCGTCTACTGTCGCCCGACCAACTGGACCAGGTGGCCGCTTTTCAGAAAGCCGCCCTCGAAGCCGCCAGCCATCCTCCAATCCTCGACTCACTCAGCCAGAGCGAACGAGAGGACGAAATTAATGGCTGGTTGGACGACCAGCAGGTACCGGACGGCTGGCAGATCGCGCCAACCCTGGTGGAAAGCGGGCTAGACCGGGCCTGGCTCGACGGGCTAGCCGCCGTCACCGGGCTGGCCGCTTTGCCGGATGTGCTGCGCTGGCTGGAAGCCTCGCTGACCGGCACCAGTCTGTTAATCCAGCTTGAACAAAGCACCGACCGGATTTCGACGCTGGTTAAGGCCATCAAAGAATACTCTTATATGGACCAGGCTCCCTTGCAGGAGATCGATATTCACAACGGTCTGGAAAGTGCGCTCAACATGATGGGGTATAAACTGCGTAAAGGGGTGAGTGTTATCCGCGAATACGACCGGAGCTTACCCCGAATCAACGCTTTCGGTAGCGAGCTTAACCAGGTCTGGACAAATTTGCTGGACAACGCGGTAGACGCTATGCACGGCGAAGGTCTGATCTGGGTGCGTACCCGGCAGGAAGATGGTCAACTGGTGGTGGAAATCGCCGACAACGGTCCCGGCGTGCCACCCGAAATTCAAACCCGCATCTTTGAACCTTTTTTTACCACCAAAGGGGTCGGCGAAGGCACCGGACTGGGGCTGGATACCGTTTACCGGATCGTGGTGAACCGCCACAAAGGGGAAATCAAACTTATCTCTCAGCCGGGCGATACCCGCTTTGTGGTCAGATTGCCATTCAGTTAACCTAAAATATATCATCTAAATGAAAGCTCTTATTTTGACCACTCAGACCACGCTGACTAGCCCTCGCATAGCAGAATTACAAATCCGGCTGGCGGTCGGCGATAGTGCCGCCGCCGAAACTTTCTGGCAAGAGCTAGCCGAGGGTCACACCCCTATATTAGAACCCATCGCAGACGACGACAAAAATATGCTGGTGACTTTTTTGTGGCGCGGAGCCGAGATAAAAAACGTGGTGCTGTTTTCCTATTTATACTGGCAGGGCGATACTTTTGGCCCTAAACCACTGACGCGCCTGGCCCAGACCGATATATGGTTCCTGACCGAGCGGGTATCCGTTAAAGCTCGCGCCACCTACTATTTCTCGCCGGACGACCCTCTAACCCCTTTTGATTACGAAGACCAGCCGAGGATGGCAAATTTGCGAGGTGATCCGCTTAACCCAGCTGTTTTCTTACAGCCGCCAGAGAACGACCCGTCCTCCAAAGAATATTCCGTATCCATCCTAGAATTGCCGAGCGCACCACCCCAAACCTGGTTTACCCCCTATCCGTATGAATTAAAAGGGCGGCTGGAGCAGCACTCTATAAAAAGTAGGATTTTGGACAACGAGCGTGCGGTCTGGGTTTACACTCCGCCGGGTTATATCCCTGATGGTGAGCCATATAACCTGGTGGTGCTTTTTGATGGTTGGTCTTGTGTGCATACTCTGAGTGTCCCGGCCACCGTGGAAAAGCTGGTGGAGGCCGGACGGCTTTCGCCAACTATTGTCGTGATGATCGGTGCGCTCGACCCCACCACCCGCACCCGTGAGCTACCCTGTTATCCGCCCTTTGTCCAATTTTTATCTCAAGAACTGATGCCCTGGGTACAGGCCACTTATAACGTCAGCCTCGACCCGGCCAGAACGGTGGTGAGCGGTATTAGTTACGGCGGGTTAGCGGCGGTATATGCGGGCCCTAGCCATCCTGGGTTGTTTGGGAAGATACTTTCGCAATCCGGCTCCTTCTGGTGGCGACCGGAGGATTATGGAGAACACGAATGGCTAACCGGCCAGTTTTTAAACTGGTCAGGCTTGTCTTTAGAATTTTACCTGGAAGTGGGCCTGTTTGAGCAAACCGAGACCACCGATTATGGTCCGACTCAGCTTGTGGCTACCCGGCATCTACGCGATGTGCTGCGGGCGAAGGGATATACCGTACACTACAGCGAATTCGTGGGTGGTCACGAACAACTTAACTGGCGGGGAACTCTCGCAGATGGCTTACTAACCTTGCTCAACCAATAAATCTTTCAACTGACTCGTTTACTCGTACTCGACCTCAACCACCGCATTTTTGTATAATTCCAGCCAATCCCGGCGCAGGATGCCGTAATACAGGGTGTCCTCGAATTGGCCCTGGTCGTTGCGCTCGTACTCGCGCAGGGTGCCTTCGAGCAGAAAGCCGGGCGTTTTTTCAATCGATCTCTGTGAGGCAATATTAGAAAGCAGGTGGCCGGTGTCGATCCGGTTAAGGCCAAGCAGCTCGAAGCCCAGATAAAACAGGTGAACTTTGCAGGCCGGGGCAATACCCTGGCCCCGCATATGCGGCAAAATATCGGCCCCGGTGTTGCCCCTGGCATCCCGCCAGCTATCGATGCCCAGGAGCGTAAGACCGGCCAGTTTCCCGGCTTTTAGAATGTAAAAGCCATAGTTAATCAGCCGGTTCTGCTTATCAAAGTCAGGCAGGTAACTTTCAGCCAGTTCCTCGATTATCTCCGCCGAGTCGGCTTCCTTCTCTAACATCTCCCGCAGTGTATCCAGGTTTTCAAGGCTTATCCGGTGTAATACTAAACCGCCGGAGGAAAGGCTTTTGACAGGCTTCATTTCAATTTCCCTCCTGCTTGATTTAATCCGGCATAAACTTTCCTACCGGCTTCGAGAAGAAATCAGCCCACTGATTATAGCATAGCGAAAATATTGGGTTTCTCTGGTTTAATTAAATAGTAAAGAAATTTTAGTAGGGAGAAAAATGGCGGAAATAAAAAGGTGCCGAGAGACAGAATTGAACTGTCGACACTGCGATTTTCAGTCGCATGCTCTACCAACTGAGCTATCTCGGCATCAGGTATCAAACTGGAACGTGCTGCGCTGCCGGTTATATTCTGCTACCGGTGTGGGAAGTAATATAACATAAGTAAGAGATGAGCGCAAGGTTTAGACAGGCCGATTTTAGAATTTAGAACCGGTTCGTTAAAATAAAACGAGGGGCAAGTACCCCTCGACTCAATAAATATTTTTTGATATTTTTGAGACCCTTTCAGGCCACCTTCAGGTTAGCTAGTTAGCACTATAGTGACCGTTCTTGCTGGGTTTGGGAGGTCGGCCCGACTGGATCACCGCAGCCGACTCGGCATAAAAGCGTTCTAACTGGCCGCGCGTGGCCCGGCATTGCAGGGTTGGCATAATATTAGCGGCACTGGCTTCGGCTTCTACCGGGCTTTGGGCGTTTTCCTGAGCGGCCACTTCCGCTTCCAGATCGAACAATAGCAGCAAAAATAAATCGCTGGGCTCGTCGTAGCCCAGGGCCAGCCGTCCGGTCTGGGCTTCCACCTCATACGGCTCCGGGTAGGAGTCGAGTACCGGCGCATCTGGAATACCCTGCCCACCTTCGACCTGGGCCAGAAGTTCGCTCACGGCATCCGCCAGTTCGCCCAGCTGGGTTTTTTCCATCCAGAAGCAAGCCGTCCGGCGGTTCTGCCGCAGCAAAATGCGAAAACGGCGATTACCCGGCAACCCTATCGCTTCGGGTTTTAGTTCATCAATCGGGCCAAAATCGTGAGTAGGCTCGGCCATATTGTAATTTGTCTCCTCTTGTCATTATCAATGAAAATCAATGAAAGTTTTCCCCGACCGGCAAGCAATCAATCCGGTCGGCCCGGCTAAAAATTTCATAAAGTATACCACGCTCGGCAGAGTTCGTCTAACCCAGCAGCAGATTGAGAGCCTGTTGTAATTCTTCGGGGCCAAAGGGTTTTGGTAATACCAGGACGTTTCCGGCTGGCGGAACCTGGTCGTCCAACGCACTGACCAGCAAAACCGGCAAGGCCGCGATCACCGGTTCAGGATGCTGGCGCAATTTTAAGATCAGGTCCGGCCCTGAAATATCGGGCATCACCGAATCTACAATCAACAGATCAGGCCGGACCTGGCCCTGCTCGATCCATTGCATAAGCGTGTGAGGATCGGTGGTCGAAGCACAACTATGACCTTCGCCTTCCAGCATCATGGTCGTGAAATCCAGGGCCAGTTCCGAGTCATCAATAATAAAAATATGGGCCATTACTACGTTACCTTCTTGGCCGGGCTGGCCGGTTTAGTTATTTGCATTTAACCATTCTATCTGATAACTTTATTTATAGCTATCAACCATTTTAGCACGTGCCTGTATCCGTTGCTGTATCCAGTGCTATGTAATCACAATTCAGAGGAGTATCTTTAATGAGCCAGACCGAGAACGGTACCGCTGTGCAAGAAGGCCAGAAAGCCCCCGACTTTGAACTGCCGATCAGTGGTGGCGATGGCGAAATGATGAAGTTGAGCGATGCACAAGGTAATCTGGTCGTTTTGTATTTTTATCCCAAAGATGATACGCCCGGCTGCACCACCCAGGCTTGTAATTTTCGTGACAACATGGATTTGCTGAGTGAGGCCGGGGCACTGGTTTACGGTATCAGCCCCGACTCGGTCGCCTCACACGAAAAGTTTGTCAACAAGTTTGAACTAAATTTCCCGCTCCTGGCCGACGAGGGCGCGAAGGTCGCCCAGCTTTACGGGGTCTGGAAAGAAAAAAATATGTACGGGCGTAAATATATGGGCATCGAGCGCACCACTTTTTTAATCGATGGCGAAGGCTATATCAGCAAAATCTGGCGCAAGGTCAAACCAGCCGGGCACGCCGAGGAAGTCCTGAAGTATATTGGCTAGAACCGTCCAGCTTTATGTAAAGCCTCCCGGCTGGCCTCGACATCGTGGGCTAGTTGGGTTTTTAATTCCTCCAGACCGTTAAATTTGCGCTCGTCGCGCAGCTTTCCGATAAACTCGACCCTGATCGGCTGGTCGTAGAGGTCGTCCGACCAGTCCAGTACGAAAGTCTCGACGCTGCGTTCGCCGTTGTCAAAGGTGGGCCGGGTGCCGATATTAGTCACCGATGGACGAGGAGACGCGCTGCTGTGGGCCAGAAAAGTGGTCATGGTAGCATAAACGCCGTGACCCGGCACCGCAAAATTAGCTGCTATCGCCTGGTTTGCGGTCGGAAAGCCCAGCAAGCGACCTCGTTCGTTGCCGTGAATAACCGGCCCTTTCAGGCTATGCGCCCGGCCCAGCAAACGGGCGGCCTGCCGTACATTCCCTTCCAGCAGTAACTGGCGAATCAGGCTGCTGCTCACTATTTGGCTATCGACTTCCAGCGGAGCCAGCGACTTGACCTGAAACCCCCGCGAGAAGCCCATCTCGCGCAAGCGGCTTACATTCCCTCTGGCTTTGGCCCCGAAAACAAAATCCTCGCCGACGTGAATTTCCTTGATGTCGGCCAGTTCCAGCAAATTTGTCACAAAATCCTCGGCGGAGATCGCGGCAAATTCGGTCGTGAAAGGCTGGATAATCAGTTGATCGGCCCCGATTTCGGCGACCAGGTCGGCTTTATCGCTGTAATCGGTCAGATAAATCATCGGGCGGTCGGGGTAAATGACCGTATCGGGGTGAGGGTCGAAGCTCATTACCGCCGAAAGCAAGCCCCGTTCGCGGGCACTGACCACCGCCCCGCTGATCAGGGCACGGTGTGCCACGTGTACGCCATCGAAAGCCCCAATTGTCAGCACCAACGCCGGACGAGTTGCCCGGCCCCGTAATTCTTCAAGCGAATGTAAGGTTTCCACTGATTTCCTTCTAATTCACAATCTAAACAGGACAGGATAGAAGATAGTAGTTAATATTTAGTAGATGTAACTACTCAGACCCCACCCCTGACCCCTCCCCAGGGCCACCAGTGGATGGGGAAGAAAAGAAAAGAGTTATTAACAGGGGAGACCCCTTTGACCCCGCGCCGGGCAACCATAGGGTACCCGACCCCTACTGACCCCGCCTCGGAATAGGTAGCCTGAACTGTTACAAATATTTTGTAGTTAGTAGGGAGGAAGCCCCTTAAAAGGCGGTCTAAAAGTTAAACACTTTCACCGGGTGCCATTCCGAGCCGTCGCGTTCGAGCAAAGCCAGCAAAACCCCCTGGCGATTATAAACCCGTCGGAAAGCCAAGTTAAGTTTCTCGGCTGGCTCCCGTTCCAGGGACTGATACGGACCGGCTTGCTCGGCCATCACATTGCGGCCCTGCTTGATGCGCTCCTCGGTGACGCTGCCAACCACCCAGGCCGGCCAATCCGCCAGCACCGTATCGAGCGGTTGCAATATGGCGGTTTCAAGCTGACCGTCTTGCAAACTGGCCGCGACTTCCTCCAGCGTCACCGCCCCGGTCAGGTGAAACGGACCACTCTGGACCCTTACCAGGCTGTGCATAAACGCCCCACAGCCTAGCTTTTCGCCTAGATCGTAGGCCAGCGAACGAATATAAGTGCCTTTGCTGCACTCGATCCAGACCCGTAGCCAGGGTCGCTCCCAGGCCGTCAGTTCAAACCGGAAAATCTCGACCGGGCGCGGTTTTAACTCGATCTGACCGGCGGTTCCGGCCCGCGCTGCCTTGTATAGCGGCTGTCCGGCAATCTTGATCGCCGAGTAGATCGGGGGCAATTGTTCTATCGGCCCTCGCAGAAAGTCCGCCGTCCGGTCAAGCTCGGCCAACGAGAAATCCGGCACCTCGCGCACGCTCGTTACCAGACCTTCCCGGTCGTAGGTATCGGTGGTGACACCTAGCAAGAATTCGGCGCAATAAACCTTGCGCGCATCGCTCAGGTATTCTACCACTCTGGTAGCCTGTCCCACACAGATCGGTAAAACGCCGTGCGCCGCCGGGTCGAGCGTACCGGCATGACCAACTCGTTTCTCCCGCAAAATCCGGCGCACCCGTGCTACCGCGTCGTGCGAGGTCAGGCCGACCGGTTTGTATAAATTTAGAATTCCGTTAACCGTCATAACCCTTTTTAGCCGGTAATCCGGCGACCGGTTTACCCGGCAAATCCTATCCCGGCTCAAGAAGATGGCCGCATACTATGCTATAATTCTAGCACATTTCAACAGCTAACGTTCGTTAATCGACTACTATCGGGGGCCTGGGTTGGGATTTCAATTCGCCTATTTACAAATACATAGCCGGTTCTCGCCCTTTGGCGGAATGGCACCAGTCGAAAACCTGGCCGAAGAATTGCTGGCTCAGTACCAGGAAACTCAGCCGGTGGCCGCCGCCCTCACCGACACATTCACGCTGGCCGGTCAGCCGCTCTGGACGGAATTACTTTCCGGTAGTCCGATCACGCCGCTGGCAGGGGCCGAGGTGGGGGTAAGCTGGGGCGGCTTGCCTTATAGCCTGTTGCTTTTGGCCCAGAACCCGACCGGCTTTGCTAATTTAAATAAACTGATCAGCACTGGATTACTCCGGGCTACTAACTCCCCTCTGACCGCTTTGCTCGAACCGGAAAGCCTGACCCAACATAAAGCCGGCCTGATCGCTATCGCCCCTTATTCGGGCGGACCTCTGATGGCGGCTCTGACCGCCGGCAAAACGCTGGAGGCTCGCAGCCGCGCCCAGACTTTGCTGGATATTTTCGGACCGGAGAATTTCTTTATCGGGGCACCTTCGCCCGCAGCCCAGACCCGCCCCCAGACCATTGACGGCCAACCCGACGAACGCCGGATCAAGGCTAATGCGGCCCTGGTCAAACTCAGCCGGGAATTAAAAATTGGCCTGGTAGGGACCGGCGAGACACGCTACAGCCAGCCCGAAGACGCTCGGCAGTATGCCGCCCTGCGCAGCCGTTTGCAACGGACTTTGAGTGCCCAGTATCCCCGCCAGAGTCTGCAAAACCCGGCCTTCGGTCAGGAATGGCTGTACGCTTTTCAGGCCGGTCGCCCAACCGCCGATTTGCATTTACGACCGGTGGCCGAACTGGTCGCCCATTACAACGAACGCGATTGGCCGGGTGCGCTCACCAATAACCAGCAAATCGCCACGCGCTGTGCCAACTGGCAACCCACCGGCCACCGCCAGGCCGAACTGCGCCAACGCTGTTTGCAAGAACTGTCCCGCCTTTATCCCGCAGCGGAACCGCCCACCGACCTGCTGCGAATGCTGGATGACGAACTGGCCGCCATAGCCGATTTACACCTGGCCGAGTCCTTCCTGGGGGCCGCCAGGGTCAACCGGCAAGCCAGTGAAGCCGGGGTAGTCGTCGTGCCCCGCCGGTTGACCGGTAGCCTGGTGGCCGGTCTGCTGGGGCTGGCCGACCAGCCTGAAGGGACACCCCCGGACCAACCGCCCTTCGATTTTGAAGCCTACACCGATCGGCGACCCCTGCGACTGGAGGTCGGCCAGCACGGTCGCCAGCGTTTGATCAGTCTGTTAAATGAAGCGTCCGCACCAGCGGTCCAGGCCTTGTGCCTGGCGGTCTCCAGCGACCCAGCCGACCCGGCGGTATTGCATCCCCGGTTGTTGCTGGTCAGTCTCGACCCGCAAACGCCCCTGACCGATCTGGTGGCCTTGCAACCGGCTCAAAGCGAAACCGGCCCTGAGACCGCCGCCCAAAGTGGCCCGCTGCCGCCGGTGGGTAGCGTCCGGCTGGAAATCAGCGAGTCAACCGGGGTCGGGAGGCTCCAACTGGTGTTAGATATTCTTAACAGGTGGCGGCGCGCCAGCGATCAACCGCTCTTGAAACCGGCAGATATTCCGGTGCACTCGCAAGCCGCCGACAGTTCCGAACGCACTCGCCTGCTGGACCGGTTGGACTGGCTCAGGCAGCACCAGCCTGCCGCTTTCTATGCCGCCGGATTACAGCTTGCTATGCCCGACCCGGCCCAGGCGGCCCGGCTGGCCGAAGCAGTCCGGCTGGAAGGTCTGAAACTTTTGCCGCCCGATGTACAAACCAGTGAGGTGGATTTTTCGTTGGAAGGCCCGGCGGGCGACACGTTGCGGGTGGGACTGGCTCCCCTGGTGGGTCGCCCAACCGCTCGGCAGTTGGTCTATAGTCGCCAGGCTGCCCCTTTCACCGACCACAATGATCTTGTGCGGCGAGTGAGATTGTCAACCCAGCAAATCGAGCGGTTGGGCTGGTCTGGCGCGCTGGATGGGTTTGGTCCCCGTGAAAAGTTGGCCGCCACCGCCCCAGAACTAGCCGCTCTTTCCGAGGCCTGGCAGGAATGGCAGCAACACCAACTGTCCACATCCGAAACCGTCAGTCCACCGGCTAGCTTTGCAATGGAGCAGCCCAGTCTGTTTGATTTATTAGCCGCTCCGGTCGAAAACGAGATAGTGGCCGGACCGGAAGAACCCGCACCGGTCGCGCTAACCGGGGTACCGCCTATCACCCGGTTGGAGAAATTACGCCGGGCCTGGCAAACGCTGGGCTTTTTTACCGCCGAACACCCTCTGTGGGCACAGCCGGTCGCCAGCAACGGGGCGGATGCTTCCAGCGATGGGCTGGTCGAACTGGCCCGGCTGACCAGCCTGCCGGATAGCCGTCCGGTGTTGATCAGTGGCGTGATCACCGGTATCCGGCGGCTGCCGATTGTACTTTCAACCGAACAGGGGGCGGGTCAGGGTGAAGAATTGACCGTTTTGCAACTGGAAGATTTTAGCGGTCAGGCTCAACTGCTTTTGCCCCGCGATGTGCCAGCCCTCGATCTCCAGCTTGAAGAAGGGCTGGCCGTCGCGGCCAGAGTACACCGGCCACAACAAAACGGCGTTCTCATCGCGGTGGCTCTATCGGCTTACCCGGCTTTGCCCGGCACTCCGGCAGCCCCGGCCCCCGACGATCTGGTTGAAACCGAGACCGAAGGCCAACCGGTAGCGGACCCTACCACCAGCCGCAATCCACCCCCGGACGAAAACTGGTCGTCCAGTTTGTTTGCCTCGCTGGGTATCCCCGACCCGGTCCCGACCTCCGCCCCGGCTGCCACCGGTGGTCAATCGCGGGGTCGCCCTGGTAGCAAACCGCCACCGCCCAAAATCCACCGCCGGGTGATAATCCGGCTTCCACGCACCGGCAGCGAAGAAACCGATTTTGAGATGATGAACCAGCTAAAGCTGGTGTTGCGCAAATATCCCGGCGACGATAGCCTGATTCTCTTTTTGCCTCAGCCGGATGGCAGCACGGTTCAGGTCGAACCGCAAGGTCTGGAAGTCGCCTACGGCGAGGCTTTTGCAGCCGAAGTCACCGGTCTAACCGGCCCTGGTGGGTTGAAGTTGGAAGAATTGAGTTTTTAGGTTAGGCAAAAATATAACCGACTGCGGCCTGGGCAATATACACCGCAGAAAAAAGATGACCGGCTTTTCTTTTCAAGAAATCCCGGCCACCATAGTTATTTTAAGAGCCGCTGACCATAGTGGGTACTTGCTCGTTAGTGAGATTGGCCGCCGTTGCGGTCAGGTGTAGGGTAGTAGACCGGCAACCCCGCACTGCCAGACCGTTTTCCAGTTCGATCCAGCCAAATGAGGCGGTCGGCGGGTTTTCTAGGCTCATATTGCGCCAGGTCTGACCCCGAAAGTGAGCCGCCAGGCAGCAACAAATAAATCCGTGTGTAGAAAGTAAAATTCGGGGCTGGGCTTCTTTTACCAGCCGTTCGGCCAACCTGGCTACCCGCTCCCAGATCGCCTCCCGGCTTTCCTTGATTCCCTCGATCAGCCCCATTTCAACGCCCAGTTCCATATTTAGATAACCCTGGACTATCGCACTGGTCTGCACCGCACGGGGCAAAGGGGAGGTCAGGTAGAGGTCAAACGGGCCGCGCCGGGCCAGTTCCGCGCCCAGCAAATTTACCTGCTTTCGTCCGGTTTCGGTCAGTAGAGCTTCGTGTTCCTTGTCGCCATAGGTCATGTTGCGAGCCGAGTAAAAAGTTTCGCCGTGCCGGTGATAATATATAACTTGTTTCAATGTCCTTTTCCTGTTTTTAATTTACCAACACTTTAAATAATTTTTTATTTCTTATAAATTTTGTAACTATTTAGTCCCCACCCCTGACCCCGCCCCAGGGCCACCAGTGGACGGGGAAAAGAAGAAAAAAGAGTTTTAACAGGGTAGACCCCTGTATACCCCCCGCCGGGGTCGGGTACCCTATGGGTGCCCCACGACCCCTGCTAATCCTTTGGCCGAGGTTAGGTGAACAGTTACAAATTTTTAAGGGCAGCCACCCATCAAGAATTTAGCCGTTATTGCTCAAATGCCACTCGGTGGCCGAATCGGGTAAGTTTGCCAGTTCCAGCATTTCGGGAGTAGGCCGCCAGTCCAGTAGCGAATCGTCAAACGGAAAAACCCGCCTTTCGATCAAACCCAGAACTTTCTGCAAAGAGGCCTCGCTGCGAGCCATAATTTCTGGCGGGTAATTATATTTAACCTTTCGCTCCTCGTACTCGTCCCGGTCCAGTTCGTAAACACCCGGTGTCCGAATACCTTCTAATACACGAGTGGAGCGGTCGGTTAACCACAAAACGTCCAGATCGAGGTCGACATAGCTACATAGCTCACCATCCCAGTGCATCGGCAAGGCCATGTTGATGTAGTAACTATTAAAACTCCATTTATCATTCCACCAGATCGAAATATTATAATCCTGATCGGGATAAAGCAAACTGTAGCTGTGAGCGTAGGCGCGGGCGGTCTGGCCCAGGTTACCATTCCACAGAGGTGCCCCGGCGGGATGAAATAGTTGCAAACACTCCGGTTGGTCGCTGACTACCACCGTTGGGTAAAAGTAGCGGACGACATTCGGATATTTAAAAGTTTCGAGCCGGGCTATCTTTAACGACATACGTTCCCTTTTTGGTTTCTAAAATATAACTACTTAGGCCCCTACCCCTGACCCCTCCCCTGGGCCACCAGTGGACGGGGAAAGAAGAAAAAAGAGAGGTTACAGGGGCACCCAGGGGGTACCCGGCCCCCACGACCCCTGCTTCGATCCTTTTCAGTGGTTTGGTGTGTAGTTACTCTAAAATAATACATAGTGAACGGCTAGGCCAGCCCTTCGACGACGGTCGCAATACCCTGACCCACCCCGATACACATAGTTGCCAGGCCGTAACCGCCCCCGCGCCGCCGCAATTCATACAGCAGAGTCGTGAGCAGACGCGCCCCAGAGGCTCCCAGCGGATGGCCCAGCGCAATCGCCCCACCGTTAACGTTGACCTTCGACTGATCCAATTCAAGGTCGCCCATTACCGCCAGACTCTGGCTGGCAAAAGCTTCGTTCAGTTCGACCAGACTCAGATCGTTGACGCTCAGACCGGCCCGGTCGAGGGCCTTGCGACTGGCCGGTACCGGCCCAACCCCCATATAGGCCGGGTCAACCCCGGCCACCGCCGTCGAAACGATCCGGGCCAGGGGGGCCACCCCTAATTCCTGGGCCTTGCGATAACTCATTATCACCAGGGCCGCCGCTCCATCGTTGATGCCGGAGGAATTACCCGCCGTGACCGAACCGCCCGGCTTGAACGCCGCTTTCAGGCCCGAAAGCTTTTCAAAGGTGGTATCGGCGCGAGGGTGTTCATCCACCTCGAACATAGCGGTTTCACCCTTGCGACCGGACGGTACCGGCACGCCTACGATTTCATCTTTGAAGCGACCGGCAGCCTGGGCTTCCGCCGCCCGTCGCTGGCTTTCCGCCGCGAAGCGATCCTGGGCCTCCCGGCTGATATTCCATTTCTCGGCTACATTCTCGGCGGTCTCACCCATGCTATACGGGTAATACAAGGCCGAAAGCTTGCTATTGATAAATCGCCAACCCAGCGTAGTATCTTCCATCTTGAAGGGACCCCGGCTAAAGCCTTCCTCCGACTTGGCAACCACGAAAGGGGCGCGGGTCATACTCTCGACACCCCCGGCCACAAACACCTCACCCTGGCCCGACCAGATCGCGGTCGCGGCACTATTGACGGCCTGCAAGCCGCTCCCGCACAACCGGTTGACCGTTACCCCGGCCACGCCAGTCGGATACCCGGCCAACAAAAGCGACATCCGGGCCACGTTACGGTTATCCTCACCGGCCTGATTGGCGCAACCAAAGAAAACGTCTTCGATCAGGGCCGGGTCCAGACTGGCGCGACGGACGACCTCGGCCAGGGCTACCGCGCCCAGGTCGTCCGGTCGAACGGTTTTTAACGAACCGGCATACCGCCCGATAGGGGTGCGGGTTGCCGCGACAATCACCGGGGTATTTGGGTCCATCGCTTTAGCTGCCACTTTGAAAGCCCTCCTGTCTTTCTTTATTCTTTATTCTGACTAAAGAATATCATTTATAAGGCTATATCTCAATTCAGCCTACGTTGACGCTATTATATAGATTGGTTATACTTCAAAAGCTTTGTATAGTAGAACTTTCGCTAAATGGCGCAAACCAACTTGAAGCGAAAGCCCTGATGAATGGTAAACGAGGAGTGTGGGAGTTATGCAAGCGATCTGGCAGGATTACCTGACCGAACTCCGCCAACCGGCCTTGCTGGGACCCGGTAAAAATAGCGAGTTGCCGCCCCGGTTGCGGCAGGTCTTGCATTTTTTGTTCACGACACTGCGCTTTCTGGCTTTTTATCTTGTATTCAAACCGATTTCCTGGCTGACCTTCAAACTCACTTGCGACCTGCATATCAGAGGTCTGGAGAATATCCCCCCGGCGGGGGGGTGTATCGGCACCTGGAACCATCTTTCAAACCTGGACTCGATGGTTGGCACACTCGTTTCGCCGCGCCCACCGCTGGTAATGACCAAAGCCGAATACTTTAAGACGCCGGTTTTGGGTGGGGTAGTCGCTTTAGCCGGGGGCTTTCCGGTGCATCGCGGCGAGGCCGACCGCCAGGCGATCAGAACGGCTCTCAGTGCAGTCAAACGCGGCCAGTTGCTGGGTATTTTCCCGGAAGGTACCCGCTCCAAAACCTACCAGTTACAACCCGGCCATCCGGGGGCGGCCTTGATCGCCAGCACCAGCGACGTACCGGTGATTCCAATCGCGGTGTGGGGTTCTGAAAATATTATGCGCCGGGTCAAATGGGGCTTTCTAAAACATCCGAGGGTGGAAGTGCGCTGCGGCAAACCCTACCGGCTCAAAGAATATGCCGTCGAATTCGCCAACGCTCACCAGATTTCGCCCACCGGCAAACGGGGCCGTCACGACAACCTGGAATATATGAGCGATATTATGATGTTAAAGCTGGCTGAACTACTGCCGCCGGAATACCGGGGCGATTTTACGGTCGAGAATATTGCCGCCCGCTATGCTAAAACCACCGTCGAAGCTTGAACCTGAAAGTTAGTCGCGCTGGTGGTCCTGGAGCTTTTTCTGTAGCTGGTAAAGTTTGTTGAGAGCTTCCAACGGCGAGAGTTCGTCCACCCGCAAATTTTTTAGTTCGGCCAGCACCGGATTCTCGACCGCTACGCTTTCCAGTGTTGCTACCGGCACGGGTCCAGCCGCGAACAACGGCAACTGGGCCGAGTTGTCTTTGGACCGATTTTGGCGAGCGGTGTGTAGTTCGAGTTCGCTGCCCTGGTTTTCCAGCAAAATTAGAAGCTCCTCGGCCCGGCGGATCACCTGGCGCGGTAGACCGGCCAACTGGGCCACGTGAACCCCATAGGAGCGATCAGCCCCGCCCGGCACAACCTTCCGCATGAAAATTACCCGGCCATCGTCCTCCCGGACCGCCATATTAAAATTGCGCACTCTCGGCAGCACCGCCGCTAACTCGATCAGTTCGTGATAGTGGGTAGCGAAAAGGGTCTTGGCACTGCATTTCGGGTTGTTGTGCAAATACTCGACCACCGCCTGGGCGATTGCCAGCCCGTCGTAGGTGCTGGTGCCGCGCCCGACCTCATCCAGTATTACCAGCGAACGCGAGGTGGCGTGGGCCAGAATGTAGCTTGTTTCGACCATCTCGACCATAAAAGTGGATTGGCCGGTGGCAATATCATCCTGCGCCCCGACCCTGGTAAATATCCGGTCGACCAGACCCATCGTAACACTGTCGGCGGGGACATAAGCCCCGATCTGGGCCAGCAATACGATCACGGCCACCTGGCGCAAATAAACCGACTTCCCGGCCATATTCGGCCCGGTGATAATCGAAATCTGCTCGGCCTCGCTGTCCAGGCAGCAATCGTTCGGCACAAAGATCAGCTCGCTATTGACCTGCTCAACCACCGGGTGACGACCACCCTTGATCACCAGGCCTTTGCTTTCGTTGAGAACCGGGCGGCAGTAATTCCGGTTGACGGCGGCTTCGGCCAGACCGGCAAATACATCCAGATGGCCGAGCGCGGAGGCCAACTCCTGCAACTGCGGCAGTGCGCTGGCAACCCCGGCCAGCACCTCTTTGAACAAATCCTGTTCCAGTTCTTCGATCCGCTCCTGGGCGGTCAGAATCTGGCCTTCCATGCTCTTGAGTTCGGGCGTTATAAAACGTTCGCCGTTGGCAATCGTTTGTTTCCGCACATAATCCGCCGGGATTTTGGAGATATGCGAGGCACTGACCTCGATAAAGTAGCCAAAAACCTGGTTGCAACTGACCTTCAAATTGTTGATGCCGGTTCGGGCGATTTCGCGCCGCTTGAAATCCTCGACCCAGGCTTCCCCGTTGGTAGAAATCTCGCGCACCCGGTCGAGTTCTTCCGAATAGCCAGGCCGGATCGCGCCGGTGGTCCATTTCTTACCCGGCGGGTCCTCGGCGACCGCCCTATGCAGCATTTCGACCAGTTCGTAACATTCGTGCATCCGCGACACCAGCGAGTGAAAGATTTTCTGGACCTCCGGGCTGGTTTCGCCCAGCAAAACCTGAACCGGCGGCACCAGTTCCAGCGTCTTTAACAGGCCCATCATTTCGCGCGGCGAGGCCACCCCCGAAGCCGCCCGCGACCCGAAGCGTTCGACATCGTCGGCCTCTTTCAGAATCGCCCGCATACTTTCGCGCAGACGGTGATCCTGGTAAAAAGCGGTCACGGCTTCCTGTCGCGCCAGAATCCGGTTGAGGTCCAGCAACGGCTGGTTGAGCCAGCGATGCAACATCCGGCCCCCCATCGCGGTCAGGGTATTATCCAGCACCCCAAACAGCGATAGTTTCCGCGATCCGCTCCGCCAATTCTCGCTAAGTTCCAGGTTGCGCCGGGTCTGGCTGTCCAGGGCCATATAACGGTGGGTGGAGTAGGTGGTTAACGAACTCAGCCGAGCCAGCACAGTCTTTTGAGTTTGCTGCAAATAGGCCACCAGCGCACCCGCCGCCCTGGTAGCCAGCGACAACCCGCCACAGCCAAAACTGTCCAGGCTGCCGACCTCGAAATGCTCCTTGAGGGTCCGGCTGGCGGTCTCCTCGCGCCAGTAAGTGCTGTCCAGTGGCGAAATATTGCGGTCGTCCTTTTCGGCGGTTGGCAAAAGCCCTTTGTAGGGAGCCAAATAATCTTCTTCCTCGCTGGCAAAAAGAGTTTCCGGGCGTATATTTCGACGCTGGTGAGGTCGTTCGGGAGCCAGCAGTTCGGCGGCAGCGATCCGGGCCAGTTCGGTCT
Organism: Chloroflexia bacterium; assembly: GCA_038322625.1. Lineage (GTDB taxonomy): Bacteria > Chloroflexota > Chloroflexia > Chloroheliales > Chloroheliaceae > 54-19. Next base: position 30,522 of record JBBQGA010000029.1, read on the forward strand.
TGATGACGTTGCGCACTTCCTCGTTAGAAGTCTCGTTGACCTGGGTACACATAAATTCGCCGGTCGAAATATCGGCGTAAGCCAGCCCCGCCCCGCGTTCTTCCAGCACTACCGCCGCCAAAAAGTTGTTGCGCTTCGAGACCAGCATCTCATCTTCCAGCACCGTCCCCGGCGTAACCACCCGGATCACTTCGCGGCGCACCAGCTTGGCTCCCGGTTTGGTCATCTGCTCGCAGATCGCGACTTTGTAGCCTCGCTCGATCAGCTTTGGCAAATGCCGGTCGAGCGAATGATAAGGCAGCCCGGCCATTGGCATATCGTTGACCTTATCCTTACCCATCGCCCGGCGGGTCAGGGTCAGGCCCAACTCTCGATGCACAATCTGGGCGTCTTCTTTAAAAGTCTCATAGAAATCGCCTAGCCGGAAAAACAAGATCGCATCGGGATACTGCGCCTTGATCTCTTCGTATTGTCGGTGCATTTCGGTTTCAGCCATCGGCCAACTGCTTTCTTTATTTGAACTTTCGCTTCAACCTCACCTGGTGAGGTTGAAGCGAAAGTATAAAAAGGTTTTCCAGGGGAGACCCCTATAAGACCTCCAGTGGGTACCCGACCCCACGACCCCCGCAAAGACAGGTTTACTTTTAAAAGCGAAAGTCCTATTTAAGTCAGGATAGGCTAAATGTACCCTTCTGAAGTATCTTTATTAGTAACTACTCAGAAAACTTCTGTAAAGGAACGAAGCAGGGGTAGTGGGGGCCGGGTACCCACTGGGTGCCCTGCGGGGGGTCACAGTGGTACCCCCTGTAAACTCTCTTTTCTTTTTCTTCTTTTTTTCTTCTTTTTTCCCCCTTCCACTGGTGGCCCTGGGGAGGGTCAGGGGTGGGGCCTGAGTAGTTACCTTTATTATAACATTTCCAGGCCGGAGGGTAAAGGTAAAATAGAATAAGGGTTCTGTTTTAGCAGACCGGGAATAAAACACCCCGGTTTGCGGTATAGGTTTATGAGTGCACTCAACCTTCCTGAGAAAAAAGATATTCTTTAACGAATAACCAAAGGAGGCAGCATGGAAGCTCAAAACCCTGAAAACCCTCAAAACATGATAAAGGGGGTCAACCGGCGCGATTTTCTTAAATGTATGGCCTGGGCCAGCGGTGGATTGGTCTGGACCGTCAGCGCAGGTGGTCTATTGACGGCCTGTGGAGACACTACCGTCACCAGCGCGCCAGCCACTACCAACGAAAGCTTCTCTTTCGTCCAGATCAGCGATACCCATATCGGCTTTAACGCCGAAGGCATCAACACCGACGTGGCCGGTACCGCAAAACAGACAATCGACCGTATCAATGCGCTGCCAGTCCGGCCAAGCATGGTCCTTCATACCGGCGATATTTCGCATAACTCCAAACCTGCCGAGTTCGACACCGCTTTGCAACTGATGAATTCGATCAAAACCGATAAAGTCTTTTATGTGCCGGGCGAACACGATGTCAGTAGCGACAAGGGCGTGGCATACCGTAAGACTTTTCAACCCCAACCAAACGCCAAACCCTGGTATAGTATGGATTACAAGGGCATCCATTTTATTGCGCTCTCGAACGCCGGTGAGCTGGAAGATTTTGGCAACCTGGGTAGCGAGCAACTGGACTGGCTCAAAAAAGACCTGCAAACCGTCAAGAAAGATAGCTCGTTGGTGGTGTTCGCCCATGTGCCGCTTTATCCGGTGTATCCGCAGTGGGGTTGGTCTACCATAGACGCTGGCCAGGCTATTACCCTCCTGATGCCCTATAGCGCGGTGACGATCCTGAACGGCCATATTCACCAGGTGATCACGAAGGTGGAAGGCAACATCAGTTTTTACACCGCCAGCGCGACGGCCTTCCCGCAGCACCGGCCAGGGGTCGAAAAACCGAACGCCTACAAGCTACCGGCCAGCGATTTGCTGCAATCAATTGGCTACCGGACCGTAAATATTGTGCCGGGCAAACCCGGTCCAACGGTAGTCGATACCACTCTGGCCGGGACTCCTGCCGCTACTGCCACCATCCCGCCGGCGGTCCCGGTTACGGTATCCAAATAATATCAGGGCTTTCGCTTCAACCTCACCCGGTGAGGTTGAAGCGAAGACTTATTACTAACAAGTTTTGAAAGCAGTTATGAAGCTGTTTCAGGAACAAACCCGGCTGATCCGGTTTGAGCAAATAATCCTGCCCCACCTGGCCGCCGCCTACAACCTGGCGCGCTGGTTAACCCGCAACGACCAGGATGCCGAGGACCTGGTTCAAGAGGCTTATTTGAGGGCTTTCAAGTTCTTCGATAGTTTCCAGGGCGATGATGGTCGCAAGTGGCTGCTAACTATTGTGCGAAATACCTTTTACAGCCGCCTGTCCCAGCAACGCCGCCTGACTACCGATACCGCTTATGACGAGGAGCTTCACGACGGTGGCTCGGAAGCCTATAACCCGGAGAAGCTGGTTTTACAAAACATGGATAAAAAGATGCTCGAACAAGCCCTGGAAGAATTACCGCTGGCCTACCGGGAAGTAATTGTCCTACGCGAATTAGAGGATTTCTCGTACAAAGAAATTGCCAACCTGGTCGGTGTACCGGTCGGCACCGTGATGTCGCGGTTGGCGCGCGCCCGCAAAAGTTTGCAACAGGGGCTGGGGCAGCGTTTGAAGGTGGAGGTCAGAGATGACTTGCGCTGAGGTTCAAAAACTGCTGACCGCTTACACCGATGGCGAACTCGATCTGGTCCGCAACCTGGTAATCGAGCAACATATTCAGGATTGCGGCGATTGCCAGAAGTTATATCAAAGCCAGCAAAACCTGCGAAAAGCCCTGCGAACTGGTTCGCTTTACTACGCGCCGCCACCGGGCCTGGATAAACGAATTCATAAAGTCCTGCTAAAAGAGAATAAACCGGTCCGAGCGGCTGGCTGGTCGCGCCGCTGGCTGGCTATTCCGGTAGCCCTGGTCATATTTCTAGGGATAGGCTGGGTAATAGTCCAAAATCTGACCGGCGCATCCAAAACCGAGCGGCTGTCTCAGGAAGTAGTTGCCGGGCACGTCCGGTCGTTGATGGTCAATCACCTGGCCGACGTAATCTCCACCGACCAGCACACCGTCAAGCCCTGGTTCAACGGCAAACTGGACTTCGCCCCAACTGTCGAAGATTTTAGCGATAAAGGTTTTCCGCTGGCCGGGGGACGGCTGGACTACCTAGACAACCGCCCGGTGGCGGCCCTGGTCTATCACCGGCGAGAACATACCATCAATCTGTTTATTTGGCCGACCGAAACCGGCAGCCCTCGGCTGGAAACCCAAAACCTGACGCGCCAGGGCTACCAACTTTTTTATTGGGCCAAAGGTAGCATGAACTATTGGGTAATATCCGACCTGAACGGGGCGGAGTTAGCCGACTTTGTGAAACTGGTCCAGTCACAATGATCTATTCAGGCTGGCTATTTTGATCCTTTAGAGGCCAGAACGCCGTCTCACGTTGCAGGGCTTTAATCTGGGCGTACAAACTATTATTAACCGGCGTAGCAACCCTTAACTGATGACCGAGTCTGACCACCGCCCCGTTAATCATTTCGATCTCGGTCAGGCGACCCCTTCGCACATCGGCCAGCATGGAACTGATATTACCGACGGTGGCAAGGGCGGCCTGTCTGGCCCAGTCGGCGGCTTCCTCTACCGGAAAAGGTAATTGAACTCCCAATCTCAGCCCGACTCTGGCGGCTTCGGTAGCGGCTTCGTCCAGCAATTTCAGGGTGTTAGGATCGTCCAGCAGTTCGCCGTTGCGGCAGTTGAGCAGGGCTGTCAGTGGGTTAATCGCGCAATTGACGACCAGTTTGCCCCAGACCAACCCATCGACCTCGGCACTTATACTCACCGGCAAGGCCAGCTTTTCCCAGCGAGCGGCAAAGTCGGCCACCACATTGATAGCTAGTTGAGTCAGACCGGGCGGGCTTCCTAACGCGGTCGGTCCCAGACCGGAAAATCGAACCCGGCCCGGTTCTTCTAAAATCGAACCTAACAGCGTCACGCCCTGGCTGACCCGTCCCGCTCCCAAAACCGCCGACAATATCTCAGCATTGCCCAACCCGTTTTGCAAAGTCAGGGCCAGTCCGGTTCCGGCTAGCAGTTGGGCGGCCTGGGTAGCGGCTCGCTCGGTCTGGTAGCTTTTGACCAGGATCAAGGCCAACTCCACCGGAGTGTGAATCTGCTCAGGATCGGTAGCAATTTTTAACTTAGTGGTGCGGTAAAGGCCGTCCGGCCCGGCGGAGATACCCGGCGGCACTTGCCAACCGGCGGCAATCGGCGGAGCCAGTTCGATTTCAAGGCCGTTTTTCTCAATTGCGGCCAGGTGGGAACCGCTGAATTCTGGACTACCGAGTAGCCACACTTCATCTAAGACGGTGACACTTAAAAGACCGGCGCACAGGCTCCCCAGCGCACCGGCCCCGATTACTGCTATTCGCATTGCTTTTTCCTGTTACCGTGAATAAAAAATGCGGTCTAGTCGACTACGCTGACCCGCACTTCCACTTTGAGGTTTTCGTTGGCTTTGCCTTTGTAAGTTCCCCGTACCGGCGTGACATCGGAATAGTCGCGGCCACCGCCAATCTTGATATAGTTCTCATTTACCCAGACCGTCGAGTGGGTCGGGTCGAAACCTACCCAGCCTTCTTCCGGCCCGCAATAGACCTCGCACCAGGCGTGGCTGGCTCCGGCCCGTTTGTCGTTCGCGTCGGCCCCGGTGTAGAGATAACCGCTGATATAGCGCGACGGCAAACCCAGGCAGCGACACAGAGCTATCATCAGGTGCGCGAAATCCTGGCAGACTCCGCTTTTGAGTTCCAGAATCTTGTCGACGGTCGTGTCGACATCGGTTACGCCTTTTTCATATTGAAAATCCCGGTTGATTTCCCGGCAAACCTGTTCGGCCATCGCTTTGGGGTTTTCCGATGCCGTCTCGACCGGAAACCGGGCCGCCCAGGCGATCACCGCCGGGGAGAAATTCACGTAAGGACTGGCCGCCGTAAATTCAAACAGTTTGAGCAATTCCTCGTCGGTAGCGGGTTGCGAACCGGCCCCGGTACTGACCACCGAACTGGTTGTAATTGACAGTTTTTCGTGGCTTTGCAGCAAACTAAAATAGTGTACCTGATTACCAAAATAATCGGTATAGCTGTAAATCGAGGTGGGCGGATCGACTTCCAGCGTAAAATTTTCCAGGTGTTGCGTGCTAATATTATGGTCGGCGGGATGGAGCCTGACTTCGGTGGCCGTCTCGTAAACAGCCGCGTCATATTCAAATTGCGTCAAATGTTCAACTTTTAGTCTCATAACGCCTGTACCATCTCCTGACGACCCGCAAGCGGGTAATCTCAATAACTTTCTTTCGTTTCATATGACTACTTTATTATAACCGATTTTAAAATATATAGCTCAACAATTACAAATAAAACTCCCCGGTCAGGCCGGGGGATTAGTTTACTTGACTAGGGCTTGGGCGTAGTGCCCGGCGGTTTGGTCGGGGGAACCGGAGTTGAGCCGGACGGTTTGGCAGTAGTCGGCGGCCCGTCAGTCGGCAATTTTATCGGGCCAGGGGTCGGCGGAATACCGGGTGTACCGGGAACCGGGGTAGCGGCGGGCGTACCTCCCGAACCATCGCTTACATTCGGCGTACCGGTCGGGGTTGGGGTAGCGTTTAAATCTATCGTCGGAGTCGGCGAAACTGCCGGTGTTGGACTAGGAGTCGGGGTGGGCGGAACATACACGCCGCAGGGTTGGGTTGGTGGCGGTCTGTGGCCCTGTTTGGCGGCCCAATCCTGCAACTCCGGCGGGTAAATATAGAATAACTTGTTTTCCAGCTGGTCTTCGGGCCAGCTATCGTCCGGCAGACAGTAAGTATCCAGCGGGGCCGGGGGCGGTCCCACCACCGTCGGAACAGGATTAGGATTGGCCGGATCGCTTTTGGCTGGCTCTGGCTTGCGCTCACGCGGCACTTTTACAAAATGATGAATGTCCGAAACTTTGGTCGGCACCGCATTGGCCGGAAAGATTTCTTTATGACGTTGCGGGCAGGCATCGTTGGGCAATAGACCGCTTTCGTTGCAAACCGTCGCCTCGACGATCCCGTTTGGCCGCACGAAATCGGTCTGCAACTGGCCGCCCGGCTTAATCGTAGTGACCAGTTTGGGGTCTTTGTAGATCGAGTTCATAAAACTGTTCCATATCACACCGCCACCAATTGCCCCGGCTACGCCGTCCATCGGTTTATTGTTGTTGTTGCCGACCCAAATACCGACCACAAAATCGGGCGTATAGCCAATCGTCCAGCTATCAACATAATCGTTGGAAGTGCCGGTTTTAGCGGCTGCCGGGCGGTCCAGCACCAGCGGATTATTGCGGTCAAAAGCCAACAACCGGGCCGTGTTATCCGAGAGAATATTGGTAATCACATAGGCAATCTGGGGCGAAATTACGTTTTTGCGGTTAACGTTGCCCGGATCGAACTGGTAAACCACCTCGCCATGCCGCATAATTTTCAAGATCGAGATCGGCGGGACTTTATCCCCGTAGTTATCAAAGACCGAGTAGGCTCCGACCAGATCGAGTAGCCGTACCTCGCCCCCACCCAGCGTCAGGGTCAAACCGTAACGTTCCGGGCCATACAAAAAGGTTACGCCCATATCTTTGGCTTCTTTGACAAAAGTATCAACGCCGTCGAATTGTAAAGCCTTGACCGCTGGAATATTTAACGAGCTTCCCAGCGCATTGCGGATTGGTACCGGCCCGTGAAAACTGCCGTCATAGTTTTGCGGAATATAAGGTTTGGCCGGGTCGGCACTGGGGAACTGGGTCTTGACATCGGCCAGCACTGTCGCCGCCGTCCAGCCTTTTTGCATGGCGAAGGCATAGGTTAGCGGTTTAAGGGCCGAACCGGGCTGACGACGGGCAATTGCGGCATTAAATTGACCCTGGTTAGCCGTATCGTTAAAGTCGGTGCTGCCGACCATCGCCAGAATCTCGCCGGTATCAGGGCGCATGGCAACCAGGGCCGCGTTGGAGGCTTTAAGTTTTTTTAGTTGATCGACGTTGGACTTGACCACACTCTGTGCGCGGTTGACCATATCCAGGTCAATCGAGGTGGTAATCTCGAAACCGCCCTGCTTGAAATCTTCCGGGGTAAGTTTGTCGGTCAGGGCGGCCAGTTGGGGCGAGTCCAATTCGCCCTGAAGCTGTTGCAATACAAAGTTTACAAAGTGGGGGGCCTGGATAAATGCTTTTTTCACCCGGCGGTCGACCAGTTGCGATTGAAGATCGACCCGGTAGGCGGCATCGGCTTCCGATTGGCTGACCCGGTTGTATTTAACCATCAGACCCAGCACAATCTTCTGACGCTTGCGGGCCTGATCATAATCCTGGGTCGGATCGTAAAGGCTGGGAGCCTGAGGCAACCCGGCCAGCATCGAGGCCTCCGCCAGGGTAAGTTCACTGACATCTTTGCCGAAATAACCGAGGGTGGCCGCCTGAATGCCGTAGGCCAGGTTGCCGTAATAAATATTATTGAGATACTTTTCTAAGATTTCATCTTTTGGTTTCTGGTCGGTAATTTTGATCGCCAGAATGGCTTCGTCGATTTTGCGGTCGAGCGTCTGGAGCTTACGTTGTTCGGGTGGCAAATACAGAATCCGGGCGACCTGCTGGGTAATCGTCGAAGCACCGGAAGAACCCTGATGGGTAAAGTTGATGTAAACCGCCCGCATAATCGCATAGGGGTCAACCCCTTTATTCTCAAAAAAAGTCGGGTCCTCGGCGGCGGTGGTTGCATCGATCAGCACTTTGGGTATTCGGTCGATTTTGGCATACTCCCGCAAACCCTCATCCGGCTGCTTTTCGTAGAGCAAAACCCCCTTGCGGTCAAAGATGCGAGTGGTTTCAAAACTCAGAGCGTATTCTTTATCCAGGCTCAGGCTATTGTAACGTTCGGTATAAAGAGCGGTGGCAACCGTTAACGGGGCTACAATCGATAGGATGGTGAGGGTTAAAATAGCAGCAAAGATTATGACGACCAGCCCGACCAGCACCCACCACAACCAGAGTTTCTTTTTGACCGGCGGCTTGCCCATATTGGCAGCCAGCAGCCAGGAGGGGGCGCGGCGACGCCAGCGGCTATGCCAGTAGGGGTTAAAATGCCGACCGGAGCCATAAGGTCGCAACCGGCGCGGGTCAAAGTTATTGTTTCCACCGTAAAACGGCATCCACCGATCTCCCTGAGAGGTCTAAACCAGAAATTTGAAGCAAAAAGCCTGTTTTCATAAATGAGCGGGCTGGTTGCCAGCCTTAAATCGAACAAAAGTCGGACTTTTCGGAGTTCAGTATAACATAAATCAGGCTACGCATCTGTTAGTAATTGGTGAACTGTCCGCCAGTAAAGACCTTTTCACTTATAGCGAAACTTCGATTACCGATCCTGCGTAGAGTTTGTGAACAGGCTGGGAATAAAGTTTCTGTAGTAAAAAAAGCGAGGCAGACGATGTTTGAAAAAGGCAGTGGCGGCATGAACCGGTTTTTTGCCGGTCTGGCGAAGAACCGCTACAACCGGGCGACCGCCGCTCGTGGGCTGGATGGCGAGTTTTTGTTTGGAATAGTGCTGGCCCTGGTAACGGTGGTGGTGCTGTGGTGGACACCACTGCTCTTTCCCTTCCGTATTTTTACCGTCTCGGCCCACGAGGTGAGTCACGCGCTGGCAGCCTATGCCGTCGGGGGTAAAGCCGACCGGATCGAGCTATTCTGGAACGGTGGCGGTCTGACTTATATCTATGGAATTAACGGCTGGCTACCGGCTATCGTCACTTATTCGGCGGGCTACCTGGGCAGTGTGCTGTTTGGTGGGTTGCTGCTGTTACAATCAAAACGACCGGAAAACCGTCGCCGGATTTTGTACTTTATTTCGGGTGCCCTTTTGGTGGTAACGGCTCTGTTTATCCGGGACTTTACCAGCTTACTGCTGGTCGGGATTGCGGTAGCGTTGGCCGGTGGGGTTGCCTACAAAGCCCCCAATATCGTGGTGATGTTTATGGTCTATGTTATGGCCCTACTGAGCTGTTTTAACTCGGTTAGCGATTTGCTGGGTCTGTTATTTGCTACAAGCAACCCTTTTCACACCGGCTTTAACGATGCCGTTGGCTTGCAAAGCGCGACCGGTATACCGGCCCTGGTCTGGGCGTTGGTCTGGGGTCTGTTAGGCGCGTTCATGATGTTCCAGTTTGTGCGGCGCGCGCTGGTACGCTCCGCCAGCCCAAAAATTGGCCCGGCCACCCGGCCATTTTCTCCAGCGAACAACGGAACCGCCAAAGATTCGCCATTCGACCGCTACGACGAATATTTAAGCAAAAAATAAACAACGTCTAAAGCTTATATCAACCGGGCGTAAAGCCAGCAATACCAATTCAATATTAATATATGTTAAAATAGCTTTCGGTAGTCTGCATAACTGGCAAACTACGGGAAGCTATTTTATTAGACGGGAGATAGAGCTTAAAAATGTCAACCACCCCCCTCCGAACAGAACAAGCCGAAAGTCAGTTTTATCTGGATACCCTGCGCGAATTAGTCTCGATCCCGACGGCTCCTTTCTTTGAGGAGGCGATTGGCGACTATATCTGCCAGTTCCTTAAACGCTTTAACCTACCCTACGAAATCGACCAGTACGGTAATATCATCGCCCGCTATCAGAAAGGGGAAGTTCGCCAGTCGCTAACCCTGATGGCCCACACCGACCACCCGGCTTTTGAACTGGAAAACCGGTTGAGCGAACCGAACGCGGCTTTTCCAGAGGCCAACTGGTCAGCCCGGTTGCTGGGTGGGGTGGGCCTGGACTGGTTCAAGCAGCCTTGCGCGGTGAAAGTATTTCCGGCTAATGACCGCCAGCAACCCCTGGAAGGCCAATTATTGGGAGCCGAATTGATCGAGCAGCCGCGAGCAATCCGGTTGTTTTTGAAACTGGCTGAAAATAGCGACCTGACCTCCGGTAACTTTGGCATCTGGAGCCTGACCGATTTCGAGCTGACCGAGGATTTTATTCACGCACGAGTTATAGACGATTTGGTGGGTTGCGCCGCCGCGCTGCTCTCAATCTGGAAACTGGCCCAGGAAGAAGCCGAAACCAACCTGTGGGCCGTTTTTACCCGCGCCGAGGAAGTCGGGCTGGTCGGGGCTGAATTGATTTTCAAACAAAATATCCTACCTGCCGATACTTTTGTAGTCTCAATCGAGGCCAGCAAAACTCTGCCGGGCGCGATTCAGGGTGAGGGACCGGTGATCAGGGTGGGCGACCGGGGTTTTACTTTTAGCGAGGAAGCTGAATTTATTCTCAAAAAAGCCGCCGACCGTCTGGTGCCGCTCAAAACTCAGCGTCAATTGATGAGCGGAGGCGGTTGTGAAGCCAGTGCCGCCATAATGCAAGGCTATAGCGCAACCGGTCTGGCCTTCCCGTTAGGTAATTATCACAATATGACCTCGGATTTCCGGCTGGCTCCCGAAAATATTCATTTACATGATTACCTGGGGGGCATCACTTTGCTCCAGGAAGCCGCCCGCCTCTTACCCCGGCTTGACCAAATCAAGGCCGAGCAACTAGCCGCCCGGTCCGCATCCGCAACCCATATTGAACGATTGGTCCAGACCAGACCTAACTACGCCGGGTTCTAAGCTCTCAGGTAAAGATAATTTATCTTTGACTTTGTGCCTGGCGTGTATGACCTAAATAATTATTGTTAACTACTCACCAAACCTCTTTAAAGGCTCGCAGCAGGGGTCGGGTCCCCTTTGGGTGCCTCACTATCCTCGCTAAATTCTTTTTACAAGAGGTAGGTTGAACAGTTACGAAACTTTAGGGTTTTCCCCAGGCTGTCCAGTGGCAAATAAAAAGCCGGTTTTCTACCGGCTTTTTATTTGTTATCGAATTTAATTAGCATATTGAGCTTAAAGTGGTTAATTACGCGCTCAGATTACCGAGCAATATTGGTTTTTGATCGGTCTTATCGACGCCGCCTTTTTTCTCAATGGTGATCGCTACCCGGTTGTATTGGTTGACCGCCGTACCCGAATTAAGAGCAAATACCGTCGGGCCGACGGTGGCCCCGGTTCCCAGCAAACCGGCTTTATCGGCCCGACTATCGGCGGTAATAAACCAGGCTTCGTATTCTTTATCCGCCGGTAAAGTTGCCATATTCTGAGCAACCAGGTAGGCTTTAGGGTTGGAAGGGTCGGAATAAACCCGCCAGCTACCACCCGTTACGGGACCGGTCGATTGCAGATCGCTCACCTTGAGGCTTGGTGATACAAGCAGACTAGCCAGATTGCGATTATTGGTCTGAGCCTGAGTAAGGTCCTGAGTGGTATTGACCCAGAGCGTACCAAACACCGCCGAAGTTATAAACAAGACCAACGCCGCCGCCCAGGCCAGACCAAACGAACGCACCGGGCGGGGCCGAGTCGCTGCCGCCGGGCGCGGTTTAAAGTCGACTATGTTGCTTGCCGGGCTGGCTATACCGGCTTTCTGGCGCAACCGGTTCAAACTACCGGCAGGTAGCTCAACCGGCTTCACGCTCAAAGCCAGGCCGTTGGTGACGAATTGAAACTCGTCCAGCCACTTGCGAGCTTGCGGGTTAGTTTTTATTAATTGTTCAGCTTCGGCTCGTTCGGCTTCGTCGAGGCTGTCAAGCGCGTACCCAGCCATTAGATCTTGCAATTTGTCACGTTCTTCCATTTGCCTGCCACTTCAATCCTAGACCCCAGGCTCTACTTCTAGACCCTGCATAACGCCTTTTAGTTTCATTAATCCTTGTCGTATGCGGCTTTTGACCGTTCCCAACGGCAAACCGGTTTGCTGGGCAATTTCCTGATGAGTTAAACCCTTAAAAAAAGCTAAATCAATTGCCAGGCGTTGTTCGTCCGGCAAAGAACTCAAGGCGCCTTGAACCGTCACGCGTTGCATTCCCAGCCAGACTTCCTCTTCGATGGTTACGCTCTCATCCGCGAGATAATTAATTCGTTCCTGAGTTTCTTCCTGATCCAACGAAATCGAATTATGTCGTTTGCGCCTTAGCTGGTCGATACACAGGTTGTGGACTACGCTTAGTAACCAGGTAACAAATTTGCCCCGCTCCGGATCATAGCTGGCCGGTTGCTTCCAAAACCGTAAAAAGGCATCCTGGATGGCATCTTCGGCTGCTTCCGGGCTATTTAATATTTTGAGAGCCAAACCATAGGCCTGACGGCTGTAACGTTGGTAAAGCGTTTCAACGGCCTCAAAATCACCCGCCTGGACTTTTTCAATCAACAACCGTTCATCGTCGTGCTTGTTGGATTGCACTTGCATTAACCAAGACCACGCTTTCACATTTAAAGTGGTTTACCTATCTGCCGGTAATCAGAGAGCTAACAAACTACCGCGACCACCCGGTAATTGTAAGACTGCAAGCTGAATTGACCCACAAATTTTAGTGTGAAGGCGCGATTTTTGCAAGTTTGCTCGTCTCAGCAGGGCTGAGATGTTATGTATATTACTATATATGTATATACGCGACAAACAGAAATTTGGATTGTATTTATTCGACCGATTCCAGGCTTTCTAAGTCTATTAATAATTGGTTTTTATCATCAGCTTCGGCAATATCACGGGCGACCTTAGCAGCTAGTGTATAGTAATGCCGGTACTCTGCGGGGTTATCGGCTACTTTATAAGCGCGGGCCAGGGCTTCGTAAGCGTAGGCTAGATCGAAGTCGCCGATCTGGTAAAGCTGGCAAATTTCCAGACACTGAACGGCGTGATAAAGAGCTGGTTCAGCCCGACCCAATACACTGTAGACGTGCGAAACCTGCCATTCTCCCCGTACCCGATTGACCGGCTGACCCACTTCACCCCAGTGATACCGCGAGGCGTGGGCCATGTTCAACATTCGGTTATCGTCTTCCGCGTTCCGATCAGGCTTTTCCAGCAGCCTCCAGGTCAAGTTAAACAGGTCGATTGCTACCTGACGCTGGTTGAATTCGGTTGGGTTTGGCTGGCTCATGGCATTTTATCCTTCTAATCTCTAAAGTTTACTGTTCTCTCCAAATGCGCGGTCTTTCTTTAGTTGAGTGGGCCGTTTGTGATCATAGAATTGGCAATTTTGACCATATCGGTCTGATCACCGGCTTTGATCGCCAGAATGTACTGGTATTTGTTCTGGCTCCACCAGCTTAAAGTCGATTCGCCGCAACTGGCTCCACAGCTATAAAGTAAAAAATAGCCGGTTATCCCGTTCGCCAGCCCAACCGCCGCCCCGTCGTTGCGGACCGTCCCGCTATTTATTAACGCACCTTTGATCTCACCAAAATAACAAGCATTTCCATTGCAATCGGGGGTCAGGCCCATACTCAACTCGTATGAATCGCGGGCGGCATCGACTGTTTGGGCGTAAATAGTGTAGTTTTTTGACACCTCGCCCAGAAATGACGGCAGGTAGATTGGCACTTTGGTCTTGCTCTTGAGGTCGCTCACCAATGGCTCAAAGACCGGTAAAATTACTCCTTTTGTTGTTCCACCGGTGGTATCTTTGATATTTGGTTCACTCATTTCCCAGGCTTTGCTGGTGGTGTTCCAGGTCAGTTTCCAGGTACCGCTAAAGGTTTTATTTATTTTCTGACCGGCAGCTCCTTTATCGACCGAAGTTATAGCGACCTGAACCACCTTATTGGCTTTGTCGGCTAAGGTGGCGGTAGCTTTGACCTGTTCGGTACTGGCAAAGCCGGTTTGCCACTGCGCGTAAGGATTGGCTTTCTGATAACTGGCCCCTAATAAATTATAGGCTTCCTGGAATTTTTTATCATTTAGAAAGTTATAGAAGGCGGTTACTACGCCTGGTGCAGCCTCGCTAAAGCCTTCGCTGGTTTCCGAGACCTGGCTGAGTTTGCCCGCTTTCAACAGGTAGCTGTTATACATTTCGCCACCGGGACAACAGTTAGGCTCCCAACTCCCGTAGACCGGTTGACCCACTACCAGCCGGTTATTCTCGGCCTTTAGATATAATTTGTAACCGTCCTGGTAATCGGTAAGCGTCGGATAGGGTTTGGCGTATTTATAGACCAGAAAGGCGATATTTCCGGCGGTGCCACCCGAAAACAGCGGAATAGCCGCTTCTTCTACCCCGTCGCCGTCCAGGTCGATGTACACAATATCTTTTAGCTGAGGTATTCCGCTAATTTTATCAGTACCAGAGAGGACTAAATTCAAGCCCAGGGCCGTTTGTTCAAACGTGATTTTTGGGTCGGCCTTAAAAGTAGCGTTCCAATCGGTAGATCGAATCGCCTGGGCCTGGGTTTGACCGCTCGCGGCAGAGGTAGTTGCGGCAGTGGTAGTAGGGGCTGAGGTAGTTGCGGCGGTGGTAGCGACAGCACTTGTGGTGCTAGGGGCGGTAATCGTAGTAGCGGCAACTGTAGGTAAGGCAAAGCCGATTGGATTAGCGGTTCCGCCGGTGGGTCCGGTAGAGGTATTATCGGACCCGCAAGCTGTCAGGCTCAGGGCCAGCCCTAGCCATAAAACGCCTACCCGAACCACTTTGTTCTTGATCATCCTGGTTGACCTCTCTTTTCTAAGCCGCTGAAATAATGATGACTTCTCAATTTTTCTCTTTAACCAAGTTTAACTTCTAGCTTTGATGGTGTATAGGAAATTTATCACAAATAGCCTGGTCGCAAGATCAGCCGGGCCTTAAAAAGCAACTGGTCCCAGAATAGTTTAAATCCCCCAAAAAATTGAAGTCTTAGCCGGTGGTCTGAACTCCGGCAGCGATCCCATTTATAGAATGCAAAATAATCTCCAGCATCTGGTCGCATTGTTCGCGGTCTTCGTCAAAAGTGGTCGGGCCACACTCGATGCGTTGGCGTTGCAACAAACCGACCTGGACAAAGCTGATCGGGTCGACATACGGGTTGCGCAACCGGATCGAGCGTTGCAAAACCGGTACGCTGTCCAAAATCGCCTCGTGTTCCGTGATTTGCAAAATCGCACTGATCGTCCGGTTATATTCGGTTTCAATCAGACCGAAGATTTCGTGGCGGATCGCTTCATCAGTGACCAGTCGCGAGTAAAGCTGGGCGATATTAATATCGGCGGCCCCCAGGCTGCGTTGAGCGTTATCCAGCAAGGTTCGGAAGAAAGGCCAATCCCGGTACATATGTTGTAAGGTAGCCAGGTTTTGATCGTGTCGGTCCGGTTCTTCGGTCAGGAAGTCGTAAAGGGCCGACCCGCAGCCGTACCAGCCGGGTAAATAGTGGCGGTTCTGGGTCCAGCTAAACCCCCAGGGGATCGCTCGCAAATCGCCGATGGAATTACCCACCCCCCGGCTGACCGGACGCGAGGCCATATTCAAACGGCCAATCTCGTTAATCGGACTGGCCTGCAAGAAATACTGGCGAAAGTGGGGGTTCTGGTAGACTAGACCCCGGTAGACTGCCAATGCCCGGCGGCTGAGGTTTTCCATAATGGCCGTCTGAGTTTCCTCCGAACCGCTGCGTCCGGCCCGGACTTTAGGGCTGAGGGAGGCCCGGAACACCGCGTTTGTGACCTGTTCCAGGTGGCGGTGGGCGATTTCCGGGTTAGCGTAACGCGCAAAGATGATTTCGCCTTGCTCGGTGACTTTCACTCGCCCATTGAGGGTGCCGGGCGGTTGGGCCATTATAGCCCGGTTGGCCGGACCACCGCCGCGCCCGATGGCTCCACCACGCCCGTGAAACAGCCGCAAATCCACCCCTTCGGCCCGGCTGATTTCGGCCAGGGTCTGTTGACCTTTGTAAAGTTCCCAGTTCGAGGTTAAAAAGCCGCCATCTTTGTTGCTATCGCTGTAGCCGATCATAATTTCCTGTAACTGGTTGTAAGGAGCCAGGCAGTCCCGGTAGACCGGGGTATTGTACAGTTGGCGCATAAGGTCTGGGCTGTGCCGCAAATCCTCGACACTTTCAAACAGGGGGACGATATGCAAGAGGCTTTCGGTTTCCGCCCCCGACGCGGTTTTAGGTTTGATCAGCCCGGCTTCTTTAGCCAGCAGCAAAACCGCCATTACGTCGCTGGCCTGGTTGGTAAAGCTGATCACATAATTCTCGCACACCTCCAGGCTGACCTCCTCCTGCATACGGGCCATTACCCGTAGAGTTTCGATCACCTCGTTGGTTTCGGGGCTGAAATCGAGCTTGCGCGGCAGGAGTGGGCGCGGGTTGGCGGCTTCACGGGCCAGTAAAGCAAATTTTTCCGCCTCCGGTAGGGCCTGGTAATCGGGACAAATATTTTGCCGCCGGAAGATTTCGGTCAGGGCCGCCGTATGTCGGCCACTGTGCTGGCGAACCTCCAGACCGGCCAGGTGAAAGCCAAAGACCTGGACCTGGATTGCCAGATCGGCCAGTGGGCCATCGGCGATCCGGTCGCCCTGGTTGTCGCGCAAACTGTTTTCGATTACTCCCAGGTCGGCTAGCAATTCGCTAGGAGCGCGATAGATCGCCTGGCGTTGCTGCTCATCCCCGGCCCCCAGCCCTAACCCGGCCTCCGAGGGGGGTAAGCCCTGTTTTTGGGCGGCCAGCGCGGCATCGGCGATAGCCTGGTTATGCTCGATAGTTAGCCGCAACCGCTCCTGTATATAAGCTAGCTTCTGGCGGTAGGCTTCGTAAAAACTGTGCTGTTCGACCTGGATCGATAGATGCGGCATCCGGCGGCGGTCGTCGTTGAGCGACTCGTATAATTCGGGCGAAATTTTGGTCCGGCGCGAACTGTTGCTCAGTCCGACCGATAGACGTTGTAAACTTTGGCGGTAAAGTTTCAGGATCACATCTTTCTGCCAGCGCGCGGTCTGGGCCGTGATCTGGGCCGTCACATTGGGATTACCGTCACGGTCGGCTCCGGTCCAGTTGTTAAAGCGCAAAAAGGCCGGCAGAAAAAAGGCTTCGCCGGGGTAATACTTGAATAGCGCGCTTTCCAGTTCCCGGTAGAGCCGGGGTACCATCTGGTAAATGCTATTCTCAAAGTAATACAGGATGTTGGCTACTTCCAGCAGGGGGGTAGGCCGGGTGGCCCGAATATCGTCGGTTTGCCAGAGCAACGTAACCGCCCGGCGCAACTCGTTTTCGTTAGACTGGCGAACTGCCGGGGTCAGATCGGTCCGGTCGAGGTTAGACATGACCGCTTCGATTTCTTGCAGATGACCGAGGACCGAACGGCGGCGGCTTTCGGTCGGGTGAGCAGTGAAAACCGGTTCGACCAGCATCCGGCTCAACAGCTTGCGAATTTCAGAGGCCGGAACACCCTCTTCTTTTAGTTCTTTGAGGGCGGCCTCGATACTTTCGCTACGCGGCAGGGTCGGGTTTTGAATCTCGCGGGCTTGCAGGGTCCGCAAGCGGCTGCGTTCTTCGGCCAGGTTTACCAGGTGAAAATAGGTGGTAAAAGCTCGTACCAGGTCAAAAGAGGTATCCAGTTGCAAACCGGCACAGCGTTTGAGCAGGGCTTCCTGACCGGCCAGGCTAAAGTTATTACGTAGCTCGATGCTTTGCTTGCGAATTTCCTCCACCTGTTCCAGCAAGGCCGGGCCACCCTGTTCGCCCAGCACTTCGCCCAGGATATTACCCAACTGGCGGACGCTATTACGTAAGGGGTCGTCGAGTTGTTGCACGTCGCGTTCGCGCTGGTCAGCCGCCGGTCGGGCCGGGGTGCGGCCTGTTTGCGGGTTTGGAATGTCTCCATTTTTCATGGTAGTGCCTTTCGATAATAAATGAGCGGCAAATTTTTTACCGCGGCACTGCGGTTTGTGAGGACATTATAATTCATGAAAAGAGGATAGCTGGCAAACATATCCCCAATCAGACAAAAGCCGGTTAATTCAGGGACGACTCGACCGGGCCAAGTGCGCTATTTTTTTCAAAAAGTAATACCTGGCCGTTCCAGAAATCCCAGCTCCGGGTTTGTTTATAGTGACTGGCCGTTATTTGTTGTTGTAGTCCGGTCAGATAATCGAAGGTTTGACCCGGTTGAGGGGCATCGACGACAAACCAGATACGGCCCCCGGCCTGGATTTGGCCGATTATGTCGGGAACCGGCGTGAACGCCATTCCAAGTGCTTTGAGACTCTCCGGGGTGGTATCATTGTGGATATTGTTCGGTTCTTCCGGGGCCAGGTACTGCGGCCCGGCGGCCTTGAGATACTGGAAGGGTTGATAGGATAGTTTGTTAGTGTGTATAGTAATATCACCCGGTTGATAAGCCGCCCGGATGTGCGCGACCGCTTGCTCATTTTCATAGTGCGTGGTGTACTCCTCACTAAAATAATAAGTACCGAGGGAACCCAGTAAGACCACCAGGGCCGGTATGATCAGCCCAAACCACAGGGCCGGACGCCGGGCAGTTTGAATTACTCTGGCTAACAAAATATAACAGGGAGCGGCAAAGCCGATCAGGCTGCGTTCCAGGTAGAGCGGAGCGACCAGATAGGACAGCCCCAGGGCCAATAGAGCCGGGACAAACCAGTAAGTCAGTAGCAAACTGATCTCGAACGAGCGACGCTTTTGCCCTTTTTCGCCTCGCCGCAAACGGAAGCGCAGGGCATTAAATAAAAATAGCGTAATCAGCGGACCCAGGATCAAGGCGGCCAGGGTTAGCAGCGGCCCGGTCGTCAGGTTAGTCGCGTTTAGCAGATAAACGTTGGTTAGCCGGAAGATTTCCAGTGGGTTAGGGACCGGTATCCAGTAGGATTTCGAGACTTGTTTGGCTTCGTTGAGCAGTACCAGCGACCAGGGAGCAAAAGCCGCCGCCATCGCCAGGTTCGCAAAGAACCAACCTTTGAACCGGTTCAGTTGCCAGTGACCATTTACCCGCCGGTTATATAATAAATATCCGACAAAAAAGAAATCAAGTGCCGCCAGCCCCAAAATGGAGTAATAAAGATTGTAAAGAGCCAATATCCCGGCCAGCGTAAATTGAAGCCAGGCCAGGGGAGTATTTCGCCGCCAGCCATTATAAAAACTCCAGACCAGCCAGCCGCCGAGCAGGGCTTCCAGACTATAATGACGAACCTCCTGCGAGTAGGCGATCTGGAAGGGAGCCAGTGCCCCAAAAAGCATCGCCAGCAGAGCGGTCCGCGAGCCAAACATATCGCGGGCCAGCCCGTAGACCACCGCCACAAAGCCTACTCCGAATAGCACGGAAAGCAGTCGCCCGGCATAAACACTGTCGCCAAAAAGCCTGAGCCAGCCATCCAGCAGCAGATAACCCAGCGGAGGGTGATGTTGATAGGCGGTTCCGGTCAGCAAGGTGGGCAGATCGCGGTTTGCCAGTGTCAGCGAAAAACTCTCGTCGTACCAGACGCTTCTTGCCCCCAACCGTCCCAACCGCAAGACCGCCGCCAGGCTCAGTATCAGCCAGAATAATAACCGGCGGTGGTGTAGCGCAAAGAAGCCCAGGTTCTCGCTCCACGATAAGCGGTATTCTTCCTCCTCAGTTTCCGCTGGAGGTTCTTCGACCGGCTCAGTAGCCGACATCGGTGTTGAGGTAGTTAGCGGGTCGGGCTGGTCGGTGCCGGTATCATTTTGTAACAGGGTGGGTACTTTTTCTTCGCTCATTAATTTTAACTGTTTTAATTTTGCCGGTCAGATTGCTTGCTTTTTGCAATTATATCACCTATTTGCCGGGGGATTACATCAACAGTTTTGCAGGGATAATAAAGTACCAGGTCGGATAGCCGAGATGATTTTTAGAACTCTGAGCCATTTTAAACCTCATTACGGCTTCCTAACCGGTGGTGAGCAGCACCTTGATATTGCCCTTGCCAAAGGCGGCCTCGAAGGCGGCCACTCCGTCCTGAAGTTTGAACTGGGCCGAGATAAGCGGTTCGACCTGGATCAGACCGCGTTCCAGCAGTCGCAAGGCCGGTTCAAAGGGGCCGCAGCGCGAACCCAACACGGTGATCTCGTCCACTACGTACATACTCAAAGGTAAACTCGGCTGGCCGTGATAGGTGCTTTTCAAAACCAGCGTCCCGCGCGGTCGCACCAACTGGCGGGCGGTTGCCAGACCTGCCGGGTTGCCGGTACACTCGACCACCACATCCAGGCCCGCCAGGTGGGCCGGTTCCGGCTCGCTATAGTAGGCTACTCCCAGCCGTTCGACCAGCGCACCTTTGGCGGCATGATGACCTATCACACCGACCCAGGCTCCGGTCAGGCGCAATACCTGGGCGATCAGCAAACCCAACTTGCCATCGCCGACGATCATTACCCGGTCGGTCGGTCGCAGGTGAAGTTGTTGCAATATCTGGCAAGCGGCGGCCAGTGGTTCGGTAAAAACCGCCTGTTCATCCGGTACGCTCTCCGGTACTTCCACCAAATTTACCACCGGCAGGCACAACACCTCGGCGAAGGCTCCATCCCGCCCGGCGATACCCAGCGTGGTCCGGTTGGGACAGTGGCTAGGCCGGTTGGCTCGGCAGGTCGGGCAGACCCCGCAAGCGGCGTTTATATCGCCCACCACTCGCCGCCCGACCCAGGCCCGGTCGTCCCGGTTGCCTACCTCGCGGACTATCCCGACGAACTCGTGGCCCAGCACGCCCTTAAAATCCAGGTAGCCGCGTGTAATTTCCAGGTCGGTATTGCAGATTCCGGCCCGGCGCACTTCGATCAAAGCTTCCCCGGCCTTTACCGGTGGAGTGGGGTAGTTTTGGGACAGTTTCAGGCTACCGTCAAAAAGCAGAGCTTGCATTTGTTTTCTCCACACCGCGCAAAAAAGTTTCGACCGCCTGATTAAAGAAAGCCGGGTTTTCCAGGTTCGGCATATGCCCGGCGTGCGGCACAATCGAGAGTTGCCAGTCCGGCAATTCCTGGACTATCTCGCGCGACCGCTCGACCGGCGTGAGGGCATCGTGTTGGCCGACTACCACCAGGCAGGGAACCGTAATATGTTTGAGGTCGGGCGTCGAGTCGGGCCGGGCGGCCAGTGCCCCGGCAGCATAGACGATACCTGCCGGGTTGTTGCGCTCGATCAAACCGGCCATTTCGCCTACCAGGTCAGGTCGGGTATTATAAGTTTCGGGGGCAAACAATTTTGGCACCATTGTCTCGGCGGCGGGACTGGCCCCGCGCTGTCTAACTTGCTCGATCAACTTATAGCGGTCCTGCTTGCCTTCCTCGGTATCCGGCCCGCTGCGGGTGTCACACAAAATCAACGCCCTGACCCGCCGGGCATAACGTCGCCAGAAGGCAAAAGCCACGTAACCGCCCATCGACAGGCCCATCACGATCACCTTTTGCCCGCTCAGACCGGGCGTATCCAACAGGGCCGCCAGGTCGTCGGCGTACTGGTCGACCGTGCCAAACTGCTCCAGGTTGCCGCCGCCACTCTGTCCAAAGCCGCGCAAGTCCGGGGCGATAATATGATAACTGCGCTTGAATTCTTCGATCTGAAGGTTCCACATGGCGTGGGTTAGCGGAAAGCCGTGAATCAGCAACAAAACCGGGCCGCTTCCTTCATCACGATAGGCCAGCGAAATCCCGTTTACAAGGGCTTGTTTAAACATATTATCTCCCTGAATAAGCTATAATGAGCTAAAATATAATAGCATAACCGGCCCGACCGGTACAATACGAAACGTAACTTATTTATGACTGAAACTCAAAAAGACCTGGAACGCTATATCCGGCAAACTATTTTCAAGGGGGTCGGCGAAGAGGGGCAGCGCAAATTATTGGCGGCGCGGGTGCTGCTGGTCGGCTGTGGGGCACTCGGCACCGCCATCGCCAATTTGCTGGTTAGGGCCGGGGTCGGCCACCTGACAATTATCGACCGGGATTTTATCGAGCTGAACAATCTACAACGCCAGACGCTTTACGATGAAAACGACCTGGCCCGCAATCTACCCAAAGCGGTGGCGGCGGTCGAAAAGCTTCGCATGATCAATTCCGATGTAACGGTCGAGGCCCTGGTCGAAGACCTGAACTATGAAAATGTCGAGCGGTTGGTCAAAGCGGCTGATCTAGTGCTGGACGGTACCGACAATTTTGAAACGCGCTATCTGCTAAACGATGTCTGCGTCAAGTGGCAAAAGCCCTGGGTCTACTGCGGAGTAATCGCCGCCTATGGCATTACCAGCACGATCATACCGGGCGATACGCCCTGTTTTCGCTGTCTGTTCCCCGAACCGCCGCCGCCCGGCACTACTCCCACCTGCGATACCGCCGGGATTGTCGGCCCGATTGTCGGTACTATCGGTTCGATTGCGGTGGGCGAAGCGATCAAGCTTTTGACCGGGCAGGGCAAGCTCAACCGGGGTTTGCTTTCGATTGACCTGTGGCAGCTTAGTTTCGACCGCTTACCGGTAGAAAGTCGCCAGCCCGACTGTTCCTGCTGCGGCCAACGCCACTTTGAATTCCTGAATGCCGCCGGAGAACGTGGCAGCCGGGCCGCCAGCCTTTGTGGGCGAAACGCGGTGCAGATTACGGTCAGGCCGGTGCCGGAACTAGCTCTGCCGGAACTGGCGAAAGTATTGCAACAGGCCGGGGCACTGGATATGTCTGAAAACGAATTCTTGCTACGGTTTCGGCTGGGCGGCTACGACTGGACGTTGTTCCCGGACGCTCGCGCGATTATCAAAGGCACCGATGATTTGAACGTCGCCAAAACCCTTTACGCCCGCTATATCGGGATTTAAGTGTAAAGAAACCTTTGCGAAAAATTGCTCTTTTTCCTTGCTCCAGATGATAAAATCCGGCCTAGAGAATAAAAAAATTTAAAGCCAGGATTTTACCGGACGAAAAGGAAAAAGAAATGACTGTCAAAAATCTTATCAAAAGTGCGCTGGCGATTGCCATTATCGTGGCCGGGGCGGCTATCGGTTGGGCGGTTGCCACCAATACCAACCCTTACGCCCCGACGGCTACCGGTGCAACTGCCGTAGCGAACGTTACCAGCGTGCCAAATACCCCGCTTGCTACTTTTACCCCGGCCAGTGCCGCTACCACGCCGGGTGCCGCCGCCCCGGTCCAGGCTGGTGCTTCAACAACACCCGGTGCTACTGGCCGCACCCCCGGTCAGGGCCAGGGTCAGCGTTCCCGACCGATTACCGGCACAGTCAGCAGCTATGATGCCGCGACCAAAGTCCTGACGGTCAAAGATACCGATGGCAAAGAACAGAAATTTGCCCTGACCACAGCCCGGTTGACCAAAAGTGAAAAGGTGGTCGCGGATGACTTTGCCAAGCTAGCCGCTAGCGGTACGGTTATCGTCAATGGCACCAAAAACAGCGACGGCTCCTACACCGCCCGCAGCCTGACGGCGGTTGACCCGGCCAGTTTGGGCGGCTTTGGTGGTGGTCAGGGTCAGGCTGCTAATACTACACCCGGTGCGGGCAGCGGCTTTGGTGGTAATGGCGGTCAGGGCGGCTTCGGCGGCGGGGCCGGTGGACAGGCTCCGGTGATTTTAAGAGGTGGCACCCTGAACGGTACGACCTTCACCGGGTCGAGCTTTGCCGGAGATAACGTAACAGTCACCTTGACCGACAGCACTACCCTGACCAAACAGTTAAGCGCGACCCCGGACGACCTGAAGGCCGGTACCAATGTGATCGTAAATGCGCGGGGTCAGGCTCAGGGCGACACGCCTCTCGACGCTCAATCGGTGGCCCTTAGCTAACTCAGTCTAAAATACTTTCGCTTCAACCTCCCAGCCGGTACGTTTGAAGCAAAAGCCTACAGTAAAAAAAGACAAAAAAAGGCGTCCCACCTGGGACGCTTTTGTGTTGTATCAGCAAAGAAAGGAACCTCGTGCATGTAGTCTATAGATAGGAGTACCGGCGGGGTATTAACTCAACCCTGACCGCGTTTCAGCCCGTTGGTTTATACTACTTCAGTGGGCTTTGGCTTATCTTGAGGCTTCTTGCAAACAACTTTTTGTATTTGCTTTGTGAGATAATAATACCTTCTTGTGCAATTTGTGTATACGGACATTATTGCCGAATTACTTCCGCTCTCTTAGTGCAGAATGCACAAAACCAGCAATTTCTGACCAAACGGATGCCTCGTTAAATAGTAGCCCTTTGTGCATTTTTAGCAACCGGCTAAATACTTCGTCCTATTTCTTATTCCGCCTCAATCTGGTATATTATTCCAATCGTGTAGGCGTAAAATTGAAAAATGGAGGCAGGCTTGAGCATACAAACCGGTAACAATAGTAGTAAATTACAGGGTGGTACTCCCCCGGTCGACGAAATAAGGTTTACCCCGGTCGCCAAAAGCTGGACGGTTCTGATACTGGTTGGTTTGCTCGTATTATTCTTGCTGCATATTGCCGAGGTTTTGCCGCCTTTTATCTGGGCGGCGGTAACAGCCTATATTTTTAACGGTCCGGTCAGACGGCTGAATAACCGCTTTGGTAACAAACGTTGGGTCTGGGCTTTAACGGTATATTTTACTTTCTTGCTGGTGCTGATAGTGGCGTTGGTTTTGCTTATCCCGGCTCTGACCCGCGAGGGTAAAACGCTGGCGGCTGAAGCCCCTAAATGGAAATCCAGTGCCGACGACTATTTAGCCAATAATGATACTGTCCAAATCCTGGGTTTTACGATTGCTTCCGATACTATCAGTACGTCTTTAAACAATGTAATTGACCGGGTACAAACTCTCGGTCAGGAGGTTGGCCCAAAACTGGTTACTGGCACCTTCCGGTTCCTGATCGATTTTCTGCTCTATCTGATTACCACTTTTTATCTGTTGTTGTTGGGTGGACGCGGGTTTCGTCGGTTTATTCAGTCGCTGCCGCTACGCTACCGGGTTGAAATAGGCAATCTCTACTCCAGGGCTAATATCGTGCTGAATGCCTATATTCGTGGGCAAGTTTTACTGGTTTTGATAATGAGTACGGCCTCTTTTATCATTCTGACTATCCTGGGGGTGCGCTATTCGCTGATTTTGGGCATTATGACCGGAGTGCTGGAATTGGTGCCTTTTGTCGGGCCTTACCTGGCGATCAGTATTTGTAGCCTGGTGGCTTACTTCCAGCCGCACGGCAATTTTGGCTTGAGCCAGGTCGGGCTGGTTATCGCGGCGGCGGTGGCCCTCTTTACCCTCCGTCAGATCGAGGATTATGTGGTGATCCCGAATATTATCGGGAAGATCGTGGAGTTACCGGCCTTGCTGGTTATTTTCACTACCATTGCCGGGGCGGCCTTGCTGGGGCCGATGGGTTTGCTGTTAGGGGTGCCAATTGTCGCGGTAATTCGGATTATCGTCGGGTATTTGTATTACAAACTGGTAGATGCCGACCGTAATAAGTTGTTCCTGGAGCCAACCGCTACTCCCCAGGAACTGCTGGGTGCCATCGGTCAGTTGCCGCCCAAAAGCCGGGTGCTGGTAATCGCCAACCACGAACAGGAATTTCTGCGCGATCCGCAGGTACTGGAAGAACTAAAAGCCCTCAGTCAGCAGAAATTTATCGACCTGGCTTTTTACTGTGGGGAGGACGAGAAAACCAGCCAGGCTATTCTGGAGGCCGGTTTCCCGATTACTACTATGGATCAGGAGCATTTTCTGGGTAATGCTCCCAAACAGGCTTAAATTCCTAAATAGGCTTTTTTAACTCTTTCGTCGGCCAGCAGGGAACTGGCACTACCACTGAGGGTGACGTAGCCGGTCTCCAGCACGTAGCCCCGACTGGCTTGCTCAAGAGCAGTCTGAACGTCCTGCTCGACGATTAAAATCGTGGTGCCGGTGGCGTTTAGCTGGTTGATAATTTCGACCAGGCTTTCGACGATCACCGGGGCCAGACCGAGCGATAATTCATCGATCATCAGCAATTTGGGCCGGGCCATCATCCCGCGACCGATAGCGACCATCTGTTGCTCGCCGCCGCTGAGTTTCCCGGCCAACTGGGTCAGGCGTTGCTGCAAGCGCGGGAACAGCGAAATAACCTGCTGATAATCCTGTTCGATCTGGGCTTTATCGGTGCGCTGGAAAGCTCCTAATAAAAGATTTTCCCGGACGGTCAAGGCTCCGAACAACCGGCGACCTTCTGGCACGTGGGCAATTCCGGCCTGGACGATCTCACGGGTGGTCGCCCCGGCCAACTCGCGGCCTTCAAACTTGATGCTACCCGAACGTGGCTTCAACAAACCGCTGATGGTGGCGAGGGTAGTGGATTTACCGGCTCCGTTTGAGCCGACCAGCGCGACTATTTCGCCCTGGTTAATGTCCAGATTGACATCCCACAACACCTGGACATCGCCGTAAGCCACGTTAAGATTTTCGATCTGCAAAAGCGGTCGGGCGGTCACGGCCTGGCTGCTGCCCGCCGGTTGGTTATCGCCTGAAATAGCCATTAAATTTTATTCCTCGGCCAGTTGGATATTGCTCTGGCTTTTTGCAAATTTCTTACCCAGGTAAGCTTCGATTACCGCCGGGTTGGTGGTGACTTCGCCGGGGGTACCTTCGGCGATCTTTTTGCCGTAATCCAGCACGACCACTCGTTTACATACTCCCACGATTACTTTCATAACGTGTTCGATGATGATAATGGTGATGCCGCTGGCGTGAATGGTCCGAATCAATTCCATCGCCTCATCGATCTCGACCCCGCGCAGACCGGCCATTACTTCGTCCAGCAAAAGCAGTTCGGGGTCCATCGCCAGGGCTTTCGCCAGTTCCAGCCGTTTGCGCCCGGCAATCCCCAGCGATTCCGAAGGATCGTCGCGCCGTTCATAAAGGTGAACCAGTTGCAGAACTTCTTCGGCTCGCTTGAAAGCCTGGGCCGCCGACCGTTTGGCCCCGCTTTTGCCGTACATCGCACCTACCGCTACATTTTCCAGTACGGTCAAATTCTGAAAAGGTTTGACTATCTGAAACGTCCGGGCAATTCCCATCCGTCCGATCAGGTGGGGCTTTATCCCGTTCAAAATACGACCCCGAAAGTCCACTGTACCGCGCGTCGGAACGGCGGTCCCGCTGATCATATTGACCAGAGTAGTTTTTCCGGCCCCGTTTGGCCCGATCAGACCCAGAATTTCGTGTTGGTAAACTACAAAACTAATGTCACTAACCGCCGTAACCCCACCGTATTGTTTGGTTGCGCCCTTGACATTTAATAGTATGTTATTGTCGTTGCTGCTAATTTCGTTGTTCACGTTGGTGTCCATTTTAAATACTATTCTCACGCATATTGCGCAGTAAAATTCGCCAGCTAAAGCCGCCTTTGTTGCGGACAAGTTGTAAAACCCCGCGCGGCAGGAAAAGCACCAGCAGAATTACGATGGCCCCAAAGATCACGTTATTCCAGTCCAGCAGCCAGCCAAACCCATTAACCCCCTGCAAGCCGCTCAGAAATTCGCGGATAGCCTGGTAGATGATGACCCCGATGAAGGGTCCCCAGACCGTCCCGACCCCGCCGAGCAGACAGACTACGATGACATACAAGCTGATACTTGGATCAAACACGCTTTCCTCGGTCGGGTTGATCTGAAAGACCCGCATGGCTTGCCAGGCTCCGGCCAGACCGGTCAGGGCGGCGGCCAGACTAAAGGCTCCGATCTTGGCCCAGGTGGTGTTCACGCCCAGCACCGAGGCAGCGTCTTCGTTCTCGCGGATGGCAAACAGGCCGTAGCCGAATTTGGAGCGGGATAAGAAGTAGGTCAGCGTCACCCCGGCGGCAAAGGTAAGCAGGGTCAGGAAGTAGAGCAAAAACGAATTGGTGTCTTTATCCGAGTTCGGGACGGTCGGGAAGATCGTCAGGCCGGTCGAACCGCCCAGACAGATAATATTGGAGCCGATACAATCGACGTTCTGAAAGATAGTCCGCATTACAATCCCGACACCGAGGGTGGCAATCGCAAAATAGTGGCCGCGCAAACGCAAGACCGGAATCCCGATCAACAAAGCCACGAACCCGGCCACCAGTGGGGCCAGGATAAAGGCCAACGGGATCGGCCAGCCGAGGGTATGCAGATCGCTGCGGGGCGGCGGCTGTGAGGCCACTACGGCGGCGGTATAGGCTCCTAGCCCCCAGAAGGCTACCTGTCCAAAGGCGGCATAGCCGGTAAACCCGCCGATCAAGTTCCAGCCGACCCCGGCCAGTCCCAAAATAAACATCTGGGTCAGGGTGTCGCGGTTATTGGACAGGAAGGGCGAGGCGATTAGCAAAAGGGCCAGCAGCCCGATCATTGTATAGGTCAGTTGGGGTTTGTTGCGCCGGGCAGCCATAATACTCAAGCCTATCGCCACCAGCATGATGCCCAGGTTTAGGGTCATTAGCGATAACCCTCCTTGCCCAGTAAACCGGTTGGTCGCACGATCAGCACAATGATCATTACGACAAAGACAATCCCTTCTTTCCAGGGGCTGAGGCTGACCGAACCCAAATTGACCCCGGAAGCGATCTGGTCGATCAGGCCAAAAACCAGCCCGCCGATCAAAGCACCCGGCACCGAACCTAACCCGCCCAGCACGACGACCGCAAAGGCCCGGATGTTGTAAATGCCAAACTCGTCCGGGGTAAAACTACCCAGCCAGATCGACAACAGAGTTCCGGCGGCGGCGGCCATCGCGGCGGAGATCGCATAGGTCAGGCAGTAGATATAGGGAATATCAATGCCCATCAACCGGGCGGCATTCAGGTCCATCGAAACGGCCCGGATCGCGTTGCCGGTTTTGGTTTTGGACATAAACAGGTAAAGGCCCAGCGTCAGCAACAAAGCCAGGGCCAGCCCCCCCAGTTTCATATAGTTGATCGTGGCATCGCCTACCTCAAAGCCTTTGGCCCCATAGCTAGGCTGAACCCGCACCGGCGTACCGGAAAAGATTACCCGGCCCAGGCTGGTCAGAAATATCTCCAGCCCAAAGGTGAGCAAGAAAGTCACCAGAAGCGGAGCTTTGATTACCCGGTTGAGCAGGACATACTGGATACCAAAACCGACCGCAAACAGTATTATCATCGAGAGCGGCAGGGTCAGAAACGGGTCAATATTGAATTTATCGAACAGGTAATAAGTCAGGTAGGCCCCCAGCATAATCAGGGCAGAGTGAGCCAGGTTCACGATATTTAAAATACCCCACACCAGCGAAAACCCCAGTGCGACCAACCCCAGCACGCCTCCCAACAACAAGCCGTTTACCAGTACTTGCAGCGACACAGTAAACCCTCATTTGATGTGCATTTACAATCATACAATCTGTTAATTTCCCAAAACCGGCGGGCCGGACAAACTTTTGCCCTACCCACCGGCTTTAGCCTAATTGCGGATCGTAAATAGCAGATCGTTAATCGTTTGTAACTCTTCAGGCCCCACCCCTGACCCCTCCCCAGGGCCACCAGTGGACGGGAAAAAGAAGAGAGGTAAACAGGGGAGACCCCTTTGACCCCCCGCAGGGCACCCAGGGGGTACCCGACCCCCGCTAAATTCCTATTGCTAGAGGGTAGACTGAACAGTTACACTCGTTTTAGCGTTTATCCCAGGGGGTCATCGGCCACATTGGTTTCGCGCTGGCGATGTCAGCCGGCCAAACGGTAACTTTCTTACCGTCTTGCCACTGTTCCACCACCATTGGCTTGAAGATATTGATGCCGCGCTCGTCAAACTTGATCTGACCGTAAAAACTCTTATAGTCGGTCGCGGCCAGATTATCTCGCACCTTGAGTGGGTCCAGCGAACCGGCTTTCTCGATGGCTTTCTGAAAAGCCAACCCACAGGCCGTCGCGCTGGCTGCCTGGTAAGCCGGGTCGATATTAAATTTAGCTTTGTACTGGTCATAGTAGTTCTTGGAAGTGCCAAAAATATCTTCACCTTTGTAGGAAAGGGAGGAAGTCCACTGTGAGCCGGTAAAGACGAAGTTACCGTCATTTTTGAGGGTCGATCCCCACTCCGGCAAGCCCGGCCCAACCGAGAAACCAAACCCGCCGGTGGGGCTGAAGTTTAGTTCTTTAGCCGACTTTATGATGGCGGTTCCTTCGGCCAGGTGCCCACTGTTCAGCACAAAGTCCGGTTGAGCTTGCTTGGCTTTGGTTACTTGAGCAGTCAGGTTGGTTTCTTTGTCGGGGTACTCCTCGTACAGTACAACTGTTACGCCCTTGCTTTCGGCATACTTTTTAGCCGCCTGCCCGACCTCTTTGGAGAAAGCGTCGTTCGCGGCCAGGATCGCCAGTTTGGTGGGCTTAGGGGTTTGAGCCAGGGCCATTTCCAGCACCCCTTGCAGGTATTTCGGACCCGGCGAAAGAACCCCGAAAGTATATTTGCGGCCTACATTAAAGATTTGTTCGGCGGCCCCATTACCCTCGACCATCGGTATCTGGTTTTGCTCGGCAATCGCTGCTACCGATTGGGTATTGCTGGTGCCGTAAGGGCCAAGCAGGAAGTTTACTTTATCCTCGGTGATAAGTTTGGTTGCAAGCTGCGCGCTCTTATCCTGCTTGGACTCATCATCATAATACTTAATCTCGATTTTATAGTGTTTGCCACCGGAGACAATACCACCTTGAGCGTTGGTGGCGTCCTTCCAGAGTTCGTAGCCGTTTTGGGTCTGTTTGGCTTCGTTGTTGAGTGAGCCGGTCAACGATAACGGCGAGCCAAATTTGACAGTACCATCAAAGTTCCCACTAAAAGCGGCGGCAGTCGTGGCGGGTGCCCCGGCGGCGGCGGTAGTGCTGGTGGCACTGACGGCGGTAGTAGCGGACGTGGCGGCAGTGGTAGCGACAGCCGCAGCGGTGGTAGTGCTGGCGGCAGTAGTGGAGACCGTTGCGGGAGCGGTCGTACTATCACCACAAGCTACCAGAAGTAAACCGGCTACCAGCACCAGGGCTACCAGATAACTGATTTTGACGAGCGACTGACCTTTTGCCAGCCGCAATGTTAGAAATTTCATGCTAAATTCTCCTCCTTGAGATAACCCATATTCAATATGTCATAGCGAGTATGAAGATTGTAAAATTAAAAGTTAGTGGCGAAACAGACATGCCGATATAACTATTATAAACTAAATTCGGCTCAAATCACAACTACTGGCACCACCTGAATTAATTCTGTAACATTCCTTTACCAACGCCCAATATTACTGACTAATCAGTCTGGTTAAAATTGGCCCGGCTCATCAGAGGATCGGTCCGGCCAACCTGCGCAAAAGCCGCCAGCCGTTCGCGGCAGGCATCACATTCTCCACACGGTGGGCGTTCTCCCCGGTAACAGGTATGGGTTAGTTCGTAGGGAACATTCAGCCGGAACCCCATTTCCAACACCTGAGCCTTGTACATATCGACCAGTGGAGTATTAATTTTCACCGTGCGTTCTTCGCTCGACCCCAGGCTAAGGGCGATTTCCAGACTATCAAAGAAAGGCCGACGGCAGTCGCGGTAGGCCAGATAATCTTCTTTTACCGGACCATAAAAAATTTCGTCGGTCCCGACCGTTTCTCCAAAACTGGCCGCCAGGGTACAAAACAAACTGTTACGAAGCGGGACGACCGTACTGTGTTGTTGACCGGCCCGCTGATCCGGTACTTCCCGATTCAGGTCGGTCAGGACACTACCGCCGATTTGCGACAGGTCAATTTTGAGAATTTTATGTTCCAGCCCCAGCCGAGCAGCAATCTGGGCCGCGCTGGTCAATTCTATTTGATGACGCTGGTTATAGTCGAAACTAACGGCCTTTACACTATAGCCTTGACTGATCACGTGGTAGAGCAGGGTAGTCGAATCCATTCCGCCCGAAAAACATACCAGCGCAGATTTTATCATATACTTCTTTCTATTATTATCAGGTATTATCGAACTTTTATTATCGAACTTTTGTAAAGTGCAAAAGCCTTCAGGCCGTATCGTATTATAATCAGTCCGGGGGTTTAACGCTAATATAGCCTCAGTATGTTTCGATGGAGGTTACAAGGGGCACCCAGGGGGTACCCGGCCCCCAGTACGGGGGCATAGCGGGGGTGTACCCCGCGCTTTTCCCTCTTCCCCAGCGTCGCTATGCGACGCTGGGGGTAAAAAAGAGTGTTGGGGGATGCCCCCCAAGTCCCCCTTACAGGGGTTGCAGCCCTACGAACCCTGCTTAGTACTTTGTGATTTTTTTATGTAATTAACAAGTAATAAATTACCCTGCCGAGAGGCTTGAGTTTAGCCTTTCGCGCAGGGTAAAAGATGACCGGTTGGCTCACCTTAGATTTTATTAGATTTTAGTGGAAGAAAATGAAGTAGGACACCAGCATTGATATTAAAACCAATACGACCATCATAAAAAGGATCATGGGCGGAAAAGGCAGGGAGGCACTTTTCGGACGGTCATACATACCGACTGTGTGAGACTTTTCGGCGGCCTTGTCGGATTTTTTGGGATCGGGAGAGTCTTCGGTGTATTGCATTGATACTTCCTTTCGGCATCATCGAGAACCGACCAGCAAACCAAAATGGTTACGCGGAACAGTTCAAATTTGTTTAGTGGCCTCGCTCTTGATCGTTGAGGTTAGATTCTAGCGGCAATCCGGTTTCGGTCGGCCTGCTCGGCGAATTAGCCTGAGCCGCCTCCATCTTTTCCACAATCGCTTCCTCGGAGCGCAAGGTTACGCGTTGCGGCTGACTTTCGGTACGCACCTGCCGTTTGGTAATTCTCACTTCCTCTTTGACCATCAAGCGTTTTTCGACTACCAGCACTTCTTCCAGAATGGGAATGATAGTCGTATCGCCTTCATAGCGGACCGCCGGTACACTGGTCGCCAGTTGGTTGATCGGTATACGTTCGACCTGCACCTCATCGTGGAGTAAGGTTTCGTCCACCACTTCCTCGCGTTGATGTACCGTTTTTCTCACGCGTACTCCCCCGGTCTGCACCTGGCGTTTCTCGACATTTAGTTGCTCCTGGATTACCGGTAAGACGATTGCTTCGGTGCTTTGCTGGGTGAGTTCCTGCGCGCTCAAAGGCAAAAAGAAACTTCCATCGGTTTGCCGGACTATCAGGCGACTCGGCACGAAAACCTGCTGACCGTTGTCCATCTGGATCAAAGTTTGCGGCTCACTGGCCTGAATATTCTGGGCCTGGGTGGATGGGAGTATTTGACCCCGAAAACCATCTTTTCCAGTCACCCACTGCGGTTCTACCTGGTTCATTATTGCTCCTTTCTCCTGGATTGGTTACCCAGCCAGAAGTAACGCTTACATTGAAAGTCGGTGAGAGTCGGTTAACTCTCAGTCTAAGTCAGTTAATGCAAGATGCGTGCCTGATTTGTTCTAAGCTAACTGTCTTTAAAAACCTCCTCAACTTTCATACAAGTTTTAGGGGTTCAGTCAAACGTGCAAGGTGCTGCCCAATCAAGCGCATAGAGCCAGTTCCAGGAGGTTTGAGTTGTCAATATATGCAAACTTAATATATAAAATTGGCAAAGCTGGCAAAGCTGGCACAACTTGTGCAATCATGGCGGTACGGGCAGGTTCAAAAGGACAATTCGTTGCTAGATGCCTGGCTTATTTATTTTCGGGCAGAGTAACTATGATGGAGAAAACAGCAGTGAAAAAGAATCGCTTAAAGGACGTACTGGGCGGGGTGCTGTTAGGCATTATCGCTTGTATGATTTTAATTGCGTGTGGTAGCACCGACCAGAGCAGTGCCGGGAATACCGGGCCTATTAGCAACAATGGTAATAATGCTAATAATAGCCAGTTACAAACCCAGGTTCCGGCTAACAATAATAACGCCGGGCAGTTCGGCGGCAATAACAGCCAGCCTGCCAGTGGTGGGGCGGTGCCGGTGGTCCAGGCCGGGCAGATCAACCCGTCGGGCAACCTGAACGTAGATATTCGCAATGTGATCCGGGCAGTCAAGCCCAGTGTCGTAATGATCGTGGCTCAAATCAGTAGTGGCAGCAATTTTGGCGGTGTCTTTGGCGGCAGTAACGGCGGCCAGACCGAACAGGGCGTTGGAACCGGTTCATTTATTACGCCCGATGGTTATATTCTTACGAATAACCACGTGGTAGAAGGTGCTACCACTCTTACAGTGGTTTTAACCGATGGCCGTCGCTATCAGGGCCGCCTGATCGGACGCGAAGGCCGCACCAACGATATGGCTATCGTCAAGATTGACCCCAAAGGCGGCGAGACTTTCCCGGCGGTGGCCCTGGGAGATTCCAGCAAACTGGAAGTCGGTGAAGAAGTGGTAGCGATTGGTAACGCCCTCGCCCTGCCGGGTGGACCCAGTGCTACTGCCGGTATCGTAAGTGCGATAGGACGCAGCATTCAGGAGCCTAAAGGTGCCCAATTGAGCGATTTGCTCCAGACCGACGCCGCGATCAACCCCGGTAACAGCGGCGGTCCGCTGCTCAATTTGCGCGGTGAAATTGTAGGTATGAACACGGCGGCGGCGGTCGACCCCTCATCCGGGGCGGCGGCTAACAGCATTGGTTTTGCGATCAGTATTAACCAATTGCGGCCTTTGATCGATGCTTACGTTAAGGGTGGTCCGAATGCCTCACAGCAGATTGCCCAGGGTCGGCCTTTCATGGGTATTCTGCCCCAGGCAATGACGGCTGGTCTGGCCGCTCGTTATGGCTTACCCACCGATACCGGTATCCTGGTAGCGCGGGTCGATCCCAATACCCCCGCTCAACAGGCTGGTTGGCAGCAAGGTGACATCATCACCAATATGGATGGCGTCGATGTGAAAACTCTCAACGACCTGTCCGCCGTACTCTCCCGGCACAAAGCGGGCGACCGGGTAAACGTAACCCTGGTGAACCGTACCGGTCAGTCACGGCAGAGTTCGATCACATTTGGTTCGTCCCCTAATTCCTAACTTAACAATTGCATAATTATTTCACAATGTTTCGATGGGGGGTTTCAAGGGGCACCCAGGGGGTACCCGGCCCCAGAACGGGGGCATAGCGGGGGTGTCCCCCGCGCTTTTCCCTCTTCCCCAGCGACGCTGGGGGTAAAAAAGAGTGTTGGGGGATGTGCCCCAAGTCCCTCTTGCAGGGGTTGCAGTCCTACGAACCCTGCTTAGTACTTTGTGATTTTTTTATGTAATTAACAAGTCCTAACTTGTAAATCTTTGTTCAGGGCGAAACCGGTTAACCGGTTTCGCCTTTTTTAGTTTTGCTACCGGATACTTTTTAGAAATAGCAGTTTTAAAGTAACGTATCCCCCGACCCATGTCCACTGGTGGCCCTGGGGAAGGGTCAGAGGTGGGGCCTGAGTAGTTACAAAAAAAGATTACAGGAGAACTGATTATAAGACGGTGCAAACAAACGCGGGTGAAATAGCGGTGCCCAGGCTTTAAGATGCCTGAGAAGCGGTTGGGCCTTTTCCTCGCCAGATCAGCCAGCCGGTGAGCAGCCAGCTTGCGCCAAAGAACAGCCAGGAGTAATTTATCCACTGTTCCGGGAAGGCTCCCAGGTGAAAGACCAGAAAGTTTGCCAGCCCGGCCACCGTCAGTAAAACCAGCCCGGCAGCCACTTCCAAACCGTTTTTGGCTCGCAGCACCAGGGTCGCCGCCAGTGCCCAGCCGATCAAAACCCAGTATTGCGGGCTGAAAACCCGGTTTGCGAGGGTGAAAACCGCCACCGCTAGCAGACCGGCCCCGGCCCAACCATCAAACAACCGGTTTAGCTGGTTAAGACGGCGAAACTGCCCTAAAGTCAGGCCAAAAAGGGCCGCTACCAGGCCGATTTGTAAGTATTGTAAGAGGTTGTTATCGAGCAAAATGAGGGCCGGTTCACTCCAGGGCCGGGCCGGAATCGTGTGTTGGCTGTCAAAAAACTGGTATTGCAGCAAATACCAGAAACTTTCACCGGTTAGTTTGCGGCTGCTTTGCCATTGCAAGGGATACCAGAAAGCCGCCTGATCGACCAGCCAGAAAGGAGCCAGCACAACCACGCTCAGTCCGGCCAGAACTGCCCCAAAGAGGATAAGCTCGCGCCGCCGTCCGGTTCGCCAGTAGGCTACCGCCATAAAAGGAGCCGTAACGACCGGGAGCCACTTGACTACAAAGCCCACCGCCAGCAGCAGACCGCTTTGCCAGCTACCGTTCCGGCCTAATAATCGAAAGCCTTCGGGTCCGGCGCCCGGTAAAAAGCAATATACCCCGGCCAGCAATAACGCCGCCGGAACCATGTCAAAGCGGGTGTAATTGTAAGGCATCAAAAAAGGCGAACCGACCAGCCCGGCAGCCATTACGAAGGCCACCCGGCTACGCCCGATCTTGCGCCCGATCCCAAAGAGGGCCAGCGCACCGAGCAACTGAAAGGCCAGCATAAGGCCGGGAAACACCCAGTAAAAAGTTTCCAGCTTACCACGCGACAGTCGCTCGGCCAGCCAGAAAACCAGCAAAGCACCTTGCGGATATTCCATCGGGTGATTTTGAAAAGTGGGTTTGAGGCCGGTAGCAAAGTCGTGAGCGTACTTGAAATAGAGGCCGATGTCGCTATCGCGTCCGAAAAGCGGCTGACCCGGTTGAAGTTCGGTTTTGTAGCGAACCCAGATATTGAGGAGGTTGGGCAATAACACCAGTCCCGCCAGCACCCATCCGCGCCGCCGGAAAGCTTTTTCGTCGGCCTGCCACACCCACCAACCGGCAATGGCATACACCAGGCTTACCCCGGCGGTCAGTTGCCAGTACAACCCCGGCTGGTTGTAGCGTTTGTAATCGCGGGTCCAACCGACCGGCAGCCAGGCCGACAATAGGCTGACCACCAGCATCGCCCCGATTACCAGCCAATCCAGGGCAGGCCAACGCCGCACCAGTCGTTCAGCTTTTGCCGAGGCGGCGGATACGGGCCTGGTTAGTTTTGTTTGGGGAGTAACTGACATTAACGCTGCTTTTTTGGTAATAAAGTCTACAGGAGGCATTATAAGACGGTGGGCTGTTTTTGTCATTTCCGGCTACAGGCTAGCTTTCAGGCTTTTCCAGTTGCCGGATCGCCCATTCCAGATGTTCACGTACTATTGGGTCAGTTTCGACGGAGAGGGCCTGTTGCAAAGCGGGCAAAGCTGCCGGGTCGTGCGAGTTACCGAGAGCTACCGCGACATTGCGGCGCAGCCCGGTCCGTTTGGTACGTAAAAGCGGAGTGCCACGAAATTTCTGGCGAAAGGCAGCCTCGCTTTCGGTCAGGCGCAGCCAGGCCAGCAAATCCGGCGCGTCGTCCCCGGCCTGGCGCGGCTGGAATTCGGGGTGCTCACCGCCCTGGGCTTTTTTATTGTACGGGCAGACTTCCTGGCAAATATCACAGCCAAACACCCACCCGCCCATCCCCGGTCGCAACTCCTCCGGGATCGTCCCTTTTAACTCTATCGTCAGATAAGAAATACACCGGTCGTTGTGTACCGCCCACGGCTCCACAATGGCCTCGGTCGGACACGCTTCCAGGCAGCGGGTACACCGTCCGCAGGTTCCCCAGGCCGGGGGATCGTATTCCAGGGTCAGGTCGGTCAGGATTTCGGCCAGGAAAATATACGAGCCGAACTGTTTGTTGATCAGATTGGTATTCTTGCCAAAAAAGCCCAACCCGGCCCTTTGTCCGACTGACCTATCGACGATCCGAGCCGTATCGACCAGCAAACGGGCGGACTGGCTGCCGGTATGCTGGCTGATCCGCTCGAAAAGCGTCTGCATTTTGGCTTTCAGGACGGTGTGATAATCCTGACCCCAGGCGTAACGCGCGACCCTGCCGGTCAGGGCCGGTTTGTCCTCGGAGAGTGGCCCGGTAAGATAAGAAATACCCAGCGAAATAATCGACCGGACACCTGGCAAAAGATTGGCCGGGTCGCAGGAAAACCGGGCGCGGTCGGCGTTAAACCAGGCTAACCCGGCGATCCGGCCCTGCTCGATATGATCCAGCAACCGGGCCTCGGTTTCCTCAAACGGCCCGGCCTGAGCCAGACCCACCAGATCAAAACCCACCTCGCGGGCGGCCTCTTTGATAAACCGGCTAAGTTCAAGCGGGTCAGTGTTCATCCATTTTTACTCCGGCAAATCAATAAATTCAGGCGATACCATATCGGTCAGCCAGACCATCTCGTTACCGTGATAAAACACCTGACCCAACCGGTGAGCCTCGCCGGACCTGACCGTTAAAATTACCGGCTGTTCCCCTTTGCGCTGGCCTACCTGTAAGGCGGTTTCCTGCTCGGAGGAAAGATGCACATACTGCCGCCGCATCGGCTTTAGACCGTGACGCAAGATCGGTGTGAGGAATTGCCGGTCGGTGCCGTGATAGAGCCGTTCGGGAGGCTGGGCCGGTTCTTTGCGTAGTTTGGTCGGCACCGAGTGACCGTAAAAGGCCCGAATCCTGCCGTCTTTGATCTCAAAGCGTTGTTTATCCGACTCAGCCTGAATTCGTTCCAGTTCGGCCAGTCCGATTGGCTGCCATTGCCGTCGGTGCTGGCGCAACGC
Source organism: Chloroflexia bacterium (assembly GCA_038322625.1). GTDB lineage: Bacteria > Chloroflexota > Chloroflexia > Chloroheliales > Chloroheliaceae > 54-19. The sequence goes on from JBBQGA010000029.1 coordinate 68,957, forward strand.
CTGGAGTAAATCTTCAAGCGAAGTCCAGCCTGCGTCGTCCAACTCCAATTCGTATTGCCAGGGCGCGTGACGTAAGGCATGTGAGATAGTCCGGCTTAAATTTACCAGCAGTTTTTCCATAATATCTGATCACTACTTCTTACAATAAGATGCCCGAAATAGGCGGGCTTGGTGGCCCGGTTCGCCTTGATTGTGCTACAATGCCCAGGCATTTATCTATTATATCAGATCACTTATATCCGATCAGGCCGGGACCACGACGGCCTCTAAAGGGATCAGTTTTTATGAGTTATCAGCCGACCGGCCACCCGCCAACCTACTATAATGAATCCCCGGCAGAACCATTACCGCCGTCTATCGCCCCCCGCCCGCGCTACCTGACACCGGGTCTGGCGAACCTGGCTTTCTTCCTGGCCCTGGTCGGCTTTCTTGGACTGAGCATCCTGGCCGAACTCAGCAAATGGGGGTTTTTTGCCACCGAAGTGCTGGGCGAAGGAATACTGGCGGTAGTGGCGATCCTGTTTTGCCTGATCGGTCGCTTCAATTTCAAAGATACTTTTAGTTTGCGCCGCCTGGACATTTTTACTATTTTTCTGTGTATTCTGGCCGGGTTAGCCGGTCAATTTGCGGTACGTTTTCCGGCGGCCCTCAACCAGTGGATCATGCAGGTGTTTGGTCCTTTCCCGGTCGATAGTATCATCCCCACACCCAAAGATTTGCCGGGTCGGGTGCTGTTGTTTTTCATTGTGGTAATAGTTGCGCCGCTCTGCGAGGAAACCCTGAACCGGGGGGTAGTGCTGGCCGGGTACCGGCGGCTTGGCTTTGGTAAATCGATTTTTTACGTCGGGTTGCTGTTCGGCCTGTTCCATCTTTACCCGTTCCGGTTTGCCTACACCTTTTTGCTGGGAATGGTGCTGGCCTATCTGGTACTGACCACCGGTTCTATTTTGAGCAGTATTTCGGCCCATTTCGGTTTTAATTTGCTGGGTGGGCTTTCGCCCTGGCTGCTCGATTGGCTGAACAATTTTCTCAAAGATAGCGGGCGGGGGTTGGTCGAAGGCGAAAGCGTGCTGGATTTTCAAGCGGTGGTCTCGACAATACCGCTCAGTCTGTTCGCGGCGGCCCTGTTTTTCCTGTTAATCCGGGCCATCAGTCGTCGGTCGGCCCGGCGCAGACCGGAAGTTGAGCTAGGCTATTTTGGCCTGACCCGCACGGTCCACCCGGCCCCACCTTCTGTTGCCGAGTCTGCTTTGACCGGCCCCTACTACGGTCCCGACCGCCGCTACGTTTACGGCAAGTATGGTTACACCCGGTCGGGCCTATCTTATTCGTCCAGTCCAGTGATGGGGTATGCGAAGGCTGGACAGGTGATACCGGGTTGGGCCTGGCCCGCCCCGGTTAACCGGTTGGAATTTCCTACGCTGGAAAAAAGCTGGTGGCGGCTGAGTTTTATCCCGATTCTACTTTTTTATACTTTTACCGCTTACACCGAAATCGCCCGCCGCACCTCTTATAGTTCAACCTCGCTGCCCGGTTCTGCCGCGCCCTCTTTGACAGTTCAGGCTCCGCCGGGTGAAGTGGAGTTTCAAATTCTACAGAACCGCTAAACTGGCGGTTTGAGAGTTGTCCTCAAGTTTTCCAAAGGAGGCCATTGATGGCTGATAATATTCTGCCGATCCGCCGCTTGACGCTTTATAAACACGGGGTTGGTTATGTAGAACGAGCCGGAATTCTACCGGCCACCGAGGCTGAATTGCCGCTGGTTTTCCGCCAGTCGGAAGTTAATGACGCTCTGAAAAGTTTGCTGGTTCTCGATGAGCAGGGTGGACAGGTGCGCGGGATACACTACGAAACGCCGGGCGGCAATTTCCCAGACGAAAACCGGCTTAATCTCTCGACCGACCATAGTTTGCTCGACCTTTTGGCGGCCTTGCGTGGCCGCGCAGTCCGGCTCAAACTCGGTGAAGGTACTGCCGAGCGTGACTATACCGGACGGCTGATCGGGGTCGAGGTCGAACCGTCGAGGCCGTTAAACCGGTCGCTGTTGACCTTGCTGGAAGAAATCCCCGGTCAGAAAAGTAACGTGATCGTGCTACCGCTGGCCGAATTGAGGTCGCTATTTTTGCTGGAAGACCGGGCCGAACAAGATTTAACTTATTTGCTCGATAGTAGCCGGAGCGATGAGGCTCACCGTACCGTTACCATTCAGCTTGATAGCAACCAGGCCGGTCATAACTTGCTGGTATCCTATCTGGTGCCCTGCCCGACCTGGCGGGTCAGTTACCGGGTGCTGGCCGAAATCAAGACACCGGAACCGGCCACCCCCGGCCAGATCGAAGATGTAAGTGGCGAATTACTTTTACAGGGCTGGGGTCTGTTTGATAACCGGCTGGAAGAAGACCTGGAAAATGTCGAGGTGCGGCTGGTAGCCGGGCAGCCGATTTCGTTTGTTTACGACCTGACGACCTCGCGGATACCGGCCCGCCCGGTGGTGGCCGATGAAGCCCGGATCGCGCCGGGTCCGATTATGTTTGACGAGGCTCTGTCCGATGTAGAGTCTACTTTCTACAACGGCCCAGTTCCACCCCCACCGGCGGCTCCCATGATGGCCGGTATGGCTATGCGGGCCGCCAGTGTAAGCCCTTCCCGCAAGCAGATGGCCCAGAGCCAACCGGTCGTCGCCAAAGGAAGCGACCTGGGCGAGCTTTTCCAGTATGACGTAACCACCCCGGTGACGGTCAAACGGGGTGAAAGTGCGCTGGTGCCGATCCTCAATCAAAATTTACCCTACCGTCACGAATTGCTATATAGCTCCCAGAAAATGCCCCGCCACCCGGTCGCCAATTTACGATTTAAAAACGAAACCGGTCTGGTGCTGGAGCGTGGCCCGGTCACGGTAATCGAGGACAACCAGTACCGGGGCGAGGCTCTGATCGCTTTTACGCCGGTCGGCAGCGAACTTTTCCTGGCTTTTGCGGTGGAACTGGGGCTTCAAGTTAGTGAAGAAACCTCCAGCCTGATAGAAACCAGCGGTATTCAGCTCGACGGCAGTCTGCTTTATTTTAACCAGATAACCACCCTAAAGACGGTCTACCAGATCGAAAACAAGCTGGCCGCGCCGCGCGTCGTGACTATCGAGCAGCCAGTCCGCACCGGCTACGAACTCTCGCCGGATACCCTGGCTCCGGTGGAAAAAACGGCTGAATTTTACCGCTGGAAAGTGCCCTGCCAGCCGCGCCGCAATACGGTTTTTAGTGTGCAGGAACGGATGTTTAACTGGCGCACCGAACAGGTTTTGCAGCAAAATTATCAGGTACTATCGCAATACCTCCAAAAAAACTGGCTTACGCCCGCCTCGCTGGCTCGCCTCAAAGAAGTTCTGGACGAACAAAGCCAGATTCAGCAAAATCTTCAAGAGATCAGCCGCCTGGAGTCGGAACGCGGCGAGTTATACCGTCGACAGGAGCAATTGCGGCAGAATATGGCGACGCTGGCGACTACCGGAGCCGAAGCTGAATTGCGGCGGCGGGTCTTTGAGCAACTGGCCCACAGCGAAGACCGGCTGAATGGAATTGACCAACGGACCGCCCAGCTAAAAAACGAAAATCAGCAACGCCAGATCAGGCTCGACCAGATGCTGGTAAACTTGAAATAAATCTTTTCACAACCTTATCCAATAATTGCAGCCGACAAAGCCGCTTATTTAGGGAACCAAAAACAATAAAACATTCCAAAATGTGTTAGAATAACAACCTAACTAATCCTGGAGGTAAAACATTGGAACTGACTGACTCACTTAAAACGCTCTTCATCGAAACGGCCCGTTCCCTTAGAGGTCCCGC
>JBBQGA010000030.1:0-69936 GCA_038322625.1 Chloroflexia bacterium
CCAAACGCCAGTCGTGGTCGTTGGCCGCTTCGTAACTAGATACTCGGTCGTAGCCCCCGTCAGCCCAGATGTGTTCAAGCTCGCTCGCACTTTCGGTTGAAGCCGCTTTATCAAACACCGCTTTAGCCCCTCGGCAATCTATCGTGCTGGCGCAGTGGACGACTACCGCTCAAGTTGTTTTTCTATGTAATTACTTTGCTTCTCCCTTATGAAACACGTTCTAACTCACTATTGTAACTCGCTATTAACGCAGGTCTTCGGCGGCATTCGATACATTCATGGCGATGCCGCGTGCGTCGGCCCTGGGTAAATAAATATAGCGTGCGCCGAGTTGTTTAGCCAGACTGGCCGCGTCGCCTTTGCTCAAAAAGCTGGTCTGGGTATCAAGTACAACCGCCGAAAGACCCTCGGCCACCAGCAAAGCCGCCAGGCGGTTCACTTCGTCACCGGCTTTTGTGCGACGAGCCTCTTTGCTGAGGGTGGCACTTTCCTCGTCCTCGTTTAGCAGGACATTGCCGCGCCCATCGGTGATCATAACTATCATCGTTTTGTTAATACCCTGCTGGCGGGCTTGCTGGGCCAGTTGGCGGCTGGTCATCATAGCCGAGGCCAACGGCGTACCGCCACCGGTTGGCAGCACATCCAGCGACCGCTTGGCAAGCTCGACACTCTGGCTGGGCGGCAACAGCACTTCGGCCTCGCGGCCCCGGAAGGCGATCAGAGCCACCTTATCACGGTGGACATAAGCTTGCTGCAACAGTTGCGTAACGGCACCTTTGGCCTCGCGCATACGGTTGAGAGCCATCGAACCGCTAGCGTCCACCACAAAAATAAACAAGACCCCGGCTTTATCTTTGTAGCGTTTCAGGCGCAGATCATCGGCCCGAATTTGAATCTTAGCCCTTGAAGCGGTTGGAAGTTTTTCCAGGGCCGGGACCGGTTTGCGGATAGTCTGGAAGGGCGCGGCGGCTCGCAGCGTATCGATAATCGCGATCCGGCCCTGACCCGGTTTGCCAGGGACGCTCTGGACGTGGCGACCGCGTTTCCAGTTATAAGTTTCGCCGCGACTGCCGGACTTGGCCCTGGCCTGTCGAGCCTGGACCAGCGACAGAATATCTTCGGGGATTTCAGCCGAAAGCGCGGCCAGCACCAGGTCCTCCATTTGCGGTTCCTGGGGTTGCGGGGCTTCCTGATCGTCCGGCTGATCCTCCTGTTCGGGGGGCGGCGGTTGGTCCGGTGGTGGGGGCGGTTCTTCTTCGGGCGGCGGTTCGGGCATCCGGGTAGCGCGCGGTAACAACACCACATGGATCGCGAGTTTCATGTCGGGTTCATCGACCGCCGGGCGACCCTGCAAGGCCGCCGAGGCCAGCGCGGCCTGAACCGCAAAAATATCGGCCCGATTGCCCGGCACGCCCAGGCGCACGGCTATCTCGCTGAGAGCCATTCTTTGCTCATCGCTGATCGTCACCGAGGCCAATCGTTGGCGACCTTCCAGGACCGCCGCCTGTAAAAGTTCGGTTTCGGGGGTGTACTCGTCAGTCACCTGTTGCGGGGCGCGATCCCAATCCAGCACCCGGCCAATCAGTTCGACCCGCGCCGCCGGATCGTCCAGGGCCGGAGCCGCTACTAGCATCCCCACTCGGTCTAGCAAACCCGGCTTGACTTCGCCTTCTTCCGGGTCGAAAGTGCCGATCAGCACGAATTCGGTCGGATACTCTGCGCTGAGACCTTCGCGTTCGAGAGCCAGCCGTCCCTGACTGATAGCGTCCATCAGGTAATTTCCCGGCCCGTCTTCCAGCAAATTTAGTTCGTCGCAATACAGTACGCCTCGGTTGGCTTCGGCCATCAGACCGCGTTCGGCTACCCGGCGACCCTGTTGCAGAGTAGCTTCCAGGGCCAGCCCACCCAGCAACCGGTCTTCAGTGATATTCAGCGGCAAATTTACAAAGGGCGGCTGAATCGTAACAACCGGAGGCGGCTGAGTGGCATATTTCTGACGGCAGTCGCTACACCAATGGGCCGAGTGGTGGGGGTCGCAATGGCCGGGACAGCCACTGATCGCGTCCAGGCGCGGCAGGAGATCGTGAAAGCTGCGGGCCAGGGTGGTCTTGGCCGTACCGGGCCGGGCTGCCAACAGCAATCCACCCAGGCGCGGCTCGACCGCCAGCAAGAGCAGGGCTTGCTTTGCCATCGTGTGTCCGACAATCGCCGCAAAGGGTAGATGGTCGGATTTAAGGTTGGTTTCGTGGGTTTTTACAGTCATAATTTGTTTGCGCTCACCCTGTCAGCGTGCTATTATTGTTGATGTCGTGCAACTTATAAGAAACTTTATTAAGAGGTATCTGTTCAGACCCCGCCCCAGGGCGGGGAAAAAGAAAAAAGAGTACTACAGGGGCACCCAAAGGGTACCCGCCTGTACGACCCAGCGCAGGGCACCCAGTGGGTACCCGACCCCTACCTACCCCACTAATTTTCTTAGTGGTACGGTGAACAGTTACTTAATAAGAAATATTAGCGAGCGAACCAGGCGAAATGAAGGTCGATAGAGACACTTCCCCCCAATCAGAAACCTCTGTTCCTTCCCCGAAAATCACCAGGCCGCCTTCGGTGGAACGCCGGGCCGGTAGTGCCCTGTTTTGGAATGTAGCCTTTTTGCCGCTCAAGGCCGGTCTTTCGTTATTCGTCAATTTACTAATCGTCAAAAGCTTTTCTCTCAACTCTTATGATAGTCTGGCGATTATAACCGCTTTTCAGGCGACCCTCGGCCTGTATGTCGACCTGGGGATCGAACGGGCCTTGCCGCGCTTTGTTGGTCAAATCGAACGCGACCTGGGCCGGGGAGCCTTACGCCGCTTTTTGTTCACCATCACGCTGGTCAAGCTGGCGATTCTAACCCTGTTCATCGTGGGAGTAACTATCTTTGCCGATGGCTTTATCAGCCTGTTTCTGTCCCGCGTTCCCGCCTCGCAGGGCCGCCAGTACCTGGCCCTGATCGCCATTTTGCTGGTACTGGGGGCGATCTACGACATCTGTACCCAGGTGCTATACAGCTTTTTCAAACAAAAAGTTACCAACCTGCTCGACATTGTGGTAACGATCCTCAACCCCTTGCTAACGATCTTTCTGGTGATCTGGCCGTTCCGGCTGGAGGTCTACGGGGTCATTCTGTCCCTGTTGATAACCACCGTGATCAGCGTCGGGATCGCCTGCTGGCAAGCTTATCTGGCTTCGCGGGAAGCCGCCGAAATCGCCCACTACGAGCGAGAGAAAACCCAGACCAACCAGCCTCCCGCCACTAAACAATCGATCTGGGGCCGCTTTACTCGCTACGCCCTGTTGATGTACTTCTTTAATTTCTCGACCTGGCTGGCTGATGCGCCTTTCGCCATTCTGGTATTCAGTAATCAACTAGTCACGGTGGCCTTGATCCGGCTCAGTTACAGCTTTATAAAACAATTGTTAAAGATGCTGCTCACGCCGTTTCAGGGTGTCCAGACCCCCCTGTTTTCCTCGATCCACGCCGAGGGTCCGACCGGTAATGGGGCGGTGAGGCTCCAGGCGGCCTATAGCTCGCTCTCGAAACTCCAGATATTTATCCTGCTGCCGAGCGCGGTGGGGGCAATTGTGCTAGCCCGTAATCTGGTGCAATTACTCTTTCCCCGCACCAGCCGGGAAGCCGTACTGACCTACGATAACCTGAATTTGGCGGTTTGGGTAACTGGCCTTACGGTGCTGTTTACCTTTGCCGAGTCGCTGATCAGCTTGCCGATGGTCATTTTGCAGGTTTACGAGCGTTACCGGCTGGTCGTAATTTCCCGATTGATGCCGGTAGCCGGCGGTATATTGCTGCTGGTGGCCGCGTTTCTAAACTGGAATGCTATCGCCGCCGTGTGTATTATGGGTTCGATGGCGGTCGGTTCGCGGCTAGTAGCCCTGCTGATCGTGCGGCGCGAGATGGGATTACACTTTCCGCTAGCCTTCCTGTGGAAAGTCGGTCAGGCTTCGCTGGCGTTTGGTATCCCACTTGGGATTGCGGTCTATTTTCTGCCGATCAACTGGCCTATAACTTTCGCGGCGGCCCTACTGGGCGTGATTATCTTTGTCGCCGTCTTTCGTCGACTGGGAGGCTTCGACCCGGAAGACAAAGCCCGTCTGATGAATTTGCGCCTTCCCTTCCGAAAATACCTCGTCAAATGGTTATAAAGTATCAACTGTTCAGGACGTATCCCCACAAACGGTACTAAAGCGGGGGTCGTGGGGCACCCATAGGGTACCCGACCCCTGCGGGGGTATAAGGGGTCTCCCCTGTACCTTCTCTTTTTTCTTCTTTCCCCGTCCACTGGTGGCCCTGGGGAGGGGTCAGGGGTGGGGTCTGAACAGTTACAAAAAGTATTAACCAAGAACTTTCTCGGCGATCTGTTCGATCTTCACACCGCTATCGGTATTGTCGAGCGGGTCTTTGCGTAATCGATGCCGCAAAGCCAAACCGACCACCTGCCGTACATCTTCCAGGGTGACTTTTTTGTGATGATTGAGGGCTGCCGAGGCGGTGGCCGCCCGCGCAATGGTCAATTCGCCCCGGTGGCCGTCGACACCGAGGGCCAGACACAGTTCGGCGATTTTGAGCAACACTTCGTCGGTGAGCTGGACCTGGGATAACAACCGGGTGGCCTTTTTGACCTGTTCGCGGATATGTTCCTGCTCCGGTTCCCATTGCTCCATAAACTGGGCCGGGGTTTGCTCGAAAGCCTGCCGCCGCTTGACGATCTCGACTCGCTGTTGCAAATCGAGAATAGTAACGATCCGGGCGTGCAGACCAAAGCGGTCGAGCAACTGGGGTCGCAAATCGCCTTCTTCGGGGTTGCCGCTGCCGACCAGTACAAAGCGGGCCGGATGGCGGACGCTGATGCCCTCGCGCTCGACCGTATTCACGCCCCCGGCGGCCACGTCCAGCAGCACATCCACCAGGTGGTCTTCCAACAGGTTTACTTCATCGATGTACAAAAAGCCCCGGTTGGCGCGGGCCAGCAAACCCGGCTCGAAAGATTTTATCCCCTGCGAAAGGGCACGCTCGATGTCGATTGTACCGCAAACCCGATCCTCGGTCGCTCCCAGCGGCAAATCGACCACCGGCACCGGCCCCGCCTGAGCGGTGAGACGATGACCCTCGGCCAGTTTGTTGCGACAATCGCGGCAAAGTGCTCCCCGCCGTTCCGGGTCGGGGTCACAGCCATACAGACATCCGGCCACGCTCTTGAGGGGCGGCAGTAAATCGGCCAGTGCCCGCACGATGGTACTTTTACCGGTTCCCCGGTGTCCCATGATCATTACCCCACCGATCCGGGGGTCGACCACGTTTAGCAAAAGCGACCGCTTCATTTCCTCCTGGCCCACAATCGCGGCAAACGGGTAAACGTAGCGGCGTTCGAGACCTTCACCGGTCGGAACGGCTTTCCTGGCTTTAGGGTGAGCGTCTTCTATATCATGGTCAGGATGTTCGATTTTTACAAACCCATTGAGGGGTAGTTCGGGCGACCGGGTGGTATCGAGAAGATCAGACATTATTTTGCTTTCTATTGAAAGGTTTATCGCAAGGTTTATCGCAAGTTCTAATTAAAGGTTGTTACCGGTCTGACCCGGCGATTTTGGCGCGTTCCAGGTGCAATTTGAGCAAAGTTCCTACCTGATCGGGCAACTCGCCCAGGATCAGATGACCGCAATGCGGCATTAGAAAATAATTACAATTGGGCAGTAGCTCGGCTAAAGCCTGGCTGCTCTTGCGGCTGATCACTTTATCGTGCGAACCGGCTACCAGCAGCACCGGCATTTTAAGCCCTTTTACCCAGCCTGGCAACTGGTTTAATACCTCTTTTGACATAGCGGACCGGGCGGCGTGGTAAGAAGCTCGCTGCGAAGTATCGCGCAGACTAAGCATACCATACTGTATATCGCGGCGGCTGACCGGGTTCTTGACCAGCGTCAGGCGGACATAGGCGTAGACCGGCTGCCAGGCCTTGAAACGCTTCAAAATCCGGCTGAAGATAAAACTCAGGGCGCGCGGCCCAACTCGCTCGACGTTGGTATTGTACTGGAATAGACCATAGTTGAAAAAAGCGATACTGGCAACCTTATCCGGCTGGCGCGCGGCGTAAGCGGTTGCCACCAGTGCCCCAACCGAGAAAGCGAGTAGGTGAAATTTCTTCAGGCCCAGATGGTCGGACAGGGCCGCCAGGTCCTCCGCCAGCGTTTGGACGTTATACTCGTCCTTCACCGGGTCGTCGGTAAAGCCGTGACCCCGGTAGTCATAACTAATCGTGCGATACCCGGCCTTATTCAGAGCCTCGGTAGCACTATGCCACCAGTAACTCGAACAGTCCCAACCGTGAACCAGAATTACCGGCTCGCCATCGACCGGCCCTTCATCCATATAATAGTGGTTTATTTGATTGAGGACCACAAAATGAGCCTGACTCAGCTTGGTCAGGTCCTCGATCAGTTCAGCCCGGCGGGGGCCTTTGGCCTGCTTTAATTCAGCCTGGCAAAGGGCGGCATACTCAACCGCTTTTACGGTCGGGCGGCCCTCCTGGCCCACAGAAGGGGGCGCAATATTTTCGGTTTGGGTTTGATTTATTGTCATAAACTTAGTATAGAAGCTACCCTCAAAGGTAGTCTGTAGTACCAACTACACTTTCGCAGTTGGCTTGCTTACCCGCCTTTTTATAGTTATTGTTAACGTATCTGTTCAGACCTCACTGCTAACCCCGCTCCAGGCACTCCAGAGTGTGGAGAACCGAAGATAAAGAGAGAAACTTGTGGGCTTTACTCAAAAGTTTTCTAACTATTCAGGGCCACCAGTGGACCGGGAAAAGAAAAAGAAAAGAGTTTATACAGGGGCACCCATAGGGTACCCGCCTGTATGACCCCCCGCAGGGCACCCAGTGGGTACCCGACCCCCACGACCCTTGCTAATCCTGTGGCCGAGGTTGGGTGAACAGTTACAAAGTTTCTCTCTTATTAGCTTGTCACCTGAGGGGGTTAAGGGTGGTTCCTTAAACCTCTAAATCTTGCCAACCTAAACTGCAAAGATAGTGACGACTGAAATTGAGGCCAATTTTGATTGAAAAACTGGCTAATTCTTGTTCAATTTGGGCTAAAAGCCTGTGTAGCAAATACTACTGTTATTGATTTTGGCTTAGATTACCATACGCCTATGGAAACAACCATTTCCACAAACTTCGCGCAGTGCTCACAATATAGGTAAGCAATATAGTTTCGACCTGGCAGCTTTGCCTTGTTTCGAGCATCGGATTAATTAGAGAGGAGGCGAGGCGGTGTCCTATCAACCCAGGCCCAACCGTTTCTCCCGGTCAGGACGGTCCTCACCGCAGCAGAACCGAAACGCCCGCAGCGCATTGGGCGAGCCTCGCGCTCAGGCCGTCTATTACGGAGTATGGATTACCGGTATTCTCATTGGAGCGGTATTATTTCTGCTTTTCGTGGTCATTATCGGTGGTAACACCAATGCCCAGGGAACCAGTAGCCGCAATATTCAGACCGGTATCGAAAATCAGGGGGCCGAACTGGCCCCGGCCCAGCTTACCGCCGATGGTCATATCGCCACCGTTCAAAAGCTGCAAGCCGATTTGAACTCCAGCGACCCGGCTATTAAAAAAGCCGCCCAGGACGGTTACAACGGCGCACTGGCACGGGGCCAGTACAATTTCCAGCGCATCTGTATCGGGTGTCATTTTGGACCGATTGAGGCGACCAGCAATGGTCCCTGGCTCGGCAATTTGTACCAGACTGCCGCGCTGTACAACGGTAAAGAAACTAACGATGCCAACGTCGTAACCTTCATTCTGTTAGGTAGCCAATCCCATAACCTGAACGACGCCGGGACGGCTATCCGCAGGACGACCCAGAACGAAGACCCGAACGGCGGGCCAAAACCGCTCACCGGCGGTTGGAACCCGATGCCAGCCGGTATCGCCACGCCGCAACAGGCTATAGATATTATGCTGTACCTGAAGCAACAAACCTGTCCCAATAACAAAAACGAAGCTTCTAAAATTAAAGCTTGTAGCTAATCCTTAGTAAGGAGCGTACCCATGAGTATCACCCTGCAACCGGGTGCCAGGCCGCTGATCAACCGACCAGCCCTGAACAAGGCAGCCGAACTGCACGTGCCTGGATACAGATGGTATCAGCTCTTTGCCTTCCCCCGAACGGAAGACCAGATATTTGGCGGTCACTTAATCGTGGCCGGTGCTATCGGGACGATGGTCGGGTTCAATATAGGCACAGGGTTGACCTTTCCAGGCAACTACTTTTACCTTACTATCGAACCACAACTTTATAATCTGGGCATTGACACCAAAGAAAAAGTGTTGACCTACGCCCTGATCCACGTGATCATCGGTATCGGTCTGATCCTTTTTGGCTGGTGGCACTATACCAACCGGATATTACAGTCGGCCTCCCTGACCTATGCTAAAGCCTGGGGTGGTCACTTAATATATCTGGCCTGGTGGTTGTTTGCCTGGAACTTGTGGTCAACGATAGTAATGCAGCGCGGTCCCAAGTTCGGTGATTTTGCGCTCACTGAAGCCGCGAGGGCACAGAAAACTACTTTTAACGGTGACGCCTTGCTCTTGAGCCTATCGGCACTGCTGGTGGTAGTCGGTTTCTTCGTATGGCGCAACCCGCCGACTTTTAACCGGCACCTGGAGGACCCCAAAGCCCAACTACACGTCAATCTGATTGTGTTCGGCTGGACCGGGATGCTCTACAGTGCTTTCGCATGGTTCACCTTCCCGCGTGGCTCGAATGTCGTAGCGGGACAGTGGAGCGATGTCGCCCTGAACCTGTTTGTCTGGAACCACATCAACGTTTCGTTCCTGTATGTCATCGGTGGGGTTTTTCACGGAGCGCAATACCTGTGGGATGTCCGCGAAGATGATACCAAGAACCCCTGGGTGGTATCGAAATGGGTGCGCTGGTTCGATAACCAGGACCGGCAAGCCAGTATCAGTAGTGTAATCTTTCTACTGGCCTTCTTCACCGGGTTCTCGGCCTGGACCGTCATGGGTATAAACTCGATGGTCGACTTCAAGCTTTTTCCGCAAGAGTGGTATATAGACGGTCTCAAACCGTATGTGATGGAATGGCTAACGCCGGGACTGCTACACGTCTGGCCGGGCTATCACACAAGTGTCAGCGATTGGGTGTTTATCCATTCTCTGGTAGCAGGGTTCTTCTTTGTCGGTATACCTGTTAGTCGAGCGGTGTTCTTTACCAGACGAAGCCCATTGTTTGATGCAAAGGGTATAACTAAGCGTAGTTTCGACTATCCGTGTCTGGGGCCGGCATACGGCGGCACCTGAGGCTACTCCATACAAGACCAGGTCTGGTTAGCAATGTTATGGGCAATTAAGCCTCTGTCAGTAATCGTATGGTATATGATGGGTGTCTACTTTGGTTCGTTGCAGTATGCACTGAACCCGAAAGACCCTCAGGGAGAAACGAGTTTCCCTGGTCGGCCCGGAACACTGTTCTTCATCTTCCAGGCCACCAGCAAGATTTGGAATGATGGTCACCTGACGATGCTGCTCTATCTGGGCCATCTCGTCTGGCTACTGAGTTTCATGTTCTGGTTTGAATTCAGGGGAAGTCGGTTGGAAGGGGCGTACATTTTCAGTCAGGCCCTCAAAAAGTGGTTTGGTATCAATATGGTACCTGAACGCTGGGTTATGACCCTGGTAGGTAGTCGAATGCTCGGCACTTATCTGTACTACGGTGGTGTATTTATCTGTGTGTTTACGTATCTGGGTGTCGGTTATGCCTGGCGTCCGAACGTAGTCGTACCGGTAGTCGCCCCTATAGGACTACCCTGACCCCAACTCTGCAATAAACTTTGGGATTTGAGTTCTAGCTAACCGGCTAGAGTTCAAATCCCAGAATCCAAAACTCAAAATGAATTTAAGGAGGTTCCAAATGCCACCATTCTTAGAAGGGCGGGCAGAGCAGGGGAGGGGTTTAGCCAACTGGGTTTGTCGTTATGATGACGATTGGTGGGCTAACATCAACGTCCAGGCTATTCTCGGTTGCCCAACGGCTGTTCCAAAATACCCGCTCGAACTGGAAGTAGAGTTCCGGGCACGCCCCAAAGGGGACGATATTTCGGATTGTACGGTTCGGATTGAAGCGATGGTTGAAGGGGTCAAAAAAGGCCTCGAAATTAACGCTTTGATTACCAATATTGACGAGAACACCCGCGAGAGCAAAGGCTATGGCCGGGTCATCGTCGGCGAGTTTATCCACCCGTTCGAGTGGCGCGGCACCGTCCGGCGCGAGACGTTCGTACCGGATAGTTCGCTCAATTTGACCCGTTCTCAGACTTACGTCGGCGGACGACTTTTCCACGATGTAACGGCTCGAATCGCCCTGGATACCCAGATTGCTCGTGAAGCCTGGGAACAGGTCCGTACGGTCACTGCTCGTAACAGCGATGTGTTGACCAAAACTGTTTTCTTCGGCCCGTTGTGGCGCACCGGGGACCTCACCGGCCAGCTTTACGAAGATATTCAGGTGAGGACCCTGAGTGCCAGCGAAGGTAAAACGCTTAGTCGAGTGACCTTTGTAACCAGTGGCACCGGTCAGGTTGATGGCGTGACCTACTGGACCCGGTTGTTCCCGGTCGAACTACTCAAAGGCCGTGAGGCTTATGTAACCGGTCGGTTTTCAACTACCGCCGACTCGATCCGGGTAGAGGCAAAAGCCGAATTGCCGAGCGTAATCGAACGCAAAGACGGTATGCTCAAGGTGATTGACCATCCGCAACTGCCGGTATTGCATCACGGCATCGCGGCCCGGCCAATTCCGCTCGACCTGGAATTTAACTACAATCTTGGTACGCCAAACGGTTGGCGGATCAAGGAGGCGAACCCGACTTTCCGCAAGAAAACCGGGCGCAACAACTATCTGTTCCAGGGCGGCGGGTATTTGAGCTTTGTCAATACGATTACCCGTGGCAACGTAACGCCTTTCGATGTCTGGTTCGAGCCGGAGGAGGGTGCCAGTGGCGCACTCAGCCCGAACGCAGCGATTGCGTTGAAGTAAGCGAACATTTTCCGCTTAATTAGCTGGCAGGTTCAATTCTCCTGCACCGGGTATCAAAAATACCGGGTACAAGTGGTTGAACCGGCTCGGTTGAATAGGCAAGCAAGTCAACAGTTAGTGACAGTGAGTAAGTGAATCCACCAAAAACAATGCCGGCCCCAAGAGTGAGGGAGCCGGCTTTTTAATTATTTGTAACAAATCCCGCTACCACTTAAAAGTGACTTAGCCGGGGTAGTGGGGGCCGGGTACCCTTTGGGTGCCAACGCGGGGGGTATAAGGGGTCTCCCCTGTTTTATTTGTTATTCTTCCCCTCCTTGGGGTGGGGTTAGGGGTTTAAACCGAAACCACCGGAGTGGCTTCTTCGGCTTCAACTACCGGGACGGGCTGTTCACGCAAACCGCGTACCGGCGAAAACAGCACCCACAGAAAAGCAAACACTGAGCCAATCGCCCCTACCAGCAAAGTCGACCGCAAACCCACTAATTCACCGAGAAAACCGCCAATCAGCGAGCCAATCGGCATCGTACCCCACACCAGAAATCGCATACTGGCATTCATCCGGCCCTGCAACCGGTACGGCGTGATAGCCTGGCGCAAACTGACCTGGGTAATATTGTAAGCCGGTGAACTGAACCCGATCACAAATTGAGCCAGCATCAGAATACCCACCGCCATAAATGTGGCATCATGGACCAGCGGGACTAACAAATTCAAAGCACTGAATAAAAAGGCCGTAAAAATAATTGTGCGACCTATACCCAGGTAGCGGGCGATCCGGTTCGCCATCAGTGCCCCTAACAGGGAACCGGCCCCGCCAACCGCATACAACAAACCCAATATTCCCGGCGAAAGCTTTAATTCGTTCACCAGGTACAGTGTAAAAACCGCCCCCATTACATTACTGAACAGGTTGGAAGTGCTGGTACAACCGGCAATCGAGCGCAAAAGGGGGTTGCCGAACACCACATTCAGACCCTCCCGGATTTCGGTTAACATACTCTTTCGCACCGCCGGGCTAACTTTTGCCGCTTCCGGCTGGTGAATAGAACCGAGGAATAGGGCCGAGGCCAGAAACGATAAGGCATCCAGCACGACCGCAACCGGAGCCGACACCACCTGGACCAACGCCCCGGCCAGACCCGGCCCGGCAATCTGAGCCACCGAGCGGCTGACTTCCAGTTTACCGTTACCCTCGACCAGTTGGGATCGGTCGACCAGGGCCGGTAGATAAGCCTGGTAAGCTACATCAAAAAAGACGGTCAAGATGCCGGTAAAGAGAGCCACCACGTACAGATATTCGATACTGAGCCAGCCGAGCGCAAAGATCAGAGGGATCGAACCAAGTAAACAGGCCCGGCCCAGATCGGCGGTGATCAGAATCGGTCGGCGGCGCAAGCGGTCGGCCCACACCCCGGCAAACAGACTAAGCAGCAAAAAGGGTGCAAATTCGACCGCCCCCAGTATACCCATCTGAACCGGGCTGGCTTTCAGTACCAGTACCGCCGTCAGGGGCAACGCCAGGAAAGTGATCTGAGAGCCGAAAAGCGAGATTGTCTCGCCACCCCACAGCTTCATAAAATCGGGGTGCCGCCACAAACTGCTGATTTTTGAGGACATAAAATCCACCTCTACCTCTCAATAGGGACAGGTTTTACAAAAGATTATGACCGGGAAACTTAGGCCTGATCGCCGGTTAAAGTTTGTTGAATGTAGTCAGGGGCCAGAAACAGGGCCAGACACATAGCGTAAATCGGGTTTTCGGTGTCGGTCGGCTCCTGTAACATTTCAAGGATCAAATCGTTAAGCCGCTTTTTGTAATATTCGGCCCGTTCTGGGGTCAGGCGACCGTGCGGAAAACCGGCAATTTGACTGGTATCGGCTGTTTTGTTCAGGGTAGCCTCGGATAGTTCGTCGCGCGCGTGGGTCAGAATATCTACATTGACCGAACCTTCGATCTCCTGCGGCATATCGTAATTAAAAATCCGAGCGGTCCGGGTATAGTATTTGGCAACGATCCCCCGGACCAAACGCCGCGCGACGACCTGAACCAGTCCGGCTTCCTCCAACACCTTGAGATGATGACCGATTGCGCCGGGCGTTACTTTTAGAACCACTGAAAGCTGCTTGGCCGTCGCCGGTTTGTGCCGCACAATCGCCAGGATGCGCGAACGAACCGGGTCGTTAAGAGCCTTAAATTGCTGGACAGTGCTGACCGTAAGCTGGGCCGGTAGGTTGGGCATAGTTACCGGGACCTCTCCTGTCAGGATCGGGGCTAATTCCGCATACGGCGTTTCCAGGCTTTCTTCTGACACCGATCCTCCAGATACTATTTCCCCAGCACGTACTGTATTAACCTAACGTACTAATATTACAGCACGTCAAACAGCCTGTCAATAGGGTTGAAGGGCTTATTTCAGGGCAATAAAAAGACGAACAACCCTTTGTAAAAGTTGTTCGCCTGGTCGGGCTAAACGACCGGTTCAGGATCGGCTTGCTCGGCCCGTTCCATCCGTTCGGGGGTACTCATCCCCATCAAGGTCAGGGTGCGAGCTAACACCAGTTTGGTAGCCTGGGTCAGCTTGAGGCGAGCCAGTGAGAGCGGCAAATTGGCCGGATCGAGAACGTAGCAGTCGCGGTAGAAAGCGTTGAATATCCGGGCCAGTTCGAGCGTGTAATAGGGTAAGCGTTGCACCTCATAGGTGGTAGCGCATTCCAGTACGATTTCCGGCAGCAATAACAACTGGCGGATCAAGGTTAGTTCGGAAGGATGGCTCAATAACGACAAATCTGCCGGGACATTTTCGTAATTGATACCGGCCTCGTTGGCCTTGCGGAAGATACTGGCAGTCCGGGCGTGCGAATATTGCACATAAAACACCGGGTTTTCGTCGTTCTGGGAGACGGCCAGAGTAACGTTAAAATCTAGCGTTGCTTCCGGCGAACGGGCGATCATATTAAAGCGGATCGGGTCGGCCCCGGTCAGGTCCATCACCTCGCGCAAGGGGATAAAGTTCTTGTTGCGTTTGCTCATCCGCAAGCCGTTTATACTGACCAGTTGGACCGTCAGGATCGTCAGGTCGTCCGGGTTGAGACCCAACGCCTGCATCACCGCTTTCATGCGGGGGATATGTCCCTGGTGGTCGGCTCCCCAGATGTTGATCACCTTGTCAAAATGGCGAGACTTGAATTTGTTGCTGTGATAAGCGATGTCCGAGATAAAATAGGTCGGCAACCCATTCGAGCGTACCAGCACATTATCGCGGTCCTGGCCGAGGGTTGTCGAGCTAAACCAGACCGCCCCCTCGCGTTCGACCACATAGCCGTTTTCGCGGAGGGTCGGCAGCACTTTATCGACCTCACCGCTATCGAATAGACCCTGCTCGTGAAACCAGACGTCAAATAGCACGCCCAGTTGAGCCAGGTCTTCTTCGTTATGCTCAATCGAGATTTTGATGCCTTCCTTACCGACCAGTTGACGCGCCTGGTCTTCCGGCAGTTGCAGAAAGCGGTCGCCTTCGTGGGCAATCAGTTCACGGGCAAAGGGACGGGCGTTGTACTTGATGTCTTTGAATTCTTTGGGTTCGACCGGTTGGCCGCTATCCTCATCCAGCCGCAGAGCCGGGGCGGTACCGTCAGCAGTCACTGGCAAACCCAATTCGTCGCGGTAGTAAGCCCACATACTCTCGTTCCAGGCCAGAATCTGGTTGCTGTTATCGGCATCGTTCACATAGTATTCGCGCTCGACGTAGTAACCGGCGGCTTGCAGCACACTGGCGAGAGTGTCACCCAGACAGGCACCCCGCGCTCCGGCAATCGTAATCGGGCCAGTCGGGTTAGCACTGACGAACTCAACCTGAATGCGCTGGCCCTTGCCAAGTTCCAGGTTGCCAAAGGTTTCGCCCTGCTGAATTATGCCGTCTACCTGGGCTTTTAGCCAGTTCTCGGCCAGCCGGAAATTAATAAAGCCGGGTGGTACCACTTCAATCATACTGAGGTAGTCGGCTTGAGACAGGCGGCCTTTGATAATCTCGGCTATCCTCAGCGGGGCTAACCGGGCGGCGCGGGCCATCTTCATTGCCACACTCACCGCATAATCGCCATGCTCCGGTTTGGAGGGGTGTTCCACCACAATTTCGGGGATAGCCAGTTCAGGCAAATCGCCCGCCGCTATCGCTGCTTCGATGGCCTGTTTAACCAGCAGACCAATGTCATCCTTAATCATAAGTGTTAATCTTTCTAAACAAAGTCTTTCAGTAATAAAAAAGGAAACGCTGAACTTCCCGGCCCAACATTCCCCCTCGCGTCCATTGCGGTAACTTCGTTACTTGAGGATCGGGTTAGGCTCTTTGGTCGTCGCGGGGGTGGTAGCATCTGCCGGTTCCACCGCCAGAATACCTTCCCCACGCCAGAATTTACGGCGCATTCGCCACAGTCCACGAATATCTTCCATCGCTGTTTTGACAATCTTTACCCGTGTATCGAGGTCTTCGATCCACTCGACCGGCACTTCGTAGATACGCAGCGAGTTGTGCTCGGCCAGCAAAAGCATTTCGGTATCGAAAAACCATTCGTTATTTTCGACCTGCGGCAGCATCCGGCGAACTATGTCGGTGCGGACGGCCTTAAAACCGCACTGGGCATCGCTAAAAGCATTAAAAAAGGTCAGCTTTGTCATCAGATTATAGCAGCGCGAGATAATTTCGCGTTTCCATTGCCGGGTGACAATCGCGCCACGTGCCAGCCGCGACCCGATTGCCAGTTCGCTGTGCCCGGTGATGATCGGCGCAACCAACGGCAAAAAGCTTTTCAGGTTAGTCGATAGATCGACATCCATGTAGCTAACCACGTCGGCATCGCTTTGCGACCAGGCATACCGCAGCGCGCGGCCCCGGCCTTTACGGTCCAGGTGGAGAGCTTTGACTTCCGGGTAGGTAGCTTGCAAGCGTTCGGCGATTTCCCAGGTTTTATCGATACTGGCGTTATCGGCAATCGTAATGCGCCAGCGATAGGGAAAATGCTCCAGCAGATATTCGCGCAGAGTGTTTACACTACGTTCCAGCACTTCCTGTTCATTGTATACTGGAATAACGATCTCAACCAGCACTTCTTTCCACTTCATATCGTTTGCCTTCTGTTGTTGGTTACGCCTAAAAGTTAGCGGACCGGTTTCTTACCGCGCCGCAGGACCCGCCAGACTACTACCGCCGAACTCAAAGCCAAAGCCGTCATGAGGCTGGGCGAAGGAAACGGTTTACCGGGATTGCTGACCGGACGGGCGGCCCCGGAATGGCCGTTGCGCGACAGATCTACTGGCTGGGTCGGGCTGTAGTTACGCATTCTTCGCCACAGGGCCAGCGTTTCTAACATCGCCCGGATGATGACCCGGATACTGGCACCGGACTGGTCGCCGACCAAACGGGGGTAATGGTTAACCCCTACTTCGATAATACTCCGACCCTGCCGCTGGGCTTTGGCGTGAATCTCGGTATTGATCAAGGCTCCCGGCGAGGTCAGGTCGATGTTCTTCAACACATCAGATTTGAAAATCTTGAAACCACAATCTATATCGCGCAAATGAATACCAAACAATATCGTAACAACCGTATTAAAAGTGTAGCCGATTAGAAACCGGTAAAAAGGATCGTTACGTTTTTTGCGATACCCTGCAATAATATCGGCTTTTCCCACGTAAGGCGTCAGCAGGGCGATGTCTTCGGGCTTGAACTGGCGGTCGCTGTCCATAAACATCAGGTAATCGCCTTTGGCGGCCCGGAAACCGGTCGTCAGGGCGGCACCATAGCCTTTGTTGGGACTGTGGTGGATTACTCGTACGATACCGGGATGCTCGGCGGCCAATTGGTCGGTAATGGCGGGGGTTTTATCCCGGCTACCATCGTCGACCACGATCACTTCATACCGGGAGAAATTTTTGGGTAATTCGGCCAGAGCTTCCTCGACTACTATTTTGACATTCGCTTCTTCGTTATATGCGGGTAAGATCAGCGATAGCATACTATCGATCATTAACTAAGACTCCTCTAACCGAATTTTGATTATTCTGGAAAAGTATTTCAATCAGTTTCCGCTTCTGCACCGGCCACGATCTAAAAGAACCGGTGGTATCAAAAGCAGTTGGATGCCTACACAAGCCAGACCGAAAATAGGCTGAATGGGGCAGCAAAAGCAGTTCTACTTCGGAAGGCTAATTTTAACCTAAAACCGGCCCAGGCGCAAACCAGCCCTGGATTTTATAAAAAAAGTTAAAAAAAGCGGTCAGGAGTAAAACGCCTCCTGACCGGCTTTAATTTCTACGGGTAATTAGTTAGCCGAGTTATCCGCACCTTCTGCACGCACCGGTACCGCCGCAACGACCTCAGTCGCACTATGGTTGCTATGCCCGTTGGTAGCCGGTAGAGCGGCTTCGTTGCTCTGGTTGACCGCTTGCCGGATGGCCGGGACCTGGTTCATCAGGTCGCTGATCTTGACCCCCATCAGGGTTTCAAAGAGGGCCGGAACCTGGGCGATCATCTTGGAAACGTCGCCGGTGATCTGGTTGGCTCCAAAACCACCCTTACCGCTGGCATCACCGGTACTGACAATAGTGATCTTATCGACTTTGGTGAGCGGTTCACTCATCGCCCGGACGACTTCAGGGATACTACCCAGCAGTTTGTCCAGCAAAGCCGCCTGGTTATACTCGTGGTAGGCGGCTGCCCGTAGCGTCATGGCGTTGGCTTCAGCTTCACCTTTGGCCTGGATGATCTGGGCTTCGGCCAGACCTTGCTGACGTATGACCTCGGCTTGTCCGGTCGCTTCCAGAACGCTGCGCTGCCGGTTGGCTTCGGCAATCGTTTCGATCCGTTTGCTCTCGACTTCGGCTTCCTTCAAGACGGTCGCAATCAGTTCCTTCTCACGCCGGATAATTTCGGCGTCCTGAACCTTGATTTCTTCTTCCTTGCGAATCCGGTCAATCTTGACCAGCTCGGCAATCGCCTGTTGCTGCATGATATTGGTTTGAATATCGTAAGCTTTGTCGGCACTGGCTTTCTGACGCTGGACCGAGGCCAGGTATTCGGCTTTCTTGAGTTCGAGGTCGCGGGTAGCTTCGGCCTGGCGGGTCTGGCTGGCAGTTTCGGCGATTACCCGCGCCTGGTCGGCCAGCGATTTGGCGACGCTGGCTTCCCGCATCGTTTCGGCCCGCCGGATCGAAATATCGCGTTCGGCTTCGGCGGTGGCGATGTCAGCTTCTTTTTTTATCCGGGCGACATCCGGTTTGCCCATATTGAGAATGTATTCATTTTTATCGCGCACTTCCCGGATCGTAAAAGAAACGGTTTCCAGACCCATCTTGCTCAGGTCTTCGCTGGAAGTGGCCCGCATCCGGTCGCCGACCATTTCCGGTTCCTTGACGATTTGCTCGACGGTAAGTTGCCCGATAATGCCTCGCAAGTGGCCTTCCATTACCAGCCGGATCAAATCCTGGCGGTCGCCGGGGGTTTTGCTCAACAATTGCTCGGCAGCCGTCAGAATGCTCACCGGGTCATTTTTAACCTTGATCTGGGTAACTGCTTCGACCGTGACCGCCACCCCCTGGCGAGTATACAAATCCTGGGTTGGCGCGACGTCAAAGCTCATCAACTCCAGCGAAAATTCGCGGGAACTCTGGACGAATGGGAAAACTATCCGTCCTCCGCCGGTCGTAACCTGGGTACCGCCTCGCCCGTAGACGATCAAAGCCTGGTTAGGGCCAACCTTGCGGTACAATCCAACCGTAATCCACAGAATCAAAAGGAGAACCAGCAGTGCGCCGCCTCCCACAGAAATTATCAGAGTATCCATACTATCGCCTTTATATCTTTATTCTTCAAGACCGCAGCGAATCTGTCTGTAACACCCGGCACAGAAACACGTCAGGCGTAAAACGAACCCGGTGAGTTTCTTACTCGCTCTGTTATATTTACGTTAGAGATTTGGAAAAGTTACGGATATTCAAAATTGGGGGAGCTCATTTTAGTAAAAATAGGTAACTGTTCGGTGGCGGGGCCGCGACTTAATTTCGGTACTCTGCGAGAGATTCCACAGATAGTTATCGAGTTGAGCCGGAAAAATGGGCTGTTCCGGTTGCCGCTCGTTTAGCCATTGGCAGGCCAGTTCGACACACTGTACCGCGCTTGCCCTTAACTCAACCTCCTCGACCGAACCGGCCTCTAGCGGCTGTCCGGCCTCGATCCGCTCGGCCAGGGCGGGGTTATACTGCAAGACCCCTACCATGCGGAAATAATGCGGCAACAGGTTATCGGCGAACATCGTCAGGCAAGCAATATCCGGGAAGGAGCCGTAGGATTTTCCGGCGAAGGCCAGATAAAGGTCGTTCACCAGAATCTGAGCGCGTTTGTAGAAGTAGACCGGCTGACCCTGGTAAGTTGTCGCATCATTAAAATAGCTAAGGTGGCTGACCAGTTTTTCGACCAGACTGGCGGCGTCCGGCGAGTCTTCCAGCAAATGAGAATAACTTCCGCCATACTCAGCCACCAACCAGTTACCCAGTTCGTTCAGGCTATTGACGAACATCTCGACCAACGGGAAATCCGACGGAAGGCCAAACAAAGCTGCCAGTTGGTCCGTTGTAATGCTGGCCGCCCAGACCGGATCGAGCAATTCCCCGGCCAGCATGGCCCGTCGCAAGTTGTCGGCGACCGTTTTGTAGAGGGAACCCTGCACCAACCGGGCGGCTTCCAGATTCTTCCACAGGGGCGAAAGGCCGGACCCAAAGTTCAGAGCATCCAGCGTAAAAACATAATTTAGCTGGAGTTCGCCCGAACCAAGAAAGTGATAATCGCTGGTAAAAGTGTGAGCCGCTCGTATCAGGATCGGGTCGTAAGTGTCGACCACCTGGCGCAACCTCTCAGTATCCAGCCTTACAAGCCGGGCCTGTTCGACTACCTGGCGAGTGGTCGCTCGAACGCGCTCGTAGGGCAAACTCATTACAAATCCTCAAGCCAAACTTTTTAGAGCTGAAAAAAGGATTAGCCGGTTAATTACTAACCGGCTTACCCCTTTAACAAAGCACTCTATTTAATACTGCGAATGTAGGCGATCAAGTCGCCGATCTGGGCATCGCTGATTTCGTCGGCAGCGTGAGCGGGCATAGCGGCCTTGCCGTTGCGGATGATATTTGAAATGTAGGCATCGTCACGCTGGGTACCGGCCAGTTTCGGTCCAACCCCACCGGCAGCTTTACCCAGGTTATTGTGGCAACCCGCACAACCGTTACCTTTGAAAGCAGTCAACCCGGCCTGAGCATTCCCGGCTCCGCCGCCCGCTCCGGCACCCGTTCCGGTTCCACCGCTGGCGGTAGCGGCAGCCGTTGTAGCCGCCCCACCGCTACCGGTCCCATTGTTGGTGTTGGGAGCCGCCGTCGGGGCAGGGGTATCACCCGGCTTGGGAGCCGGGGTGGCGGGCTGGGGGGTAGCGGTGGCCCCGGCAGCTTGAGTCAGGCTTTTGGTCGGGTCGGTGGGCAAGCCGGTACCACTATTGTTATTTTGCTGCGCACCGGAAATCGCGGTGACCTGCCGGACATCTTGCGACACCTGGGTAGAGTTGGAGTCAACGTTCCCACAAGCGGCTAAAGCAAACGAGGCTGCTAACAACCCCATCACGATCAAAAAGAATAAATTATTTTTCTTCAAAATCCCTTCTCCCTTTCTAATTGTTGTTATTCACTGCGAGCGCATCACCGGCTTTTATTGGCCGGAAGTGCTTGCATTCCCTTTTTCTGCTGATAGCGAGTGCGTTAACCAGTGCCGGGCCTCGTCAGGTGTCGAGAAATGGCCGTCAAGCTGGGCTTGCATCGCGTCGTCCAGTAATTTTTTAAAATGCTGACCCGGTACCAGACCGGCCTCCAACAGGTCGCGGCCTTGAACCAACGGATTAACCCGGCCAGCGGCATAACCAAGTGTTTCGGCCAGCTCCAGCCAGGCAGGCCCGTTGGCTGGCGGATCGGTGATTTCTACCAGTCGCGTCCACTGGCTAAATGTCACCGGGGCCAACCGGAAAGCCAGCCGCCGGACGGACGTAGGCGAAAAAACCTGTTCGGAATAAGTCAGCCGTTCTTTGATCAGAAGCATGGCCTGCCGGGCCAGATGATGCGGACAAGTTATCTGAGAAAAAAATTGAGCGGCTTGTTCAGAGTCGAAGTGGTGAGAGAGCGTTGCCAGGACCAAAACTAGCCGTTCCTCGCCACTCAGCTTATCCCGGCGGGCAACCTCCACCGCGCGTTCTAAAGTCTGCTCAGTCAGCTTCCACAAGCCCCGCTCAACCAGATTTTGCAAGGGTGGGTATAAGTCTCGCCAACCGGTTTCGGCTAACACCTGCATCCCCGCCGTCGGGTAATCACCTTTCAAAAAGAATTTTGCCCACTCGCCCCAGACCCGTTCGCCCGGTAAAGCCAGGCAGCGGTCGCGCAAACCGGCGCAAAAAGATGTGGTTGCCCCGGCCAGCCTGAAATTCCAGCGCGCCGCGAACTGCATTCCCCGCAACACCCGCAAAGGGTCTTCAGCAAAAGCCGGGCCGACGTGCCGCAAGATACCTTCTTCCAGGTCGGCCCTACCGCCAAAGAAATCCTGTAGAATCTGCTGTTGCGGGTCGTAGAGTATGGCGTTAATCGTAAAATCACGCCGGGAGGCGGCTTCTTCCGGCAAGGTGGCCGGGTCGGCGGTGTCCATCGCCCCCAGGTCGCCCGGATGAGACTCGCGGCGCGGTAAGCTCACATCCAGTTCGCTGCCGTCGCCGTCATTTAAATAAACTTTGAGAACACCGAAAGAAACCCCTACCGCAAATACCCGGCCAAGCGGCAAAATGCTGGCCTTGAGCGGTTCGACTGCCAACCCGTAAACTTCAATGTCAATATCTTTGGGAGAGAGGCCCAGCAGAGCGTCACGGACACACCCGCCGACCAGCACCGGATGACCACCGGCAGCCCGGATCGCCGCCAGCAAATTGTCGATCTCAGGGGAAATAGGAAGTTTGAACGCTACCTGACTCACCCGCCAATACTTTCTAGGTTTTGCACAATGGAACAGGGCCTTGCCGAGATGTTATACCACTTTTCGCCATAAATTGCAGAGCTGTGCGCCCCGGTCGTGCTGTGTAGTGTAATTAGGACTTTCGCTTCAACCTCACTTTGTTAGGTTGAAGCGAAATTAAGTTGAGTAGAGTTAGGTTTCGTATTCGGAATTGATAACGACGTATTCCTGGCTCAGGTCGCAACCCCAACCGACCGCCTCGGCCTCGCCGTTGTGCAAATCTAAGGTAATGTAAACGTTCTTTTCGGCCAGGGTGGCCTGAGCCGCCGCCTTTTCAAAAGTCTGGGGAGTACCGGCCAGCATCAAAGGTAAGTCGCCGATATAAATATCGGTCTGGGCCGGGTCGAAGGTTGCCCCACTGCGCCCGGCGGCAGCGATAATGCGGCCCCAGTTAGGATCGCCGCCGTGAACCGCCGATTTGGTCAGCATACTTCCGGCAACCGTCCGCACAATCAGCCGGGCGGCCTCGACCGTCGCGGCACCCCGCACCCAGATTTCCATCAGGCGGGTGGCACCTTCGCCATCACGGGCGATTTCTTTCGCCAGATAGACCATTACTTCGCGCAGCGCAGCTTCAAAAATGGCGGCTTCCTCGGCAGTCGCGTCCTCACCCAGGGTGGCCGTCCCGGCCATGCCGTTCGCCAGCAGCAAAACACTATCGTTGGTGCTGGTATCGCCATCGACCGTAATCATGTTAAACGATTCCTGGACCAACCGGCTCAACAAAGCCTGTAAATAGGCCGGGCTGGCCGCGACATCAGTCGTCAGATAGCACAGCATAGTAGCCATATTAGGATGGATCATCCCGGCCCCTTTGCACATACCGCCAATAAAACAGGGCTTGCCAGCCAGCATGAAGCGGGCTACCGCTCGTTTGGGGCGACTGTCTGTGGTCATTATACAAAAAGAAGCCCGGCTTCCGGCGGCTTCCCCTTCGCCCAGTTCAATCGCTTCGATACCACTGGCAATCTTGTCCATCGGCAACAGATGGCCGATTACCCCGGTCGAAGTCACCAGGATCATATCCGCCGGGAGATCGAGTTTGCGTGAGGCCAGTTTTTGCATCTCCAACGCGTCCAGGTAGCCCTGCTCGCCCGTACAGGCGTTAGCGATCCCGGCGTTGTAAATAACAGCCTGAGCCTTGCCGCGACCGGTCACGGCTTGATCAATCAGGACCGGGGCGGCTTTGACCAGATTGGTTGTAAAGACCCCGGCCACCGCGCAAGGCTTTTCCGAAACCAACAACCCCAAATCCAGTTTGCCTTCGCCATAGGTTTTCAGGCCACAATAGGTCGCGCCAGCCTGCCAGCCCTGCGGAGCCAGCACCCCAGCCGGGTGGTTGGGTAGAAAGTCAAAATCTTTAGAATATTCTTTAGGCTTCCGCATTGTTTCTCCAAAATTTCTGCCGGACACTTTTTGTTTTAGCTGATTTAGGATTTTCGCTTCGAGACTCTTAGCGGCGCAGGAAGATTTTTGCGCCAAAAAGCTCGATCACAGCCACCAGCAGATTAAATAACAGCATTACCGCGATCTGCACCGCCTGACTAATCAGAGTGAGATTAGCCTGAACCGGTACCGTCACCAGATTGCTGGCGATAAAAATCAGCGTCAGGAAAACGCCGAAGGCCATCAAACCGGCCCCCAGGCTAAAATTTACCCTGGCGTTATCCAGCCGGATCAAGGCTTCTTCCGATTGCGGGTCGAACAGGGGTCCCTGTTCGCTTACCACCTGCAAACGGGCCAGTTTTTCCAGCGGTCCAGGCGCACCGCGCCACAAACGCCGGGCCAGGTATAACCCCAACCCACTGCCGACCAGCGCGGCCAGGGTGGCCTGAGTAGGAAAGGCCCCTTTGACCGCCACTCCGCTTAACAGGTCGAACGGTAGCATCGCCATCAGAATAACCGGCAGAATTCGGGTAACCACTTCGTAAACCTTCTAGCTAATTGGACGCCTTGCTCGCCGACAAAGTTCGCTGCAAATGAACCATCAAAACCGCCACGTCCGCCGGGTTAACACCCGAAAGCCGGGAGGCCTGACCTAGCGTGGCCGGTTTGAACTGGATCAGCTTGGCCCGCGCTTCTTTCCGCAAACTGTAGATCGCCTCATAATCTATATTATCGGGCAAACGGGTATCTTCCAACCGGCGCATTTTATCGACCGAAAGTTCTTGCTTCTCGATATAGTTGCGGTATTTATCCTCGATCTCCAGTTGCTCGGCCACCGCCGGGTCGAGCGTTTCGCCTAAGAGCAAAGGGATCGCCAGGCGGTCGACTTCAGGACGGCGCAGATATTCGCTGGCCTTCATCCCCCGCTCGATGGTCGGCAAACCGGCCTGGCTGAACAGGGCATTCTGGTGAGCCGAAGGTGTGATCGAAGTATTTTCCAGCTTCTTGAGGTATTCTTCGATCTGGTCACGTTTATTTTCGACGGCCTCATAGCGCGCCCGGTTGATCAGGCCCAGTTCGTAACCCAGGGCGGTCAGGCGTAAATCGGCGTTATCGCTCCGCAGTAACAGGCGATATTCAGCCCGGCTGGTCATCAGGCGGTAAGGCTCTTTGATCTCTTTGGTGGTCAGGTCGTCGATCATCACGGCGATATAAGCCTGGTCGCGCTTGAGGATAAAGGGTTCGCGGCCCTGGACCCGTAGGGCAGCGTTGATACCGGCCAGCAAACCCTGCCCGGCGGCTTCTTCATACCCACTGGTGCCATTGATCTGACCGGCCAGAAACAGATTGGTGATCCGCTTGGTTTCCATACTGGCCCGGATTTCGGTCGAGGGCACCGCGTCATATTCGACAGCATAGCCAAACCGCATGATCTCGGCCCGTTCGAGGCCGGGAATCGAGTGGATCAAGCCTAGCTGAACATCTGCCGGGAGACTGGTATTAGCTCCCTGGACATATACCTCGTTGGTCAGCCAGCCTTCCGGCTCCAGAAACATCTGGTGCGATTGCTTGTCGGCAAAGCGGGTAACTTTATCTTCGATGCTGGGGCAATAGCGTGGCCCAACCCCTTCGATCACGCCGGTAAACATCGGGGCGCGGTGCAAATTGGCCCGGATCAATTCGTGTCCGGCGGGGGTAGTGTGGACCAAATAACAGGGCAATTGGGGTCGCCAGCCGTCAAGTTGCATCTGCGGAAAGACTTTAGGAAAAGCCGGGGGAATGAGCGGCACCGGTTTGTCTTCCTCGCTATAACTGTAAGCAAACGAAAGCGGGGTTTCACTGCCCGGCTGGACCGAAGCCTGCGAAAAGTCTATCGTCCGGGCATCGATGCGGGGCGGCGTGCCGGTCTTGAGGCGGTGAAGCGGGAAACCCAAACCGGCCAGGCTGTTGGAAACCTGAATGCTCGGTGCTTCTCCGGCCCGCCCGGCAGAAGCCATCCAATCGCCCATGATAATGCGGCCCTTTAGAAAGGTGCCGGTGGTAAGGACTACCGTTTTGGCCTGGTAAGCCAGCCCATTTGCCACGATCACGCCCTGGACGCTGCGCAAACCGGTCTGCTCATCTTCTTTTACCACCAGTTCTTCGACCTGGGCCTGTCGTAGATGCAGGTTGGGCGTATCTTCGAGGCTCTGTTTCATCGCCAGCGCATAGAGCTTTTTGTCGGATTGAGCGCGTAAAGCCTGAACCGCCGGACCTTTCCCGGTGTTCAAAAGCCGAATCTGGAGCAGCGTCCGGTCGGTATTGCGGGCCATTTCGCCGCCCAGCGCGTCAATCTCGCGCACGACGTGGCCTTTGGCCGGTCCCCCGATAGAGGGGTTACAGGGCATCAAAGCAACGCTATCAAGATTGATCGTCAGCAGGAGCGTCCGGCTACCCATCCGGGCGGCGGCCAAAGCCGCTTCACAACCGGCATGACCGGCTCCCACTACTATTACGTCATAGCTATCGACAAAAGTTACATCTGGCATGGTTACAACCTTTTTATCTTTCTTACTCAACCCGTATTTTACCAGTTATAACCGGCTTACGCCACTTTCCGCAGAAATTGGTGACTCAATTTGACCCCACCTCGTTGGGCTGACCTGATCTTTTTTAGCGGCGGCCTCGCATTCCCATCCGGGCAGTTGCTGGAGGACAGAGCCTTCTTTAAGGTGTAACAAAGCGGCAGAGAGAGTACTTACAACTCGCGCAGATAACTTTCTTTACACTGGCTTAAAGTGTTATAATTTTGTTTAAGAAGTCCTATTTTAAGTTGATTAAGGGACCCAAATATTAACCTATTTGGGAAAGGACTTCTTTTGTTTACCCCTTTTTACCCGATTTTAGGTGGCTTGCCAAATAGCTGAAGGAAAATTAAATGGCCTTACAGGAAATCAAGGGTTCCGGTACCACCGGCATTAAGAAAGCCGACAGCAAAAATACTTTTACCTTGATCGCCATGATTATGGCTTCGGGAATAGTTTTTCTTGATAGTACGGTCGTAAATGTGGCTCTCTCGGCAGTCGACCGGGAGTTTCACGCCGGGTTAGCCAGCCTGCAATGGCTGGTCGATGGTTATACCCTAACACTGGCGGCATTTTTGATCCTGGGTGGGGCACTGGGCGACCAACTGGGGCGGCGCAAAGTAATGCTATATGGCTTAATCGGCTTTGGGGTAGTCTCGATTGGCTGTGGATTGGCTCCCGATCAGGGCTGGCTGACCCTGGCCCGGTTGCTTCAGGGGGTCGCCGGAGCCTTTCTGGTGCCTGGTTCGCTCTCGATCATCACGGCAGTCTACGAGAATCCGGCGGAACGGGGGAAAGCGATTGGCACCTGGTCGGCCTGGTCGGGGGTGACTTCGCTGCTGGGGCCGTTCCTGGGCGGCTGGCTGGTGGATAGTCTCTCGTGGCGGTGGGTCTTTTTTATCAATGGTCCGATTGTAGCCCTGACGATCTGGCTGATTATCCGCTATGTGCCGGAGACCTCCAACCCAAATGCCAACAAACACCTGGACTTCGCCGGAGCCTTGCTGATAGTCCTGGGTTTAGGCGGCACTACTTTTGGCCTGATCGAAGGACCGGGCAGCGGCTGGGGCAGTCCGCTGGTGGTCGGTGGGATCGTTGGCGGGCTGGTAGCCCTGGCTTTATTCTTTGTGGTCGAGCGGCGTTCCCCTAATCCCATGATGCCGCTGCGCCTGTTCCGTTCGCGCAATTTTAGCGGGGCAAATCTATCGACTTTTGGGGTGTACTTCAGCCTTTACGGCTCGTCCTTTTTTATCACAATTTACATTCAGAGCATAATGGGCTATTCGGCGGTCCTGGCCGGGTTAAGTATGCTGCCTATTTCGATTGTAATGTTTGCCTTTTCTTCGTATAGCGGACGGTGGGCCGGAAAGTACGGTCCTCGGTTGTTTATGACCTTTGGCCCGATCATTTACGGGGCCGGACTGCTGCTGCTGACCCTGCTGCAACCGGACTCGAACCTGTGGTTGATCGTGATTCCAACCGCGCTGGTGCTGGGAGCCGGTCTAGTCCTGACCGTCGCGCCGCTGACCAGCGCGGTTATGACCTCGGTATCGACCGACAATTCCGGCACCGCCAGCGCGGTCAATAATGTAGTGTCGCGGATCGCGGCGTTACTGGCAAT
The DNA here is from genome assembly GCA_038322625.1 of Chloroflexia bacterium. Lineage (GTDB taxonomy): Bacteria > Chloroflexota > Chloroflexia > Chloroheliales > Chloroheliaceae > 54-19. Next base: position 27,774 of record JBBQGA010000030.1, read on the forward strand.
TGCCGGGCTGGGAGTAGTCGTCTCGTCTATATTCACCGGCGCGCTAGCCGACAACACCCGCAATTTACCCACCTCGGTAATTGCGGCAGTCCAGAAAGCCGCCGAAGACCCTACCGCAGTTCGAGCTATAACAGACGTTTCGCCGCAGGTGGTAAATGTAATTACCAACTCATATACTGTAGCCTTTCACTGGGTAATAATCACCTGTGCGGCATTGGCCTGGTTGGGCGGGCTGATCGCCTTTTTGACCATTCGCACGCCGAAGGCCACCCAGGAAGTGAAGACGGAGGCAGCCGTAAATATCTGATTTGATATAATTTTCACTTAAAGAAGATAGCCAATCAAGCGAGGGTCGTGGGGGTCGGGTACCCTCTGGGTGCCCTGCGGGGGTATAAGGGGTCTCCCCTATAAAATCCTTTTTTACTTTCGCTTTAACCTCATCAAATGAGGTTAAAGCGAAAGTCCTCTTTGAAATGGGAAAAATGAATAAACTAACCGCGCCGCCATTCCATGCGCTTTGCCACAAAGAACATAGCCGCCAGATTAAAGACGATTAAAAAGGCCAGATCAAACAGAAAAGTAAAGTCATAATTGTTTGCCAGGCTCCGGCGCAGGGCATCCGCCGCATAGGTGCTGGGTAACGCCCGGCCTACCATATTTAAGAAATCCGGCAGCCGTTCGGCGGGGATCAAGATCGGTCCGGCTCCCATAAAGAAAAACTGCAAAATGGCCGTAATAGTATTGGCCGTATCGAAATTGGGGGCGACCACGCCGACAAAGGCTCCCACCGCCGAAAGGGAAAACGAAGCCAGTGGCACAATCAGAAAGAAAGTCAGGTTCAACGTAAAATGCATGCCGAAAAGTTGGGCGATTAAGATCGTCAGGAAAGCACTGGGCAGGGTCAGGATCAAAAAGCCGAAATTGACCGCCAGCACCAGCAAAACTTTTGAAACCGGCAGGGTCGCGTAATAATCCAGGACTCCAAAGGTGCGCATAAACGAAAAGCGGGCACTGGTGCCACCCATTGTCGTAAAGATCAACGAAATAATAATATTGCCACTGATTAAAAACTCGCTGGAGGCCCCACTTTCTCCGGCTGCCGAGCGAATAAAAAACAGCGTTGTGAGAGGGATCAAAAGACCATTGATCAAAGTGGCCGGCCAACTCCAACGCCAGTTGGCGAGTTGAATTAGCAGTAAATCCCAGAAGGCTTGCGGCCAACTGAGCCTTTTGTAAGGGGCAGATGCGGCAGTCTGACTGGCAATCATTCTTTGGCTCCGATAGTCTGGCCGGTCAGTTCCATGTACACATCTTCCAGGGTGGCCGTGTGTACCCGGAAATCCTCCAGGCGTTCCAGCCGGACCTGGCTCAAAATGCGGTGAATGGCTTCCTCACCGTCGCTGCGAGCCACCAGCACCGCCCATTCGTACTGGCGTATACAGCGGGCTTCCGGGATATTTTCGAGAATGGATTCCGCCGCCGAAGCTAACTCAGGCCGCAAATATAATTCCAGGCTGACATTTTGATCGAGGCGGGCTTTGAGTTCGCTCACCCGGCCCAGCCCGACCACCCGGCCTTCGTGCATTACCGCCACCCTCTGAATGACCCGCTCGGCTTCCTGGACGTTATGTGTTACCAGTATTATCGTGGTACCGTTTTGGCGGTTTAGCTCGACCAGGCCTTCCCAGACCTGTTTGCGAAAGGCCGGGTCAAGCTCGTTGGTCGGCTCGTCGAGGATCATTACCGGCAAATTACCGATCAAGGTCGTTGCCAGGCTGACCAGCCGGTGTTGCCCACCCGAAAGATGGCGCACCGCTTTGTTACGCACCTCGGCCAGGCCCCATTCTTCCACCAACCGGGTAGCTTCACTTTTGGCGGCGGCCCGCGACATACCGCGCATATGGCCGGTAAAATAAACCGCTTCCTGAGCTGTTAGATCAAGCAAAGCCTGGGGTTTCTGGGGCATATAGGCAACGTAGCGAGTGACGGCTTCCGGCTGGCGTGCGACATCCAGACCCATCAGCAGAATACGCCCGGAGGTAGGCGCGGTGAGATTAACCATCTGGCGGATCAGGGTACTTTTTCCGGCCCCGTTGGAACCGAGCAAACCAAATATTTCGCCCGGCACGATGTCGAGCGAAATCTCAAAATTTGCCGGGCGGGTAGTTTGTAAAGCTTTGCCTTTGCCATAGCGTTTGGTAAGCTTTTCTAACCGGTAAACCGGTTCGACCGCTTGAGGGTCAGCGTGGACAGGCCCGGTGGGGTTAGGGTGGGTCTGCAAAATTTTCCTTAAACTTTTAAAACTTTCTCGTAAAAAGGGAATCTACCCTGGAGGGCCGGCTTTCAGGGCATTTTAGCGTTTTTCCAGTTGGTAGCGTTGCTGTTCGATGTACCAGTTTACAATTTCCTGGGCCGGTAGGTCGTCAATCGTATAGGCTGAGACCTCGTGACTAAAGTAGCCGCCCATACTCTCATTTTCACCGTTATCGTTTTTCATTGATAGGTTTGGCGAGGGGATACGGTCGGTTACGCGCACCCGGTACTCGGCTTCCGGCTGACCGTTCAGCGTTACCGCGAGAGCTGCCGAGTTTTCGTCACGCGAGATCGTGCCCTCACGACCATAGCGGGTCAATTCGTTGCGCAATTGTTCCAGACCCGGCAGCAAGGTGGCCTGAATAAAGCTTTCTGCCTCATCCATTGGCTGGCTGTTTTGATAACCGGCGTTCGGATTAAAGTTTTCCATTTTGATTTACCTCCAGCTATTTTAACATTTTGAAATGGTTTCAGCCTATTGATAGGCAAGGTTCGTACCTCGACTGAATTTTTGTTAAATTGTACCTACTCAGGCCCCACCCCTGACCCAGGGCCACCAGTGGACGGGGAAAGAAGAAAGAGAGTTTTAGGGGAGACCACTGTAATACCCCCGCAGGGCACCCAAAGGGAACCCGGCCCCCACGACCCCTGCTTCGATCCTTTACAGAGTTTGGTGTGTAGTATGTTAAATTTTGCTGAAGGTAAACCGCCTTAGCTAGCTCGAAACCGGCGAAGTAGAGGCCGGACGAGCGGCGACCTGCTCCATAAACTGAATAATCTGGGGGTTTACCAGATCGGGCCGTTCGTCCATACAACAGTGACCGGCATCGGGCACGACATAGGTTTCAGCCTGTGGAATGAGAGTTTTCCAGCGTGGGAGCATATTATCCGGCGGCATCGATCGGTCGTACTGACCCCAAATAAATTTGACCGGCCCTTTAATATCGCCCGGCTTGAGAGCCAGTTGAAAGTCGGAAAAAGAGCGGGTAATCGCCAGGTACGAACCGGCGGTGCCTGCCTGGCGTAGAGGTTCCAGGAACTGCTCGACCAGTTGAGGGGTCACTTTGCTTTTGTTGTAGTAGTTACCCTCCAGAAAACGCCGGATCGCCCACTGGTTTGGCAGGGTCAGCACAGCAGCCATCGTCTCGCCGACCACCGGGGTCTTGACCATATTGTAAATCACTTCGCCAAAGTTGATCCGGCTGCGCGAAGCGGGGGCACCGTTGCGGCGGGCTTCTGTTTCCGCCTGACCCTGGTCGGGCAAACCGGCACTATCCACCAGTATCAAACCGGCCAGCAATTCGGGGTAAGTCCGGGCCAGTTCCAAAGCGACCATTCCACCGAGCGAATGACCGGCCACCACGATATTTGTTTCACCCTTGAACTTGATAAAGTCGTAAATTTGCTTGGCCCAGAGGGCGGCACTATAGCGCACCCGCTGGCCGTCCGGTTTGTCGCTGCCACCAAAGCCCAGCAGGTCGATAGCGTACAGGCGGTAACGACCTTTCAGCCCGGCAAAAGTGCGCCGCCAGTGTTCGAGCATCGCCCCATAGCCGTGTATCATCAGCAGGGCCGGTTTTTGTAGGCTCTCCTGGTAATTCTTTTCCGAGGTCGGGTCGGCGGGGTTAAGGTTAGGCAGCGACTCCCAGTAACGGATGCGGCCCGGCTCCCATTTTACAAACTTTTCGGTGATATAAGCTTTCTCGTTATTGCTCAAAGACATCGCTACCCTCCAGTGCGTCTAGCTAACTAATCCTGAGGAACATTATAGCACCGGGTAGCGGTCGCGTCCAAAAGAACCCGGTCAGACTATACCTGGACCGGGCCTGATTAACGAAATTATTATCACAATAAATTGAAAACTTTATTTTTGGGCTTTGCTTTTTGATAAAAATGTAAAAAAGTAACTACTCAGGTCTTATTACCCACAAACGGAACTAAAGCGGGGTCGTGGGGGTCGGGTACCCACTGGGTGCCCGGCCGGGGGTATACAGGGGTCTCTCCTACTAATCTTTTCTTTTCTTCTCCCGTCCACTGGTGGTCCTGGGGAGGGGTCAGGGGTGGGGCCTGAGTAGTTACAAAATTAGCTCTATTTGTTGATTGCGGCCACCAGTTCAGCCGGTTCGGGACGGCAGGCCGTAACCTCCGAGACATCCAGTATCCGGCGGCGTAGAAATTGACCGGCGATGTCCACCAGCGTGACCAGCACCAGCAGGGCGATCACGAGCGTCGTAACCTGGGGGTAATTATAGGTGTTCATACTGATCCGCAATTGGGTTCCCAGGCCCCCGGCGGCCACAAAACCGAGGACCGTTGCCGCCCGCATATTACATTCCCAGCGAAACATGGTATACGACAGCAACACTGGCATCGTTAGGGGTATCCGGGCGAAAAACAGAGTTTGCAACTCGTTGGCTCCCGCACCCCGGACGGTTTCTACCAGCCTTTGGTCGACCGCTTCAAAGATTTCCGCGTAAAGTTTACCGAGAATACCGGCACTGTGGATCGTCAGGGCAACTACTCCGGCGAACGGCCCCAGACCGACAAAGATGATTGCGACCAGTGCCCAGATTAATTCGGGAATAGCCCTGGCCAGGTTAAACAGCGTGCGAGTCAGGTGGTAGGCGACGGTCCGCAGCAACCAGCGCGCGGTGCCCAGGCTGGCCCGGCTTTTCTCCTCGCCGCGTTGCCGCATCCCCAGCACACTGAGCGGGAAAGCGATAATAATCGCTAGCACCGTACCGATCACCGAAATTTGAAAAGTCTCGACAGTCAATTGCCAGACCAGTTGTAGAAACGAGGGCGACAAATCGGGCGGGAACAGGTTTGAGGCAAAAATCACGACCTGTTTCTGGTTGTGAATATCAAAGAATGGCTCGACCGACACGCGTGAGCCGTTGCCGCTATACCAGATCACCCCCAGTGCTACCACCAGGATCACTAAGTTGGAGTAGCGAAAACTGCGGCGGTTCGGTAGTTCGATCTTGCTCAGGTCTACGTGCAACCGGACCGAGTTGGAGCGCGATTGTCTTGATTTTAGGTCAATCATTGCCAGAAAAATCCCTTTTTAGTATTAATTCACCCATTTCGGCCTCGGCCAGCAAAGCAGCTTCGGGCGGCAAATCTTTCTCACCGGTCGGCAGGCTGGAATTATGTTCGTCATAAATATCAAAATCTTTGAGGTCTTCCGGTCGGCCATCAAAGGCCAACCGGCCAGCCTTTAACACCAGTATACGAGGGCAATAGCGAATTGCAAAATCAAGCTGGTGCAGATTCATTACGACCGTGATGCCTAATTCCTGGTTGAGACGGCGAAACAAATCCAGCAGCATGGTGGCGTTGCGCATATCAACCGAGGCAATCGGTTCATCGGCCAGCAAAAGCTGCGGACCCTGCATCAATGACCGGGCGATTGCTACCCGTTGTTGTTGCCCACCGGACAGGTCTTCGGCTCGCTGGTAAAGTTTGTCGGCGAGACCGACCAGGGCAATCGCTTCGGTGGCTCGTTCAAAGTCGGTTTTGGCGACCCGAAAGAAACCGGCCAGGGCACTCAGGGTATTGGTCTGGCCGAGCCGACCGATCAGCACATTTTGCAACACCGATAGCGGCGGAATAACATTATGATTCTGGTTTACCAGCGCGATCCCACTTCGCAAACGGCGCAATTCCGATGGGGTGACTCGCCCGGATAGCTCCTGACCCAGCACACTTAAGCGGCCCCGGCTCGGCCTCAAGGTGCCGTTAAGCATACGAAATAAGGTGGTTTTACCGGCTCCGCTCGAACCCAGGACTCCGACCATCTCGCCCGGCTCGATAGAGATACTCAAACCGGCCAGCCCGATTGTGCCGTTAGGGTAAATTTTATGAACTTCCTGTGTCTGGATTATCGCCATTTTGTTTTGTTCCTGCGCCCGCGCAAGGAGGACATCCATTCTAATATTTAATAGGTTTCCCGCTTAAAAGCGAAAGTTTTTTATAAGTGTAATCAGAGGATTGCACCTGCTGAAATGCAATCCTCTATTATAAAACGGGTTAAACGACTGAGCGGATTTAGCTACTTCTTGGCGGTTAGCAAACCGAGCCGTAAAGCCTGATCGCGGGCCGGTTGGTAATCGGCATCGGTCACGGTAGCGTAACCGTCTACCCGGCGCAATTTTAACAACTCCTGGTCTTTGATGTTCAAAAAGGTATTGGTAACTTTCGCCACAAAATCCTTATCCAGTTTCGCCCGTACCGCCCAGGGATAACCCATGATCGGGTCGGAGCGTTTGATTATCCGAACTTTAGTTTTATCGACTTTGCCGCTATCTTCGAGTTGCAGCAAAATGCGTTCTTCCAGGCCACCGGCATCGACCGAGCCGTTAGCGACGGCGGCGGCGGTCGCGTCGTGTCCGCCGGTATACTTCACATCCTTGAGGTCTTGCGGGACCTTGATCCCGGCGGCATCCAGCATAATGCGCGGGTAGAGCGAACCACTGGTGCTGGACGGGTCGCCAAAGGCAAAAGTTTTACCCTTGAGGTCTTCTATTTTCTGGACCGGGCTATCCGCCGGAACAATGATCGCGCTGGTATAAGTCCGGTCGTGGCTGGTCTTATCGATCTCGGTTACAATCGGGTAAATATCGGCTTGCTGCTTGCACTGCAAATAGGTCAAACCGCCAAAATAGGCCATATCCAGCTTTTCGGAGACCATCGCCTGAACGACTGCCGGGTAATCGCTGCCGACATAAAGTTCGATTGGCACGCCAAGTTCTTTTTCCATATAGGCTTTGAAAGCGGCGTACTGGGTTTTGACCGTATCGGGACTCTGGTTGGGGATCAGCCCGATCCGGAAAGGGTGGGCGGCATCCGGTTTTTCGGTACCGGTCGAGAGCGAGGCGGCTCCGGTCGTCATCGCAGCCGAAGTGGTCATTGCCGCACTGGTTGTAGTCGCCGACGTGGCGGCAGTAGTACTGGCAGCACTGCCGGTGGTACTGGTAGCATCACCACAGGCCACCAGGCCCAGGGTAAGCAACAATAATAGCGATAACAACCCGGCCAAAAAGGTACGGGAACGGGATAGGTTTTTCAAATATTCTCTCCATCTAAACTTTTACTACTGGACAAATCTTAACTGCTAGATTAATATGCTTACTTAGTATACCAAGTCACCCATAACATAGTCATTAAGAATCCATTACATGATTTATATTACACCCCGGTCGATTTAGCAAATTATGTTGGGCAAGGCCTCAGGCTTTTTTGCCATAAACCCGGATATTAAGGGGCGGCTGTATAAGCGGGAGCGTTTTGAGGGGCGGCACACCCTGCCAGAGTATTTCGGCCTGGCACACTGCCGCCAGCCGTTTCCAGAGGAGAGCCTGTTCGTATAATTCCAGTCGGGCACTGATAAACTGAAATATGCTGCTTGAGGCCAGCACAATAAGTTTGCAGCGTGGCCGGGACAACGCCACATTAAACCGGTTGGGATTGAGCAAAAACTCGCTTTCTCCAGCGATATAATCCGGGTCGGACGCGGTCGCCGAGACGATAATCAGATCGCGTTCGCCGCCCTGGAAACGCTCGACCGTATCGATTGCTCCGGCACGGGCCAGGACCGGGAAGCGATTTTGCAAAACCGCTTTTTGAGCGCGGTGCGGCACGACGATCCCGATCCCGGTCAGGCCATCCAGGCCAAGTTGAGCAGTGGCGGCGGCAATCAGGGGACTGATTAACTCGACCTCCACCGGGTTATACTGCTGCGAACCGGCCTCGTTGTGTTCGATCACCACCAGTGGATAAGCCGGGTCGAGGACCGCCCGCAGATAGAGCGAGTTAGCCGGATCGGTCAGAGCCGGAAGTTGCCGGGTACGCCGGGAATGAAAGGTAATCCCATCGTGCCGGTAGATATTATCCTGCAAAAATTCCGCCTGGACCCGGTGCAAGCGAAAACTTTCGCTCAGGGCGACCCGCTCCCAACCGGCCTCCAGAAAATATTGGAAAACCGAACGGTAAGGCCGAGCGTGCACGGTCGGCAGATGTTCCTCGTGTTCCCAGCCGTGCGCCAAAATCGGGGCTAACTGGCGGTGATCGCCCACGATCAAGACCGGCGCAGCCGGTTTTAGCCAGCCCGCCGCCAGCACCGCGTGCGGCAAATTCATCTGGCTGGCTTCATCGAGTACCAGCAGATCGAAAAATTGGTGTTGCCAGAAAAGCGGTTCGGCCACTTTTCCCTTGCCCCGCCGCCCCAGCCCATAGTAATGCTTCATCAGGTTGTAAAGATTGCCAGGGGTCGCGCCGATTACCAGGGCCGTCGCGGGGCCATCCAGGGCGGCCTTGATCTGGTCTTTTTCCCAGGGATCGATAAAACCGATCCCGGCGGCGGACTGCTCCGGCTTTGGCTGACCACCGGCCTTAAAAATCTGGAATTCTTTGAAGCACTGCGTCCGTTCATCGGTGGGCGCGGCGGCCTGGAGTTGCTGCCACTTGCCAGCGATACTTTCCAGCACAATTTCAACCGCATTGTGGGTCTGACTGGAAACTATAACCCGGCAGGTTTCCAGTGTGGAAGCTTCATCCGGCGATTTCGGCTGGCTCAGAGCGACATACAACCGGGTCAGCACGGCCCAGCCCAGCGTGTGCGATTTTCCGGTGCCGGGCGGCCCCTGGACCAGCCGGAGCGGACTATTTAGCGGCCCACAAATGACAGCCAATTGATCCTGGTTGAGCGGCCTGCCGGCCTCGGTTTCCACTTGCTGAACCAGTTCGGCGAAATATTGGGCCGCCTTACTTTCGGCCATTTCTTCGACAGCTATCACCGGGCCGCTCAGGGCCAACTTGTAAAGCCGGTTTTGCCCGGCGTGGCGACAGGCATCTTGCAATTTATCGCCGTTGAGATTGTCCACCATCGGGTCGATCATATAATACTGGCCGGGCTGGGGCAGCAAGTCGCGTTCGTGGTAATAGCGGAAAGCACTGTGTTGATTTTGACCCAGGCTACTGCCGCTCAGTTCCAGTTTGATCCACTCGCCGGTGATCTCCTCGATCCGGGCCAGCCGACCACCGACGATTTGCCAGGGTTGTCCGTCGCGTTCCAACAAATTAAGGGTTACAAAATCGCCTTCTTTTAGCTTGCTGATTTCCAGGGCAATTTGAGGGTGCATCCCGACCTGATCAAATTCGGCCAGAAAAGTAGCGTGTAAAAGCTTGCGCTTGCGGTAGCTGCCTAGCCCGACTGTAGTAGCGTCGATTTCGGTACACCGCACCAGCAAAGCCTGACCTTGCTCGACCCGCTTGATGATAGGCCGGGCAAAAAGCTCCAGGTGTTGCTGCAAATTGGTATATTGCTCGATCAGTAAAAACTGTTCCAGGACCAACGCCAGATCGCCGCTTTGAACGGATCGCTCCGGCGGGTCGAGCAGTCCGGCCAGCCGAACCGGCGTTTTGACCAGATAGCTGTTTTTGTAGGTAAAGCTGGCCTCGATGTGAGCCAATGCCCTCAGACGGTGAGCCTGGAAAGCTTCTAGCTGTAGACGGTCGGCCCGGCGATATTGACCGCCCGGCGGCCCCGGTAAGCGTCCCCAGATCGCATAAGCGTATTCCAACGGCAAATTGGAGTGAAAACGGGCACTACTGTGGATAAATACGCCATCATTGCGCCGGAGGCCGTAATCAAACAGACCGGCCCGGAACAGCCGGGCGAAATTGTGGCCGTTTGAGTCGGTCCAGTTGAAACCAAGTTGCCGCGACACCACCTGCAAGGAAGCCAGCGGCCCGACCAGGTTCAGGCGTTCGTTAACCTCGTCGTAGAGAAAGGCCAGGGCCGGTTGGGTCAGGGCCGGCGTATCGGTCAGCAACTGGTACAGGGCCGGGAGGGCCACCAGACCATCCAGATGGCGGCGCAAAGCGTCCAGCAAAACCTTCTGGTCGCGCCGGTTGTAAAAATACAAATGCAGCGGGGCGGCTTCCACCTCACCGGCTACCTCGGCCACCGCTACCAGCAACGCGCCGACCCATTCCAACAAAAAGACCCGTTCGGCTGAATCGTCCGGTACATCCTGACACAGGTGGACCACGCTTCGTTCGCGGCCAAAACCTTGCACCAATGCTCCGGCCAGGTAAATCCGATCTTCCAGGTAATCATACTGCACATCCAGAAAGATTTTTAGCAAATCGGGATATAGCTTATCGTCCGGCAGATTGCTGCGCATCCGGCGGGGCGTGCGGTCGAGGAAATAGCGACGGGCGGGCGTAGTTTTATCAAAATGGCGGCTGGCCCGCGCCGCGCGCTGGATCAGGCGGTCGAGCCGGGCCGCCAGGGGCCAGCGACGGCTGAGATTTTCGACCAGAGCTTCCTGGCCGGGAGCAGTAATCAGGTGGGTACGCGGTCGGACCGAGGGGGGAGAAAGGGGCGCGGTCGCATAGTCAGGCTGATTTTCTTCGGCGGCAACCTCCGGCATACCAAATTGTTTCAACCCGGCTAGCGCGGCCAAATCCGTGATACCGGCGGCGTTTAATATCCGTTTATCGCTACTATCGAGGAAGGGGACCAGGGCCAGGTCTTGCCGCTCTGCCGACTGAGTGAGGCAAACCGGGCTGTACGAGCAACCATCGCAGCGCGGCCCCAGGTAGTAATGCAAACTGTCCAGGTCGGGGGCGGCATCTACTCTTTCCAGCGGGCTGGCCTCGCCTTCGGTCAGATAACGGACGGTTGACAGGTAAGGTTCGAGTTCAAAGGGTGTTACCGAGGCCGGGTCTTGCAGCCGACCATCGGTTTCGCGCCGGATGATCGCGCCACCAAAATCGGCGGTTAGTTCCACCTGAGCCAGCATTTCTTCCAGCAGCCGCACGTATACCGCCACCTGCAAGCGGTGTTGAACTTTATCTTTGCGGCTGGCCTTGACATCCATCACCAGCACCTTTAGCCGCCCGGTCGCCCGGTCGAAAGCCACCTGGATCAGGTCGGCTCGGCCTTCAAAGAGCCAACGTCCTAACCGGCCTCGGACCGGTAGCTGGTACAAATAGAGCGGGGCGGGCTGTTGGCGCAACCCGGCCAACACCGGTAGCACCGTTTGGCTATCGAATTGCGCCAGGTCGCGCACCGCATAACCCTGCGCTTGAAGGGCATCTACCGCCGCCTGTTCGGTCCGGTTGCCGAGGTCTTCCAGCAAACCAGATAGGGGTTGGACCGGTAGCCACCCGGTGCCGGTCAGGTTGCTTTCATGGCTCAACCGCTTAACCAGACGGTCGGTTTCGCCTTTGTACAGGTAGAAACGCAAATAGCGATCGCAATTATCCAACGCGAGATATTGGCTGAGGGCGGTCGGGGTCAGGTGGCTTCTTTTTAATTGCGGCGGGTCGGTCATCAGAAATCACCAGCTTTTTTGTTTTAGTCGACCGGCTCATTATCCGGTAATTCGGTCTGATATGCAAATAAAGCGAGGCAGCTTGGCTAAATATGATTAACTTAACATTATACAAGTGATTTGGTGTGCATTCAAAAAAATTAGTATCCGTTATTCTAAGGTATAACTTTCTTATAAAAGAGTCTTCAAGCAATCGCTGAAGACTCTTTTTGTGAGAACTATTCGTTTAACTCAGGCCATGACCGGCAGACGAGTCAGGGCATCATCGACCTGGGCCTGGGGCAAATCAAAATCGACCAGATTGCCAGCCAGGTAATTGTCGTAAGCCGTCATATCAAAGTGACCGTGACCGCACAGGTTAAACAGAATGGTTTTGGCTTCGCCCGACTCGCGGCAGCGAATGGCCTCATCGATAGCAGCCCGGATCGCGTGACCCGGTTCGGGAGCGGGTAATAAGCCCTGAGTACGGGCAAAAGTCACCGCCGCCTCGAAAACCACGTTTTGCGGATAAGCTCGCGCTTCCATCACACCCAGTTCGTACAGGTGACTGATCAGCGGGGCCATACCATGATAGCGCAATCCACCGGCGTGAATGCCTTCCGGTACGAAATCGTGACCGAGGGTGTGCATTTTCACCAGGGGAGTTAATTGGCCGGTATCGCCGAAATCGTAGGCGTATACCCCTTTGGTCAGCGATGGACAGGCGGCGGGTTCGACCGCGATAATACGCACCGGTTTTCCCTCGAACTTATCTTTGATAAACGGAAAGCTAATCCCGGCAAAATTACTGCCGCCCCCGGCACAACCGATCACAATATCGGGATAGGCCCCGGCCTTTTCCATTTGCAACTTGGCTTCCTGACCGATAATGGTCTGGTGGAGTAAAACATGGTTAAGTACGCTACCGAGGGCGTATTTGGTATCCTCGCGCTGGACGGCATCTTCAACCGCTTCGCTAATCGCGATCCCCAGGCTTCCGGTCGAGTCGGGATGCTCGGCCAGAATCTTTCGCCCGGCGGCGGTGGTGTCGGACGGGCTGGCAATTACTTTACCGCCATAAACCTGCATCAACGACCGGCGATAGGGCTTTTGCTGGTAGCTAACCTTGACCATATAGATCAAGCATTCCAGGTCAAACATATTACAGGCCATCGCCAGGGCGGTTCCCCACTGACCGGCCCCGGTTTCGGTAGCCAGTCGTTTTACGCCTTCTTGCTTATTATAGTAAGCTTGTGGAACGCTGGTATTGGGTTTGTGGCTACCGGCGGGGCTGACACCCTCGTATTTAAAGAAGATTTTGGCCGGGGTATCCAGCAATTTCTCCAGCCGCGTAGCCCGGTAAAGCGGCGACGGTCGCCAGAGTTTATAGATTTCCTGAACTTCTTCGGGAATATCGATATAGCGTTCGGTGCTGACCTCCTGTTTGATCAACTCCATCGGAAAAAGTGGGGCCAGGTCTGCCGGGCCAATCGGTTGGTGAGTGCCAGGGTGCAAGGGGGGCGGCAGCGGGCTGGGTAAATCGGCCTGGATATTGTACCAGGCAGTGGGCATTTCCTTGTCTTCCAGTACAAATTTGGTTGTTTTATCACTCATTGAACTAAATTATCTCCTCTCTGAGAGTTTTAAAAGTAGAACTTTCGCTCGACGACGTAAATTAATTTGAAGCGGGGGTAGTGGGGGTCGGGTACCCTATGGGTGCCACGCGCGGGGTCGTACAGGCGGGTACCCTCTGGGTGCCCCTGTAAATCCCTTTTTAGTTTCGCTTCAACCTCACAAGATGAGGTTGAAGCGAAACTAATGAAAAGATTTCTTATGATTTCCCGGCCACACCCTTGAAGAAGGTGTAGCAAAACACTCCATCCGCTTGGGTAGTGCGATAGAGGTCCCGGATACCTTGATCGAAAAATGCCGGTTCAATCAGACCGGCTTCGACCGCCGCCTCGCGGACACCTTCAATCATTGCGGTAAAGGTTTTCCTGGTAAAGCTATCGACCAGATCGCCCCGGCTGGCATCCACATAAACCATGCGAGGGGAGACATGAGCCGACTCAAAACCAGCCCCAGTCAGCAATGGATAAACCTGACGACCGATCAGAGCGTTACCGCCCGCTGCTTGTTGTAGTTTGATCTGACACTGAACCGCCGCCAAAGCGGCTGCACTTTCGGGATAAAAGTAGGTCGAGCCGTGATCGCCCTCGATAACTGTAATAGTCCCACCGGGGTGAAGCTGCTGCTTGAGGATGGCAAGGGCCTCCATTGGCCGAGAGAGGTGTTCCAGGACAAAACAAACGAAAACGTGGTCAAAAGATTCTTCCTCAAAGGGTAAAGCAAAAATATCGGCCTGTCGGAACTCTACATTCGTAAGACCAGCCCGCGCGACCTTCTGGCTGGCTTCCGCGATAGAAGCCGCCGAAATGTCTACCGAGGTAAAGTGAGCGGTGGGACTGTTCTGAGCCAGCGTTACAGTCTGGGCACCGACCCCGCACCCGGCCTCCAGGACCTTGCTATTCGCCGGATAAACGGTGTCATAGTGGAGTAGTTCGACCAGGGCACCAGCCTGATCCTGCAATCGTTGGGTTTCTCTTGAGTGATAGCCGTGAACATAACTGTCTCGCATAACCGGTTTAAATTCTTTCTATCAATTTCTTGTAACTACTCAGGCCCCACCCCTGGACGGGAAAAGAAGAAAAAAGAGTAATTACAGGGGCACCCAAAGGGTACCCGGCCTCCACGACCCCTGCTTTGCTCCTCTACAGAGGTTTGGTGAGTAATTATGTTGGAACTACCGATCTGGGGCAATATTTTCGGCAGCCTGATAGGCTTCGTCCAGAAGTTGTACCAGGTGGACCACTTCCAGCGGTTCGGCTTGAGCATCGGTAAGACCGGCCCGCTGCACGCCGTATTGTAACTGAATCTGGCAGCCCGGATTGGCTGTTACCACGCAACCGGCCCGGCTCTCGGCCACCCGCTCCATTTTATGATCAAGAATTTGCATTGACATATCGTAGTGCGTGACGTTGTAAATACCGGCACTGCCGCAACATTTATCACTATCGCGCATTTCGATAAAATCCAGGCCGGGAATTGCTTTTAAAAGGGAACGCGGCGGGTTCTTGATCCGCTGGGCGTGTACCAGGTGGCAGGCATCCTGATAGGTCACTCGCCGGTCGACCGGCCCCATTGCGCGGTTGAACTCGATGCCGCTTAGAAATTCGCTGATGTCTCTGGTCTGACTGGCGAACCGCTCGGCTCGTTCTTTGAAAGCCGGGTCATCGCTCAACAATTCGCCGTATTCTTTCATGGTCGAACCGCAACCGGCGGCGTTGATAATGATCGCGTCAAAAGCTCCGTGTTTTTGCTCGGCTTGCTCGAAGGCTACTATATTGCGACGGGCCATTTCTTTGCCATAATCTCGGTCGCCGTTGTGGATGTTCAGGGCACCACAACAAATCTGGCTTTCCGGGATCACCACCTGTGAATAATTGCGGGTCAGCACTCGGACGGTCGCTTCGTTGACCTCGGCAAAAGCCACGCTCATAATACACCCGCTAAACAAGGCTACCCGGTAGCGTTGCTCGGTGCGTGAGGGCACTACCTCCCCGGTAGGAGCCATGAAGATCGGCTGGCTGATGCGTGGCATCAGGTTTTCCAGTTCAGCCAACCGGCCCAGACCCAGCGTTTGCCAGACCGGCAGCTTTAATAAACCCAACCGGCGCGATAGGCTTTGCAAACCACTTCGCTGGTAAACCCGGCTTGCCAGGCCGAACAACCGCCAGCGACCGGGATGGGGGAACAATTGCCGGAAAACCAGCCAGCGCAAGGCTTTTTCGGTTTTGGTCTGGCGGGTGGCAATTACTTCGGGCCGGTGGTTAATTTCATCCAGCGTTTTTTCGATCAGGTGCCCGTAGCGCACGCCGCTAGGACAGGCCGTTTCACAGGCCCGGCATTGCAAACACAAATCCAGGTGACGGTTTAAGTTTGGGCTGGTGGCCTCGATTTTCCCCTCGGCAAAGGCCCGCATCAGGTACAACCGCCCGCGCGGCGACTCGGTTTCCATACCGGTTTCCTGGTAGGTAGGGCAATTGGGCAAACACAGACCACAATGAATACAGCGGGTCATATCATCGTAACTTGGCCCGGCAGTCTCGATAAAACCGGGGAATTTCGCCGGGGCCAGTTGGCTGAAATCCAACGGCCCGGTACGATTAATTTCGATACTCATGTCAGTTTACCCTTAGTACTTAACAATTGCATAATTATTTCACAATGTTTCGATGGGGGGTTTCAAGGGGCACCCAGGATGGGGGCATAGCGGGGGTGTCCACCGCGCTTTTCCCTCTTCCCCAGCGTCGCTGAGGGTAAAAAAGAGTGTTGGGGGATGTCCCCCAAGTCCCCCTTGCAGGGGTTGCACCCCTACGAACCCGGCTTAGTACTTTGTGATTTTTTTATGCAATTAACAAGTTAGTATTTGAAAATCCGGTGATAGTTCCCACTAATTGGTTCGCTTCATAATAATAATTGCCCCATCGATGACGTGATAAACCACCTGATCGATGGCCCAGCCTTCCTGACCAAACTGGCTCAGAGCTTTGTGCAAGGGGATATAGTTGTAAAACTCACGCTGACCGCCCTCCGAGCTATCCCTGGTTACGAGTAAACTTTCTCCATCAATATTGGTGACGTGGGGGCCGGAAAATGTGCTGACATCCTGGACAATTAAAGTTTTGTATTCGATCATTGTGATCTCCTTCTTTATGTTAGGCAGAGGAAGCCTTTTTATTTTAGCAGAAATCGCCCGGCTTGTAACCCTACTATGCCTTGCACACACAGGGCGGTTGCATAGTCAACCGCCCTTAAAAAAAGAAAAAGAGATTTGGGGTGGATTACACTTCCAACCCCCTCAAGGGGCTGTAATAAAAAAGAGAAACTTTTGGGTTTTGTCCAAAAGTTTCTCTCTTAATTTCGATGCCCCAAACTCCAAAGTCGCCTGGGAGGGGCTAGGGGAGTACAAGTATATTATTCTTCAGCTAAACCAGTCGCGCAATCCGGCTGGTCGGTCTAGCTACTAAGGCTGACAGCCTGCCGTAAGCCCAGTACATCTTTGAGTTGCGCCGATAGCTGGTCGATCTCGCCCACCGTCGCGGAAACCTGGGAAACGCCGCTTACATTTTCTTGAGCAACCGTACCCACTTCTCGCATTATGCTGACGATCTCACCGATAGCGTTTTCCTGCTGCTGCGTCGCCTGGCTAATATCCTGGGTCAATACCACTACCTGTTCCACCACCGACACGATTTGTCCGGCACTTTCGGTAGTTTCTCTAACCACTCTCCCCAGGTCACTAATAACCTGACCGGCCTGGTAACTGAGCGTAACCGCCCCAAAGGTTTTGTGGCGAGTTTCTTCGCTGGCTAGTACCGCCGAGAAAATCGCGCCCTGTAATTCTCCAATAACCTGATTTACCTCGCTGGTAGCCGTTAAAGAGCGGTCGGCCAGCTTTTTAACCTCTGCCGCAATCACCCCAAACCGTAAACCATGCTCACCGGCTCCGGCACTTTCGATGGAGGCGTTGAGGGACAGTAGATGGGTCTGGTCGGCGATCTCCTTTATCAAAGCGATAATTGAATTAATCTGGCGCGAACTTTCGGTTAAAATCTTCAATCTTTCTCCCAGGGTTCCGATACCAGTGCGGACATCCTCTATCGCTTGAACTGCACTACTGACCGCATTCTGACCGCGTTCGGCATTGGCCGTCGCTCGCTCTGCATCCTCTTTGACTTCTTCGGCACTTTTCCGGGCGGCACTGGCCCCTTTATTCACAAATAACGAGTTGGAAGCAATCTGACGAGCCGTATCGCTCAACTCATTGAGACCGGTCGTAACGGACAGCACTGCCGAGGCCTGCTGCTGGGTACGCACCAATTGCTGCAAGGTCGTAGAACTAAGCTCAGATGTCATCGTGTTCAGGCGGGTGTTGAGCTTTTCCCCAAATTGGCGGCGTTCTTCGCGGTCCTGACTTAACTCGGTGACGGCCAGTGCCCGATTACTAACTTCGGCCAGGATTTCCTTTACATTCAGTTGTAGGTACCACAGACCACCCCCCATCAGCAACAACAAAGATAGAAAGCAGACAAAATTGGTAACTATCAACCCGTTACTATCATTTGCAGCGGCTGTAGCGGCTCCAGTAGAAATAGCTGACGGTATTAGGTTGTTGAGGGTAATAACGAAGGAAATGACCAACAAAAAGGCCTGTCCAAAAAGCCAGAATAGTAATTCTCTTGAGTCAAAGAGCAAACCAGCACATAACAGGGGTAAAAGCATTGCCCCCAGGGTGATCGGATTAAAGTTCGTCGTAATCACACTGATAAATACCAGCAAACTATAAGTGAGTGTAATCACATAAGCGGCGGCTTTTACTACACCAGGCCGATTTGAGCGGGCCATCTGATAAACCACGCCGCCTATTAAAATTGACCCAAACGAGCTTAGAAATGAATATCCCAGCGTACCGGTCAAACCAGCCTCTATATTCTGAAGAAATGAGAAGAGCGCGTTGGAGATTGAAATAATACCAATGATTATCACACAGATGGAAACCACTTTTAAAATCCGGGTACGCCGATTAAGTAGGAAAGTTTCGGAGTAGTTCATAATGTTGTAGATGCACCTTACCTAAATATGCTCTGAATATGTTAAAACCTTTAAATTTGTTAGAGTACTTTTTATGGCCTGCTTAAAGTTCAAAGTTAATTTGCGGATTGAACGGTTAAGTCACTAAAAGGCCATAGCTTAATATCCTCACAATTTTTATTATACGGTCTGTGCTTTTAATGTCAATGGTATATAAGTATATACAGCGTACCTAAACCATTAACCTACCGGCTAGAAAATCAATCTTTATGAGTTCAAAATTTATATGCGCATGGTAATCAAATATTAACCCCCTGTGAGGTTGGCGGTTACAAAGAACCGGTCAGTGGGCACACCTTGAAGCATATAAACCAGATTCTGAGTTAAATTCGGATTGACAGTAACCTGCGTCAAAACTATAATATAGTTTATTATAAAGGGAAGTTTAACGGGGATAGATGTATGAAGAAGGTAAATGAAGAAGGTAAACTATGGCGATGAAACTGGTAGTAGCCATCGTGCAAAACGAAGATGCCGATAATTTGCTGGAGGCACTCAGCGAGAGTCATTTTGGAGCCACCCGCCTCGCCAGCACCGGCGGATTTCTACGCCAGGGCAATACTACTATTATAGTCGGTGTGCCGGATGAAACCGTCCAAAACGTGCTGAATATCGTCGCGCAGCACAGCCAGAGCCGCCGGCAGCCGGTAACTAATCCTTTCCCGAATAGCTCGGTAATTGCCAATAACAAAGCTAATCCAATCGAAGCACTATTAAATCAGGCTTCCCCGGAAATCCAGACGGGACGGGCCACCGTGTTTGTCCTGAACCTCGACCGCTACGAACGCGTTTAATAGCTGTTCAGCTTTTATAATCAGCACTTTCGCACCAACCTTTGCCAGCCTTATCCGTGAGGTGGGAGTAAAAGGCCTATAGATAATAGGCGATACGATCCAGCCAGAAAAGTAATGCCCCCAGAAATTGAAAAAGAAACAGGCCGACCACCAGCGTTTTGCCGGGCCAGCCGGTGCGCCAGACCCGACCCAAAAAATAACCCGCCGGAATGACCAAAGCCGTAACAAAATACAACTGGTAGCGGCTTTCACGCTGGATCGCCTCGGCCAGCACAAAGGCCAGGCTGGTCAGGGTCAGGGCCACCAGGGCCGCCCCCACCGGCCCCAGCCGCCACCAATCGGGCTGCTTTAGCCGGTCGACCGCCCATAAACTCAAACCGCCCAGGGCGGCAATCAAGACGATCAAGCCGAAATTATCTCGACTACTGACCCAGAAACCGCGTGCGGCTCCCAGTGGGTCCAGCGAACCCCGCCGTTGACCCGATCCACCACTGACCTGGCTGGCGATTACCTGGACAAAATTATAATAGTATAGGGCCAGACTTAACATCAACGCGACCAGCCAGATCAGGGCCACATAAATTGCATCCTGACGAGCCGGTTTGCCCCCTAAAACCAGCAGCGTAAGCAGGTAAGCCAGCAAGAAGAAATTGGTAAATAGAAAAGTGCCGTAGTGAGACAGAAAGACCAGGGTCAGCAAAGCAATCGGCAAACCGTAAAGCGTCGCCCGCCCGATGAGCGGCCAGAGCTTCTGCCGGTAGCGTTGAACCAGTATCGCCAGATTGATGGATGGGGCTTTTAACGGCGGATTGTCCGGCACCGGCCTGGTCGCAACCGGACCGCCGGTTTCAGGAACCGGCGTTATGCGTGGCCGGGGATGCCGCAAATAATTGAGCGTACCGACCAAAACGCACAGCGAAAACAGAAACATCCAGCTCCCAAAAAGATTGGCGTGATTACCCTGTGAGAAAATTAAAAACTGGTAGCGATTGACCACATACAACCCGGCGGCAATCAGGGCCGCCCAGTCCGGACTGACCGCGTTGAGTTGCTCCGAACGAATTCGGACCTGATTGCCCTGATACTGGATCAGGTGGGAAATCGGGGCGCGTAAGAGAGCCGCCAGGTAATAAACCAGAAACACGCCGGAAGCCGTCAGAATTGAATTTGCCAGCATTATAAGATTACCCAACTCAGCGTCGCTGCTGCCACTGATGGCGGTAAAAGGTTGGAGCAACATATATAACGCCGGTGGGTAAGGGGCTTCCAGGCCACCCGGTAACGGTTCGGTAAAAATTAGGTTTCCGGCCAGGATCGATTGGATTTTGTGTTCGTGCAAACCGAGGTCGCTGCTTTTGAATAGCGGGTGTATCTGGACAAAATATAGAACGGTAAACTGAAGCAAAAATAACCCGGCCAGCCAACCACCATCCACCTTGCCGGTCGAAAGTCCCAGCCAGCGAAAAAGGCGCGGCAAATACTCGGCTACCAGATACGAACTGACCCACATAAAAAAGAGAGTGCGTACAAAATCGCGCTCCAGTAAACTGGTCAGACTCAGCCGGTCGTTTGCCAGCCAGTAACTCAGCCCGGCGATAACTATCAGGTCGACCCCCAGTGCCCAGACCGGCGGCATACCGACCGACATAAAAATCATCAGGGCCAGCACCACGCCAAAAATCAGGGCCAGAAAAACGCTATTGGGCGGGCGAATAAACCCGGCTTTGCCACTCTCAACCGGCGTTATCACCAGCGAATCAAAAGCCAGTCCCAGCTCGCGGGAATCGCCTTTGGGCAAAAAAGCAGCCGTCTTGAACTTCAGATGCAAATGACCGTCGGCAAACCAGGCGGCGGGAACCTGGAAACTCTGACTGAGCCAGCCAGCCTGATTGACCGGCGGCGAAAGCTGGGCCTGGTTCTTTTCGTTTACAAAAACGCTCAGTTCGGTTTTGGGATTGCTGGCAGGGGTATAGCGCAGGGTCAGGCTGACCGGTTGCGAACCCAGGCCGGGTAAATTTACATAGCTGGTAGCCTTGCTCCACCGAAAACTGATCGTACTTTGGCTACCATCCGGCAATTCGACTTTGACCGACTCGCGATCATTGAAGTTATATACAAAAGGCCGGTCGAGCGGCTCGCCCAGGTCGATTTTGTAAACCGGGCGATACTGGTAAGTCAGGCCAAAGGCCGATACTGCCACAAAGAATACCACCAGCAAGGTCATACAACCAATGCCGGTGGTGCGGCCCCGCGAAAAAGCCGCGCGCGCTCGGCGACCGGTTCGACGCGGCACTGTGGGGATAATTAGTTCCAGGGGTAGCGTAAACTGTTCGGGATTTTTCATGATGAATACGTCAAGCCCCGTGCAGATAATAGATCAGCCGGTCGTAGAAGGTCGAGAGGGTTCCCAGCGCGACCCAGCTAGCCAGGGCGAAAATCAAAGCCAGTGCGGTCCACCCCCGGTTTTGTTGAGCCTGACGCTGCCACAACCGACCGAGAAATAAACCGGCCCCGATAGCGATAAACGGCAGCATAAACAACGAATAACGCACGTATAGGTTTAAAAACATTCCCACCAGGGCGAAGATTATTCCCGTAACCAGCCAGATTACCCCGGCCCACCGCAGCCTTTGCTTCAAAGGGTCATAAATCTCGCCCGACTGCCCGGAACGCCACAACCACCATAAGGCCCAGGGCAGCATCAGAACCGGAAACAGATCAAAATATATCCGGGCCTCTCGCCCGAAGCCTTTAACCCCTTCCAGTACAATTTCGGGCAGCGACTTCACACCGTAACGGAAAGTAAAGCCCAGCCGGGGGTCCTCGACCGAGCCGCCGGTATGGAACCTGACCGACGAACTACCGCTACTCTCCGTAGTGGCGGTACCCTGTAAAGATTTGAGGGCTTCCGGCAGCATATCGCGCACCGTTATCCAGTGATAAGAAGCAACGGCCAGGAGGATTGCCAGGAAATAGGCGGCCAGAAAGAATTTTGCCTGTTGTCCACCTTGCTTTAACCACATTATCCCGCCAAATACCACAAATACCAGCCCGGCCAGCACCACTTCGCCCGGATGGACAATAAATGAGGCGAACAGGGTGAAAGTCAGTAGGCCAAAGTAAACCGGCTGACACAATTGCTGCCATTTTACCACCGCCAGGCACAGGCTTACTAGCACCAGCCATTCCGCAAACAAATTGGCGACCTGACCCCAGGCCAGCGACAGCATATTGACCGGCAGAGCCGCCATAAAGAAGGCTGCCAGCACGGCTGAACGACCATCACCCGTTACCCGTTTGACCAGATAAAAAACCAGTAGAACCCGGCTGGCCTCAAATGTATTCATCCACACCTGTAACAGCAAAAAACGGTCGGGGATCCACCACTGGAACAGCCCGGCCAGAAAATAAACCGTCATAGGGTAATAGGTAGGCCGGCTGCCCCATTCGGTCGAAACAATTTTATCCCACCACAAATGGCCGTCCCAAAAAGCCGCCATGCGGTGAACGTGAAAGCCAATATCGACCTCGTTCGGGCCGTGAAAAGCAAAGGGGTGCAGCAGACCCCCCAACCGGACCGCCAGGGCCAGCCCAAAAATCGCCAGCGTCCAACGGGTCTCCCAGCCATTACTCCAGACGCGTCGCAGCGGAGCCGACAGCAACACCATCATGAAGATCGCCCAGCCAAAAGCAAAGGCCAGCGGCAAGGCTCCCAGCACCAACCATGCCCGGCTAGCGGGGTTAAAGATGCCGTAGCCCAGCAGGAGTGCCCCAAATCCGGCCCCCCCGACCGCTCTCCAGGCTCGAAAACCGGCCCGCGCCAGCAGCGCATACGCCAGCATTACCAGCCCCACCAAAAGCCCCAGGTAAGCCGGCGGCGGTACTATCAAGCCGGCAGGTTGCGGGTCGATCCGGGCCGAGTAAAAAACGAACCCCAGTTCGCGACGGTCGCCTTTAGGCGTAAAAGCGGTAGTCCTTATCGTCAGGGATATGTCCCCGGTGCGGCTGGTAATTGCACCGGCGGGCAGGTTGTACACATAGGTTTTCTGACCCGGCTCAAGCTTACCACTGGCGATTTGCTGCTCACCGGCCAGTATTGTAAAAGATTGGTTCGGATTGGGGCCTGCCGCCATATTTAATTGCAATTGGTAGTCGCGCCGCCCGGCACCGGGAAATACCAACCGGCCTTCACCCCTCGACCAGCGATACCATTCGCCCTGGTATTTAGGCAAGCTGTTTTCGATGTCGTTAAAATTTTGCAAAAAAGGCTGGTCCAGATTGAGGTCGGTACTGCTGTCCACCGTATATGCAAAAGGATTCTGCCAGGCTATCGCCAGCAAAAGTAAAGTCGCCAGCAGTAAAGCAAAAGGAGCTGGACCCCTGAAAATAGCCCGCCAGGTGCTTAACTCGTGCTGTCCCCAGGCCAAAACCGACCGGGCAAGCCGGTTAGTTAGCGGCCCGGTGGTCGGACCGGGCGAAGTTATCACGCCCGGTTCGGCGGCAGGTTCGCTGACGATTTTATTTGAGATGGTTCGCTCGTTGGCCTGACTCAACCAATTTCCTTTAATATATGTAACTACACAGGCCCCACCCCTGACCCCTCCCCAGGGCCACCAGTGGACGGGGAAAAGAAGAAGAAAAGAGTATTTACAGGGGCACCCAGAGGGTACCCGCCTGTATGACCCCCCGCAGGGCACCCAGGGGGTACCCGGCCCCCACGACCCCTGCTAATCCTCTAGCCGAGGTTGGGTGAACAGTTACAATTTATAACAGTTGACCCCTAGCCTTGCCCCAAACTATTTTAGGGGTGGCAGCACCAGAAATTCTATGGGGTTATTATAACCTTTAAAGCTATTGGCGTGACGATTTTCAACCTGATTTTTATCGCCCTGACTCCAGACTGTAAAATCAAAAAGTTTGGTCGAGCCGACCAGCTTTGGTCCGGCATACAGGTTCAGGTTGGCCCGGAAATCGCCCAGCTTGCCATATTGGGTAAAATCGAACTGAGCCGGGTCGGGTGGATAATTAGGTACGGGCTGCCCATTAAATCGGGTGGTCAGAGTCTTATGGGTCAGATCGAGCCGCCATTCAGTCTGGGCCACGCTGCCACTCGGCACCGGCAACGACCAGTAACCATAATGTCCACTCGGATGTGACCCCCAGGGCGTATTATAGATGTCCAGGGTGGCGGTGTAATCGTTAGAATTAGGCTGGCCCGGCCCGACAATCCCAATCGAGGCTACTGCCCTGCCATCTTCCAGATAGGCCCCCGACGAAAGTAGTAACACATCCGAACGTAACACCGGACCGGCTGAAATCCGATTAGCGGTGCCAGGTTGCCTTAGTTCGGCCCAGGCCAACGAAAATTGGCCGCCGCTGAGGGTTACGCCACCCTCCAGCGGTACATCAAACCGGGATAGACCGGGTTGAAGATCGTAGGTCTGGGTAGCACCACCCTGAATTTGAACCTGCAACTTTTGAGGCTGGAGGACCGCTAGGCCCATTCCCAACACCCGGTTACTACCGCTACTTCCTCCGCTTCGACCCTCGGCGAACTTGAGTTTATTGCCGTCCGGTATAATTGCCAGTGGCCGGTCGCGGTTAATCATGCCCGAAGCAGCTTGCCGGGTAAAATCGTACCGGCTGAGTAGATTGGGGTTCTTTTTGTAAACTGCCAGCAAGTTATTTCCAAATATCCGGTCGGCATCTAAAAAGCCATAGAGGGTCGGGTCCTCCGAGGCCGCGATAACCAGAAAATCGGCGGGGCGACCGGTCGGCAAGGGTGGCAAAGGCCGGAACCCTACCGAGAGGGACCCGGCCAGGTTCTCAGATTTTATTACGCCGCTACTTTGTAGAAAGCTGGCGGTCAGTTCCAGCAAAGGTGAGGCGGTCCGGCGGTACTCGACAAAATAAACCAAACTTTGCGACCCCAGGCCGAATTGTTGCAAATTTCTTAACCAGGGATCGGCCTTTAGTTCGTAAATAAAGTTGTTGCCAAAGCGGGCGACTTCTGCCGCACCAGCCTTTTCCAGGTCGCCTTTCAGGCGCGGCCATTGGCCCTTTATACTCGACTCGTCGCTTTCAATATCGAGGTAGCGCACTTCCAGACCTTGCAAAAGTTCTATTATGCGAGGCGAAAAGCCTTCGCCTGCCACCGCGACTTTCAGGGCATCGTAGGCCGGGGGCATAAAACCACTAAAGCCGTTCATAACCGGTCGCCAGGAAGCCCTGGTCCAATATTGCAACAACAAATTGCTGTTTTCGGTGCCGCTCAACGGCAGGTGCAAAGAAGGGGCCGGATGAGCATCCAACCATTTGGCGGTGGGTGGGGCCGGATTACGCAAAGTATCGGAAAGCTGTAAATCGACCTCACTCCAGTACTCGCCGCCCAGCAGTAAGACAATCAGGATCGCCGCCGGAATAACTCTGGGCCAGCCGGTCAGCCGGAAACGCCGTTGCGAGGCGGCCACCCCAAAAGCTGCCAGAGCCGAAACCGCCAGGGCCACTACATATATAAAGCGTACCGGCACCCGGATCGCCCCAAAGCCCGGTACGTAATTATACAAAAAGGCGTAGGGCAACGGGATTGCCCCAAAGCGTCCGGTCTGCCAGGTCGGGCCAAAGGTAAAACTGATTGCCAACCCGGCCAGGACTACAAAAAACAGGCCCTCCGACTTGCGGTTGCGCCACACGACCACCAGACCCAGCAAACCCAACCCTATCGCTCCCAGACCCAGAAACAGGCCGCGTTCGCCCCCGGCACTGCTCTGCCACCAGTCTTGCTGAAAAACCTGACGGTAGACCAGCCGGTTCAGCCGATTTTCTTTTGGCACATCCAGATAATAGTAAGGCTGGGCAGAATAATTCTGAACTTCGCTGGCACTGCGCTGAAAGCCCAGGTCTTGCTGAACACTTAAATAAGGCCAATAAAAGGGCAGCACTACCAGACCACACACCACCAAAACCATCGCCAGAGTGGTCGCTTTGTTAGGGCGAAGCTTAAAGGCCACCTGACCGCGCCGGACGCTCAAAAGCCAACCTAGAAGATAATAGGCCAGGTACAGCCCGACCGTGACGACCAGAAACAAACCCAAATAAGTACTGGATAACAATTCCAGGGTTAAGAAAAGACCAAAAAGGGTCAGATTAATGATCGTGGCACGTGAAGGCCTCCCGGCCAAAGGCCAGCCGGTCGCCTCCTGGCCGATTTCAGGGCCGGTGTCTGTCGTAAGCGAAGCCGCCTGATTTCTCAGGTAGCGGCGCAAAAATAGTAAAGCCAACGGCATCCACTGGGCGGTCAACAGATGAAGATGCGATAACTGGCCGAAACGGTGGGGAAAGAAACCAAAAATCATGCCAGCCGCCAGTCCGGCCAAACGGCTACCGGTCAGGTCACGACCGAGCAAGTACATACCCCAACCACACAGGGCAAAGGAACTTAGCAAAAGCAGGTTGTAACCCAGCACCGGGTTGCCGGTCAGCCAGATCACCGGGGCCACCAACAGAGCCTGACCGACCAGCGTTTCGCTGAAAGCCAGCGAATTCTGGTAGGGATAAAAGGCATTAGCATTGGCGAAGTGAAGGGGATCGCTCATAAAAGCGTAGACATCCCAATCGAGGGTCCAGGTCTGGAGCAGGGCATCGCCCCAGTGTTCCAGCGAACGGCCCATATTAGGCGTTACCGGCCAGGTCATAAACACCGTTACGATCACAAAGAAAAGCAGAACCAAGCCATCCAGCGGCCAACCCGTCCAACGGCGGCGGTCCGATCTGAGGGTAAGTGTTTGATTTTTTTCGCGGGTTGCGACTTTCAAAACAACGCTTTCAAATATATTTGCCAGAGAATTTGCAAGAAAAAACGGCCCTTCAGCCGCCACTGACTTACTATAATAACCGTTTCGCTTTCGCTTGGCAAACCAGCCTTGCACCGTAGCTGTTCAGATTTGGGGTAAAAGAGTTTGGTAGTCGAGGAGTTTACTACACTCGGCTAATGGTTCTAAACCTTTAGCCGCCCAGCTTTGGAACAGGCTGCTCAAGCTCATGCGGGTCTGGCTGCCTCGCTCGCCGCGACTGCTTCCACTTATCTTGCGCACTACCACTAATGGCCGTACCCCACCTTCAGCTAGATTATTATCGGCACTCAGTCCTGACACTAACACAAACTGATTTCGCCATTACTTACGTGGAGTTGATGCAATGCTTTGAGGTAGGCCACCACTTGCCGTACCGTCATTCTCAGGATGTTGACCAGATAAGCCACCACTCTAACAACGCCTAAACCCAGCCGCCCTGGCCTAAAACCTGTTTAGCTAAATTGATTTTAGGTTCGCGCCATTTCTCACACTTGGGACACCACTGTTTAAGAATCTGATGATCACTAACTTCTACGGGCGCGGGTGGTGGCCGGGTCACTTTTCAGAGCGTAAAAAGGGGTCAGTCACGTCCATCACAAATTCTGATTTTTCGTTTTTATTGTTCATACCAGAATTGGACCTGATGGAGGCTTATTTTTCAAGTCTTAGCTTGTTAAAGTGCAGTTTTCACGCTGTTATGCGGTATTACCAGAAGAAGAAAAGTAACAATTTAGTTAATTTTAGCATTTTAGCATGCAGTGCGTTTACTTTTTTAGCAGTTTTGAGTTCGAGGTGTCGTTCATCGCTTTTTGGCAACCTTTGAGCGTGTGGGTGACAACTAACCCTATCAGTAAAGCCTAGAACGAGTTGCAAAAGTGTAAAGTCATTGATTTAGGGTGCGAACCTATTAGTCGTCTAACGGTCTTGAATGAGGTAGAGGCTTGAAATTCACAGTCATTCAAGAAGACAGCCGCATAGGGTCGCAGCATACACAGTGCAAAATAGCTTACTAGGAATTGCTGTTATATATTAGATCGACATGATTATGCACTACCCGCGCGGTTGGGCCAGTTCGGTTCTGGCTGGTATCCAGTTCAAGGTAATACTGGCAGCGATCGCCACGAACCAGGGCCTGACTGTACTCGATTGCCCGTCCATCGGCCGCAAAAGCCGAAATCTGGACCAGCATTGCCGGGCTACCTTTAGTTACTTCCAGCAGTTTGCTTTCATAGTCACCCAGTACCACCGGTTCAAGAGTTTCGCGCAGACGTGTAACACTCAGGCCGTATTCATCTCGGAGAAATTGATAGAGGGAGAGGTTGGTCAGGTCAATCTCTGCCAGTTTAGGGAAATACTCCAGTGGTAAGTTGGTTGTTTCAAATTGGATCGGCTCGTTATCGGCCAATCGCAGGCGTTTTATCTGGTAAACTTTGTCATTGGGTTTTAAGGCCAGCCGTTCTAATACATTTTCACCGGGCGAACCCAGGCGGCCTTTGCTAATAATCCGGCTGGTAGGTACTCGACCCTGGCGGCTCATTCGTTCGGTAAATCCGAGTACGCTTGGTAATTCCTGTTTGAGTTTTGGTCCGGCAATAAAAGTACCCAAGCCACGTTTACGATACAAATAGCCTTCATTCATTAACTCTTCGGTAGCTTGCCTTACCGTGGGGCGGCTTACTCCGTACAGGTCGATTAATTCCCGTTCGCTGGGTAAAGCTTCATCCGGTTTTAGCACCTGCGCTTCAATGGCTTCTTTTAATTGCTGTTTAATCTGGTAGTAAAGCGGTAACGGGACATCCTTATTCAGACGGGTCGCCTGGGTTTTTAATACATCCAACATTTTCAGCACCTTTGCTCAACCGATTTTTCAAACACCTGCCACCATGTAAGGTTGTTATTATCAGTCACTAAAATGATACTACTTTTGATAGTTTAATGCAGATTTCTTCGGATAGGTTAGCAAACGGGGTTGAGTACTGCATATAAGGTTTATCTCAGGAGCGACGGTAGACAATCTGGCCGTTCACCAGCGTCATTTCTACCTCAAGATTTTGATCGAGGACAACCAGATCAGCCAGCATACCCGCTTTTAACTCACCCAACCGGTTACTCAAACTCAGCACTGCGGCCGGATGTGAGGTGACCAGCGCCAACGCTTTTGATAGCGGTAGGTCCAAAAACTTAGTGGCGTTTCGAACCGCCCGGTCGAGGGTCAGAATGCTCCCGGCCAGCGTTTGTTGATCGTTGACCAGACGGGCTGAGTTTTCATCCACCATTACTTCCTGACCGGCCAAAGTGTAACGACCTGGCGGCATACCCATTCCGGCTACCGCATCTGTCACCAGCGTGAGTTGATCAATCAAGCGGTCGTTCAAAGAGCGGAGGATGGCCGGATTAACGTGGATACCATCGAGAATCAAACCCAGGTAAGGCCGGTTGGGGGTATGCGGGTCAAGCGCGGCGGCCACCAACCCCGGTGCTCGATGATGCAGACCGGGCATGGCATTGAACAGGTGAGTTACGTAGGTTATCCCGGCCTCAAAACCAGCCTGGGCTTCTTCATAGGTGGCCGCGCTATGCCCGGCTGATACCGCGATACCCTGACCGGTTAAATAGCGCACAACTTCCAGCGCACCCGATAATTCCGGGGCCATTGTTACCAGCTTTACAACTCCCGACTCTACCAGGTCTCTTATCTCCAGAAGATCGGGGGACCTCAAGTAGCGGGCGTCGTGGGCACCCTTATAACGCTGATTAAGATAAGGCCCTTCGAGGTGCGCACCCAGCACCCGGGCCCCCTGAGTTTCGCGCTGGGCTTCTTTCACAACTTTTAAGGAATTCTGATATTGGCCGTATTGCGAGGTGATAAGTGTCGGTAGGAAAGCCGTACAGCCCCAGCGCGGCAACTGCCGGGCCAGCCCGAAAATGCTTTCCGGTTCAGAGGTAAAATCGTGGCCTAACCCACCATTTATTTGCAGGTCAATAAAACCGGCTACCAGAAATCGGTCAGCCATGAACAGATCACACTCCTGGGGTCGAAACTCGCCGGTCTGAACCGATTGGATAACCCCGTCCTCAACAACTATTCGACTAAGACCGTATTCCGGTATTATGCCCGTAATTGATAATGAATTCGCCATTTAACCCGCTTATCCCATTCCCTAAATAGTTCGTTGCATCACATTTATTCTTTCGGCGGCATTCCGGTCAATCATTATACTAACTGAGGGATGCAGACGCAAAAAAGAAGCCGGCAGGCCCGCCGTCACCGGTCCATTTAACATATCGTATACGGCCTGGGCTTTGATTTCCCCGGTGGCTAATAACAACACTCTTTTGGCTTGCAGGATCGTCGCTATACCAACCGTGAGTGCTTTAGGGGGTACCGCCGCGGGCTGGTTATCAAAAAGAAAAGCGTTGGAAGCGCGCGTCTCTGGTTGAAGCACCACCAGGCGAGTCCGGCTATCCTGGGTCGAGCCTGGTTCGTTAAAGCCAATGTGGCCGTTAGCTCCAATACCCAATACCGCCAGATCAATGCCACCTGCCGCCTCAATTTTCTGGTCATAAGAGCGGCATTCAGCAACCGGGTCGGGGGTAGTGCCGTCCAGCATATTAATATTTTGGGGCGCAACCGGAACCTGATTGAAAAAACAGCGGCGCATATAGCTGTGATAGCTGCCGGGATGGTCGGCCCCTATACCGTAAAATTCGTCCAGATTAAAGGTAGTTACCCGGCTTAAATCCAGTTGATCAGCCTGCGACCGGCTTACGAGTTGAGTGTAAAGCGTGAGGGGAGTTCGACCGGTCGGTAAAAGTAGAACGCTTTCTTGCCGGTTGTTTACCTGATCGCTAACAAAGGTGGCGGCGGCTTCGAGAGTAGACTGCTCACTTTCAAATATTTCAAGCTCAAGGGTGCGTTTTTGCCCGGTGACCGGTCTCCCTGAAGGTTTGTTAACACTGTAGCTTGAGCTGTAGTTTTCCAAGTCCGGGCCTGACATCATTGAAGAGCTCCTGTTGGAATTGTTCTGGTATGCCCACTCGTCAACAAACTTGCCAGCGCCCGGATTGTCGCGGGAGGGTCGCCATAGGTCACTATGACGGTTGAGGCGGCCTCGATTAATGCCAGGTCATAAGGCTCGCGGGCCGCAATCGCGACCAGTGGGGTGTGCGGCCCGAATTCCGCGATTAAAGTCTGGATGAGGACGGCTTGTTGCTCAAAGTGGATCGCATTGCGGGACACCAGCAAAATCAGATCACTTTGGGCGGCCTGTTCCAGCACCAACAGGCCTTCCGCTTCGGTAGGGTTGGCCCCAATCTCAAGCCGCTTCAGTGTCGGCAGTCCCCTTTGTAACTCGCGGTCTAGCAAGGGTCCGGGCTGGCGACCTTCCTCGACGGGCGAGGCCATTTTGAGGGTAAAATCGATCAGGAGTGGCCGGTTTGTCCCTAACTTCTCCAGTGGCAAAAGCCCGTCGTTATCCTTCACTACCTGCAAACTTTGCCGGGCGTAGCTGGCAATCAAGGCTTCATCCTGGGACGTGGGCGAGAACTGGCGCGGTGGCTCGGCAAACCGGGTTCGCCATTTATCCAAGCGGGTCAGTTTTTCGTCGATGGCGGACTCGGTTAGCTGACCGGCTTCGACTGCTGCCACCACCCCTTCAAAAGTAGCCCGTTGGGCACCCATCCAATCTTCAGTGTCGCTCAAAGCCATTATTACGTCGGCCCCTGCCTCTAAAGCCATAATGGTGGCCTGGGGCAACCCGTACCGGTCGGAAATCGCTCGCATATCCAGCGCATCCGTAATGATTAAACCTTCAAATTTCAGCTCGTGCCGTAAAATGTCGGTCAGAAAGACCCTGGAAAGGGTGGCCGGTAAACCGGATGGGTCCAGTTGTGGATACACGATGTGGGCGGACATGATCGCCGGTAGTCCGCCTTCGATGGCCCGCAGGAAGGGTAGCCATTCAAACTGGCGCAACTCGCTCAGGCTCTTATTGACTACCGGCAAGCCGTAATGGCTATCGACATTGGTATCGCCATGTCCGGGGAAATGCTTGGCGCAAGGGGAGAACCCAGCCTGAAGATAAGCCTCGATGGCGGCCAGACCCATTTCAGACACTACCTCGGGCGTTTCGCCAAAACTACGGGTGCCGATCACCGGATTTAGCGGGTTGTTATTAATATCCAGGACCGGCGTATAATTTAGATTAAAACCCAGGCTGCCCAACAACCGCGCGGTGTGAGTAGCACAGTCGCGGACGGCAGCGGTCCCAATCCGAGCCAGAGCCATTGGACTGGGCGCAATTAAATTCTGACCGTCGGCCGGGATACGGCTGACCTGACCGCCCTCCTCGTCCACCGATATTATAAAAGGGGGTCGGCCATGCTGCCGGGCCAGTGCCTGCAAATCCTGGTTAAACCGGGTCACGCTTGCCAGGTTGGGAATATTGTAACCAAATAGCACTACCCCCCCGGCGTGGCAATCGAGCAGAAACTGAGCCAGTTCAGGCGTGAGTTCGGTCATCCAGGGCAACCGGTAGAGCAGGAGTTGGCCGATTTTTTCGCGTAAGCTCATATTGTCCCATCTATCTCTGTTGCTGATTCTTTTCAAATTCCAAACAGGCCAGGGCGGCGGCTTTGGCCGGGTCCGAAACCTCGAAGACCTGTGTCGGAGTGCAGCTTAATCTGGTCAGATACTGCAAAATGGCCGTTTTGAGAGCCGGAGTATTGAGTAGCAAACCCCCGCCAAACGCCAGGTTATATGGTTGACCGGTGGCATAAAGCTGGCGGTAAACCGCCCTGACCGCCACTGCCAGTTGGAGAGCGGCCTGTTTTGCCAATCGCTTTGCCACCGGGTCGCCCTCGGCGGCCAGTTCGAATACCAGTGGGGCTAACCGGGCAATTTTTTGATTTTGACCGGCTGTCCGGCTGTAAACCGCCTCGATCAATTGGGCCGGTTCGGCAAGTTGCCATTCGCTTAAAACGCGAGGCAGCAATCTGGTAGCCTTTCCGCGTCCGTCGGCGGCGCGAGTTATCGCCTGTAAAGCGGCTTGTCCAATTTGATAACCGCTCCCTTCGTCACCCAGCAGATAACCCCACCCGCCGGAGCGGGCTGTGCGCCCCTCACTATTACACCCGACCGCGATAGAGCCGGTTCCGGCGATCAGCCCAAGCCCCTGCCGGTTAGGAAGGCCGTACAGGACCAGTTGCGCGTCGTTTACCAGTTGCCATTTCTGGGATGGGACCAAAGCGGTATTCGCCAATTGCTCATTAACCAGTTCTAAAGCAACCGGCGTATCGATACCGGCCAAACCGGCGAAAGCGGCTAGCAGACTACCGGCACTTTCCCCGGCCGGTAGGGCCTGCCGAATTGCCTGGGCTACCTGTTCGGCGGCTAAGTGGGCCGCCTGTTGCGCGGAGTAACCCTGGGCACTAAATAGCTGATAGTTGGCACTGTCCGCCCGACCCCGCCCGACTTCCTGACCGTTTTGATCAATTAGCACCGCCAGAGTTTTGCTGCCGCCGCCATCCACCCCGGCAAACAAAGTCATAATCGACCGCTCCTTTCAGAAATCCTTGAAAATAAGTTTCGATTAATTAGGCTTGCATCGAGCGGACGAATTGTTGGGTAATCATCTGTGGCCGGGTGATCGCGCCTCCAACCACCACCGCAAAAGCACCCACCTCCAACGCTTGCCGAGCCTGGGCCGGAGTAGCAATCCGGCCTTCCGCGATGACCGGCACCTGAAGATGGGCCACCAGTTCCCCAACCAAGTACAGGTCAGGGGCTTCACCCGCCGGACTATAATCGGTGTAACCAGAGAGCGTCGTTCCAACCAGGTCGGCCCCGCCGGTCTGGGCGGCTAACCCCTCCGCCAGGGTGCTTATATCGGCCAACACCAGACAACCGGTGGCCTGTTTGACCTGCTCGATCAACCGGGCCACTTCGCCTTCCGGGTGAGGCCGGTCGGTGGCATCTAGGGCAATAATATCGCAACCGGCCTCGGCTATTTCGATAGCATGTCTCAGAGTAGGCGTAATACGAACGCTGAACCCCGGCAAATCAGCTTTGAACAGCCCGATAATCGGTACGTGCGGCAAACTCCGGCGAACGGATCTTATATCCATTGGCGAGTTGGCCCGGATTCCGACCGCCCCACCAATAAGGGCGGCTTTTGCCATCAAGGCCATAATCTCCGACCCGTACAACGGCTCATCTTCGAGGGCCTGACAACTTACAATCAAACCCTTGCGTAACTGGTTCAGCAACTTCGCCTTTCCGGCATTGGTTGTTAAATCCCCATACATAAAGCTTTCTCCAGGCTTGACTTATCCTTTAACACTTCCGGTAGTTACGCCGCTAATAAAGAACCGCTGAGCAGCCAGGAAGATTACCAGAATCGGCAGGATACTGAGGATCGTACCGGCCGCCACCGACCGGGCGTTGCTGGTAAAAGCGTTGTTCGCCATTGTTTGCAAAGCAACCGTTAGCGGGAATTTATCGGGTTGGGTCAACACAATCAAGGGCCACAAGAAAGCGTTCCAGTT
Organism: Chloroflexia bacterium; assembly: GCA_038322625.1. Lineage (GTDB taxonomy): Bacteria > Chloroflexota > Chloroflexia > Chloroheliales > Chloroheliaceae > 54-19. Next base: position 62,316 of record JBBQGA010000030.1, read on the forward strand.
TTCCACAAAGCTAAATACCGCCAGCGTAGCCAGGCTTGGCCCGATCAGTGGTAGCACAATTTGCCACCATATACGCCATTCGCTGGCACCATCGATCCGTCCGGCATCTTCCAGTTCTTTAGGTACCACCAGATAACCCTGCCGCAACAAAAATATTCCAAACACCGTTACCGCACTTGGCAAAATCACACCCAGCAAAGTATTTTGCAGGTGCAAGTTTTTAATGGTAATAAAGTTTACCACGAGACTGGTATAAAGGGGCAACATCAGCACCATCAAAAGAGCCCCCATCACCACTTTCTTACCTCTGAACTCGTAACGCGCCAAGGGGTAAGCCGCCATCGCGCTCAAAATCACATTTAAGACCATCCCACCGGTGGCAATTATCAGGCTGTTAAGGGCATTACCCCAGGTAATAAAATCAAACACATTGAAATAACTATCAAAACTGATTTCGGAAGGCAGCAATTGGGGCGGGTAACCATACAGGTTATCTTTCAAGGGCTTGAGCGAGGTTGATAAAATCCACAAAAAAGGACCAACCGAGAAAAGCCCGACCAGCACCATCAAAAAGTAAAGCAAGCTGTTTTTGAGTAAACGCCGGGGTCGTTGGACCGGTTGCCCCTGATAATTTGGAAACTTGTTGGCAATCGATTGGCTCATGAGTAGTATTCCAACCCCCCTTTATTGAAAAGCTTGAGGTTGATCAAGGTAAAAACCCAGATGACCGCCGCCAAAATCAGCGAGAGGGCCGCCGCATAACCAAACTCAAACCTTCCACCGATCCCACCAAAGGCCCGGCCGTAGATATAGGTACTGGCTACCAGGGTTGATTTATTCGGATTGCCACCCGGTCCGCCCGCCATCACCAGCACTTCATCAAAAACCCGCAGGGCGGCGATAGTGGACATGATGGTACAAAGAGCAATCGTGGGCATCAGGAGCGGTACAATTACGTAACGCGCCAGCGAAAGGCCGCGTGCTCCATCTAGCCGGGCGGCTTCTTCCAGTTCCTTTGGTATCGATTGCAGACCGGCCAGGTAAATTACCATATAGTAACCGATCCCCTTCCAGAAAGTTACAAAAGCGATCGAACCGAGGGCCAGGCCGGGGTCGTTCAGCCAATCCGGTCCGTGAAACCGCCGGATAGTAGTCTGGGTTACGGTTTCGTTGAACCAGCGAATACCGCTGTTTAACAGTCCGTAGTCCGGCGCGTAAATCCATTTCCAGACGACCGCCGCCACTACCAGGCTAGTGATTACCGGCACATAGAAGATCGCCCGGAAGATCGTGACGCCGCGAAGTTTAGAGTTTAGTAAAAGAGCGATGGCAATGGCGGCTACCTGCAACATTGGCACCACCAGCAAATATAGACCGGAGTGGAACAGGGCGACTCCAAAATCTTTATCCTGAAAAGCGCGGGTAAAGTTATCAATTCCGACAAAGTGCGATTCGCCCAGTAAGTTATTTTCAAAGAAGGCCAGAATAACCCCGTAAATCAAAGGGTAAAAAGTAAAAATAGCCAGGATAATCAAAGCCGGAAGCATAAACAGCCAGGCTACCACCTGCCTTTTGCGACTGATCGTCCAAATTTTTTGCTGTGCCCTGGATCTTTCCAATTGTCCGGAGGAAAGCGAAGTTTGTCTCGCCATTTAGTCCTTCCTAAAATGAGCGGCCAGGGAAGGATAAGCAACCGGATGGCAATGCTTACCCCTCCCTGTTACTTGACTACTACTTGGCTAGCACATCGTCCCAGGCTTTTGAAGCGTCGTCTAACGCTTGTTGAGCGGTTTTGCTGCCCGACCACCAGGCATTAAGACTGTCGTTTAGCGTTTGTTGCAACTTATCGGCATTCGCCACAACGACGGTTGCATCTTTAGCGTTCTTCAAAGAGTTAGCCGAAATGGTACGAGCTTGCTGCTTGAGATCGCCGGGAGCCTGGAAGAACGGGTCCTGCGAGGCTTTGATCGTGCTGGGCAGGATCGTAGCTAGTTTGCAGAAGGCTAGCTGGTTGGCATCGTTGGTAACAAACAGGGCGAAATCCAGCGCCGCTTCCTTGTTCTTCGAAGCGTTCGGAATTGTTAAACCTTGCATATCGACCGGGATTAAGCCCGATTTACCCACCGGGGCCGGCGCAACAACCGTGTTTTTGTAGATGTCGGGGGCATCTTTTTCAACCTGCGAAAGCAACGAGGCCCCGGTCAACAACACTCCCAATTTACCAGCCTTATACCGGGCCAGGGCATCATCATATGAGGTATCCGAATAAGGAGATTTGTTAGGAATAAGGTCGCCTTTTTTCAGATTCTCGTAGAAGGTCAACTTTGCCAGGGCCTCCGGAGTATTAAAGGCAGATTTCTTTTTGTCTGGAGAAAGCATCGCAAAGCCTTCGATCAAAGCTTCGCCCGGCAATTGGGTAATCGGCTGGAAAGCGTAAGCATCGGTTTTGTCGTGAAAAGCTTTAGCGGCATCGGCCAGCGCAGTATACGTCTTGGGTGGGTTACTGGCGTCCAGACCGGCTTTTTGAAACAGGTCTTTATTAATCATAGCAATCTGAAGGCTGGCATACCAGGGCACACTGTAAACCGCCTCCCCTACTTTGGTGGTTTCGTACAAACCCTGGAAGTAAGCAGCTTTTTGCTCCGGCTTAATAATCTTGTTAATGTCGGTCAACGCACCATTCGAGGCCAACCGCAAGGAATAACTGGTATTAAAGTTTACCACGTCCGGTACATCACCCGAAGCCACGGCTGTCAACAGCTTTTGGTCGATTTCAGCACCGTAATCTTCCCATTTGATCGTCACGTTAGGATGCAATTTTTTGTAGGCATCATAAACGCCATTCAAATAATCTTCGAACTTCTTGTTACCCTTCAAACCAATCGTCCAGATCGTTAGCGAGTAAGGTTTGCCGTCGTTAAATTGTTTGGCCGTTGTACTGATAGTGCTCGCAGCCGTTGTCGCAACCGGGGCAACCGTGGTGTCTACAGCCGTAGTTGCAACCGGTACGGCTGTGGTGGCTACAACCGTTGTCGCAACCGGCACGGGTGTGGTGGCAGTGGCGACCGTAGGAGCCAGAGCAGAAGTCGCGGTCGGGGCAACCGTGGTCGAGGCCACAGCCGCCGTAGTCACCGCTGCTCCACTGGTTGCGGTGCTGTCACCACAGGCTACCAGCAGCGCGGATAGCAGAATCAATGCGCTTAATATCAAGCTCAGTCTTGCGTGTAAAAGCTTCAAATTCTCCTCCTTAAAGAGTAACTAATAGAGTAACTAAACAAATCTGTAACCATAAGTGGTCGGTCCCTATCATCCTCGGTTAGTTGGTTAGCTCGTTTCCAATAAAGGTTGCCGCCGGTCAGCAAAAATCCGACGCTCCAGGGTAAACTGAATAACGGGTTTACATCCAGGAAAACCCTCCCTGAACGCGGCAGTTGCCTTTTAACTTCCTGGATCAATACTTTGTGGGGCCGGTTGCTCGATTAAAAGGCAACCTTAGCTGGTGCCAAAGCACATTGGTATTTCTATATGTCCAGAAAATAAGTGCTGTATTGTGAATAATTGAAGCTAAACCCGGTAATTTGTATTCAGTTTGGTGGATTGAGCTTTATATTTCTCATAAATGTTGCTTCCTACCTTTTCACCGGCAAAACTTTTATTTGACTTTGTAAATAGGTAGTAAGGTAGTAATTACGTCCTGATGGCAATATACCATAACCTGTTATTTTATGCAATACCCTGAAGGGCAAGTTTAATAAAACTGGCTATTTTTAGAAGAGAAGTGAAAGTGTAAGGTTCTGGCAGAATCTAGACCATTAACACTATTCCTGAACGAAACCACCCGGTGCCCTCTTGGTAGCCAAAGACAGGGTCTTTTGCTAAAATAACTTCTCAATCCCTTCGTTATTAATAGTCAAAGAACGGAACTTAAATGAACTGCCCTTTTTGTAAAAATGAAAAGACCTACCAGCGCAACAAATTAACTAGCAACGGTTACAAAACCTATTAATGTGGCAAATGCGACCTCACTTATAATGAAAGAACTGGCTCGCCTTTCAATCATCTTAGCATACCGACCGACGTGTTATTTTTAGTTCTATCCTACCGCTTGAGATATAAATTATCGCTTCGGGATGTCGCTGAAATTTTCATCGAAAGAGGATTTGAGTTCACCCACGAAGCCGTCCGAGACTGGGATACCCCAAAGGGCACAGGCGAACGGTTTGCGCATCTCTTCACCGATAAGCTCAAAGCCAAACGAAATCTGACCCAAATAATTCATGGCGAGTGGATCAAACTTACCTTAGAGTAGGTAATTGTCGGGTCTATTTGTACCGGGACATCGACAAACCGGGGAACCTAATTGACGCGCCTTTCAAAAACGCGGGACCTTAAAGCGGTGCCCGAAGGCTACCCGACCTTCTTCAAACAGGCCCACCTACCAAGTGGGTACCCGAACGGTGGGTCATAAGCCGGAGAAAATAACGACGGATGGGCACAACAATTATCCAAAGGCCATCCGAAAAACATTGGGATTGAATGTAGAACACCGGACCAACAAATATTTAAATAACCAGGTAGGGCAATCGCATCGAAAAATCAAGCATCATATTACCCCATGAAGAATTTCAAAAGTTTCGTAACGGCGAGCCGGTTTAGTTTTTGTTTAGATGCCTTTGCAAAAATTGGAATAGGTGCCTCAGTTCTGACGGAACCCTATGCGCGTAGTACGCCTCAACGCCTTCGGCTTGTTTTTGTAATGCGAAAAGTAAGGTTGGAACTTTACAATAGAGGAAATGTCTCTCATACAACAAACCTTATTTTAAATAAGAACATCCTGGGTAAAAGGGTAAAGCGATGATAGATTGGATTACTCGTCGTGTGCAGCAGCTTGGCTGGTCTATTTCACTCAAGTTACGAGTGTGTTTTGGTCTAATACTACTGCTCTTTGTGTTGAGCGGGGTTGTGGTTGTTAGTATACAAGTGATTGTTATTGATTTGAATAATCGCAGCGAGCGTAAGAGTCAGTTAGTCTACCAGATTCAAAATTTGCAAAAGTTACTCAATAGTCAGCAAGACGTTTACACTAACGAAATTTTACTGCACGATGTGCCCTCTCTGACCCTCAACGATACAGTTAGCAATAATCTTGCTAAGAGTCTGTTTGAGGTATCGCGACAACCGGAACTACTTGGCCCGTTAGGAACAGCTCTTTTTAAGACGTTCGCCAGCAAATATTCGTTGGCCATAGATAGTTTATCCGGGTTGCGACAAGCTATTTCCCCTGCCAACATTGTAAATTTGCGTAAGCAACTACCACAATTTCTCGCCCCACATTATCAAGCGCAAATCAGTTTGGATGAACTTTATCGTCAGCAAAACGAAGAACTTTTGAGTTTGCAAAACAGCCGCACATCTTTTCTGCAAATCACTTTAATCGCAACCCTGGTTGGATCGTTAATATGTTTACTGGTTGGTTTGGTGCTGGCAAGTTTATTTACCCAAAGCATCACCCGCCCCTTGCGGCAAATTCAAACTTTCTTGGATCAGGTAGCGGTGGGCGATTTGAGCGGTCAGATCAAAGTTGAAAACCGGGATGAGCTGGGACGTTTGTCTCAGGCCCTCGATTTGGCAATTACTAATTTGCGGCAAGTAATTAGCGGAGTCGGAGTAGGACAGCATCTGCAAGAGCTGGTACATCGCCTTAATGTTAGCAGTCAACAGCAGGCTCTCAACTCGAACGTCCAACTTAGCTCAGTGAGTGAGATCGGGGTTACGATGCAACATTTAGCCCAACGCTCGGAGCAAATTTCGCATAATGCCAGTACCGTCGCCAGCACTACCGAACATACCGCCCATCTGGTCAGCGACCTTAAACACGTCGCCGAGCAAGCCAACACTATTGCAAAGCGGGTAAATCTGGCCGTCGCTACGACAGTTCAAAATATTTCACAGGTCAATTCGACAACTGAAACGCTTAATGTTGAACTGGAAGAACTGACCTTAAAAGCTCGTCAGATCGAGCAAGTCGTACATCTAATCGGTAACATCGCCGGGCAGGTACACTTGCTGGCACTCAACGCGGCTATCGAAGCGGTAGGCGCGGCCCAGTACGGTAAACGTTTCCGAGCCGTAGCCGCCGAGATAAAACAACTAGCCCTCACTACTAGCCAAAACGCTGGAGAGATTAGCGGGCTGGTAAGCCAGGTGCAGGCCGCTATCGAGGGTGTGCGTGAACAGGCTTTTAGCAACCAGAAGCTAACTGAGACGGTGGTAGTTGCTAACCAGAACCTGATAATGGTAGCAGGCGAGATTGAAGAGGTAATCGGTAAGACAGTCGTGATAGCGGATGAAATTTACGCAGTGGCTAACCAGGTAGACCAGCAAGCCGAAGAAATCAAACAAGCTACCCAGGAGCAAATGACGGCCAGTCTGCAAATTACCGGCACTCTACACAACATCAGCCAGATGGCCGGTCAAAATGTGGACTCCAGTGGTAGTATTGTCAATACCACTAACCAGCTAAACGAAATATCCAGCAGTTTAGTCCAAATTCTATCTGGGATCAACTTAGCTTAAGTCTTGTCAACTGCCAAAACGGCATTGTCAAGTTAAATTTTTTGGACAGAGAATTTGAAGGATGAGCTTATTCAAGGCTCTTTAAACAGGAATTAGGCTGGTTATCTGCCCTTTGGGCGGCTGTCGAAAGCCTGGTTACTTCATTCCAGGTCTCAAATTGCTCCTGCATCTTGGCACAATAATCCGAAGCCTTCATCTGATGCCGTTTGGGTCGAAAATGCTCTCGGATCGGTCCTGGGCTGATAGAAACCGTTGGGCCTGTCCAGCCGACTTAAATCGTCGCATTACTTTCTCCCGCACCCTGGTTGGTTGATGTGAGTTTTCGGCCCGGTTATTTAACCTTTTGTGCTGGCGATGCTTTACCCTGGGCAGCAATTCTTTCTTGGCTGCTCCATAACTTCTCAGTTTATCGGTGATTATCACCCGTGGTACGTACTCTAATCCCTTGAGCAGCTTCTTAAAGAACCTGGCGGCGGCCTTAGTATTACGCCGGGATTGCACTAAAATATCCAAAATGACCCCATTTTGGTCCACCGCTCGCCACAAATAACAAAGCTGACCTTTAATTTTTAGCACCACTTCGTCCAGGTGCCATTTATCGCCAGGACGGGCGCGGCGTCGTTTTAAGGCAGAAGCGTAAGCCTGTTCGGACTTGAGGCACCAATGCCGGATCGTTTCGTAACTCACCTCAACCCCACGCCTCGCCATCATCACTTCAATTTCGCGGTAGCTGAGGGCAAAGGTGAAATAGAGCCAGACGCACTCATTAATAATTTCAGTAGGGTAACGATGACCTTTGTAAGAAAGGGCTAGCTTTATTTTCTGGGGTTTGGTCGGCTTGGTTTTTAGGTTATTAATCGGCTTTCAACGGGTTAGCAAGTTTAATAGCAATAATTAATAAGAGGTATCGTATCAAAAAGACGGGGCTAGCCCAATAAAGACCAGCTTGGTATAATAGGCCGATGTTAGAAGAACTTGACCCTTCTACAATTGAAGATGCCACTACCCGGGCCCTAGTTATCCAGCTTCTTAAGCTGCTGGAGAA
>JBBQGA010000031.1:0-69275 GCA_038322625.1 Chloroflexia bacterium
TCCTTTTTGGTTATTTTAAGTTTGGGAAACCTATCTTAACCGATTAAGGGCCTTTATCTAATTATTATTTTGTTAAAGTGCGGTTGGTTCGGGCTTACAAAAATACCCTTCGGCTAATTTGGCGCGAAATCTAGGTATTTAGAGTGATAGAAAGGCAAAATGAAAAAAGGTAACTTGATTATCGGACAGTCGGGAGGCGCGACGGCTGTCATTAATAGTAGTCTGGCCGGGGCCGTTTCTGAGGCACTCCTCCACCCGGAAATCGGAGAAATATACGGTATGCTGGACGGCGTACAGGGCTTGTTGCAGGAGCAGATTATCGACCTGAAGGCCCAGATCGGTACTGCCGAACGATTGGCCGCCCTCAAGCATACCCCATCGGCGGCCCTGGGTATGTGCCGCTACAAATTGAACGAAGCCGAGCGCGAAAAGATTCTAAGCGTCCTAAAAAAATATAACATTCGTTACTTTCTATATGCCGGGGGTAACGATAGTGCCGATACCTGTCATCGCCTGGTAGAAATGAGCCGCGAGGCCGGTCATGAATTGCAAGCGATTGGCATCCCCAAGACTATCGATAACGATTTACCCGAAATGGACCATTGTCCGGGCTATGGCTCGATTGCTCGTTACCTGGCAATTTCTACCCAGGATAGCTCGATTGATACGCAGGCCGCGCACCTGGTTCATCCGATCAAAATAATCGAAGTGATGGGCCGCAACGCCGGTTGGGTCGCTGCCTCGGCAGTGCTGGGTAAACGCCGGGAAGAAGACGGTCCCCACCTGATCTATACGCCCGAACGCCCGCTCGACCCGGCCCGTTTTCTGGCCGATGTCCAGACGGTTTACCGGCAGTACGGTTACTGTGTGGCAGTGCTGGGCGAAACGGTGCGCGACCCGCAAGGTCAGGCTCTCGGTACCCAGGCCGGACCTTATCTGGTCGATTCTTTCGGGCATAAATATTTTCACGGCCCGGCTAACTACCTGATGGGTCTGGTGATCAAAGAGCTTGGCCTGACCGCTCGCTATGATAAACCCGGCACTCTCCAACGTATGAGTATGTTGTGCGCCAGCCAGGTAGACCTTGACGAAGCCTGGCAAGCCGGAGAGTGGGCCGTCCGGCAGGCCGTCGCCGGTCAGAACGATATTATGGTAACTCTACTTCGCAAAACCGGACCCCAGGGCCAGTACCAAGGTGAATTCGGCACCACCGCCCTGGCTAATATTGCCAATACCGAACACAAAATGCCGGCTCATTATTTCAACGAAGCTGGCAATTTTGTGACTCAGGCCTTTATCGATTACGCGATGCCCCTGGTAGGTGAACTCCCGCCGCCGTATTTCAAGCTGGAACGACCGGCCCTGGTGACTGCCCGAAGTTAGGTTTACTTTCGCTTCAACCTCACCCATGAGGTTGAAGCGAAAGTCCTACTTTTTTGAATTCTTAGGGTTAGTTGTTGATAACAAATTTGGTACTCATCCCGGCGATACAACTGGCGTCGGGACGGGTGGCCGGGTTTTGCAAGAAAGCGGCGGCGACAGTTGTGCCACACGCACTGCTAAAGACTACCCCATGCCCGATGCCGGGAAACTGCATCCAGAAACTTTTGCTCAAGGTTTTGGCGGCTAGCTGACCGTAGGACGGTGGGGTAATCGGGTCGTACTCGCCTGACATTACCAGGGTCGGCAAATCACTCACCACCGGTTGAGTCTCGACCGAATTGGCGGGCTTGACCGGCCAATGCTGGCAAGTTTTGAATATCTTTTGTGACGAAGGGACAAAATATTTTTGAATCTCCGGTAGAGTGTTCCGCGAATTATTGGTTATGGCCTCCGGGCTGCTAAAGGCGACTGCTTCACTGCAATCGACCGAATAATACATACCATCACTGATATTTTGGCTTCCAAAAAGGCTATAAGAAAGTAGCTGCGAAAGTTTGTCATAGTTATTGTTGTCGATCCCGGCCAGAATGACCGGCATGGCCGGGATAAACTGATTATCGTAAAAGCTCTGAAAAAAGACATTGAGCAAACTGGAGGCCTGGACGTAATAAAGATAGGTCTTGCCGTTTCTGGGGTCGGTAACTTCCACCGCACCCGGTTCGGCGTTGAGTCTGGCAATCGCTCTGATAAAGGTTGCCGCCAGATTGGGGTAAGCCCGGTTACAGGCCGGGTTCGCCGCGCAATTCTTAAAAAGCACTTTCAGGGATCGATCCAGATTAGCCGGGTTTTGAGCATAAATATCGGCCTGAAGCGGCACCGTCGAATCCAGAATCACGCTGCGTAAGCCCTGCGGAAACTCCCGCATCACGGTCAGAGCCAACTGAGTGCCGTAAGATACCCCGAACAGGTCGATTTTGTCGTAGCCCAGTGCCAGCCGCAAATCGTTTATATCGGCGGCATTTTCGGCGGTATTAAAATCGGACAGGTCGTTGCCTTCCGTCACCAGCCGTTTGTAACATGTATCCAGGGCGGCCAGGTCGCGTTTGTCCAGGTCTTCATCCTTTTTAGCCCTGAGATCAAGGCCGTTCACCAGGTCGGCGTAAATCAGTTCATTATTCTCAAAACATTCCAGGGTCGGCACCGAATAACCAACCCCGCGTTGGTCGATAAAAATCATATTGTGGTCGTTAAGCAAGCTTTTAGCCGGAAACCGGTCGATTGGGATACTATCGCTATAAGCCCTTATAATACCTTCGACCGGGCCACCCGGTCCGCCTTCCAGATAAACCAGCGGCTGCGGGGCCGGTTTGCTGCCGGTACTCTTGAGAATCGCCACCGCCAACCGCAGTGTCTGACCCTGGGCTTTTTTATGTTCGGCCCAGGTCACCAGGTAGCCGCAATTGATATTTTGCCCATCGACCTGACCTTTACCAAGCTTAAATGGACAGTTAGCCGCCTCAAAGCGTGGCACTACCACCGGCACAGGGGTCGCGGTGGCGACCGGGTTGGCCGGAGCCGTCGCCTGACTCTGGGGTGCGGTGGTTGCAGGGCTGGTCGGGCTGGTAGTGGTGGTTGTCAGCTGGCTTGCCTGAGTGGGCGCGGTCTGGGCCGGGTCTGACAGTGGGCTATCGGTGCCACAGGCGGCCAGAAGCAAATTCAAAGTAACCAGGCTAATAAAAGACAGAACAAAAGATTGGCGCAACTTACGGCTCATTCCAAATCCTTTCTGGACGGCTAACTGAATTAATGTTTACAAAATAAAAAAAAGCCTTAAGAGGTAGCACCAGCCTACCAGGGGTGTCGGCTTGAAATGAGTGAAAAAAATCTAAAGAGGCGAGTAATCTTGAAATAAAAAACTGGTTTGCTTAGTTCAAACCTTCCAGTGCCCCTTCGTGCTGAGGCTCTATCTGCAAAATCGCCTTAAAGAGCTTATGAGCCTGGTCGGGGCGACCACTTTCGCGGAAAGCCCGCGCCAGGTAAAATAATCCCTCTACATATAAGACCTGAGTTAAACCGTCTTCCAGTTCATCTGGAGCGAGGTCCAGCCCTTCCCGCAAATCTTTGATTGCCGCCGGATAATCTTCCAGATTAAACTCGGTCATGCCCAGTTTGACCGGCAGCATCCAGTGTTCCGGTTCGAGTTCCCAGGCCCGGCGGTAGGCGGCTTTGGCCTGTTCGAGATTATCGGCCAGCATATGGGTGTCGCCGACTTCACTCAGTAGATTGGCACTGTTGGGTTCCAACAGATAGGCCGCCTGAAATTCTTCCAGGGCACCCGGCAGATCGCGGCGTTCGCGGAGCAAACGGCCCAGTTCAAAGTGCGGAGCGGCGGCCTGAGGATTTAGCTCAATCGACAGACGATAGTACCGGACAGCCTCCTCGGTGTCGTCGCCCCCTACCAGGGCCGCCAGGTAAAAGGCCGCTTCTGCCGACAATTCGGCCTGTTCCAGATCGAGGGCTTTTTGAAAATTGCGCTGGGCCTGATAATCGTCCTGTTCGGGACCTTGTAGAAAAGTCTGGCCTTGCAGAAGATAATAGCGGGCCAGGAACCGGTCGTAATCGGTAACTCTGGGCTGGACCAGTTTCAGGGCTTCGATACCGGCGGCCAGGGCGGCTGGCGCAATCTGACCGTGAGCCATTTCAGTGTTCAGATCATATTCAAATATCGGCACCAGGGCCGGTAGTTCCAATCTTTCACGCACACTGTCTTTTAATTCGATAAATACCAGACCTTGCTCGATAGCGGTCCTGGTACTTTTTAAATCGGGAGCGCGTCCCGGAAGCTCTTTTTTGGAATTACCGTTGCGTATTTCTTCACTCATTTTTTAATAATTGGTCCCAAACCTAGTTGGCGGCGTTTGAAATAATCGTGACGGCGCAGCACCATGTCATAAAACAATGTCTCGATCCATACGCCGTGCCGCCGGAAATACTGACGAATAGTACGGTAATAATCGTTGGTAAAGACGCTGTAATCGTCGTAATGACCCCAATGTTCGCCCATATACACAAAGCCGCATTTTTCATATACTCGCTGGGCGCGGCGGTTGTAAGCCGCCACATCCAAAATCATGGCATCAAACTGAAGTTGGTCAAAATAATAAGTCAGGAAAGTCCACAGGCTATCCGTCCCGTAACCTTCACCCAGGCTTTCAGGTCGCAAGGTCAGACCCAGCACTGCATGAGCGCGGTAGCGGTCGATATTGCGCAGGGTCAACAATCCCACCAGCCGGTTATCGAAATCTTCCAGCGCAAACATCATGTAGTCGGTCCGGCTGAGTCGCTCCTGAAACCAGGCGTCCCGCTCGTAAGGGTGCATGGCCCGCGGATAACTGGCAACATAAAGCGGGTCTGGATGGGCAGGCCATTCCATCCAGCGGTCGACGTGTTCGCGGGTGAAGTGGCGCACCTGGGTTTTCAGGCCCTGCGCCAGCACCTGGTTATCGGTCATTGCCATAAAGTTGAACTTCCTTTAAAGTTTCCTACCACCGTCAGGTTAGTATCACCTACTCAAATCCACTACCTGACTATCGTTTGCTAATTTTAACATCAAATTGAAAGTAAATAAACCTCTTTTTCGTTTTGTTCCCATCTCTTAATTTCTGTCGGAATTTTTGTCAGTCCAGTTAATTCTCTTTATGATGTGGTTTTAAGCCTATCAGCCCTGGGATTGTTCTCGGTTAACATTGTATTGGTTAGAAACGAATGTTATAATCCAGTACATAATTTTGTTGCGTTTCAATGTATATTCGAGATTGAGCTAGTAAATTTGAACGATATAAAACAGACCAGACTGACCGAACTGGTCGATCAATGCCGCGATCAGACGGCTCTGTATATTCAGCGCGAAGTTTACGATGCTCGCTTCTGTTTTGAAATCTGGCGGCGGGCTATCGTAGACCGCGACGAAAGTGCCTGGCAGGCGGCGGTCGAGCAATACAGCGGGTTTGTGCGCCGCTGGCTATCTCAACGGCTCCAAAGCCAACCGGCCTTGCGTTTTGAAGAAGAGGCCCTGGTCAACGGCGTATTTATAAATTTCTTTCGCTTTGTTGGACCGGAAAAGTTTGTCAGCTTTCCCACTTTACCGGCGGTACTTCAGTATTTAAAATTGTGTTGTGGAACCCTGGTGATCGATGCCCAACGCGACCAACAGGCTCGCCAGGGCGACATATCACTTGAGAGGCCGTTGTCCTCCGGGGATAACCGCGACGATGGCCCCAATTTGGCCTCGCGGTTGGCTGCCGACTCCGATCTGGAAGCCGAAGCCTTGCAACGGGCCGACCGCTCTAAATTCTGGGATTCGGTCTGGCAAAAGCTGGCCGACCCGACCGACCGGTGGCTGGTTTATTTACGTTACGTTCAGGATATGCCCCCACGCGAAATCATTCAACGCTACCCACAAATCTTTACCGACATCACCGAGGTTTACCGCCGCAATAAGAATATTTTATGGAGATTGCGCAATACTGATCTGTAAATACCGGTTTAAATTCAATAGCTAATCTCGTCTGCCGACTCGTTAATAGCAATATTAAGTTTTACTATTAAGCTTTGCTGCCCTAATCTGGTCGGCCAGAAATGCAGCAATTTAGCATCAGTACCATTCGTATATTGGGTATGGGTTTACAGTCCGGGGTTAGCGTGTCGCAATGCTCATTGCACTGCTTTCGCTTTATGGACTGCTGTAGATATAGAGGAGTACAGAGCGCCCGAATATTGTTATGAGGTTTTAGATTTTATGAGTGAAATTTTAAGATGCGTCCAACCAGATCAGGTTCTCGATGAGGATTACCTGGCCGTATTAGACTCTAATCCCCGGCCTTCTTTTTCTCAACATTTGCAAAGCTGCCTTTTCTGCCAGAATGAACTGGCGGCCTATCGTAAACTCGATATAGCTATACACCAGGATTTTTCTTTTATTACTTCGTCGGAGCGAGTGTTATGTCCCAGTTCGCAAAAGCTGGGCGAATTTGCCCTCGATCTGCTGGTGGCGGTCGAGCGAAACCAGGTGACTAACCATCTGGCGAATTGTCCCTATTGTCCGGCAGAACTGACCGCTTTGTCCGGTTGGGTGCTGGCAGACGATCCCTTGCTGGGTAAAGTGGCGGTCGCCCCGTTGAGCGGGTTGCGCCGGATAATCGCCATTTTGCTGAACCAGGCTGGGACTACGCCCGGCTACGCATTGGCCGGGGTGCGGGGCGATAGCGAAAAGTTGCCCCGAAACTATCAGGCCGAAGAAGTCTCGGTCACGCTGACGATTCAGACGGTCGCTCCCCGCAGCCGCGACTTGTTGGTGATGGGCCTGGTGCAGCGCGACAATTATCCAATGGATGCTACTGCCGGGGCACAGGTCCGCTTGAGCGAGGGCGGACATATCCTGGCGACCGAGATCATTGACGAATTGGGTAATTTTGTGTTTGAACAAATTACCGCACCCGAACATTTTGATCTTGAAATTACGCTTGATGACAAAATCGTAATGGTGCCTAATCTGGCTCTTAATTAGTTTGTTATAAAGGGTACCGGCTAATTTATGCTGACCACGGACGAATTTATCGCCCATCTGGAGCAACTGGATGACCCTGACGAGCGGCACCGGTTGCTTCAACGCGAGTCAGCCCGGCTAACGGATGAGACGGTTCAGCAGATGAAAGCCCGCGCTAACGATTTGCTTGGTTCGGATATTAACCGGGGCGTGGCCCTGGCCGATAATATTATTTATGCCTCACAGGTCAGTGGTAAGCCGCTTCATCGTGCGCTCGGCCTGATGGTCCAGGCCAATGCCTTGCGTCGGCAGGGTCAACTGCAACAGGCGATAGCTCTTTACGATCAGGCCCGTGATACGGCCCTGGAGGCCGGGAGCGAAATTGAAGCGGCTCGCTCACAGGTTGGGAAAATCGGTGCGCTTTCGGCCTTGAGTGAATACCGCCTGGCCCTGGAAGTAGCCGAGCAGACCGCGCCGGTTCTTTTGAAACACCAGCAGCACGTTTCGGCAGCCACCACCTTTATGAACGCCGGAATTTGCCATGCCCAACTGATCGAGCATGCCCAGGCGTTGCTCCAGTACGACAAAGCCCGCGCGATCCTCGAACAACTCGATACGGTCAACGCCCGCAAACAACTGGCGGTAGTCCTTTTTAATCTTTCTCTTTCGCAGCGTGATATGGGCCAGTATTACAAAGCCCTTGAAACTGTGACAAGCTGTATCAAGCTGGCCGAAGAATATAACTGGCCGGTGGAAAAAGCCGCTTACCAGCAAGGGGCCGCCACCTGTTATTATTCGATAGGGGATTACAACCGGGCCTTGCGCTTGCTACACGAAGCCCGCGAAATCCTTGAGAAAAATCAGCATCACAAAAGCCTGATCGAGTGTGAACGCTTTATTAGCGAGTGTAGTTTGCAACTGGGCTTGAATGAGGAAGTGCTTGAGAGTACGCAGAAGCTGATTCAGTTGCTAGGCGAACGTAATATGCTGGCAACTTTTGACAATGCCCTGACCCATCGCACACGGGGGGTGGCTTTGCTTTTGTTGAATGAACTGGAAGCAGCCACCGAAGTAATGTTAAAAGCCCAGGTGATCGTTGAACAATTTGGCTCAAGCCAGTTGAAGCAGGATTTCGATATTATCCTGGCCGAAATTTATCTGCTGCAAACCCAAACCGACCGGGCAGAAGCTTTGCTCCGGCCCTTGCTGTTATCGCTCGACTCCAACCGGTTGGTGCCACGTGTACAACTGTTGCTGGCTCGTATCGAACTCAGCCGCTCAAACGTGGTGGAAGCGCGTAAGTTGGTCAATGGGGCTATCACCAACTTCGAGCAACAGGGCGTTCAGAGTGGCCTGTACGAGAGTTATTTTCAACTGGCCGAAATCAGCGAGCAGCAAAATGAACTTAGCGCGGCCCTGGCCCATACCGAACAAAGCCTGGAACAGTTGGAAAACTTGCGAGGCCGGATCGCTACCGAAACCCGCTCGGTCTTTTTACGCTCCAAAGAAGTTATTTACGAAACCGGCGTATCGCTGGCTCTGGCGACCGACCAGACCATGAAGGCACTGGAACTGGCCGAGCGCGTGAAATCGCGTTCGCTGGTAGAACTACTAGGGCACGGTCTGGATGTGCGTATCCGGGTAAAAGATGAAACCGACCGGCCATTGGTGGAAGAATTGGAGCAATTGCGCCTCAAACGCAACGAAATCAGTAGCCGCCTGGCTTACTGGTCGCCCGGAACCCCTTCGCTGACGGCGGAAGAACGCACCGAATTAACCGGACAACTACGCCAGTGTGAAAAACGCCAGTCCCAGCTTACCGACCGGTTACAGGTACGCAACGCGGCCTACGCCGAGGATATAACGCTGACTCCGGCTCCGCGTTCTTTCGATCTTAGTTTGCTGGCTCCTCACGAGGTGCTGGTGGAATATTATGTGACGCGGGGCGAGTTACTGGCTTTTGTGGCTACCGGTCAGGGGGTGCAGGTCGTTCGGCACTTGATGACGGTAGCCCAGTTGAACCGGCAGTTAGCCTTTTTCCGCTTGAACCTGGCCGGCACGGTCAAGAACCTGAGCGATGCGGCTACCACCAATCCCTCGGTCTTCGCAACCCGCTTGAACGGCTTGATCGCTAATAGCCAGGCCTTGCTGCAAAAACTCTACGCCAGCCTGGTCGGGCCGCTGTCCGAAATGATCGCCGGTTTTACTCACCTGATTTTGGTGCCGCACGGCTCTTTACACTATCTGCCTTTTCACGCCCTGTACAACGCCGCTAGTGGTCATTATCTGCTGGAAGATTTCGAGGAAGTCAGTTATTTACCCTCGGCCAGTCTGCTACGCTTCAGCCGGGAACGGGCCGCTCGCGCGAAAGGCGAGGGGGCACTGGTGATGGGTTTTTCCAATAACGGCGCCTTGCCCTGTACGCTGGAGGAAGCCCGCCAGGTGGCTCAGACGCTTGGGGCGACGGTTCATCTGGAAACCGAGGCCAGTTTGCCGCGCTTCCGGCAAGAGGCTACCGGCAAGAAAATAATTCACCTGGCGACGCACGGTAGTTTCCGTGAAGATGCCCCCCTGTTTTCCTCGCTTTTACTGGCGGAAGGCGAACTGACCGGTCACGAACTTTTCAATATGGAATTGCAAGCTTCCCTGGTGACTCTGAGTGCCTGCGACTCCGGTCTGGGTGCCATCGGAGGGGGGGACGAATTGCTGGGCCTGAGCCGGGCCTGTCTGTACGCCGGGGCCGCCAGCCTGGCTCTTTCTTTATGGCGGGTGGACGACCGGGCCGGGTCAATATTTATGCAAGAATTTTACCGGCAACTCCTCAACGGCCTCGGTAAAGCGGCGGCGATGCGCCAGGCCCAACTAATTTTACTGCAAAATAGCCAATATCGACATCCTTTTTACTGGGCACCCTTTATTCTGATCGGTGACAACGGAACACTCTAATATTTTGCGGAGGTAATATAAGATGATTTCCCTACAGCAGCCTTTTACGAATTCCGCCAGGGTACTTTCTGGCCGGATCGTAGTTACCGGACAACCGGCTCATTTGGACCTGCTAGAACAACATTGTTCGACCGAAGGTAAAGTTGCCCAACAACTGGGAGTCGCTATAACCCCTGCTTCCATTCATAATACCGATAATCCGCCCAGAATTTACGCCTACGACGGTCAGAGCTGGCAAACAGTTGTCCCCCAGAAACCGCTAAAAGCCAATGCCAGGCGTTCCCGGTCCGCCGAAATAGCCGGAGAGGCCGAGCTTTATACGGCTTTTCAAAAGACGCAAGCGGTGCATACCCATACCAGCCGGACATTTAGCTTTGATGTCAATTCAAAGAAATTAGTGGCCGAAATTGCCGCAAAGCTCAACGATTTACTCAATAACCAGAAAGAGTTGGGCGATTTCCGGTTTGCGATTGCGCCCGACCACGTGGTAAGACACACTACCGGCGGCCATTTTCCGGGTGATAGTCCCTGGCGCATCCCGGCCCGCAGCTTTAAGCTTGACCCGGTCAAGCACGGCACGCCCCGCCAGGCCTTTATGAGTCAAAACTGTTGGGAAATAATTGGTGCTTCCGACCGGAAAAACTTCCCCCACCAGGGCGAAGGGGTGACGGTTGCCATATTGGATACCGCCCCTTCCTGTGAGAAAATCAGCCACGAACTGGTCGATTATGTAATCACGTTGAATGAGCCGACCGGGGCTTTTGAAAATCCCCCGACCCAAGCTCCCTCGGTCGACCTCGAAAAGCTTTATGAACAAAATCAGGTAAAGCCTGCTAAAAAAGAACGACCAGGTAAAGGTAATATCAACCCCGCCCGCATGGAACCTTATCACGGTCTTTTGATTGCCAGTCTGATCCGCGAACTGGCTCCCGCTGCCACGATTATTCTGGTGCAAATCCTGGATCAGACCGGTGAGGGTAGCGGCAGCAATACCACCGAAGCTCTCGAATATATTCAGTTCCTGCGCGAGGGTAAATGGAGCTATAACGGTAAGCGGCTGGTTGAGGACAAACTGGTTTACAACCTGAGCCTGGGCTTTACCCGTTCGCTGGCCGAAGAAGTCGATGCCCACTATTTGCTCAATAGCTGCGAACGGCTTTGCAAAAACGGGGCCCTGATCGTGGCGGCTGCCGGTAATGATAGCTATTACTTTCATCCGCGCAACCCGGAAGAACCGGCGGCCTACGGCTATTTTTGCGATGAGCGCACGGTTTTTGAAAACGTGATTGCGGTCAGTGCCACCGGCCCGGTTTCCGCCGATTATGCTATATTTAGCAACCAGGGCAACCTGTCCGCTCCCGGCATGGACCTGTTGATGGATAGCGGCGACGAGCAAAACCCTGGTCGTTCCCGCTATGTCTACTGGTCCGGCACCTCTTTTGCTACGCCACTGGTTGCCGCCAGTGCCGCGTTGCTGCTGAGTGCCGGGGTGCCCCACAATCAGGTAAAACAAACCCTCTGGCAAGGTTCGACACCGCCCAACCACTGGAGTGAAATCACCCGGTTAAATGTAGCCGGTGCCCTCAAACTGGTGCCTGCGGAGCCGCAAGCAGCGGCGACTCCCGCCCCCACTGAATACCAGATTACCCTATAAGCCGGGGCCGTTCCACTGGGTTAAACCTGGTCCGGTTGGCCTGGAACTACAGCTATACTATTGCTAAACGCCAGGCCAAGTGATATAATACATACAGGAAAGTACCAGAAAAAGTGGGCTTGAATGCTACCCACTTTTTTGTTTGTAGATTTAGATGTGAGCGACCAGGCTTAAGGTTGGCCCGATTTAGTCGTAAACAGTGAGCAGCATGGGTTGATTTAGACAGTGCAAGTTAAAAGCGAACCGGCAACCTGATTATTGGTCGTCTTTCGTTCGTAGTAATTAGTAAGTTCTGGACTAGGCCCACCTGACTATCAGGCATGGGCCGTTCTTATCTTTAGTAACTGGTACGGTCTGAGCAATACGCCTGGATGTTAAACATCGGAGGAAGATGTCATGAAGAGCGATTTAAGAGCAGCAGTAACTCAGATTGCCGCTGATCGCGGTTTAAACCGGGAAACGGTACTGGAAGTGCTGGAAAATGCCTTACGGGCCGCTTATCGCAAAAATAACCCGGTCGCTAATAACCAGAATGTGCGCGTCGATATGAGCGGGGACGACTTGCGAGTATATGTATTGCGCAGCGTGGTTGCCGATGTTGAAAACGAAGATACTGAAATCAGCCTGGAGGAAGTTCGCCAGACCAACCCTCGCTTGAAGCTGGGTGACGTTTACGAGCTGGATGCTACCCCCAAAGATTTTGGCCGGATTGCGGCCCAGACTACCAAGCAAGTGCTTTTGCAGGGTTTCCGTGAGAAAGAACGCGACAACGTTTACGAACAGTTTGTCGAGCGAGAAGGCGATATTGTCAACGGTACCATCCAGCGGATCGACCCACAGGGTATTACGATAGAGTTGGAGCCGCGCGCCGAGGCCCGGATGCCCAGCCAGGAGCAGGTCCCGTCCGAACGCTACCGGATCGGCCAGAAAATTAAGGTTTATTTGCTGGAAGTCCAGAAACACGCGCGTGGCCCGCAGCTTATTGTATCGCGGACGCACCGCAATTTGTTGCGACGGCTATTTGAAATCGAAGTGCCGGAAATCTATACCGCCGCAGTTGAAATAAAATCAATTGCCCGCGAACCCGGTTTGCGCTCGAAAGTGGCAGTGGCGGCCCGGCAGGAAGGGGTCGACCCGGTTGGCTCTTGCGTCGGGATGCGGGGGGTGCGTATTCAGAATATTGTCAACGAACTGTACGGCGAAAAAATTGATGTTTTGCCCTGGGATGCCGACGTATCAAAATATATCGCTAATGCCCTTAGCCCGGCCCAGGTTATAAAAGTTGAACTGGACGAGGCCGAAAAAAGCGCGTTGGTCCTGGTTCCCCAGAACCAACTTTCGCTGGCGATAGGCAAGGAAGGTCAGAACGCCCGGCTGGCGGCCAAGCTGACCGGCTGGCGGATCGATATTAAACCGGTCACGGCGGGCGCGGCAGTCGCAGCAGCGGCCAGTGGCTATGGTGGTACCCGTAACGATGACGGCGATGCCTTTAGCCGGTTGGCCCGCGCGGCTCTCAGCCGGGAACGCGACCGCGAAGCCGCCGCCGATCAAAATTTGCAAGCGAGCTTTGCCCAGGCTGCTCGCGCCGCCGGTATTTCTTTTAATGATGAAGCCGAGGACAACGCCAGAGAAGATAGTCTGGCTCTGCAAGGCGACCTGATTAAAGTTCGTAAGGACGGTACCTTTACCTACAAGGGCGTTACACTGGGGCCGCTGCCGCCTCACGTGGCCGAGCAAATGGTTCGCCTGGTCGATAACGGGCGTAACCTGTTCGTGATGATCGGCGACGAAATGATCCGGGCTTTCCGGGCCGAGGAGTACGAAGGCGGCGAGGAAACCGAGGAAGAAGAAGCGACCGAAAATATCGCCGAGCGCGAAACCCGCAAAGTTCGCAAAGACGGCATGGTAGTCTTCCGCAAGCAAACTTTCGGCCCACTCGACGAGAAATATATCGGTCAGACTATCGAACTGGAACTTAACAATGATCATCTCGACCTGTACAAGGATGGCGAACTGATCGATAGCTATTTATGGCAAGAATAGCCGGATTTTAGATTTGCGACTTTCAGCTTGAGGCACCCGCTTTGATGGGATCAGACAGGCTTTAGGGGTCGTAAATCTACAAACTGGGAAAGCCAGGGAGGGAGGATTGCGATGGAAACAAAAGTCCAGAATCCGAAATCAAATTTAAGTGTCAAACCAAGTGTTAAAGGAAGTGTCAAAACTAAAGTTCAAAATAAACTGCGTCCCAAGCACGTTCCAGAACGTACATGTATTGCTTGTCGTAGTCACGATGCCAAACGCAGCTTAGTTAAGATTGTGCGCACTCCCCAGGGTACGGTCGAATTAGATGAAACAGGTAAGAAAAACGGTCGAGGCGCATACCTGTGCCGTACCCGTGAGTGCTGGGAAATCGGTTTGAGCCGCAAAGCTCTCGACAATGCTTTGAAAACCCAGATCGACCCGGAAAACCGGGCGCAACTAAGAAGTTTTGGTGAAAAGTTGCCGGAAAAGAGCCTTACTGATAATGAGTAAGCGGCTGTTTTCTGAGAAGGAGTATAAATAATGCCCGGTAAAAATGATTACACCCCGGAAGATCAAGTAGAGCCAGAGTTCGACGAGCAACAACGGAGTCCCCGACCCGGTGGTGGTAGTCAGCCGAACAACGGTGATCGCCCCGGTGGTGGGAATCGCCCCAACAATGGCGACCGGCCCAATAATGGCGGCAGTCGGCCCGGTGGTGGCGGTAATTTCAGTGGTGGTAGTCGTCCACCTGGTGGTGGCGGCGGTAATTATAATAGTGGTGGTCGTCCGCCCGGTGGTGGCGGTAATTTCAGTGGTGGTAGTCGTCCACCTGGTGGCGGCGGCAACTTCAGTGGTGGTAGTCGCCCGCCTGGCGGCGGCGGCAACTTCAGTGGTGGTAGTCGTCCACCCGGCGGCGGCGGCGGCAACTTTAATAGCGGCAGTGGTCGTCCGCCTGGTCCTGGTGGGCCTAACAACTTTAATAGTGGCGGTGGTCGTCCGCCCGGCCCTGGTGGCGGCGGCAACTTCGGTGGCGGTGGTCGTCCGCCCGGTCCTGGGGGTGGCGGCGGTAATTTCGGCGGTGGTCGTCCGCCTGGTCCTGGCGGCGGTAATTTCGGCGGTGGTCGGCCCGGTGGCGGCGGATTTGCCCCGACCACGCCGGTTGAACCCAGCCGTGACCGTAAGCAATCGCTGGAACGCGACCGCGAACGCCAGCGTCGCAGCGAAACCGAATTAGAGCGCGAGGGATTGAACGGCGCAGCCCGGCGCACTGGTCCCGGAACGGCCCGTGCCGGTGGGATTGGTGCTACTGGAGCGCGTGGTTTCAGCGGCGGTGGTCGGCCCGGTGTACGCGGCCCAGGTGGGGTAGCCTCAGCGCAGCGTCCGGTAGGCCGGACCGGGATCATCAAGCGGATCGAGGTTTACGAATTGCCGGCCCAGATGACCGTTAAGGATTTAGCGGACGAGTTGGGGATCGGTTCGGGTGAAATTATCCGTGAGTTGATCAAAAACGGCGTAATGGCAAGCATCAACCAGCAGATCGATTACGATACCGCCGAAATCGTGGCCGGTGAACTTGGCTTTGAAACCACTTTGCTGGAACTGGTCAAAGAGGAAAGCGACGAGATCAAAATCCCGACCCGCGAGGAAATCGCGTCGGACCCGGATGCTGTTACTCGTCCGCCGGTCGTGACCATTATGGGTCACGTCGATCACGGTAAAACCCGCTTGCTCGACGTTATTCGCTCCACCAACGTGGTGGCCGGAGAAGCCGGTGGAATTACCCAGCGCATCGGTGCTTATCAGGTCGAGATCGAAGGTAAGAAAATTACCTTTGTCGATACCCCTGGTCACGAAGCCTTTACCGGTATGCGCGCTCGCGGTGCTCAGGTCACTGACATTGTTATTCTGGTGGTCGCCGCCGACGATGGTGTGATGCCTCAAACGCTGGAAGCTCTCAGCCACGCTAAAGCCGCTAACGTCCCGATAATCGTGGCGATCAACAAGATCGACCGGGAAGGGGCCAACCAGGAACGAGTTAAAACTCAACTCAGCGAAGCCGGGTTGCAGCCGGAAGAGTGGGGCGGCGAAACGCCGTTTGTGCCGGTTTCGGCCAAAGAAAAAATCGGTATCAACGAATTGTTGGAAATGATTTTGCTGGTGGCGGAAATCGGCGACCTGAAAGCCAACCCGGATAAGCTGGCGATTGGAACGGTCGTCGAAGCCGAACTGGATAAAAATCGGGGTCCGGTGGCGACCGTGCTGGTGCAGAACGGTACACTTTCGGAGCGGGATTATATCGTGGTCGGCAGCGTCTTTGGTAAGGCCCGCGCTCTGATGGATGATCGTGGCAAAAAGGTTCGCAAGGCTCCGCCCAGCTATCCAGTCCAGATTTTGGGATTGGAAGATGTGCCAAAAGCCGGTGATATTATGCAGGTGGTCGAGGACGAAAAAACCGCCAAAGCTATCGTCGAAACCCGTATCCGCGCCCGTAGCGTCGAAAGTCAGCAATTGACCAAAGCCGTTACAATGGAAGATTTGTTTAATCAGATTCAGGCCGGTAAGGTCAAAGAGTTCCGGGTGATTCTCAAGGGCGATAACCAGGGATCGATTGAGGCCATTAACAGTTCGCTGGAAAAACTTTCCAATGAGCAGGTAAAGGTCAAAATCATTCATAGTGGTACCGGTGCGATTGGCGAGTCGGACGTTTTGCTGGCCTCGGCCTCCGAAGCGATCATTATGGGCTTCAATGTCCGCCCCGATGCCGCCGCTCGCCGGGCCGCCGATCAGGCCAAAATCGATATTCGCTTCTATAACATCATCTACAACTTGATCGATGAAGTAAAAGCGGCTATGACCGGTATGCTTGAGCCGACTTACCACGATGTTACCGATGGTTATGCCGAAGTGCGTCAGATTTTCAAGGTGGGCAAGATCGAGCAGTTTGCCGGTTTGATGGTCACTGACGGCAAGATTACCCGTAATAGCAAGGTCCGGGTACTGCGCAACGGTACGGTTATGTTTGATGGCGAAGTTGACTCGCTTAAACGCTTCAAAGATAACGTAACCGAAGTTGCGGCGGGCTACGAGTGCGGGGTTGGCCTCCACGACTTCAACGATTTCACAATTGGCGACAATCTGGAGTTCTACCACAAAGAGCAGGTCAAACCAACCGCTATTTAATCCATAAAAGGATTAAAGCAGGGATTGGTGACAAGGCCGGTCAAAGACCGAAATGCTCAAAAAAATAGACAGGCTTTTCAGGATAGCTTATAATCAAGCCAGCATCCTGAAAAGCCTGTTTTTTATGCCCCAAAATCTAAGGAGATCGTAATGAGCCAGCCCCTAATCCCAGTCGATAACACTGAGAAAGTTGTAAAACGCGAAGGTCGCCGGGTTGTACTTTACATAATCGTAGCTTTGATAACAATTATCGTAGCCGGTTTTCTGGCCGGTTTGCTCGATCTTTCCTTGCGTTCAAGCGTAACCTCCAACGTTTTTGTGGATAATGCCCGCGAGATTCTAGCCGTGATCGCCTCGACCTCTCCCTGGATTGCCTTTTTTATCATACTCTGTTCAAGCTGGATTTTTGTAGCCAACCGGTTATTTGTACGCTGGAACCGGGCTTTTGGGCACCAGGACAAAGGGCTAATCTACGAAATCGTCGAGGATAACAACTCGGCGGCGGCCCTGGTATTGCTGGTGCCGATGGTCATCATCGCGCTAGGTCTGATCTACGTGGCTCTGCTGAACTTACCCGCGAATTTGCCAACGGTGGTCACGACCCGCTAAAACAAAAATCAGACCTGGCAAACCTTAACCGGTTTTCTAACGGTGAAGGAGTTCGCCAGGTTTTACTGCCGTAAAATTCCTCCTCATAACTGGCCGAAATGTGCTATTATTCTAGTCGGTAAAAACTGCCCACTGAGCTAGAAACGGAAAATAGCGCAAAAGTTGAAGATCGAACTTACCAAAACAAAACTCCTGACCCTTGAAACCGCTCCGGTCGAATCTTCTACCCCAATTGTGATCGGACAGCCCGGCGAGTGGCGCATCATCTGGCTGCTGGCCGGTGTACTGGCGGTGGTGTATTTCCTGACTGCCCAACCTTTGGCTTCGCCTGACCCGACCAGTCGCCAGCTTTTCGGCCTGACTGCCGCGCTCTCCACCGAACATACCGCCGCTATCGACCACTTCGTGAGTGGGCCGGGCGGCGGGTTGCTTGCTCGAATCGATCAGGCCCAGGATTTAAGCTATTTCGCCGGTCATTACTATACGGCCAGTGCGCCAGGCAGTGCGTGGCTGGCGATCCCTTTTTATACGCTGGGCCTATTAATGTTCGGGCCAGATGGGGCCGCCCCTTTTGTACAGGCGGGAGTGGCCCTGGCGGGTGGTGCGATTGTGCTGCTGGTTTACGCCCTGACCCGGCGATTGGGTTCGGCGGTCCTTTCGGCCCGTTATGGCGCAATATCGGTCGGGTTGGCTTCGGTTTTGTGGCGGGAGGCCGGTCATTTTGGGCCGGGTGTCTTTAGTTTGCTGCTAATTACGTTAGCCCTGTGGCTGGCGGTGCCGCCGGTGCCCCTTCTGATTGATCGAGAAGGTGCCCGGTATTTGCGTAGCTGGCGGTTAGGGCTGCTGGGGCTGGTTTGTGGGTTTGGGCCGGTCGTCGATTACTCCAACTTGTTATGGGTCGGGCTGATAGCCGCCTATCTGGGGCTGTCCAGGCGGCTTGACTGGCGCGGCTGGCTGGCGTATGGCCTGAGCGGGTTGGCTGGTATTGGGCCTTTGCCGATATATAACTGGCTAAATTTTGGTAAGCCCTGGGGTTTCAGTTACGCTTTCCTCCTCAATCACCCGGCAGCTCACTCGTTGACCGGCCAATTTCTGGGCGGGTTTGGCTGGGCGAACCTGGGAACGACCATTTTCGGAGTTAACCGGGGCTTACTTGGCCCCTTTGTGGTGCTTTTTGGCCTGTGGGGTCTGGTTGCCCTGGCCGGACAGCGCGGCAAACGGCCCGAGGCAATCTTGCTGGCCTCGCTCATAAGTCTGGTCTGGCTGGCTGGTTTGTTCCGAACGGTCAACGGTAATGGCATCGAACGAGTAGATTTCGTGGTAGTGGTACTGCCAGCCCTGGGGGTCGGGGTAACAGTCTGGCACGAAAGATTTATGTTTCTGACTCGCCTGGAACAGGCCTGGATACCGTCGCTGGCTCTCTATGGGGTCGGGCTTTACTATTGGCTGGCTGCGCCCGGCTACGCGGCCAATCTGGGAGCCGTCTTATATTTGCTGCCGGTGGCCGGTCTGATGGTCTTATTCTGGCTTATCTGGCGGTCTTTACCCCTCTCGGACTGGCCGAAAAGTTTTGCCCTGACCGGCTTAGTAATATTGTGCGGCCTGTTGCTGACCGGGCTGGCCGGTCCGGTCCGCCCGGCGTTTGCCGCTACCGCTACCAATGATTTGCTTTTAAACGGCAAAATGGATTGTCAGGCGGGCGTTATTACCGGTTGGTATCTGGATGACCAATACCTCAAATGCCCGGCGGATGGTAAACCTTTTTTGACCAATAAACATCAATTACAACCCTACCTGATCCCGGTACAGGGCGGTAAAGTCTATGAATTACAGCTTGCCACCGACGGTGGGCCGAGCCGGGTCGATTGGTTGTGGCTGGACGATGGTCAGCACCCGGTACAGTTGCCCGGTGGCGAAAGCCGCTCCGATTTATGTTCGATCTGCCGTTATCACGACCGGCGAGCGGCTCCGCCGGGGTCGGCGTACCTGCGGCTGGTCTTTACTTCCCCCAGCGCGATGGCCGTCAGTTTGACCGATTTGCGGCTGCTGGACGACTCGGTGAGACTTGAACCAATGCCGGGTTACGCCAGAGCGGCCCTCTCTTTTAGCTTTGATTGGGAAAGTGCGATGGGCGGCTTGATCCACAGCAAAGGCGGTGCGCCGGGGGCTAACATCGAGGAAGGCGAAAGCACTCTCAACCCGATCAGCGATGATAACGTCCAGCGGGCGATCACTGCTGCCGAGCAACGCGGCCTCGATATGCGGCGGGGAGCCGATTACCTGCTGAAATTGTTCGGGCAGTTTGGTATTCACGGCACTTTTTATGCGACCGGCTACAATCTGCTGGATGGCAACCGCAACCATACTGGCTTTGTGGGTAATCCGACTTATAGCTGGGCCTCGCCGAAAAATCGCTGGACTACCTACTGGCAAACCCATCCCTGGTATGCTAACGACCCGTTTGGCGATTACCATACCGACCCTGCCTGGTATTTTGGCGACCAGACCGACCGTTTGCGCGAGGCCGGTCAGGATATTGAAAGTCATACTTTCGGCCATTTGTATGTTCGTGGCACGACTCTGACCGAATTTAGCGACGACATGAACACTTTTTTACAATATGCCGAGGCCAAAAATTTACCCACGGTGCGCCAGTTTGCCTTTCCCTGGAAATCCAGCAATTCGGTCGGCCCGGCCTGGTACAACTGGCTGGCCGATCACGGTTTCCAATCGGTGTCGCGGCTATATGATTACAGCCAGGGCATTCAGCAGGACCAGTCCGGCCACCTGAAATTCGATAGCGGCCAGCTTACCACCGAAAAGCAGGTTGTTTACCGCGATTACGCCGGGCCGGACAATTATTATTATTATCTGAGCCAGCCGCCGGGCGAACCGCGTTTGTTAACCCTGCACGACTACCAGTTGTTGTCGGGCGACGTGAGCGAAATGCAAGCCAAACAGGTGATGACCGAACTTTTGCAACGGCGCGGCTATGGCTCGATCTGGACCCATCCTGAGTCGGTCGTTACGGCCAGCGATCAAAATAACTGGCTGCGCGTGGTTCAGTATGCTGGAAGTTTGCGGAGTAACGGTTTGTGGGTCGATAGTGTGGCTAATCTGGTACAGCGACGGCTGGATACCTCCCGGCTCGGTCTGAGCAGCCAGTGGAGCAATGGCGGTCACAACCTTAAAATAAGCCTGACCAACCCGACCGATCACCGCCTGGAAGGAATTACCTTGACCCTGCCCGCGCCGATAAAAAGTGCCGATGGCGTAAAAAGTTTTAAAGAAGCTCAACTGGAGGCCCCCTTGCTTCAGCCCGGCCAGACCGTGAACATCGAGCTAACTTTTTAAGCCTGACCAGACCGAGTGAGTGTCGAATAATTTTGAGCAAAGAACTTTGATTTGAAGATTCTGGATTACAAACTAAAAATCCTGTTGTTTATCGTAATTTGCGGGGTGGGATCGTGGGTGCTGCTGGCGGCAGCTTATTCTTTGCGGAGCGATTTTCGGCTGGGCGTAGGCCAACTGGGCGATGCACCTTACTTGAGTGGCTTTAATAGTGATGAAGCCGGAACTCCCCGTTATCGCTGGACCGGTAGCCCTAAATTACGCAGCGACGAACCGGCTATAGGCCTCATAACTTTGCCCTGGGGTATTTTGCCAGGTGCGATGAACAGTGTCCGAATTACTTTGCGAGCCGGTCCCGACCACAACCCGCCAACCGTCCAGGTAATGGTTAACGGTAGTCCGGTGGGCGAAACCCGGCCCGATCCCGGCGCGTATAAAACGGTTGAATTTTCGATACCGAACGCCGCAACGGGAGGGGACACGACCCGAATCGAGATCAGTTCGGGTACTTTCAAACCGCCCAACGATGGACGCTACCTGGGTATTGAGGTTTCCGAGGTTAAGTTGCTAAGTGCGCCTGGTTGGCGAAAACCTACCCTGGACGGGTGGCTGTGGGCCTGGCTGTATAGCCTGTCGGTGGGTTTAATTTTGCTGAGACTGGCCGGGCCGGAAAAACTGATCTGGTCGGGCGGGGCGGGAGTAGCCCTGGTGATACCCTGGCTCTGTTTGCCTTTGCTGGTGCCGGACAGCCTGAATTTGTGGTATACCCCCTGGCTTTTGCCTTTGTTGGCCCTATCTGCTCTGACAGTGGCAGGATTAATCTGGCGGCAAATTCTGGCTGAAAGTTTGGCCGGGCTGCTGGTCCGGCTGGAAAGCTCACCCCGCCTGGCCCGCTACATTTTACTAATCACCTTGCTGCTGTACAGCCTTTACGCCCTTTCGATAATCGCTCGGATGGACTACATAGGCCACGCCGATTACGCCGATAACGCGGTTGCCGCCCGTAACATCGTTCAGGGCCGGGGTTACTCGCTGGATTACGCGGCCCAATTCTACCAGTTGTACAGCCTGCCCCGCCCGGCGGATACCTGGCCGCCTTTGCAACCGTTCATGATCGCGCCGTTTTTCGCGGTCTTCGGCCCGACCGTCTGGGCCGCCAAACTGCCCAACTTGCTACTGGTTCCCTTGCTGGCCTGGCTGATATTTGTCTATGGCTGCCGTTTCTTTAACCGCCGAACCGGTCTAGGGGCGGCTTTGTTGTCGCTGGTGGCGGTTATCCCGGCTTTCTCCACCGCTCCGGCCCTTTTTGAAACAATTGCCTACCCAATAAACGATCTGGTGTTCAGTCTGTTGATGCTGGTAGTTCTGATGGAATTCGGCGGGTTGCCCCACCGTCTTAACCAGGTTCGGCGGTTGCTGACGAGTCGGCTTTCCGGCTCAATAATGCCGAGCGAAGCCGACAGGCCGGTGGAAAGCCTGGCCGTTCCTTTAAATAACCCTTTTCAGTCTGCCGCCCCGGCGGTGCCCGGTCAAACCGCCACGCTGGAGGCTGCCCCGGTTGGGGCCAGGCCGGGTTGGCCTTCGCGCCTCAAATTCTTAACCCACCAACCTGCCCTGAGTCTGGTGGTACTCGGACTGTGTAGCGGCCTTTTGTTCCTTAGCAAACCCAGTGGGGCAATCTTGCTGGTGGTGGCCGGGCTGTGGGCACTCTGGCAAAAATACTTTGCCCGGCCCCGGCTGGCTATATCCTGGCCTATGCTTTTTGGACTGGCCGGGCTGGCTTTGCTGGTTGTAACGCCCTATCTGGTGCGAAATGTCTTGCAATTCGGCACGCTTTACCGCTCGACCGAGCAATACGATACCTGGGTAACTAAATGGAACCCCCCCGACGACCACATCTACGATCTTTTTACCCTCAAAGGGCTACCCAACCCGCGCCAACTGCTCGATTACGGCTGGGATAACAACCTCAATGCTATTATTAACCAGTTCCGGCGGTTCTTCAATCACCTGTGGGAAGGCCAGCTTTTCGCCCCCTTACTTTTAGGACTGGCCGGGCTGGGACTGGCAGTTATCCCCCACCGCCATCGGGGTTTAGCCTGGTTGCTGGCGATCAGTCTGGTGGTGTACGTGGTCTTCTTTAATGTTGGCTGGCATTACGAGGCGCGCTACTTTCTGGCCTGGCTGCCGCCGCTCTATCTGTTGGGGGTCTACGGTCTAAGCTGGCTGTATGATAAGATAAAAGGCGGGGCCGGGGTCTGGCTGGTTACGCTGGTGCTGATGCTGCTGGCCGTACCGGGCTTGCTGGCCTTGATCAGCGAAGGCAAAGGTTATACCTCCCCGACCGGGATCGTCATTACCGCCGATTGGCTAAAGCAAAATACCCCTCCCGGCGCGGTAGTTATGAGCCGCAACGTCTGGGAACTAAGCTTTCACAGCCAACGCCAGAGCGTTATGATCCCGAACGCGGCCAGTCTCGCTGAAATCAAACAGGTAATGGGCCAGTACAAAGCCAATTACCTGGAACTCGACCACCTCGGCTCCCGCAGCGTGAACGAACAATGGGGACTACGTTCGGCGGTGTGGCCGTTGCTGGATAAAACACCGCAGTTTCAGGGTTTTGAACTGCTTTACGATGCAAACGGGTTTGTGGTGTATAAATGGAATGGAAAGTGACAAAATCCGGTTGGGCCGGCTTTTTGCTGTCGGTGGTGTTTTTGCTGTCGGCCTGTGGTGAACCGCCCCGCCCGACACCTGATTATGCCATCCCGACCGCCCCGCCGACTCCTGCCAATTATGAGGGCGTCCCGGCGGCGGCGACTGCCGGACCGGTTAGTCGACCGACCCCGCAAAAGGCAAGCCCTCGCCCCGGCGACCAATCTCTGCCAACCGATACGCCTTTAACCCCGACCGTCAGCGGCGATTCCGGCGACGAACCGGACGGGTCGAGCGGCGGACCCGGCGCGCGCCTGATCGATGGCACCGATCCAACCGTACTGGCCCGGCTATATGGTACGCCCGGTTCCGGTGCGCTGCCCGGTCAGGGCGGGCTGGCTCTTTCGCCCGGTGTGCGGCGGAGCGGTCAACCCAGTCGCCCCTTGCCGACCCCGACTCTTAATACTAACCCCCAGGCCGTGCGAATCGAATCGTTGCGTACCTCTCAGGCTAGTTTTCTTTTTTCCTACAAACAGGCCGCGATCAAAATACTGGAGGTCAGCCGGACCGCCAGGCCGGTATTTGCCTCGGCCAATGTACTCAAACCAGACCGTACCACCTGGAGCTTTTTGTTTGTCGCGCCGGAAGGCCCCCGGATGTGGCGGGTGATTTTTGATACCGAGGGCAACCGGCTCGACTTGCGCGAGGTCGCACCCGCGATGGTCAGTGATGCCAGCCTGATCGATATGTCCAAAGTCCTGGATAGCTCGGTTTTGCTCGAACGGGCTACTGCTGCCGGGTTGAATACCGCTTTGCCGGTTGACATCGTAAACTTTCAACTCGAAGGCCAGACCAAACAACCTTGTTTTATTTTTACCAATGTCGCCCAGGGAAAGCAGGTCGCGTTGCAAGCCTATACCGGTCAGATTTTGCGAAACGATTTTGTAACCGGTTAACCCTGGCTCCCCGCAGTCTGCTATCCTTCCCCTTCTCGTCCCCCAAACTATCCGGCAGCTTGTTCCCAAAGTGGTATAATATTGCTAGTATTCGATCAAATATAAAACCTGTATAGAACCTGGGTGATAGCCAGTTCGCCGGTTGCAAACTTGTTTATTACCTCATTACAATGTTCAGGCAATATATAGTCTGAACCGCCGGTCAAATAATATAATTGACGTTTAGATAAAAAATTAAAGGGCCAGCCACTTTGCAGTAACTCGCCCAAACGAGTAATGTTTCTTTCGACCAAAAAAGAAAGGAGATTACTCACATGAACCTTAACATACTTCAACAATTTCGGCAGGCCCTCTACGAATGTTTTGAGCAAAGCCGGGATGCTTTGTTCAACCTGGCCGATGCCCTCTTGAGTGAAACTCAGGTCCATTCGGTAATTGAACTCTCGCTCTCGCCTCACTTTACACGTCACCCAAAGGGTAGGTGGCCCAGCTTGTATGCCGCACTCAAACTCGGTAAACTTAACCAGGCCGGCTTTGAACAAACCCTGGTAAACTTTGCCCCTAAACCCGCTCCCGGCCAAAGAGTGGTACTGGCAGTAGATGCCTCCAATATCGAACGGCCTTTTAGCGAGACCTCGAGAGACCGGGGCTACCTTTATGCTCACAACCTGCCCGAATGTGACAAGCCGGTTACAGTCGGTTGGCAATTCACGAATGTAATGGCTCGTAGTAAGTTGCACCGGCTTTATCCTGTCGTTGATACTCAAACTAAGGTGGACTAGGTACTAGCTTACCACTTTACTCCTGACTTTGCCGGTTTTCTCACTCCTGCTCAAACCCTTACCCCATCTCTGAATTCATACCAGACCGGTAGCTGTGAGCGGGACACCTTCAACTTACCTGGTAGGAGTCGCGGCGGGGGCACCACCGGGCATACTGCCGCCACTGCTCATCATCGCCCCGGCCAGGGCCATCATGAGGCCCTGGCCGCTGAGGGTGATGGCAAAACTTTTGTGACCCTTCAACTGATTACCAATTTGCTTGATTTCGTCGGGGCTGACCCCCGGAATAGGGCTGCTGGCCGGCGAATCGGCCACGTTGGCCGGAACCGGGCTGGCCGCAAAGAAGATGTCGTTACCGGCTTTGCTATAGATGCCAAAGCTGGCTCCCCCCTGGGCGACCGGTTTGGCCTGACCCGGTAGCGAGAAGGCGTAGCCCTGTGCGGTCAGGGCACTATCAAAAGAAGTGCCGACCGCTTCCGCATCGGTTTCGGAAGTGTAAACTTTGACATCCGCGTTTGACATCTTGAATTGTTGGACAATCGAAGCTTTAAAAGCCGCGCTGATCGGGACTTCGGTCAGGCCCGGAATGGTCGGCAGGGCCATCGGGGCGGCGGGGGTCGCATTGCTACCGGCAGCGACGGTGGTGGTCAGTGCCACAGGCGGGGTGGCGGCGGCAGCGTCGTTGGAGACCGCCGGGGTGTTGGTAGCGGTATCGCCACAGGCCACCAGCATTGCGGTAAGCAACAAGACTACCAGGCCGGATAAACTTTTTTTGGTGAGCATCACTTTAATCTCTCCTCTTGTTTCCTTAATAAGCTAAACCGTTACCTCTTTTAAAAGGCTTTATGCCAGGCTGGCAATATAATACCACAACGACTTTACGTTTGAGTGGGAAAGATAGTTTCCAGGATATTAGTATAAAATGAAGAAGTCAGCCGGGACTTCGGCTGACTTCTGTGCTATGAGTGTGGATGTGGACTTGTTGAGCTAGGCAGATTTACTTCTTGAAGCCATAAAACAAAAGATTTTCTTGTGTCTTAGGTCTACCGCTGACAGTCTAACTAAAATGATTAGCATTTGTATAGGTTTTGTCTAACATAAATATAACTCGTTTCAGTATTTTTGTCAATAGCTAAAAATAAGAAAAATATTAAATTTTTTTGAATCGCTGTTTACCACTTCATAATAGAATTACTGCCTGACAACGCGAGCCATGCTATAATATCGGGGCCGGGTGTTCCCGGCTTTAGGACTCTGGATTGGTAGAAAGGTGTGCCGTAAGTGAGTTTAAGTCTGGCCGGGTTGTTGCCTTTGCTAAGGGACCGGGCCGAGTTTCGTAGTCTGTGCGAAGGATTAGAAAAATCCGCTCGTAGCCGAAAGCGCGGTTCGCAGCAACGCCTGGCGGGTTTACCGGCCCCCGTCCGGCCTTATTTTCTAGCGACCCTGCAAAGTTGTCTGGACCGCCCCCTGCTGGTGCTGACCGCTCGACCGGCCCAGGCCCGCGAGATGGCTCGGCAAGCTCAGGTTTATTCGGCCTTTCCAGACCTGGTTCTGAGTTGGCCTACCCCCGATACCCTCCCCTACGAGCGGATCGGTCAGGACGCTTCGATCATCAGTGGTCGGTTGGCGACCCTGGCCGCCCTGCGCGACCTCGAACCCGGCCAGACCAATCACCTGCTGATCTTTGCTTCGGCCAAAGGCTTGATGCAACCTACTCTTTCTAAAACCGATTTTCGCCAGTCGGTAATGACTTTACAGCGCGGCCAGCAACTTGAGCTTAACGGTCTGCTCGAACAACTGGTGCGGCTTGGTTATAGTCCTGAAGCCCTGGTCGAACAGCCGGGGCAGTTCAGTCGACGGGGTGGGATTATCGATCTTTACCCTTTGACGGCAGATTTACCGGTTAGAATCGAATTATTTGGCGACGAGATCGACAGCTTGCGTCAGTTCGACCCAGTTTCGCAACGCAGCAGCCAGCACATTGAGAAAGTTACCCTTACTCCGCCGCTCGAAATGCCGCTCTGGCGATCAGGTGAGGCCCTGGACCGGTTAGCCGAAATTTCGACCATCGATTTGCGCGAGGAAGTGCGTGAGGAATGGCATCGCCTGTTATCCCGCATCGAGAACAGCGAGCGATTTGAAGGCATCGAACAGTTTATGCCTTATTACACCGGCGGCGAAGACCTGTGCAGCCTGCTCGACCATTTGCCCGCCGAAGCGGTGGTGACGCTGGACGGCCCGGATCAGATTACTTTTGCGGTCGAAGAATTAACCGCCCAGGCTGAGGAATTGCGGGCCGAGTTTGAGAAAAATGGCGAAATGCCGGGCCAGCTTTTGCGACCTTATCTCAACTGGTCGGAACTGGCCGCCAGCCTGGACAAATATCCGCGTTTGCTGATCAATCGCACCGATGAAGACGACGACCGGGTAGGTGAAGCGGTAGTGGTCGGGGCCGAAAGTGAACTGGCGGCAACCGAGAGTAACCGGCTAAATTTTTTCCAGCCGGTCAGCGAGTACGCCGGACAAGTGAACCGGTCGATTGATGATGTAGAAGGTTTTTTGCGCGACCTGCAACGGGTGGTGATTGTCAGCCAGCAGGCCGAGCGGTTGCGCGATCAGTTCGAGGACCGCGATGTATTTCCGGTGTTGCGCAAAGAAAGCGGTGGCGGTAGCCTGGTAAATCCACCCAACCCCAGTTCATTTAACTTGTTGCACGGGGCATTGGTAGGGGGCTGGCGGTCGGCGGAACTCGGTTTGCTGGTGCTGACGGACCGCGAAATTTTCGGCTGGACCAAGCAAGCTCAACGCGGTACCGAGAAAACCGAAGGGGTTCGCCGGAGTGCCCAACAACGCGAAGCTTTCCTGCGCGACCTCAAGCCGGGCGATTATGTAGTACATATCGAACATGGCATTGCTCGTTATGAAGGACTTTTGCGGCTCACGGTGGCTGGGGAGGAACTGGAGCGCGAATATCTGTTTTTGAAGTATGCCGACCAGGATAAGCTGTATGTGCCGGTGGAGCAGGTGGACCGGGTGTTGCCCTATGGAGCCACCGGTCACGCGGTGCCAACCCTTAACAAACTGGGCAATTCGGACTGGACGCGCGCAAAACGCAAGGTCCGGGCGGCGGTCGAGGATATGTCAAAAGAGTTGCTTGACCTTTATGCCCAGCGGGCGGCCCAACGCGGTCACGCCTATGGCCCAGACAATACCTGGCAGCGCGAGATGGAAGAAGCTTTCCCCTATACCGAGACCACCGACCAGATGCGGGCGATTGTGGATATGAAAGCCGATATGGAGCAGCCTCGACCGATGGACCGGTTGGTTTGCGGCGACGTGGGTTACGGTAAAACCGAGGTGGCTTTACGCGGAGCCTTCAAAGCCGTGATGGACGGTAAACAGGTTGCCGTGCTGGTACCCACCACGATCCTGGCCTCGCAGCACTACCAGACTTTTACCCAGCGTCTCGGTGGGTTCCCTACCGTGATTGAGCAATTGTCGCGTTTTCGGACCAAAAAAGAACAGGAAGATACGCTAGGACGGCTGGTAAAAGGCCAGGTCGATATTTTGATCGGGACGCATCGCCTCTTGCAAAAGGACGTAATTTTTAAGGACCTCGGACTATTGATCGTGGACGAGGAGCAACGCTTTGGGGTCAAGCACAAAGAGCGGCTCAAACAGATGCGGCAGGATGTCGATGTGCTGACCCTTTCGGCCACCCCGATTCCGCGCACTTTGCATATGTCACTGGTCGGTATTCGGGATATTTCAATTATCGAGACCCCTCCCGCCGAGCGATTGCCGGTAAAAACTTATGTTACGGCGGCCAGCGACAGTTTGATCCGCGAGGCGATAGTCCGCGAACTGGAGCGCGGTGGACAGGTCTTTTTTGTCCATAACCGGGTCCAGAGTATTGCCGAGGTAGCCCTGAACCTCAAAAAACTGATACCCCAGGCGCGGGTGATAGTCGGGCACGGCCAGATGGAAGAAGGCGAACTGGAAAAGGTGATGCTTACTTTTACCCACCACGAGGCCGATGTGCTGGTTTGTACCACCATCATCGAAAGCGGGCTGGATATTCCGAACGCTAACACCCTGATCATTGATAATTCGGTGATGTTCGGATTGGCCCAGCTTTACCAGTTGCGAGGCCGGGTCGGACGGGGGGCCAACCGGGCTTATGCTTATTTCTTGTATAAGCCCGGCTCGAATATGACCGAAGATGCTCAAAAGCGGCTGGATACCATGCTAGAAACTCAGGAACTGGGGGCCGGTTTTAAGATTGCCATGAAAGACCTTGAAATTCGGGGAGCCGGGAATTTGTTGGGCGGCGAGCAAAGCGGCCATATCGCGGCGGTTGGTTTTGAATTATATTTGCGGTTGCTGGAAGAAGCGGTCGAGGAGTCGCGTGGAGCCGAGGAAAGACCGCTGGAAGCCCAGGTCGAAGCCCCTACGGTTAATCTATCGTTACCGATAGCAGCTTATTTGCCGGAAGATTATATCGCCGACCAGTCGGTGCGGCTGGACCAATATCGCAAACTGGCCTCACCCCTGCACACCGCCGGGCAGATTCGAGAACTGGTGCGGGAACTGGAAGACCGTTTTGGACCCCTGCCGGAGGCTACCCGCAACCTGATGTATTTGCTGGATATAAAGGTGCTGGCGATCCGGGCGGGTGTCGAAAGCATTGTGGAGCAAGAAGGTGAAATATTTCTGCGCTGGCCCGCTCCTTCGCTCGAAACCGAGATGCGTCGCAAAGGTGGAGCTAAAAATACGGCCCAGACCGCCGAACGCAAACGCCCGACCGGGCGAGCTAACGTCGATCCGCGCCGTTTGATGAAGAAATTTGGCGATAGCTTGCGTATTACGCCGAACCAGATGCGTCTAAATATCAAGTTACTCAAAGACGGCTGGCGGGATACCCTGAAAGATTTGCTAGAAGAACTGGCGGCCTGAGTAAATCAGACCATCTTGCTTTTTTCTTCGTAGGCAATCTTTAGATAATTCGCGCCACGCGCCGAATCGCCCCGGTCGAGCAGGGCTTCACCATAGGCAAAATAGGCCGCACTGAGCTGTTCGGGCTGGTTGCCCTGTTTAAAGCTTTCGATGGCCTGGTTAAAGAAGTCGTCGGCTTTGGCCGGACTATTTTTCTTCTCCTGAATTCGGGCCAGCGTCAGCAGCACTTTACCGGCGGCCATATGGGGGGTGGCGTAGCTACTGTCGGTCGAAAAGGAATTGCTCAAACTGGCCGAGGCCCCTTCCTCCTTCAAAGTCTGATAGGCTTTATCCGCCGCATCCAGGGCGGTATCGAGCCGGTCCTGCCGCAAGAAAAGGTTCGCCAGGCTATCGTAAGCGGCAATCCGGGCCGCCCCCGGCAGTTGCGGCGACGCGCTTTGCAGAGCGATCTGGAAGCAGTTTTCGGCCTCACTCCAGTTATGCCCATAGAGGTAAGTAGCCCCGAAGGTCAGGTGTAAATTCGTGACCAGTCGTGAGGTTTCGGCCAGTTCAAGGGCGTTAATACCCTGCTGGATACTCTGACGGGCGGCCCGCAGGTTATTTTCACTTTCGTAAGTCCCGGCGATCTGCCAGAGAGTATTTACCAGGGCCTGAGGTGTGGCGGCCTCAGCAGCTACCCGGTCAGCTGCCTCAAATAGACCCCGCGCGGCATCGTGCATATCGAGAGCGGTATATACCCGCGCCAGATTAGCGTAAATCGCCAGCTTCAAATTAGGGTCGCGGATCAAATTTTGCTCGATTACTTCCAGCCCAGCCTTGTGTTGTTCCTGGGCGAGCAGGTACTTATGCTGGCGAAAATATATTTCACCGATCAGATTGCGGGTACACTCTACCCAGGTCGGGTTCTCCAGTTCTTGCCATTCCTGCTGGGCAGAATTCAATTTTATGAGGGCTTCGTTGGCGCGGTCTAGTCCGGTCAGGGCGCGACCCTGCAAAAAAGTCACCTCGGCGGCTTCGAGTTCGGTCAACCGTTCGGCATCGATCTTTTCCAGAATATCAAAGGCATCCTGGTCGCGTCCACCCAGAGCCACCAGCAAACGCACCCGTTCGAGGGCTAGTTGAGCCTGCTGGGTTTCGACATCCGGTTCGAGCGTTTCCAGAAAATATGAAGCCGGTAGCTGTAAACGGCGAGCCAGGATACGCAAAGCTTTTATAGAGGGGTGTATTTTCCCCAGCTCTACCGCTGAAACATAACTTTTGGAGAAAGTATCCCGCGCCAATTCGTCCTGGGTCATCTTTTTTTCCAGGCGCGCGGCTCTTATACGTTCTCCGAGGGGTAAAGCTTCCATGTAGAATTCTCCCGTTTGAAAAGATATTTATATTATTACCACAAACTATCCATTATAAATGTGCGCAATGGCAAATTCGACGGTTATACTGCTATACTTACAGGTGGAAATTTAGTATAACTCATATCAAGTGTATTGGTTGGTGGAAGAATTGCTTGAGAGTATAAAATTATTAGGTGCCTGTAATCTGTTACTTTAGTTGTTTCGCTATAGTCATCTGAAACTATTTTAGCAGATGTTGTCAAGTTTGGAAAAACAAATTTATACTTTTTTGTTAACTGTGAGAGTTGATTTTATTTATGTGGAAAATGGATCAGGATATTCTTAGAGTCTTTCGATTAGCAGAAGCAGTTCATTTTGTCAATCGATTAGCACTGTACCGGCCTCGTTTTGTCCTTTCGGTGGCCTACACTGCCACCGTGCAATTGCCAGGGGTGAGTGGAGCCGGGACGACGGCGGAACTAAGGGAATTAACCGCCTCTGCCGATGCCGAAATACTGGTGCATGGACGGGCGGTGGGGTTGCCGGGTGGGGTTCCGTCCAACCCTAACGGTGCGCCGGGTCCCTCGATTATCACCAGGGCCGCCTTCGATCTGATCGGCGAATTACCACTGGTGTGCATCAATGCTGGGTTGAAAAGATTGCCCGCTATCCCCGACCTGCTAACGCTGGACGGTGCTCAAAGTGCCGAGAGTTTAGATACCGGGCAGGCCCTCGGACGAGATGACCGCCGGGTGCGAAGGCTCTTTGAGGCCGGGTTGCAGACCGGTGAACGGTTGGGACGGCAGACTCTGGGCCAGGAATATCTGGTGCTGGCCGAAAGTGTGCCGGGAGGGACCACTACGGCCCTCGGTGTGCTCCTGGCACTGGGCCTGAACGCCGAAAATCGGGTGAGCAGTTCGATGCCCGATAATGCCCATACTCTGAAGCTGGCGGCGGCGCGGGCCGGTTTACAGGCGATTGGAGCGCAAAAGGGCGATTTTTCCCGCCGACCCCTGGCGGCAGTAGCCGCTCTGGGCGATCCGATGCAACCGGCGGTGGCCGGGCTAGCTCTGGCCGCCTCGGCCTATTGTCCGGTGGTACTGGCCGGGGGGACCCAAATGGCGGCGGTGCTGGCGGTACTTGCGGCTTTACGCCAAACCCCACCCGAAAATTGGGCGACTTATTTCGAGCGGGCGGTTTATTCAAATCTAGCCCTCGCTACGACTCGCTGGGTAGCTGCCGACCCGACCGCCGACCTGGCTGGCCTGGCCGCCGAGATCGAGCAGACCTTTGGTTTGCCGCCGGTGCCGTATCTGGCGGCTAATCTGGATTTTAGCCCGTCGCGCTACGAAGCGTTGCGACTTTATGAGGCCGGTTACGTCAAAGAGGGGGTTGGGGCGGGTGCAGCCGCCCTGGCGACCATGCTGACCTGCCAGCTAAATGCTCCGGCTCTGCTGGCCCCGATAGAGACAGTTTACGAACGAATTGTTTTGCAATTAAAATAATTAGAAAATAAACCGGGATTTATGTTAGAATCAAAAACCGCCCGGCTAAAATGGCACAGGAAACATATTTTGGGGGAGAAAAGTAGAGTTTATGACGATTGAATTAGCAGAGTTTCAAGCAGCGCGGCAGCGCATCGCGCCGTATGTGCGGCGAACTCCCCTGCTGGCAGCCCGACCGCTCAAGTCGGCGGTAGCCCGTGATTGGCAGTTATATCTGAAGCTGGAGCAGTTGCAGATCAGCGGCTCGTTCAAGGCCAGAGGAGCGGTAAATAAGCTTTTATCGCTGGCGACAACCCCGGCGGGATTGGTAACTGCCTCCGGTGGAAATCATGGGTTGGGAGTGGCGTATGCCGGCTGGTTAAAGCAGTTGCCGACCACCATCTTTTTACCGCACGGCACCCCCGCCGACAAAGTGAATAAAATGGCCGGTTGGGGAGCGCAGGTAGTAATGGAAGGCCAGTTCTGGGACGAGGCGAATATGGCGGCGTTGGAGTTTGCCGAACGCCACAAACTAACCTACATTCACGCTTTTGCCGAACCGGTCGTTATCGCCGGACAGGGCACAATTGCCCTCGAAATGCTGGAAGATCTGCCGGAACTGGATGTGCTGGTAGTGGCGGTCGGGGGCGGCGGGCTGATTTCAGGTGTTGCGGAGGCGGCCCGCCAGATAAAGCCCGGTATAGAGGTGATCGGAGTTGAGCCGGTGGGCGCTCCGACCCTTTACGAAAGCTTACGAGCCGGGAAGCCGGTAGCCCTGGCCGAAATAACGACCCGTGTCGGCACCCTGGCCCCGCGCAAAACCGAACAAATTAATTACGATATTATCTCCCGGCAGGTCAGCCGGATTGTGCTGGTTAGCGACGAGGAAATGGCCGAGGCTCAAAACTGGTTGTGGCAAGAATTGGGGTTGGTCAGCGAATTATCGGGGGTGGCGGCCCTGGCAGGCTTGCTAACTGGTCGCATCGAACCCGGCCAGGGCCAAAACGTGGGCGTGATAATCTGCGGCTCCAACACGACAGTTCAATTTTAATTCGTTGACAAACCGCAAGGGCGGTGCTATCATCTTTTTAAGGATTACAAAAAGTTAAACTCGCTTTGATAAGAACCTCATATAATTCAAGAGCATCTAATCGAGGCGAACAATGAGCTTGCCGTCAAGTTTATTATTAACCTGGCCTCAAGTGTGCGCACTCTTACTACTAGCAATCGCCGGGGCTTTTTTGGCCGAACGAATCGTGGGCAATACGCCCCGCTTTGGGTTATTAGGCTCAATGGCACTTGGTGTGATCGGGGGCTGGTTGTTTGGCAATCTGCCATTTGACTTCAGCCTGGAACCCCGCCTCGAAGATATGCCAGTCATTCGGACTATGCTGGGAGCCTTGCTACTGGTAGCGGCGTTTGCCTACTTTCGTAAACAGGCTGTCCGCCGGTGAAGCTAGCTAGATTGAAAGCGGTCGGCATCGGCTGGGTTTATGCCGGGTTAGGTCTGGCGGCGACGCTGGCTCTGGTGCGTTTCGGATTGCGCTTGCTGGCGGCAGATGAGCTAAGTCCGGTCGGGAAATGGCTGACTACCGGCGGGGGCTGGGTGGTAATACCCTTCAAGATTTTTTTCAAGAATCAAAATACCCTGGCTTTGCCTGGTTCGGCTTTCGAGCCGCAGGCACTTGTGGCGGCTTTGGTGTATGGGGGTCTGGTGCTGGCGGTGGCTCTGGTTGTAGCAGTATACAAAGTCTGGAAAACCCGTCAGCCGTCCGAAATTTAAGTATAGTCTATGGAGTGGTCCGGGAGCGAAGGTGTGGCTTCAATCGCGGATCGGGAGTGGGTGCCTGAATTGTAATCCAGGTAAGATAACGATAAGCGAGGTAGATATGCATAAAAACGAATTTATCAAGCAACTGGCGAAAGAAACGACCCTGCCTCAGAAAGAAGTCAATCAGGTGATCAAAGGAGCTATCGAGTTGATTGCCCGCCGCCTCCGAGATGGCGATAAGGTGGTCCTGACCGGCTTTGGAACATTTGAGGTCCGCCGTCGTCGCGCCCGCCGGGGCGTAAATCCCCAGACTAAAGCCCATATCACGATCCCTGAAACCGCCACGCCTGGTTTTACCGCCAGCAATAGCCTTAAACTGACTGTGCTGGGTCAGGCCGAGGCGGCGAGCCTTGCCGAAGCCTTTGACCAGCCGGAAGAAAGCTCGGCTTCAGTTAAAGTCGCGCGTCCACGTGGCCGTCGCAAAGTTTCCGCCTAAATTCGCTCAGGTCCCGGCTTAAAAATTACGACCGCTAAGACCGCTTGGTCATGCTTTGAATTGCCTTTTTATTCCAGGACCTGTGGATTAACCAGGCTGCGCGGTTGGCCGGCGGCAAAAGCTATCACGTGGTCGAAAGCTCCTCCAAAAAAAAGCTCATAGCTATCTTTCTCGACATAGCCCAGGTGCGGAGTGCAAATTGCGTTTTCGAGGTGGAGCAGGGGATCGTCCGCCGAAAGCGGCTCCTCCTCGTAAACGTCGACGGCAGCCAGGCCTGGTCGGCCTCTGGTGAGAGCGGCAGCCAGCGCGCCCGGCTCGATCAGCTCGGCTCGGCTGGTATTGACCAGCAAGGCCTCCGGCTTCATCAGGTCCAGACTGGCGGCAGTGATCGAGTGCCGGGTCTCCGGGGTCAATTTCAGATGAATACATAGTACGTCGGCCTGGGCAAATAACTCCTGATCGCTGTCTACCGTGACGAAACCGGCGGCTTGCGCTCTTTCGCGTGAACCAGCCCGGCCACTCACGAGGACTTGCATCCCAAACGCCCGGCCATATCCGGCTACCAGACTCCCGATTTTGCCAAAGCCCTGAATACCCAGCGTCCGGCCTCGCAGCCCTATGCCGAGGGTGGGTTGCCACTGGCCGGTTTTCAGTCGGGCGACCTCTTGCGGGATTTTGCGCAAGGCCGCCACCACCAGAACCCAGGTTAGTTCCGCCGTAGCGTAAGGCGACCCACTGCTGGTGGCAACCGCCACCCGGTGACGATTGCAGGCGGCCAGGTCGATATGGGCGATACCCTGGCCGGTCTGGCTTATCAATTTGAGGTTGGGTAGCCGGGACAGTAAATCCTCGGTGATCAGGGTGCGTTCGCGGATCAAAACAAGGGCTTCTGCCGCCTGAAAGCGTTCGGCCAGTTCCGCCGGTTGTTTGAGGCTATCGTAATAAATTTCCACCTCATGACCGGCCAGCCGCTCGAAACAGGCCAGGCTGCGCACCGCTTTCTGATGATCATCGGGTATGACAATTTTCATTTATTTTACTTTTAGTTTGCTCTTGCAATCGAATAATTGTCCAGAGATTAACACCTTTAACTCCTAAAGACAAACCAAAATCACGTGCTAAATGGCTGTAAAAAGTTTATACTGTGGGCTGGAAAATAATTAGGACTTTCGCTTGATGACGCTAACCAACCTGAAGCGGGGGTCGTGGGGGCCGGGTACCCACTGGGTGCCCTGCGGGGGGTTACACAGGCGGGTACCCTCTGGGTGCCCCTGTAATTCCTCTTTTTGTTTTCGCTACAAACTCACTTTGTGAGTTTGTAGCGAAAGTCCTAATAATATCGAAACACCAAGAGTAAACAAACAATGGCAAAGAAAATCTCAAAAGATAAAAACCGGGGAGCGGGGCCGGGCCGGTCGATCAAGTTTCAGTTCGCCGACAAAACCGCCGAGCGTTATTTGTCCAGCCAGTTAAGCAAAGCCGAAAAGCTGTATGAGGCGAGCCAGTACGCCGAGGCCCTCAAACTGTTGGAGCCTTTACCGGCTCGCTACCCCGGACAGCCCCGCCTACTGGAAATGTTAGGGCTGGTTTACGCGCAGTCCGGCGCGCTGGCCGAGGCGCGTGATACGCTGGAAGAAGCTTTCCAACTGGCTCCCGGCGAAACAGGCCGCCTGGCTCAATTTAATCTGGCCCAGGTTTACGCCCTGACCGGCTTTACCTTTCTGGCTTACCAGCAAAGCCAGTTGCTCGATTGTTATGCCCTGGCGCGTGAGACCAAACAGCCCGCCACTCTCGACCGTTGCCGCCAGTTTCAGCAAGACGCTCAGACGCTGGTGGAAAAGGTCGCCGCTCAACAGGGCCGGACGCTGGACCAATTTCGAGAGGTCGGGCTGGCCCTGGATAATGGCCGGTTGGCCCTCACTCGCCAGGATTTGAAGGCAGCCCGGCAATTTTTTCTGAAGGCGGTCGAGCTTGAGCCGTCTATCGCGGCGGCCCACAATAATCTCGCGCTGGTCTATTTACTGGATAATCAGTTGGCGGAGGCCACCCGCCAGGCCGAGTATGTGCTGACTCAACTGGACGAACAAAACCGCAACGCCCTTTCGACGCTGGT
Source organism: Chloroflexia bacterium (assembly GCA_038322625.1). Classification (GTDB taxonomy): domain Bacteria; phylum Chloroflexota; class Chloroflexia; order Chloroheliales; family Chloroheliaceae; genus 54-19. The sequence continues at coordinate 37,238 of JBBQGA010000031.1, forward strand.
CCGTCTCAAAGTGATCGAGCAGCAAACCGATCAGGCTAACCAATATCTGCAACGTCTTCTGGCTCTCCCGTCCCCCATCGAGGCGGATGATGTGGTGAAGCTGGCGGAAGCCCAGGCTGCGCTGGAAAATGACCAGGCGATCTTCGAGCTGGTCGCCGGGTTGCTAAATTCCGCCGAAATGGTGGCCGACCTGGATAGTGCTGCGTACCAGGAAATGATAACTTTTGGCGTGGTGGCCGCTGCCAATTTGGGTCATATTGGAGTAGCCCTAAAATTCCTGCGGGAAGCCCTGCCGTTTACCCGGCCTACCCTGCTGGAACGGACGCTATTCGGCCTTGAAAATAACGAACGCGGCCCTCGCGCGGGTGGCCGCTTTTTCTATTACGACCCGTTAACGGCTTATCCCCCGGCGGCAGCGTACTTTCAACAGGTGTTGCTGAGGTTGGCAGACAGCGAAACGCTGGATTATCAGGAAAGTTTGCGGACTTTCTTTGTCGAATACGGCCAGAGTGCCCTGGAAGTAGCGGCTTACAAGTTCTGGATCGACCGCGAACCCGCCGAGGTGGCCGATTTGCTGGCGCAAGCGGTAGCCTCTGGTGCGGCAGGTACGGTCGAGATGGTGCGCCGGTTGGCCTTTACGCGGGCCGGTGATGACCTGCAACGTCTGACCGCTGCCAGGGTGCTGCTGGAACATGGTTTGCTCGAACCTGACCAGCCGCTAAAAATCTGGTTGGGCCAGCGATTGGCCGCCGGTTCGCTCGAAAAGCTTATCGCCCTTTACCAACGTCTCAACCAGGCTTCTTCCGCCTCGCAGGGTCATCAATACGACCATCAAACGGCAGTTCAACTCAACGAGGGTCTGGAATTGATGCAGCGCGGCGACCGGGTGGCTGCGATTGCCCATTATCGACGCATTATCGAGGCTAACCCATCGGTGAAACAGGCTTATCAAAACCTGGCGGCGTTACTTTCCGGGCAAGGCAATCTGGCCGGGGCGATTGGCTATCTGGAACTGGCCCTGAAAATCGACCCTGAGTATCTCCACGCCCGGATTGCGCTGGCACAGTTGCAACTGGCGGACAACCGGTTAGCCGAAGCCGAGGCCGAACTGGCACAACTGGCCTCACGCCTGGCCGATAGTCCCTATCTGGATGAACTGGAAGCCTATCTGGCGGCCAGAGTCAGCCTTTACCAGAGGCAAAAGCGTCCAGCCGACGTGCAAGCGGCCCTGGCCGAATTGCTAAAACTCGATCCGGCGAACGAGTGGGCGGCGGCCTTTATGGCAGAACCGGAGCCAGCCCTACCGGAAATCGGCCAGCAAGATGAATAATAACCCTTTTGTTTAACTGCTCGCCGGGCATTTTCCTCCCAAAAACGATTTCATTAGGTCCATAAGCCTTTTACATAAGTGAAAAAATTGGGGTGGAAATGTTTAATCCAGCCTCAATTTTTTTCGCGTTTAATAACAAAGCTCAGAATATTAATTACCCAATCCAATGCGAAACATTGATAAGTATTTAGATCATCTTAACAAAAACGTAATATAGGCTTCGTCTGGATGTCACACAGCCAATCTATAATGACCTTATTAAACACAAACACGAAAGTGTGCCGAGGATAGCAAATCTACCGGTCCAAGTAATCAAACTTGTGGTAGAGGTGTATCGGAAAAAATATCCTCCTGGCAATGGTATCCGTTAAAAATTAAGAACTACAGCCTTTTAGTCCTGCTCAGACTTAAAGCCAACTGTTCAGGTTCCAATATTTAGCCGGATACCAGATTCCAGGCCCTTTAGAACATTAACCTGTCTACACTAACCAACCTATCAGGAAGTCTACCTAGTACCGGGGTAGGCTTCCTTTATTTCATAAAGAAAAATTTTACAAAGAAAATCCCATACTGGCTAACAGGCGGTCGAAGTTGGCATGGCTAAGGGTGCCGCCGGTAGCTTTATCGTGACCGTGACCATATTCGCTTTCAACCCCTTCTAATTGTTGACCGTGACCGGCCAGAAAATCAAGCAAATTGACCTCCGCCACATTGGTCCGCACACTGAAGCTAACCTTGCCCGGCAAGTACCCGCCGTTGGCGGCGATCACAATATATTTCGGCAACCGTCCCCGCCAGCTCTGAGCCAGCAACGGGTGAACACGGGCCGGACTATCGAAGCGCAGGAGGGCGACTTTTTCGGCCTGGCTAAAGCGTGGGGCAACTTTGCGGGCTTCGAGCAGAGCCGCCTGTACCTCGGCCTTGTACGCGCGGAGCAGCCGCAGGTCCGGGGTGTCACTTTCGACAATCTCGCGGGCCGAACCGGCCAGATAAAGTGACCGGAAAGCCGCCGGGGTCGCCCGGTCGGGGTCGCTACAACGTTTGGCCGCGTTTAGTAGGCTGGTGGCCTCCCGAATATATTTTTGTTTCTGGCTTTTTATGGCACTCTGCAAATCGGGATACTCCGGCCCCAGATCGCCCAGGTTGCCAATCGCAGCCACCCAGGCCCGGTCGTGTACCAATCCTTCGCGGCTGCACAGCAGATAGGTCAGTAAACTGGAGGTCGGCACCGGTCGCCAGCGATAGCCGGTCAGGACGGTACTGCCGGGCGGCTCGCCTTCGGGCCGGTGATGGTCGATTAGCAAAGTCGGCAAACCTGGCACAATTTCCCGGCTATTGATCCCCAAATCGAGAACGAACAGCCCGACCGGTTGGCTCTGACGCACCAGGCGCGAAGCCGGATCGGAAAAGGCGTTGCTGCCTTTGGGCGGGTGTAAGATTACCAAACGAGACCGGTTGAGACCGTTGCGTTCGAGGAAGTAATGCAGCACGACCCCTGCTCCGAGGCCGTCCACGTCGCTATCACACAGTATTACAGTATTCCCGTTTCCCGGTAGCTGATTTACATATCCCTGGAAGCGAGATTGGGCTTCGTCTAATTCAGGGTACGCGGTCATGCTAGCGATTTCTTTTATTTCCATAATCTCTCAATTCTGTCACGACTTAATAGCTTTGCCATAGGGCGGAGAATACAAGATTTAGCGAGAAACTTTTGGCTATGTCCAATAATCTGTCTCATTATAAAAACTTTGTAACTGTTCAGCCTACCCGTTCCGAGGCGGGGTTAGTAGGGCACCCAAAGGGTACCCGACCCCTGCGGGGGGTCATACAGGCGGGTACCCACTGGGTGCCCCTGTAAAACTCTCTTTCTTCTTCTTTTCCCCGTCTACTGGTGGCCCTGGGGAGGGGTCAGGGATAGGGTCTGAATAGTTACAAAACTTTATAACAATATTGGGGCCGCCAATAAGGTAAAATTGACAAAAAAGTTCCCAATCATCGCTGTAACACTGGTATAAGAGTTGCGATAAAGCTTAAAGTGCAATCAGTGAGCTTTTAACAATCGGCCCCGGCAAAGCTCGACCACCAGAGATAGGACCGGCATCCTGGAAAGAAAAATTTAATGATAGAACAGAAGAAGGCACGTTCCGTGCGGCGTCTAGCTCGTGAGACTTTTGGTTATGAGCAATTACGGCCCGGTCAGGAAGCCGCGATCCGGTCGGTAGTAGCTGGCTGTGATACGCTGGTTATAATGCCCACCGGGTCGGGTAAATCGGCTATTTATCAACTTGCCGGGGTGCAGATGCCAGGTCCAACCGTGATCGTGTCACCGCTGGTGGCTTTGCAGCGTGATCAGTATGAAGCGTTGGAAAATCAGGATATTGGCGGAGCGGCCCTGATAAATTCGACTGTCCGGCCAAAAGAACGGCGCGAGACTTTTGATAGTTTGCGGGAAGGCAACGTCGAGTTTTTGCTGCTGGCTCCTGAACAATTTAGCAATCAAGAAGTGCTGGACAATATTAGCGAGGCCAGACCGTCTTTATTTGTAGTGGACGAGGCCCATTGTGTCAGCGAATGGGGTCACGATTTCCGGCCTGAATATCTCAAACTGGGGGATGTAATCGAAAAGCTGGGACACCCGCCGGTGCTGGCCCTCACGGCTACTGCCTCGCCGCCGGTACGGGACGAGATTATCGCCCGGCTGGGAATGCGCGATCCAAAACTGATCGTCCAGGGTTTCGACCGGCCCAATATCTGGCTGGGAGTGGAACGGTTTGAGGATGAATTAGCCAAGAAGCGGGCCGTTTTGCGGGAGGTGAGCCGGGTTGCCAAGCCGGGAATTATCTACACGGCCACCCGCCAACGAGCCGAAGAATTAGCCGCCGAACTGGCCGAAAGCGGGTTAAAAACGGCGGCTTACCACGCCGGTATGCGGTCGTTAGACCGTGAAGTGGTCCAAACCAATTTCAGGGAGGACGGCCTGGACGTGATTGTGGCGACTACCGCCTTTGGGATGGGGATCGATAAGGGCAACGTCCGGTTTGTTTTTCATTACGATATTAGCGATTCGGTCGATGCCTACTATCAGGAGGTCGGTCGGGCCGGGCGAGATGGCGAAGCGGCCAAAGCAATTTTGTTTTACCGGCCAGAAGACCTGGGTATCCGCCGATTTTTTGCCAGTGGCGGTCAGGTCGATGCCGATCAGGTGCAACAGGTGGCGGCAATTGTGCGTTTACACCAGGAGCCGATTAAATTTAACGAATTACGCGAGGTAACTGATCTTTCCCAATCAAAGTTGACGACCGCTCTAATCCGGTTGGAAGAAGTAGGGGCGGTCGAGTTGCTGCCGAACGGGGAAGTAAAACCGGTAGACGGGGTGACGGAGAATTCGCTAGCCGACGCGGTCGAAGAAGCCAGCCGGGCACAGTCCAACCGTAAGCAGTACGACCGCTCCCGGATCGAGATGATCCGGGGTTACGCCGAGTTAAGACGCTGCCGCCGAGAGTATTTATTAAACTATTTTGGCGAGGAAATCGGGCAACCCTGCGGCTACTGCGATAATTGCGAAGCAGGCTATAGCTTAGAGGAAAATCAGCTCGCGCTTCAGCCGGGTCAATTTCCGGTCAGTAGCCGGGTAGTGCATACAGGCTGGGGGGAAGGCCAGGTGCTGCGCTACGAGGACGACAAAATTGTGGTCCTGTTTGATAACGTCGGTTATAAGACGCTGGCAATGGCAATCGTTATCGAACGCGGTTTGCTTAAAGCGGTTAGCTAAAACAGGCCAGCTTGCTTTAGGCCGCCTGTTTTAGCGGTTCGGCCCCTTGCCTTCGTCGCCACCACAATAAAAGCCAGATCAAGGGGATCGAGGCCGAACTGAGCAAGCCGCCAACCACCATCGAAAAAGGCGTACCGTAAACATTACCCAGCCAGCCGACAAACAGGCTCCCGATTGGGGTTGTTCCGGCAAAGACCAGCAAATAGACGCTCATCACCCGGCCCCGCAGATGGGCCGGAGAATTCATCTGGACGTAAGAATTTGAAGCCGCTCCCACCTGGATCATCGAGATACCCACCCCGATCATCAGTAATAGACTCAGCCAATACCAGCTCGAAAGGGCAACCCCGGCCTCCAGGAAACCAAAAATAATGGCCGCAATAAAGATGCGCCGGTGGCTGGGTCGTCGTCCACCCATTGCCAGCGTAATCGATGACGCGAAGGCTCCCAGACCCAGTGCGGCCATCAAAATTCCAAAACCGTCGGCCCCGACCTCCAGATATTTGCGGGCCAGCACCGGTACCCACACGTTAAAATTAAAGCCAAACGTGCCAATCATCCCGACCACAACCATTAAAGTAAGTATACCGGTGCTATTGCCGATAAAGGCTAGCCCTTCTCTCAACCGCACAAACATCGACCCCGGTGGAATGTCCTTGCCGCTGGGTGAAAATAGTTTGGACTGGTCGATTCGCCACAAGTTTATAATTACCGGAATATAGCTGATGGCATTGAGCCAGATGGCGAAAGCTACCCCGGATTGGGTACTATTGAAAATCTTTTCGCCTAAACCAATTAGCAAACCGGCCAGGGCTGGACCCACCACCCGCGCGGCGTTAAAGATGGTCGAGTTGAGGGCGACGGCGTTCATCAGGTCATCTTTGCCAACCATCTCGGAAACAAACGCCTGGCGGGTCGGCATATCAAACGAATTGACGATACCCAGCACTAGGGCCAGCACATAGACGTGCCAGATTTGCACCAGGCCGGTGGTGGTCAGTCCGGCCAGCACTAACGCCAGAAACAAAGCCGACCCCTGGGTAATCAGTAACAAGCGTCGTTTGGGATAACGGTCGGCGATAACGCCGGTAAACAGCGAAAGCAACAGCGAGGGTAAAAACTGCAAGGCTCCTACCAGACCCAGTGCCAGCGGGTCGTTTTTGCTCAGGTTTAACACCAACCAGGCTTGGGCCAGGTTCTGCATCCAGGTGCCGGTTAGTGAAATTAGCTGACCGGTCCAGAACAACCGGTAGTTGCGATGTTTGAGGGCCGACCCGCCACGAGCGAAATAATTTTTGGTTTTGGTCAAAAAGGCCGGAGCATTGGCCGGTTCGACATTGAGTACCGCCGGGGTGAGTTCCTCGGCGGTCCGGCTCGTTTCTAACGTATCAGACATTTAATGATTCCTCTGGTTTCCCTGTCTTTGCAATTAAGCTGACGGCTATTCCAACGGTGCGCTAAAGGTACGGCTTTCGTCCTCCGCAGGGTCAGCTAGCGGTTGGTTGCCGCTATCGGCAGCCCCGGAAAACTCGGATTTGGCCGGTTCTACCCAGCGCGTGCCAGCCGCTTCGGCGACCATTCCTTCGGCCATGCCGGTTTGCGCCAGTCCATCGGTAGCATTTTGTTGGGCCGGGGTCGGTGCCTGAGCTTTGCGTCGGCTGGCTGATTTAATAATTATATTCGGTAAGGTCAGCACTGCCAGCAACACAATTACGCCAATTATGAAGGTTATTACAAAGCCACTGTGGATCGCATCGGAGAGGGAGACCCGCACGGCCTGGATCACCTGCGGGAACGGTTGCAATACCGAGGCAGTCTGAGGCTGTAAGAGACTTTGCGGCTCATCGATCACCGCCAACAACTTCTGGGGTAAGCCCTTGACCGCCGGTGAAGCGTTGATGCTTGAAACATAGCCACTGGTAACGCTGGTGCCGATCAGGGCCACCCCGATTGTGCTGCCAATCGAGCGGAAAAACTGAACGGTCGAGGTGCCCACTCCCAGGTCTTTACGGGCGACTATTTCCTGAACCGTGATGGTCATCGTGGGTAGTACCTGACCAAAGCCAAAGCCCAGCACGACCATCGCCAGCGTTAAAAACCAGATTTCGGAGTTTGCATCGAGTAGCAAAAGCATTCCAACCCCGATCAGGCTGAGGACTGCGCCACTGATTGCCGGGAATTTTAGACGCCCGACCCGTCCAATAAATTGCCCGGTCATGATGTTAGCAAATACCAGCGCCAGCGTTAAAGGCGTGGTTATCAGGCCGGAACTGGCGGCTGACTGATGCTGAACTACCTGGACGTATAGCGGGACAAACAGGTTGGCTCCCAGCAGCATTGCACCCAACCCCAGGCTCAGGACGGCCACCGAACGAATGGCTGGTAGGCTGAACAATCGCAGGGGCAGGATCGGTTCGTCCACCTTTGTTTCGATATAAAGAAACAGTCCGGTAAGCAGTGCGGCGGCGGCAAACAAACCCAGGATTTGCGGGCTGAACCAGGCGTAACCTCTAGGCTCAGTCTGACCACCCCAGGATAGAGCCAGCAGCAAGGTTACTACCGCCCCGACCATCGTGGCCGCCCCAAACCAGTCGATTTTGCGCCGACCCACACCGGGCCGATTTGGTAAAGTCAGTAACAAGGTGGGCACCGCAATCAGGCCGACCGGTAAGTTTACATAAAAGACCCATCGCCAGCCCGGTCCGTCGGTGATCCAGCCGCCCAGCGAAGGGCCAAAGACCGAGGACATCCCAAACGCCGCCGCGATCAAGCCTTGCCAGCGCGCCCGCTTGGCCGAGTCGGGAAACAGGTCGCCGATAATAGCGAAGGCGGTCGACTGCAAAGCCCCGGCCCCGATACCCTGGAGGCCGCGAAAGATGATCAACCACTCAATGCTACCGGAAGCCCCGCTCAGGAACGAGCCGAGCAAAAAGATCAGATCGGCGGCCAGCAACATCCATTTACGGCCAAACATATCCCCCAACTTTCCGGCAATCGGAATGGTCGCGGTGGAGGTCAAGAGGTAAGCCGTCGAGACCCACGAGAAAAGAGAAAAACCGTTTAGCTCGGCGATAATCTTTGGCATGGCGGTATTGACGATAGTTTGATCCAGGGCGGCCAGCAGAATACTCATTATAATGCCGGACATTGCCAGCAAAAGTTTACGGTTGTCCAGGCCGGTATTGTCGGTATTTGTTATTGTTTGATCAGGCATTTATTTAATATTTCCTTTTTCAGCATATTTTATAACTTGGGTGCGAGGGCCGGTTCGGCCAGCTTTAATAAGCGGTTTTCGATTTTTTCAAGGACGGTGTGCAAAACCATAACTTCATTTTCGGTCAGGTCGGCGGTGACGGCCCGTTCAAATTCCGACATTATGGCCGGTAGACCTTCGGCGAATTGTCGGCCTTTCTCGGTGATAAAAACTCGCATCAGGCGATTATCGCCTTCATCCACTTTTCGAGTAACCAGTCCCTCCCGCTCCATCGTTTGAACTGTCCGGGTGATCGCGCCTGGATCGATTTGATATTGTTTGTGCAAGGTGGATTGGCTAACGCCTTCGGTTGCCAGTGCCTCAAACAAAATCCGAATCTGGGGCAGATTCGACCCGGCCCGCGCTTCCATTTCCCCAGTCACCATTTTGGCGATCCGGTTGAGGTGCAAAATTAATGACATTTCAGCGTTGCCAGCCCAGCGATGTTTATCGCGTAAGCGTTTCCACATTGCCACCGCCAGTGGTGTCATGCGACCCTTGCCCGGCCCGGCAGGGGTGACAGCGACCGGTTGCTCGCTATTTTCGACTTGTTCTGATTTTATTTCTTCAATTTGGGGCATCTTTTTTCTCAGTTTGCTACTACTTACTACCGTCTATACTCTAAAAATTATCCGATATACTCGTGCAACTATTCGTTGCTATATCAATCATTGATAAGGCAATGATAATACCACAAGTCACAAGTGTCAAGATCGGAGGTGGAAATCTCTGTGAAGAATTAATAACAAAAGTGAAAAAAGCCTTGACGAAACAGGATTCAAGGGTAAAATTATTCTGACCGGTCAGAATAAAAAATAAGGTTTCAGGAGAAAATGGCAAAATTAGAAGCAACCGAACGGCGCGATCAGGTAATCCGGGCCACCTACCGGGCCTTTATCGAAAAAGGGGCCGCTAACGTCACTCTCCAGGATATTGCCGTGTATGCCGGGTGTAGTAAAGGGGTAGTAGCCTATCACTTTAGCAGCAAAGAAGAAGTTTTTGTAAAATTGCTGGAGTGGCTGATCGCCAATATCGGGCGCGAGATCGAACAAAACGTTCAATCGGCCAGCGGCGCACAGGCCCGGCTACGAGCATTGGTGGAAGCGGTTTTCTTCAGTGCCCGCGACAACCGGCGGTTTTTTCTGGTGTACCTGGATTTTCTGGCGCAGGGACTACGTCACCAGAGTTTCCGGCCTACCAACGTTTCGTTTTATGCGATGTGCCGTCAGGTTGGAAACGAAATTGTAGCCCTGGGTATTAACGAAGGAGTCTTTCGACCGGTCGATCTGCTTGAGGCTGGCAGCGTGATCCGGGCCATTTTCGATGGCCTGTGTATTCAGTGGCTTTTCGATGACAGTGCCCCACCCGAAGAAACTTTTGAACGCTACAAAGGCTGGGCCTGGTCGTCGCTTCAGGCTTATCTTAGGCCACAAAATTAAGGATTATACTGATATTTACTAAGATTTATGGAGGGCCAGTCGATGTCCGAACCCGCAACCGGCGATAGTAAATTACCCGGCACGCCCGCAAAACCAAATTTTACCTACAATCTAAATTCTTATCTGGGTATCAAGACCCTGGAACACCGGGCCGAGGTAGTAATAGGTGAACTGGAAGTCCGGCCCGAACTGATGCAACCCTGGGGCTTTTTGCATGGTGGGGTACTGGTGTCGCTGGCCGATACTTTGTGCGGGATGGGTTGCGCGGCAAACCTTGATCTGAGCAAAGAGTTTTTTCTAACGGTCGAACTGAAAACCAATTTCACCAGGGCCGTCCGGGAAGGTATCATCCGGGGTGAAGCCCACCCGATCACGTTGGGTCGCCAGATACAATTGTGGGAATGCCGGATAACCGATGAGGCCGGAAAATTATTGGCTTATTTTACGGCGACCCAGTTAATTCAGAAGTTGCCGCTCTCGGCATAAAGGAGTTTTTGTGACCCAACCTCAACCTGTCAACGCGGTGGCTCAGGTCGCCGAAGTAGCCGACCAGCTTTTTCGCATCCGGTTGCCGATGCCTTTTGGCCTGGATCACATCAATGTGTATCTGATAAAGGAAACTAACCGGTTGGCGTTGGTGGATTGTGGTCTGGATATGCCGGATAGCTGGGACAGCCTGACCGCCGGTTTCAAAGCTCTGAATATCGACCCCGGCGACTTGACGGACATTTTTGTAACTCATTCGCACCCCGATCATATTGGACAGTTGGCGCGGATCAGGCAACTGGCTCCCCAGGCCCGGCTATATTTGCATCGCCGCGAATATAAATGGTTGGCCGACCGGGTTTATGATTACGAAAACAGTGCTCACCTGTTTGGCGAATGGCTAGCCCGGCACGGCGATACCGAACTGGATGCCTACCGGCTGATCAAGAGTGGGAGCGAATTATTACCCAATTTGCAGAGCGGCGATACCTTGCTGGAAGGCGAGGAGCATATCCAGTTGGGCGATGCCGCCCCGGCAGACTGGCAAATTTTGTGGACCCCCGGCCATACAGCCGGACATTTTGTGCTCTACAACGCCGACCGGAAGCTGTTACTCTCCGGCGACCACCTGTTGACCTCGATCAGCAGCAATATTGGCAAGTATCCCGGTTCGACCGAAGACCCGCTGGGCGATTTTATCAGCAGCCTGGCGGTGATCAAGGAACTGGATTTGGCCCAGGTGCTACCGGCTCACGGCGAACCTTTGGAACAACACCGTGAACGAATCGATAAACTGGTCGGGCACCACCGCGAGCGGCTAACCAAAATATATAGCGTGTTGGAAGGTGGACCCCGCACCGCGATCCAGGTGGTCGAAGCGATCTGGGGCCAACGCGCTACCGGCTTTCATCGCTACCTCGGTCTGGTGGAAGCTCTCTCGCATCTGGAACGCTTGCGCAGGGAGGGACAGGTGGTGGTAGAAGATAGCGGCCCGCAAATCCTGTTCCGGGTCGCCTGATCTTTGCCTCACCTTTTAATTTAGGACTTTCGCTTGATGACGCAAACCAACTTGGAGCGGGGGTCGTGGGGGCCGGGTACCCCCTGGGCGGGGTTAGGGGTGGGGTCTGAAAAGTTAAGAATCACCTAACTTTAATTTCTGGGTAGCCGGATATTGAAAGGCGGTTTGAGTCTGCCGGTCGTCCGGTAGCGTCATGCTAAAAGTGTATTTACCCTCCGGTACTTCTGGCGTAAAGTAGAGTGCCAGGCAATTCCCACCGAGGTAATCCCAGTGACTAACTTGCTTTGGCAACTCCAGCGCACTTTTTAATTCATCATTACTCAGGTACGAGAGGTTAACCCCCGACACAGTAAATAAATACGGCTTCCATTGCGGGTCTGGGCCGGTCAGTATTCCTGGATCAACCGCGCCCAGAAAATCAATCTTAAGCGTCCCTGTCAGCTTGGGCGAGGAAAGCGTCCCAACCGGCAGGTCGGATGGGAAATCACTTTTGCGGAATTGCTCAAATTTCTGATAGAACTCGGTCGTCGAAAGGTTAAAAGCCTGTTTAAAAGCGTCTTGCCAGTTGGAAACACGGGTTAGTTCCCAATAATGAGTTAAGGCCGCCAGACCGCCAAAGTTTTTAAGTAAATATTCAGTTCCCAGCGTACCCATCACGTAAGGGTCCATAACCTGATCTTCGTTGTTGGCGGAGGTTTCAAGAGTTTTTAAAGGTAAAGGTTCCGTGCGGGCATATCTTACCAGTTTCAACCGGGCTTTCTGATAAGAAAGTAAGCCCGCCTCGGCAGTTGTCTGGTAGGCCAGGTACTCGGCACTACCTTCAACCAACCACAACGGATCAAGCATGAGATCGTGGGACACAAATACTTTTAGCCTGGTTCGATTAGAAAGCTTGAACTGTATCATGTGATAATACTCGTGAACCAGGGTCATTACTCGTTGCGCTTCGGTAGAAGTTCGCCAGACGTCGGAATAGACAAATACTACAATTTTCCCCGGCGTGGCTTGCGCCAGTACGTTATCATCTGGTTGAAGCCTGGTGCTGGCGTGATTTGCCAGAATTTTAAAGCCTTCCAGAGGTCCAAAGTTTTTCTGGGCCAGCAAAATCCCTTTTTTTATCAGAACCCGGTCTGTTTCAGGTAGGTCGGCATCAAAAGTATAACTGATTGTTGTTGTATCAGTTACATTTGCGGTCACGGCTGGTGTAGCACCGGTCGTAAATGAAGTCGATCCGACTATCTCTCCCGCATCCGGGTTAACCCTTGCTACAGGGGAACTGACCGGTGTAATAGTTTGTGAAAGTGATAAACTAACCGCCGAACTATCCCCACAGGCCATCAACAGCAGGCCAGAAAAAAGCGCAACCAGTAAACTGGTTATCCTTGACCCCCATTTGGAACGCGACATTCTAATTTCTCCGTTCAGATTTTCCAGAATATTAAGAGGAATTATTCCTTAAAATAAAATAAAAATACTAAGATTTTATAAAAGGGACCCAGAGTATATGTGCCGGGATAAAATGCGAGTAACTCACCCTAACTTAAAAGATTAACTTTAGTATTAACATTGGCTTTAAGCTAATTCATTATTTAATTTATAGCCACCCAACCGAGTATAAGCCAGATTGTAAGATTTTCCTGTTAAACGAATCACACCGGACCGGTGAAGTTTAACACTACTTTTTCTTCGCTGTATACACCGGGGTGAAGAAAAAGGGTTAAACCGGATACTCCGTTTAACCCTTTTAAAAAACTATTACGCCCTATAAGTAAGCTTCTTAACGCCGTCGGCGGGGGCGGGGGGGACGGGGTGGATAATCGTCGTCGTCAAACTCATCAAAATCGCTATCATCACCCAGCAAGCCATCCAGGGGAATTTTGCCGTTTGATAAAGCATTTAGTAATTGGATGGTTTGTATCATTTCCAATTTGTCCTGCATGGGGCGTGCCGACCCGGCTAGAAGCGGATTTAAGGGAATGTTGCTTAAAGACCTGTTCCAACTTGATTGGGCTTCCGCTTCGGCCTCGCGCTGACGGCGGTCACGTTCGGCGGCGGTCTCGTGGGGTTTCGGCGGCTTTGGCGTTTTGGGTTTGCGGCTTTTTCCGGTTGGGGCTGGTTCGTCCGCCGGTTCTTCGAGGGGTGGCAACAGTTTGAGCGGGGTAGGTGGATCAAATTCCGGGGCGACGGGCGGCATTCCCAGTTCGGTCAATCTTTCTCGCAAGCGCAAAAAGTGATCTTCGCGGATCAGGGCGGTGGTCGGGGTGGACCTTTCCAGCAGGGCCGGGGAAAATTCCGCTATACTAAAAATATCGTCGAGTTGTTCGCGCGTTTTTACCCGCAATACTATTGCTTTGTGGCCGGTCGGCGGACTGTAATAGCCGAGCCAGCCTCTCATTGCCAGCTTCATCGGACCGTCAAGCTCTGGGGCGTGCCGAAACTGTGCGGTAACTACTTCTGGCTGACTAGAGGTCACAAAATGGGCTACCTTGTCATAGGTAAGTCCGGCCTGTTGCGCACGCTGACCGGCCTGGGCCGATAGCCGGAAAGTCGCGCTCATCTGGGCGGGATTCCACTCAACCAGATCGGCGAATTGACCCAAGCGGAAATATAAATATGGGTTGCCGCTCTGGGCTTTCAACCGCAGCAGGTTCTCACCCTCGACACTTAGAATACCGGGTTGCTGACCGGCGTAATCCAGGTAAACCGGTGAGGTTTTTTTAGGGCTGTGCAGGTCCAGCAAACTTAGCAATACCGGATCGAGCCGGGCCGAATTACCGCTGACCAGCGCAAAAGTCGGTCCCAACCGGCGAGTGATTACTTTCTGGGCCTGGGGCATTGTCATCAGCCGGTCGAGCATTTCGGCGTTGGGCATTTCGATGACAGTGGTCTTTTCGTGCAAGATCAGGCGTTCAAATTCGTTCGACCAATCCCGGATCGTGCTGGTAATGTTCTGGGCGACCGGTACCCGGCTATTGACTTCCAGCAGGTTTTGAACCTCGGCTCCGTTCAGGCCACTCCGCAACCCCCGCAGCACACTTTCTTTATTCAGCCGGTACATGGCGACATCGCCCAGGCTGGTCTGATCGGCAAAGCGGTCAAGCTGGCGCAGAAGAGCCATATTTTGTAAGGGAGCCAGGATCATTACATCGAAGTTAGGCTGTACCAGCAGTGGTTTGGTCAGGTTGGGGTCGGCGGCAGCCAGTTGTTCGAGCTGGGCCTTAAGGGCCTGTTCGCTCTCGGTAGGCCGGTTTTCCAGCACCGCCTCACCCAGCGTGGTCAGCCGGAACGCCAGGGGCCGCCCGTTTTCATTGCTGCCCAGTTCCGCTAGCCCCAGCCAGGCCAGTGGTTCGCTAAACACCTCGGCCAGCCATTCGCCCTCGACCAGTGCCCAGTCCTCACCCTGCGTCAGGGCGACCCCCGTTTGCCAGTAATTCTTCTTGCCAGTCGTGGTTTTTTTTAGCTGGCTGGTAAAGCCGTTGTAATATTCTGGTCCATAATAATGGTCAGAGGTGTAATAATTGTAGGCCGAAGTGGTGCTAAAACGTCGCTCGATCAGCAGATCGGGGCTGAGATCACGAAAATAATTTACCAGTGCGCTAAAATCCAGCCAGGTCTGGGCGGCAACCGTACTATGCTGCCAGAAACTTTCCAGGGTTGACATTACCTGAGCGCGGGCGGCGGTCAATTTCAGTGGCTCAGGCAGGTCGCTCAGTTCTGCCGGTAAACCGCCGGTAAATTCCAGGGTCGGAATGCGCGAAAAATCGTTAAAATTGCTGGTAATCCAGGCGGCTGCCAGCAAGCGGGCCTGCCGGTAGCGCGGCAGGGCGTAGAATTCATCGTTCTGGGCGGTCTGGACCACCGCGAAATTGTCGGCGTATTTGCCGGGTTTCGAGGCCACCATACCGCAAGCCAGCAGCAAATTCCAGATAAAGCTTAACCGTCCGGTTTCTTCCAGCTTCTTGAGATCGGCAATCTTGCCGGTTTCTTTGACGCTCATCAACTCGTTTAACTTTACAAAATCGCGCTTGCCGATGTCGCCCGATTGCAAAATCTTGACCTGATTTAAATCCAGATAACGCAGAAAGGCAATTATATCAGCCAACAAGCTTTCAAAATTGGCCGAATTCTTTACCTTTGGTTCGACCGGTGCCGCATAACGTTGCCAACCGGCGGCCTTCGAGACCGGTTGGATGGGAGCCGGGACCAGTTCTAACACCTGTGGGGTCGTCCATAAGATTACATCGCGCTGATTATAGATACCGCTTTTGGTCAACTCGTGACGCTGCCCAGCACCAAACTCTGTTCCGTTATAAGTAATGGTCGCGTAGAACATTAACATCGCGCCGATAAGTTCGGCCTGTGCTTGATCAGTCTGGTTTTTGCTATGCTGTTGTTGCATCTGAGCTTGCCAGTTTACCAGCGACAACATACCACCAGCCCGTTTGAGTCTCTGTAAACCATCCAGGGCCAGGGGCGACAACTTCTGAATCATTGTTTTGATGCTGGTCGGGTCGTAAAAAAGATTTACCAGGCTTTTGATCGATTCCAGTTTAACCTGTTTGAAACCGGTCGTGACTCCCCGGCTGGCGGCCATATTCTGGATCGCCGCCGCCGAGTAATAATCCAGCAACCGGCTGAGAAAGTCTTTTTTCAAGTCGCCAAGCTGGGTCAACCGGGAGTCAATGTTGGCGACCGGCGGCAGGGCTTTACGGCCAATTTCGGCAAAATCTTCAAATAAAATCTGAAAAGTTTTATTCATCTGGCCTCAACTCTTAATTATTTTGGGTTCGTAGCCCCGTTTGGTCAGGGCTTTGACCAGTTCCTCGACGGTCGCACTATCGACCAGCACCGCCTGGGGGCTGATCCTCCGCACAACGGCATACTTGAGATCGGTGGCGGTCAGTACTTCTTCCAGGATGGCTTCGGTGACACATTCCAGCAAGGTTACATTTTGATGGATCAGCGGTGGACCCCCCAGCCAGGTAGCCGGTTTGTCCAGGGTTGGACTACTGTTAAAGGCGGACAGGTCCACTTTTTTATTTGAAGCTTCTTGCGTCATATACTCCTACTAAAATTTATTTACCGGCCCTCTGCCGGGCCTCCATCCACAGGCTTTGCAGTTCGTCAAAGGTCATTTCGCGGACCGGGAGTTGTCTTTCCCGGACGATTATTTCCCATTGGGCGAATCGCCGCCGGAATTTGTCACAGGCCAGCCGCAAAGCTTCTTCAGCGTCGACTTTTAGCCAGAGTGCCGCGCTAGCCATTACGGCCAGCACATCGCCAAATTCCTCGACCAGTTCTTCCTGATTGCTGATATTTTTTAACTCGGTGACTTCCTCAACCAGTTTGGCGATCACCTCGTCATAGCTGCGCCACTCGAAACCAAGTGCCCCGGCCTTGCGCTGGATGGCCTGAATTTGTTGCAGGGCCGGGGTCGCGCGCGGCACTCCGGCCAGCACCGAGCTATATTCTTCGCCCAGTGCGGCTTTCTCGGCCTGTTTCAGCTCCTCCCAGTTGGGGCGCGGACTGCCCGGTTCGGCAAAAATATGCGGGTGGCGGCGGATCAATTTGCTGCTCATTTCCCGCATAACCTCGGCAATATTCCAGCCGCTATCCTCGTCTTCGGCGGCAATCTGAGCGTGCAGCAAAATCTGTAAAAGCAGGTCGCCCAGTTCACCCGGCAATTTGTCGGGGTCTTCGTCTAAGGCCTGGATGACCTCGTAGGTTTCTTCGATAAGGTGGCGTTTGAGGCTGGCGTGGGTCTGTTCGCGGTCCCACTGGCAGCCGTCGGGAGCGCGTAAGCGTGACACAATATACTGAGCATTGTCGAAAGTTCCCAGAGCGTCCAGCACCGCTAGACCCGGCAGATAAGCGCATGTAAGGTGGTCGGTCCATTCGGGATGGCGGTCCAGTTCGTACAGCAAAATGTCCAGCCGGCCTTCCTCGCCGGGAATCCCGGCCCCGCGCAGCAACGTCACCGGGTGGTCGTCGGGAAAGACTTCCATAAGGGCCAGCTTGACTGCTCCGGCTAACCTTTGATTATAAATTTGGCCGATCAGGATCGGTCGCAGGGCCGGTAGACTAAAACCGTTCTCGCGGGGTAAGGCTTGCTCGGCTTGCCCGGCTAACTCGGTAGCATCCAGGATCAGCAAACTAGCCGCCAGTGGATCTATGCCCAGGCTGGAAAAGGCCGGTTCCAGAAAGCTCAGGCCGTCCACGATTCGGGTTTCCAGCCCGGCTTTTTTGGCTTCCTCCAGCAAGCGCAAGACGCTGGCTTCACCTACCAGCGGATGACCCGGCACGGCGTAGACTACCGGCTCGGCCTGGTTTTGGGCTAACTCGATCAACTGCTGGACAATCGTGGCATAAACCTCCTGAAACGAATCGCAGTGGTCATAAACATCGTCAAACGATTCGCGCCGGACGCTGGTCGGAAGATGGGGAACGGTCGGATGTTTAGCCGTCCGCAAATAGATTACCCCGGCCTGTTCGATGGTTCGCAGGGCTGCGACGGTTAACTGGTCGGGGTCGCCCGGCCCCAGCCCGACAATAATAATTTTGTTACCGCTCAACTTACACTCTTTCTGTAATAGATATACCGGCCTTAGATTACCCCTCCCCACCGGGAAGGGGTAGAAAAGAAGGATTTTTCAGGGGAGACCCCTTATACCCCCCGCATGGGCACCCAGGGGGTACCCGGCCCCTACGTACCCTGCTTTAAGCCAGTTTCATTCATAAGCGAAAGTCCTAACTACGTAACACACGTTTTTAGAACTGGATAAGCTGCTCGATTTTGGCTTTGTCGCGCAAATTTTTAATATAGCTGGAAAAGGCTTCCTGACGGCGTTGCTCGACCAGGTCGACCGGGAGCGGCCTTACCTCTTTGCCGAGCGACATTATCAGGTGAACCCCTTTATCGGTTTTAACCGGGCCGCTAAAAGCGTTGGGAGCCAGCGAGAAAGCCGCCTGTTCAAAGGCCGGTTCGGTCTGGCCGTGAAAAATCCAGTCGAGGTCGCCGCCTTTGGGGGCGGTTTCCAGGTCAATCGAAAACTGTCTGGCGAGGGCGGCAAAATCGGCCCCCTGCTGCAATTGTCCAAAGAGATTGCGGGCTTCCAGTTCGGTTTTGACCAGGATATGCCGGACGTGAACCTGTTCGGCTTTGTCGTCGACCGCCGAATGACGCTGCGACATTTGCTCGAAGATAACCACCTGAGCCAGCCGCTTTTTGTAATCTTCCTCAGTCATGAAACGACGGGAGAGCCAGGCCCGATAGTTGTCGGAGGTGCCCATCTGCTTTTTAAAGTTATCGAGGGCTAACTGAACCTGATCGTCTGGCGCGGTGACATTTTCTCGGCTGGCCTGGGCCGCTACCACCTGATAGTTGACGATACCATCAAAACTTTGCTGCCGGATATTTTTTAACAGGTCTTTGTTGTCGGCGGCTTTCCAATCGAGGGGCTGTCCTGCCTGTTCCTCGGCGGTGGCGCGGGCCTCGTCGACGGCCTTGTTAAAATCTTCGGCGGTGATCGCTACGCCGTCGATTTTGCCGACCAGCGCGGCTTCGGCATAGCCGATTTTTAGATTGGCCGAGGGTGTCGGAAGCGAGGGCGGCACCTGGCTGACCACCGTCGGGCCGGAATTGCTGGCCGGGGTAGCACTCTCGCCGCAGGCGGTCAGCCCGACCAGCGCGAATATCATCATCAGCCAATAATACTTGTTAAAAAAGCCTATCTTTTCCATAGCCATATTTTAACATAATTGGGCGGGTCGTTTCTTGTCATTTGACCCATAACTTGTTAAGATGCAATCAGCAGCACCCGGTAACAAGAACGGACCTATACAAAGACGAAATAGGACCCATTTAACGAGTGGCACCACCTGGACCGGCTGAAAGAGCAGGCATTACCAGGTTTGAAACTTGCCCGCTAGATATGAAATAGGCAAACATTGCCAGCCTGAGCTTTCTCGGCGGGCCTAAATAAAATGTAACTACTCACAAAACCACTGTAAAGGATCGAAGCATGGGTCGTGGGGGCCGGGTACCACCTGGGTGCCCTGCGGGGGGTCATACAGGCGGGTACCCACTGGGTGCCCCTGTAAACTTCTCTTTTTTCTACTTTCTCCCCTGGGGCGGGGTCAGGGGTGGGGCCTGAGTAGTTAAAATAAATTATCGAAGGAGATAAACCAAAATGATCGAGGTAAAGAGCCAGATTTCGGGAACGGTCTGGCAGGTGTTGGTAGAAGTTGGTCAGGATGTTAGCGAAGAAGAAGATTTATTAATCCTGGAATCTATGAAGATGGAAATCCCGGTCTCGGCTCCCGATAACGGCAAAATTGTAGAAGTGTTGGTCGCGCCCAACCAACCGGTCCAGGAAGGTCAGGTCCTGATGCGGTTGGAGCAGTCCTAGACTGCGGGAATTAATAAGGAAAACCGATGTTTAAGCGAATTTTGATTGCCAACCGGGGTGAGATTGCTCGCCGGATCATCCGAACCTGTCGCAAGCTGGGGATCGAGACGGTAGCCGTGCATAGTGATGCCGATATGATGGCGGCCTTTGTAAACGAAGCCGACCAGGCCTTTTTGATCGGGCTAGCTCAACCCCACGCCTCGTATTTGAACATGGAAGCGGTGCTGGGAGCGGCAGAACAGAGCGGGGCCGAGGCGGTCCATCCTGGCTATGGTTTTCTGAGCGAAAATGCGACTTTTGCGGCCCGCTGCGAACAGCTTGGAATTACCTTTATCGGCCCGACCATCGCCGCAATGGAAGCCATGAGCGAAAAAGTCCCGGCGCGTAACCTGATGCAGTCCGCCGGGGTGCCGGTCGCGCCCGGTACGGCTGAACCGATACTGATGGAAGACCCCGAAAAAGCTCTGGCGGCGGCAGCCGAAATTGGCTATCCGGTGCTAGTCAAGCCCAGTGCGGGCGGCGGCGGGATCGGTATGACGGTAGTTGAAAACCCGGATAAACTGCTATCAGCCCTCAAAACCGCCCAGGGCCGGGCGCAAAGAGCCTTTGGTAGCGGGGCGGTTTTCCTGGAAAAATATCTGCCGAACTCCCGCCATATCGAATTTCAGGTTTTGTTCGATAATTTCGGCGAGGGGGTTCACCTGTTCGAACGGGAATGTTCGGTGCAACGCCGCTATCAAAAGGTGCTGGAAGAAACCCCTTCCCCGGCCCTGGATGCCATCCCCGGTCTGCGCGAACGCATGGCCCAGGCGGCATTACAGGCGGCGGCGGCGGTCAACTACCGCAACGCCGGGACAATCGAATTTATTCTGGGACAGGGTGGCGAGTTTTATTTTCTGGAAATGAATACTCGTTTACAAGTCGAACACCCGATCACCGAAATGACGCTGGGGGTCGATCTGGTCGAGCAGCAATTACGGATTGCCGCCGGGGAACCGCTTTCGTTGAGCCAGGCCCAGCTAAAGCCGCGAGGGCACGCCATTGAATTCCGGGTTTACGCCGAAGACCCGGCAACTTTTTTACCGTCGCCGGGTACCCTGACCGTTTTCCGGCCTCCCCAGGCCAGCCAGTTCGTGCGGATCGATAGCGGCTTTGAGGAAGGCGATACCGTTACGCCTTATTACGATCCCTTGCTGGCAAAACTGATCGTGTGGGGAGAGAACCGGGCCGAGGCTATCGAGCGCGGTCGGCAAGCCCTGGCCGATTTCAAGATCGAAGGTATCAAACATAATCTCAGTTTACATCTCAAGATTCTGGCAAACGAGCAGTTCCGGCTGGGCCGGTACGATACCGGGTTGCTTAACCGGTTGTAGGGACACATACAGAAAGGGCGGATTTGGCATGACAGGGGTAGGTCGTAACAAACGGTGGCGGTTAGGGGTTGGTTTAGTGGGCTGTTGGCTGTTGGTCGGGCTGTTGGCGGCTTGCGGTCAGGATCAACGACCGACCCCCGATTATTCCAACGTCCTGACCCCGGCAGACGGGTCATTTGTGACCGTTACTGCTCCTTTTCAGGCGGCCACCAATATCACCCCTGAAATTACCGATACTCCCTTAGCTCCCGGCCAACCTACCCCGACCGCCAGCTCGGTTCCAAATACCCCGATTATAAAACCGACCCCCACCACCCCGGCGGAAGGAACCCTTACCTCGGACGACCTGGGGACTGGCGTGTGGTCGGATACCGAGGCTTTATGGGCACCCGGCGGCGATATTTTTGTGCTGCACGTGCTGCGGGAAGGGGTTGAGGGCGATTTTTATTATCTGATCCGCCCGCCTGACAGTATTCAGGGCAGCTTCCGGCTGTCGCGGGCGGCCTTTGGGACGATGAGCTGGTCCGCCGATGGGCGATACCTGCTATACATTGAACGCGACGGCGATGCGACCGCCGGAGCCGTCAAGCTGATCGATATGCAGCGCGATCCCAGTCACGACCGCAAGCTGATTGCCGGGCCATGTACCGGCGCAAGCTGGCTGCCGGGTCCCACCCCCAAAGTCGTGGCTACCTGCGGGCTGGCAATCTACCAGCTTAACGCGGAAGCCACCACCGAAGCTCCCGATGTCATTTTCAAGCTGGATAATAACCGTTTTCCCGGCTCGACGGTGGATTTAAGTTTGTTATTCCAGGCCTTACCCTCGCCGGACGGTCAGACGCTGGCAATTTATGGCGTGCGCCGTCAGAAAGGGCCAATTCCGCTCGGCGATATTGGGTTTTATAATATTACCAGTAAAAAGCTGGACATTTTAGAGCGCAATAACCGCCCGGTGACGATGGTCAACTGGACCCCCGATAGCAAATACCTGATACTGCGTAATCTTACCGGCGATTGGGCGATCCCCTATACCTTTGATTATTATCTGGCCGACCCGAATAGCCTGAAAATCACCCAGAACCTGACGAAATCCAACGATAAATGCGACCCGGTGCTGGGTACAAAACCTGATTGTCAGGGTCAGGCTCCTTCGAGCATCCAGAGTAACCGGGTATTATTCGCGCCGGATGGGGAGCATTATTTCTTTAGCGGTCAACGCTGGGTGGCCCGCCCGAATGCGGCTTTGACCACCGCCGAGCGGCTATCCAGCACTAAAATCGGCGGGAAGGTTGAGCAACTGACTGAAACGCCCCCCGGCGAAAAGATCGTGGGTCTGACCTGGCTCCCTAACGGCCACTATTTTTATAGTGTCGGGTTTGGCAACGGGCAGGCACGAGCGGTGCTGGATGGAAAATCGCTGGAAATCAAGGGCGGTCAGATCAAGGTCGGCCCAAAGGCCACCCCTCTACCCACCAAAAGCGGCGCGGCTATGAACGGGTTTAGTGTGCCGGAACAGGCTACCCCACCGCCGACCCTGATCATCGTGTCGCCGCCGACTACCGTACCGCAGGTGCTACCTACTGCCGGACCTCCCTCGACCGCGACGCTGACGGCGGCTCCGCGCGGCACATCGCTGCTGGGTTTTGAAACAGTCACCGCCCAAGCCGGTAACAAGGCTTTTACGCCGCCACCGGAAGTGCCGGTCCCGCAAGCCACCCCGGTGCCGGTCCCGACCCGGATCGCCGAACCTAGTCCGACTCCCTCGATCCAGTATCCTCGCCCGGCAGCCTATTATATCTCGCCGACCGGTAACTGGATTTTGGCGATTGAGCGGGTGGCGGCGACGGATAAAGTTGTTCAGTTTCAGGTGCGGTTGATACCCTTTAGCCTAAAGTAGTATAATCGGATTATGACACACCAGGAATTATCCCAAAAAGCCCGCCAGTTGATTGCCGACCGGCTCCAGCGGGCCAGTTTGTTGCAAGAGGCGGACCTGTTTACTCTGAATTTGAATTTGCCGGACGATTTCAAGTATCACTCGATCCGAGAGGTCCAGACCGTAATGGTCAAAGGGGCTTACGACGCGCTGGCTTTCTCGGTCGAACTGGGTCTGCTGATCCAGCCGGAAGCCACCGCTTACTGGCAGGAGTTGCACAGCCGGTTTAGTCAGTTGTGGCCGGATAAATAGCCTGAGCTTTCGCCCACACAACGACCGGGTGACGACAGGTGCCGATCAGGAGAATATTGCGATGAGTGCTGAAGAATTGAGCCAGGTAAATGCCGCGTTGAGTGATGGCCGTAAAGTTTGTGTCATAAACCTGGCGGCTTTTAGTATGGCGGTAGGCAACATAACCGCGATTGATGAGAGCGAGGCCGGGGTAAATCTGAAACTGGCGACCGACAAGGGTGAGCAAGCGGTTTTTGAACTGGAAAAGCCGGTAAATGTAGTGACTACGCCGACCGGTTATCGTTTCGAGAGCGATAAACTGGTGCTGCAAGTCGATTATTTGCCCGATTAGATTTTTATTCAATAAAAGGAACGGCGATTAAAATGGCAATGGAACCTGAGTATATCGAGCCGGAAGAAATCGAAATAGACCGTTCTCAGGAACTGATCAAAATAAAATGGAACGACGGTCATACCGGTTACAGTGATTTTCTAACCCTGCGCTGGAATTGCCCGTGTGCCGCCTGCCGAGGTGAGATGGGTACACCGGGCCGGTTGGATTTTATCAAACAGTTGACCCCCAACGAGGCAAAACTTGAGCGGATCGAGCCGGTCGGGTTATATGCGCTCAAGCCGGTCTGGAAAGACGGCCACGAAACCGGTTTGTATACCTACGAACACCTGCGCGATCTTTGCCAGTGTCCCCAGTGTATGAGCGAACGCCCCGCCAAATTCCAGAATCACCGCCTGGTTAAATCGTAACCCTTCTGGGTTTTCCACAATCTTCCGCTAACGCCTCAGGAATGTTCAAAAGAGGAAAATTTTCCAGTCCAAAAACTTCTGCTATAATATGGAAGCTGCGGCGTGGGTACTTTCACGGCAGTCAATATATAAATCGAGTTTAATATAGATTGAGTTTATAGAAAGCGAGCTTATTAAGATGAGTCAGACAGAAAATCCTTTGACTATAATGGCCGTCCATGCGCACCCGGACGACGAGTGTACCAGTGGCGGCGCGTCGTTGGTGCGCTACCGGGCCGAGGGAGTTCAGACGATAGTCGTGACCTGTACCGATGGAGTCGAGGGCGAAATGCACGACCCCGACCTGGACCCGGCGTGGGCTTCTAGCCGCATGGCCGAAATCCGCAAGGGTGAAATGGAACGGGCCGCGAAGATTTTGAAGCTGAGTGCCCACGAATGGTTGGGCTACCGGGACAGTGGGATGATGGGTACCTCGCCCAACGAGAACCCGGCCAGTTTTTGGAAAGCCGACCTGGTGGAAGCCACCGGCAGACTGATCCGGTTGATCCGTAAGTACCGGCCCCAAATCCTGATTACCTATAACTCCTTTGGAGGTTATGGACACCCCGACCATATTAATGCTCACAAGATTACGGCCTCGGCTTTTGATTACGCCAACGACCTCGACCGCTATTCGGAAGAGGAGTTCGGTCCCGGTTGGCAACCGCTCAAGCTGTATACCTCGGCGTTCAGCCGGGCGGCCTGGCAGGAGGTCTGGCGACAGGTGCGGGCTTCCGGTGAGGAATGGCCCTTTCAGCCGCCTAAGAAGGAAGGAGCCGGCGAAGATGAGGCCGCCGAGACACCGGCCCAACCCAGGAAAGATTTGCCGCCCGAATTTGGTTCGCCGGATAACGAGATCACGACGGTGGTGGATGTGGCCGATTATTGGAAAGTTGCCCAGGAAGCTCTGATCACTCACCGGACCCAGATCAACCCGGAAAGCCCGTTCTGGAAATTACGCAAACAGTACGGTGATATTCTGGTCCGCACCGACAGTTTTATTTTGTTTAAATCGGCACTGCCCGCGCACCGGCCTGAACACGATCTTTTTGCCGGTATTCGCTAACCTGGAGGATAAACAACTTTTTGAGAAGGCCGAATCTAAAGTGGCGAGAGTGGCCCGGTCGGGTCACTCTTTTTAGCCTGATTCTACTGATAATGACGGCGTGCAGTGACGCTGCCGTTCCGACTCCGGTGGTACTTACTAGCCTGGCTAACCCTACTCGCAGCAATATTGTCCCGATTGCGTCTACCCCGACCGCGCCGCAAGTGCCCACGCCGGTCCGGCCAACGGCTATACCAACCGCCCCGCCAGTGCCGCCGACCGCTACCCTAGTACCGCCTACCTCTACGCCGCTACCGACGGCCACGCCGGTTCCTCCGGCCCGTGATGGTCGCTGGCTGGCTTATATCGCCCAGGACAGCACCCTGTATGTTAGCCGGGCCGATGGCAGCAGCAAACGAAAAATCGATATTAACATTCAAAGCGTGCTATGGTCGCCTGACGGCACTCATTTTATTTTCTACCGGGCCACCGATGGCTATTTGTATATTGCCGATTATAACGGGGCAAATCCTCACCAGTTGACCAACATCAAAGGCTTTGGCAAGTGGTTGCCTTCCGGTAAAAACATTTTGCTACCCCCGGCCACGACTACCAGCCGCCAGTATAATATTATTTCCGATACGGACGGCAAAGTTATTCGGAATTTTGAATTGCCGTCTGGCTATATCAATCAAGTTTTTGACCTGTCCCCCGATGGCACCAGCCTGATTTATTCGCGGGTGACACCTGGCACGGCTGGCGGCTTGCTGCGCCCGGTGGAGTATCACATTTTTGACCTCAACACCCGGCAGGATAAACTTTTAGCGGCCAACCTGGCCGAAGGTCTGGCGGTCTGGAACGTCGATTTTACCGAGATTATTGCGCCGGATACCAAAGATAATAATATTAAAGCCATTTCTCTCAAAACCGCTCAGAGCCGGATTTTAGCCGCCTACAGCCAGCTTTTTAGCTTGAAGCGCGACCAGGCCGGTTTCCGGTTGTTCTGGGCCAACCCGCTCTCAACGGTCAGGCTGGATGGTACAGTCTTAAAGAAGTTTAGCGATGCCACGCTTTCATATCCGGCGGGCGGAATTCCGGCTTATTATTTTAATGTGGCGACTGACGGTAACTCGGTGATATATGCCGATGCTGGGACCAAAGAAAACGGTGGGGGGGTTTACCAGTTGGAGGTAACTACCGGCAGGCTAAACCGCGTGGCCGATAACGATATTACCAACCCAGCCGCCGAGCTTTTCGCCGGAGCCTCCCAGGATAACAAGTTGCTGGCTTTTACAGTCAGGACGACTAACCCGGCAGTTTATACTATCCGGCAAACCGATACCGGCAAGGAAGTGGGACAGGTCGAAGGGCTGCCGGTCTGGCAACCCTAGCTGTTAAGCGGTGGGATTATGGGGAAATCAGGCTGCGCTCCCGGCGGCTTCGATGGTCTGGATCGGCAGCAAAGGTAGCGTGACGGCTTCGGCCAGCATCTCCAGTGGTTTGGCCGGTTCGCGGAACGACCCCGCCGCCAGCAATTGCAGGACGTTCAGCACCTTACCGCCTTTGCGCGACATAAGTGTGTTTAGTTCCTCACGACTCCGGCCCGGTAGTTGGATTACCAGTTGCCGAAATTCTTCGGTCAGGCGTTGCTGGTTGGCCGGGCTTTCCTGGCTGGTCTGCACTTTGCCCACCGCCAACGCGCCAAGTTGCAACAGGCCCCCGCTTTGCTCGTATTCGCTACTGACTTCATTCCGGTTCCAATCCCACAACGCCTGATCATAGGGCTGCTGGCGGCGGTCGCCATTAAAGATAGCAATCGCCTGCCGGAATTGGTCCAGGGCCGGTTCAAACTCGGCTTTTTGAAGGTAACAGATTGCCAGGCTGGCGTAAGCCGCGATATTCGACGGGTCGGTTTTGCTCGCCGCCTGATAATACTGGGCGGCCTTGTCCCAGAGTTGGGTAGGCAGTAACCGGTGGCCCCGGTAAAGCTCGGCCCAGGCCAGATAAAAAGTCAGGTCGCGCCGGTCGTCAGTTTCGGTGGTGGTGAGCAGTTTGTTATGTAAGTCGTGCGCCGCCCGGTCGAGGTCTTGCATCCGGCGAACCTGCTCGAACAGGGCCTGTTTATCGGTAGAAGCGGTGCCCCGCATATCCTTTAGCAGCCAGGGTAAGTGTAAAACGATATAAGTTACCAGCAGTACCAGCATTATCAAAGTCTGGAGCAAGACCGCCAGCCAGAGCCATAACAGACTAAAGAATAGCCAGCTAAATAGGCCAAAGCAAGCGGCCAAAGCCAACCGGGTTAGCCCTTCACGCCGGGCTTTCGCCGCTCCCACCCCGCTCGTTCGGTCCCGCCGGAACCCTATTACAGCCAGCCCACTCTCGACCAGGCTATAGACCGTTACGATGGCCCAGACCGGCCAATTAATACCGGCTGCCAGCAGTAAGAAGCCTAAGAAGATCAGTTTGGCTGCCAGAAACTCACGGGTCCCACGATTTCCCCACAGGGTTGAGGTTAGCAATACCCGGCCCTGTCGAGTAAATAAACTTAACATTCTGCCACCTTGTCAGACAATTATTTATATTTTACCCAAATATTGTACAGGTTTATTTAGCAGTGGTGCAACCGGGACCGGTTGCGGTTTAGTGAGGGTTCGGTTCAGGTATATTGACTATCCAGCTACCGGTGTTCAAGGTTTAAAGGCAACTAGCACGACTGAATTATTACCATAAATCGCCGTATTCGGAGCGGAAGTGGTCGAAATAGCTCAGTTCTTCGGGGGTGTAGTGGCGCGAAGTGTCGCTGTCGTTAGCGAAATAAAATCGCAGCCGTTCCTGGCCTTGCCGGTCCAGAATTTTCAGGTAAGTTGCTGCCTCCATACAACTGCCGGCCTCCTCGATAAAACGCGCTCCGGCCAGGTCGATACTTTTGAAGTGAATATGAAATTCGGGCGTTTCGAGGGTTCCCCAACCATCCAGGAAGCTTAGTTGAGCCTGGTTGGGCCGGCTGAAGAAAAGTTCGGCCACCGCTTGTTCCCCCTGGATTACACAGTTTATCCCGCTGATCGTGACTAATTCCCGTAAAAGTTGTTCCAGTTTCGCCTGCATTTCTACCTCGTTTTTCTTCGACCTGCTTTAGCTGGCAGTTAGCTAAATATAATTTTACCATAAAGCCTGTCTGCCCGGTGAACAGTTATGCTATACTAACCTCGTCGGGCAATTCAGATAAATTTTTAGCAATCAGGAGGAACATACTTGGCGAAATTAGCACTGGCTGGCCGTTGGCTCTTTATTCTTTCGCTGGTGGCCGGGCTGGCTTTGCTGACACCCTTTACGACGCTGGCCGGACAGGGTGGCACGACTACCCAGACCGACAATAACTCTGGCATTTTGATCATTATCGGGCTGGTCGTAATTCTGGTGCTGGCCGGGTTGGGTTTGATTTTAAGTCGCCGCAAAAAATAAAGGGACTGGCGGTTATGTCCGAAAATAAGATTTTGCGCCTGACCTGCCCGGTTTGCGAAACTCGGCTGCGGCTGGCCGAAAATATAGAACGGTTTGCCTGTTTGACCTGCGGCACCGAGTTGCTGGTCCAGATGGAAGGTGGGCTGGCGAGGTTGGTACCCAGCGAAAACAGCACTTCCCAGATGAGCCAGTCGCAACAAAAGCTGATCGAGATCAATTCCGCTCTCAAGACCGCCGACGATTCTTTTGGGGTAGGCTGCGCGGTAGTGACGATGGGTATAACGCTGGGGGCCTGTATTGCGCTTTCGCTGTCTTTGTTATTGCAAAGTCAAATATTGTTCTGGCTGACGATCATCGTGGCATTGGTACTGCTGGCGGGTGTGCTGTTTATGTTCACGACTGCCAGTAGCCGCAGCACCGATCCCCTGTTACGCGAGCGGGATTCGCTGCAAGCCGAGGTCGAAAATGAGTCTGTCACTCCTGCAAATTTGCCCGACGAACCGGATAGCCCGGCCTCAAACGTCCAGCCCACAGGAGTGTGAGGAATATGAATAACCTTGACGTGCCGGTCAGTCCCACCGCCTGTGAGGTTTGCGGTCAACTACCGCCGCCCGGTCATCGTATCTGTGATGCCTGTTGGCCGGACCGGGCACTGGAAGTAGGTCGGGCCGGACGCTGTGTAGTCTGCGAACGACCGCGCCTGATCAAAAAACTGACCCGGCGCGACGATGGCAAGCTGGTTTGCTTGGAACACCTGACCCGGCCAGATTAGTGAAATTTTATTGTAACTATTCAGAACCCACCCCTGACCCCTCCCCAGGGAGGGGAAAAAGAAAGGGGTAGTACAGGGGAGACCCCTGTACTACCCCCCGCAGGGGTTGCATCCCTACTTACCCCGCCTCGAAGGAGGTAGCCAGATTAGTGAAATTTTATTAAAGGAATGATGCTTTATGCCAAATGAGCGAAGCGGCCCGGTGGCCGGTGAAACCGATAGCCCGGCTCTATCACCCGCTCAACAGGAAATCCAGACTCTCCTGACCGATGGTTATACTATTCTCGACCGGTTGGGCGAACTGGACCCGGCGACGGCAATTGGGCAATGCGATGCCGCCCTTTCGCTGTTCAAACGCGCCCGTGAATTGACCGGGGAGTTGCCCACTGATGAGCTTAATTTTAATCTGACGGTGCGCCGGGCGATTGCCGATGCCTTTAGCCAGCGCGGTCATCAACAGCGATATTTGTATAATCATGCCGATGCGCTGGCCGACTTATCCCAAAGTTTGAAGCTTAACCCCGACCGGGCCGAGGATTATTACTACCGCGCCCAAAGCCACCTGGCGAAATCTAACCTGGCTCAGGCGCGGGCCGATTTCACCGAATACCTGAAACGTGGTAATAACGATTACCTGCGCGATCAGGCTAAAGCCGCGATCTCCTCGATGGTACCCGGCAAGGATGACGCAAAAGCCAGCCTGGAACACTGGTATTTGGAAGGCTTGCGGTTGAATTCCGAGGCCAATAATATAGCTAATCCGGCGGGAGAAAATGTTTCAGCGGATTGGCCGAAAACGGTGGCCCGCTACAATCAGGCGATTGAAGCTTTCGACCGCGCCCTGGAAGCTAACTCCAACCATATGATGTCAAAAATCGGTTTGATCCGGGCCTTGCTCGATCAAGCTGAGGGCTACCGGCATATGGACGAATATGATCTGGCGTTGCAAAATTACGACCGCGCCCAGCAAATCCGGCCCAATCTCCGCCATCTTTTCCTGCGGGCTGAAACTTTGCTGGAAGCCGGTCATCCGAACCTGGCTCGCCCGATTTTCGAGGATTACCTGGCAAACGGCGACGAACCGGCCCTGCGGGTGCAGGCTCAGGAATATTTAGCCTCCAAGAAAATGCGCCAGGCTACCAACTGATGCGTCCGCTATCGATTGTAATTGTCAGCTACGGCTCGGCCCGCTATTTGCCGATTTGTTTTGCCAGCCTGTACGAAAACCTGGCGGCTTACCCGGCGGCCCAGGTGGTACTGGTGGAAAATAAAACCGACCCGCTTACGCTGGCTGAAACTCGCCAGGTGGTCGAGGCTTATCTTGAGCGAGGTCTGCAATTTCTGGCCGCGCCGGTTAACCTGGGCTACGGCGGGGGGGCAAACTTTGGTTGGAAACACCTTTCGGCCTCGCCGGACGCGCTCGAAATCGTGCTAAATCCTGATATGCGGTTTCCGCCCGGCTGGTTGGACCGGCTGTTAACCCCTTTTGAAAGCGATCCGGCCATTGGTATTGTGGGCTGCAAACTGCTGGATGGGCAAGGCGCAATTCAGCACGCCGGGGGGCTATTGCGACACGGTTCGTTTCTGGGTCTGCATTTTGGCTACGGTGAGCCGGACGACGGACGCTGGGACGAATCGGGTGAGGTGGATTTTGTAACCGGGGCGGTTCTGGCGATCCGGGCCGACCTTAACCGGCAACTTGGTCGCTTTGACGAAGCTTTCTTTCCCGGCTACTTTGAAGATGTCGATTTGTGCTGGCGGGCCAGGCAGCAGGGTTATAAAGTATGGTATCAGGCCGCTGCCTGGGCCTGGCATTACGAAGGCGGTGCGTTTGGCCGGGGTCTGAACTATTATTCGATCTCACACCGTAATCGCTGGCGGTTTGTGCTAAAGAATTTGACCAGCCGCCAGCTATTTTCCGAATTTGTTCCCGCCGAGCGCAACCGCTTGCGGGGTACGCTGGACGACCGCGACCGAGTAGCGAGTAGTCAGGTTTATGCGGCTGCCGTCCGTTCGCTTTTTCCAGCCCTGCCCGGCATGGCCTCCCCAATAAAAGAAGAATACAACAACTATATGAAAAAGCCTGATAATAACAAAGTTGAAATACTGGCAGATGATACCGAGGCGGCGAGACAGAGTGCCGCATTGCTGACTCACGTCGGCGAGGTTCAAAGCCGCTGGCTGGTGGAGGAAAAGCCTTTCCGGTCGCGTTTGCCGGGGGTGGCGAGGCTGCGCGAACGCTTCAACTCGATCTCGACGCGCTGGTATGTCAAGCCGATCCTGGCCCAACAGGTAGAATTTAACGGTGCGGTTGCCCGGACCTTGCAAGACCTGGCGAAACTTACTACCGGCAGCGAAACCGCCAACCAGATGCAAGCCGCCACCCTGGCCGCCCGGCTGCTCGAAGTCGAAAACCGCCTTGAGCGGATCGAACGTTTGCTAGAAAAAGTGCTGGAAAAGTGACTACTCCCCACGGCTAAAGCCGGGGGCATCCTGGGGCAAACCCACGCTGTATAGTCCTACAGCTTTGATGTTCAGGGCAGCGTTCAAATCTCTATCTGCGTGCAGGAGACACTTGGGGCAATCGAAAGTACGGTCAGCGAGCGTGAGTTTTTCCTCACCGACCCTTCGATACCCACAATCACTACAGGTTTGAGAAGTATAGGCCGGGTTTACGGGCCTGAATACGCGTCCAGCTTCTTCCGCTTTGGC
>JBBQGA010000032.1:0-64234 GCA_038322625.1 Chloroflexia bacterium
CCCTGCTTGCTTGCCCAAAACGGGAAAGCCGCTTCATTAAGCCATCCTGAAAAGAATGACCGGCTCGATAACGGGAGCGACCGGAGCAAGCTACTGACATACCGAAAATTTTGTGCGGTTGCGTTAACCTGTCGGCTCAGGAGTGAACTTCGGCCAGCTTTCCCTTAAGTGGTTCACAGTCTTCGACCACTTTTCCCTGAAAAGTTCGGGCGGGCGTACTCTCTCCATCTTAGCCTTTGATGGGTAATGTCATAAAAGACCAGAGACACTGCTGCTCTGACCGGCTTATTTTAACTTATTCAGGCTGCTTTGTCCAGTTTTCTAGCCTAGCTTTAACAGTTCCGAAGGATTATCGCTCAAAGGTACGGCGGAGCGGTCGGGCGGTAGGATGGGCAAATTATCCGCCACCAGTACCGGGAGGAAAATGCGGAAGGTGGTGCCAACTTTTTCGTGACTTTCCACGTTCACCCGACCGTGATGACGTTCGGCAATCGCTTTGACGATATAAAGGCCGAGGCCGTGCCCACCGGCTTTTTTGCCTTCGCTGGTCTGGATACCGGGCATAAAGATTTCGGCTCGGTCGGCAGAGTTAATCACCGCTCCATCATTCCAGACCCACAATTCCAGTTCTTCGGTAGCGACTGTCCCGGCTTTACGGATTTTTCGCACGCCCACCCCGACCCCCGACATACTGAATTTGCGAGCGTTACTCATCAAATTTAGCAGCGCGTGTTCCATCAGACCGGCATCCAGTACCCATTGACCGGCCTCGACTTTCCGCTGAACATTGTAATAACGTAAATCAACCAACTGTAGTACCTTATCGACCAGTAGCTCGATATTGACCACCTGCAAATCCAGCTTTTGTTCGCGCCGCGTAAGCATATCGCTGATAGTAGATACGCTAATATCGGCCATCTCGATAATTTTACCGAGGTTATTGCTCACATCCGGTTCCAGTTCCGATTGCAATATAAGCGAAAGCTCGGCCAGTCCCTTGATACTGCTAAGGGGAGCTTTGAGGTCGTGCCGGACGGCGGTCAGCATTTCGTTATTCATGATAATCTCGGCTTGCACCACATTAAGCTGATCGGTCAGGTGTTCGGTCTGGGTCCAGAGCAGATGTGCCAGGTTTTGATTAAGCAAGCGCAAGGGTCCGATCACGCTGCCAAATACAAACAGGATTAACCCGGCAATTATCAGGAAAGCGATCAGAGCCAGCCAGAGGGTCGAGCTAGCCGCATTATTTTCCACCTCATCGGCAGTCCGGGCGGCCTTGAGAGCCTCGGCGTTAGCCTGGTTCAGCCTGGCATCGACCAGTTGCAAAAGATTTTGGGCCGGAACAGTCGCCGATTTCCACATCGCCTGAGCGTCGGCAGGTCGGCCCTGGTTACTGGCTTCCAGCAAATTGGCATACAGCACCCGCAATTGGTCGTGAATTGTTACCAGCGAATAAGTTTCAGAGCCGCGACCGAGTAGATTTAATTCTTCCTCATCAAAATTGGCCTGATAAGTTTTAAGATTAGGGTCCGCCAGACCAGTATAGAGCGAATTGAGGACGCTTACCCGTTCGCTGACTATCGACTCGCGGAGCCTCTGGAAAATATTGGCTTTAGTCTGAATGTCTAATGCCTGGTGACTGCTGTCCTTGCCCTGGTTAAGATTGCCCAGCGCAAAAATGGTCAGAATGATCAACAGGAGGACCATAACCGCAAAAGTACCGATAACTTTAAATACCAGGGGCCGGGTATAACGGCTGGTATTAATATCAATATTATCAGCCGGATTATATTTAGCCGGAGCCGGTTTTAGAAGTTTCATAAGCTTATTTCAGGTAATTTTTCAGACTTATTGGCGTGGTCTGCCGGGGTATTAGTTTAATTCGACGACCCGCAGCAAAGCGTTAAGCCCACCCTGCGACCCAGCCTTTGGAACCGCTGCAAAAAAGCCTAGCGTCTGGTTCTGTTGAGCCTGGGCAACCATCTGGTCGTCGCTGGAATATAAAATAAAGCGTGTCTCGGAAGGTAAACCCTGCCGTTGCAGCCAGGACATCAACTGGGTCGGTTGAATATCGACCAGTGGTCGGCCCTCCGGGTCGGTAACAATATTATGGCCGTCCAGAATTACTACCTGCGGCAGGGGACCCTGAAGGATCAGACCTTGAAATTGCCCCAGCATATCCTGAACTTTGCTGCTGTTGACGGTTGTAACCCGGTGTCCGCGTGACTGTAACGCCTGCAATACAATTTCAAGACTTAGCTTGTCGTCATCAGCATAAACGATATTCATCAGGAAAAAGTCCGCCTTTTGAAATAAAATTGTTACTACTTATACCCCGCCCCAGGGCGGGGACAAGAAGAAGAGGATTAAACAGGGGAGACCCCTGTATGACCCCCCGCAGGGGTTGCACCCCTACTAACCCCGCCTCAAAGAAGGTAGCCTGAATAGTTACAAATTGTTACTACTTATACCCCGCCCCAGGGCGGGGAAAAGAAGAAGAAAAGAGTTTTTTATAGGGGAGACCCCTTATACCCCCCGCAGGGCACCCAATGGGTACCCGGCCCTCACGACCCTACTTCGAGCCTTTACACAGGTTCGGTGAGTGCTACATAAAGTTTACTAACCGGCCTATCAGGCTGACGTTTCCGGGTGTAACCGGTTGCCATGAGAAATTCGGTACTATTACAGAGTGCTAATAACCCGCTTGACTGCCTCCACCAGAGCAACCAATCCACCACCCTCGCCGCCTTTGGAGATCGCCTCCGAGAAGTGTAAATTGCGGTTGTTGCGCGCCTGCTCTACCAGCTTATCGTCGTTGGAATAAAGGATAAATTTGCATTTGTTGGATAGACCACTCTGCCGCAACCAGCTAACCAGACCCAGTGGGGTCATATCGTAAAGTTGTTTACCATCGTGATCGATCAAAACATTGTGCCCATCCAGAATAAAAATATCTGGCGGCCCAAATTGGGCTTTCAAATTATCCAGTCGATTTGTCATCTCATCGGCCTGACTGGTATCGAGGGTCATAATCTGATAACCACTGGCTTTAAGGGCTTTAGTCACCAGTTCACGGGCTAACTGTTCATCATCACCATATAAAATAAACATTTAAGGAGGTCCCTTGAATTAAATCCTTTTAGAAATTTAATTGATTATCGACTTTGATAATCTAAAGTTAAAAATTATGCCGCTCATTATAGCATCTGAAGGCTTAAAATAATAGCCCGGTTTTTTTAGGTAAGAAGGACTTTCGCTTTCACCTCACCAGGTGAGGCGGAAGCGAAAGTAAAAAGAGTTTAATTTGCCACCTCCTCCCACTTGGGGAGCTAAAATAAAAGAGATAAACTTTTGGGGGTTTGCCCCAAAAGTTTATCTCATATCAGCTTAAAGAAACCCAGTGATTATACCGCAGCGGCGGCGGCACTGGCCTCACTGGAAGCCTCACCGGGTGCTTTTTGGGCCGGGGCACTGGTGAAGAAAGCCGGGATAACCCCGAACAGGGCAATCATTGCCGCGCCAAACCAGACCACCGTGAAAGCGTCGACCGAGGCTTTTTTGAACTCATGGCTGATCTGCTGGCCTAGCGGAGTATTGCCGTACTGTCCAAGCTGGGCGGCATTGTTGTTATTACCTTGCCGGCCACTCGACGAGCTGGCTTTTTGCAGCCCGGCGATAATACCTTCTTTAGCGGGGGCCGGGATACCCTGCGCGGCGTTTACATCGCTGATGGCGCGGGCTTTGGCATCCACTATATTATTCTGAATCTGACCGGAGAACAAACTGATCCAGATCGCCACCCCCACCACAAAGCCGAACTGGCGGAAAGTGTTGAAAGCCCCACTACCCACCCCCAGTTTGTTGCGCGGTACTTCCGACAGCGAGATATTGGGCAGGCTGACAAAACACAACGCCATGCCAATCCCGATCAGTACTTCGCGCCAGAAGGTATCCAGAAAGCTAGCATCGGTGCCAAGCGTCCATAGCGAAAGCATACCCACTCCCAGAATTGCCATCCCGGCGATAGCCAGGTTGCGTGGGCTGACCCTGTTACCAATCCGGCTGGAAAGGGCCGATATTACAAACGAAGACAGGGCCAACGGAATAATCGAGTAGGCCGCTTCCAGGGGCGACTGGTTTTGAGCGTTGATAAAATAAAGCACCAGCATCAAAAAGGCTCCCTGGATCGAGATGCTGAACATAATCATGACGATGTTAGCGGCGGTGAAGCTTCTGATTTTGAAAAGACTAAAATCGAGAATTGGTTGGGCCTGGCGGGTTTCTACAAAATAGAAAGCGACCAGACCAATAACCGCCCCGGCCAAAAGTCCCAGCGTGCCCAGCGAAGTCCAGCCCCATTCATTACCCTGGATCAGCGCGAAGGCCAGGCAAAACATACCGGTGGCCGAGGTAATCAGACCGGCAAAATCGATCCGGGTCGTGGCGTTCGGGTCCTTCATTTCCGGCACGTTGCGAGCGATCATCAGGAGGCCAATGATGCAAAACGGGATATTGACATAGAATATCCATCGCCACTCCAGGTTGCCTTTGCCCACTTCGAGCAAGAAGCCGCCCAGCACCGGTCCGACCGCCGCCGCCAACCCGGCCAGCGCACCCCAGATGCCGATAGCCGCGCCGCGTTTTTCTTTAGGAAAGACCGCCAAAATGATCGCCAGACTGACCGAGTTAAGAGCGGCGGCTCCGACGGCCTGAACCACCCGAAAGGCGATTAAGAGTTCAATCGAAGGTGCAATAGCGCACAGCAACGACCCGAAGCTGAAGATTACCATCCCGATCATAAAGACCCGCTTGCGCCCGAACTGGTCGGCGAAACGGCCCATCGTGACCAACAAGGCCGCGAAGGTCAGGCTGTAGGAGTTTATGACCCAGCTAACAGTGGTCAGGTCGGTCGACAAATTGTTTTGAATATTGGAGAGCGCGATATTGGTAATGGTGGCATCGAGCAGCGACATAAAAAAACCGAAAACAATCGATAGCAGCACCAGCCAGGGATTGACCGCGCGGCCACCGGGCAAGGTCAACACCGGTTGTGGACCGCCCCAACCACCGCCCGCCGGGGGCGCAGCCTTAGTGCCGGATTTTTCAAGCTTTGGATCTTCCAGTTGTGACATTACTGCACTCCTTTAGTTTTACCTGACCAGACTTTCGGCCCGGTTAAAATTTTTTTGATATAGTTTGCTAACCCAGGCTAATTCCAGCTCCCAACCCTCGATCAGGTGCCGGATGATTTCCACTTTGCTATCAAGAAATTGCTCTGACAGTCCCCAGGCTACCCTGTTTTGCGCCAGATCGTTTCTTTTGGCACTGAGATGAGAAATATGAGCCTGGCAATAGGTAATGTAATGCTCGATTATAAATTGTTGGTCGCTCGGCGGCATCAGGCCCAGTGAACCAACTTTTTGTAAAAAAATCTTCGGGTATTCACCCGGATTGGAGGTCGTGTCGAGCATTAGCTGGTAAAAGCGTTGCCGACCGGCCTCGGTGATCTGGTAACGGTTTGAGTGACGATCACCCTTTTGCTCGCTGTGGTCGTTGCTAAGGGTAATCAGGTTGTCTTTTTCCAACCGAGCCAGGAGTGGATAAAACCGGCCATTACTGAGCCGGGCGAAAGGTCCAATCTGGTTATTAATAATCCTGGCAATCAAATAACCGTGAGCCGGTCGAAGCATCAAATGTGAGAGTATTACCAGTTCGTACATACAGCTGATCTCATTCCAAATAGCGCATTGAGCCACATTCTAATAGGTCTATGTGACCTATCGTAATGTAGAGATTAGCCTATGTCAAGTCTGGATTTGGAGGGTAAATAGTTTGTTTTTTGTGAAGAAAAAGGCACTCGCCGGGGAGAGGGGTCAAGGGTCCTGAATAACTTTTCTTAGCCGGGACTTTCGCTTCTATCTCACCTGGTGAGATAGAAGCGAAAGTCCTAATATTATTCCAGTGTCACCGGTTCGGCTTTCTGCCCTAGCCGCAGACGGTAAAGAACCATACTGCCGATTACCAGAAAGCCCCCTCCGATTTGCCAGGGTACAATTTGCTCATTCAGGATCAAAGCGGCGGCGAAAACACCCAGGAACGGCTGCAAATAAGCATAAAAAGCGGTACGCGGCGCACCCAGGTCGCGGATGCCGGTAAACCAGAGAACATTGGTCAGCACAACTGCCAGCAGGGCACTATAGATCAAGGCAGCCCAGGCCGAAAAGGGCAGCGTAACCAGCCGGTTCATATCGAATTGGCCGATCCCAAAGGGTAAAAGGGCTATCGCGCCGATCAGGAGGACGTAGGCACTGACCCGTGAAGGTGAATAGTGTTTCATGAGTGGGCGGATCATTACGGTATAGGTAGCCCAGCTCGCGGCGGTAGCAATAGCCAGCCCATCGCCGAGCAAATTCCCGCCTAGCTGCGCTCCCGGTGCGGTGAGAATAATCACGGTAACGCCAGCCACCGCCAGGGGTAAGCTCAACCAGTAATTAAGGCTAATCTTTTCTTGACCCACCAACCAGGCCAGCAGCGTTGCAAACGAAGGTGAGGCCGCCATCAGCAGCGAGACTTCCGAGGAGGAGGTATTTTTTAGGGCGTAGGTGAAGAAAAGCTGGTTTAGCATAATACCCACGATACCGGCCCCGACCAATAACGGAACGTGCCGCCAGGCTACTTTTAACGAGCCTTCGCGCCACAACACATAGACCACAAAAATTAAACCGCCTGTGGCAAACCGCAGCAGGGAAGTCTGGACCGGAGCCAGAAATTGCAGACAGTATTTAACCAGCGGTACATTAAAAGCCCACAGAGATACACAGGCCAGGACCATCCCATCGGTTTTACCAAAGCGGGGAGCCGGGTTGCTGATGGTTGCCGGACGGTTTAAGCTGCCCTGGATGGGGAAACTTTTGAGGCTTTCACTTTCGGTGGTTTGCAAGCGGTCTATCTCCTTGAGGAACAGGTTAAACAGTTGTAGCAAAATAAATAGCTGGTTAATTACAAAAATCACCAGTATGTAGGTCGAGTATAACAGAAGTGCAAGCTTTTGAAATGAGCATTTATGCCGATAAAATGAATGATGCTATAATAAACCGGAGCTATAACGGATAAAAAAGCTCAGGCTGGCAACTCAGCATTGATAATAATTAAGAAGAAAATCAGGTCGGATAAATAGAGTGGAAGAAACACAAATAAAAACCGAGTATTTTTTAGGGATCGAAGCCACCGGTCGCACTGTCGCACTGCTGACCGATGCCGACGGCGAGATTCTGGGAAAAGGCTTCGCCGGACCGGCGGTATATAGCCAGGTCGGCCAGGAGCGGAGCGAACAGGCTTTATGGACGGCCATTATTGGGGCGTTTGCCGGGGCCGGATACAGTACCCGCGATCTGTTGTCAGGCGGGGGAGTACTGCCTCAGGTAGCGGCTATTTGTGTGGGAATGAGCGGCGTTGAGCGACCCAAAGACGAAAACCAGGTCCGGCGCATCCTGACCGGGTTTAACTTCTCCAAGAATATGCTGGTCACGAGCGATGCCCATATTGTGCTGGAGGCCGGGTTTTTACCCCCGGAAGGCGAAGACGAGAACCGCCCGGCATATGGGGTGGCCGTGCTGGGTGGCGAAAATGGGCTGGCTTTTGCAAAGGGCCGGGAAGGTCAAACTGCGCGGGCGGGCGGTTGGGGTTATTTGCTGGGCGACGAAGGAAGTGCCCATTATATCGGGTTGGAGGCCGTCAAAGCCTTGCTGCGCCAGGCCGATGGCCGGGAGGCGGCCACGATATTGACCGGAATGGTTGGGCAAGAGTGGAAAATGCCAGCAAACCGGCCTGATTCACTTTCCCAGCGAGTCTACACTTTGCTGGCCGGGCTGGGTAGTGGCGGCAATAAAGCACAACAGGCCGAAACGCTGGAAAAC
Source organism: Chloroflexia bacterium (assembly GCA_038322625.1). Taxonomy (GTDB): domain Bacteria; phylum Chloroflexota; class Chloroflexia; order Chloroheliales; family Chloroheliaceae; genus 54-19. The sequence goes on from JBBQGA010000032.1 coordinate 7,917, forward strand.
TACAAACGAGCGTTGGCGGCTCTGGCCCCGCTGGTCGAAAGAAGCGCGGCCCTGGGCGACCAGGTAGCCGGGCAAATTCTGGATAAAGTGGCCGACGAAATGGCGCGGGCAGTAAAAGCGGTGATCGAGCGGACCGGCCTGGATAAGCTGCCACCGGTTCCGGCCAAATTCCGGCTGGGTGGTTTGGATTTTCAACTGACCCCTGGGGTCGGGCAAGTAAACTCGCCCAAAATTCCACTGGCGATCTATGGCTCGGTAATGCTGAGTAATCCGGGCGAATTGCGTCGCCGCCTTCAGGAGCGGCTCCCGCAGTGCGATGCCCCGATAGCCACGATCAACCCCTCGGAGGGGGCGGTTCGGTTGGCCCAACAAATGGTCGATTAAGCCGAACGGCTATTTTTTGACGGTAGTAGCCGGTGCCGTCTGCGGCTGACTGGGGGTTTTGGCTGGCTCGGTAGCTTTCGGTTTGGTCGTGACCGGCGGGGCGGTCTTTTTGGGGGCGACCGTCTTTTTGGGGGCGACCGGAGCCGGGGCGGGGACAGTATCTTCGTTGGATTTACTATTTTGAGACGGGGCCGAACTGGCGTTACTCAGTTTGCTGGCAAACGAATCGACGGTATCGTAGCCGGTTACGCTCAGGGTTGGCTCTTCCAACCGGTCGTCCGGGGTCCAGCTATAGCCGCCGTTGGTACTAACCGCCAGTTCAAAGCCGCTATCCCGCACCACCTGTTTAATAGTTTCATTATATTTGCCGTAGGGATAAGCGAAATCCCGTACCGGATGGCCCAGCATGGCTTCCATATCGATCTTGGAACCGGTGATTTCATCAGCCAGATCGCGCACGGCCCGCAGGTCGGGATGGGTCCGTGTGTGCGCGGCTACCTCAAAGCCATCGTCGTCGATCTGTTTCCACTGGGCCGGGGTAAGCTCCAGGCGGCGGCTGATCACATAAAAAGTGGCGGTCATGCCGCGTTTTTTCATTTCCTGGTAAACAAACCAATCGTTATCATGACCGTCGTCCCAGCGAAAATTCACCGGCTTTTCCGGCAACAAAATGCCATACTTGAGATAGTCATAAATCTGGTTGGCCGTGACGGTATTGTAGCCGTTGGCGACCGTCCAATCCAGAAATTTGATATAATTCTCCGGCAAAATCGAGAGTCCGTAACCGAGGGGGTCTTTTTTCTGGTCGACCACACGGGCATAGTGGAACATTAGCGAAGGAACCCTGATCGAGCGCGGGGCGTTGAAACGTTCTTTGGGAATGGAGGCCAGTTGGGCCGGTTTGAGCTGTTGTTGGGCGCGGGCGGTGCCGAGGGTAGAAAGCGTGACCGGGGCGGTTTTGTCGGCGGCGAGGCGTTCCAGGCGGCTATTCTCGAAATATTGAACCACCAGTTTGGCCTTGTTTGGGCCGTCAATTTCCAGTTCTTCGCTGATCGGTTGGCCCAGGTTAGCCGTGTCTCCGCTATTTCGCCAGAAAGTCAGAAAGCTGTTAGCCAGGGTGTGTCCTTTGTCGGGAAAATACCAGACCTCCGGGTTGCCAATAAAAGGGACGACCGGTGAGGTATCGATATTCGCCTCTGTCGCGGCCAGTTGGCCCAGGGCCGCCAGTCTTACTTCCTGACCGGTGCCGTCGTATTCGGGATAAAATTCAAGCAAACTCCGCTCGAAATACTGTACGTAATGATTTTTGAAAGGCAGCATTTCTGATATAGGTTTACCGTGCCGGTCTTCACCACCGGTCCGGTTGTAAAAACGTAAAACCGGGCCAATCAAACTGTGACCGGTACTTTCGACATAAAGGAAATTTTTAGCGTTAAGCGTGGTGTCGGCCTGGGTGGGAGTGGCACTGGCGGTGGAAGGCAGCAGCACCAGATTTATAATTAGCAAAAATCCGGCCAGAAGGCAAATCCCTTTTTGCGGAATGGACAGCGACCGGTTAAAGCCGGTCGGTTGACTAAAATGAAACCACATTCAGTCTGTACACCTCAAATTTGTAATGGACGCGCCTTCAGCCGTTTAAAAGGCGTATAGTTTAGGTTAAGCTGCTTTATTATTGCGAAATTTCTCCAGAATTATTCGATAGATTATACACATACAATCGGGCATCCGTCAAAAAGCCAGTTGCCCATTTTTGCTTCGCTCGTTCGATAAGATAGGTACCCTGCTTACTAGATTCTTCTAAGTCCAATGAACCCTGAATTTAGGCTGCATGGGTTGCCTAACTTTTGTTATACTTGTATAATTTAGAATATGATGCTTGAGCTAGATATACCTGGATTTTAATTCTCCCTGAACAATACGCAAACTTACCCTAAGACCAGGACCTACCAGGCATCTTATCAGTAGTTGGAGATAGTACCGGATATGACGTCGATTTTTCGCGGGCTGACACAACTTACCCAGACCTTTTTGTTTCAATTGACTATCGCATTTGGCCTGATCATTGTTTTGATGACTACCGCGCTCGGTGTAGGAATAGTTTCCTTAAACCAGCTACGCGATCAATCGGAAAGTCAGAATCAGGCCCAGCAAACGGAAGACTTGTTGCTCGAACTAAAGGTTTCGCTCCTCGAAAAAGATTTCTGGGTCACTCGCTATGTGTTGCTAAATCAGTATCAGGCCCTTTTCGATTATCTCAATAAAAATCCCAATCCACTCAGTGAAAGTTTAAACGCCTACCTTGTGGCGGCTACCAAGCTCTCCGATACCAGGGTTTTTCAAGCCGACCTGGAGCAACGGGTAAAACAGTTGGACCAATGTATAGCGAAAATGTCGTCTCAATTGATGTTGGCGAACCATGTCGAAGCGGCTCAGATTCTGCAAAATGAGTTTACCAACGAAGTCAATGACTTCAGGGATGTCTTGAGTAGCTATATAGAACGTTTGGAAGATCAGGTGGTCGTCCAGAGCCAGTTAACCGCCCAGATTTCCCGCCGCAGCAACTTTTTATTGTCTACCGGTGGAATTGTAATCGCGCTGTTTACGCTGGGGGCTGCGATTATTCTGGCAGGCGTAATCAGCCGTCGGGTAGCTTCGATGCGGCGGGCGATTGAGGAATTAGGTCGAGGTAATTATTCTGCCAGGGTGAAAACCGCTGGTAACGATGAGTTAAGCCGGATGGGAACCGCTTTGAACCAGATGGCCCAGCAGGTGGACGTGGTAGTAGCCAAGCTGGAAGCCCGTAACCAGGAACTCGAAGCCCTGCAAGACTTTAACCGCCGACTGGATAGCTCCTTTGAACTACAGGCCGCCGCCGAACGAGCTTTGCTGCTGGCGATGGAAGTGGTCGGGGCCGATGCCGGTTACATTTACCTGACCGATCTCAATAACCCCAAGAATTTGAGATTGTTGGCCGGTTATGATAATCAGCACAACCAACTTGATACCCAAACCACCAACCATTATATTAAAGTCGGGAGCGGTTTGAGTGGCAAAGCCTTTCTAAGTGCCCAGGTCATCCAGGTCGACGACATTGCGCCTATGCTCCTTCAAGATGCGACAATCGGGCTTGAACCGGCATCTGGTTGGGTGTCCGGCCTGTTCGTTCCGATGATCGCCGGGGGCAAGTCGATTGGGGTACTATCTTTAACCTCGAAGGTAGCGTCTCATTTTCCGCCCGAACGAGTGCGGTTTATCGAAACTTTTACCGGTCAGATTGCGACCGCTATACAACAAGCCGCTTTGCTGGAAAATCAGCGCGAAACCGAAAAGCTGGAAGCGGTTCTGACGATGGCTCGCACTGCCGCCCACGAACTGCGCCAACCTCTAACAGTCTTGCAAGCCGAGCTTGATCTGGTATCCGAACTGAGTTTGCCGCTCGACCACGAACGGTTAGCCCGGATGCAGGAGGCGATAGTTGAAATGAATAACCGGGTCAGCAGTTATCAGTTAATTGTACGCTATGAGACTGATCTTTCGTTGCCGGACGCCCCGGTGATCGACCACGAAAAAGCGGTCGTTGGTGGTCGTTCGGTTTATCAGGAAGATAAACGCAACCGGGCCAATTAAAGGTGTTGCCAGTACGATTGGTAATGACAAATAATCCAAACAATCTGGACAATAAAAGACTAAGAAATACTATTAAGGAATGCTAATTGATGGCTAACTCGGCTTACCTTTATCACAATGCTCGAATATATACGCTGGACCCGGCCCGGCCTATGGCCGAAGCGGTCGCGGTCGAAGCCGGGCGGATCGTAGCGGTTGGCAATCTGTCCGAGGTGCGGGCACTTACACCTGCCGGAGCCGAACCGGTCGATCTCAAAGGGGCAACCTTGCTCCCCGGTCTGAACGATGCGCATACCCATTTGCTGTGGTGGTCGCACTCGCTGCGGAAAATCAATTTGGTGGGCATCGACCGGCTGGACCGGATCGCCGAACTGGTTCACCTGCGGGCGGCGGTCACACCGGCGGATAGCTGGGTAGTCGGGCTGGGTTGGGATAAAAATTTGTGGGGAAGCGATTTTCCAACGGCGGAAACCCTCGACCGGGCGGCTCCGGCTCACCCGGTGGCTTTGATCAGCAAAGACGGCCATTTGTTGTGGGTAAATAGCCGGGCGATGCAACTGTGCGGTATCACCGCTGAGACGGCTGACCCGCCGGGCGGTCAGATCGAACGGGACGCTCAGGGGCGACCAACCGGGATTTTTAAGGAAACCGCCCGCGCCCTGATCGACCGCCACCGGGAGAAACCCGACCCCGCAGGCGATCTGGCTGCGCTGCGCGAGGCTATGCCGCTGGTGCACCAGGCCGGGCTGACCGGCGTTCATACTGTGGAAGGGGCCGAAGGTCTGTCAGCTTTTCAACGTCTGCGCGAAAGCGGCGGTCTGAGGTTACGCACGACGGTATTACCTTATAACCATCTCGCGCCCGGTCTGATCGAGCTAGGTCTACGGCAGGGCTTTGGGGACGAAATGTTGCGGCTGGGCCAGATCAAGTTCTTCCTGGACGGTACGCTTGGTTCTCAGACTGCCGCGATGTTTGAGCCTTTTTTGGAAGATACCCACGCAGACCACCAGCCCGATGATTGCGAACAGGCCAATACCGGAATTTTGCGGATGAGCGAGGAGGATTTTCAGCTTCAAGCCCGGCATTGCCTTGAAAACGGTTTCGCAGTGGCCGTTCATGTAATCGGCGACCGGGCCGCCCGACTGGGCCTGGATGTAATCGAGCGCGTCACGCGGTCGGCCAACACCTTGAGCCTGCCGCCCGGTGCGCGCAACCGGTTAGAACACGTTCAACTTCTCAAGGCCGCCGATCTGCCGCGCCTGGCCTCGAACAAAATCATCGCCTCGGTGCAACCGACCCACGCTACCACCGATTGCGATACCGCCGAACGTTACTGGGGCTTGCCCCGCCTGAACGATAGTGGACGCGGATATGCCTATAAAAGTTTGCTGCGGAGCGGTGTCCGGTTAGCCCTCGGCTCGGATACGCCTATCGAACCGATTGAACCGCTCAACGGCCTTTACGCTGCGGTGGCTCGTCGCCGGCCTGGAGATACCCGCCCGGCCTGGCTGCCCCACGAATGCCTGACAATAATGGAGGCGGTCCAGGGCTTTAGCCGAGATGTCGCTTTTGCAGCCGGAGAAGAAGACCGGCGCGGTTTGCTAAAACCCGGTTTCGCGGCGGATTTTACTGTGCTGAACCAGGACCTACCAGGCTTACCGCAATCGGAAATACTGGCGACGGCAGTAGTGGCAACGGTGGTGGCCGGGGAGCCGGTCTATATGAACATCTAACAGAAATCTAACAAACCCGGTCGGTTCTAACCTTGCCCCGACCGGTTAAGAATGTTACACTGACCAAAATGTTTGAGTTAACAGAACCGGAAAAATTGGATGCCGCAAAAAGACTATTACAAAACCCTGGAAGTTGCCCGTTCCGCCAGCGAACAAGATATTAAAACCTCGTATCGTCGTCTTGCCCGCAAATATCACCCCGATATGAACCAGAATAATTCCCAGGCGGAAGATTATTTCAAAGAGATCAATGAAGCCTACGAAGTGTTGGGCGACCCGGAGAAACGCCGCAAGTATGACCAGTTTGGCGTCGATTGGGAGAAGTACGACCGGGCCGGGTTTAGTACCAATCCTAGCACCAATTCCACTTACACCTATGGCGGCGGGGCCAATCCCAATACCGGTTTTGGCGATATTTTCGACAGTATCTTTGGAGCCAAAACCAAGACCCGCCAGCCAGGGCCTGGGTTTAGTACGACCGGCACCGCCAACGATTTTGGCTTTGGCCGGGGTTCCAGCCCCCGACCTCAACGCGGCGAAGACCAGGAACAGCCTATCGAAGTAACCCTGGAAGAAGCTTTTCAAGGCTCGACCCGCCAGTTACAAATTCAATCCAGTGAAATCTGTAGTTACTGCAATGGCAGTGGTTTGCGTTCCGGCCAGCGATGTACCCTGTGCGCCGGTCGGGGTGTCACCCCCCGCAGCAAACGGCTTGAAGTGCGTATCCCGGCTGGCGTTGACGAAGGAACCCGCGTAAAGGTGCCAGGCGAAGGCGGACCCGGCCTGTCCGGTGGCCCGCGCGGCGATCTTCTGCTCAAGGTCCACCTGTTGCCTCATCCGGCTTTTGTTCGTAAAGCGGCTGATCTGCATACTACCGCTACAATCCCCCTCTATACCGCGATGCTGGGCGGCGAGATAATCGTTAGCTCGCCCAGAGGCAATAAGTTTGCCCTCAGTGTCCCTTCCGAGACCCAGAACAATAAGATTTTCCGCCTTACCGGTCAGGGTATGCCGGTGCTCAATGGCAATACACGCGGCGATATGTACGTGAAAGTCGAAGTCGTTTTGCCCTCCAATTTGTCGGATGCCGAGAAAAGTTTATTCCAACAACTGCGCGACCTGCGAGCCTGATAAATTTTCAGCTACCGCTACCTTGATAAACGTCACTGCGAATATCAAAGCTTCAGTGACCTTTCTTTCCCTTTCTTTAATCCTCCTGAAAATATCGTCAATTAGCTGACCTTTGACCGCTAGCGGTCCGCTTGTGGACCGGTCAGACCGGGCAATATTCCTGTTTGGTTATTGATCATTAAAAAGTCTGTGCGATTTCCAGATTAGTGGTAAAATAGAATAGTGAACTGGTTTGCTTTTCCGGGGTCCGGTGGTAAAACCCACCCTTGTTATAGACGAGTAGGGCGAACCCGGTCTGCAATTCCATAATTTAATAAATACAGGGAGGGTTATGGCTGTCGAAATAGTAGCAGGCGAGAAATACCGCAACCGGCGCGGCGAATACGAAGTGCTGGAGATTACCGGCGAAGGGCGTCTCAAGGTGCGTTATGTTCAGGATGGCTCGATGGCCGATCTGGATATTGAACAGCAACTTCGTATTCTGACCAATATGAAGATCGAGGAAGATAGTCTGGCCCTGGCCGCCGCAAACGTAAAGCCTGCCAAGTCTACCGGCAGTCGTAGTTCAAAAACTACCGCATCGACCGCTAAACCGACTGCCAGCCGGGTCAGCAAAACGGCGGCGGCCAAAGCGACCCCGGTAAGTCCGGTTCGCAACCAGCACGCCGGGCCGCCAGAGCTAAAACCGGCGGTCCCGGTGCGCCGCGAATTTACCAAAATCGAAGTTTTACCCCTGTTGCAGTTTATCGGCTTTGGTCATCAGGACAGCCCGTTCTGGTTTATTGGCAATCAGGAAATCGGGCCGAGCGATGGCAACGTAGTGCTTTCGGAACGGTCAAACGACCCGGAATTTCACAAGGAATTCGCCGACGCCGAGATTTACAAAAATCGCTACCGCACCGAAACCTCTTATGTTTATGGCAGCGCGGCCTGGCAATTTACCAATTATCTGGTTAGCAGTATGGTATTGCCCCCCGCCGAACAAAACGACAGCAGTCGCCAGAAATATTTCCGCGAACGGTTTGGATCAAAAGACGGCGATGTATTGCTGATCGATGCCACCGCTCTGCCAGCTCGTTCGACCGACGCTGAACACTGGCCCTATCGCAATAGCGTTATCAACGACAGCCCGCTTTATAACACCGTCCTGACCGATCCCAAACGCTTTAGCGAAGATCAACTTTTCGGGCAGGCTACTCGTTTCAAACGCCTTAACGAGCTATATGAAGGTCTGAAGTTGCAAAAGAGTGCGCCAAAGTATGTTTTTTGCTTTGGTCGGCTGGGAGCCTGGCGCGGTTTTAAAGAGATTTTCCCTTTAATTACTACTTATAGCGATCTGGAATTGCGCTTGCACCCAGACCGGGACCGCACCGCGCGGCTATCGCTCGGTCAGGACGACCAGAGCGGCACCCACATCGTGATGATGCCGCCCTTCAACCAGCAAGGGGCCGACAGCATGACCTATCACTACCTCGATCAGGTGGCTTCGGTACTGCTTACCCTCAAGGCCAAAGAAACTGCTCGTTCGTAAAACGGGGGAGCGAATGTAGGGATAAGTTTAAAAACCAAAGGGGTAAAGTCTGCCATAAAAATCAGACTTTACCCCTTTTGATAACTGCTTTATTCTAATCAGGACTTTCGCCGGATGACGCTAACCAACCTGAAGCGGGGGAGTGGGGGCCGGGTACCCACTGGGTGCCCTTCGGGGGGTATACACGGGTCTCCCCTGTTAAATCCTTTTTTATTTTCGCTTCAAGCTCACACAGTGAGGTTGAAGCGAAAGTCCTTTTAATGGTTAAACCGGCGACGTTTTTCCTCGACCACCTCATCGGCGACCTTCACCCGGTCGGTAGACTGACTAAAATGACGCATCGCCAGGTTTACATACAGCGCGTCGACCACGCTCAGATGAGCGATCCGGCTTGCCATCGCCTGACTACGAAAGGCCGTTTCGCGGGCGGCAGTTACCAATTTAATATCGGCATACTGGATCACTTCGCCCCGGTTATTGCTGGTCAGACAAATTGTAGTGGCACCCATTTCTTTGGCCTTGCTCAGAGCAAAAATGACTTCTTCGGTGCGCCCGGAATGGCTGATAGCAAAGGCTACCTGTCCCGGCTTTAATTGCGACGAAACGATGGCTTGCATATAGGGGTCATTTACCAGATTGACCGGCAAACCCAGTCGCAAAAAGCGGTAATAAGCATCCAGGGCGGTCGAGGCCGAGCTACCCAACCCATAAAATTCAATCCGGCTGGCTTTGTCCAGGGCTTCCACCGCGCGGGCGATGGCTTCCACATCCAGCACTTCCAGCGAGTCGGCAATCGCTTGCAAATCGCTTTGAAAGACTTTGCGGGTGATACTCATCACATCGTCCTGCTCGGAAATATCTTCCCGCTCGAAAGTCACCGAGCCGCGCACCTCGGAGGCCAGTGCCAGCTTGAACTCTTTGTAACCACTGTAATCCAGCGTCCGGCAGAAACGTACAATCGTCGCCCGGCTGGCTTTGGCGACATCGGACAGTTCCTGCACCGACTGCCGGATCACCTCTTCGGGGTGTTCCAGCATATATTCGGCTATTTTTCGCTCGGCGGGAAACAGATTGTTATTCGATAAGGCCGACTCGATGCGGGCCAGGCAACTGGTAAGATGAATTCGATCCAATGGGTTATATTTAACAGGCTCGACTTCTTCCGCCATCATATTCATATTTGTGGTTCCTCTGGATAGCCTTTGCTGTCGCTGGCACCCGGTCCGGCAGGTAAAATATATGGACAAGGCAGTATTGCCAGCTTTGGTTATGATTTATCCTCGTAACTAGAGTGTAGCAGAGGTGAAACAAATGTCAAGTGAGTTTCGGGATTCGTGAAAAAATATTCTATGTGCTTGGTTTACGCTAATTTAACCTGATATGTTATAATATTATGGTTGTAATGAGTAATATGCAAGGGAGTTTTTTAGAGGTTGGAAGTTTTTAAGCCTATCGCACTGGAAACCCGGTCGCGGCGTAAGGAATTAGACAAAGTAACCAGGGTCTTACCCGGCTCGTTGGCTGAAAAAGCGGGCGTACTGATCGGGGATCGTTTGCTGGAGATGAACGATCAACCGGTGCGGGATATGATCGATTACTATTTTCAAGTCGCGGAAGACCGTATCCGGTTAAAAATCGAGCGGGATGGCCGGATTTTAAACCTCAAAGTAAAAAACTCGGCGGGTGAGCCGCTCGGTCTGGAATTTGCCGAGCCGACCTTTGACGGCATTAGGGTCTGTAATAACGATTGCCCGTTCTGTTTTGTCTACCGCACGCCCAAAGGTTTCCGGCCTACATTGTATATCAAAGATGATGCTTCCCGCTACTCTTTTATGTACGGCGGCTTTGTGACGTTGACTAACCTCAAAGAAATCGACTGGCAGCGCATTATCGAACAACGCCTGACCCCCCTGTATGTTTCGGTTCACAGCACCGACCCGGCGTTACGCCGCCGCCTACTGGGCAATTCCACCGCTCCCGATATTTTGGAGCAACTCGCCCGGTTGAAGGCCGGTAATATCGAGGCCCATACCCAGATCGTGCTGGTACCGACCGTCAACGATGGGGCGCAACTAGAGAAAACGGTATTTGACCTGGCGAAATTGTATCCCGGCGTGCAGACTGCCGCGATTGTGCCGGTTGGCTTGGCCGGTGGACCGGGTTACTCCGGCGACCGCCGCCGCAGCGATAAAGCGCACGGGCGCGGCTTTAGCGACCAGGCCATGCCGATGCGGCCTTTTTCCACCCACGAAGCGGCATTGGTGGTTGATACCGTCCACGCATGGCAGAAACGCTTTAAGAAAGAACTGGGCACCCCGTTTGTTTACCTGTCCGACGAATTTTATTTGCTGTGTGGCCGGGAAGTGCCGGGGCGGGGTCATTACGAAGATTTCGACCAGATCGAGAACGGGGTTGGACTCGTACGCCGCTTCCTGGACGACTGGAAACAAATCGAACGTAAATTGCCGGTTGAAATGGTCCGCCCGGTCCGGGCCACCCTGGTCACTGCCGAGCTAATAACCCCTACCTTTGAGCCGATTATCAACCGTCTGAATACGGTAGGCAAGTTAGAAATCAATTTACTGACGGTTGTCAACAAAACGCTGGGTCAGACTGTCACGGTGGCCGGGTTGTTGACCGGGCAGGACGTTATAGAAGCTCTGCAAGCCTTGAAACAAAGTGGGCGCGACCTGGGCGAGGTGCTTTTTCTACCCCAGGTAATGCTGGATAAAAAGGGTTACGGCGGACGGTTCTTGGACGATTTAACACCGCAGGATGTGGAGAATTCGCTGGGGTTGCCGGTGGTCATGGCCGGTCTGATGAGCGAAGTCTGGGAAGATTTGCACACTCGCCAGGCTCACCCCGACCCGACGGCAAACCTGCAACTGGCTATCCGCTAACGCTGGCTAGGTCCTTTTTTCGATCTAAATTAGACCTCAATTGTGAATTAGATGGAACGACCCGGCACAACCAAAACCCCGGCCCGGACCGGGCAACCTCCGGCCTCAAAAACCGCTTTGACCGAACTAAACGAGCGGCGCAGGGCCGGGGTTTTGCTGCCCACTATTCGCCCATCAAGATCGTTTCGCCAGAGCTTGCCTTTAATTTCGGCCTGGCTGATAATCCTCCTGAGCCTGAGTGGAGCGGCCTGGCTAATGGCTTCGCCCGTCAGGCCGGAGGCCTCGCCTCCTACTCAGAGTCAGAGCCAGACCGGTACGATTTTTTCGATTCCACTGGCAAGCTCTCCAACTCTTACGCCTGACACAACCAATCTGATCACCTTGCCCCCGCTGGCTTCGACCTCCCCGGTTTCGGTCGTTGAAACCGCCCCGGTCCCGCCATCTTCCAAAACAAGTCAAGCTGAAGGTGGCCTCAATGCGCTTCCGGCTACACCGACCCTGGCCTTTGCCAGTACACCAACGGTTGAGCCGGTACCGACTGTCACCCCTGAGCCAACCGCGACGGCTGTACCGACTGCCACGCCTCAACCGACCGCGACTCCAAAGCCGACCGCCATGCCTACACCCCGTCCGGCCACGCTTGAAATTGCCATTCAGTCGGCGATTGACCGCTCAAAAACTGAGTTAGGAAAGGAAGCCGAATATGGGATCGTCATTCATAATCTGGATACCAATGAAAAAGTCGCCATAAATCAGCAGAAAATGTTTAACACCGCCAGTATCTACAAATTGTTTGTGATGCTAACGGTTTATTACGATATTTCGCAGGGAAAACTCAGCCTCGATGACCGTATAACTTTGACACCCGACGCGGCTGACATCGACGATGATGGAGGCGTGTTGATCGTGCCGGTGGGCGAAAGTTTACCGGTTAAAGACCTTTTGTACGCGATGATTACCAGTTCCAATAATACTGCCTCGCTAATGTTGATGTTTCAGGTGAAAATCCCGCATATGCGGCAGGTGGTGGCCGACCTGGGTTTCAAAGGCACCGACCTGAGCGATACATTTAACATTCGATCTACTCCCGACGATCTCGATCAATTTATGAACCGCCTGGCTAACCAGAAATTGCTGGGCGCAAAGTACGACCCGGCTATGCTGGACCTGCTTGTTCACCAGCAGGTGCGCGACCGCATCCCGGCCCTGTTGCCCGCCGATACCAGAGTCGCCAACAAGACCGGCAATATTGATGATATTACCAACGATACCGGGTTGGTCTTTCTACCCAAAGGCGGGCGGATTGCGATAACGATTATGGTCCGGCAGTCGGATGGCACCTCGGCCCGCAAATTTATCAGCCAGTTAAGCCTGGCGGCTTATAACTATTACACCGTTAACTGAAATCTAACTTTCCGCTTGCCTAATACATTCGACACTTTTCAGGGCTGTGCTATAATCGGCCTAAATATTTGCAATTCTGGTAGAAAATCCAGACAGACAGGGACAAATAATGGAGCAGAGAAAGCTGGCACGGCGAGCCGACCGGTTAGGCACGGAAAGCGCATTTGAAGTTCTGGCGCAGGCCAGGAGCCTGGAAGCCCAGGGCCGGACGGTGATCCATTTTGAAATCGGTGAGCCGGATTTTGATACCGCCCCACACATTGTCGAAGCCGGGGTGTCGGCCATGCGCGACGGCTTTACCCACTATGGACCGGCGGCAGGGTTGCCTCAACTGCGCGAGGCCCTGGCAGCCAATTTAGCACGGACCCGCCACCTGGATTGGGCTACTCCGGCGGGTATTGTGATTACGCCAGGAGCAAAGCCGGTCCTTTTTTATACCATTTTGGCCCTGGTGGACGAGGGAGATGAGGTAATTTATCCTGATCCCGGTTTCCCGATCTACCGCTCGATGATCGATTATGTGGGCGGCAAAGCGGTAGGACTGCCTCTGAAGTCTGAACGGGCTTTCCGGCTCGACCCGGCAGAGCTTGAAAAGCGGATTACCCCCCGTACCAAACTGCTGATTTTAAATTCTCCCCAGAACCCGACCGGCAGCGTCCTGGACAGTGACGACCTCGATCAGATCGCCCGGTTGGCCGTCGAACACAATTTGTTTGTCCTCTCCGACGAGATTTATAGCCAGTTGCTTTATTCCGGCAGCCACGATTCGATTGGCAACCGGCCCGGTATGGCCGAGCGGACAATTGTGTTGGATGGATTTTCCAAGAGTTACGCGATGACCGGGTGGCGGCTTGGTTATGGACTTATGCCGGAATGGTTGGCCGAACATATGGCCCGGCTGATGGTCAACAGCAATTCTTGTACGGCTACTTTTACTCAGCTAGCCGGATTAGCGGCTATCGAAGGTCCCCAAAGTAGCGTCGAAAGTATGCGCCAGGAGTTTTTGCGCCGCCGCGAGCGCATCGTGGCCGGGTTGAACGAGCTGAAGGGGGTTAGCTGCGGTTTACCGGCGGGGGCCTTTTATGCCTTTCCTGATATTCGCGGCACCGGCCTGACTTCTCGCCAGCTAGCCGATAAGCTGTTGATGGAAGGCAATGTGGCGGTACTGGCGGGAGCTTCTTTTGGGGAGGCCGGTGAGGGATTTTTACGCTTGTCCTATGCCAATTCTATGGAAAATATCGAGGCCGGTTTGCAGCAGATGAAGCAAGTCCTGGGCTAGGAGTTTACGGGCGATGAGTTTTATTGAGAATATTAATTACCGGCCTTTTGAGAATTTCGAGGCTCAGATCGATAGCCTGGACCGCCAAAACGTCCGGCAAGGCTGGTACGATGGAATCGCTCATTTGCTGGCGCACGGCAACCGGCCCGATACCCAGGGGTTTTTCATGGCAAAGGCCATGCTAAATTCGCGGATGACCAATTGCCCGAAAGCCGGTCACGGCTCGATTATCGTGCGCGACAAGACGGTAGTTTCCGATGGGTATAACGGCGTGCCGCGTGGGTTTCCGCATCCTCTTAGCTGTGGGCGCATGGATTTGCCGAGTGGAGCTTCTTACAGCACCTGTGCTGTGCCGTGTTTGCATTCCGAAACAAACGCGATCTATAATGCCGCCCGCTTGGGTGCCCGTACCGAAGGATCGCATTTATACGTGACCGGTGAGCCGTGTCTGGGGTGTAGTGAAGCGATTGTGCAGGCGGGCATCCGGCTGGTAGTTTTTGCCAGTGGTCGTCCCATGCCGCAGCATCCCGGTTTAAGCTTGCTTTACGGGCTGGGGGTCAATCTGGCTTATATGTATTATCAGGGTGAGCCGGGCGCGACCGAATTTAGTTATCACCGGTTGGATTGCGAGGTTAGTTAAATACGGGGTGGCCGGTTTCAGGCTCCACGAGCCAACAATTAGCGTCGTTCGAGAATATCCTCGATCCGTTTAACGCTCTGCCGGGCGTCATCACCAAAATAAACCTGGCCTTTGAAAAGGTCGTGCAAACCGGCATCCTCGACAAAAGCCCGGCCTCCATAGGCAAATATCAGGTTGGGCAGCCAGTTCTGGCGAACTCGCTCAACCACCGGGATAATTTCCCGGCCCAACAGCAAAGCACTTTCGGTTCGACCGGCACTAAACACCAGCAAAGCCGGTTGCAGCCGGCGCAAGTCTTTTTCCAGGTCCAGGCCCGGCACGTTTTGACCCAGGTAAATTACCCGCCAGCCATAACGCCGTAAGAAATAGGTCGTGATTACGATGCCCAGTTCGTGAAATTCCTGCGGTCCACAGGCGGTCAGGACCAATGGGCCGTCTTCTTTGAGGGGTAAAGCTTCGATCATAGTATTCAGCCGGGAGCGGCAAAGCGTACTGGCAAAATGTTCGGTAGCGATGGTGACTTCATTTTTTATCCAGCGTTCGCCGACCTCAATCAGCACACTCTGGATTATATCGACACAGACTGTTTCCGGCGGGTAAACGCTGGAGGCTTCGGCCAGCAAACGCTCGGCTCCGGCCTCGTCAAACTGTAAAAAGGCTTCCAGTAACCGCTCGACCAGAATCTTGGGTGAACGAACCTCGTAAGGTAGATCGAGGTTTTGCCGGTTGCTGAAGGCGTTACCATTGGTTTCGATAGTGCGAGTTTGCCCGTTACGGTTGGTTTTCTCGTACTGGGCCATATCTTCCAAAAACGATTCGGGCTGTGTCTGCAAAAGAGTGGCCGCCTGGCTGATCGACATACCTTCTTCCAGGCGTTGCTTGAGCCACATCACCCGGTAAATATCGCGTTTGGTATAGCGGCGATGCCCGCTTTCGGTCCGACCTGGCGATAAAATACTGTAGCGTTTTTCCCAAGCTCGCAAAGTTGGCTCGGTGACATCGGCCATATGGGCTACCGCTTTAATACTGTATATTGCAAAATCGAGGGTAGTTTCTATCATTTGAAAGTGTTATCCTTCTAGGCGGACCAGCAACCAAGCAGAACCTTGTGAAGATTTAGGAAGATAACTGTTTTACCACCTATCCTTAACGCAGATTATATCATTTATGAAAGCGGTGTCAAGCCTTTGTCTAAGTTTTCGATATTTCTAATAGTGGGCTAATAGAACTTAATTAGGACTTTCGGTCGATGACGCAAACCAACCCATAGCGCGGGCAAGGGTCTTACGGCACGTAGGATAATATAAAAGCTCTAATACTCATTCAATATCTGATATTAAAGTTTGTTAATAAGTGGTATGATAGGTTATAACGTTTAACAAAGGAGATATTGGGTGCTAGTATTATCAAAATTAGATATATATAAAAGTTTGGTTTGGAAAGAAGCGATCCAGGCTAGCCAGGCCGGTTTTAAGGCCCTTTCGACCGGGCGCGGCAAGATTCCTTTACGCTTTGGACTGGAAATGACCCAGCAGCAGGGGTTGCTCTTGATAATGCCGGGGTCCCTTAGTTCGGAAACCGGCAGTGGTCAGTTAGCCGTAAAAATAGTGAGTGTTTTTAACCAAAATCCCGCGCGGGGACTGCCGCTAATTTACGGTCTGGTAACGCTGTTCGATGCGGCGACCGGTCAGCCGCTGGCGGTAATGGAAGGGGCCAGCCTGACCGCCATTCGGACCGGGGCGGCCAGTGGGGTGGCAACCAATTGTCTGGCGGCTCCCCAGGCTTGCCGGTTGGCAATTTTTGGGGCCGGTACCCAGGCTTATACTCAGCTAAAAGCCATTGCGACAGTACGCGAACTGATAGAGGTGCGGATAGTCGGGCGCGACCCGGCCAGAGCGAACGCCTTTGTCGAGCGGGTCGCGGCGGAACTGGATTGCAAAGTAAAGCTGGCAAGCACAGCCCAGGAAGCCCTGGAAGGGGCTGATATTGTGGTAACTGCTACCACCAGCCCTGCGCCGCTTTTTCACGACCAACATCTGATGCCCGGCACTCATATTAATGGGGTGGGTTCCTACCTGCCGACTTTGCGTGAGGTCCCGGCGGCCACCGTAGGCCGGGCCAGGCTGGTAGTTGACGAGCGCGAGGCGGCTCTGAACGAAGCGGGCGACATCATTATACCGATGGCGGCGGGCGACTTTGGCAAAGAACACATTTACGCCGAACTGGGCGAAATCGTGGCCGGTCTAAAACCAGGCCGGGCCAGCTTCGAGACCGGTGAAATCAGCTTCTTTAAATCGGTAGGTAACGCCTCCCAGGACGTGGCAATGGGCTATTATATTTATCAGAAAGCCCGTGAACTGGGTATCGGCACCGAGGTTTCGCTTTAGCGAGCCAGCCGAACCTGACCCGGAAAGCCTTTCAACTGGGCGGTCAGTACCTCCACCTGATTTTGATTGACGAAACTGGCCGAGGCTTTTATGATCCGTTTTTCGTGGTCTTTCTCGCCAAATGTGACCACACAGGTGACGGTATCGCCGATATAAACGGCCCCTTTGAATTGAAAATTCATTTCCATCGCCAGAAAACCGATCATCCCGCCGATATGGGTCAGCATACTGCCGGTAAGCAAACCCGGCACAATTCGCCGCTCGTACCAACTACCGGCCACAAAAGTATCGTCCATATGGTAGGGATTAAAATCGCCGGTAGTGCCACAGAACAGGGCCACATCCCCCTCGGTAAAAGTGCGCCGGTAAGTGAAAGTTTGGCCTTCCTCCAGTTGATCAAAAGCCGCCCGTAAATTTTGCTTGAATTCAGGCGTTGCATTTGCCATTGCTACTACTCCTTATAAGTTTGTTAGCTTTTGACTAAGTAATTTAGGTGTGTCGGTAGGAATTCCGGTTTTGCCAACTTTACCACAAACCGGAATGAAGTCAAAACAATTCCGAGGCTGACCGGCCCCAAAAAGGCCAACATCAAAAGCAGTTAGATGTGTTAAAATTAGCCCGGTTCGGCGGCGAATTCAAAAATATATTGTAATTACTCAAGCCCCGCGCAGGGGTTGCACCCTTAAGAACCCCGCTAATTTTCTTAGTGGTAGGTGAATAGTTACATATAAATATAACTATGACAGGTAACAAGAGGGCAAATGAAACAAAATTGGTGGCTGGGAGCGCAAACCCTGATCTCGCTGAGTGTATCGGCCCGGTGTCTGGCACTGGCCGGTATGCTCAAACGTGAAAAGCTCGATCTGTCCAATCTGGCAGACATGGATTTGCCGCCGGTAAGCGTAATTGTTCCCGCCCGCAACGAAACGGCCAACATCGAACGCTGTGTGCGGTCGTTGCTGGCCCAGGATTACCCTGATTTTGAACTGATCGTGGTTGATGATGGGAGCGAGGATGCAACCCCGGCTATTCTGGCCCGGCTGAGGGCCGACGATCAGCGTTTGAAGATTTTGACTCTCTCGGAAGCTTTACCGCCGGGTTGGGCTGGGAAGACCCACGCCATGCAGCGCGGCTTTGAGCAAGCCCGCTTCGATAGCCGGTGGCTGTTATTTAGCGATGCCGATACTTATCACTTACCCCCGGCCCTACGCACTACTGTTACCCTGGCGGTCCAGGAGTCGGTCGACCTGTATTCTTTATTACCCCGGCAAGAGCTAAATAGCCTATGGGAAAAAATATTATTGCCTTTTATAGCGATGGGGATCACCTTGCAATATCCCCTTTCGGAAGTCAACCGGCCCGGCAGCAAAGTGGCTCTCGCCAACGGCCAGTATTTGCTGGTGCGGCGCAGCGCGTTTGAGAAAGTCGGCGGTTACGGCGGTGCGCTAAAAAATTCACTACTGGATGATAGAGATATGGCCCAGGCGATCAAACAGGCCGGTGGGCGGATATTGCTCAAGGGTGGTGAAGAACTGGTGGCGGTACATATGTACAACGGACTGGGCGAAATCTGGCGCGGGTTTAGCAAAAATGCCTTTGCCGGGAGCCGCTTGCCTTACCTGACGGTCCCGCTTTTAATCATAGCGAGTTTACTGATGGGAGCTTTGCCGGTCGGGCAGCTTGTCTGGGGGTTTGGCAGGTGGCTAAAAAGTGGCGGACGAAGCGGCGGCAGCCTGTTTGGGTTGAGCCTGGCACAGGTTATGGCCGGGGCATTTGCGCGCCGCCGCTTCGATCAGGAGTTTGGCCTACCACCGGCTTATGCCCTGTCTTTTCCGCTGGCGGTGATAGTATTCGCTGGGGTGATGGCCGACTCAATGTACCGGTCGCTATTGGGCCGGGGTGTTAGCTGGAAAGGTCGCCAGTATGCCGGGGCGGCCCGTACTCAACAATTAGTGAAATAAGCAGGTTTAGCCAAAATCTTGAGTAATCTGGAACAAACTTTACCCCCGACCGTCCGGCAAAATCCCGTGTCTTTGCCTGTATGGTGGCGACAACCTCTTATATGGGGCTGGCTGGTGGTGACGGGACTGCTGCTGGTTAAGGTTATTTTCTCGCTCAATATTATCTGGCAAATTTTTAATTTCGCCTTCCAGGTCGACGAATCGGAAAGCATGATCGTTTCCGAAACCCTTTTGCTCGATCACGGCACCAATATATATTCCCTGCCTTCGCCAGACCGCTTTATCTCGGCACCCTATACGCCCTTCTATTATTTGCTCAACTGGCCTTTTATACACCTGCTGGGCACCAGCTTCAAGCCGGGCCGCCTGATCTCCTGGCTGGCGGCGGTAGGTCTGGCTTTTCTGATCTATCGCTTCGTCCGCACCTATTCGTATACCTATACCCACTCCACCGCTAACCGTTGGCCCGCCGTCTTGGCCGCGCTGAGTTGGCTTTCGCTGGGGCTGGTCGCTTTCTGGGGCGATGCTGTCAAGCCGGATATGACGGCGGTATTTTTAAGTCTGAGCGGATTGTATCTTGTCTTTAGCTACGAGCAATCCGCCGAGCAATCCGAGCGGCGGCTGTACCTGGCGGCGGGCCTGTTTGCCCTGGCCGCGCTGACCAAACAAACCGCTTTTGCCGGAGTTGGGGTGGCCGGTCTGTGGCTGCTAAGCAACGGTTCCCCGTCTTTGTCAGCCCGGCTTTTGAGAACCAGCCGGTTTGGTGTAGTCTATCTGGGGCTGGCCTTCGGGCCGATGCTGCTGCTCAATTTCTTGACTTCGGGCGGCTTCTGGTATCACATTATAACGGTCCATGTTTTGCCCTGGAGCGGTCAGAATTACGCCAAGTTTTTGGGCGGTCTGCTCCAGAGTTACCAGCTATTTGGGTTGCTCGCGCTGGCGTTTATTCCGCTCTGGCTGCTGGAAGGTCTGAGCGGTCAACGCCGTCCGGTTGACCTGCGAAACAATCGCGGGACGTTTATCGTCTTGTATTTGGGTGCGGCCTGGTTTGCCAGCCTGTCTACCGGCACCTATGGCGGCAACCACAATCATATGCTGGAACTGGCTGCCGCCGGCTGTATCGCAGTTGGCGCAACGCTGGTGCGACTGGTAAGCTTAGGGCAAATGGCAACACGCAGACAGTGGGTACTGGTCGGGTCGCTGGTGCTTTTGGGCTGGCAGGCCGCCGGTTTGCTGGTTGGAGAAGCCCGGATTAAGCCGGAGGAGGTGCCGGTACTGGGTAGTTTCGGGCCAACTCAGGCGGTGCTGGCTGGCTTGCAGGTCGAATTTTTCAACCCGGATTGGCTGGGCCTGGAATATCGCGCTCCAACCGAAAACCAGAAAAACCGGTTGGCTTCGGTGGCGGCCTTTATGAATAATGACAGCGGTCCTTTGATTTATAGCGATAACGTTGGGTTGATGCTGGCAACCCAAAAGCCGCTCTTTACCACCGATCCCTTTACCCAAACCCATGCTACACGCCTTGACCGATGGGACCAATCACAACTGCTGGCAAAAGTTCAGAACCGGCAATTCAGCTTGATTGTATTACGACAATCTATTGTAAAGCGGGCACCAGCAGAGGGTACCGTCAGCGATATTTATCTTTCGCCCGAACTGGCCCAGGCGGTCTTACAGAATTACCGGCTAGCCTGTCGGGATATTGCTTTTATTTACGTCCCTACATCGCGCACCGATTTCAAAGGCTGTTAGGGTGTCTATGAACTTACCGGTTTTACACCTTCTGCAAGCTACCCGGCCAGTAGTATATAATAAGAATGATTTAACGGCTATTTGCACATATCGTGATAATTTTGTAATAATTCGCTGCCGGAAGCAAACCCTGACTGCAAAAGGGTTGCGCTTTTACGGTTGAGCCTAAGGAGCAGCTAGAAAATGGAAACGGCAACCGCCCGTCCTAAACGACAAATAAAGTGGTCCAGGGTAGTTTTAAGCTGGTATGGTATTTTGCTGGTCTACCTGGGGATTCTCGGCTTATATTTCTTGATCAAAGCCATCGACGGCGATAATGGTAATAACCCCATTGCTCTAAAACTGGGCGGTCTAACTTTCCGCTGGTACGGCATTATTATCACGGGCGGGGTAATTATCGCCTCCTTTCTGGCTCAGTTTCTGGCCGAGCGTCGCCGGGATGACCCCGATCATGTCTGGCGAATCTTACCGATACTGTTAGTTTCGGCCATTTTGATGGCGCGGGTCTGGTATGTGGTATTTACCTGGGAGAGTTACAAGAATTATCTATTCAGTATCAATGACCCCAACCACGCCGGGGCGATAGAAATCTGGAGGGGTGGAATTGCGATCCAGGGCGCAGTGGTCGGCGGTTTGCTAGGGGCACTGGTTTACGGCTACTTCTACAACCGCCGTTTGCGCCAGAACCGCACTCGCTTTAAAAATCCGTTCAGTCTGCCGCGTTTCGCCGATTTTGTGGCTCCGGGTCTGGTGCTGGCTCAGGGGATCGGACGCTGGGGCAATTTTATGAACAACGAGGCCTACGGTCGGGAAACCAAATGGCCCTGGGGTGTAAAAATCCCCTGCGATTACCGGACCAGTGGCACTACCCCAGGCACGGTCGATACCCGTTGTATCGTTCCTTCGGCTAACGGCACTTTACAGCCGAACATTTCCAAAGATGCCCTGTTCCATCCGACCTTTTTGTATGAGTCGCTCTGGGATTATTTTACTTTCCTGGTGCTGTTTTTCTGCATAATGAAGCCCAAAACGGTCGAGCAGCGTTTCAAGGTCAAGTTGCGCGATGGGGATATATTCCTGCTCTACGCCGTGATTTACTCGATAGGCCGGTTTTTCACCGAAGGTTTGCGGACGGACAGCCTCTATCTGAACGGCAGTACCGACGGAATTCGCTCGGCTCAACTTACGGCCATCATCGAGATTTTGATTGCCGGTTTTGTGCTTTTCTACCGTCACCGCAAAGCTTTCCCGCTGACCCAGGCGATCTCGGTAAAACTCCCGGCCCTGGCTATGGCAAGCGTGCCGGTGGCCGTGACCACCTCCGAAACTTTCAGCGAAACAACTAGCCCGGTTGCCGAGGTGACTTCGGCGGAACTCGACGAGGAGAGCGACCTGGAAGAAAGCCCGCTACCGGAAGCGGAAATTCCAGCTCGACCAAAACCGGATTACAAAGCGAGGGTCAAGCCACTGGCCGCCACCGCCGAAGATGAGGCTGAGGCTGAAACTGACCCTGAACTGGACACGCCGGAGCAAGCCCTGGCCGGGGAAGTGACCGAAACAACGGGAGCCGATCACACGGTAGCCACGCTTGAACCGGCGGAAAACGGTGAAAGTGTAGAAAGTGTAGAAGGCCAACCAGAAAGCGATCATCATTCGCCTGAGCTGATTGAACCGGTGAATGGCGAGTCTGAGGTGACTTTTGAGCCGGACAAAACCGAGACCATCGATCCAAAGTCTGGCGAAAAATAAGCAAATAATGAGAGGACACAATTTCAGGTGAGATTAGGCATTATAGGCGGTGGGGCGTTGGGCTTGACCCTGGCGTTGCGACGGGCCAGCGCGGGCGATGAAGTAGTAATTTTGGAGAAAGGTCACGAACCGGGCGGGCTGGCGGTTTCTTTTCCGCTTACCGAGCGCGGCAAAGACGGACCTTACCTGGAAAAGTTTTACCACCATATTTTCAAGACCGACAAAGATATTATCCGGTTGATCGAGGAAATGGGCTTGAGCCAGGACCTGATCTGGAAAACCCCACCGACCAGCACATTACGCGGCGGCAAAGTTTACCGGATGGACAGTGCCTTTTCCGACCTGAAAACGGGCTGGCTCAAGAAATTGGTTAAACCGTTGGCCGGTAGCTCGATTGATACGGCGGTAGCAATCTTGCTGTTCAAACCGCTGCCGTTTATAGGCCGGTTACGCTTTGGGATGATCGGGGCTTACCTGAAATTCGAGTCAAATTACCAGCGTCTGGCGAAAGCCACCGCTGCAAAGTGGGTTCAGAAATGGGCCGGTAAATCGGCTTACGAGCAAATCTTTAAACCTTTGCTCACCGCCAAGTTTGGCAGCAAATACGAACAGATTGCGATGCCCTGGCTTTGGAGTCGTTTTCACGAACGTACCCAATACCTGGGTTACTTAAAGGGCGGTTTTCACCGGTTGTATGTCCGGCTGTACGAAGCGGTTCAAAAGGCTGGCGGCCAAATTCGGCTGGACAGCGACGTAACCGCGATCCGCAATGGTACCGGCGACCAGGCCAGCAAAGTGATTGTGACGGTCAACGGGCAAGACGAAATTTTTGATAAAGTGGTTGTGACGACCCCGACCCGTGTCTTTACTCAGTTAGCTGGAGCCTCCTTACCGGCCACCTATATCGACCGCTACGCCGGAGCGGAGTCTATCGAACACTATGGGGCACACTGTGTAATTTTATCCCTTGATAAAGGCTTTTTCGATGAGAAGCAGGGTTTTACCTACTGGCTAAACGTAAATGACCCCGGCTACCCGTTCCTGGCGGTGGTCGAGCATACCAATTTCATACCAAAAGAAGATTACGAAGGTCAGAATCTGGTGTACCTGGGTAATTACTTGCCGATGGATCATGCCCTTTTCGGCAAAGCTGATCAGGAAGTGGTGGCCGAGTTTTTGCCGCATCTCAAACGAATTCAACCCGCGTTCGACCCGGCCTCGATCAAAAAAAGTTGGGTCTGGAAAGCCGGTTATGCCCAGCCGATTGTGACGGTGGACTACCCGACCAAATTGCCGCCCCACGAAACGCCCCTGACAAACGTCTACCTGGCAAATATGGCGCACGTCTACCCTCAAGATCGCGGTCAAAACTACAGTATCCGGCTCGGTGAGAAAATGGCAAAGCTAATCTAATAATACTTTCGTTTCAACCTCACTTTGAGAGCTTGAAGCGAAGAATTAAAAAGAATTTTAACAGGGGCACCCAGCGGGTACCCGCCTGTATGACCCCCCGCAGGGCACCCAGTGGGTACCCGACCCCCACGAGTCCCGCTAAATTACTTTCGTAAAGAGTTAGGCTGCATAGGTACCAAAATTAAAATATAAAATAAATCGACGCCAGGGGAAACGGCCTGGCGTCGATGCTAAACGAACAACGAAAGGAGATTAACTTAAAATGAAAGGAAATATTCCGGTGTAGAGAGGGCACCATTACCGTTGTGGAACTTGAAAGACGAAGCAAGAACGGCTGGAACTGGTAATGGTTTTCAGGACGTAAGTGCGATGTTGAGTAGGTTGTTGCTGATTTGCTCTCTTCTCTACATTTCTATTATTGCATACGAACATTACGGACAACATTAAATAAACCGGTGTTTTCAAGCAATTTAAACCATTGAAAAACGATTTGTTTAGGGGTTTCAGGGAGTTAGCGAAAAGCTTGAAAGTTAACGCTTTCAGCGGCAAAACCGGGAATAAAAAATTGGCCTTGCTCGCAGGGAGCAAACCAATTTAAGCTGCTTTTTAGCTTCTGGTCTGATGAAGCTAGACCGGGTTCTGGGAAACCTCGCGCACGCTCAGTGGGGTTGGCCGGCTGGCGGCTACCTCTGGGTGATGTTCGTGGGGTGGCAGGGATTTGACCAGGTTTAGATTCCCGGCTTTGATAGCGTCGCTCCCGGCAGGGGCGACCCGCCCACAATCCTGGCAGAGACCGTAAAACTCGATCCAGTGACCTTCCAGTCTGAAGCCACTTTGTTTTTCCAGAAAATCGGTCAGGGTGCTAAAATCGCAGCCCTCAAATTCCACCGTGCGGTCGCAGCAGCGACAAATGATCTGGTGATTATGACCACGCGCAAGCCCGTAACGGTGGCAGCCATCGCCGCTATGCAGGCGTTGAAGTAACCCCAGTTCGGTAAGCAACTTGACGGCTCGAAAGATACTGGCGATGCCAGGTTTAAAGTCCGGGCGTTTTTCTAGCCGTTCAGTAAGCTCGTTTATTTCAAACTCACGGTTAAAGCTTACGATTTCCTCGATCACCGCCAGTCGTGGATCGGTAACTTTGAAACCGGCTTTGATCAATGCCTGGGCCAGCCGTAACGTCTGGCGGTCGAGCCGGTTCTCGCGCTTTTGCAAAAAGCGAGTAGTCAGGTTCTCCGGCTCTCCATCAAAATCTTCCGGTTCCAGATGGTCAGCTATATTCGGCTGAATATCGAGGGTTTCGGGTGGTTGGCGGTGGGAAAGGTTAGCCTCTCCCGGCAGTTTCTTTTTGAGGTCGCTAGCCGACATTCATGCACCTGTGCTAATATTCCAAAAATTGAAACGCTTGCCCGGCCTAATTTCGCAGATAAACGATGCAACGCTGCCGGACGTTGATATTTTACCACTAACGGCCACTAATTGTAATAGAAATAGGACTTTGGCTTCAACCTCATTCAATGAGGTTGAAGCCAAAGCGGTTGAAATGTAGTTGCGTTTTCTATTTGCCGGGAGTGATTTTACAGTGTTAATATGCCTTGTAAGTTCTGACAGAAAAAGTTTGACGGGGCAACGGCCTCAAATGTCGCGTAGAAAGTAGAGCCTCAGCAATGATCGATAAAAATTCGCTCGACCGTTCGATGCACGAGTATTACGAAAAGCGAGCGGCTGAATATGATGATTGGTACGACCGGCGGGGGCCATTTAACAATCCGGCGACTAACCCCACCTGGCACGCCCAGGTGGCCGACCTGGGCCGGGAGGCCACCCGTTTCAGTACGCTATTGAACCGGCCCGGTAGCCAGGCACTTGACCTGGCTTGTGGTACAGGCAAATGGTCCCCTTACTGGTTACAAAACCTGCCCGAAAGCGGAAGGCTGATCGCACTGGACTATTCGCCGGCGATGCTGGCCGAAACTCGCGCCCGGCTCGAAGAAACTGACGAAAACTACCAGGCCAAAACTTTGCTGGTGCGGGGAGATGCGTATGCCCTACCGTTTGCGGATAGCAGCTTTAACCTGGTCTTTACCGGTTTCTGGCTCAGTCACGTGCCGTCGGATAGGCTGTACGGCTTTTTGAGCGAAATCAAGCGGGTTCTAAAACCGGGCGGTAGTCTGTTAGCCTTTGACTCGGCCTTGCGACCGGGTGTTCCGGCCAGTGAGGTAGCGCGTCGCCAGCTTCGGGACGGCTCAAGCTACGAGGTTCTAAAGATTAACTATAGCCCGGACCAACTCGAAGCGATCCTGAAAAAGATTTTTAGTAATGCCGAGGTGCGCCAGACCCGCGATTTTTTCCTGATCGCCCAGGCCAGTATTTAGCTCGGCTAGGTCCAAAAATATCAGGCCGCCGGTTGTTTGGAAAGCGGGGGAGGCGTAATATCGGCCTGATCGAACATTTCGGTTTCCAGCCGGGTATAAGGCAGAATTCGCAGAACCCATTTAGGAGCATACCAGTTCCAGTCACCCAGCAGCCGCATGGTGGCCGGGACCAACAAGGCCCGGACGATAGTGGCATCCAGGCCGACCGCCACCGCTACGCCCAGACCGAGAGCTTTAACCAGTACGATGTCCGCCGTTACAAACGACAGGCAGACCAGCACCACGATCAAGGCCGCGCTGGTAATGATTTTGCCGCTCTTTTGCAAGCCCAGGGCCACGCTGGCGGTATTATCGCCGGTATGCTCGAAATTCTCCTTGATCCGGCTCAACAAGAACACTTCGTAGTCCATCGAAAGCCCGAACAAAGTACAGAACATAATAATCGGCAGACTGGGTTCGATCAGCCCCAACGGTTTGAAGTTCAGCACATTGCTCAGGTTGCCTTCCTGAAAGACCCAGACCAACGCCCCGTAAGAGGCCAGGATGCTGAGAGCGTTCATCAAGATTGCCTTAAGCGGCAGCACAATCGAGCGCAACAGGATTAGCAGGATAAAGTAAGTCGTCAGTACGATCACGGTCGCCGCCAGCGGGAAGGTATCGTAAATACCGCTAACGACATCCATAATTCCGGCGGTCGCTCCGGTCACTTGCAAAGTCAGGCCGTTACCGATCTGGCTGTTACGGAGCTTCTGCACCAGGTCTTTGGCTTCCTGCGAGGTCGAACCATACTGGCTTTTCAGGACCACCGTGATCAAAGTGGTATCCTGGTTGGCGTAAGCTTTCAGGAAAGTTTGCAAAATCAGGTCCTGTATTTTGTCGGGGGCGGTGTAAAAGAACTGATACTGCGATTTGGTCAGCCGGGGTTCGACACTTACGATGCTATCGACTCGCTCTACACGTGGGTCCTGGGCGACCGCTTTAGCAAAATCGTACAGGTAGTAAACGTTATCGCTGGCAAGAATACTTCCGTTATTAGGGGCCTTAACCGCGATCAGGATCGGCGTAATTTCGGTTTCGTTAAAGTTACTTTTCAAAATATCGAAAGCCTGACGGCTGGGGACATCGGTAGGCAAAATCGAGGCATCCGGCGAACTGAATTTAACCTGCAAGAAGGGCAAACCCAGCACTACCAGCACCGCCAGGACCGCCACAAAAATCGTCACCGGGCGTTTCATTACCAGGTGAGCCAGCCAGGCCCAGAAGCCGTGTTGGTCGCTATTGGCTATTATCGGTCTGGCAGGTCGCCGCAAAAGCTTGCTGACCGAAAGGGCATTTACCCGCGTGCCGAGCAAAGTCAGGATCGCCGGGAGCAGCGTGATCGCCGCCAGGACCGAAACTATTACCACGATAAAGCCGGCCAGCCCGACCGAGGTCAGGATATTGATTTTGAATAGCAGAGTGCCGCTCAGACCGATCATCACGGTCAGTCCGCTAAAAGTAACTGCTTTACCAGCCGTCGCCAGAGTTACGCCGACCGCTTCTTCAGTCGAGCGACCCCGCGCCAGTTCTTCCCGGAAGCGACTGGTCAGAAACAGAGAATAATCCAACCCCAGACCGAGACCCAGCAGAGTCGCCAAATTAACCGCAAAGATCGAGATTTCGGTCAGGTGGCCCAGCCAGAACAGCAGACATAAAATAATTGCTACCCCAACGCCCCCGACCGCCACCGGCAAACACCCGGCCACGACTGAACCAAAGGCCAGCACTAGAGCCACAATTGCGACCGGAAAGGCCACCAACTCGGCCCGTTCCAAGTCGCGCTGGCTGACGACCTCAACATCTTCATAGAAGGCCAGACCGCCGCCGATAGTCATTTTCAAGCTGGGTGGCTGTTTGATTAGCGGTCGGATTTCGGGTAAACGTTTGGTAACGAGTTCGCCATCGGCTTCAAATGTCACCAGGGCATAGGCAGTGTGACCATCTTTGGAAACCTGGCGCGGGTTGACACTCGGCAACACAATGCTATTCTTTACTGGCGATTTCTGCAATTCGACCAGCGAAGCTTCCACCTGCCGGGCAAATTCCGGGTCGTAGGCAGTCATCTGGGGCGGACTCTGGTAGAAAATCACCAGGCTGCTGGTACTATAGCCGAGTTTTTTCTGGAGTAAATCGGCGGCTTTGGACGACTCCAGGGCCGGGTCGGCAAAGCCTCCCGTTTTGAGCGGCTCGATAACCCTCGGTACGAACGGCAAAGAGGCTACCAGCACTACCGTCCAGACCCCAATAACCAGCCACTTATGCCGGTAGATCCATTTACCCAGGTTATAGAACCACATTTATTCGCCAGCTTTCCAAATTTAGCCTATTATTTAACCGAAAATTACTTCGCCTAATTATAACACTCTACTCAGGGCCAGCCCATAAAGTTTGTGATAAATTTGCGTATCTATCTCCACGAACCGATAACGAGAGATATAACGGTTTGGGTAATGGGATATGTGTTGTAATTTTTCATGGTTAGGACCTTTACTTGATAAATAAAACCAGCCTGAATCAGGGGTGGGGCCTGAGTGGTTACAAACTTTAGATTGTCGGAGGGCGGGGGGTGGTGAGTTGCCGGACAATAGTTCGGCGAACCGGTCCGAACCGGGCCACCGAGTCTAACAACCAGTTCTGACGGCTAAGTCGCAACATCAGTCGCAAATTCCGCAGAGTCGGCTGGACCTCGGACTGCCAACCGACCAGATAGGAGTTAAAAGCGGCCTGATCGAAGCGATTAGCCGCAAAAGCCTGATCGATGGTATTCGCGGCCAGCCGACCCATTCGCAAGGCAAATTCCAAGCCTTGCCCGGTCGAAGGGTCGAGATAACCGGCGGCATCGCCTACCATCAGCAAACCATCGTGAGCAAGCTGGGAGACCCGGTAGCCAATCGGAGCAAAGGCCAGGGTATGCGGTAGCCGGGCGGCCTCCTGAAACGGACGAGCCTGAGCGGGCGGCAAAAGGTCGGCGACTACCTTCTGAAAAAGCTCGTAGGGAGCCAACCGGCCATAGCGGGCCAGCCACCGCGAACGCTCGGCCAGACTGGTTTCAAAGGCATACCGGTACAGACCGGGAGCCAGCCAGCTTCCGCGCAGGGTAGTTGAACCACTCAGCCAGAACTGTTCCCAGACCCCTGGCTCAATTTCCGGTTTATTAATCTCACTAAAGAAAAAGATGTATGCGGCCCGGCTTAGATGCGGCTCAGGTTCCCGCAAAGCTAACCGGGCCACCACCACCGAATTGCGACCACTGGCATCGACTACCATCCGCCCAAAAAGATTATGCTGAGTCATTTCGCCGGTGGCCTGATCCGATTGCCGGACAATCACGCCCTGATAGGTTCCAGCCGAATCGCGGAGCAAGTCGATCACGCGCGCCCCGGTGCGTACCTCGACTCCTTCACGACGGGCCAGATGCTGAAGTGCCTGATAGAACCGCCCCCGGTTGAGTTGCCAGTAACAACGCCCACCCGGCAACCGGTCGAGGGTGCGTCGACCGCCCGGCCAGTGTTGCAGCAAAGTGTCCCATTCCTGCAATTTCCAGCGATCCAGAAAATGGGCCGAGCTATCGTCAGCCACCGGCAAACCCAACCGGGCTAACTCCGCCTGCGAACCGGGCGAAAATACCTCACCACTGTGCAAATCGCTCAGGGTCGGCGGGCCGGGTTCCCGACCTTCCAGCAATATTACCCGCCGCCCCCGCCGGGCGAGGTTAATGGCGGTACTGGTTCCCGCCGCCCCACCGCCGATCACAATTACCTCGGCGTCCTCCCCACCTGATTTTCCCTGAAGGCTGTCTCCGGTCATAAAGTTAGTTTCCAAACCTATTTTTAGTAACTTTGAGTTGTATCAATCAGACCAACCGAACCCAAGTTTAACATAATTCAGTCACTACAGGCCGAATTTAGCCTATTTAAGAGTGGCAAGTTTGAGGCACGACCAGAAATTTTGTGGCATAATACCCGCAACAGGAAGCGCGAACTCATTTCAACCAGTCAGATCAGGAGCGCACTCTAATCGAAGCTTTTTATATACGAAGGTTGCAAGCCGTCGAGGAATACCGGGCCTGTCAGGATTTGCACCGCCTGGCCTGGGGTTTCGGACCTACCGACCCGGTGATATATCTGCCGCTAATGGTCGCCATTAATAAAAACGGCGGACTGGCCCTGGGAGCCTTTGAAACCGGCAGCGATAAACTGATCGGTTTTGTGCTGGGCTTTATAGGCCGGGATGAAACCAGCCGGCGTTATTACCATTATTCGCAGATGGCCGGGACCGATCCGCAGTGGCAAAGCCGGGGAGTCGGCCTGGCACTCAAACTGGCCCAGCGAGAGGCCATATTGGCCCAGGGTTACGACCTTATGCGCTGGACATTCGACCCTTTGCTGGCCCGAAACGCTTATTTCAACCTGGCAAAACTCGGCGCGAAATGCCGCCAGTACCAATCCAATATGTATGGCACCGGACGCGGGTCGCTTTACGGTCAGCTCGATACCGACCGCCTGACCGTCGATTGGGAACTTGATTCGACCCACGTTCAAGAGCGGCTAGCGGCGGCCCAGGCTCATCAAAAGCCGGGGCAACCACTGGCCGATTATCAGGCTACCCCGCCGGTAAATCTGACCGAACGGCTGATGCCACCGGTGATCGGGCTGGTGTCGGTAGATCTACAGCGCACCGAAAAACGGCTGATCCTGGAGATACCCCCTAACTATCCGGCGGTCCATCAGCACGACCTGAAACTGGCGGACCAGTGGCGAACGGGTGCCCGGTCGCTCTTTGAATATTATCTTTCAGGCGGCTATTACCTGACGGATTTCTTTACCCTCGAAAACGAGACCGGCAAACAAGCTTTTTATGTTCTGGAACACCAGGCTTAGATTTTTCTTCTTAAGACTAACCAGGGCACCCTGTTAAAAAGGAGTCTCAATGAAAATTGTTGGCATCGAACTCCGGCACGTTCGGATACCCTTGAAGAATACTTTTGAAACCAGTTTTGGCCGAAAATCCGAACTTAACCACGTTATCGTCGGGCTGCACGACCAGAGTGGGTTAATCGGCTGGGGCGAGTCGGCCTGCCCGACCAAACCGGATTATTGTCCAGAGACCATCGATACATGCTGGCATATCCAGCGCGATTACCTGGGACCGGCGGTTAGGGGCCGAAAATTCGAGACTATCGAGGAATTTACGGGATTTTATAAGTGGATACGCGGCAACAATTTTGCAAAAGCCGGACTGGAAATGGCCGCCTGGGATCTACTGGCGCAACATGAAGGAGTGGCACTGGCCCGCTTGCTGGGCGGCACACGGCCTTTTATCGAGAGCGGTGTTAGCATGGGTATCGAAGAAGATACCGCCATTTTACTGGAGAAGATTGCCGGTTTTCTGGCCCAGGGTTATCACCGGGTAAAGCTCAAGGTCAAGCCGGGCCGCGACTTTGAAGTAATTGAAGCGGTTCGCCGCCAGTACCCCGATTTACCCCTGATGATGGATGCTAACTCGGCTTACCGACTCAAGGACCTGGCACATCTCAAACGCTTCGATCAGTTTGATCTGATGATGATCGAACAGCCGCTAGCCGACGATGATATTGTCGATCACGCCCATTTACAGAGCGAATTGGCGACCCCGGTTTGCCTGGATGAAAGTATCCATTCGGTCGAAGATGCGCGGCGGGCCTTGCAACTGGGTAGTTGCCGGGTGATCAATGTCAAAGCCGGGCGGGTCGGCGGCCTATTGCAAGCCCGCTTAATCCACGACCTGTGCCAGTCGCAGGGTATCCCGGTCTGGTGTGGCGGTATGCACGAATTCGGGCTTGGCCGGGCCTTCAATGTGGCTCTCAGCAGTCTGCCTAATTTCTCGGTACCGGGCGACGTTTCCGGTAGCGATAAATATTACGCCGAGGATATTATGGACCCGCCGGTGCTGGCCCCCGGTGGCCGGATCGAGGTCAATTACGACCAGCCGGGACTGGGCTACCGGCTGAATATGTCGGCCCTGGAGAAATTCACCGTCACCCGGCACATTGTGTAATTATCTTAAATTTATTTTTTCTGGTATAATTTAGCTATGGCAACTGAAAAAGAGCGATATTGTAACGGCTGCGACCGGATATTTAGCTGGGGCGATTGGCAAGAAGACACCTGCCCGTTTTGCGATACTCCGTTGGGCGAGCGAACCGACACCCCCGAAGGTGGGGTTCCACTGCTCGACGATACGATGAGCCAGGAAATTCCCTGGCCGCAAGGCGAACGCGAAGGACAGGTTTGCCGGGCCTCCGGCTATATCGACGCGCAGATGATTAAAGCCGTGCTGGAAGGTTCGGGCATTCCAGTTATGCTACACGGTGGGGCCAAACTTGGCCTGACAGTGGGCAATCTGGGAGCCGTGCCGGTTTACGTACCACTTAGCCGGGTGGCCGAAGCTCGTCAGGTTTTAGATAATCAACCAGAAAACTCTTAATACGTTCAAAAACAACCGTGAGTGAAGCAAGAACAAAACACACCGTAACTCTATATAACAAAGAAGGCTGTCACCTGTGCGAGAACGCCAAAGCGGCTTTGTTTTCGCTAGACGGAGAATTTGAATTTAGCCTGGAAGAAGTGGACATTACTTCAGATCCCGTCCTGTTCGAGAAGTACAAATACACCATTCCGGTAATGGTGGTCGATGGGCGGATCGAACTGATCAGCCGGATCGATGCGGCTAAATTGCGCCGGGCATTTGTAGAAGGTTACGGTCCAAAACTAAAGGCCTGAGCTAGCTGGCCGGTGTGATTTCTTTTTTTCTCAGGGACCAAAATTATTGCAACAGGTGAGTGAAATGCGTGGCACTACTGTCAGGTCTTCTTTTTTCGCACGTCGAATCCGCCCGGCTACCAACCAAACAACTCCTGTTCCAGTCGTTCGCAAAGCCTGGCCGCTAAGGCTCTGGCACAAAACCGCCGCGCCTTTCTGGGTCGCCCGGCTGCGGCGACACTTGCGCCAGCTTTACCGCGATACGGTGGCCTGGCGAATGTTTATAACCTCGCGGGCGTTCTACCGGGTCGAAATTCGCGGCCTGGAAAACTACTCCTACACCCCCTCGACTATCATTGCCTGTGGTCATAAACGCGATATGGACCTGCCCATCGTCATACCCCGCCTTTTTAATCGGAAGGGTAGTACCAACCATCCGGCCAGCCGCAACGCCTTTAAACTGATGTATGTGGCCGCCCGCGACGATGTTTTCGAGGCTGGCTTCCTGATGATCTACTTCCCCATGCTAGATTTCTTGCGGCCAGTGCTGGGCCGGATTAGCATCGAACGCCTGTTCAAAAGAATCCAGGCCTGTCCGGTCAAGCTACCCGACGAGCAAACCGTTAACCAGCTTCTGCATGAAACCAAACGCCTGGAAGGCAATTTACCGGTCGAAAAAGCCCTGGACCTGGAATGGCAAACCCGCTTGCTCGGCAAAAAAGCCCACCGTTCCGGCCTCACCCTTAATGACGTTATTTATAGTGCCCCGCTCAAAGTGTTGAGCCAGTACGCCACCCCTCGAATGTTCCGGGAACCCCTGGCGAGTCGCATCCGGCACCGCCACTACAATACCACCGTTCAGCAGTTGCACTATATCACCCGGATATTGGAAAAAGGCGGGACATTGCTGGTATTGCCGGAAGGCCGGGTAACGCCGGATGGCCGTTTCTGTAAAATGCGGGCCGCCGTGACGCGCCTGGTATTACAAACCAGGGTCGAATCCAAATTGCTGCCGGTGAACCTCACTTACGATTTTTTGGATACTATCCGGCCCAGTGTGACGATGCTAGTCGGGCCGGAAATCGCTAATCTGAAAACCCTGACCAAAAACGAATTGACCGAGCTAATTCGCCACCGGGTAGCCAGCCTGACCTGTGTAACCTTTAGCGGCCTAGTAAGCCGTGAGCTGATTAGAGCGGTACAGGCCGGTGAAATAAGCCTGGATATAGAGCAACTTCGAGCCGAAATCTGGCAAGAGGTCCAACGCCTGACCCGGCTAGGCCTGCCGCTGGACCGCCAGCTAACCTCCCGTCGATCCTTCGACCAGCGTTTTGAACGCTTCCTGGTATATGGCCGGAGCCAAAAAGAGTTCCTCTATCCTGCCGCTACCGGTAGCCCAAACCTCTATCTCAACCGCGAGTTATTGCTGCGCCAGGATTGCCAGAAACATACTGATAACCCGGTTCGCTACTGTTATAATGAGTTAACCGAACTGCTGGAAAACTACCAGGCTATACCATCCGGCCTGACCGCCACCGAGTCCAATATCAGCGATTTTGCTCTGAGCCTGGCCGAAATCTCGGTTAGCCGGACCGCCGGATAAATCACACACAGGTTTTTACACATTATAGCAATTTGCAAAAATATAGAGCCGAAAAAAAGGCGAACCGTTGCAGGCTCGCCTTTTTTAGTTAAATCTTGCTAGTTGGCACTCTGGCCGGTCGCAATCAGGAAGTCGACCATCGTGCGCATAATCTGGCCGGTGGAGCCTTTGGGCATACCCGGTTTTTCGCTTTCGGTGTAAGCGGTCCCAGCGATGTCCAGGTGAATCCAGGGTACTTTACCGGTGAAGGCTTCCAGGAAAGCCGCCGCCGTAGAGGCACCCGCCGCCCGGCCACCGGTATTCAACAGGTCCCCGGTGGTGCCGGAAATCTGCTCGTGGAATTCGGGGAAGATCGGCAATTGCCAGGCCCGTTCGCCCGCCGCTTTGGCCGTCTTGAGGAAGGTGTCGGTCCACTCCTGGTCGGTCGTGAAGACACCGGTCGCGGCGTGACCCAGTGCAACCACACAGGCCCCGGTCAGTGTCGCCATATCGATCAGGCGGGTGGCCCCCAACTGCCGGGCGTAAGCCAGACCGTCGGCCAGCACAATCCGGCCTTCAGCGTCGGTGTTCAGCACTTCTATCGACTTACCTTCCAGGCTGCCGATCACGTCACCAGGCCGGTAAGCTTTGCCACCGGGCATATTCTCGGCGGCAGCGACTACGCCGATCACATTGATTTTCGGCTTGAGCTGGGCAATAATCCGCATAATACCAATCGTCCAGGCCGCACCGCTCATATCAAACTTCATGTGGTCCATGTCCTGACCGGGTTTGAGCGAAATACCGCCGCTATCAAAGGTAATACCCTTGCCGACTACCCCGGTGTAAGGCGCGTCACCGGCTCCGTTGTACTTCAGGACAATCATGCGGGGTTCGCGGGCACTGCCCTGACCAACCGCCATAATGGCCTTAAAGCCGCCTTTTTCCAGTGCAGCCAGATCGAGGGCGTGGTAATCCAGGCCAAACTCTTTGGCGACCTTTTCGGCTTCTTCGGCCAACCGGGCCGGGAACATCACGTTAGGGGTTTCGTTCGCCAGCGTCCGGGAGAAGTTCTGACCTTCGCCGATTACCACGCCGCGCGCGACCCGGTCTTTTAACTCGGTATTACCCTCGGTCACAAAGATAACATCTTCGAGGACTTTTTCTTCTTTCTTTTCGCCGGTGTGATAAAAGCCCGGTTCAAAGGTGCTGAGGACCACGCCCTCGGCAAAAGACTGATAAAGATCACCATTACTGGCAAGTTCACCGGGTAGCACGAAGGCCAATTTTTTAGCCCCGTTTTTCTTCCTCAGACCGCGTGTAACGGTACCGGCCAGTTGACGAGCTTTCATCACATCGAAATCAGCCTGTTTACCGGCCCCAACCGCAACCAGCCGCTTGGCCGGACCGCCGTCGGTGTAGATCAAATTCTCGGTTTCCAGAAATTTCTCGGCGGCTCCGAGTTCTTTTACTTTTGCCAATATCGTATTGGTCTTATCGTCCAGGCCGCTCGGCGAAGTCTGGGCATCGCTGAAACGCACGACAACCAACGCGTCCAGATCGCTCCCCGGTTTATTTTCTACTCTAATACGCACCTTATTCCTCCATAAACATGATCAAAACCTGAACCAATATAAGTTTGGGTGGGCTATAAAATTAAAAGTTTTTGCTGAATGACACAGACGGACTTCACTCTTCCAACAAAAAAGTAAGTTGATTTTACAACAAACTCCAGGCCGGTGCAATTCTGACAGACCGGAAGGGCATTGAACCGGTCCGACTGGCAGTTTGTCAAAAACCGGGCGAATGTGGTAAGCTAAGAACAGTAAATTTATCTTCAAGAAAAAAAATGCTCAATCCGAAAGGAGCTTGTGGTGGAAGACGATTCTTCGATTGTCGGGAAAAGCGTAATCGGTGCGCTGGCAATCGTGGCCCTGATTGTTTCTATAACGCTTGGTTTGATCCTGGGTTTTGTGCTAGGTGCGCCGGAAGTGGCCGTACTATTGGGCGGGGCAATTGGCTTTGGCCTGGCGGCGGCTCTCTTTACCTTTAGCGTTATCTACTCGAAATCCACGACCGAAGGCTAATTCGGCTTTTCAGAAACAGTAATTAAAACTTATGAGTTAAAAGGCAATAAAAAAGCAGGCTTTTCGGCCCGCTTTTTTTATTTACAATTTGTTTGATCAGGCGGCAGTGCTGAAAGAGTGCCGGTCAGCCTCCCGACCGCTAGAGCGCAGGGACAGGAGATGAGCCGGTCCCTCGCCTTTCTCGAAAGTCAGTTCGTGGGCGTTGTCGGGGTCAACCTCGACTAATACCACGTCGCCTTCCTTGAACTTTCCGTCCAGCAGGTAGCGGGAAAGCGAATTCTCTAGTTTGCGCTGAATTACCCGGCGCAGCGGACGCGCCCCATAAACCCGGTCATAACCCTCGCGGGCGAAGAAGTCCAGGGCCGCTTCGCTTAGTTGTAACTCGATCCCGCGTGCTTCCAACCGTTTGATCACATCCTTCATCATCAGCCGGACGATCTGCTTGATCTCGCTCTCGGACAGGTGACTGAAGATAATAATCTCGTCGATCCGGTTTAAGAATTCAGGCCGGAAGCTCATCTTTAGCTCCTGATTGACCTGGGTCTTCATGGTCTCGTTCTCGCGCTTCTCCTCGGCTTCCTTGCGGTTGCCGTTAGCGGAGAAGCCCAGCGCACGCTCCCGAATACGAGCGGTACCTACGTTTGAGGTCATTATCACCAGCGTGTTCTTGAAATCAACCGTGCGGCCCTGCCCGTCGGTCAGACGGCCATCGTCCAACATTTGCAGCATCACATTAAAGACTTCCGGGTGAGCCTTTTCGATCTCGTCGAACAGCACAATTTGATAAGGCCGGCGACGTATCGCTTCGGTTAATTGCCCGCCCTCGTCGTACCCAACATAGCCGGGAGGCGACCCGATCAGGCGGCTGACGCTGTGCGGTTCCATGTACTCGGACATATCAATCCGGGTCATCGCGTCCTCACTATCAAAGAGGAAGTTTGCCAGGGCTTTGACCAGTTCGGTCTTACCGACCCCGGTTGGCCCCAGGAAGATAAACGAGCCGATTGGCCGGTTAGGGTCTCGCAACCCGCTACGCGACCGGCGTACCGCATCCGCGACCGCCACAATCGCGTCGTCCTGACCGACTACCTGTTCGTGGAGATATTTCTCCATTTCGAGTAACTTCTTCATCTCACCTTCCAGCATCCGTGTCACCGGAATACCGGTGGTTTTGCTGATTAGCTCGGCAATCGTTTCCTCGTCGACTACTGCTTCCACCGGTTGAGGTCGGCCCTCGGTCGCGGTCTCATATTCGCGTTTCAGGCTTTCGTGTTCATACTTCAGCCGGGCCGCCAGTTCATAATCCTGCCGGTCGGCGGCAGCTTCCATATCGGTCGCCAGCTTTTCCAGCCGGGCCAGCGTATCGCGGTGCGGATCGACGGTGCTGAACCGGTCCAACCGCATCTTGGCCGAAGCTTCATCGATCAAGTCGATAGCTTTATCTGGCAATAACCGTCCACTGATATAACGTTCGCTCAGTTCGGCAGCCGCAACCAGGGCCGCGTCGGTGATCGTCAGCTTGTGATGAGCTTCATACCTGGGCCGCAACACCTTCAACATTTCAATCGTTTCGGCGACGCTCGGCTCGTCCACGAAGATCGGCGCAAACCGGCGTTCCAGAGCAGCGTCCTTCTCGATATGCTTACGATACTCGTCTAAGGTAGTCGCTCCGATTACCTGCATATCACCACGCGCCAGAGCCGGTTTCAGAATATTGCTGGCATCCAGGCTACCCTGGCTGCTACCAGCCCCGACCACCGTGTGAAGCTCATCGATAAAGAGAATAACCTCGCCCTCGGCGGCTTTGACTTCGGACATCAGATTTTTGAGGCGTTCTTCAAACTCGCCCCGCAGTTTAGAACCGGCGACCAATCCGGCCATATCCAGCGACAGCACCCGTTTGTTCAAAAGGTTCTGCGGCACATCGCCAGTCTGGAAACGCTGGGCCAGTCCTTCGGCGATGGCAGTCTTACCAACGCCCGGTTCGCCGATCAGAACCGGATTATTTTTGTTGCGGCGCGAAAGCACCTGCATCACCCGGCGAATTTCCTCATCCCGGCCAATAATCGGGTCCAGCTTACCTTCGGCGGCCATTTTGGTCAGGTCAATCGTGTATTTCTCAAGGACGCTGGTGCCCTGGTTGCTGGCTTCCTCCCCGCCACTCGGTTGGGTCAAATCGACTTTGGGTAGAGCACTCAGGACCGTCTGCCGGTCGATGTTAAAGCGTTTCAAAAGTAGGGCGGCATCACTGGCCGGTTTAGAAAGCATTGCCAGCAAAATATGCTGAGGGCCAACCGTTTCGGCTCCCAGGCGTTGCCGTTCGCTATCGGCATTAATAAACAGTTCCTGCATGGCCGGGGTAATGTACAAACTTACGTTAATACCCTGGGGCTGGCCGGTAGGCCGGTTCATCTTGGGTAAAGTGTCCAGTTTGTCCTGAACCGCCCGGCGGACAGGCTCGATCTCAACCCCGGAGATTTCCAGGACTTGCGGCAAAACACCCTGCGACTGCAAAAGCATCGCCAGCAACACGTGTTCGACATCAAGCTGGTTATGTCTGGCCTGCATCAAAATCTGATACGACATCGTAAGGACTTCCTGGGCACCTGGGTTAAAATTTTCAAAAGGGTTTGCCATAATATGTCTAGCTCCTTAGGTATATATTTTCTATATGTTCTATATGATGTTCTATATGATTTCTTGCGCTGACATCCTGGCAAGACATACAGTTCTGAATAGTTGAAGTTAAATTAGATATTTTTATATATGATCGATATGTTAGATTATTGCCGTCTCCAACTTTCCTTTAAACTACAACCGGTAATTATTGCAAAAGCCGGAGCGAATTAACTGCGGCTAATATCACCTGATGGAGTCTTGTATAGTATACGGACCAAAAAGCTTAAAAGATACAAAAAATAAATATCTCTATCTTTGCTCTAACAATCCTTTTTCATACTCTCAAATCACCTAATAATTACTCAGCCAATAATACAAACGATGCAAACCAGGCACCCTTATTTGATTAAAAGCATAGTTTGTACCGGAACTTTTTAAGCGGAATTATGCAAATAAAGACTTTCGTTTAATGACGCGTTTGCAAAAGGGGCAGCGCGTTGTTAT
Organism: Chloroflexia bacterium; assembly: GCA_038322625.1. Lineage (GTDB taxonomy): Bacteria > Chloroflexota > Chloroflexia > Chloroheliales > Chloroheliaceae > 54-19. Next base: position 47,754 of record JBBQGA010000032.1, read on the forward strand.
AATTCGGCCCTGAAAGGCAATCAGCCTGATATGCAATTACTTTAAAATAATGTAACAGTTCAGGCCATATCCCCACAAACGGAATTAAAGCGGGTTAGTGGGGGTGCAACCCACGCGCGGGGTACAACAGGGGTCTCCCCTGTTATACCTGTCTTCTTTTTCTTCCCCTCCTTGGGGAGGGGTCAGGGGTGGGGTCTAAACAGTTACAAATGAAAAGAAGAAGGACACTTTAAGTGAATCTTGCTACGCTGAACGTTATCCAGCTTGTGCTGGCAATCTTTATAATTGGGCTAATTCTGCTCCAATCGAAGGGCAACAGCTTTAGCGGCGCGATGGGTGGCGATAACAACTCGATCTTCCGCACCCGGCGCGGCTTTGAACTGCGCCTGTTTCAGTTCACTATCGTGTTTGCGGTACTGTTTGTAATCGTGAGCCTGTGGGCCAGTTTTTATAACAAATAGGGTCTGATCTGAGGTTTGTTTTGGTTAATCGATTGAGGCTCCAGGTACTTGTAGCAATCGTGGGCCTGGTGGCAATTGCAATCGCACTGGCTTATTTTTTCCTGGTGATTACGCCGGTTCAGGAACCGGCCCCCGGTGGCACCTACATCGAAGGGGTGGTGGTCGACACCACCGCCGGAGTCACTCTCAACCCGCTTTACGCCCCCACCAACTCATTGAGTCAGGATGTCACGACCCTGCTGTTTAGCGGCCTCACCCGCAGCGTCAGCCAGCCCAAAAGTAGTGACCCCGGCCAGACTATCGTCCCCGACCTGGCCGACCGCTGGACCGTTTCGGCGGATGGTCGGAGCTGGGAATTTCATCTGCGGAGCGACGCTCGCTGGCAGGACGGGATGCCCATCACCGCCCGCGATGTCGTATACACCATCGGTTTGCTCAAGAGTGCCGACTTTCGGGGCGAACGCAGCCGGGCCGCGATCTGGCAGGATGTTGAGGTCAGCCGGTTGGGCGATTACAGCATTCGTTTTCAGTTGAGCCAGCCTAACCCGGCTTTCCTATCCTATACCACGTTGGGGCTATTACCGGCTCACAAGCTGGATGGCAAAGCCAAACCGGAAGAACTGGGCAGCAATAGCCTCGAATTCAACCAGGCTCCGGTCGGCAACGGCCCCTATGAACTGGCCCCCGGCGGTCTGGCGAGTGACGGCATTACCCTGATCGCCAACCCTCTCTATTTTGGCAAAAAACCCTTTCTGGATAAAGTCTGGTTCCGCTTTTACCCCAGTGGCAACGCCGCCCTCAGTGCCTTACAGGCCAATCAGATCGATGGGGTTTCGCAGGTTACTGCCGACGAGCTAAAACGGCGCGACGCGCTCAAGAATGTAACCTCGGTAACGGCCCCTCGTTCGCTCAATACTTTTCTGTTTTTGAATTTGCAACGCCAGGCACTTTTCGGCCAGAAAGAAGTTCGTCAGGCTTTCGATTATGCCATTGACAAAACCGCGTTAGTCGATAAAAATCTGACCGGTCAGGCCACCGTCAGCTATTCGCCGATCCTATCGAGTTCCTGGGCCTACAAGCCGGACATCAACCATTATGGCTACGACCCCACTCGCGCCAAGAAACTGCTGGACGATGCCGGTTGGAAAATTGTGCGTAACGGGGTACGCGAACGCAACGGTCAACAATTGGTCTTTGAGCTTTTGATCGATAACAGCCCAGACCGCCAAAATGTCGCTAATGCGATCACTGAGAATCTAAAGGCAATTGACGTTCAGGTTTACCTTCGAGTGGCCGGTAGCCGCCAGGATTTCGAGAATGCCCTAAATTCCAGCACTTACGATGTCGCTCTGTTTACCAATCAGGGTATACCCAACGACCCGGACCCCTACTTTAGCTGGCATTCCAACTACGCTCAGGCCGGTAATAATCATTTGAATTATGCTAACTGGAAATCCGACCAGGCCGACCAGCTAATGGAAAAGGCCCGGCAAACCAACGACCAGGCCCAACGCCGTGATCTTTACGCCCAGTGGCAAACTCTCTGGGCCGACGAATTACCCAGTATTCCGCTCTACTGCACCACTTACAATTATCTGGTGAGCAATCGGGTCTACGGAGTTGACCCGCAGGACTTCAAGGTGATAAATTTACCGAGCGACCGCTTGCAGGATATTGGGTCGCGCTACATCTTTTTTAACACAAAATTTAGTTCCTAACCGGGTGAAACTATGAAAGCAGAAATCCTCTCGATAGGCACCGAGTTATTACTCGGCCAGATCACCGACACCAACGCCGCCTGGCTGGCTCAACAGCTTCCCCAGCTAGGGGTAGACCTGTATTTTATCTCACAGGTAGGCGACAACCGGGGGCGGCTGACCGAAACAATTAGCCGGGCTTACGGTCGCTCCGATCTGGTGATCTGCACCGGTGGACTGGGACCGACCGAGGACGACCTGACCCGCGAGGCGATCAGCGATATGCTGAACGAACCGATGGAAGTGCAAGCCGGATTAGCGGCGACCCTGCGCGAGTTTTTTGCCAAACGAGGGGTTCAGATGCCGGAACGTAACGTCAAACAGGCCACTTTGATCAAGTCGGCTCAGGCTCTGGATAATCCGGTCGGGACCGCCCCCGGTTGGTGGGTCGAACATGACAACCGGATTCTGGTATGTATGCCCGGCGTACCGCACGAAATGAAAACCATGTGGGAAAAGCAGATCGTCCTGCGTTTGCGCGAACGTTTACCCGGCGAAGTAATTATGTCCCGGACGCTCAAAATTCTCGGCAAAGGCGAGTCGGCGGTGGAAGAAATGGTTCACGATATGATCGCCTCGACCAACCCGACCCTGGCTACCTATGCCAAGAATGACGGCGTGCATCTGCGAATTACGGCCAAAGCACCGGACGAAGCTACCGCCCGCGATCTGATTTTTGAAAGCGAAATTGTGATCCGTGAGCGGATGGGCACCCTGATTTACGGCGAGGATGACGACACCCTGGAAGGCGTGCTGGGCCAGATGATGCAAGATCGCGGTCTGACCCTGGCCGTACTCGAAGCCGGTACCGGCGGACTGCTTTCCACCATGTTGAGCGAAAGTCCCGATAGCTTACATTTCTTCCGGGGCGGGCTGGTTAGCCAGCAACGCTCGATGCTGGCAAGCTGGGGGGTCGACCCCGACTTGATCGAAGAACACTCAATTATGAGTACCCAGGTGGCCGAAGCGATGGCGACTGCCGCCTGCCAATCCCTGGGAGCCGAGGCCGGGCTGGCAGTCTGTGCCGTGCCAGGACCGCAAGAATACGAAGGCAAACCCGCCGGAAGTATTGTAATCGCGGTGGATTTGCGCGGTACGCTCAAAAGCGTCGAGGTTAACTACCGTACCAACCCCGGCGAAGTAAAACGCCTGAGCGCGGTGACGGCTTTGAATCTGCTGCGCCGGGCGATGTTACAATAATAATCCTGCTTTTCCCCATGCATAACTTGAAGCCGGTCTTGTCTGGACCGGCTTTTTCTTGTCCTCAAAAAACTTTAAGCAGGATTATCCAATCTCTTTATGCTTGGGTTTTAAGCATATAAACCATGCAAACTTTAATTGTATCTGTTCAGACCCCACCCCTAACCCCTCCCCAGGGCCACCAGTGGACGGGGAAAAGAGAAAGAGTAAGAGTATTACAGGGGAGACCCCTGTACGACCCCGCGCAGGGCACCCAGGGGGTACCCGACCCCTGCGTACCCCGCTAATTTTCTTAGTGGTATTGTGAACAGTTACCTTTAATTCCTTGTTAGACACTGGCGAGGTAATTGTGGCATAATATACAATCAGACAGTCGGCCAGACTTTTGTATATACCGGAGGAATTATTATTTTGACTATTGCCAGCCATTCCACCACCCGCGAGGTCCTGACCTACCAGGCGCAAGTCGAAACGGTCTGTCAAGCCGCCCAGCAAGCGACCTACGAACTGGTTGCCAGCCCTGACGACCGGATTGACCAGGCCTTAAATTTACTGGCCGAGCGGTTAGAGCTTCAAGCGGAACAGCTTATCGAACAAAACCAGCTTGATGTGGAAACCGCCCGCGCTGCCGGGCAGGGAACCGCCTTTATCGACCGGCTAACCCTGACTACCACCCGTATAAGAACGATGAGCCAGGGCGTGCGTGAGATTGCCGCCCTCGAAGGCCGTAATGGCCGGGTGCTGGAGGAACGCCGGTTGGAAAACGGAGTCCTATTGCAAAAAAGGGCGGTCCCACTGGGCGTGATCGGCATTATCTATGAATCGCGGCCCAATGTCACGATAGACGTAGCCGCGCTGTGCCTCAAGTCCAAAAACGCCGTAATTCTCAAAGGCGGCAGCGAAAGTTTGCATTCAAACCGCTATCTGGTTCAACTGGTCCGGCAAGTGCTGGCAGACACCGGCTTACCGGCGGCAGCCGTCGGTTTTATTGATAGTACCGACCGGGCCGCGACAGTGCATTTGCTCAAACAAGCCCGCTATGTAGATGTCCTGATCCCGCGCGGCGGTTACGAACTGGTCCGGGCGGTCGTGGAAAACAGCACGATCCCGGTGTTGTATCACGCCGAAGGCGGGGCCAGGCTCTTGGTGGATGCCAGTGCCGACCTGACCCTGGCGGTGCCGGTAATCGTAAACTCCAAGACCAACCGGCCTTCGACCTGTAACACCCTCGATACGGTTTTGCTGCATCGCTCGATTGCGGCGGAGTTGCTTGCCAGCCTGATACCGGCTTTACTACAGGCCGGTGTACGCGTGCGGGCCGACGAAGCTAGCCTGGCTCTGGCCGGACCGTTGGGACCGTCGCTGGAACCGGCAGTCGAGGAAGATTGGACGACCGAATATCTGGACTTAACAATTTCGATCAAAGTAGTGGAAACGGCTCAGGAAGGGCTGGCCTTTATTCGCCGGTACTCGAAACGCCATACTGAAGCCTTGCTGGCCCAGGATCAGGCCCTAATTGACCAATTTATTACTACGATTGACGCGGCAACTTTACTGGTGAATTGCTCAACCCGTCTGCACGACGGCGGGGTTTTTGGGTTGGGGGCGGAAATGGGCATCAGTACCGGCAAATTACACGCGCGTGGCCCGGTCGGGCTGGACGAGTTAAGCACTTACAAGTGGATAGCGCAGGGTAATGGACAACTCAGAGATTAAGAGACCGAAAGAATCAATAGAAGAGTCTATAGAAGAGTCTATAATTGTCGTCAAAGTAGGTACAACTACCCTGACCAGGGGCCAACCTCAGATTAACACCGCCGTAGTGGCCGATCTGGCTCGTCAGATCGTAGCTCTTCAAACCGGCCAGGTAGAGAATAAACCCAGAAGGGTGATCCTGGTTAGCTCGGCGGCCATCGCTATGGGCCGTCAGAAGCTAGGCCGTCATAAATTTTCGCCCACCGGACCGGGCGAGTCGATGCTCACCAAGCAAATGTTGGCGGCCATCGGCCAGCCTCAGTTGATGCAACTTTACCAGCAGGCTTTCGCCAGCCACCACGATGTGCTGACCGCCCAGGCTTTGCTGGCCTACCCCGATTTTTCGACGCCGCAACAACGCGATAACGCCCGGAATACTCTGCTTGGCCTGTTGCGCCAGGGGATCGTCCCGATCATAAATGAAAATGACGTGGTAGCAACCGAAGAAATAAAATTCGGCGATAACGACCGGCTCAGTGCGATGGTGGCCGAATTGGTCGGGGCCGATTTGCTGGTGATCCTGACCGACATCGAGGGTCTCTATACCGCAAACCCACGTCTCGATCCGCGAGCGACCCTGATACGGGAAGTAGCCCGGATCGATGATTCAATTCTGGCGATGGCGGGTGGCAGCATTAGCGGTCTGGGCACCGGTGGAATGATCTCCAAAGTTTTGGCCGCTCAACTGGCGGTCCAGGCTGGTGTATGTACCGTACTGGTGGACGGTAGCCAGCCGGACGCGCTGCTGCGGGTCGCCGGGGGCGAGGGGTTAGGTACCCGCTTTTTACCCCAGACCGACCCGGCTACCCCTTTTTTTGAAAATGTTTAGCCGGTGATTACCTTCAAGAGGGCTATAAAACCGACATAAACTCCAAAGCTCATCACGAGGCCACACATGGCCCAACTGGCCCACTTGTAAACCCCCTTCATTTGCAATTCCTTTGGCAAGGCCACCCGCTCTAGGGCCAGCAAAAAGCCCAGCACAATTGGCAATAGAATAGCGTTCATTAACTCAATTCCAATCGTCAGGCTCACTACTGGAACACCGGATAGGGCCAATACCGCTCCGATAAGGTGGGCCACAGTAAAGATGCTATAAAACAGTTTTTCTTTGGAAAAGGCAAATTCAGACTGTGGTTAAACCCAAAAGCCTCACCTATAACCCAGGCACCCGCCAGCGAAACCACCAGGGCCGCCAGGAAAGCCGCTCCGACCATTCCCAGACCAAAATATACTTTTGCGCCCAGCGTACCGATGGCGGGTTGGAGTGCCCCGGAAATCTCCTGGATGGTATTGAGCGAGGCGTCCGGCTGCGATTTACCGATAACGCCACTGGGCACCCGATTGGGCGGCAGTTATCAAACTCCCGGCATCGGTTATCGGCTAGCATAACCATCAGGCCCGGCCCTAAGACTATCAACCACAAGGCCGGTTTTTTAAGGGGTCCGGTTTTGCACCCGGTGCGGCCAATTTTGTTTCCTGCCCACCTTCTGCCAGGCACGGCCTTGAATTATCGATCAACCCCTCTAACTCCTTTCTCAAGCAGGTAATTCACAAACTATAGCCGTTAGGTCTGCTATTGGGGCAAGAGCTAACCAAAACAAAAGCCTGAGCAGTATAATCTAATAATTAATATTAGTCCATGCTAATACGCATATAAAATTTTGTGGCATTTGTTATGCGTATAACTATATGTTTATAGGGAATGTTTATAAGGGATAAGGAAGGGAAAATAAAAAAATGGCCTTAAATCCGGTCCAGCGCAATTATGAAAATTTAACTTCAAAAAATAGGCAGTTTCAAACTGAAATAACCGAAAATTCGCGGTCTGACCTAAATTATTACCGGAGGGCAATTATCCGGGAAAGTGCCGGATCGGCCTTCTTTCTGGTTCTATTCGGCCTGCTTTCCTGGTTGGTCTTTAGCAATATTAGCACCAACCTGGATAATAATACCTTGAATTGGGCCGCTACCACCATAAACCCGGTTTTTGACGCCGTTTTAGGCTTTTTTACTACCACCGGTGGTTTTGGTGGGGTGGGTGTTATGGCGGTGCTGCTGGGAATTTTTTTCCTGTGGCGGCGGCAGATCAGTAACTTACTGCTGTTAACCTTTAGTGTGGGCGGCGGAATGCTGCTCGATTCGGTGCTAAAGATATTTTTCCAGCGACCGCGCCCGGATACATCTACCGAAGCCGCTCACCTGACTTCTTTCAGCTATCCAAGCGGTCATGCTATGGCCTCCGCCTGTTTTTTTGGTTTTCTGATCTGGCTTAGTTTTCAGTTTAACTGGCGACCCGCAGTACGGACTGCCTGGACCATTGCCATGCTCTTTATCATTCTAATGGTAGGGATAAGTCGTATATATCTGGTCGAGCATTACCTGACCGACGTGATCGGCGGATTTCTGCTGGCCGCTTTCTGGTTACTGGCGGTACTAGGAGCAGGTTACAAACTGTTCCAACTCTGGCAAATTCGGCGTTTGAACCGGTCTGCAACCCCCCGCTAACGGCAAGCCGAAAACGCTGGTCTACCGGTTGGAATTGATTATTTGTCCAACTGGTACACCTGTTTCGCCCGGCGGTAGGCGAAATCTAACGCCATTTCTCCGGCGTCCTCCCGGTCGATCAGACCTTTCAAGTGTTGCCCGGCCAGCCAGTTACAGGTTACACGCCGCCAGACATCGTGACGGGCCGGGATAGAGGCAAACGCCCGTGTATCATCGTTAAAACCGGCGGTGTTATAAACTCCAGCAGTCTCGATTACCCGGTCAAGGTAGCGGTTCATCCCGTTGACACTATCAAAAAACCACCAGGGCGGTCCTAAAAGGAGGGCCGGGTAATGTCCGGCCAGCGGGGCCAGTTCACGACTGTAGGCACTTTCGTCCAGGCCAAACAATACCAGCGAAAGCCGCCGGTCGTTCCCAAAAGTATTTAGTAGGTTATACAAATTGTTGGTCCACTCGGTCTGAACCGGAATATCGGCCCCTTTGTCCGGGCCAAACTCCTCAAACAAAAATTGGTTATGATTGCGGTGACTACCGGCGTGTAATTGCATTACCAGCCCATCTTCAAGGCTCATCCGGGCCATTTCCATAATCATATGGGCCGAAAAACGGCTGGCATCGGTTGGCTCAAGGTGCTGGCGGAAGGCCCGCTCAAAGATCGCCTCGGCCTGGTAGTCCGGCAGTCGTTCGGTATAGGGGGTCTGGCAACCCTGATCGGTAGCGGTTGCGCCGCGCTGCTTGAAGAAAGTCCGCCGGTCTTCCAGGCAGCGAATAAAGCTGGCATAGTCTTTTATATCGATGCGGCAAACCTGGGCCAGTTGCTCGATATTAGCCACCCAACCCGGCGCATCCAGATTTATTACGCCGTCCGGTCGCATAGTGGGCAATACCCGCAAACCCATCGATTGTAAGGTGGTATGCTGCTCCAGGCTGGCCCAGGGTGGATCGGTGGTACAGAGTACCTCGATCTTAAATTGTTTGTAAAGGGCCAGCGGCTTAAATTCGGCTGAGGCCAGTTGGCGGGACAGTTGGTCGTAAATGACCTGAGCGGTAACGCCGTTTAGCTTGGTATTTATACCGAAAAGGTTGATGAGTTCGTCGGTGAGCCATAACCCGGTAGGCGTACCCCGGAACAGATGGAAATTTTCGGCAAATCGCTGCCAGATCGCCCGGTGGTCGCTTTCGACCGGCAGATTTGTGTCATTAGAGGCCGGAATACCGAGCGTCTCAAGCCCGATCCCCTGACTGTAGAGCATTCGGAACACATAATGGTCGGGGATAATAAACAAATCAGCCGGGCTGCCGAGTGTAGCCGCCGGGTCGGCCAATAAATCCGGCGAAACATGACCATGCGGGCACACCAGCGGCAAATCCTTGACAGTCTCATACAGTTCGGTTGCCGTTTGTCGCCAGGTGGGTTCGGGGTTAAAACAACGGGCCGGATCAAGTTTCCAATTTTCGTTATGAGTTAGTGCTTGCATTATCACTTATCCCCAGTTTTCTAGCAAAAGTAGCACAGGTTTTACCGAGCTAAAAGGCCGTTCACTTCCCGCTACCCCGATTGTCAGTCTAGTCGTTTTTAAGGAAATCCAAAAGCAGTTGGTTTAGCTGGTCGGGCGCGCCGGAAGGAATCCAGTGGCCGACCCCTTCGAGCCGTTCGTAGTGCCAGGGACCTTTGAGATACTGACCCGACTCTTTGATCTGGCCTTCGCTGAGGGCAAAATCCAGGCTACCCCAGATACCCATCGTGGGGCACTCGATGGAGGGCAGGCGGACCGGACCGGGTTGCGCCCCAAACCGCTTGGGTAAAATATTGGCCCGGTACCAGTTGAGGCTGGCGGTCAACGCACCGGGCCGGGATAGGTCTTCGATGTAATGCTCGATTTCGCCGCCCTGGCCGCTTAAAAACTGCCGGAAAAAAGCCCAGTCGTTTTCGGGTAAATTGGTCTCGGCTACCCCCGGAAAAAGAAACCAGAGCATATACCAGCGCATTTGCAATTGCTCAATACCACCGGCGTAATAAGCTCCAGGGTGCCCGACCGAAATCGCCACCAGTTTTTCCACCAGTTCCGGCATATAGCCGGCGACCGACCAGGCTACCGAGGCTCCCCAGTCGTGACCGATTACACTGGCCCGGCTCACGTCTAGCTCAACCAGAATACCTTTTATATCGGCCAGAATGTTCGGAATGGCGTAGGCTTCGACCTGTTCAGGCCGGTCGGACTCGCCAAAACCCCGCAAGTCGGGCGCGATCACCCGGTAACCGGCCTCAACCAGGGCCGGAATTTGCTTTCGCCACAGATAGGATGAGTCAGGCCAACCATGCAGTAGCAACACCGCCGGGCCTTCTCCCCGGTCAACCACCCGAAAAGATAGTTCGTTAGCCTGTATCCGCTTGTCATTCTCGCTTATTTCTGGCATTCTTGCCCCCTTTGGCTATCTGCCCGGCATCTTTAAATTTTTAGCCACTAACCGAGTGTATTATAGCAAGTTTGAGGAATAGTGTTACAGATACAGTCACAAGAAAGCGTTCATCATTGTTTATGTGGAGGTTTGGGCAATATACTCCTCCACCCGGTTCAGCCATTCAGTGGTTAAAGCGGCAAGGAGAGGGGCTTGTTCAATATCCAAAAAGTGTCCCGCCCGGTCCAGCACCGCAAAGGTACCACGTGGATAATTTTCGAGAATTTGCCAGGCGTTTTTGTAGCCCACCATCGAGTCCTGACGACCCGTTACTATCAGGGCCGGACCGGGAAAAGGAACGGATAATTGGTCTAAGGGGAACGAAAAGCTGGAAAGATCACCGACACGGTTCAGAAAAGGCCAGTCTGCCAGAGCAAAGGCCGGTTGACCGTAGGTACGAAACCACTCAATAGTCTCAAGCTGTTGCACCACACACATTTCGGGCAGAAAACTGGTTTGCGGGGTCAAGGCAGCCTGAAATGTGGCATCCTCAACTATAATTTGATGGCCGGGGGCTTCCAACTTCGTTGTATCCGTTTCAAGCTGGGGTATCCAGAGCGCAACTCCATCGAGCATGGAGCCTAGCCGGTAAACCATACCTCGTGCAAGATAACCGCCGTAAGAAAGCCCGGCCACCACAAACCGCTGATCAGGAGCCACCGTTTGGATAAACTCGATCAGAACCTCCAGAATATGATCCTGGGTTGTTATCCAATCAGCCCCTGGGGTTTTGCCCTGACCCGGCAGGTCAGGATAAATTCGCCGCCAGCCTGGACGGTTCTGGAAAATCGGTTCCATTTCAGCCATCATCCAACGATGGTCCACCGGTCGACCGTGTAGCATTAGAATTGGGATACCAGTTCCAAATTCCTCGTAATAAACTGGGACCGATTTAACCATTGCTTCCATTGCAACCTCCTTTGTGGCGCGTAAAGAATCTTAACGAACATCTGTTTTGATTTCTGGTAGAGTAGCACACAGGAAGTAATATTTCAAACAAATTGGGGCAACCAGGCTGATTATCATCAAGACCGATTAATAAACCCCTGAAAAGAAAGTGGTAGCGCCCCATTAAACGGTGGAAAAGGCTTCCGATTTTGGTGCAACGCCATAAACCGCAAAATCACATATCTGAATTGCAAAAAGTTGGGTAGCATTGCCAGCTGGTCGAAAGCCGCTTATAATTGGAGTGATAAATTATTGGGTAGCAAAAGAAAGCGACCATGCCAAAAACAGCCTCGAACATTTTAAGCTGGGATGCGGAAATAGCCAGCTATACCCTGAGCGAACGGCATAACTCGGCTATCAAGGGCTTTTTCGAGCTGGAAGAAGAGTGGTTCGACTGGCTGAAAAACCATAAATCGTTCGCTTTCCAGGGTAAAAACGGGCGGCTGACTTTGCAAAAGGAAACCCGGCCCAGCAGCCAGCAAAGCTACTGGTACGCTTACCAGCGCCAGGGCAAGCGCATGGTCAAGAAGTACCTGGGTGGCAGCTACGATGTGACCATTGAGCGACTGGAAGTCGCCTCCACCACTTTAGCCGTTAAAGCTAAAGCTATTGATGTCGAAGCCGGTGAGCAGCAAGCAGCCGGGAATACCGGGCCGACTAAAAACCCGGCTAACCCGACCGCTTCGACCGGACTGGCTGTAACCTCCGCCCCGGCGGAACGGACGACCCTGGTAGTGCCTTTCGCCGAGCCGTTGCTTGAACCCAAGTTGCGGCTGCCGAGATTGCACAGTTCCCTGTTGGCCCGGCGGCGGTTGCTCGACCGCCTGGATGAAGGGCTGGAACATAAACTGACCCTGGTTTCGGCCCCGGCCGGGTTCGGCAAAACGACCCTGGTCCGGCAGTGGCTGGCCGAACGGTACGAAAACTACCCGACCGCCCGCAGTTTTGTACACAAGCTCGCTTGGGTATCACTCGACACGGGGGATAACGACCCGGTGCGGTTCTGGCGCTACATCATTATGGCTTGCCATGCTAACGGGTTTAGCGCCGACCAGACCGCCCTGGAACAGCTTAACACTCCTTCTCAGCCGCCCTATCACCCGCTCCCGTTGCAAGTTGTGCTTTTTACTTTCCTGAACGAATTGACCCGGGCAACCGGGAACAGCCCCAATATTTTAGTGCTGGAAGATTACCACGTCCTGACCTCACCGCAGCTACACGAGTCGGTCGCCTTCTTTGTGGAGAACTTACCGCCCGCTCTGCATTTAATCATTATTACCCGCTCTGATCCGACGCTCCCACTGGCCCGGCTGCGCGGCCGGAACGAATTGAGCGAACTTCACGCGGCTGATTTGCGGTTCTCGCCGGAAGAAACCTGGGATTTTTTGCAGGAGAATAACGCCTTTAATTTCTCGGAAGAAATAGTACGGCAACTCGACCGCCACCTGGAAGGCTGGGCGACCGGCTTACGGCTGCTCACTATTGCTTTGCAAAGTCTGCAAGACCAGCCAAAAGTTGAAAAATTTCTCGAAACCTTTGCCGGAAACCACCGTCCTATTCAGGAATATTTCATCACGGAAGTCCTTAACGTCTTACCCGATAAAATCCAAGCGTTTATTCTCCAGACCAGTATCCTGGAACGCCTGACGCCGGACTTGTCCGCTGCCCTGACCGGCCAGCCGGATAGTGAGAAGGTGCTGGAAAACCTGGAAAGAAGCAACCTTTTCGTGGAGCCTTTGAGCGGGTCGGGCGAGTGGTATCGCTACCACGCTCTTTTCGCGGAAGCCATGCAGCAGGAGTTGCGCCGCCGGTCCGGGGCGGCGGGGCTGGCCGAGCTTTACGGTCGGGCCAGCCGCTGGTTCGAGCAAAACGGCCACTTTCCAGACGCGGTTGAAACCGCCCTCCATGCGGGAGATTTCGAGGAAGCCTCGCGCCTTATCGAGAAAATCATCGGGGACGACCATTATTTTAGGATGCAATTCTTCCAGGAGCTAAATGAGTTTTATACCATGACACGCTGGCTTAAATCGGTCCCGAATGAAGTTCTTCGCCGCCGTCCCTTGCTCTGTTTGAATTACGCCCAGGCCATCTTTTTTACAGTGTTAATTGAGTCATCGATGATGACCCCAGCGGCCTCGGCCCAGGTCATCGAGGCACTCGGATGGGCAGAGGAAGGCTGGCAGCAAAATACAGCCCGACTGGGCCAGGTCTACGCTTTCCGGGCGTTGCTTTCCAATATGGACAGCCAGATAGAGGAGGCGGTGAAGTGGGCCGGGAAATCCCTGGAACTCTTGCCGGAGGACGAGCACCACTGGCGAGGAATGGTTCTGATCGTATTCGGTGCCTACGAACTATACGATGGACAAATTGACCAGGCCAAACGCTTTTTGAACGAGGCTCGCTACAACAGCGACGCCCTGGGGAATCGCAATTTCACGCGGGCCAATATGGGACTGCTGGCCTTTGCTTACTGGGAACAGGGCGAGTTGAACCAGGCCAGAGAATATTTCAGCCTGGTTCTGGCCGAAGCCCGCGAAATCAACGACCAGGACGATATTACCCACTCACAACTGGGGCTGGCCTGGCTCTCCTACGAAGGAAACAACCTGGAAGACGCCTGGAACCAGGCCCAGGAAGTGCTGGACATTGGCCTTAAAATTAGCGGGAACAGCAACCTGGCCGAAGCAGGGCTAATTCAAGCACAAGTCTTGTACGCCCAGGGTCAGCTCGAGCTGGCCCACCGGCGTTTGATTAATTTGCTGACTCTGGTCGAGCAGCCGGTTTCAGTGATTGATTTCCAGCAGTACCGGGCGGTCCGGTTGACCCAGGCCCAGCTTTACCTCCAGGAAGGCAACCTGGCCGGTTTCGAGCGATGGGTGAACATGTTAAACCAGGCTGAATCGCCCGTTTCGGGTAAGCAATATAAAGTTTTCCTGGTCCAGCGGGTAAATGAAACGCTGCTACTGGCCCGTTGGATGATCGTCCAGAGCGAATGGAATCGAGCTTTGCAGCTTCTCGAACCACTTCTGAATGAAGTGCAAGCTTCCGGCCGCTTTCGCTACGCCATGAAAATCAGGCTGGTGATGGCTCTAGCCCTGGCCGCCGGTAAGAAAACGCAGGATGCCCGTCAACTGGTGCAGAGTGTCCTTTCGCAGGCATATATAGAAGAATATCTGCGCCTTTTCCTCGACGAAGGCGAACCAATGGCGAACCTGCTCCGGGCAACCCCCTTACCGGCAGGCGGTACCGCTCTGAACCGGTATCGCCAGAAAGTCCTGCAATCCTTCGAGCGTACCGCTTCGCCGACCCAGGCTACCCCGGCCGGGGAACCGCTTAGTCCGCAGGAGCAGCGGGTCATGGCTTTGCTGGGAGCCGGGCTATCTTACGCGGATATAGCGAAAGAGTTGGTTGTGTCGGTCAATACGATTAAGACCCAGGTTAAGAGCATTTACCAGAAGCTGAATGTTAATAACCGCATGCAAGCCCAGACCGCCGCCCGGCAGCTTAAATCTCCCCTCTAGCCTTTCTATTTCCTCTCCTTTAGCCTCAATTTAGCGGAAAGAACAATCACCCTGCCAATCGCGAGGATGGGTGATGCCGGTTCACCCGGCCCGCCGCTATAGTGTAGCCATCTACAAGTTAAAACATTACCTGGCAAAGGAGATTTCAAAATGGGGAGTAAAATAACTTCCGGCGAATTAGCCGAAATACAGCCGGCGGATACAACCGTCGAAAACCCCAAACCGGCCCCAAAAATGTCCCGCAAGACCCTATTTGTCCTGTTGATGATAGCCTTTCTTGCCTCGATGGGCTTTACCATTGTTATCCCGGTTTTACCTTTTATCGTTGAACGATACGTTTCTAACCCGGACGACCTGGCCTCGACCGTCGGCTGGCTTTCGTCTATCTATGCCATCTTTCAGTTTGTCGCGGCCCCGGCCCTGGGTATTCTGAGCGACCATTACGGGCGGCGACCCATTCTACTTATTTGTTTGATAGGTTCAACCCTCGGCTATATTATTTTCGGTATTGGTGGAGCACTCTGGGTCTTAATCTTGAGCCGGGTCGTGGACGGTATTACCGGTGGTAATTTTAGCGTACTAACTGCCTATGTCGCTGACGTGACCGAACCGGAAGAACGCGGCAAAATCTTTGGCTACTTTGGGGCGGGGGCGGGGGCGGGCTTTATCGTTGGACCGGTTATCGGCGGTTTCGCGGCTAACTTTGGCTACAGCATTCCGGTCTTTTTAAGCGCGGCCCTTACCGGTATCATCGTGTTGCTGTCGCTTTTCTTCCTGCCGGAAAGCCTCGACCAGAAATACCGCAAGACCAGCATCAGCCTGGGCGAACTCAACCCGCTCAAGCAACTCAAAGATTTGCTCTATACCGAGGGTCTGCGGATGATTATTTTACTCAGCGTCCTATATGCCATTCCGTTCGTAATCCTCGAATTCAACCTCGGAGTGCTGGCAATTGACAGTTTACAGGCTGACCCCGGCAGCATTGGGCTGCTTTTCCTGGTTATCGGTTCAATCGACATCGTGGTACAGGGTTACTTAATCGGCAAGATACTGCCTATCTTCGGGGCAAGAAAACTGCTTATCATCGGGTTCGTGATGCAGTTTTTCGGTTATGGGTTAATGGCTTCGATAGTCTTTATCCACTCGCCTTTGCTACTGGTAGCCGGGATAGCCTTTTGGGCGGTCAGTTCCGGCCTGATTGAACCTTCGATTACCGCCTTGATTTCCCGGCTGGTCAGCCCGGAGAAACAGGGCGTGGTGCAGGGAAGCAATGCGGGGCTGCGGTCGCTGATAAGCGTGTTCGGCCCGATTGTCGGGGGGTTAATGTATGCCCAAATTAGTCACGCCTCACCGTATATTATGGGTTCGCTCATAATGGTATTCGCAGCCGGGATGGTATTGATAACTATCCCGAAACTGCAAAGTTCGGCCCCTGCACCTGCTCAGGGGAAATTGGAACCCCAGGCTTAAGGGTAAATTAAATACAATTCAGGAATTGTATTTTCATCCCTGTAATGGCTCTCCCTTTTTTAGTTTTTAAGATTGAATTTTTCAGGACTGAATTCGTCCTGATTATAGCTTACAATAAAAGTAGTGACAAAACAACTCTTAACTACCAAAGAAAGCGAGGCTACCTGAGAGTATCAGTAATGCGTTAAGCTCAGGAGTGGAATAGGGCGTACTTTAATAATCGAATATTAAGGAAAGATGGTGAGTATCAGGGCTGAGACAACCCTAATGTGGTAAAGTTTGGTTGTCTGATGCCCAACTTTATTTAAGAAAGGTTCTCTCTTTATGGATTTTACCACCTCGCCTCGGTTTTTTCACCTGTTAGTCGCACCCTTACTTTCGCTTTTGCCTCAAGCCATAAC
>JBBQGA010000033.1:0-62821 GCA_038322625.1 Chloroflexia bacterium
AAACCTCACCCAGGTAATGCATCAGGGTTTCCTGCGGACCGCTATCGCCCATCTGGTCTTCCTCAACAATGAATTCGTCCCGGTAATACGGCCCGGAGCTTATCAAATTTTTAGCTGGCATAGTTCCCACCTGCTTACTGCTATTTATACTGGCTACGAAACCTCACTTGCCTAAAAAGCGGTCGCGCTATTAAAGGTAAACTGGCGGCAATGCAAGGCTGGGACCAGCGAACCGCCCCCAAAGGATGGCAATAGTACCCGGTGGCTACCGACGCTGATCACATTATTTAGGGCTTCGACGGCACTCTGGGTGAACCGGAAATTCTTGACCGGCCCGACGATTTCGCCGTTTTCGATCAAGAAGGTGCCGTCACGGGTCATACCGGTCAGCACGGCTTTATCCGGTACCAGGGGATTGACGTAATGAAAGCGAGTGACCCACAGACCGCGCTTGATACTTTTGAGCATCTCGGCCTTGTTGGTATCGCCTGCCGCCATTACCAGATTGAGCGGGATCGGCCCAGTATCGCTGTGTTCGCCGATAGAGTGACCGGTAGTAGTGTGAAGGCCGCCTTCTTTGTTAGCGGTATAAGTATCATAAACTACGGCCTGAGCAACCCCGGCTTCGATCAGATTAACCCGCTGGCGTTGCACTCCTTCGGCATCAAAGGGAGTCTTTACCGTGTGCGGGTCGTTACCATCATCATATATTGTAATGAGCGGGCTGACAATTTTTTGGCCCAGGTGCATAAAGCTGCGGTCTTCCTGCACCGCCAGTGCGCCCATGCCCAGGTAAGACATATAGTTAAGCATTTCGGCAACGGCGTACTCTTCCAAAATGACTTCGTAATCGCCAGGGTCGAGCGAAATCGGGTTCTGACCGCGCACGGCTTTATCGACCGCTTCCTGGGCCAGGGCCTCGTAATCTATATCCCCAATGCGAGGGCTGACACGCTCGGCCCAGCCGCTGCTGTTTTCGCCCATCACAACCATGTTCAGGTGAGCGTGCGCACCCCGGAAATAACTGTTCAGGCCGAGCGAATTAACCACTGCCGATTCCTGTCCGACGGTCTCGAAAGCTCCCGCCGCCGTAAATCCGGCTTCCTGCGCGCGACGACAAACCGCCCCGGCCCCGGCAGCCCGCACCTGCGGGTCGGAAAAATAGGTAGCCTCGTCCGCTTCTTCCGTAGTACGCGCACCCAGTCCGAGTTCCGGACCGGGTAACGACTTAAAATCCGGGTCGTCTACCTGAAGCCGGGCCAGTTGCTCGGCCATTACGACGGTAGCTTTGAGCGATTCGGCATCCAACTTATTGGTGGTAGCCGAACCGATCTTCTGGCCGAAAATCGAGCGGATGCGAACGGTCGTGTTGGTTTCGCTAACGTTTTGATGAATGTAGTTATTGGCAAAGCGGGTCAGGCTGTTGCGGTCGCCCGAAAAACTTACTTCGGTTTGGTCGGCGGTGGCATAACCAAGCACCTCGTTTAACAACTGTAAAACCTTCTCGCGGCCCATTACCTCGGACATAACTGATTTCCTTTCGTGGGTTTCTTCACTGGATTTGAAGGATTAATTGGTCAGACCGGCAGATTAGCCCTGGGCACCAAAGACCCGAATATTGCGGAACCGGGCCGGGGCGGCACCGTGTCCAACGTGCATACCCTGCATCGGCTCACCCTTGCCGCAGTTTGGCACACCCCAGACCGTCCAGTGGTCGCGGCTGCCGATGGCATCGCAGCTACCCCAGAATTGGGGGGTCATACCGGTGTAAGCCGGGTTGCGGTACATCTGGCCGAGCTTACCGTTTTTGATCTCCCAGGCGATCTCAAGGCCAAACTGAAAATTCAGCCGTTTATCATCTATACTCCAACTTTTGTTGGTGTCCATAAATATACCGGTGTCGGTGCCCGCAATAATATCTTCCAGCGAACCGGCCTGGCCTGGCTCAAGGTTGATATTGGTCATGCGGATAATCGGCAGACGGTTCCAGCCATCGGCCCGGCTGGTGCCGTTGGATTGCTGCCCCAGCGTCGCGGCGGTTTCGCGGTCGGTAATGTAATCCTTGAACAAGCCGTTAACAATGATCGGGGTGCGCTGGGCCGGCACGCCTTCGTCATCGTAGCCAAAGGTTCCCAGGCCGCGCGGCACGGTGGCATCGGCAAAAATGTTGACCAGGTCGGAGCCGTACTGGAAATTTCCCTGCTTTTCGGTGGTCAGAAAGCTGGTTCCGGCAAAGCTGGCTTCCATTCCCATCACCCGGTCCAGTTCAATCGGGTGTCCGCAACTTTCATGGACCTGCAAACCCACCTGATTGCTGCTGAGAACCAGCGTCGTAGCGTCGAAATCCGGGCAAACCGGCGCACTCAACAACTGGACCGCTTGCTCGGCGATTTTCCCGGCGTTACCGACCAGATCGACCTGGGCCAGATATTCGTAACCGCCGGTTTGCCAGCCGCCCCCGACCGAGTTGGGATAGCTTCGACGCTGGAAGCCGCCCTCGCTTATAGCAAAGGCTTCGATTCCGGCTCCACATTCGCTCAGTTCCTGTTCGATATAGCTGCCCTCGCTACTGGCAAAGACCTTGCTGGTTTTGAGGGTGGTAATAAAACCGGTCGCAATTTTTACACCGTCGATCTTGCGCATTTCGGTGTCAGCTTCCAGCAGCAGTTTGATTTGTTCGTCCAGCGACACCGAGAAATTATCGATCTCGACCGGGGTTTCGTAACGGGCCTGGATCGATAGCGGCTGGCCGAGATGCACCGCCGGACGATGAACCGAGGCCGAAGCTTTGGCAATGGCGATTGCTTCGCCGGTGATCCGCTCGATTTCAGAGCGGGTTACAATGCTGCTACTACTGAAACCCCAGGCTCCATCGACGATCACCCGCACCCCAAAACCCTGACTCTCGTTATTCAAGAGCGAAGCGACTTTACCGTTTTTTACCTGGACATTGCGACTCCGGTCGGTCACAAACCGGATGTCGGCGTAGCTAGCCCCTTTTTGGCGAGCCGTATCCAGAGCTACGTTTGCAAGATCGCGCATTTTCTCCCCCGTTTCGTTTGGTTTTCCCCGGCATTACCAGACTAACCCGCTTAGATAAGGTAATTCCAGGTAGTTCTTAAAAAAGTTTGCTGACTGCCAGCTTAAACCCCGGCACCACCGCTTCACCGGTCAGTTCGCGGCTGAGGTCGTATATTTCCTGGGTTAATCCGGTCGCAAGGCGGTAGACCTGAACGGTTTTGCTAAAAGGACAAATTACCCAGACCAGCTCCACCCCTACTTGCCGATAATGAGCTATTTTCTGTTCAACTTCGTAAATTGGATTGTTTTTGGAAACTACTTCCACCGCCAGGTCTGGCATCACTGTTAATTCCTCGTCCGGTATATCTGACAATTTTTCGATACTGATAAAAGATACGTCCGGCTGGCGTTTTGGCTGGCTATCCTTAAAGCCTTAACTAAAGGGGGTCAACTGGGTGCGCGGACCAGCCTTGAGAACCTGGCTCGGTAGCTCACGCCCAACAAACTGCTGGGCCAGCCGAGCACAATCGATCAGCTTGCCGAGGTCGATCCCGGTTTGCACTCCCATATCGTGTAACATATTTACCAGGTCTTCGGTGGTGATATTGCCGGTCGCACCGGGCGCATACGGACAGCCTCCCAGCCCACCGAGCGACGAGTCGAACATTGTAACCCCAGCCTGTAAACCAGCCAGTACATTTGCCAGACCGGCACCACGCGTATTGTGAAAGTGCAACGAAAGCGTAACCGCCGGGAAACGCTGCCGAAATTCGGTCACGATCCGGTCGACCTGGGCCGGGTTCGCCATGCCGGTCGTATCGCCGAGGGTAATTCTGAGGGGTTGAGGGGTCAGTTTCAGCAGTTGCTCTGCTACCCACATTACTCGTTCCAGCGGCACATCGCCTTCGTAGGGACAGCCGAAAGCGGTCGAGATCACCGCATCGAAAGGCATCGCGGCCTCACCTAATATCGCGGCGACCTCCTGGGCCGCCAGTAGCGATTCGGCCACCGACATTCGGACATTCTTGCGATTATGACTCTCGCTGGCACTCAAAAAAATTTCTACCTCGTCCACTCCGGCCTCGACCGCCCGTTTGGCTCCCGCCGCGTTTGGCACGATGGCACTGTAGACCACACCCGATGCGCGCTCGGTCCCGGCAATTACCTCGGCGGCATCCCGCATCTGGGGTATCGCCTTCGGGTGAACAAATGACACCGCCTCGATCCGCTTCAGACCGGTCTGCGAAAGGGCATTTAGCAACTGGATTTTCTGTTCGGTGGGCACCCAGCTTGCCTCATTTTGCAAACCGTCACGCGGTCCAACTTCCCGGATGCTGGCTTGTTCTGGAAATTTCATCATGGCAAAAACCCCTGCCTCTTCGTTGAGTTCATTTAACAAATGTAACTACTCAAAACCCACCCCTGACCCCGCCCCAGGGCCACCAGTGGACGGAGAAAAGAAGAAGAAGATTAAACAGGGGAGACCCCAGTATGACCCCCCGCAGGGCACCCAGCGGGTACCCAGCACCACTACCCCTGCTTCAATCCTCTACACAGTTTTGGTGAGGTGTTACGAGTTCATTTAACAAATTTCACTCGGTTTCGATTTTTACCCCAATATTATAACACGCCAGGCGACCGGACTTGTAGTTCAGCCAGGTAATAAACTACCACTGCCGGGGGAGTTAAACCGGCTAACCGGGCTAATTCCTGGCTGGAATAAAGGCGTTTTACTTCAAAGCCTAACCCGGCCAGCCAGCTTTCCAGGTGAGCTTTATCGCGGAGAAACAAGCGCGGCGGTGCACCAACTAATTGCCAGACCAACTGACCTGGTAGCATACCAAAATAAGCGCGTTTGTGGTCAGCGCGGTTTAGTTTCAAGGCGAAATCCAGCAAAATAGTGGTGTTTGGCTGGCACTCGGCCAGGTCGCGCAGAGCCAGCATCAGGCGAGTGAGGGCGGCTTCCGGCAGATAACCGGTCAGACCTTCGCTGATGATCAAAGTAGGTTTATCCGGTTGCAAGTAGGCTTGAAGTTCGGTTGGCAACCTTTCCGGCTGAGATAAATCGAAAGTCAGTGTTTGATATTCGGCGGAAGGTGCCAGTGGCTGGGGGTCGGCGGCGGTCACATGATGTTTGAAACTTAACACCTGGAGTTGGTCCAGTTCAATGTAATGCACACTTTTATGGCGGGTCATTTCCCAGCCGCGTGAGGAAAGTCCCGCCGCCAGTTCCACTACCTGAACCGGGTTCAAAGTTTCAAGTAAACAGTCGAGGCCCCGGTGCCGCCCGGCCAAATACAGACTTGTAACACTATAACGGCCATATAATCCCACCGCCGCCCCACCCAGGCTGACTACAGCGTGCAACAAGCGACCTCGCCAGGTCACAAACCGGCCCGCGCCACTCACTTTGAGGCTGGACCAGACTGAAGCGGTATAGAAGGCGGTCAAACCTACCCGGTTTTTGGCTTTTTTCTGGCGCATCTTATTTTATTGTAAACCGGCTCTACTCTAAAGCTCCGGCCAACCGTAATAACTGACGCAGAATTACGGCTAGCTGGTCGGTGGCGCGGGGGCTGGGCTGCAAAGGCAACTGACCGTAGCGGAATTCATCGTGTTCCAGGCGAGTTGGATCTTCGGGATAGACCACCCAGGCAGCGACCACCGGGCGGGCCAGTGTGCCGGAAAGTGTATCGGTTTTGGTGAAGTCGCGGATCGAGTCGCGGTATTCGTATTTTGCGTAGAGTGTGCGACGGTCGCGGCTGTAGGTAGCATCCATCACGATAATTTTCGGAACTCGTTCGCCTTCGCTAAAAACCTCGATGGCAATGTCCGGTTTGCGTTTGGTCGAACCCATCCCTGAAGGGGCATAATAGCCGTAGTAAGTCGGGCCACTGTTCGCCTCAAACGTCTCGAAATCGCTATCGCTTTCAGAGTCATAATGCTGGTAATTGCGCTGCCCCCGGTAGTTCTGGTATTCCCGGTCGTAATAGACCATCACCCGGCGACCCATTGGCGATACCAGTTCCATCGAGTTACCACTTTGCAAAATGTAATTAAAGCGGTTTTTACCGGGGTTGTTTACCGGCTTACCTTCTTTGGCGACGACGGTAAAGCCCAGTTTTTCGGCCATCGTCTGCAAAATTATCATTGTCACCCAATATTCATAAAGCTGGTTGACGCTGCTCAACCGGACACTTTTATTCGGCTGCTCCAGACCGACCGTACTATTAACCAGATCGACTTCCTCATCTATATCCGACTCGATCTGGCGAATTTGACGGTAATAGCGGTTCTCGCGCAGTACCACGCTGGCCCGGCGCGGCCCCAGCGGCCCCAAACCGCTCAACAAAGGATGGTGCAGGTTATCCTCAAGCCGGGATTGCATCCGTCGTAAATTATGAATCAGGCCTTCGGTGGTTTTGATCCGCTGGGCTAAGGCATGGGCGCGAGTCCGGCTACTCCGGGCCTGTTCGCGTTTAGCTGTCCGTATTTCCTGCTCCAACTGCTGCTGAACCAACACCGAGAAAGTCAGCAACTTCTTGAGGGTCATTTTGAGAAAGCGATTTTCGTAGGTATCATAAGCTTCTTCGAGACGCGGCAGGGGCACCCTGGTCGGCAACACCCGAACCCCGGTCTGAACCGGACGCCGGGCCGGGCGGGCTTTTTCCAGTTTACGCTGGGCTTTCAGGAGTTGAGCCTGTAAGCTGTTGAGGGGAGCTGGTTTTGGTTTGGGGGCCGCCACTTCCGCCTCGACCGTCGCCTGGGCCGCCCGCTGGTCATCCGGTAGAACCGACCATTGGGCACCGCTTCGAGCCGCTAATTTTAAGGAATTGTAATTGAGGGCGTTGACGGTGTTGGCCGGGGCCTGGGTGATCATCCTGGTTAGTACCCGGTGCGGCTGATCCATTATGCCGGGCAAGACTTTAGTAAGCCGCTCGTAGTGAGCCGCCATAATGGCGTAGCGGGAGGTAGCGGCAGTCCGGGCGGTCGCCAGGATCGACAGTTCGTGGGTCCGCCCCCGGTTATTGTACAGAACCAATTCATTTTGTTGCTTGAGCATTTCGCGCATATAGTCGTAATGCTGTTCGGCCAGGCGGGTGACCTGCAACTGGATATTCGAGGTAAAACCAGGCACCGGCAGACCCCGGTATAGCAGCGTCACGCTACAATCCCCTGCATACTGATCCTCCTGCATTCGGACCTGCCATTCGCGGGTACTGACTTTGTGGTTGGCGCGCAGCACGTTCCACTCGACCGGAATACCCTGGGTAACTTCATCGCGTTCCAGTTCCAGGGTTAGCGAATAAATATCGAGGGGTAGATTGCCAGTGTCGATTTCAAAAGTCATGCGGTCGCGTTCGCCCAGCGCGATTTCGCCTCGCCAGGGGAGATAGTGGTGGTTAACCTTCACCACCATCTGCCGCAAAATATCCAACTCGTCCCCGGCGACCTGACCCGACCGCCAGCCGGTCCCCTCTAAAGGTTCGGTCATAAATTATATCCTCGTCTTAAAGCTGCCCGATTACAACGTCTTCTTCTTCCAGCTTCAGACTGAGTTCGCTGATCGCCTCGTGGCTGCGCTCGAACAGGGGCCGGTCGGTTTCCGGGCTGCGGGCTTCCTGCTCAAAGTAGGTATTGAGCTTTTCGAGCATCGAACGCTGCCGGTTGTGGTCGCTGGAAACCTCCAGTTTAACCAGCACTTTCTGGACAATCTGAATGTCCAGAGCGTCGGACATCGTAAAATAACCGGCCTGATAAGCCTCATCGACCCAATCCAGGATTTCGTGGACGGTGCGGTACCCGAACTGCTGTCCGGCCTCGGCCAGCCTTAGATTGATCTCCTTGAGGTGGGTGCCGACAAATTCGAGCAAATCGGTGGAGTAATCGCTGCGCAGGAGTTCGAGCATATGACCGATTTCGATCCGGTCGATCTTGATAATATTGGCCCGGTCCAGCACCTTACGGCTAAAAGTATGAGTGGTTTCGTCCAGATTAACCGTCCCGGTGATGTAGAGGTTAGGTGGGATCATCAAATCCTGGTCGACCTCATCATCCGGCCCTTTAGGCTGGTCGTACAAACGGATTTTTCGCAGATCGCCTTTAACTTCCATCCGGCTGAGGAAATCCGAGAAATAGTATTCAGCCCGCGCCAGGTTCATTTCGTCCAGACAGACAAAATATTTCTTGGGGGTGCGGGGGTCGCGCTGGTATTCCAGCGAAGCCCGGTAGACGTGCAAGCAAAATTCGGAAGGTACAAAATGTTTATTTAAAATATCGTAGTTACCCAGCAAGCTTTCATTGGATTGCCAGTCGGGCCGGACACTCACCAGACAGTACCGCCCGTTCATAGCCTCGGCGTAGACCTGGGTCAGCCGGGTTTTTCCGCCACCGGAAACGCCGGTCAGGATTACAAACGGTTTTGACATCAACGAGATATGATAACGCCAGACCAATTCATCGGGATAATACAATTTTTCTTTTCTAAGATGTTCGATAACCCGGTTTATTTCGGCAGTCACCACTTTATTTGGTTTGGGGGCGGGTGGTTGCGGCACTACAACCGGACGCGGCACGTAGGTACTGGTATAGCTGGTAGCATAGGTCCGGCTAAACCCGGTGGTGTTCTGGGGTGCGTCCGCCGACAGGTCTATAATTTTGTCGAGCCGCGAAACTACCATTTCACATTGTTCGGCTTCCGGGATGCGCCCGGCACTGCGTAATT
This sequence comes from Chloroflexia bacterium, assembly GCA_038322625.1. GTDB lineage: Bacteria > Chloroflexota > Chloroflexia > Chloroheliales > Chloroheliaceae > 54-19. Next base: position 8,747 of record JBBQGA010000033.1, read on the forward strand.
CGTTGGCTCGCAATTCGTGTTTATCCTGGACGCTCTGCAAAGCCGAAATTATATAACTGCGATCAATTTTGCGAATATATTTACTAAAAGTTTCGCTCCGCACCGAGCGGTTCCAGACCGGACTGCTATCAATTAAACCATCCATAAAACGAACCGACAGGTCCATATTTCCACTTATTAAGTAATGGGGTTTCCCAAGTAACATTCCGTCCCGGCTATCTTTACGTTCGATTTTTTCAACTACGTATACGCCTACCAGGTAATTAAAATTGGCCCGGTTGGTCCAGAAAAACATTATTGAACCCGGTGAGATTGTTTGTAAAAATTCGCTATATTCATCATCCGCCGGTTTCCATACTTTAAATCCATTTTTACTGAATAGCGATAAATCGTAGCAGCGCGACTCGCCTTTATCGCAGTAATTGGACCGGAAATGTTCCTGCGCCCCACACATTACCCGGACCGGGTTTGAGCAAATGGTCCCGTCGAAAGCGGCGATATGGCGATTTACTTTTAAGAGTAAACAATTTTCGAGACTTAGAGTATAGGGTAAGCGAGCTTCAGGTTTTATTTCGGCTGGAATTGAACTTAGATCGTAGGGAGAAAAGGCCCGGCTAAAGGCCGTATCGCCCGGCACGATGGTGCCCAGAACCAGCCCCGCCGGGGATATTTCAGGTTCGGAAGCCGCCAACCGGACGGCATCCTCGCCTTCGCCCACTGAAAAACTCATAACAAGTCCTCCTTTTAGGTATCAGGTAAAGCTAAATTTTGAATATTTAACCTATCGAATAAAATATAAAAAGCCCGTTTTATTACCGAAACCAGCCTGTTCAGCTTCCATCAAATTAAAGGTTAATTTTGGAGCGGGGCAAACGCCGGCGGCTTATCGGGTGGAACAGCTTCGTGGTGCATAGGCGATCACAAGCTTTGGAAAAATTGCGAGGGTGTCTTTAACAAAGTTTCTTTCAATATTAATCAGAAACAAAATAGGCTTAGACATGCCCTGGACGATTTCTTAGCAGTGTACTCTATTAAGGTAGTGAAAAGCAAGCCTTTGCGAAGGCTCCAACCGGTGAAAATCGTGGCTGGCGCAGCTTTAACCCAAGCGTTTTGCATGACCAGATCAAGGGGTTCTGTCAGATTTCAGACCTTCTCCGAATTCTGATTAAAACTTTCCCCACTCAGGCCATAATTATGGTCAACAAATGTCTTATTAGTTCTTATGCTAGGCGACTTTTTAAACTGTTTTCCCCACTTCTACCTCAGCTAATTATGTCTGGTCTGAGATCTGCCAGAACCGTTATATTATCCACAGCCTTAGTCGTGGTGGCAGCGGGCATAGCTTTTTACTTATTGTCAGTAGGACGGTTCTGGCAGAATTCAGACCAGTAACAGTAAAACTGAACAAAAGCAGAGCCAGTTAGTTTATGGCCGTCCTGGTAGCCAAAGTTCGATAGGTTTGCTAAAATACTCTCTCAACTTCCTTAAAAGCAAAACTTAAAGAACGGCACTTAAAATGAACTGCCCCTTTTGTCAAAACGGAAAAACCCACCAGCGTAAGAAATTAACCGCCCTTGGATATAAAACCTTTTACTGTGGCAAATGCGCTCTCACTTATAATGAAAGAATATCAACGCCTTTCAACCATTTATCCATTCCTACCGACGTTTTATTTTTAGTATTGCTGTACCGCTAGAGATATAAATTGAGCCTGCGGGATGTGGCTGAAATGTTCCTGGAGCGAGGATTTGAGTTCACCCACCAGGCGGTCCGGGACTGGGATAGCCCAAAGGGCACAGGCGAACGCTTTGCCCACCTCTTCACCGATAAGCTCAAAGCCAAACGAAAGTCGAAAGCCGACCTCTCTAAGTCATGGCGAGTCGATGAAACTTACCTCAAAGTTGGGGAAAGTCAGGTCTATTTGTACCGGGCTATCGACTAAAGAGGAAATCTCATCGACGTGCGGCTTTCAAAAACGAGGGAAGTGGAAGCGGCGGAACTCTTTTTCAAACAGGCCCACCCACCAGTGGGTACCCGAACGGTTGGCGAGGGGAACAAGCCAGAGAAGCTCACGACGGAGGGCCACAACAGTTATCCCAAAGCCATCCGAAAGACATTAGGGCCGAATGTGGAGCATCGGACCAACAAATATTTAAACAATCTGGTTGAGCAATCGCCTCGAAAGATCAAGCAAAGGTACTATCCCATGAAGAATTTCAAGAATTTTGAAGCGGCGAGCCGGTTTACAAGTGCCTTCGAGGAAGTCAACGAGCTGTTTCGTTACCAGACCTACAAGAACGAAAAGGTTCCCCTTTTGCGTCAGAGGAGGCTCTTCAAGGTGCGATTTGAAGATATTAAAAGAGCATTTATAGCAGCATAAATTCAAGTAAGGTCACTTGAGCTACCCTTGCCATACCTCACTTTGTGACCCCAGTTCTGACAGAACCATTAGTAGCTAAACCGTTATCGAGTCACTCAACCCGCGGTAGCCGGGCTGGTACGATTCGACTTAAAAACATTCAAAAATCCAACCAGGAGTATCTTAATATGACACTACTAGAACGTTCGGGGTTCATCGGAGACGAATTAGAGGAAATAACTGTCAGCCAGTTGCAGGAGGCCTTCCGCAGTGGGGATATGACATCCAAAAAGCTGGTTCAGCTTTACAAAGCCCGGATTGCCGCCATCGACCGCAGCGGACCGCAACTGCATTCCGTGATCGAAATCAACCCGCAAGCCGAAGAAATCGCCGAGGCTTTAGACGCGGAATACCGCACCAGTGGCCCGCGTGGGCCTTTACACGGCATTCCTATCCTGCTCAAAGACAACATCGACACGGCAGACCAGATGCAGACTACCGCCGGTTCGCTGGCCTTACTCGGTTCAAAACCGGCCCAGGACGCTTTTATGGCTCAAAAACTCCGCGAGGCCGGGGCGGTCATTCTGGGAAAGGCCAATATGAGCGAATGGGCAAATTTCCGCTCAACCCATTCGAGTAGTGGTTGGAGTGGCCGGGGTCGCCAGTGTCGTAACCCTTACATCCTGACTCACAATCCCTGCGGTTCCAGTTCCGGGTCGGGTGCATCGGTTTCAGCCAATCTTTGCGTGGCCGCCCTGGCGACCGAGACAGATGGCTCAATAGTTTGCCCGGCCACCATGAATGGAGTGGTCGGGATAAAACCGACCGTCGGGCTGACCAGCCGGGCCGGGGTCATTCCGATCTCGCACAGCCAGGATACCATCGGCCCTCACGCTCGAACAGTCACCGACGCGGCTATTGTTTTGGGCGCACTGGTCGGCATCGACCCACGCGACCCCGCCACCGCCGCCAGTGAGGGCAAATTTTACACCGATTATAGCCAGTTTCTCGACCCGAACGGCTTGAAGGGTGCCCGGATCGGCGTGGTACGCAGAGTCTTCACCGGCAATAATCCCTACTCGGACGCGGTGCTGGAAAAAACGATTGCGGTTCTGAAAGCGCAGGGCGCGATCATCGTGGACCCGGCGGACATCCCGACTGCCGAGGAAATCAAGACCAGTGAAGATGAGATGACAGTTTTGACCTACGAGTTTAAAGCTGATCTCAATGCTTATTTAAAGACGCGCGTTGCCGACCCGGCCTCAAAGGCTGATAAATGGGTTAGCAGTCTGGCAGAAATAATTGCCTTTAACCAGGAACACGCTGATCAGGAGATGCCCTATTTCGGCCAGGAAATTATGGAGATTTCCCAGACCAAAGGTGAACTGTCCGATGAGGTTTATCTGACCGCCCTGGAAAATAACCGGCGGCGCGGCGGTCGGGAAGGCATTGATGCCGTTCTCAAAGAGCATAATCTGGACGCCCTGATTGCCCCGACCGGCTCCCCGGCCTACCCCACCGACCTCCTCAACGGCGACCATTTCACGGGTGGCAGCAGCAGTCCGGCGGCGATTGCGGGTTATCCTTTGATCACTGTTCCGGCGGACTTTGTTTTTGGCTTGCCGGTGGGTATAACCTTTATGGGGACCGCTTTCTCGGAGCCGACCCTGATCAAACTGGCCTTTGCTTTTGAACAGGCCACCAAAGTTCGCCAGGCTCCCCGGTTCAAGCCGGTCTTTGATCTGAACGGCTAAACCCACTCCTGCTCGATTTGGGGAGATTAAGAGAGAAACTTTTAGGCAAGGCTAAAAGTTTCTCTCTTTTATCGTTTTAGCTTGAAAAGTTAGAAAGATTGAGTAAATAGCCTAAAGCTAGCAATATTTTCCGGCCTGATGCTATAATCGAAGGGCTTGCCACCCTACCAAATATCTTAAGTTGCACGAAAGGAAATTTTAATGGCAATATTCAAGCAAAATAGAGTAGAACCCGGCCCCGGCCAGGAATCGGTTTGGGACTATCCGCGTCCGCCCCGGCTGGAAGATAGCTCCAAGCACATTCAAATAATATTTAACGGAGAAATAATCGCCGACTCAACCCGTACCAAACGGATTTTAGAAACCAGCCATCCGCCGGTTTATTACATTCCTGCCGAAAATGTCAAAATGGCCTATTTTAGTCCTACCTCCCGCCATACTTATTGTGAATGGAAAGGCGAAGCGTCCTACTATAGCCTGACGGTCGGTGATAAAAGTGCCCCCAACGTAGCCTGGTATTATCCCGAACCGACCGCCGGGTATGAAGGCTTAAAAGATTATATCGCGGTCTATCCGAGCCGGATGGATCGCTGTCTGGTCGATGATGAAGTGGTTCAGCCCCAGCCGGGTGACTTTTATGGAGGCTGGATCACACAAGATATTGTCGGGCCTTTCAAGGGGAGTTAACATGACGGTCTGGCCGGCTAAAATCTGGCGAGGTTTCAGCTATCTGGTCTGGTGGGTTTGCCACGAATGGCTCTACGACCTGGCCTGGTATGTCTATCATATTATGGAGCCGTTCGTGGCCGAGGTGGAAATCGAGGGCTTTCATAATGTACCGCGCAAAGGCCCGGTGATAATGACCGCCAATCATATGAGCCAGTGGGACATTTTCTTTATCCACAATCTGATGCCCCGGCCCGGCTTTTTTATGACCAAGATAGAGTATTTTGGGGTTTTCTTCCTGGGCGGGCTGGTAAAGTTGCTGGGAGCTTTTCCGGTTAACCGGGGCAAGTACGACCGGACAGCCCTGCAATACGCGCTGGACTTGCTCAACCGGGGCCAGCAACTGGTAATTTTTCCCGAAGGCACTCGCTCCAAAGATTACCAGTTACAGTTGATCCCGAACGGGGCGGCGTTGTTGGCCTCGCGCACCGGTGCCCAGGTCGTACCGATTGCCTTTGCTGGAACCGAAACGATCAGCCGCAAGCCTTCTTTTGATGCCAGAGGTAAGAAGCTCAAACCAAAGGTGTTAATTCGGGTCGGTCAGCCTTATTGTTTACCCCGCACCGATCAAGCCGGTCGCAAACTGGACCTCGATCAGTTAAGCGACCTGATGATGAGCAAGATCGCCGAATTACTCCCGCCCGAATACCAGGGAGCCTACAGCCCGGAAAATATCGCCGCCCGCCGCAGCCAACCGTCTACCGACCGGCCCGCGATAATGGGCGGACCCGCCACCAGTCACTAAAACCAGGCTAGTTGATCCGGCGATTAAAACTATAAAAGTCTAAAAGGGAAAAAATTAAATGTCGGATGTAAGCAACCAGGCCTCTAAAATGATTTTCAAGGTCGGTATTCTCACCCTGAGTGACCGCAGTGCCGCCGGAGTTCGCCCGGACGCCAGTGGCCCTAATGTGCGCGACACGCTGGCTGCCAGCCTGAATCACGTTTACGAAGTAGCCGAGTACGAGGTGATACCGGACGACCGGCAGCAGATAGAACAAAAGCTGGTGGATTGGTCGGACCGGCTAGGCTTAAATTTAATTCTAACGACCGGTGGCACCGGGGTGGCCCCGCGCGATGTTACCCCGGACGCGACCCTGGCGGTGATCGATAAACAGGTGCCGGGGATGGCCGAGGTTATGCGGGCGGCTAGTATGCTAAAAACCCCTATGGCGATGATTTCGCGCTCGGTAGTCGGTATTCGGGGGCGCAGTTTGATTGTGAATTTGCCGGGCAGTCCAAAGGGAGCGCGCGAAAACCTGGAGGCGATCATCGTGGCCTTGCCGCACGCCCTTGAGAAAATCGCGGGCGACCCGGCGGATTGTGCCTGAATGGGCTAGTACCACGTCCACAGCATTTTGCTAATCAAGCACTTAAGTGGTAGACTAGAGAGATGAATAAAAAAACTACGAAATACCAGGTCCAACTTAAAGCTGATGAAGAAGCTTCCTTGTTACACCTGATTAGCCAGGGTAAACCCTCGGCTCGCAAAACTACCCGTGCCCGCATCTTGCTCAAAGCCCACGAAGGCTTCAAAGATGAGCAAATTGCCCAGGCCCTCAATATCAGTACCGCTACTGTCAGCCGCACTCGTCAAAAATATGTCGAGGCTGGCCTCGACCCTGCCATAAATCATAAACTGAGCGCGGCCCCTAGAGCCAAAAAGTTTGATGGCAAGCAGGAAGCCCTTATTATTGCGACCGCTTGTAGTGATGTGCCGGATGGGCACGACCATTGGACCTTACGAATGCTAGCCGCCCGAACCGTCGAGTTGAAGATGGTCGAAAGTGTCTCACCTGAAACCATCCGAAAGGTCTTAAAAAAACGAACTTAAGCCCTGGCGTAAGAAGCAATGGTGCATTCCAACGGTCGGGGCGGCCTTCGTAGCGAATATGGAAGAAGTGCTGGAACTGTACGAAATGGACTATGACCCACTGCATCCAAAAGTCTGCTTTGACGAAAAGAGCAAGCAATTGCTTGAACAAACCCGTGAGCCAGTGCCGGTGAGAGAAGGTCAAGCCGCCCGTCAAGATTACGAATACAAACGCAATGGGACCCTCAATTTGTTCGTGATGGTCGAACCCAAAGCCGGTTACCGGCACGTGATTGTGACCGAGCGGCGCACTGACCAGGATTATGCGCGCTGCCTCAAGTGGTTGGTCGACGAAGGTTATCCCAATGCCGAATACATTGATTTGATCCAGGATAATCTTAACACCCACAAAGCGGCTTCGTTGTACGAGACCTTCCCCCCGGAGGAAGCCCGGCGAATATTGCGAAAGGTCCACTTTCATTTCACGCCCAAGCACGCCAGTTGGCTGAATATGGCAGAAATTGAAATCGGGGCAATTGACGAAGAATGTTTGAAGCAGCGGATCGGGGACAAAGGTGAAAAGAACTATAATCATCTTAATAACAATCTACAAAAAATATGAAACCGAGGAATTATGGACGAAGTAGTTACCCTGCCACTTTCCCAACCAGGGCCGGAACCGGCCCAAACCGGCCAAAGCCAGGCGATTGTAACCGCTAAATTGACTAAAGAATACGGTACCAGTCGTGGAATTATCGATCTGGACCTGAGCGTGGCTACCGGCGAAATCTTTGGCTTTCTGGGTCCCAACGGGGCCGGTAAAAGTACGACTATCCGTATTCTTCTCAATCTGATCAAGCCCAGTAGTGGCAGTGCGACCTTGCTGGGCCTGGATAGCCAGCTAGACAGCCTTAAAGTTCGGCGTGAAGTCGGCTACTTACCGGGTGAATTCTCGCTTTATCCAAACCTGACCGGTCGGCAAACCTTTGAATACTTTGCCAATCTGCGCGATGTCGCTAATCCTCAGACCCGCGCCTACACTCTGCAACTGGCCGAACGGCTTGAACTCGACCTGGGCAAGAAATTCAAGCAATATTCGCGCGGCAATAAACAAAAAGTCGGTATTATACAGGCCATGATGCACCGCCCACACCTGTTAATTCTGGACGAACCGACCAGCGGCCTCGATCCGCTCAACCAGCAAGAATTTCTCAAGATGATCCGTGAGGCCCGCGAAGCCGGGGCGACCGTCTTCTTCTCGTCCCATATAATGAGTGAAGTTGAGAAAACCTGCGACCGGGTGGGCATTATCCGTGAAGGGCGGCTGGTAAAGCAGGGCAATATGTCCGAACTGACCGACCTCAAAACGCACCAGCTTGAACTTAGCTTTGCCCAACCCGTCCCACTGGAGGCCTTTAGCAGCCTGTCCGGTCTGGAAAAATTGGAGGAAGTACCATCCACTACCGGTCAGACCCTGCACATGGTGGTTCACGCCGAAGCCCTTGAGAGTGTGGTGAAAGTAGCCGCCCGTTATCCGCTGACCAATTTTATCAGCCGCGAACCGTCGCTGGAAGAAAGCTTTTTAGGCTTCTACCGTGAACCGGGCAAGTAAGTAAAGCCGACCTGGAGAAAAAAATGTTTTTCAAAAATGTTTTTCTAAAGACCCTGTGGGATTACCGGCTTCAGATTTTGATCTGGGGTGGTGGACTGGCCCTGGTGGGAGTGACCCTGGCTCCCTCTTTTGCCGGGTTATTTAATGGTCCAAACAAAGCCAAACTATTAGCCGACTACAAAAAAGCTACCGAGTCGTTTTCTTTTCTGGCCGGTATCGCTACCGACCTGGACACCTTCACCGGATATATGAGCTACCAGATCGCCCGTACCCTGCCGGTATTGCTGGCTATCTTTGGCTTGCTGGCCGGGAGTGGGCTGGTGCGCGCCGAAGAAGAAAAGGGCAGTCTGGATTTACTGTTAAGCACTCCACACACGCGGAGTACGGTTTTGTTGCAAAAATGGGCTGGCGTAGCCGTTGCCACCCTGGCTATCTGTCTGATCGCCTGGGCCGGGATAATGATCGGGGTAGTGCTGACCCCCGGCGAAAGCCTTAGCCCGTTTAATATGCTGTTAGCAATCCTCAATAGTGGACTGATCAGCCTGTTTTTTGGCGGGGCGGGCCTACTTTTCAGTCAGATGACCACCCGCAAAGCGGCGGCGGGCTGGGCCGGTGGCATACTGGCCGCCACCTTTTTGCTCAATAACCTGGCCCCGAACCTGGGTGGCTTAAGCTGGATACGCTTTCTTTTTCCTTTTTATTACGAAAATCAGACCCGACCACTGGCCCCCAGTATCGGTTTTACCTGGGGTCCCGAAGCCGTTCTGTTCTTTACACCCCTGGTCTGGCTGTTGATCGGAGTGGTGATATACCGCCAGCGCGACCATAACAGCTTCTTCCGGTTTGGTCAGGTGCGCCCGGTGACTGCTTCTAGCCGTTCCGGGCCGGTTAAAAGTCAATCTCTCTGGCTGACCAATAGCTTTACCTTTGGCATCCGTTCGACCCTCACCAGCACCTTATTGTGGAGTGCCGGTATCTCAGCCTATACTATCGTCATTATGATGGTGCTGAACGATCTACGCGATACGCTAGTTAGCCTTTTACAAAGCAATATCTATCGCAACCTGGGGTTTTCATCGCTAGCCAGTAACGAAAATTTACTCAGCGTAACTCTATTTGTGTTTGCGGCGGTACTCTATGCCGCCTTTGCCGTAAACCAGGTATTTGGCTGGACCACCGAAGAAACCGAAGGCCGGTTAGAACTGGTTTTGAGTACGCCGGTCTCGCGTGGACGGTTATTGCTCAACCGGTTTGCCGCCTCGCTGGCCTCCACTACCCTTCTCACGCTCATTTGCGGGCTGGTCTTTGCCGCTACCGCGCTTATCGCCAATATAAGCGTAAATGCCGCGAACTCAGTGGCGGCCTTCTTTGGCCTGTGGGTGATCGCCGCCGTAATCGAGGCGGTTGGCTTTGCCCTGTCCGCTTTCGGGGCGGGTCGGGCCGTTGCCATCCTGGGCGGGCTGGTTGTCGTCAGTTATCTCGACGAGTTGCTGGCGAACCTGCTAAAGCTGCCGGGTTGGGTAGCCGGATTTTCGATCTTTCACCAATACGGCACGCCTTTGATCAAAGGCATCGACTGGCTACCTCAACTTAGCTTGCTGGCGATTGGCGCGGCCCTGGTCGGGCTGGCGGTCTATCGCTTTGGGCAGCGCGACCTCAGCAAATAATTAGTCAGCCGCCTTACCAAAAGTCAGCCATTTTGCCGCTAATTGGGGCATACATCTTGCGTCACATTACACGTTGAGAGTGTGAAAATTAGATTTAAGGGAGGCAATTTATGGCGACAGTATTGGGCTTGTTTGACGAAAGTCTAAAGGTAGAGGAAATAGCCCGCAGTTTGATCCAGGCCGGATTTGACCCCAACAGCGTCAGAATTGTGTCGGATGACCAGAACGACCTTTCGACCGATGAGCAGATTGCTGAACTTGGTCTGGATACTGCGCGTGCCCAGCCTTATATCGAAGGTCTGGGCCGGGGAGACAATCTACTGATCGTGACTGCCCCCGAAAGCCAGGCCCGGCAAGCCGCCGACCTTTTCCGGCGGTTTGGGGCGCGACAGATCAGCGGTGGCAACGGCCTTCCGGCCTCCGCTGACTACGCGCCCGATGCCACTACAAACCCAACTGCGATGCCGACCGGTTATAGTGCCGACTACCAGCCGACAGGCGTACCGGCAGGGTCGACCCTGGTTGCTTTCCAGGAAGGGATTCTGGAAATCCCTACAATGGCCGAGGAGTTGATCGTCGAAAAACGCGCCCGCGTCGTCGAGGAAATCTCGTTAAGTAAAGTAACCGGCGAACGAATTGAAACCGTCCGGGAAAACCTGCGGCGCAGCGAAGTGGAAGTACAGCCGATAGCCGAGCGAACCGAAGGGCAAACGCCAGCCTCGAACCGGGCAGTTATTCAGGAATTTAGAGCCTACGAACCAGATTTCCGGGTTCACTACCGCAAGAACCTTTCCGACTCTGGCGCGAATACCGCCTTTGAGCAATACGAACCGGCCTATCATTACGGCTACGATGCCGCCCGCGACCCCCGCTACAGCCAGAGCAACTGGAGTGCAATCGAACCAGAAGTTCAGCAAGATTGGGAAAAATATAATCCCGGCACCTGGCAACAGGTCAAAGATCGTATTCAATACGGCTTCGAGCGGGTTCACCGCCAGTAGTCGGCCAGCAAGCTTTTAGAAATAGGACTTTCGCTAAAAGGCGAGAGTCAACCCTAAGTGGGGGTGCAACCCACGCGCGGGGTCGTACAGGGGTCTCCCCTGTATACTTCTATATCTTCCTTTCAAGCTCACCGAGTGAGCTTGAAGGGAAAGAAGGTGAACTATGCCAAATTGGCCGCAACCACCGAACCGGCCCAACCAGCCGCCAGCCGAAACACAGGATTATCAGCCGTATCCCGACCGGACAAATTACCGGGCCGGTCGAAATGTCGCCGGAAGCATAAGCCGGGTTCTGGCTGGGCAAACTACCCGCCGCCTCTTGACCCGCACCGCGATGGGTGCGCGTTTCTTTGGTATAACCCGCTGGTTCTGGCTAGCCGAATGGGGTGCCTTGCTTACAGCGATAGTACTGGCGATACTGGCCGGGATCGGCTACCTCCAGCACGACAATCTACTCAGTACGCTGGTGCTGGTAATCGCCGGCCTGGCGGTAGTAGTCTGGTTGGTCATCCGGTCGGCCCGCCACTTTGTCGAGCGGCAGATTAGCAAAACCTTTGCCCGCTTCGAGCAATTGCTGGCGCGTGGGGCGGTCAAGCCAACCGATTGGCCGGACTGGTACAAGCAAAACCACTACTAAAACCTAACGGTAAGCGTCGGCCTGTAGGTTGAATAACTCGGCATACCGGCCATCCAACGCCATCAGTTCCAGGTGCGAACCTTCTTCCTTTAGCTCACCATCCTCGATCACAAATATTCGGTCGGCCAGCCGGACGGTGCTAAAGCGGTGAGAGATAAAGACCGCCGTTTTACCTTCGGTCAGTTCACGGAACTTGGCAAAAACCTCGTATTCCGCCCTGGCATCCAACGAACTGGTCGGCTCGTCGAGGACTAGCACCCGTGCATCTCGGATGAACGCTCGCGCCAGAGCCACCTTCTGCCACTCGCCCCCGCTCAACTGCGTCCCTTCATTAAACCAGCGGCCCAGCATAGTCTCATAGCCGGAAGGCAACTTCTCGATCACGGCACTGGCTCCGCTTTTCTGGGCGGCTTGCTGTACCAGTTCGACATTGTCGATCTGGCTAAGTTGACCGACCCCAATGTTCGCCTGGGCACTCATAAAGTAGGTCACATAATCCTGGAAAATTACCCCGACCTGTGCCCGCAAGTCGGCCAGATCGTAATCCTTGATGTTGCGCCCGGCCATCCAGATTTCACCGGCGTCCGGGTCGTAAAGCCGGGTCAAAAGCTTAATAAGGGTAGTCTTTCCGGCTCCGTTACGCCCAACCAGCGCAATTGCCTCGCCCGACGCAATTTTAAAGCTGACGTTTTGCAAAGCCGGTGCGGTTTTGCCAGGATAGGTAAAGCTGACATTGCGAAACTCGACACTCAGGCCGCGCCCGCTAGGACCATCGTAACCATTGATCGGTACCGGGTTAGCCGGAGCGAAAATCTTTGGCTCGTACTCCAGGAACTCGAACAGCGTCCCAACAAACAAATTATTTTCGTAAGTGCTGGAAATGCCGCTCAAAATACCCTGAAAAGCGGTGCTAACCTGCAAAGCCGCCTGGGTATACAGGGTCAGGTCCCCTAGCGAAATTACCCGGTTAACTGCCTGGATCGCCACATACAGATAAATAGCCGAGTTGGCGGCGGTGCTGATACTGAGCCACAAAAAGTTGATCAGGTAGCGGCGGACCAGAATTAGTTTGTTCTCGTTGTAAAACTTGACCGTCAGATTGCGGAAGCGTTCCACAAAATAATCGCCCAGGTTAAAGAGCTTGATCTCTTTGTTAAAGGTGTCCGTGGTCATGACCGTCTCAAAGTAACTCATCTGACGACGTTCGGGCGACTGGCGACGCACGCGCTGGTACCCCATCCAGCCGTAGCGGCTATCGGCAATAAAGGCCGGTACTGGCACCAGCAAAGCCACCAACGCAACCCACCAGGCCAGTTGGAGCAGCAAAAAGACCATTGATAAGAAGGTGATCACCGTCCGCACCAGGTCGAAAGTCTGCGAAACCATCGTAACCGGGCGAAAGGTCGCCTGCTCCTGGGCCTGGCGCAGCTTATCGTAAAACTCAGGGTTCTCGAAGAAAGACAGATCGAGCGTATTGGCCTTTTCCATCACCATCAACCGGACCCGGTTTGAAACGTTTTCCTGTAGAAGCTGCTGAGTGATATTGCTGAGAGTTCCCATCAAACTGCTCGCCACACTGATCAGCAGTTGGAGCAGAACCAGCCAGATAACCGTACTGACCGAGCCGGTGCGTGGCGGGATCGCATCGATCACGCTATCGATCACCAGTTTAGTAACCCAGGCACTGGCGGCGGGCGCAAATCCGCGCAAGACTGTAATCAGACCCAGGCTAAAAGTGAACCCGGCGTGGGTCGACCAGACCAATCGCAAGACCCTCGGCAGACTGCTGAAGGCGTTGAACACCATTCGGATGTCAAAGCCGTCTTCAGTCTTAATTGATTTTTTACTTCCCCGACCGCGCGGACTTTCCGGCATCGGGACGTTTCCCATCATATGGGAGGGAGGCATATTTTGCATTTGTTATAAATTTCCCGAAAGATTAAAGCGGGGTGACGGGCTGCAACCCCGGCGCAGGGTCGTACAGGCGGGTACCCGCTGGGTGCTCTGTTTAAACTTTTATTTTCGCTTTGACATCATTTGTGTTGTCAAAGCGAAAATCCTAAAATATTTGTAACTACACACCAAACCGATGTAAAGGGTCGAAGCAGGGTCGTGGGGGTGCAGCCCCGGCGCGGGGTACAACAGGCGGGTACCCGCTGGGTGCCCCTGTTAATACTCTTTTCTTCTTCTTCTCCCGTCCACTGGTGGCCCTGGGGAGGGGTCAGGGGTGAGGTCTGAGTAGTTACAAATTTTTTTCAAATAACGAGACTCAAAAGCCACCTTCTACGTAATATAATTTCTCAAATTATCTCATAGAAAGCGTTTTAGCCGAATATGTGGAGTGTTAGTTTTGTGTAAGAGAATTTTTTAAACTAAAAAACCGTACTACTACAAGAAGCAAATGGCGGAGAGGGGGGGATTCGAACCCCCGATAGCTGTTTAGGCTATAACCGCTTAGCAGGCGGCCCCGATCGACCTCTCTGGCACCTCCCCATTTCCCGTGAAGGTGGCTTCCAGTTATCGCACGGTTTTCTATTTAGATGTTAGTATGGCGGGTGGTGAGGGAATTGAACCCCCAACCCTCGCGGGCGACTGTTTTCAAGACAGCGTGCTAAGCCAGTTCGCGTACCACCCCTGGGGATTACGTTATCGGCAGAAGCTTCCTGCCAGCACTCGAACATTGCAAATTATACCTGTTCGCCTACCCCTTTGTCAACCAAAATACCACGCGGTTGTAAGCTCCTTCGATCAAGCCAGTGGGCAGGTGCCGTACTGGTGTTCGGCGCAGAAATTGTGATGTAAATACAGCATGCCCTGTTGGCGGCGGGCGCCATCCAACAAACGACCAATCGAAAGCGTAACCGGGCGTGATTTGCCGGGCAGGGTAGCCAGATAACCGGCGGCCTCGGTAGGGTTTTCCAGCCAGTGCCGGAAGACCTGCCGGGCTACATTTTCGACCAGTTCGTTGCTGGCTAATTTCGGATGAGCCTGGTAAGCGGCGGCAGCTTGCCTGGTCAGTTGGGCCTGATGGCGGTCGCGCCCGTAAGCCACCAGGAATGGCAACACGATATTTACGCTTATATCGGCGGCCCGATCCGGCCCGATCAGATCGACCGGCCCGGACCGGGTAAGTTGCTCGGCCATAATAGCCCGGTCGCCAAAATCGTAACGCCGGGACCAGAAAGCGTAACTGCCGGTGTCATCCTCCGACAGTTCGACTTTCAGTAAATTGTTCAGGCGAGAGTTGGCCTCGGAAGCCGGTCCATCCAGGGCCGAGGTCAACTTTTCAACCAGATCGGTCGGGGTATCGAGTTGCCACTTAAGCAGCCACCGAGCCAAACCGGCCAACCGCCGAGCCGGATGGTTGGGCGGTCGCAAACGGGCAAAGGTCCAGTCCGTTGCCTGCATCGGCGACCAATCCGGCAGGCGAGCCTTTTGCTGGCGTTCGAGCCAGGCCCAACGACGCTCCAGTTCCTCGGTGTAGCGGGCGATGCCAAAATCCTCCAGGTCGGCTGGAATTTCCAGCCCTTCCGGTTCCAGGTCAAAGCGGGTCGGCTTTTCAGCCAGGTGGCGCGGGGTTGACCGCAACTTTCGCTGTGAAGGCAGCAAACCGGCTCCTCCCAGCAACCAGGCTTCCAGGTTCAACAACCGTTCACCGGCATTCTCACGACGGAATCGCGCTTCGCGCTCCTGCTCGACCAGCCCGGCCAGGGGCAGCAAGGCGGCCAGTCGCTTGAAGGGAACTTTATTTTGCGAATATCCCAGAGCCTCTAGCAGTCCGGCCCACAGAGCCTGAACCGCGCCGTCCGGGGTACGATCCTCGTCCGCCGCTGCGACAATCTCGAAACGGTTGACCCGCTCCTCAAACCGCCGGTCGCCCAACTCATCGAGCCGGGTCAGCAAGGCCGTCAGGTCGGTCAGGCGTTCGGCCACCCGGTCGCAGCAAGGCCCCTCGCTTTCCGAGAGCGAACCCAGCCGGGTACCGCTTTTTTTGGCCCAGTCGAGGGTTGCCGCCAGCTTTTCGTTAGCAGTGTTATAGAGCGGCAAAAGGGCTACTACTGGTAAAGTCAGCCCGGCGTTGGTCTGGCTGACCCCCGTCTGTACCGGGTTATCTTCCAGCACCACCTGAAGCACGACCTCGTTGTAACGGGCATCCTGGTGATGGCCGTGCAGCCGCCAGTCGCTGCTACGCAGGTGTAATTCTACTGCCCCTTTGAGCATTTCATCGCCGATGCGCACCAGTGCCCCCTTGAAATCCGGCCCAAATCCACCGCTCCAGCGACCGCGATAAATTACCTCGACCGGACGGCCATCGGCGGTTGAAAGCTTCAGGTTGTCCGGCCAGACCTGGGCGTTCCAGATGTAAGCCAGGTCGAGTTCGCTCATCTGCCAGCGGTTATTGCCCTCTTGCACCGTAAAAGTGGCCTCGGTCGGGGGCTGCGGCAAAACGAGGGCGGTTAGATTTTCAGTTTCCGGTAGTATTTCCACCGGGTCCGGCTCAACTTTTGCGGTAGGCGCAGGCAATGAAACAGGTTGGCGAAAAGACCCGGTGGCAGCGGGAGTTGGTGAGGTGGGCACGGTCGCAGTCACCTTCGGCACAGCCACTTTGGAGGCAACTTTCCCTTTCCGAGCTGGTAAGGGATATGTAAATTTACCGTCTTCGTCGTAAGGCATATTATACAATTACCGGAAATTTTACTAATTTTTAGATAGTTAGTAGATAGGTGGATAAATTATATTACAAATTGCCGTAACTTAAAAGCCAAATGTCTTTTCTATCAGGGCGGCTGACTTTGCAACAACCTGTTGCATTAAAATTTGTAGTTGCGACTGGATTCGAGTTATGTTAGAATATAGGAGCAGTAATGCGGCTTCAACCGGCAATCCTGGTTGAGGTTATTTTAATGAATTATAGAAGGAGTTAGCCTTTGCCAGATAACCAGAGATACAACAATTCTCGCTCCGGTAGTAAAAAATCCCCCGCCGCCCCACCCGTCACCCAGCGTGATGCGCCCCGCCCGAAAAGTGATGCTATTGCTGTAGAAGGTAAAGTTAAGGAAGCCTTGCCCAACGCTATGTTTCAGGTCGAACTCGACAACGGTCATATGGTACTGGGACATATTAGCGGAAAAATGCGGAAGAATTTTATCCGAATTCTGCCCGGTGATCGGGTAATCGTCGAGCTTTCACCGTACGACTTGACCAAAGGACGTATCACTTTCCGGTACAAATAAATTTAGTTGGTTTAGCCTCCCCTGGATTATGTCTAGTACAAGTTTAAAATAATAATCGGCTGTCTCAGTACGGGGTCCCGGCACTTACCCAGACCCCAGATCGCTTTTGGCATTCTTAAATTATAAAAAGTAAGCCGACTTTAGCTAAATTTGTTATGCAAAGTTCTTGTAACAAAGTATTAAAAGAAAGCTAAAATTGGCACGGGACTAAAATTGGTAAGATAGCTACTAGGCAAACCGGTTAAAAAAGAGTATTATTAAAAAAGTAATAAAATGCTGTGTTAATAAAATAAAATCCAGGCTTCCCGTAATACTTAATACAACCCTCATCTCAGGAGACAAATATGTCTGCGCCACTGACTAATCCCAATGTAATCCGCTTGCTCGTCGCTGAAGATAGCCAGGGAACCCGCTATAATCTGATTAATTTGCTGGGCTTCGAGAAAGACATCGAGGTAGTGGCTGCCGTAGGTGGAGCAGTGCAGGCGATTGAGCTAACTGCGCAACTCCAGCCCCACGTGGTTTTAATGGATATTAACCTGCCCGATATGGATGGCCTCACAGCTACTACTCGTATTCGGAGTACAATGCCCAATATCGCTATCGTTATAATGTCGGTTCAGGACGAGGAAACCTACCAACGCCGGGCATTACAAGCCGGGGCGGCGGCTTTTTTGGTCAAACCTTTTACCGGCGATGACCTGGTGGCTACTATCCGCAACGCTGCTTCTGGTCGCAAAGGCTAACCTTGCCTCTGGGTCTAAAACCCGGCGCGGAACCGGTCCCGCTTCCTTCTACTAATCTGCTCGCAGATTTGTTTGTATTGCCCGCCTGTTTGTTTGGACAAACCACCCCACCAGACCAAACCTACCCTTTATAGCCTAACCTAAAAGTAGGGCGACGCATCTCGTCGTAAATAACCGGCTGAATTTTCATTGATCCACATAACCCTCTTTATCGTGAGTTTTGAGCTAGTCAGCCCTGAACCGGCGGGAAAATTCAACCCCATTCTAGCTTCCGAGTGATATAATATAGCTTCGGATTACAGGTTTGCCTCACTTCAAAATAGCTTTAGCCTTGCCACTTAGCCTGAAATTATATTATTAGAAAGGGTTTGTATTGACGATAGATGCACTGTCGCTGGCTGCAATCAAGGAGGAAGTCAGCGAATTAGTTCAGGGTTGCCGCATCCAGAAAATCATTCCGACCGGCCCGCTTTCGATAGTCCTGGAAATCTATAATCCCGGCAAACGGCAGCGCATCCAACTACTGCTCTCGGCGGACGCACAGAACGCCCGCTTTCACCGGCTGAATCAAAAAGCCAGCCAGCAACCCGGCGAACCTACCCCTTTTTTACTTTTGTTGCGCAAGTACATTCGTTATGGCATCGTAAGCGATATACAGCAGCTACCTTTTGAACGCATTATTTTGCTGACTATCGAAAAGAAATTCCCAGTCGGCCACAAACCGCATTTCGGAATGGCCGGGGCCGCCCCCAGCCGGGCCGAGCCGGACGAAATCGACGACGACCGAGACGACGAGGACGATGACCCCCAGGATAATTTCGACATCTACGAGAGTAAGTTGGTCTGTGAAATGATGGGACGGCATAGCAATATAATGTTGTTGAGCGATGAGGGCGTAATCATCGACGCAATCAAGCGGGTCGCCCCTAGCAAAAACCGCTACCGGCTGATCTTGCCGCACCAGTCCTATGTCGCGCCGCCGCCTCAGCAAAAGCAAGGCTTTCACCTGGAGTCTCCGGCCAGCTTTAGCCGCCTGATGAGCACGCTGGCCGAGAAAGCCCCGGAGGGTAGTTTGTGGCAAGCTCTGGTGAGTACTTTTAGTGGGGTAGGGCCGCAACTTGGCCGCGAGTTAGCATATCGCATGGCAGTCAGTGAGGGATTGCTACCGGCAGGACCCGCTAAAAGTGGAGTAATACCGGAACCTCATCTCAAAGACATCCAACATTGGGAGGTTTTGTATAGCGAAATGCGGGTATTGCTGCGCCCACTCAACCCGCATTACCGGCCCGGCGAGGCCGCTCACTCGCCGTCGCTGGTGCGCGATGAAAACGAAGAAGTGGTAGCTTTCGCCTCCTACGAAATTCAACAATTCAAGTCGCGGGGACTGGAACCGGAAATGGTCGAAACGGTCAGCCGGGCCGCCGAGGAATTCTTCGGTCAGACTGAAACCACCGGCGGTCAGTCGCAACGCAAGGCCCAGGTAGCCGCTCAGATCGAAGAACACGCCGAGAAATTCCGTCGTCGGGCCAGTTCGATGGAAGCCTCGTTGAAAAAGGCTGAAAGTGCCGCCGAACTCAAGCACAAAGGTGAAACTATCTACTCGCATTTGTGGGAAATCGAACCCGGCCAGACCGAACTGGTCGCCGATGGTTTGAAGATCAAGCTCGACCCCGACCGGACGGCCAGCGAGAACGCCCAGCATTATTTTCGTGAATACGAAAAAGCCCGTCAGGCCATGAGTGGCGTACCGGAGTTGCTGGCGGAAACTCGTTACGAATTAAGTTACCTAGATGAAATGCTAACTGCTCTCGACCTGGCCGAAAGTTTTGACGAGATTACGGCAATCCGGGCCGAATTAAGTGAGAATGGCTACGGCACCACTGCCGAGCGAGAAAAAATCAAGGCTAAAACGCCCCGGCCCAAAAAACGCCGCTTACCTCAAACCCCTACTTTTATTTCCGCCGAGGGTTTTACGATCTTTGTGGGAAAAAGTGCGCAGCATAACGATTACGTAACTTTTGAACTGGGCGAACGTTCGGATATTTGGCTACACGCGCGGGGTATCCCCGGTTCACACGTTATCATCAAAACCGGGGGCCGGGAGGTACCGGATAAGACCCTGGAAATAGCGGCTTCGCTGGCCGCCTACTATTCAAAAGGGCAGACCAACAGCAAAGTGGAAGTGGTCTACGCTTCCCAAAAATACATCCGCAAAGTCAAAGGGCCGCATCCCGGTCTGGTAACTTACAGCCAGGAATTCGGCTCGATCAACTCGAAACCCAACCCGTTTGGCGTTCTGCGTCAAAAGAAAAATTAATACAGGACTTTCGCTCGGTGGCGAAAACCAACCTAAAGCGGGGTTAGTAGGGGTCGGGTACCCTATGGGTGCCCCTGAAAATCCCTTTTACTCTCGCTTCTACCTCACTTAGAGAGGTAGAAGCGAAAATAAAAAGAGAGTGGCCTAATTAACCACTCTCTTTTTTATCTTTTTGGGACTGCCGGACGCTTATCTCGGAATAATCCTGAACATGAACCGGCTTTTGACCAGCATCCACATAGCCAGGAAAGCGGTAATATGGCCCATTGTGTGCAACCAGGGGTCCATATCGCCAAAGTCCGGGATATTAAAGAATACCGAAATTACAAAACCGTGTAAAATGTAGACATACAGCGAGTTCTGACCGATAGGATTGAATAACCAACCCAGTGCCAGGCGCATCGGCTCCCAGAAGTAAGTCAGGGCCAGATACATCACCTCGAAAAAGACCAGAAAAGCCAGTACCCGACCTGGCCGCAAAGCCATCTTGTCGAAAAGCCAGTTCAAGTACCAGGTCAAATCGTTGTTAGAGCCAAAAGCTCCAGCGTAAATCCAGCTTATCCCCAAAGCCAGCAGGGCGGCGAAACTAATCACCAGAGGAACATACATCATCCAGCGCGGCCATTTGCTGAAGAACTCCTTGACTTGCTCGCGGTGGTAGCCCAACAGCAAGCCGTTTACGAACAACAATTGCCAGGCCAGGATCGGGAAGGAACCGATTTGCGGGCTGAAATTTTGCGGCGACACCTGGTAACACCCCCACAAACCCCAGGAAACCAGCAGAACAGATTTTGTTCTTTTCTGCACCAGAAAATACAGTATAACCGGGGCGACCGCCATCAAAACGGCATAGGTTGCCAGTAGGTCGGACCAGCCAAAGCCCTCTCGCAGGGTCAAAATCTTGAAAATGAGGTCCAGGTTAAATTCGGGCGGGGCGGCTACCGCTTCCTTGCGGGTATGCAAGGGCGTAAAATAAGCCAACCCTAGATAGGCCATTGCCACAATAAAATTCCAGAGATAAAGTTGCCAGGCCCGGTGTAAGATTTTATTGGTGGAAGCACTCAACCCCTCTTTGAGGATACGCGCTCCGTAAACCATCCCAACTACAAAACCCGAAATAAAGATAAAACCTTCGGCGGCTGAAACCAGAAAGTAACCGCCACCGGTGAGAAACATAGTAAAGGCCGGATAATAGCTGATGTGATCGGCGATGATTACAAACATGCAGAAACCGCGTAAGAAATCCAGACGTACATCTCGGCTACCCTCGATCTGATAACGCCAGTTGGCCGGCCAGGTCAGGGACCAATTGCGCCGGGGTTGTACTACGACTCCACTCTGGTGAGCTGGGAAAATCGCTCTCGCCATGTTACCAAAACCTCCCGCCCCTTGCCACGATGCATCGCCATTGAGTGCAACTGGACAGGTTAAATTCTAAAAATAATATATTAATAATTACAGGCTTATAAATGCTGCAAACCACTTGACTACACTGTAATTATTACAAATTTCGGGCCACTGTAAAACCTTTTTTTGCAAATTATTGTAAAACCTATGTAAAAAGAATAGAAAAATTCCTTAATACTAGATTAAAGCTAAACATATCTTTGCTTTTGCCAGGAAAAAGTTAGCAAAATGAGGGGGAATATAATGTTATAAGGTAACTCCCACCCCTAAACCCGCCCCAGGGCGGGGAAAAGAAGAAGAAAGAGTTGTTCAGGGGCACCCAGAGGGTACCCGCCTGTATGACCCCCCGCAGGGCACCCAGTGGGTACCCGACCCCCACGACCCCTGCTTTAATCCTATACAGAGGTTTGCTGAGTAGTTACGTTATAAGTTTGGAAGAGTACTATTGGTGGGGTATTGTAAAATCAGACCTGATCGAGTAGCTGGCGGACTTTCTCAGAAAGCATATTTAGCGTAAATGGTTTTTCAATAAAAGCGGCATTATTAGAAAATGTCCCTTTGTATTCTATCGCTCGGTCGCTATAGCCCGAAGTAAAAATAAAGTGCAATTGTGGGTTTAATTGGTGTAATTGCTCGGCAAGTTCCAATCCGCCCATGCCCGGCATCACCAGATCGGTTATGACAAGTTGAATTTCTTCGGCCTGTTTACGGTAAATATCCATAGCTTCATAGCCGTTTCCCGCTTCCAACACCCGATAACCGGCTTTACCCAAAACTCTCAACAGCAGTTTACGTAATTTTTCCTCGTCTTCCACTACCAAAATAGTTTCAGTCCCGGTTAAACTGCGCCTCTTAACCGGGGGTTGGGTCGCTGGAGGGGTAATCTGGGCGTTTATACGCGGCAGATAAATCTTAAAACTACTTCCCTTGCCCGGCTCACTATAAACCCAGATGTTGCCCCCACTTTGTTTGACGATACCATAAACCGTCGAAAGTCCCAGGCCGGTGCCTTTACCCTGTTCTTTGGTGGTATAAAAAGGTTCGAAAATCTGAGAAAGCGTCCCGGCCTCCATGCCCTCGCCCGTATCGGTTACGTTAAGCTGGACATATTCACCTGGTTCGACCGCCACATGACTGCTGGCATATTCAGCGTCCAGGGTTACATTATGGGTTTCAATAAACAACTTGCCACCAGTCGGCATAGCATCCCGACCATTGACCGCCAGGTTCATAATCACCTGAGCGATCTGGTCCGGGTCGGCCTGCACTTGCCCCAATTGCGGGTCGGTAGAAGTAATCAACTCAATATTTTCACCGATCAAGCGGCCCAGCATTTTTTCGGTATCGATAACAACCGTGTTCAGGTCGATAATCCTGGGCTGCAAAACCTGTTTGCGACTGAAGGCCAGCAACTGTTGAGTCAGGGCGGCGGCACGTTGAGCAGCTTTGTCAATTTCGATAATGTCCTCACGGTTCCACTGGCTGGGGTCCGGTTCTACCAGCAGCAAATTGGTATAGCCAAAAATAGCCGTCAGAAGATTGTTAAAATCGTGCGCAATACCCCCGGCCAACCGGCCAATCGCTTCCATTCTCTGAGAAGCCTTTAATTTTTCCTCACTCAGGCGCAGGGCTTCTTCAATTCGCTGGCGTTCTTTGCGCGAGCGGAGGGCCACAATCCCATAAGCCAGGTCATTCGCCATTTCCATTAACAACTGGGTTTCCTCGGCATCGAAAGCCTCGGCCTGGGCTGAATACAAAGTGCTTACGCCAAATACCTGACTTTCTGCGAGCAACGGTAACACCAGCAAAGCAGCGTAACCCCGGCGATGAGCTTCTTCCCGCCAGGGTTCAAAGCCCGGCTCAGTCAGAATATTCTGGGCCGAGACCGGGCAACCGGACCTGATTGAGCGACCCACCGGCCCTTTACCGCGCGTATCAGCTTCATTCCAGTTAACCTGTAAATTAGCCAGATAACCTTCATCGTAACCCGAATAGGCCACCGGTCGAACCGTCTTGGCTAAGTCGTGTTCTACCAGACCGACCCAGGCCAGTCGATAACCGCCAACTTCGATCAAAATGCGGCAAATATCCTGCATCAAAACCAGTTCTTCAGTAGCGTGAACCTGCACCTGACTGCATTTGCTCTTAACCAGCAAGGCCCGGTTTAAGCGGTTTAGGCGTTCCTGACTACGATTCAGGTCGTGGATCGCGTGCAAGTAACCATCGTAATCCAGAAATACACTCAGCAGGCACTTCTGCCGAGCGTATTCGATTGGCTCACACACTAGAAACCCTCGGTTTTGAGAACCATTGATGCCACCGAGGGTAACTTCCATGAACTTTACAAAACCTTGATGCCGGAGGACCTGGTCGAAACGGGCTTTCTCTTCTGGAACAATCCAGAACAGATCGGGCACCGGTTGGTTAATTATTTCTTCGCGCCGGTATCCGGTTCTTTTGAGAAAAATATCGTTCACCTCGACCACCAGGCCAGTCTCCACACTGGTAATCGTGACCGGCATCGGCGCATTAATGATGCCCTTGATCAAATGGGGCTGACTATCGACTGAGTAAGTCTCGGATTTCTCCAACTCCAGTACAATCGTAAGTAATTCGCTTAACTCACTTTGAGTTTGAACACTACTCTTTTTGTTGGAATCCAGACTCATTTTTCCACCTTAATGCTCCCGCTCCAAATGGCGTCCGATTGTCCAATGCTTGAGGTAATTTAAACTCAACCGACACTAAATGCAAAAAAACCTTCTTGAGAAAGAAGAAATTACCTCCGCCCCTAAAGGTGCCAGCAGGTGAAAAGCATTTTAATCGTTGCGTTGGCTCACAAACAAGAAAAACAAAACTTACGAAACAATAAAACTCAGAAATGGCCCAGTTTCAAAGCAATCTGAATTTTGGCGAAATACTTTACAGTATGATTGTTAATAATTATATCACCTCTTTGAATACTTTTATGTCAAAACAATGTTGCATTTACAGGTATTTTTTGCACAGGCTGAAATAATATTGCGGCCTTAACCGGCCCTTTGAGGTTAAAAAGGTTTTTAACAGTAAACGACAATGTAAAAAAAGTATTAAAATAGTAACTGTTCAGGCAGTATCCCCACAAGCGGAACTAAAGCGGGGTCGTGGGGGTCGGGTACCCCCTGGGTGCCCTGCGGGGGGTTACACAGGGGTCTCACCTGTGCCTCTCTTTTTCTTTTCCCTTTCCCATCCCTGGGGTGGGGTCAGGGGTGAGGTCTGATCAGTTACAAAAAATATATATAGATGTTTTAGCAAAAGCCAATATTAAAAGCATAAAAGCCAAAAAGACATAAATATGCCAGCTCAACCGGGCTGTTTAAGTCTCGAAGTTAAATCTTTTAGGACTTTCACTAGATGATCTAACCGAACCTGAAGCAGGGGTCGTGGGGTTCGGGTACCCTATGGGTGCCCCTGGAAAATCCCTTTTTATTTTCGCTTGAGCTTCACAAAGTGAGGTTGAAGCGAAAGTCCTGTATTTAAAGAGATAGCGGCGACCGGCTTATTTAATCCAGGCTGGTTTTTGTTTGGGTGTATCGTGAATATATTGCAAGTAAGCCACAATCTTGTAAAGATCGCCATCGCTTAACTCTTGCTGACCGTTATCCTTTTGTTGCTGGCTTAGTTGCGCCGGATAAGCCGGCATAGGTGCATAACCCCAGCGCACAATACTATGAATAAAAGTCGAGTCGCGCGAATTACCGCTATTGTTCAAAAGCGGCCCCTGGCCGGTAGTCGCATAACCGCCCTGCTGGTGGCAATTAACACAACCCTGGGCTTTGAAAACTGCATAACCTTGTTGGGCAATCGCCTCGCGCTGGCTAATAGGCGCATTGCCGATCAAATCGGTGCCGTTGCGGTCGCTGGTGGAAGCCGCCGCCGGTTGAACCTTTGAGCCGCTTCCAAAGGCCCCCAACCCGACTACCAGCCCGAAAAGCACAACCCCAATCGCAATCCCGGCGAGCCAGGTCCCGACATAGGTCGAAAAAGCTTCACGCTGGCCTAACGCTGACACAGCGGCCCGTGTTTGCTGGGCGGAGGTACGCGCTTGACCGGGGTCTCTTGTTAACCTGAACCTCATTTTAGGCATATGCCTGACTCCATTTCCATTTACTTGTTTCATACTTATTTCTTGACAAACCGTTACGAACCGGCCCATTTGAATCTGACGGGAAACTGATAATTTATTTCACAGGGATAGACCAAACAAACCTGGCTGGCAAATAGCCGGTAGTCGAATATGCGGGCCGGTCAACGTGAGTGGCTGAGATAGTGAGAGTAGATTTAAAAGTGATCCTTCTTTCCAGTGCTTACAGTGTAATTCCCCTATACACACCTGTCAAGTAGTCAGGCTACATTATCAAAAGTTGGTTTTTGGCCCTTAAAAGCTTTGCTTTAGCGGGTGGGGTTGGCTTTTATTTAGCCAAAACTTTGCATAATCTGGCCTTTTGGGTCTATTCCTGGATAGGTCCAAAATGTTATAATAGCGGCGAAGGGAGTTTCGCCAATGCCTTTTTCTTTTAATTTTGGTTATTCCGATGCTTTATGGTTACTGCTATTACTGCCGGTAGTCGTGCTTTTGGCGCGCAACGGTGGAAGCGGTGCGGTTATGCGACGCAGTGCGCGGCGACTTTCGGTGCTGCTCCGGCTGGCTATTATGACCCTGCTGATCCTCTCGATAGCTAATTTGCAATTGGTTACTACAAGCGATAAATTATCCACCGTCTTTTTGCTGGACGTATCGGACAGCGTGGGTGCTACAGGCCGGGCGCAGTCGGTAGATTTTACCCGTAAAGCCTTGCAAACTATGAAAGATAACCAGCAAGCCGGGGTAATTGTTTTCGGCCAGGATGCGTTGGTCGAAAAACTGGTCGGCAAAGACAAGACGCTGGGCAATCTGGAAAGTACGCCCGTAACCAGCTATAGCAACCTGGCCGAAGCGGTACGATTGGGAACCGCCCTGCTGCCCAGCGATTCGCAGCGGCGGCTGGTGTTGATCAGTGACGGAAACCAGAATGTAGACGAAGTGCGCAACGCCGCTAAAATTGCCTCGTCCAACGGAGTGCAGATCGATGTGGTATCGCAGGGCCAACAAAGCGGCCCGGATGTCTCGATAGGCGGCGTACAGGTTCCCAGCAATTTGCGGATTGGCGAAGAATTCTCCCTCAAAGTAAATGTCGATAGCAATTACGCCGGGGCGGCGCGGCTGTTGATTTTGCAGGACAATCAGGTGGTTAGCGATAAACCGGTAACTATTCAGAGTGGCTCGAACCTCTTCACCGAAAAACTGGTAGCAAAATCGCAGGGTTTTGTAAATTATACCGCCCGAATCATTGCCGACAAAGATACTATCGAGCAAAACAACGAGATGAACGCCTACAGCCGGGTCAAAGGTGGGCCGCGTGTCCTGCTGGTAGAAGGTCATCCCGACCAGCACGAGGCGGCTAATTTACAGGCGGCTCTAACCCAGAACAAAATCGAAGCCACAACTATTCCCCCCGATAAATTCCCCAATTTGAACGATCTGACCCAGTACGACACGGTTTTGCTGATCAATGTTCCGGCCAGTTCGCTATCCCAGGCCAATATGAATGTGCTGCAAGCTTACGTCAAAGACCTCGGCAAAGGCATGATCATGGTCGGGGGCGAAGAAAGTTACGGGCTGGGCGGTTATTTCCGCACACCGGTTGAAGATATGCTGCCGGTCGAATTGCAATTGCCCTCCAAACTCCAGACCCCCAGCGTGGCAATGGTGATGGTAATCGACCGTAGCGGTTCGATGGCCGACTCGTACAATGGGCCAGGCGCGGGGGCCGCCGGGATCGCCAAAATCGAACTGGCTAAAGATGCCGCTTACCTGGCCGCCACCCAACTCAGCAACACCGACCAGGTCGGGATCGTGGTGTTTGATACCCAATCGCAATGGCAGGTTCCACTTGGCGCAATGGGCAACCCGTCCAATTTGGTCAGTCCCATCGGTCGAATCGCCCCCGGCGGCGGGACTAATATCTATAGTGGGTTGGAACCGGCGGTCAATGCCCTCAAAAATGCCACCGCCAAAAATAAACATATTATTCTGCTGACGGACGGCCAGGACTCTGAGGGTATCGAATATAACTCTTTGATCGCCGAAGCGAACAAGGCCGGGATCACCATAAGCACCGTCGGGCTGGGCGAAGACGTAAACACCGATTTTCTAAGCAATCTGGCGAAAAAGGGCGGCGGTCGTTACACATTTATTAATGATCCCTCGAATTTACCCAAGATTTTTGCAAAAGAAGCTCACCTGGCGGCCCGGTCTTATATCGTTGAAGAGCCGTTTGTCCCGAAAATCTCCGACCCCAGCCCAATTGTAAAAGACATCGGGGCCACCCCCCCGCTCAAAGGCTATGTTGCCACCCGCGTAAAGGGAACCGCTACCCTGGCCCTGGTTACTGGCCGTAATGAGCCGCTTTTGGCCCACTGGCAATACGGTCTGGGCCGGGTCGCCGCCTGGACCAGCGATGCCAAAGGCCGGTGGGCCAGCGATTGGCTCGGCTGGCAAGATTTCCCGCGTTTCTGGAGCCAGATGATCCGCTGGACCGTAGCCGAGAACGATGCCGGTGGCTTGCAGGTGCAAACGAAAATGGTCGGGAACCGCATTTATGTGACCGCCGACGCAATAAGCCTGGACAGCCAGTATATCAACGGCCTGGATGTCAAAGCCAAAGTGGTGTCAAGTACCCTCAACGGTTCGCAGGACGGTATGAACCTCACGCAGACCGCCCCCGGTCATTATGAAGGGTATTTTACGCCTAAAAACGCCGGGGCTTATATCGTCAATGTACAGGGTCAGGGCCAGACCGGCGACACGACCGGCAAAAAGGTAAATCTAACCCAGACCATCGGAGCAGTTGCCTCATATTCGCCGGAATACAAGCAACTTGGTACAAATACGGCCCTCCTGAAGGACATCGCCGGTTTGACCGGGGGACGGGTGCTGACCAATCCCGCCGAGGCTTTTAGCCAGGATTTAACCCGTACCACGCGCCAACAAGAAATCTGGCCCTGGCTGCTGCTGGCGGCTATCTTACTTTTCCCGCTCGATATTGCCGTGCGCCGGATCAGGCTGGCACCGTTAGCTTTCCTGCGCAATGCTCGCAGCAACCGGGCGCGAAAACTGGCTACTGCAGAGGGTGGCCCGGACGGTCCTGCCTCGCCGGTGTCCCGCCTTTTCGAGGCCAAACAACGCGCTACAATGCTCACCCCAACCGCCCAAAATAACCCCAACCGGGGAGTGCCAACCGCTGCCGGTAAGCCGTCCACCGGGCAACTGTTCTACCAACCGGACGCAACTGAACTGGTGGCCCAAAAAGCCGAAGCAGGGTCCCGCTTGAATGGGAAAACCGAAAATAATTCCTCGCCCTTAAAGCATCTTCAGCGGGCCGGGAACAGTTCTTCGCCCGCTGCCGGCAAGGCAAGTGCCCTTGTCGATGAACAGGTGGCGGCCAATCCCGACGAGGCCACCAGTTCTTATTCCGGCCTCCTGCGGCGGTTGAACCGGGACAATCTGACCGAACTGGCAAAGGCTTCGCTGGCGGCTGAACCGGCCCGGCCAACCCAAAAGCCTGAAAAGGACGTCACCCGTCAACCGGCCCCACCACCTAACCCGCTTATCTCCAGCGATGATATGACCGAGCGGCTCCTAAAAGCCAAGCAACGCGCTCACGAGGATCACCCCAAAGGTGAATAAGGCTTTTTTGGACCGGTAGGCCCACTTTCTCAGCTTGATTGTTTATAGGTAACTACTGCGGTACAGCCATACTGGCTACCTGGTCAACCGTTCAAGGAGGGGGCTAGGGGTGACAATCTAAACACCAGGTAAGAAGGGTGTACATTCCAGGGACTAAGCCAGGCGAATAATAATAAACCTCTTGACAAAAAACCATAACTGGGTTATAACAAGAATGAACTTCATTCAGTTCGTAGCTGCACCGGGTGAAGTAAACTACAAATTGGGATAGTAATGACAACCGAAAATCTAACGAGCGAAATTAACCCAAAGGTTGATAAACGGACGGCGATCCTGGAGGCGGCCCAGGAGCTATTTACAAGCCAGGGTTATGAAGTAACCACGATTGCCCAGGTCGCCAAAAAAGCCGGGGTAGCCGTTGGGACGGTTTACCTTTATTTCAAAAATAAGGTAGAATTACTCGACGGGGTGCGCGCGAGTTTTGAGGCTCAGTTTGTCATTTACATGGCCCAGCCTGAGCTTTCGGCTATACCAATTCAGGCCAGAATACGACCCTTGATCGAAAGATGTTTTTCGATTGGTCGGGAACAATGCGACCTGGTGCAACTAATGGGTTTGCAACCCCAGGCGATTGGTACAATGGGAACCAATTCGACTGGTGGGATGATTCAACAGGGGATCAAGTTGTTTGCCGAACAGGGAATAGCTGAAGGAGTATACCGCAACATCGACCCGGCGGTGATGGCAGTAATCTCTTATGGAATGGTGAGCCACGCCCTGGAACAATGCTTCCAGGTCGAAAACGGTCAGAACCAGCAACTTTATGTCAATACGCTGGTGGATGCGCTGGAGCGTTGGACACTTACCGATGAAAGTTACCGGAAGCTGCATCCACCAGCGGATAATAGCTAACCATAAAAAACCCGGCGCAGAAGGTGAAGGCCCTGACAGCTTTCTGGTTGACCCGAAATTTTACGCTTTTGCCAGACAACTCATTATAACAAATCTAATTTTATGGTTTGTTATTTTTTTAAGCTATTGCGTCTGAATGAACTTCATTCTTAATATATAGAAATGAATGAACCTCATTCGACCAATTTGAACTAAGTACAAGGAGCAAAAAAATGTTCAAAGCCTGGGGAGAACTTGTTTACCGTCGACGCTGGTTAATGCTGGTGGCCGGTATCATATTTATGGCCGTAAGCGGCATTTACGGCACCAGCCTTTTTGGAAACCTCAAAGGCGGCGGCTTTGACGACCCGCAGGCCGAATCCAGTCACGCCCTGAGTACCCTCAAACAACAACTTGGTCAGGCTGAATCCAGCCTGGTCGTGCTGTTTAACTCGCGCGATGGGCTGACGGTCGAGGATAGCCAGTACCGGCAAGCCGTCGAGCAAACGCTGGACAAGCTCAAAGACCAGGCCGGACTGGGCAGCATCACCACCTTTTACAATAGCGGTTCCCGTGCGCTGGTATCGCTGGACGGCAAAAGCACTTACGCGGTGGTAGGCTTTAACGGCGATGAAGAAGCCCAAAGTGGGACTCTAAAAAGAATACGGTCCCGCCTGAAGAGCGACCGGCTCCAGGTACGGCTGGGCGGACAACCGGCAGTCAATGAAGAAATCAGCACCCAGGTCAGTCTCGATTTGGAAACCGCCGAGCTAATGAGCTTTCCGGTGCTGACAGTTTTGCTGGTGTTTATTTTCGGCAGTCTGGTAGCGGCGGTGTTACCACTGGCGATAGGCGGAGTAGCCATCCTGGGTGCTTTCCTGATTTTGCGGATTGTGTCCAACTTTACCGATATTTCGATCTTTGCGGTTAATGTTATCACAATGCTGGGCCTGGGTCTGGCGATTGATTACAGCCTGTTTATGGTAAGTCGTTTCCGGGAGGAACTGGTACGACAGGACGGGCAGGTTGCGGTCGCGCTAAGTCGCACCATGCAAACGGCTGGCCGCACCGTGATGTTCAGCGGTCTGACGGTAGTAATCAGCCTGTTGAGCTTGCAGGTATTTCCCGAAATGTTCCTGAAGAGTATGGGAATGGGTGGAGCGGCGGCGGTCGGGGTTGCTATGTTGTCGGCCCTGACCATCCTACCGGCAGTCCTGGCTTTGCTCGGCAACCGGGTAAACTCGTTAAATGTACGCCGCCTGTTTGGCCGCAAAGATGCTCCGGCTAAACCAGTAAGTCAGACCTCAGGTTTCTGGTACAACATCAGCAACCTGGTAATGCGCCGCCCGGTGACAGTTTTGATCATCGCGTTGATCCCATTGATCTGGGTCGGTCTGCCCTTTCTCAGCGTTAAACTGGCTACCCCGGATGCCCGTAGTTTACCCACTAGCAGCGAAAGCCGGGCCGTCAGCGAGGCTCTAGGCAATAATTTCCCACGCAACGAAACCGAACCGGTGCAACTGGTAATCCATACCAGCGGGGCCGCCCTCGACCCGACCAGTCTGGCGACCCTCTACAACTATACTCGCCAGGTGGCCGGAGTAAGCGGGGTACGCCGGATCGATAGTCTGGTAACGCTCGACCCCAAGCTGGATAAAGCGGCCTACCAGAGTTTTTACACTTCCGGCAGCCCACAGGCGCAAGCCGTCGCCGGTCGCTTTGCCAAAGGCGACTATACCCTGGTAAACGTACTTTATGACAGCACACCGTTTTCCTCGGCCAGCCAGAACCTGGTCCGCGACATCCGGGCCTTGCCGGTGCCGGGCGGCTGGAGTGTTGAGGTAGGGGGTAACTCGGCCTACCTGGTGGACTTTCTAGCCAGCCTGGCCCGCAGTATACCGGTCGCGCTCGGCCTGATCGTGGGGGTAATCTTTGTACTACTTTTCCTGATGCTGGGTAGCCTGGTGATCCCGCTCAAAGCGGTAGTCCTGAATATTATCTCGCTGTCGGTGAGTTTTGGGGCACTGGTCTGGATTTTCCAGGACGGCAATCTGGCCCAGTTCCTGAACTTTACCCCGGTCGGCTCGATTGATGGCTCACAGCCTGTGCTGATTTTTGCGATAGCCTTTGGCCTTTCGATGGACTACGAGGTGTTTTTGTTGAGCCGGGTCAAGGAAACTTACGACCGCACCAGCGATAATACCGCCAGCGTTGCGCTCGGCATCCAGAAGACCGGCGGCATTATTACCAGCGCGGCCCTGTTGCTAGTAATCGTAATCGCCAGCTTTGCCACCGGACAGGTTCTTTTTATCAAGCAAGTCGGTATCGGCCTTTCACTGGCGGTCGCCGTCGATGCTACCATCGTCCGGTTGCTGCTGGTTCCGGCCAGTATGCGGCTACTGGGCAAATATAACTGGTGGTCGCCCCGCCCGTTAACCGCCCTTTACCACCGGTTAAATCTGGGAGAAGTCGAACTGGATGAGCCGGAAACCCAACCCTTACCGGTCAAGGACCGCAACGAAGCCTTAGTGTAATCTAACCATTATTACCCAACAAACCAAAACCCCTGGTCAATAATGACTAGGGGTTTTCATAGACAGGACTTTCGCTTGATGACGTAAACCAACTTGAAGCGGGGGTAAACAGGGGTCTCCCCTGGAATAACTCTTTTTATTTTCGCTTCAAGCTCACAAAGTGAGGTTGAGGCGAAAGTTCTGATAGAAAAAAAGGCAAGAAAAAAGCGGAAGACGAGATTCGAACTCGCGACCTTCTCCTTGGCAAGGAGATGCTCTACCAACTGAGCCACTTCCGCATATACTTCGATATTGAACTTTTAATTTTTACCGGTTTTTCAACCTTGTAGAGGGCATTATATATATATGAAACTGATTTGTCAAGTATTTAGGCGGGTAAATTCAGAGTATATACCCTTGATTTTAGGTGCTCCCTTTTGGTCGGCTTAACCTAACACCGCCTACCCCTCAAGAGAGGTCGGCCAACCAGTGTCGTTCCCTTAGCAAATCAGCCCGACCCTCGTAAGGTAGCTTTTAAGTCCTCTTGCCATATAGTGTTAAAATTAACCATTAACCAATCAGTCGAGCAAATATCTTGAAAAGGTAAAGAGGACATTATGGCATTATTTGGAAATAAAAAACCGCAAAACGACCCGGTGGCTCTCTCCCGGCTGGATGACGAACGTCGTTTGCTGGCAAATCTGCAACCGGGCATAGTGCTGGGCGATTTCGTGGTAATATGCCGGACCGATTATACACAGTCCTTTTCGGACCAGTGGATTGCCCGCTACGACTACAAGTGGTATGAATATCTCTTGCTAACCAAAGATTTATTGCGCAGTCCAAACGATTTAAGTGCGCTGATCTATTTACCGCAGGACCTTTCCGAAGTCTATTACGTGGTAGTGCCGCCTCAGTCGCCCGATTTCACCCACCTGACTGCCCAGGGGCAGCGCGATTATGATCTGACACGCGGCTATGAGGCGGCAGTCAACGCGGCCTTGCAGCGCGATTATGCGGCTTTACCCAAACGCAGCGTTTATCACTCAGTTGACCCCCAACCTGCCGGGAATACCTGGATGTACGCGGTGGAGGATGTGTTGAGTGGCCGGAAGCAAAACGTGGTAGTCGATTACAACGGTATTCGCTATAATTTCAATATACCTTCCAACCCCAAGGAAGCCGAGGCCAGTGCCTTTACCGCCCTGGCCCTACGACGCGGTGCCTATCCGGGCGAAGAAAGTTTGCGCTTTGACAATCGTTTCGATATAGTCCCAGCCCTGCCGGACGGTGTAACGGGACGGGTAACGGTTCGTGAATTTGTGAGTGACCGGCGCGAGAAAGCACCCTTTCCACGGCTCTCATTTCAGCGTACCGAACTGCCTCCTGAAGCGGTCGCTCAGAGTCACCCGCCGGTTATGCACGACCTCAGTATGGGTGAAGAACTCGGCCCGGACGACAGTTTGATCAACTACCTCAATATTAAATATGTCCAGTTACAGGAAAAAAATCCGGCTGTCAGGATCGTCGGTTATTTTTAACAAAGTTTAGTTCTGGAAACGTGGAATTATCTTGTGATCAGGTAAGACTATTAGCGGTTCAAGGCAAGCTCAGGCGGCATAAGAGAGGCGATACCCCCGGCGTAAGCGGCGTTCGATCAGGCGGCGAATCCGGGCCAGGGCCGGTCGAGGACTGCCAAAGTGTTCGGTGTAAAACTGCTGGCGAGGCGAACCAACCAGACCCCATTGGCGTTGAACGGTGTAATGATCCCACAAAGAGGGCTGGTAAACGATATAGTAGCAGCGCGAATTCTGGCGGTCGGGCAGGTCTTTGGTAAAAATATAAACGGCATACCCTTCCGGTTTTTCACAGGCGGGCAGGACTTCGGCGGCTATTTCGGTCTCAGGCAGACCGCTCACCGGGGTCGAGCTAAACGGCGTCCCTTCCGCCGAAAAAAGATCAAAACTACTCTGGTACATTTGCTCGTCGCTGTTCAAACCCTGCGCTCCTTTAGATAGTTTGTTCTGTATGGGGATTATTCTACCACATCCGTCAACTTCTGACACCTTTTTGCAACGATACAATTGGGTTACTTGCGAGAGACAAAGCGATTATCTTTTACATAAAAACGCCAGGGCAATTCGACGCCGCGAGTTATCCCGATCCGGGTCGTCTCGACTATTTCAAACGGCGGCAAGGCCAGTTTCGCCGGGGTTTCGGTGAGATAGAGTTGCGGCCCTTGCAGGCTGGCACCATTGAGCCGTCCACTAACACCCAAAGCCTGACACAGTTTGCCCGGCCCGTTGGTCAATTGTCGGTCGTCCTGAGAGCCTTTGAGCAGTTTTAAGCCCCGGCGCAGCCGCATTTCGGCCAGGCCCAGCACCGGTTGGACCGCCCGGATCAGCACCGCCGCTGCAACGCCTTCCGGCTCGGTCACAACATTAATCATCCAGTGATTGCCATAAGTAAAGTATACATAAACCCGACCGGGTTCGCTCCACATCACATTGTTGCGGCGAGTACGCCCGCTAAAAGCGTGACAGGCCGGGTCGTTCAGGGCGATATAGCCTTCGGTTTCCACGATAATTCCGGCCATCGGACCACTATTCGGCTCGGCTGACACGGTTAACAGGGTCTTGCCAAGCAACTGACGGGCGATTTCCAGGGTCGCTAAGGTGTAGAAAGCTTCCGGCAACGGGTGAGCCAGCAATTCTTCTAATTGGACTTCTTTTAAAGACTCTTTTTGTAGCGAAACCAGCGCAAATGGTTTTTCAGTTAATGCCAGGCTATTTACTCTTTTGTTCTTAATCGCCTTATTCTTGACAGATCCCTTAAAGATACTACCGGTCGAAAGTTTTAAGATAAAGCGCGAAGGTAGCCAGCCAATGTCCGCCCATATAGTTAGCGGTAATGACATGGCCCATTCCGGCCTGACTATGACGCTCGGCTGACTCAAGCAACACCGACCGGGCGGGGGTTTGCTCCGGCAAGGTACTGGCAATTTTCTGCATACACCAGGCCCGGCTCAACTGCAAGCCAATCAAATGGCCCAGGTTGGGGTCGGCTGAGTCGGAGACGATAACCGGATTTAGCAGGGTGGCCGGTATACCACGCCCGACCCCCGGCAAGAAAGAGCCGAACCATTGCTCAAACGCCGAGGATGTCAGAACTCGACTCATTAAATCGGCTTCAATTAAAGCGGGGGAGAGAAAATCCCCGCCATCCGGTTCCCAGGCAGCCGGGTAGTCTTTGTCTGCGTTAAAATAGTTGAGGCTGCACGCGACCACTAATTCTTCCAGTTCTGTAGTGCCACATTTCCGGGCGTACTCCAGGGCCAGAATCAAGCTAAAAGCGGTATTCGTGTGAGTGCCAACCCGTATGGGATAGGTGAGTTTAGGTAGGAATTTGCTAAAAAGAGCCGTAATGGTGCCACTTAGCGGTTTCAGGTTTTGCGACCAACTTACACCCGCCGGGTCGTTCCAGTCAGACAGTTCTGCCGCCAGCATTAACACCCAGGCCCAGCCGTACATTCGCTCAAAAGATTGATGATTGGGCTGGTCGAAATAGGCCGCTTCTACCACAATATTATTGGCCGTCAGGGTCGAATTGAGAGCGGTCCGAATTTCAGCCGCTTCCGGCAGGGCCGGGAAAAGCCGTAGCACCCTAACTAGCAGCCAATGACTGTGGACCGCAGAGTGCCAGTCGAAACAACCATAAAAAGCCGGGTGTAACATTCGAGGCGATGTAATATCGTCAGGTGTATTTATGACCTGAGACGGTGCATTGGGAAACTCCCGGCAAAGTCCGGCTAAAGCCTGACGGGCATAACTGGAAGCTTCTTGCAGGGTCAGTTCGGTTGATTGGGGCATAAATTAGCTAGCGTCCTTTACAAAAAGCCGGCTGCTTTATTGAAATCATTAAACATTACGCAACCGGGGGTCGAGTACATCGCGCAACCAGTCACCAAACAAATTCACCCCCAAAACGGTCAGGGTAATGGCAAGACCGGGGAAAGTTTCAGCCCACCAGGCGGTCAAAATATAATTACGACCCTCGTTCAACATACTGCCCCAGGTCGGGATAGTTGGTTCAACCCCCAGACCCAGAAAGCTTAACCCGGCTTCCAGAATCAGGACGGTTGCCAGTTGCAGGGTAGCCAGTACCATCACCGAAGGTAAGGCGTTCGGCAGAATATGTTTGAAGATTATCTGGTAATTCCGGCAGCCGATAGCGTGAGCGGCCTCGATATACTGCTGTTGTTTAATCGATAAAACCTGACCTCGCACAACCCGTGTATATACCGGCCAGTTAGCAATTGCCAGGACTATGATCAAATTTGGTAAACTCGCCCCCAGCACGGCGGTTATAGAAATAGCGAATAAAATTAGCGGGTAAGCTAACTGTATTTCCAGCAAACGCGACACCAGATTATCCACCCATTTGCCATAATAACCGGCCAGCAAACCCAGCGTAACCCCCAATAGACAGGCCAAACTTACCGATATAACCCCTATCAGAAGGGATACTCGCGCTCCAAACATTATCCGGCTTAGAATATCACGACCGACCGCATCGGTTCCCAGTAAGTAGTCGGTAGATCCTTTGGGCGACACCCAAAAAGGTGGTCGCAAGCGTTTGACGGTTTCGACATCGTCCGGGTCGTGCGGGGCCAAAAAAGGAGCGAAAATGGCGACCGAAACGATTATCAACAGGATAATCATCCCTACTACCGCCCCCGGATTGGAGATAAAGCGTTTCAGAAACAGCCTGGTGCCTCTAAAGCGGGCCGGGGTGAAAGCACCGGCTTTCACGGCAAGCGTCTTTGGACTAACCTTTGCGAGCAAGTCTTTTTCAGTTTTTGTGTTCATTCGTTTTTGTATTTGTATTCAATGGTATGCCAGTCTATATTATTGGGCACTGATTCTAGGGTCAATGACCGTATACAGAATATCTACAATCAGGTTTACCAGCACCAGGATTGCGCCAAGTAACAAAACGGCTGTCTGAACCACCGGATAATCCCGGCTACTGATCGAGTCAACCGCCAGGCGACCCACCCCCGGCCAGGAAAAAACCGTTTCTACAATTACCGCCCCACCAAGC
Source organism: Chloroflexia bacterium (assembly GCA_038322625.1). Classification (GTDB taxonomy): domain Bacteria; phylum Chloroflexota; class Chloroflexia; order Chloroheliales; family Chloroheliaceae; genus 54-19. The sequence goes on from JBBQGA010000033.1 coordinate 46,295, forward strand.
AGGGTTCCAAATTGCAATCCGATAACCGTAATCACCGGAACCAGGGCATTCCGCAGCGCGTGTTTTATCACTACCGAATTTCTTGCCAGCCCTTTGGCCCGCGCGGTACGAATATAATCCGCATTTAATATTTCCAACATCGAAGAGCGTAAAATCCGGGCCAACACAGCCATCAGCGGGATGCCAAGCGCGACCGCCGGTAGGACCAAAAACTGAGGGCCGTCACTACCCGACACCGGTAGCCACTGTAAAGAAACGCCAAAAATTAGAATGAGCAAGATCCCAAACCAGAAATTTGGCATCGAAACTCCTACCAGGCTGAGAGTCTGACTAAAAAAATCGATAAGCTTACCCCGGTTAAGAGCGGATACAATACCCAGCGGAAAAGCCAGCAGTATTCCGACGGCCATTGCCGCCAGGGTCAGAGTCAGGGTAGCGGGCATCCTTTCTAACACCAGACCGAGCGCAGGCGTACTATATCGGAAAGAACGGCCAAAATCGCCGACCACTACTTTTTCCAGGAAACTAAGATATTGTACCGGCAGCGACTTGTCCAGATCGAGCAGGCGACGCATTTCGGCAATATCGGCTTTGCTAGGGCTACCCGCCTGTAACATCATGGCGACCGGGTCGCCGGTCAATCGCAGAGTAATAAAAACCACCAGGCTCAGACCCAATAAGACCAACAGAGCATTTAACAGACGCTTGAGAATGTACCTTAACATAGCTTTGTCAACATAGATTTGTATGGCTTTGTGAAAAAAAATTGAGGCAGAAATGAAATGCTTCATTTCTGCCTTTTGCCACTAAGAAAGCTTACTTGTTATCGGTTACGGAGACGGGTAGCAGCCAGAGACGTTCATCCGGCGGTGCTGTAAAGTCTTTCACCCGGTCAGCTACCCCCCACAGGTATTGCTGCTGGTAAAGCATAACGTCGGGATAATCGCTGTAGAGCAACTTGTTAATCTGAAACAGGGCATCCTTGCGTTTGGCCTGGTCGGTGGTAGCCCGCTGGTCAGTCAATAATTTATCTACTGCCTTGTTAGAATACCCAGGGTTGTAGGACTCTTTGGTATAGTACAGGGAATAGTAGGTATTGTCGGCATCCAGGGTCCAACCACCCCAGCCAAATAAAAGGGCATTATCCAGCTTACCCGCCCGGTAATCGTCGAAGAAAGTGGCCGATTCTTTTGGTTTTAGTTCAACCTGAATACCGGCTTTTTCGATCATCGACTTGACGGCCAGGGCAATTTCCTTGTCCTGGGCACTTTGAGCCTGATAATCGTAAACAATTTTAGGGTTGGGTACGCCGGATTCAGCCACCAGTTGTTTGGCTTTCGCCAGGTCGTAAGTATAAGGTTTAAGGCTATCATCAAAACCGAAGCTGAAAGGACTTTGCCAGATAGCCTGGGGAGTAGCATAGCCGTTCAGAATGCTATCGATAATCCCCTTCGTATCAATCGACGCGGCAATCGCCTGGCGGATTTTGATATTATCGGTAGGAGCTTTGGATTCATCCAGGCGTATTCCACTTACGGTTGGCACACCCACCACTTGCACCTTGCGACCTTTAGCTGCTTTTGCGCTTTCGGATTGGGAAGAAGTTATCGTCAGAATGTCGACGCCACCGCTCAGGAATTCCGCCAAACGGGTTGCTTCATCGGGAATAATGCGGTAAATCACCTTTTTGATTTTGGGCTTTTGATCGCCAAAGTAGCCATCGAAAGCTTCCAGGGTCAGGCTATTGTCCTTTTTGTATTCGACAATCTTGAAAGGCCCGGTTCCCGGAATGCTGGTCTGGCTGACATAGTCATTGCCCTTTTCCTGGATAAATTTAGGCGGTACGATAGCCGCCCCGTACCCGGCCAGCTTGACGATCATCACCGGGTCGACATCTTTGAAGATAAACTTAACGTTATAGTCATCGACTTTTTCCACGTGGTCAATCGACGTATAATTAAACCGTTGGGGCGATTTGTTGGCCGGGTCGAGCAACCGGGTAAAAGTGAAGACTACTGCATCGGCATTGAAATCTTCGCCATTGTGGAATTTTACGCCTTTACGCAAGGCCATAGTCAAAGTTTTGTCGTCTGTAAATTTCCAGGAAGTAGCCAGTCCGGCCCCCTCCACGATTTTAAGGTCGGTACCGCGATAGATCAGGGTGCTAAACACATTTTGCTGCCAGCGACCATTAACCAGGGCGTAAGTCATAATCGGGTCGAGGCTTTGAACGTCACGGTCGAGTGCCAAGGTCAAAGTCCCGCTGGCGGTGCCACCACTCGCCGCCGCAGTTGTAGTAACACCAGCCGCCGTTGTGGTAGATGTGGCTGCCGCCGCAGTTGTGCCACCAGTCGCAGCAGTGGTAGTAGATACGGCTGCCGCAGTAGTGGCGGCACTAGCCGCCGCTGTGGTGGAGGCCGCCGGCGATGTGGGGGTATCATTTCCACAAGCGGTCAATACCAGACTTAGCATCATCACGATACCAAGCAAGGCTGATTGACGATACCCGCTCAGGATTCTAGTCTTTATCATATATCTCTCTCTATCCTAACTGAAAAGAAATTTAGCTGCACAAAAGAAATTTACCAAACCTGAACCAACTACTCTTTACCCAAAGAGAATACTAGGTAGCCAGTATCCTATTTAATCCAATTGTTCAGCCCTTCAAACTTTTCAACAATTCGAGGTTGCCTATTTCCCTGGCGGTTATAGGGTCTGTAAAAGGCCCCATAGATTTTGGGTAAGTAAAATACTAAGTATTAAAAGCAGGTCCCAAATTGTTAGAAAACGGCTTCGATTTAGCTCAGTCTATTTGAATGGTTGAAAGGTGGAGCAAATTTTAAATTTGCAGCTACCTCAGGCAGTAACAGATTTCTTAAAATGAGTTTACCTCTAAAAATTCAAATTGTCTATAGTGTATTCTACAATTACAAAGCAAAATGTTGTACAGTATGCACAATAGTCGAACTTAATCTATAAACTTGTTAATTGCATAAAAAAATCACAAAGTACTAAGCCGGGTTCGTAGGGCTGCAACCCCTGCAAGGGGGACTTGGGGCACATCCCCCAACACTCTTATTTACCCCCAGAGTCGCAAAGCGACTCTGGGGAAGAGGGAAAAGCGCGGGGTACATCCCCGCTATGCCCCCGTCCTGGGGCCGGGTACCCCCTGGGTGCCCCTTGAAACCCCCATCGAGACATTGTGAAATAATTATGCAATTGTTAAGTATTAATCTGAAATTAGAACCCTGCTTACAAGCACTTTTTTGCCAGGGTGTAGTAAACCAAAAGAGTTACACCTTTTTTACAAGAAGCACTATAAAACCATCGTTGATTTTGTGCAAAAAAGGTATAGACAAGACTTAATTTCTATTATATTATTCAGTTATAACTTTTGGTGCTACTCAAGGTAACAACACGCATACAAATTCGTCTCTGCCAAGATTAATTTTCAATTAAATAAACTTCCTGTGATGTTAGCCCAAAGCGAACTTGAAGGTCGATCTCTAAGAAACAGGTTTTAGAGAACTATTCGCTTTAGATTAACAGTTTGTAACTGTTCAGACCCCGCCCCAGGGCGGGGAAAAAGAAGAGGGGGTCAAAGGGGAGACCCCTTATCTCCCCGCATGGGCACCCAGTGGGTACCCGGCCCCCACGTCCCCTGCTAATCTTTTGGCCGAGGCTGGGTGATTAGATACAACAGTTTCTGATTTAGTCTGGTAGTTACGTTTTAAGTAAAGTTTGGCTTTTTTAGACTTACTATTTACTTTTTTACTTTCAGTGTTTTTTTAAAAGCTCCAGGTGCCATAAACTTTGCAAATGGGTGGGAAATTTGGAAAAGCTACCAGTTGAGGCTGAAAAAGAGAGTTTAGAGTTAGAGTTAGACCCTACCAGGGATAACCAACCCGATGGTATTGATTCTGTTTTATGGCAGAACTTGCTCGATATAGGCTTAACCGGGAGTGAAGCCCGCGTGTACCTGGTTCTAGTTAGTCATGGCACGCTGACCGCCGTCGATACCTGCAAGTTGAGCGGGGTACCCAGAGCAAAGATCTACGAGATTTTAATCAATTTGAGCGCTTCTGGCCTGTGTTACGAAATATCTGGTAAGCGGAAAAAATATTCAGCGGTTAACCCCAAGGAGGGTTTAGAACGTCGAATGGAAAAGGCCCGGCGCGACCTGGAAGCCAAAGAGCAAATTTCGAGTGCCGCCGGGGAAAAGCTCTTACCAATCTTCAAAAGCCTGGAAACCGCCTCCAGCCTGGTCGCAAGTACAATTCATTTTCTTAGCAATGCCGATCTGACCGCAAAAATCTATCTGAGGGTATTGCAAGAAGCCCAGCAAGAAATACTTTTTCTGAGTAAAGCGCCTTACAACATATCAGTCAAGGCCAGTCAGAAATTTGTTTACGAGGCCCTGGCAAGAGGGGTTCGGGTCAGGTCTCTTTTCGAGTACTCTGAGTGTCAGAACCCGGAAGCCCTGGCGGAAATACTGCAAAACCGGGCCAGAGGGGTGGAAGTCAGAGTACTTGATACCTTACCTTCCAAACTGATCGTAGGCGATCACAATCTGGCTTTACTTATAATGAATGATAACTCTTCTCCCAGGGAGGAGTTTGAACCACCGAGGGGAACTGCTCAGGACTTATTCAGCGGGATGTTAATCGAATACCCTTCCACGGTTAGCTTGCTGCGGTTGGCTTTTGAGAGCCTCTGGCAACAAGCTTTACCACTGGAAACTTACAGGGAAGATTTAGCAATCGCGCTCCGCTAGTCATCTAACGGAACATTCTAACATCACAAACAAATAATCTTGTTTTGTTTGCCTACCCACTACGAACGCAGGTAGGCTTAATTTTGCCATTTAGAAAACCGGGAGAGTAAATGGATCACCAGATCGCCTTAAATCAGATAAACGAAATAATCCTAACTATAAAAGGTAGGGTAGGGGTAGCCGCCCGTTCTTTGGATGGCTTCAGTAGCCTTGAAATCAATGCTGACGAGATTTTCCCGACCGCCAGTACCATGAAGGTGCCGGTCCTTTGAAATAGTCCGCCAGCGACTGATAACTGCCCGCTCAGTAGACAATGGCCGGGCTACCGCCGAAGTAGATAATGATGTAAGTTCGCCAGCCGATATGATCAGATTGCTAACCGGTATTGCCCAGGCCTCGCAACTTAGCCGGTCCAGTTGCGACGACATAATAGAGATCATGTTGCGGCAGAAATTCAACGAAATTATTCCGCTTTACCTGCCTTATGGTACCAGGGTCGCCCACAAAACCGGCAGCATTGTTACTGTAAGAAATGATGTAGGTGTTGTTTATCAGCCAGAGCGTCCTTATGTAATAGCTTTGATGACCAAACAACTGCTCGACGAGACTGATGCGATCCGTAAATTAGCTCGGATTTCCGAGGTGATTTACAACTATTTTGGGGAGCTGTCTCAATAACTTAACCCAGAGGGATAGAGAAGATAAAATTAGTCAGGAGAAATACAAGATGGACAACAAACGTGCTGCCAGCCCCTTTTCCCCTCACCCTCTGCCGGTCCCGGCGGATCGAAGAGCGGGAACTTCTAGCCAGCGAGGGGTAAAAGTAAGGCGAGGGTCGCTCACCCTCTCCCTCATGATGTGCCTGGTCATCCTTACTGCCCTGGTGCTGACCGCTTGCGGTGACAGCAGTACCCCAACTGCCGCCTCTTCTACTACTGTGGCTCAGGCGGTCAATACTCCGATCCAGGTTGGTAATGTGTCCTCCTTTAGTACACCCAGTGCTGCCGCCGCCAGTACCGCTGCGATGACAACCGCCGCTACCGGGACTACCACTACCACTGCGATGACAACCGCCGCCACCGGAACTACCACCACTGCCGCCGCCGGCGCGACGGTTAAAAAAGGCGGGGTCTTGCACCTGGTGATCGGGGAAGACCCGGATCAACTCGACCCGGCCAAGACCATCCTACTGACCTCCGACAGCCTTAACGACCTCATTTATGACCGATTGGTATACGTCGGAGCCGACGGCTTACCGCATCCCTGGCTGGCCGAATCCTGGCAAATCGGCGATGGGGGCAAAACCCTTACATTCAAGATTCGGTCGGGTCTGAAATTTACCGATGGCACGACTCTGGATGCAAAGGCGGTTAAATTTAGCTTTGACCGCATTCTTGATCCTAAAACAGCCTCCCCGGCCCTGGCCCAGATGGGGTCATTGCAATCGGTGGACGCTCCTGACGCCACCACCGCAGTTTTCAAATTCAAGGAGCCTTTTGCGCCCTTCTTTACCAATATAAGTCTCGGTTATGGCGGCATTGTGTCTCCGGTCGCCGTCGCCAAATCCGCCGATCAATTCGGTCGCAACCCGGTAGGTTCCGGCCCATTCATATTTAAGAGTTGGACCACCGGCTCCCAGATCGTGCTGGTTAAAAACCCCGATTACAAGAATTTACGTGAGGACGGGGATAACAAAGGCGGTCCGGCTTATCTGGACGAAATTGACTTTGCCATCATCACCGAACCCGGTACTCGCCTGGCCGCTTTGCAGCAAGGTTCAATTGATCTTTATGGTCTGGACCCTGAAAGTGCCGACCAAATTATCAAGGACACCGGCCGGTTTAACGTTTTCCAGTGGAAGACCGCCACCAACATGAACTTTTTGGAGTTCCCGAACAAAGCCCCCTGGACCGATCCAAAAATGCGCCAGGTGGTGGCCTATGCCCTGGACAAGAAGGCTTTGATCGACAGTGCCTGGGGGGGTTACGCTACCGCTAACACCAACCCGATGCCGGTCGGTGTAGCGGGCTGGGACGCCTCTAATACCGGTTACGGCTTTGACCCGGCCAAGGCCAAGAGCTTGCTGGCCGAGCTTGGTTATAAGCCAGGGGCTAACGGAATGGTGGAAAAAGACGGCAAACCGGTCAGCTTTAGTTTGATCACCTACAGCGGTTACGCCCAGCAAAAACGGGCGGTCGAGCTGATCCAATCCAATCTCAAAGCGGTTGGGATGGATGTCAAGGTGCAGGTCATCGAATTCAGTTCACTACAAACTCTCCTCAAAAAAGGCGATTTTGATCTCGATCTGATGCGGTGGACCTGGCCGGACCCGACCATTCTTTCCTTGCTCTTTAAAACGCCGGGTTGGACCGGACAGAGCAGCGATCCGAACCTGGATACGATGTTGTCCAAAGCTGACGGCTCGCTCGAACCGGCGGCCCGGCTGGAAGCTGTGAAAACGGTCCAGAAGAAGATTTATGACCTGGCCTTGATTGTACCAATCGTTACCGACTGGATACAGGTCGGGGCGTCCAAGAAGGTTCAGGGTTATAAATGGGACGCTACCGGTTACACAAAGTACATCGACATCTGGTTTTCTTAAACCGTAAAATGTAGTTCAGTTCAGGGTTAACTGACCCTGGCGAGTAATTTAACTTGGTTAAATCAGTTTTGCGTCCTGGTCCTCAGGACCGGGACGCAAAACGCCTGAGCTAACCTAGTAGTAGGACTGATCAAAATATGTTGGTTTACCTTACCAGGCGCATACTGGTTTTGATACCGGTATGGTTAGGCATTATTACCCTCACCTTTCTGATGCGAGCCATCGTGCCGGGCGATCCGGTGGAGAATATGTTCTTTGGGAAGGGGGGCGACCCTAAAGTGATCCAGAATATTCGGGTCGAGATGGGGCTTGACCGCCCGTTGTATGAGCAATATGTCAAGTATTTGCTGGACGCTTCCCACGGCGACCTGGGCAAATCGATCAATACTCGCCGGTATGTGATTGATGAAATTGGCGACCGCTATGTGAAAACCATTATTTTAGCCCTGAGCAGTCTGGCAATCGCCCTGAGTGTCGGTCTGGTTCTGGGCATTCTGGCCGCGCTCTTCAAAAATACTATAATCGATACCGTTATGACCGTACTGGCCCTGATCGGTCTTTCTATGCCGGCTTTCTGGTTAGGGCTGCTTTTTATAAATCTTTTTGCGGTCCAGTTACGCTGGATTTCGATTGTAGGACCGCCCGACCTGGCGCATTTAATTTTACCTTCTTTAACGCTGGGTTTGATTTACGCCGCCGTTTTGATGCGGTTAGTTCGGTCGAGCTTGCTCGAAGTTTTAAGTCAGGATTATATTCGTACAGCCAAGTCCAAAGGGCTAGCCATCCGCAAAGTTTTGACCCGGCATGCCCTTAAAAACGCTCTGATCCCGGTGATTACCATTCTGGGGTTACAATTTGGGGCGTTGTTGGGCGGAGCCTTTGTAGTGGAAAACGTTTTTGTATGGCCGGGGTTAGGTCAATTGATTGTGCGAGCCATTGGGCAGCGAGATTTCCCGGTCATCCAGGGGATCGTGCTGCTGGTATCGACAACCTATGTCCTGGTAAATCTGGGGGTAGATGTGCTTTATCACCAGCTTGACCCCCGGATCACCCAGCGGAAGGGAGCGAGCTAAAGCAACCGTATGACAGAAAATATCAAAGAACCTTCTGCGGTTCGGGTCGAAAGCCCCGGCCTGAGTCAAGTCACAACTTCACAGGTCGGGCCTGGACCCGGCCAAAAAGTAGTACCGCGCAGGTTAAAATCTGGGCGTCAGCGTAATTTCCAGGATTTTGCCCGGCGGCTCTTGCGCAACCGTTCGGCCCAGGTAGGTCTGGTTTTACTGGTAATCGTACTTGGCGCAGCCATTCTGGCACCGCTGCTGGCACCCTTCGACCCGACCCTGGTAAATTCGCCCGAACGTCTCAAACCTCCCTCGCTGCAACACTTTTTTGGTACGGACGCCCTCGGACGGGACATGTTTAGCCGGGTGCTTTTTGGGGCCCAGTTAACCCTTCAGATCGGAGTTATTGCACTGAGTATCGCGGCCTTTTTTGGTATCTTAATCGGGCTAGTTACCGGCTATTATGGCGGTTTAATTGACGGTTTGCTGATGCGTCTGATAGATTTACTGCTGGCCTTTCCCGGTATTTTGCTGGCCCTCATGATCGTCAGTACGCTTGGTCCCAATTTGACCAACGCTATGATCGCGGTGGGTGTAAGTTCCATTCCTGGTTTCGCCCGGCTGGTACGCGGTTCGGTGTTGAGCATTCGAGAACAGGAATATGTGACGGCCGCACGGGCAATCGGAGTAAGCAGCCCCCGCATACTCTGGAAGGCGATTTTGCCAAACGCGATGGCCCCGATAATCGTACTGGCAACCTTGCTTTTCCCGGATGCGGTGCTGGTCGCCGCGTCGCTCTCGTTTATCGGGTTAGGAGCGCAGCCGCCTTCACCGGAATGGGGCGCATTACTGGTGGATGGCCGGTTATATATTCAGGGAGCATCCTGGTTGATTACCTTTCCGGGCCTGGCAATTTTTATCACGATTATGGGCAGCAACTTGCTGGGTAACGCTCTACGGGATGTCCTTGATCCACATCTTCGAGGCCGTTAAAATCGTCTGTTTGACTACAGACGGCGCAACAATAAAGCAATGGCAATGCGGCATTAAGAAAGACTGGCGAATCCTTTGAGCGACCAAACCGGAAAGATTATTTATTTGAACGGGACTTCCAGTGCCGGAAAAACCAGCCTTGCTCGTGAGTTACAGCCGCTACTCCCTGAGCCGTATCTTTACCTGGGTATCGACCTGTTCATTTATATGCTCCCAGCCGGTTACTGGAACGCCGACCCGGCTGGTTTTACCCTGGCGAGGACCGAACGCGGGACTGAAATTAAGGTTGGTCCGGTAGGCCTCAAACTGCAAACGGCCATGCTTGATACGATTTCGACCCTGGCGAGGACCGGTCATAATTTAATCGTGGATGATGTTATTCTAAACCCGTTAGATTTAAGTGCCCGGCTCAGAATGCTACACGGCTTGCAGTTTTTATTGGTTAAAGTCTTTTGTCCATTTGTAGTTGCCCAGCAACGAGAACGCGACCGAGGAGACCGGGCGACCGGTTTTGTTCAATTTCAGTATCCGTTGGTGGAAGCCCTCGGACGGCATGACTTTGAGGTAAATACCGCCGAGGGTACTCCACTAGAGGGCGCCTTTAAGATACTGGGCCGACTGGAACTGGGCTGGCCGGATCACGACGATCCCCTTTAAACGAGTTATTAATAGAGTGTTGGGGGATGTCCCCCAAGTCCCCCTTGCAGGGGTTGCACCCTTACGAACCCGGCTTAGTACTTTGTGATTTTTTTATGCAATTAACAAGTAAATTAGTTGGCTCAAAAGTATTGCATAAGAAGCAATTTTGAAATCACAAAAAGTTTGTAAAAGAAGCTGCAATTTTTAAGTTGTAAGTAACAAATCTAAAATATTTCGAGTTGGCGAACGCAATATCTTTCAAATTAAATCAAATTAAGGCGAGTGGAAAGAGCTTAGATATGCGAATAGCAATTGGCGGTATTTTGCACGAAACCAGTACCTTTTCTAACGTACCGACTACCCTGGCGGATTTTATGCGGACGGCGGCGGAGGGGCAAGAGATTATACATAACTTTACACATACCAAGTCGGCGATGGGCGGTTTTATCGATGCCGCGCGAGACTTTAACTTTGAGGTGGTGCCGACCTTTCATGCTTCCACGGCTCCGGCTGGTCTGGTCACTGGGGAAGCCCTGATCGCTTTGACCACCCAACTGGTTCAAGGCCTCAAGGCCGCTCGCCAGTCCGGCCCGCTGGACGGAATTATGCTCGATCTGCACGGTGCGATGATTTCCGAAATTGACTATGACGCCGAAAGTTACCTGCTGAGGGCCGTTCGCAAGGCGGTCGGTCCCGAATTACCCATAATTGTCGAGTTAGACCTGCATGGTAATATTACGCCTGAGATGGTCAGGCTGGCGACCGTCTGCGTGGCGTATGATGAATACCCTCATATCGATATGTACGACCGGGGTTACGAATCGGGCCTGATTATGTCCAAAATCGTGAGAGGCGGCGCCAAACCGACCGCCGCAATTGTAAATATTCCCCTGCTGGCTGGTATTCAACGCGAATACACCTTCGCCGAGCCGATGTTAAGCGTCAAACACCTGGCCCACGACCTTGAAAACGAGCGCGGTATTCTAAACGTCAGTTACCTGCCGGGCTTTTGTTTTTCGGATATTCCCCAAACAAATTTCTCGGTAATCGTGACCTCGGATAACGATCTGGCCCAGGCCCAGTCGTCCGCAAACCGCCTGGCAAGCTATATCTGGGATCACCGAGAAGATTTTGTAGTCCGGCCAATGGCTATCGACGCGGCCATCGAGCACGCCATGCACTCGCCTGCTGGGCCGATTGTGCTGGCCGATATTGGCGATAATCCGGGGGCAGGCGCACCGGCTGATGGAACCGTTATGCTGGAAGCCTTGCTCAGACATGGCGCCCGGCGAACTGTCATTGCCCCAATCAACGACCCCGCTGCGGTTATAGTGGCGACCCAGGCTGGCGTGGGGAATACCCTTACCCTGACATTAGGCGGCAAAGCCGACGGGCTGCACGGTTCGCCCCTGAGCGTAACTGCCAGGGTCGTCCGATTGACCGATGGTGAATTCGTCCATACCGGGCCAATGGGTACCGGAGTGCTGTCCAAAATGGGACCCAGCGCGGTACTACAGGTTGAAGGTCAAAAGGGCGGCGAGGTCAGCGTTCTGGTCACCACCTACCGCCATCAGCCGCTCGACCTGGCAATGCTGCAAAGCCAGGGCCTCGAACCAACCGAGTATCAAATTGTCGTGGTTAAATCCTCGGTCCATTACCGGGCGGCGTTTACCCCGATAGCCCACGAAATTATCGAAGTAGATACGCCGGGTATTTCCAACCCGGCCTTTGACCGGCTGGAGTTCAAGAACCTAAAACGCCCAATTTACCCGCTCGATTTGGGCATGGAATGGTCGGCTACTTAAATTAAATTTTCAACAAATCACCCATAGGAAAGGTTACTTACGATTATGACGGCTACCAGTGATGTAGAAGTGGATGCAAAATTTAGAGATGTCCCCGCGATAGTGAAGGAGGCGATGGAACGTTTGCAGGTGCCGGGGGCGGCGGTTGGTATTTATTACGAGGGCCAGGAATATACCGCCGGGTTTGGAGTCACCAATCTAAACCATCCCTTACCGGTCGATGCCGGTACTCTCTTTCAGATTGCCTCGATCAGCAAGACCTTTACCGGCACTGCTATCATGCGACTGGTCGACCAGGGTAAACTCGACCTCGATACGCCGGTACGAACCTATTTGCCGGATTTGAAATTGAGCGACCCGGAGGCGACTGACAAAGCCACCCTCCGGCATATTTTTACCCATCACGGCGGCTGGGTGGGCGATTATTTTGGCGATTTCGGGCGCGGTGACGATGCGCTTGCCAGGAACGTAGCAGACCTGGTAAATGTGTCCCAGGTAACGCCGCTCGGCTACACTTTCTCTTATAACAATGCCGGTTTTGCTATCGCCGGACGAATAATCGAAGTGATTACCGGCCAACCCTTTGAGGAAGCGGTCAAGGAACTGGTACTGGAACCGTTGGGACTGCACCACACATTTTATTTCGCCGAAGATGCGATAGTGCACCGGGTCGCCGTAGGCCATCAGGTATTTTTTGAAGAGAACAAACCGCCGGAAGTCCTGGAGCCGTGGGCCTTATCTCGCACGTCTGCCGCGCTGGGCGGTCTGATCACCAATGTGAAGGACTTGTTGCGCTACGCTCAGTTTCAGATGGGTGATGGTTCGTGGGATGAATCGGATGGCCGGAAAGTCCAGCTTCTAAAACCCGAAACCATAAAAACCATGCAGTCGGAGCAGGCCAAAGCCGGTAGTATGGCCGAGGCGGTAGGTATTACCTGGATGCTTCGCCAGGCCGGAAACGTGCGTATCATCGGGCACGGCGGGGCCAGCAACGGTCAGATGTCTATTTTACAGATTGCGCCTGACCAGAAATTTGCGATTGTAGTAGTCACCAATGCCTCGATTGGCACCAATCTTTGTAGTGAGGTGGTGAGTTGGGCACTGGAACATTTCCTGGGAGTGCCGGTCGAAGCGGTCGAACATTTGAAGGTAGTCGAGGAAGACCTGGCCGAATACGCGGGGGAATACGAAGCGGCGTTGTCCAAAGTTACCCTCGCGGTGAGGGAAGGCCAGTTATATATGCAAGTCCGTTCCAAAGGCGGTTTTCCAAAGCCCTACTCGCCCCCAACCCCGACCCCGCCTGAAGGCAGACTGGCTTTTAGCGGCCCTGATCAGGTGGTGGCACTCGATTACCCCTCGGTCGGTAGTAAAGCCAATTTTATTCGCAAGTCGGATGGTACGATTGCCTGGTTCAGGTCGGGTGGGCGGCTGCATAAACGGTTAAGTTAAGTTTAGTGTAACTACTCAGGCCCCACCCCTGACCACGCCCCAGGGCCACCAGTGGACGGGGAATAGAAGAAGAAAAGAGAATTAACAGGGGCACCCAGTGGGTACCCGACCCCCACGACCCCTGCTTCGATCCTCTACACAGATTTGGTGAGTAGTTAAAGTTTAGTTAACAATGTCAAACGGGAAAACTGATGTATGCCGGAGAAGATTGCTAACAGGTAGCTTCCATTTATAAACGAAGGAGTTTACATTCTAATGGCCGAACGAAGAACGCTAACCCTTGACGATATTTTTACCCTTGAACAGGTAAAAGAGGCCCAGATTAGCCCAGATGGTACCCAGATAGCCTTTGTGGTAAGCCATGATTTCAGTGAGGTAGGCTTTAAAACACCCGCGTCCAGTATCTGGCTAGTACCGTTTGACGGGTCAGTTGCCCCTTATCGCCTGACAGTCGGGTCTCATTCCGATAACCACCCGCGTTGGCATCCCAACGGTAAAACATTGGCTTTTCTTTCGGACCGGGACAAACCCGATGTCTTCGAGATCTATTCCCTTTCACTGGCTGGGGGTGAGAGTGTTCGGCTTACCAATACAAGGGGTGGAGTGACGGCTTTCAAATGGAGCCCCGGCGGTGAGCGAGTCGCCTATCGGGGTCCCGACGCGCCTGACGAGGCCGAGGAAGCGCGTATCAAAAACCGGGACGACGCCGAACACCTTGATCATAATTACAAATTTACCAGGTTGTGGGTGGTGAATTATCCTGTGGTCGGCGAACCGAAATCGATTACGCCCCCGCAGTATCAGGTGCATGATTTTGCCTGGTACGGGGCCGGTTGGGCGGTTATGAGCGGTCCGTCCCCTCTTCTGAACGATATGCAGGGCTGGACTTTGTTGGACATCCAGGAGGGTCAGGCCGCCCGGAAAATAACTCAGCTAAAGTACGCCACTTCTGGCCTGAGCGGGACGCCGGACGGCAAATCGTTGGCCTGGATAGATAATGGCGGTAACGCCGAGGGGTCGGCCAACGAATTATGGGTTATGGACTGGGGTGGTTCTCCTAAGTGCGTGACAAGCGACTACGCCGGAGGTATATACTGGGCTAGCTGGCTACCGGGTGGTGAAGATCTGCTGGTAATAGCCGTCGATAGCCTCCGAACGAAGCTGGCAAAGGTCTCCGCGACCAGTGGGGAGATAAGTGAAATCCAATTACCCCGTTACATCGCTGAGGTGAATAGCTGGACATTTCGGGCTACTTTCAGTGAAAACGGGCAACGCCTGGCCTTGATTTTAGAGGATGGTTCACATCCAGCTGAGGTGTGGGGTTTTGATTTCGCCGGGGGAGCTAGCCAGTTAACTTTCTTTGAAGACGCTCTGAAAGAGGTCCAACTCGGCAGAACCGAAACCATACGCTGGAACGCTCCGGACGGTCTTGAGATTGAAGGGATTTTGATCTATCCAGCAAATTATGTCGAGGGAGAGCGTTACCCGCTGGTGGCCGATATTCACGGCGGCCCGACCTGGTACTGGCTCGACCGATTTATGGCAAGCTGGCATGATTGGGGTCAATGGCTGTCGGCAAACGGCTATGCTGTGCTGCTACCAAACCCGCGCGGGAGTGCTGGAAAAGGCCGCGAGTTTGCCTGGCGAAATCGTCAGCAGTGGGGCATTGGCGACTTCGACGATGTGTTAAGCGGCGTCGATGCGGTGATAGAGAGAGGAATTGCCGATCCTGATCGGCTGGGGATTGGTGGCTGGAGTTACGGGGGCTTTATGACGGCCTGGGCCATCGGTCACACCAACCGCTTTAAGGCGGCGGTAGTCGGGGCGGGAGTGACCAACCTCCTGAGCTTTCAAGCAACCGATATTTCAAAATGGTTACCAAACCAGCAAATGCTTACTCTGCCTTATATTGAACCGGAGATCTATTTGCGCTCCTCACCGATCACTTATATTGCCAACGTGACAACGCCGACCCTGATTTTACACGGAGCCTGTGACGAGAGGGTACGACTTGGACAGGGGCGCGAGTTGTATCATGGGCTTCAACTTTTGAACAAGCAGGTTGAGATGGTAGTATATCCGAGAGAGCCTCATGCAATAAGTGAGCTACATCACCAGCGGGATTTATTGCAACGGATGTTAGGATGGTTTGACCGGTTTTTAAAGAGCGATGAACCGAACTGAACAGCTAAACGGCTCAGACAGAATAACCTCAAGTGCAAAAATTACAATTTAAGGCTCTACAGTAAAGACCACAAAAGAAGTGCCAGTGGTTTGTATACTCTTAAGACTTTCGCTTGATGAGGTAATGAGGTAAACCAACCCGAAGCAGGGGTCGTGGGGGTCGGGTACCCCCTGGGTGCCCTTGTTAAAACTCTTTTTATCTTCGCTTGAGCTTCACAAAGTGAGGTTGAAGCGAATTCAGTTGTCGGTGGAGCGTATAACCTCAATGCTGGAAGATATAAGCCTGATGGGCAAAATGCAGACGACTGACTGGGAATTCAACCCCGAACCGGTCGACCTTCAATCTTTTTGCCTGGATTTATTGGAAGAAATTCACAGGGTGGTAAAAGATAAAAAAAGGATAGCTTTAAGCTACCTGGGGGAAGACCGCAAAGTTTTGATAGACCGAGAACTCTTGCGGCTTTGTTTAACTAATTTAATTTCCAACGCGCTTAAATATCAGAATGAAATGGAAGAGGTCAGAGTGGAACTTGATATTCAGCCCGACCAAACTGTTTTAGAGTTAAAGATAAAGGCATTGGCATGACCTCGGCCCAGCAACAGATGATCTTTAATCCATTTTTCAAAGTAAGCAAGGACGGCAATACACCGGGAATGGGTCTGGGTCTGTCTATAGTCGTCAAAGCGGTCGAGCTAATGGGTGGTAACATTAGTGTGGAAAGCTTGATAGGGGAAGGTTCGACATTTACGATTATAATCCCGAATATTATGCCTATTCATAACGGCAAGGAAACCGGAAACCTGAGTCTTCCCCCTACTAACTCACCCCAGCCTATAGCCAGTGGCGAAAGATAAAAATTAAGCCACCTTATTCAAACCATTAAGGGACTTAAAAACAATTAAGCGTTCCAAGTATTGGCAAAGGAGATGTCCACAAACCATTTTTCAAGACCCTGCTTTCGCTCGATTTGGGTTTCTAAGGCTGCCATTGCAATTTTAGTCAGCTTGATACCAGTAGAG
>JBBQGA010000034.1:0-61532 GCA_038322625.1 Chloroflexia bacterium
GGTTCTGTCAGAACTCAGGTCAATGGGTCTTTTGTGCAAACTAAAGTGGGGAATTAGGTCTAATTAACAGTGGATTTTAAGCGTTAAATTGCTCTAAACACCACAATTTCTAGGTTCTAGTGGGGATTAATTTAAACAAAATAGGGCTGTGGCCTGAGTTCTGACAGAACCGGTTTTGAGTGCAGCATACGAGTGGGAAGGTGAAGTGCTTGGCAAAAGACCCGAGTTCGGGATAATGGCTCGCAATAGTATGCCTGATATTAAATGTGAAGAGTGCCATACTGCACCGGCAGTAATGGTTTATCCGGGTGGAATGTCCGGAAACCAAAGATTGGGGTGGGATGAATATGACCGTTTGTGGCTTTGCCAGCGGCACGCCCTGGGTAAGAAGTACGGAGAGCTTAGATCTTATTACCTGCCGGTGTTAAATTTTCCACGAGCGGGGCGCTGCGGTTTTGACGGCACCTACACGCCATCCATTGGTCGCTGGAGCATACGGCCGGAAGTACAAACCTCCATCGCCGGAGAGTTATAATCCTATGGATTTGCAATTGTATACTCATACTTTGAAGGGTAACGAAGTTGGGTCGCGCGAAACCAGAAACCTGGGCCTATTTTTACGAATTTAACCACATCACCAACCCTATAATTATTCTTTCAGTATCCGGACTATCTCTGCAATTACTTTAAGAAGCAAGAGGCCTCGCATAACCGCATCAACGGGACCGAACTGACCAGGTTTGTAACACTGGTTTGCTTTTACGCCCGCCCCGTACCTGTCACTACATTTATCCGGCATATAATCAGTCGAACTGAAATAACGGCTGAACTTTATATTGGCTAGGAAAGGCCTTGACCTTTATTAGAACGCTTGCGAGTATTGCATAATGCGGTAAAACACCGTACAATCTAGTAGTGATATAAAGGTTATGACAGAAGTAGTCAGAAAGGTGGCTAGTTGTATGGCACAAGCAGGTGGAGCAAAAACTGAACGCTATGAAGTCCGCCTTACAGGAGAGGGTTTAGAGACACTCCGGCTAGCTTCTGAGCTAAGTGGCCGAAGCATCGCTGAAATAATGACTACCGCTGCGAAATCTGAAGCTGAACGCATTATTGAAGCGGAAACCCTCATCCGTTTATCAGTGGAGGATCAAAGACGCTTTGCAGAGTCACTATTAACTCCTCTAAGTCTTCCACCGACTTTGAAACGGGCTGAAGCAGCTCACACACGACTAATCCGAAAAACTTCCTGATGGATCAACAATTCGATATTGAAGTTTTAGTAAGTCATCATGATAGGGCTGGTTTTTCCTGTGGGGCGGATGAAATGGATGAATATTTCAAAAAACAGGTGAGTCAAGGCATCAGAAAACGAGTTGCTAACTGTTATGTGGCGGTTGATATTATCAATAATACGGTAGCCGGGTTTTATACTTTTTCAGCAGCAAGTATTCCCCTTACTGACGTCCCCGTTGATCTAAAAAAAGTGCTGCCCCGCTATCCCTCCGTACCGGTTGCTCGACTGGGACGTCTTGCTGTCAATGAAAGGTATAAAGGTCAAAAACTGGGAGCGGCTTTGCTTTGGGATGCCATTGAACGGGCGAAGAGGAGTGACTTATCCGCGACTGCACTTATTGTGGATGCGAAAGACGAAAACTCAAAAGCTTTCTATATCTATAATGGGTTTAGTGTGTATGGTTCGCTCCCTCTTCAATTAATTTTTAGTTTTGGAAAACGTTAACAATTCTACTTGCGAAAGCCAACAAAGAGTGAGCTTAGACTTTCTTTTTTTATTCGCAGGATAGACTTTATAGACTTGTTCACCAGTCCCGGCCGCTCAACTGGCCGGGTGTGTTGTTACTTTCATCCCGATCCAATGCAATTTAAAATGTAGAATAAACCATGTCAGGCAGAAAAAGAAAAAAATTATGGCTAAAAAAGACAGAGACAAACATAAATCTTCCAAAAAACAGGCGAATAGTAAAGCCTTGCCTACCTTTTCACCCGGCCGTAATCAGGCTCATTTTGAATTCCGCGATATGACCGCCGAGCGGCATTTTAGCGTGCAATTGTCCCAGGCCCAAAAACTTTATGCGCAGGAGAAATTCGACGAGGTAGTAGAACTGCTGCAGCTATTCGCCACAAATTTCATGACCGTCCTCCCCTGCTAGAAATGCTGGCCGGGGCCTATATCAGAACCGGCTATCCCGGCGATGCTCGCCAGCTACTGGAGCAACTCCTAAAGTTGGAGTCTCATCGTAAGGACCGAGATACGGCTACCATGATGGTTCGATTCAATCTGGCCCAGCTTTATTTTACAACCGGTTTTCCTGCGGTGGCTTATGAGCTTAGCCTGACTTTAGACGGTTTTGAGCTGTTCCAGCAGAGCGGCCAGAGTGCCGTAATTGACCGCAGCCAGGAGTTCCAGCACGAGTGCCGCGAAACGGTGGAGGAGCTTGCCGCTGCCAATTGCCTGACCCTGGAAGATTATTTGCCGTTTGCTAGCGAACTGGACCGGGGACGGCTGGCACTGGACCGACAACCGGCGGACCTGGCTGCGGCAAAGATTGCCTTTCAAAAAGCGGTCCAGATTAATCCTACCAGCCCGGTAGCCTTTAACAACCTGGCCCTGACTTTCCAGGCTGAAGGTGATGGCGAAGGCACTTTGACCAGCTACCGGCACGTCCTCCAGGCTCTGGATAATACAAGCCTGCCCGCTCTAAGTGGAATAATCCGGGTGCTGGTAAGTCTCGGCAGGAACGACGAAACCATACCTTACCTGCGCCAGTTAGAGCAGCTTTACCCGGTAAACGTCACAGGAAACGACGACCCGACGCGGGTCCTTAAAATGGCCGAAGCCTATGTTGCCCTTGAGAACGACCGGAAAGTGTTCGACCTGCTCGACCCTTTGGTCGGTGACACCCTGGACGAAGCTTACCAGCCTCGCCAAAATCTGGTTCAGACTGACCCCGGCAATTATTCCAAAGTCCTGACAATGCTACTGGTAGCGGCGGCAAACCTGGGTAATAACGACCGAGCGCTCGAACTATACGAAGAACTGGAGACTGAAACCGGCCCGGCGGAAAGGCTGGTCGAGCGGGAACAGGAGGCCCTATTGGATAGTGAGTTGGGGCCACGCCCGGGAGGACGGTTTTTCTACTGGGACCCCCTGACAATGTACCCGGGCCCGGTGAGGTCTTTCCAACAGATGGTTACTCAGTATAGTCAGGAATTGAAAAGCCGGGTCGGTCCTGCCCAGCCGGGCCGAGATAAAGTTATGGGAATGCAAAATGATAAAAATAAGCTGCTTGAAATTATGCGGCCCTTTTTTGAACAGGACAGCCGAGCCGCCCTTGATTATTTGACCTTCACCTATTGGATAACCATCAATCCGGCGCATCTTAGCCCAATGGCAGCACAAACCCTCGCGGCGCAAAACACCGGCGCGGTCGAGTTAATGCGCCGGTTTGCCTTTGAAAGGGTGGGCAATAGCCAGCAGAGAATGGTTGCCGCCCTGGCCCTGATGCAGCAAGGCTTAATAGCCTCCGACGAGCCAGTAACGATCTGGATCGGGGTCTTCCCCCGCACCGGGACGGTGGAAGAACTTTCCAGCCGCCTGGAAAAAGCCGAAGCGGAGTACAACCAGAGATTAGAGCAGAGCCGCGCCCGGTGGCGCGACAAACCCAAATCCGATACCGAGGCCGGCTCCCTGGTAGAGGAGGCTCTTAAAAGTCATCAAGCGGGCGATTATAAGGCGAGTATTGCGGCTTACCGCCGGTTGGTAGAGAAATATCCCCTGGACCAGAGTTACCGGCATATACTGGCAAGTCGGCTTGGGGAGGAAGAAAGTACTCCCGCCAATCGCGAGGAAACTATTTTAATTCTGCAGGATTTATTAAGACAAGATCCAGGTTTCAACACCGCCCGCACTACCCTGGCTAGAATATTTATCTACCAGGGGCAACTTCTGGAAGCCCAAAAAGAACTCGAGCTAGTTGAGCAAACCCTGAGCGGCTTCGACCTGGAAGAAGTGGTGGGATATTATTATGCCTGCATCTTGCTACATGAGGAAAAAGAGCAATATACTCAGGCACTGGAAACTTCCCGCCGCATTCTGACAATCGAACCGGAAAACGAATTTGCCTTGGATATGGTAGACCGCTACGAAAGGCTGGCGGGGGCCGGGGGAATGGCCGGTGTGATCGAAGAACACCGGGAAAAAGCCCGGCAGCAGCGCTGGCAGCATTGGGGTCAGTTAATACGACCGGATACAGGCATAAAAGAACTGGTGGAATTGTTTAACAAAGACGAACTGGGGGCGATATTGTCCGGCTGGAAACAGCCTTTCGATAAGCGGAAAGGCCACAAGGCCGACTACCTGAACCAGGTAAGGCAAATCCTTTCACCCCAATACCTGGAACAGATAAGAAATTCCGGATCGGGATTGGGAGAGGAAATAATTGATAAAGAAGCTCAGCAAGCGCTCTGGCACCTGCTTAAACTTGGGGGCTATAGTTCTTACACAGCCTGGCAAGCAGCGTCAGGCTTTGAAGACGGGTTACGCCAGGAACAATACCTGCGCCTGAGCCGTCTTTACCTATGGGGAAAACTGCCGGGCCGGTTGCAAGCGCTGGGTCTGGTTTACCTGGGAGAAGTTGAAGGTCAGGGGTTAATGGCGCTGGTACCGGCCGATATAAGGGAAGAATTGAGCCGGTTACTGGAAATAAATAAAGATAAAGCCGAGAGAGTTAACTTTTTATGAATGAAGCTAAAGGTCAGCTGAAACCAGAAAAAGCCGGTTCGGCGCTGGGGCAAACGCTACAGGAAATGGAACATTCCCGGCTGGTCGAGCTACTGCTACGACTATGCGAACAAAACGATATTTTCCGGCGTACCCTGCTGGAAAATATAACCATTCCGGCTAAGATCGTGCGGCAGCAACCCATTAATCCAACCGAGGTTCTCCGTCTTAAGAGCGTGATTACTTCCTACTTTAACAACTTGCCACAGACCCTCAGTGAATATTACGAGAGCGAAGAACTGGACGAGATAGACGATTTTTTCGACCGTATCGGTACCTTGAACCCCCACAATCAGCTTGAATTGTTGTGGCATTTACTGGATGCCGGAAACAGGGTTCTGAAGGTGTACGAAATTAACACCGTTCAACTAGGGCAAGCCCTCAGTTATTATGGTCAGGCCGCCGGTTTGCTCTCACTCGCATCAAAAGAAAAGCAGGCTCACTTTGATCGGATGTTAAAAACGCTTAAAAACCTGGAAATTTGGGATTACGGAGCTGAAATGGAAGACCTTAAGGCCGGGTTGGATGCACTGGCCTCTACTCCTGAAGATTATACTTACCTGTTGGAACGGTTTAAGAAATTAGCGGAAGAATATGCCGATGTCACCGATTGGGTGGCCGATTACTATCTCAAGCTAGGTGATGACCTGAATTACCTGGCCGTCCGCCAGTCTAACCTTAAGACCGAGGTGCATTATCTTGAACTGGCCGACTACTGGCGGGGCAAGGGCGACCAGGCAAAGTACCTCGAAACGTTGGAAAGCTGGCTGATACGGCTGGCTGAATTTAAAGCACAACGCCAATCCGCACCGTTTTCATCGACATCATTACAAGGAAGCGGTACTATTCTAGTGCGCCTTACCGGCTATTACCGCGAACAAAAGGATGATGAAAACCTGCTGCGAATACTGCTGGCTCAAACCGAACACCGCTCGCCGACCCTGGAGCTTTACCGGCAGGTTGAAGAAGTAGCCGAACGGCTGAAACGCAGGCCGGTAATACGCGGCCAGTTCCTGAGCTTGATCAATCCTTATCATCATAGATTACTGGCCGAAATCTATCTGTACGAAAAAGACTGGCAGGCTGCGATAGACCTGGCCCGGCAGCAGTCCGGTTACGGTCAGGAGGAAGTCAAAGGTCTGGTAGCCGCCACTGTTAAGCAACACCAGCCCGAAGCCGCTGTCGAGCTTTATTTGAGCCTGGTAGATTTTAACATCGAGCGGGCTAACCGCAAATACTATGAGGTGGCGGCCAGGTATGCTGCTCTTATCAAGGACATTTACCTGCAAATCCTCAAAGACCCGGCAAGCTGGCAGCGCTACCTCGACAAAATGAGAAGCGATAACAAACGACGCCCGGCTTTACAGGATGAATTTAGGATGCTGTAGCATAACAGGTGAAAGTTAACCGAACGCGTCCAGGCGTTGTAAATAAAAAAGGAGAGTAACTGCAAAATGGCTATTACAAAAAGGTCGGAGAGCGTACCCAAAGATATGCAGGAACGTTTCGCGGAAATAAGTGGCCTAATTGACACCTATTGCAATGAGTACCTGAACGAGGAATGTAAACAACTTTGTCGTCAACTAACCGCCAGTTTAGCCCGGAAACGGCCTTCTCCGCTGCTAACAGGTAAAGCACCAACCTGGGCCGCTGGTATTGTCCATGCGCTGGCAATGGTCAACTTCCTTTTTGATTCTACCCAAAAAACTCATATTAAATCGAACCAGTTAAGCGATTACTTCAAATTGAGCCAGAATACCGTTTCAGCCAAATCAAAGCAAATCCGCAATTTAATGAAAATGCACCAGTTTGACCCGGATTGGACTCTGCCCAGTAAAATAGCCACCAATCCTTACGTCTGGACCCTGAGTGTTAATGGCCTCCTGCTCGACGTGCGGTATTTGGACCGTTCAATTCAGGAGGAAGCTTTCCTGAAAGGGCTGATACCCTATATACCCGCCGATCACACTGATGAAAATAATTGAGGATATACCTTTATCAACAAATGTGGTAAAAGGAAGGTCTACGGCAAGCTTGATTGATTTCAACTGGGTTATTGCCGGGTGGTGAAATGAGACCAACATTTTTAGCTTTCTGACTGGTCAAACTCGATTTTGGCATAAAGTAAGGAAAGGGGTATATCAATTTGCAGCACTTCCAGCCGTAAGGTATCCGTTAAATTTTCGAGTGGCTCTTCCAGTACCCAGCGATTTTGTTCGCCAATCCGCAGACAACTTCTGACCCAGACCTGCTGTGAGTCAATCATAATATAGGCTTTAAGTGCCGGAATTTTCTGGTATTGTTCCAATTTGAACCCGGTTTCGTAGTTGCGGGTGGAGGGACTTAGAACCTCAAAAAGAACCTGCGGGTTTGCAATGGTATAACGGTCTCCTCTATAGTATTCCAGGGGTCCACAGATGATGCTGGCATCGGGGTAAGTGATAAAGTCTTTACTTTTTTTAGGGCGGGCAGTTCCCCTGGCTTTGGTCTCCTCAGC
This sequence comes from Chloroflexia bacterium, assembly GCA_038322625.1. Classification (GTDB taxonomy): domain Bacteria; phylum Chloroflexota; class Chloroflexia; order Chloroheliales; family Chloroheliaceae; genus 54-19. The sequence continues at coordinate 7,299 of JBBQGA010000034.1, forward strand.
CACCCCAACCCCAATTTTAAGGTCGCTGGTTAAAACCCGGCAATCCCTGTCTCTTAGAACAGAGCCAATTTCCAGAATAATATTCGATTGTAACTGGCTATGTTCTACACTACCCCCCGCCATACTATAAATAGTGCCATCATAATATTCGTTTTTCTGCTCGGCCCGCTGTTCCTGCCAAAGATATTCTTCTACATTGTAATGGGGGCGATTAGCCTGAAACAATTTGTTACCCTCGCTTCATTTCTTTTTCACACTAATCTTACCACAATTAACCAATACTCCCACACTTAAATACGAGATGTATTTGTCAAGCGAAAAGTGGTTCATGCGCACTTTCCGTGAAGCTAAGGATATATCCTTCCATTCTTTGGTCAACTCTGTTTTAACAAGGCCAGTTAAAGCTCTTTATAGCGCATCTACCTGAACTAATAGAGCTTTTATTATCTTGCTTGTAGGGTAAGAGCCGAGCGCCTTAACGTATTGCTACGCCAGGTTTCTCTGCTCTCCCCTCCGAACGCAACATACCCGTTTCCGGGTATTACGCTCTCCAACCTCCCCTCAAAGTTAGCTTGTGAGAACTAGTTTTGAATGCCGTAATTTTAGATTCGACTAACGCACTATGTGCTACTCTTCTTCCTTTGCGGCTGGGAAATCTGCGAAGCTTCGCCTGTACGTGCCATTAACACGCTCCTTAAGCAGGTCGTGACGCTGCCGACTACTACCTTCGCTCCGAAGCCTGAGCTAATTTTCAGGTTCTTACAAACCATAGCCTCTGTTTCTAAAGGCATTTAGCCTCGGACTTTCCCCGTTTAGATTTTAGTACAGTTTCGTTCGATTTAGCTGGCCTTTTCAAACCTTTAGCCTCCGACGGAGGTTGCGTGGGGTCGGTAGGTATTAAGCTGCTACGTGATTTCGGCTTAATCCACCCCAAAACGAGTGTCACCCGCTGCTCGTCCGATGCACTTTATCCCGCTCGGTTTTGGGCTTCAAACAATCCAGTCTTCAGCATGTCGAACTTGCTCTGAGAAACTTGCCGGTTTACGGGAACCCTTGATTTCCCTTTTTAGCGTCATACTATGGTCCCAACTTTCTCTTTCGAGAAGCTGGTAAGACGTTGAGCACATCCTTTACCTACAAGGGTGGACGAACCGATAAAATCGGGCACTAGCGGCCCGTGGGCTGGCTTCATCGCGGGGCACCATCCGCCCCATCTGCTAATCAAGGGACTTTGAGCCGCTATAATGCCAGCGATACCCAGTTCAGCCACCCTCTTCAAGTGCTCATCTGGCAATAAAGTGGTGAGCGGCTGGAGAAACTCCTGTAGACTGGTTTGTAAGTGAGCCAGGGGCAGCTTGTCTATTACCTCTTGAATTGCTACAATACTCATATAATCCGCCTTTTGTGGTATCGGTTGTTTGTCACTTCCTTTTTACCACACAAAGGCGGGTTTTTACTATCTTTTTTCTCACTCCTATAAATGTGTGTAATCACCAGTTTTTTGGCTATCTTGACAGTTGAGCCTGAAAAAGCTAAAATCAAGCCAGTTTTGAACGATTGGTCGAATTAGAGGACAACATGAGCGAGAAAACCCGGTTAGATGCGCCACCGCGTACTAACCGTAAGGTCGAAAAGTCGGAAAGTACCGAGCGACCCCGTCTGAAACTCAGTCAGAGAGCCATCGTAGCCACCGCCGCCGACTTGTTTGCCCGGAACGGTTTTGGCGCAACCAGCCTGGATGACATCGGGGTAGCCCTGGGCGTAACCAAAGGGGCACTTTACTACCACGTAAAAAACAAGGAAGAAATTCTCAAGCTGGTCTTTATGACGGTATTAACCGTTTCCGAAGAACCTTTGCGCCGGATTGTCGAAGCGGAAATTACACCGGTTGAAAAATTGCGCCGGGCAATCCTGCACCACGTGGCAATTGCCGCCGACCGTTCCCCGGCCATGACGGTCTTTTACCGCGAAGATGTCCACCTGACCGGTCCCTTTGCCCGTGAGATCGCTACCCGCAAAAAGGCTTATGAACATCTCTTTGAACTAATTATAACCGAAGGCCAGCAAATTAACACCTTTAAACCTTCACTCGATCCAAAAATCGTTGCTTTTGGCATATTGGGAATGTGTAACTGGCTTTCAGAATGGTACCGGAGCGGCGGCACCTATAAACCGGAGCAAATTGCCGAAATGTTTAGCGGTCTGGTCGAAAGTGGTATCGAGGTTTAATAGTTTATCAAAATTTCACTTAATATTAATTCACTCTTTACTTTATGCCCTGGGGAGAGTAAAATAGGTTTATCGTCGAACCTTTGACCATAAATATACATTATTAGAAAACGGGGGCCGCATTATGGCTGACCAACCGGATTTTATCTCAAAGGCATATAACCAGTACGGGCGTTTTAATTATGGGGTAGGCGGTCCGTCACCTGAACCGCGCAACCGTGAATATCAAACAATTACCGTGTTTGAAAAAATTGAGCTGGAGGTAAATACCCCCGGCAACACGACTGTTTGGTCGTTAAAGCGGCTGGAGCCACGCCAGCCGGTAGATTTTTTGGAATATTGCAGACGCAAAAACTGATTTCCAGTATTTTGTAACCTTCCTGGACCGATTGCGTAATTAAAGCAAGCATCGTGTTGAATAAACGCCTTACTTGATGGTCTTTCAGGCTATTAGCCTCAAAAGGATTAACATTAACCAGGCCGTTCCGGCCTTTCCAGGGAGGTTGTAAAAGAATGAATGTAATTTTCGGACTGATCGGATTTCTGATAATAGGTCTTTTAGCCGGGTTCATTGCCAACGCCGTGATGAAACGGCGCAGTAACGCTTTACTACTGGATATGGGCCTCGGGGTTGCAGGGGCGTTTGTAGGTGGCTGGATTCTAGGAATTTTGGGTTTTGGGGTCTGGGGATTTCCGGCCAGCTTGATCACCGCGACCATTGGCGCGATTATTATTCTTAAGTTGTTCGATATGCTGGGCGGCGGCAACCGGCGAATCCGTTATTAAGTTGGTTAAACTGAACTGATTAGTGGTTAATTTTTGCCGGTTTGATAATCGTCAGAGTTAGCGGTGGAAGTGGCTTGAGAGCCGCTTCTTTTTAATTAAGGGGTATTTTTATTATGTTAATTCTTCCGGCTATCGATCTCAAAGATGGTCAATGTGTCCGGTTATATCAGGGTGATTACAGCCAGGTTACGGTCTTTGGCAAAGACCCAGCCCAGGTAGCCCGGCAGTGGCGCGACGAGGGTGCCCAATATTTACATCTGGTGGACCTGGATGGCGCAAAGGCCGGTAGACCGGTTAATCTAGCGGTCGTCGAACAGATCAAGGCCGCCAGCGGTCTGCCGGTTGAACTGGGTGGCGGTATCCGGGATGAAGCGACGGTGGACGATTTGCTGGCGCGTGGTATCGACCGGGTTATTCTCGGAACGGCGGCGGTGAAAGACCCGGCCCTGACCGAACGACTTTGCCGCAAATATGGCGAACAAATTGTAATCGGCATCGATGCCCGCGCCGGAATGGTGGCAATCGAAGGCTGGACCGAGACTTCCAGTGTGGCAGCCACCGTACTGGCCCAGGAACTAGCTTCGCGCGGCGCGACTCGGTTTATTTACACCGACATCAGCCGCGATGGTACCCTGACCGAGCCAAATTACGCCGCTTTTGTAGAATTCGCCCAGGCTGCCGGAAAACCGGTTATTGCCAGTGGTGGGGTGGCCCAGACCGCTCAGGTACGCTTGCTGGCTGAATTAGGAGCCGAAGGGGTGATTATAGGCCGGGCACTATATACCGGCGACATCCAGCTCAAAGATTTGCTGGGCTAATTTTCGCCTCTTTTGAGGTAGAAAGTTAATCGGTGAGTCAAAAGTTTTTGGGTTCAAAAAATGAGGTATGATTAAGGTATGTCGGAAGTAGATCAACTTCAAATCAGGCAAGCCCAACCCCAAGAGGCTGGAGTGGTAGTTACCATTCTACAGGATGCCGCTCACTGGCTGATGTCACGTGGAATTGATACCTGGGACCCTCAAAAATTGGCGTCGTATATGTTATCGGCTGTCGAACGCGGAGAAGTCTATCTGGCCTGGATAGAAAACCGGGCGTTGGGTACGTTCTCCCTTCAGTGGGATGACGTTTCTTTTTGGGGGGAACGTCCACCAGATGCCGGTTATTTACACAAGTTAGCCGTAAGCCGGGACGGGGCGGGGAGCAAAGTAGGGCAGCAAATGTTAGCTCATGCCGAGCAGATCGTTATTAAAAACCAGCGGTTCTATTTACGACTGGACTGTGATCGTAATAATGAGATTAATAACCGCTATTATCAGCAAGCTGGATTTGAACTGGTTGGAAGCGGGGCTTTCACTGCGTTCAAATATAATTTGTATCAAAAACTATTGCTGCCGGTTAATTCCTCACTCGAAAATAGTTAGCAGGTACAACCGAACTGGGCAGAGCCGCGCTTTAACAGTAGACAAAAAAAGGACACCCTGCGGTGTCCTTTTTTGAATAAGCTTTAAGTTAGAACTTGAGCAAGTTACGGAAACGGTCTTCCTGATTTTCATAGGGACCAACCACCGCCAACCGCAGCTTCTCGGTAGTGAACATTTCCTGAGCCATATCCAGAATCTGATCGGTTGTGACGGCCTCGATCTTTTCGACCACTTCTTCGACGGTCAGAATGCGATCCAGCAAAAGCTCCTGGCCGCCCGCCCAACTTGCCACCGAGCGAGTATCTTCCAGGCCCAACAGCATACGGCCTTTGTTGTACTCTTTGGCTTTGGTTAGTTCGGTCTCCGGGACTTTCTCCTGGCGGACTTTCTCCAGTTCGCCGATGATCGCCCCAATCGTGTCGTCCACCCGTTCAGGGTCGACCCCACTATAGACGATCCAGGCCCCGGTATCACTAAGCTGGCTGCTGTAGCTATCGGCGGTATAGGCCAGGCCCCGATTTTCGCGTATTTCTTGAAACAGACGGCTGGACATTCCGCTACCCATAATCGTATCGAGCATTGAGAGGACATAGCGGCGCGGGTCGCTGTAGTTGACCGCCGGAACAGCCAGGCAGACATTGGTTTGCTCGGTATCCTTGAAGTAAATCTGCTGGCGAGGACCTTCCGCGATCACCTTTGCCGGGCGGGCTACCGGGCGTTCTCCCGCCGGTAGCTGACCAAGCGTATCCTCGACCATTTTCACTACCTCGTCGTGGTCGATATTACCAGCCACACTTACCACCATATCGGCTGGCAAATAGAACTTCTTCATATAGTGGAGCAAATCTTCCCGCTTGATTCCGCCCACCGTCTCATCGTTACCGCCTATATCCCGGCCTACCGGCTGCTCACCCCAGATCACCAGGTTTATGATTTCGTTTACCAGATCGGGCGGCGAGTCGAGCGTTTGATGCAATTCTTCGATGATGACTTTCCGCTCTTTCTCAATTTCAGCCGGGTCGAAACTGGAATTCAGCAGCATATCGCTCAGTACATCAAAAGATAATGCAAAATGGGTTTTTGGCACTTTAGCCCAATAGTTGGTGGTTTCGCGCCCGGTGCTGGCGTTAAGAATCCCGCCTACTCCCTCAATCGCCTCGCTAATATCTTTAGCGGTCGGGCGTTTGATAGTACCCTTGAAAACCATATGCTCAATGAAATGGCTGATACCGGCCACTCGATCCTCTTCGTAACGACTACCGACTCCATAATAAAGAATCGTGCTGACGGATTGAGTATGCGGCATAGCGTTAGTAATTACGCGCACGCCATTATTGAGTTGAGTTTTAATAAATCCCATTTTCTGATACCTTCCTGTTATACTTTGCTGACACTTTTGGACAGCCTACCAATTGTGATCATAACATTCTTTGATCGGCTACGCAATCAGAAAGCTTTTCACATCTCGATAGCAAAATTTTACCGGGAATTTTGAAGCTTATTGCAGCCTTAATTCCCGGCCAAATAACAGGATATACCGGATATATCGTCAGGGTAATATCAGGGTAATAAATGAAGCTGGGTGATTCCAAAACTCAATAATCGATTGTCGGCTGTATTACCGGTTGGCCTCGAAAGTTTATCAGTACTGAACTTCAGCAAATGCTGACCCGGCGGGAGGGTCAGGTTAAGAGTAATTAGTTGGGATTGAGCCGGTTGAAGTTGAAAGGTAGAGCTAGGCCGGTCATTCAACCAAACACTAACGCTAGTAGTTTGCTGGAAGCTAAAAGCATTAAACTGCACCTGGGCGAGCTGGTTGGACCGGGTAGCATTGAAAGCAATTATCTCGGCGGCCTGATAATCCTGCAAATTAGCCCACCGGAAGGCCGGACCGGAGCTACCGTTTTCAGGCGGGTACCAGCCGTTACTTCCAACATCCAGGAAAAGTTCAGTCGGAGCGGTAGCGTCAGCCGGAACCTGATAAGCCAGCATATTATTATCCTGGTAAACCGGCTGAACATTCGTCCCCAGGGCCTGCCGCACCAGAGCTTGCGCGGAAGCCAGCGTCTTTGGCCCGGCTGGCCGGAAAGCATCCAGGTAAAGGATTATATAGCGAACATTATAAAAATTCAGCAGGGGAATAGACCATTGGCGATAATCCGGCGCACTCACAATATCCTGCGCTTTGCTGGGCCGGACCAACTCCAGGGCCGTATTTGGTCGGGTCAGCCAGTAGAAATCGCGGAACAGCGTCATTTGTTTGGCAAAATTATTAGGGTTGCTCAACTTGTGGTCGCGGGCCAACCGTCCCCCAAAGCGGGCTTTACCATGAATACTTTGATAAGCTTCGTAAGTATCCTCCCCCCGGCCCAGTTCGGTGAACAATGGCAATTCCAGTATTGAATAAGCTTCTTTATCCTGTGCCAGAATGGAATAAAAGGGCGGCCAGTTGGGTGGATCGACTCTAGCCTGGCCCACTTCGGCAATATAACCGCTCAGGGTGATTGTCAGTACCAGACCGGTCAAAACCGCCGGAGCAAGTTGCCACCATCTTCCACCCAAACGGCCCAAAATTTCCGGTAATGCCAGGCTTAAAAACAACCCGACCACCAACATCACAATCAGATAAAACCGTTCGGGGTCGCGTCCGGTACTCAATACCGGCAATTTGTAAAGCCAGGCATATGGCAGACTTATGCCGGTCGGTTGGGGGTTTGTATCGGAAATTATCAAGCGCGGACCCAGCGACAGAACCGCCGCTACCAGTCCAGCCAACAACCAGAAAACCGGCTGAAAAGAATTTGCCGTGCCTTTCAAACCCAGCGTGGAAGCTTTTGGTAGTCGCAAATTTCGCCAACCGCCCGCCGGTTGTAGTTTTAAGCAAAAAGCCGCAATAATAATCCCTAACACCAGATAGCCTGGATTAGCCGAACCCACCTCGATAAACTGACTAAGCGTCCGCGAATGCGATACCGCCTGGTCGCTAACCGAGAGCCAGCTATTCTGGTTCGCCTCCGCGAGCATGGGTAAAAGAAGCGGGAAAATTACCAGGGCTAACCAACCCAGCCCAACCACACATAGGCGGCCCAGAATCACCCAACGGGCTGACCTGAATAAACTATAAATTCCGTAACCCAGACTTAGCAAAACGGCATACATCAATAACTGCCAATCGGTCAGGCTCATTGCAACCAGAGTACCGACCGAGGCCAGGAGGTAAAGCCACCAGAGCGGGCGAAGCTGCGGCCCCGGTAAAGCTCGGAACAAACACCATAAATAAAGTGGAAGCCACCACTGCGCCAGTTTCTCAGCCTGCCCGAAGCTGTAAAACCCTAATAATTGGTCGTTGCCAAAAGTAAAAACGGCGGACCCCGCGAAAGCCGCCAGCGACGAGCCGGTAAAATCTTTGAAAAACAAATAGCCGCAGAAGGTCGTCAGGGCCATCGAGAGCAGAAATTGTAAATTAGTGGCGGCAATCGAGCCTAGCAACGGCCACAGAGGCCAGAACAATAAACCGTTAAGGGGATTGAGGGTATGGAAACGCAAGCTGATACCGGTCGGGTAATAAAGATAATCAGTAAAAAAGGGGCTTCGATTAAGGTCAAACAGGGCCGTATGCACCCAGTAATTATTCCACAAATTCTCGTAACCGTCGGTATCACCACCTACCAGGCCCCGTGTCAGATTTAGCAAAGCCACCCGGCCATACAGGGCTGCCATACCCAGCGAACCCAGCAGGGCAAGCCAGTTTGGGCCAATCCACCAGGCTGATTTACTTTTACCGGGCTGATTGAACGGGACTACCGGAGTAGTTTTAGGTGTGGTTCGGAGATCAGGCACCGCGACAAAAGGCACCACCAGCGGCGATATTTCGAGATTATCCACTAAGCAGGCTCGACGTTAATAGAAACAAGTAAATAGTATTTATATCCAGCACAGTACACAACCGCTTTATTTATATAGACCCTTTTTATAGACCTTTTAATAGTAATTTGATTATAAAAAATAAATAGGCCCATTGAGGCCTATTTTTTTCGTATAGTCCGGCTCAGAATTTTACCAAGTACAAAATAGCGCGGTCTCTGTCGGACCCTTATTAGCTATAGTTTGTGAGTAACTCCTCCCCTGCCCGGCCACTGTCCACTAAAGGAGTACAACAACCACTTGCGCTAGGCTACGTTGGGGATATGTAGTGCTAATCGTTCAGCAAAAACTGGTATGTGGCCTCCTCAATATCGATTGTGCCACGCGCCAGTCCTTCTTTTCGTTTGCGGTTAGTCTCCTCACCGGGCAATCTGATCCTTTTGACGCCTGGTGCCCGCTGGATACCGGCCAGGTCCGTTACCAGTTGCTCCACGCCCCGGTCGAATTCGGCTTGTTCTACAAATAAATCAGGCCGGTAAACCAAAAACAGGCCGTGAAAATAAGCCGGATTATGAACATAACCTTCCTGCCGGCCCAGCCTACCACCCGCCCCGGCAGCACTTAGCAGTTCGATTGCCAGGCTCAGGCCGAAGCCTTTGTAACCCGCCAACGATAGTAACCTGGCTCGGCCAAACTCGTTCAGGGCGGCCTGGGGGTCGGTGGTCGGTTGTCCATCCGGTCCGAGGGCCATATTGGGTGGGAGAGGCTGGCCGGTCGTTTTTGCCAGCAAAATCTGATTAAAGGTGCCGACCGAGGTCGCCATATCCAGAATAATTGGCTCGGCAGCCTGCCGGGGAATACTGATCGAAAGCGGGTTGGTACCGAGTAGCGGTTCGGTACCGCCAAAGGGTACCACCGAGGCCGGGGTATTTGCCATTATCAGGCCGATAAAACCGGCCTCCGCGATCTGCCGGGTGTAATAAGATAATATTCCGCTGCCGCCACCCTTACGCACCGCCACCATCGCCAGGCCAGTCTGCTGGGCTTTTGAAATGGCTAACTTCATCCCGCTCAGATTTACAAAATAAGGATGCTGGTACCCACCATCGACCAGGGCCGATACCGGCGTATCTTTGAGGATTGTAAGGGGAGTACGGAGTTCCGCACCGAGCCGGAATTGCTCCAGATTATTGAAAAGATGGCGCAGCCCATGAGAGGGTCGTCCGGCCAGGTCGCCCTCCAGATATACCGGCGTAACAAGTTCGGCTTGTTCGCGGGGCACCCCGGCGCGTTCCATCTTGGCAATGGCTAAAGTGGTAGCCTCGGTTAGAGTTAGAGTTTTCATAAAGTTATCCCATTTTTTATTGTCGCTTGGGCCACATTAACCGGCCCACTTAGATGTATGCTGGAGGTTAGCCAGTGCATTTTAACAAACCGGCTTGGCTTCGTCCAACCACTGAGATTGACTGATCTGGTAGACTAGGGTAGTAAGTCTTGGGTAGTCTTTTATCAGGCTGGAAAAGTTCGCTCGAAAATGTTTTTAGAGTTATAAAATAACCGGTTTTGAGGAATTAATGAACAACTCTTTTGTTTTGCCTGGCCCATCGCGGGCCGCAGGTCGGCGTATAATGTTGAGCCTGGTTGTAACCTTGCTGGCTTTAATAACGCTAGGTGGGCTGGTTGGCTTTGAAAAAGCTAACGCGGTAAACCCGTCGATTGGGCTGCCCCAATTTCAGCAATTGTGGGACCAGGCCGATAGAGCGGTCGCGGAGGGGAAAGTCAGCCGTAGTTATCTCTGGGGGCCAACCCTCAGCGATTTGATTACCGAACCTTATAGCGAAGGCGGCACCCGACAGGTGCAATATTTTGACAAAACCCGCATGGAACAAACGGCAGGCCGGGGCGTTACCAACGGGCTGCTGGCAAAAGAAATGATCACCGGACAGCTGCAACTGGGCGATGCCTCTTTTCAGACGGTCGAACCTAATACCACCAACGCCATTGCCGGTGATAACGCAGCGGGCGGCGCGACCTATGCCACCTTCCGCAAAGTCGCTACGATTAATTTGACCGAAAACCGGGCCAACGAAGCTACCGGGGCCGTTGTAGCCTCTACTCTCAATGGGGATGGCACTACCGGTTTCAACGCCGATTTTATTACCACCTACAATGTTCGTAACGCCTTTTTTGAGCCGACCCTGGGCCACAATATACCCGATGTGTTCTTTACCTTTATGAACCAAACCGGTCCGGTCTACAAAGAGGGCAATTATAGCGATGATCGAGTGTTCGATTGGGTAGTAGCGATGGGTCTACCTTTGAGTGAGGCCTATTGGTCGCGGTTTGTGGTGGCCGGAAAACCCCAGGATGTGCTGGTACAGGCCTTTGAGCGGCGAGTTTTAACCTATACACCGCTCAACCCGGCGGCCTTCCGGGTTGAAATGGGTAATGTCGGTCAGCATTATTACCAGTGGCGGCAGGCCGTCCTGGCCCCTAAGCCAACGCCAACGCCGGTTCCCACTACAGTCGCCCCCACTGCTACGCCCGCAGTCCAGGTACCTACCAATATTATCTGGCAAACGCCGGTATTGCTTGGCTCCGCCAATACCACCTCTTTGCAGCCGCTTTTTAACCCGGTGATGCACGTTCGCCCGACCGATGGACTGGCGTTCTCGCTCGGCATATCCGGTAGCGGAACGGGCGACAAAGGCTATCCGGCTATGGCTTTATTGTTAAGCCGCTCCGATCAGCCCGGCGTTTACACCAACATCGACAGCTCGACTGCCAAAGCCAACGCGAAATTCCCGCACCTTGCTTTCGCCCCTAACGGCACCGGCTATATCGTTTACCGTCACTGGCCGGACCCGGATTACCGGGCTTATATGCGAGTAATGAACCCGGACGGCAGTCTTCAAGCCGGGATCGACCTGGGCGACCTCTACCGGGCCAATGGCGGCAGTGGCTATCTCGACTACCCCGACGTAGCGTACTCCGCCAAAGCCAGTAAGCTTTACCTGGTCGGCGAAGTCGCAACCGGAGCCGAAACTCGTAGTATAGGTTTCGCCGAGTCCAGTGACGGCGGCAATAGCTGGAGCAATTTTACCCTTTTTGCCAAAGATGCCAGCAAACGCGGAGCGGGTACCTTTCCCCATATCTGCGTCGATAACAACGATAATATCCATTTAATATATTACGATGGCTCTAACGTGGGCCTGCGTAGCCGGATCAACGGGCAATGGGGTGATAATTTCCGGGCCGCCGATAGTGCTGTCCAAAACTGGACCTTCAGGGGTATCTCATCGATAGCCTGTGGTAACGATGGCTACGCTTACGCCGTCTGGGATGGCCCAAACTCGTTTGGAGTAGGCCGCTTTACGCCCGGTCAGGGTTGGAAAACCCTATCTAACGACGTTTATCCGGCCTATGATGCTCGCCAACTCAGTGCCCTGGTGACACCCGACGGACGGCTGATGGTGGCGATGGGTTACTTTCCGGGCCGGGATGCTAACCCAAATAATGCCAGTCTGGTTGTATCGACTGATCGCGGCCAAACTTTTACTGGACCCCAAACGGTAATCTCGCATAACTCTTATAACACGGGAGTTAGTCTGGATTACAATCCCCTTAACGGTCAATTGTTTTACGTGACGACCTTCGGCGACCCGCGAGAAAGTTATCTCGTTACTTCAAAATGATAAAGTATCCCATCCCCAATCCCTGTCCTCTGGGGGTCGGTGGGAGAGGTTCGGGGTGGGTGAAACATCTTTCAAGTAACAAGGGTCCGCTAGCAAAGAATTTATAACAAAAAACAGCGTCCGGCTCTAGGTGGAGACGCTGTTTTTATTTTTTTGTTCACTCTAAAAATAAAATTAGATCGCTCCACCTTTAGCCGGTAGCCGGTAGAATAGGCATTTAGACTATCGCCAGGTGGCGTACCAATTAGATTTGCCAGTCGCTAGGCGTGCCGGGCAAGTGGCCGTCCTTCAACGCGCGGCTGGCTTCCAGGGCAGTTGCCAGACAAGCCCGCGCCTGAGCCAGGTTGGTCCAGATATAATTTAACTGGCTGCCCTGGCCGGTACACAAATCCATTGCCAGGACATTGACAGCCCTCTGCAGCCGCTCCAGCTCCTGGCATAACTCGGCTTTATCGTCGATATGCTTTACTATTTCAATTTCCGCTTGCTTCATCTGCTTCGTCCTCACTTCAACTCTAATTTTTGTTGACTTATAAGGTATATTAAGTCAACAAAGCCCGGTTGTCAAGTCCTTCCCGAATATTTAGAACCCGCCCGAATTGATAGTTAATAATTGGTAGCTCTGTTATAATTAGGCTAATTGTAACACTCGATAAGTAACGATTAGATCAAACTGGAAAACCAATGAGCCTGACCTTTTCCGGCCCGCAGATGGTTGAAAATAAGCCTGTCCAGATCGGAGTAGTCGATATTGGCAGCAATACTGTCCATCTTATCATAGCCCGTACCGATGGCCGCCAGATTGAGGTGATCGTGGACGAAAAAGAGATGGCCCGGTTGGGCGACGATGTAAGTTTTCGAGGCGAACTTTCACCGGCCAAATTTGAACTTGTGTTGCAATTACTGGCCGACTACGCACGACGCGCCCGTGCTAACGATGCGCGGCTGATAATTTTTGGCACAGAACCCCTACGCGCCGCCCACAATGCCGCTCATTTACTCCAACAGGCCCGCGAAAAACTCGGTCTGACGATAGAAGTATTCTCACAGACCGAGGAAGCTATGTTCAGTTTTCGGGGCGCAACGGCCCTCCACCGGTTGCCGCCTCACTTTGTGGTGGCCGATATTGGGGGTGGTAGCACCGAAATTGTGCTGGTCGATTTCAACCAGGTGAGTGGGGTTGTAAAACTGCCGGTAGGCTCGATCAAGCTAAAAGCCCTTACCCTCGCCTCCGACCCGATGACGGCGGCCCAGGTACACGCCGCTCAATTCAAGCTGGGTGAGATTTTTGCGGCGGCTCGCTGGCCGACCTCGGTGCGACCCTTTGAAACCGGCGTGCTGGCCGGAGGCAATGCTAAGGCGGTCACAAGGCTGTTCAATAAAGGCCGACGGGGAGAGGTTCTTACCAGGGATGAGGTGGCCCAGGCCGTGACGCTGGCGATCAGCCGCCCTAGTGCCAACCTGGCTAACGATTACAATCTAGTTGCCAGCCGGGCGCAAACTTTTGGCACCGGTGCCCTCATAATGGGGGCTTTGATGGATAAATTTGCCCTCAAAACCGTCCAGGTCAGCAAATACGGCATCCGAGAAGGGGTGCTGCTTTCCTACGCCTATTATGGAGAAGCCTGGCGGTCCTCGGTTCGCCGCGAGGCCGAATCAGCCTGACCGGAGTAGTCCCCCCTACCACCACTATAGCCCATCAAGCCTGTCCCACAGCCTCATGAATAGCCAATTTGTCATGTTGCCAAATCCCTCCCTTTATTATATCCTTAACTTAGTAATCAAGGAGAGTACCTCTTTTCCAAATTTAATATTGCAAACACTGCGTTTTGCAAAATATCCTTCCAGATAGGAAGTATTTTTTATGTCAAATTTTGCAAATCCTTTAATAATGAAGAGCTTCACACGCCCCATAATCAGTTTTTTTAGCCTTGCTTTAATTCTCTCAATAAGCCTTACTCAGTTTGAACCGGCATTGGCCGCAAGCGATCAAGCCTTTACAAATCTCTGGAATAGTACAGACCTGCCGGTGGCTGCCGGACAGCTTCACGCTAGCTGGCTGTGGGGACCAACTGCGCTGGCAACTTTCAAAGAAAGTTACCAGGATGCTCCCACTGGACAACGCCTGGTGCAGTACTACGATAAAGGCCGCTTTGAGATAAATAATCCGGCGGGAGATCGCACCAGCCAGTGGTTTGTAACCAGTGGTCGTTTGTGTAGCGAACTGGTTTCCGGTCGCCTACAGACGGGCGACAACAGCTACGAAATTCGCCAGTCAGCCCCGATCCCGGTGGCAGGCGATCTGGCTAGTCCGGTGGGACCGACTTACGCAACTTTCAACCAGCTTAACCGCTACCAGCCGTATGCCCCCCGGTCGGGTTTTGTGGACGAAACAATCGACCGCAACGGTGGGTTGGGCCATAGCCAGACTCACTCCCAGCGAGTGCGGTATGCCGGTTACGATGCCACTCTCGGTCACAATATGCCGGACATATTTATCAACTGGTTGAACAATCTCAATACGCGCGGGGTCAGTGGTAGATTTTTGGTTGGCTTACCGATCAGCGAACCTTACTGGGCGACTTTTATGGTTAATGGTGCACCTCAGGAAGTTCTGGTGCAGTTATTTGAGCGTCGCGCCCTGACTTTCAACCCGGCTAACGAAGCGGCCTGGCAAGTTGAGATGGGCAATATCGGCTTGCATTATGTAACCTGGCGTTACAACAACAATCTGCCGACCCAGCCACCGGCTTCCGCTGGGCCAACCCTCGACAGCGAGGAAATGGTTGTGCTGGATTTGATGAACCAGTATCGCCAGGCTCACGGGCTGGCTCCGCTCTCACTAAACCCAGTCCTGAATACCACCGCACGTTGGATGGCTCAGGATATGGCCGACAAACAATATATTAGCCATACCGATTCGACCGGACGCGACTCCTTCAAACGACTAGCCGATTTCGGTTATCCTTCGGATACTTTCCGGGGCGAAAACCTGGGGGCGGGCTTTGAGAAAGGGGCGGCAGTAATGAAAGGCTGGGAGGACTCAGTCGCTCACAACGCCAATTTACTCAATCCTAATTATCGGATGATCGGCATTAGCCGGGTTTACAACCCTAACTCGCCCTACAAATGGTATTGGAGTACCGAGTTCGGCAGCCGGTAGGCCTGACCAGAGGCGTTCAAATCACCTACATTAGGCGGTTCAAGAGCAGTACAGTTAAAAGATAAAGATAAAATTGGAGGCAATCGCCTCCTTTTTTTTGACTAGAATTTAGCCTATACCTGTAGCGTCACAGGGAAAAGAAAAACAGCCGTTCAGGTCGTTAGCGAGCCAAACCGGTACCCGACCTGGGGGATTGTAGTAATCAGAGCGGGCTGATTTTGGGAAGGGCTGGCAAGCTTGCGCCGCAAACTGCTGATAGGCACCTTGTGGGTCTGGCTGAATAAATTCGTATCTCCATCTTGGCCCCAGACATTTTCATAAAGTTCCTGCTGCGGTATCAACCGCCCGACATGGTGCATAAAATATTCGAGCAAAGCCACTAAAAGTTGGTTGGGGGGATAAACCGTATTCTCGACCCGCCGCAGACCAACCTTGACCCGCATCACCAGTTCTGCCAGCGAAAAAGGGCTTGGTCACATAATCGTGGGCCTCGGCCAGAAACCCAATGATCTTTTCCGCCTCGGCGTCTTTGGTGGTCAGCATCAAAATAAAGCTATATTTAAAAGCCAGTCGGTCAGAGATGGCCGGGTTTTTGGTTTAACCCACTTCCGCGTTGGGGCTTTACATCCGGTCCGAATCTATCTATATTTGTAACTACACACCAAACTTCTGTAGAGGACCGAAGCAGGGGTAGTGGGGGCGCAGCCCCTGCGGGGGGTATAAGGGGTCTCCCCTGGAAAACCCTTTTTACTTTCGCTTCCAACTCACTGGGTGAGTTGGAAGCGAAAGTCCTAAGAATAAAAAAAAGGAATAAAACCAATGACATTAGAACAGGTTAAATCCAATCAAATCACCTTATCGGTCAATAGTGCCCCCCGAAACGGCCAACCGGTAGACCTGCGCGAGGTCGCGGTGCTGCTGCATCCCCATGATGATGTCGCTATCGCCCGTCTGACCCTGACCCCCGGCGTGATTTTGCGGATGCCGGAAGATGCCCCCGAAGCCGAAGCCGGACAACTGCTAAAAATAACCCAGCTTGTCCAACCCGGTCATAAAGTCGCGCTGCGGTCGGTCGAAGCGGGCCAGCCGGTCCGGCGTTACGGCTCGATCATCGGGTTTGCCAGCCAGCCAATTGAGGCCGGAACCCACGTTCACAGCCATAATCTGGGCGTGGGCCAACTACAGCAAGACTATGAATACAGCACCGATTACCAGCCGGTGACACCCCTCGCTCCCGAATTACGCCGGACCTTTATGGGGTATCGCCGACCGGATGGCCGGGCCGCCACTCGCAACTATATCGCCATTATCGGGACGGTCAACTGCTCGGCCAGCGCGATCCGGCTGGTCGAAAAGCGGTTTGGCCCAGAAATTATGGAGGGTTATCCCAATATCGACGGGGTAATCGGGCTGACTCACAAAAGCGGTTGTGGGATGCGGTTGGGTAGCGATGCGATAGAGCAATTGCAAATGACCCTGGCCGGGATGGCAAATCATCCGAACGTGGGAGCTTACCTGCTAATGGGCCTGGGTTGCGAGACTAACCAGGTGCGCCAGATGATCGAGGATCGTGGGCTAAGTAGTGGTAATCCCTGGAAGAAGCCGCTCTTTTTGACCATTCAGGAAAATCACGGCATCGCCGGAGTAGTCGAGGAAGCCGCCCGGCTGATTGCCGAACTGCTGCCGGAGGTTAATGCGGTACAGCGTGAGCCAATTTCGATCTCGGAATTGACGGTAGCCCTCCAGTGTGGCGGCAGCGATGGCTGGAGCGGAATTACGGCTAATCCGTCGCTTGGTTTTGCGATGGACGAACTGGTACGGCAGGGTGGCACCGCCGTGTTGAGCGAGACACCCGAAATCTACGGCGCGGAGCATATCCTGATCCGGCGGGGTAAGAGCCGCGAGGTCGGTGAAAAGCTGGTGGAGCGTATTCGCTGGTGGGAACACTATACCGCCATCAACAATATGGAGATGGATAATAATCCGACGCCGGGTAACAAACTGGGCGGCCTGACCACGATTTACGAAAAATCACTGGGTGCGATTGCCAAAGGCGGCTCGACCCCCTTGAATGCGGTCTACAAATACGCCGAGCCGATCACCGAACGCGGTCTGGTGGTGATGGATACCCCCGGCTACGACCCGGTATCGGCCACCGGACAGGTCGCGGGCGGCGCGAATATGATTGTATTTACAACCGGGCGCGGCTCGGTCTTTGGTTTCAAACCGGCTCCCTCGATCAAAGTTGCCACCAACAACACTCTTTACGAAAATATGCCGGACGATATGGACGTTAACGCCGGGGTAGTGCTGGATGGCATTAGCACTCAGCAGGTGGGCCAGACTATCCTGGATAAGATAATCGAGGTTGCCAGTGGCAAAGCCAGTCTGAGTGAGGCTCAGGGAGTGGGCGAGGAGGAATTTTGCCCCTGGATATTGGGCGCAACTATGTAAACGGCCTGGTCAGATATATAAGAATATAAGAGGAAACCAAAAAGACCAGTACCTGTTCAGACCCCACCCCTAACCCCGCCCCAGAGCGGGGAAAAGGAAGAGAGGGTTAAAGGGGAGACCCCTTTGACCCCCCGCATGGGTACCCAGTGGGTACCCGGCCCCCACCTCCCCTGCTAATCTTTTGGCCGAGGCTGGGTGAATAGTTACAAAGACCGGGGATGAACCCGGTCTTTTTGGTTTAGTGGGCTTTATTGCGGCGGCAGATTGAAGCCGGGCACCCCCAGTACAAAGAAGTAGGCTTTAGCCTCGTTCTGGCTACGCTGGCCCTTGAAGTAGACGATATACTGGCCGGGCTTGGTCCGCGCGTTGGTGCGGACGTAGTAATCAAAGAAAGTCTTGCCGGTAATGTTTCCGTAAACTCCACCGCTGGCCGGGTCAGGGAAAGTTACCCCTTGCGCCGGTAGGCCGTCCGGTGAAATCAGGGTTACATCGACCGGTTCCAACTGGACAAACCGGAAAGCCCGGATTGAGAAAGTCGTACCGGGGAACCCGGCCTGCGGTTTGACCTCGGCGTTGACCTGGAGCGGGATATTCAAATCGTATTGCGGGCTGTACCGCCAGCTATAATAGTGGCGACCCACGTTGCCCATCTCAACTTTGTAGGGATCAGGGTTGGTCGGGGTATAGGTCAGTATCCGCCGTTCGTAAAGCTGGACCAGTACATCGCGTGTAACACCGGCCACTACCGCTTTAGTCCAGTAGGCATCGGTGATAGGATAGCCCATCGTCGAAACCCAGTTGAAAACTTTGCCATTGACCAGATTGGCACCATCATAAATCGAGCCGGTCTGGTTGAGAAAATCGTAAAAGACTTTTGGCACGTTGTGACCGAGGGCCGAGTCGTAATAAACATAGTTCAAGCCGTCCAGGCTGCCCAACAAATCGTTGCGACCCAGCGAACCACCCTTGACGATGGTATCGAAAACCCGTTCGTTGGTCCGGTCAGGCTGGCGTTCCAGGGTCGAAGGGCCGGGATAATTGGCATTATTATCATTGGGGCCAGCCGGGCCGGTATTATAGAAGCTGTTCAGGGCGTAGAAACTGCCGTAAGTTACCGCATCTGGATTGTTACCCGCCGGGTCGCCCGCTACCGGCACATCATAGGCCGGAAAACGCTGGGCAAAGGTGTTATCGCCCACCTGAACCAACCCGGTGACCATTTCTTTGACAATAAGACCGTTAGTAACAAAGTAATCGCTGTTGGTATTGTTGTCCGGCTGGCTGATTTCCATACGGGCTTTATCAAAATATTCGACCCGTCTTTGACCGTTAGGCGAATCGGTGTAAGGTTCAAACGAACTGAAAAAAGGTGCCACGCCCCAGGTGAAGCCCCGTTGAACTGCCGCGATTGCCACCGGATAATCCGCGCGTTGCCAGTTGCGCCGGAAGAACGGTGAGGAAAAGGAAAGAGCCTGCGCCGGTGAGGCCGCATCGAGGACCATTACAAATAACGAAGTCAATACCAGGGCTAACAGGGTCAGGCGTAGCCGCCGTTTTGGATTACCGGCCTGACCGAGCCGCCCGCTGCGGGATGATTTTGTCGTTGCGAAATTGCTAAACATCAGTTTGAACCCTCCCGGTCAAATGAAAATGTGGGCCGACAACTTTACCTGGGCCTGGCACCACCTGGAATTGGTCGCTTTATACTGTACCAAGCTTTTGGCTTGTACTCCGCGCTGGTCTTTTTTTGTTCGCCGGGCTAGTGCCTCAGCTAAGACTGATTCTACTATACATAATACATAATATTTTTTCACTTGGCAATAGATCAAGTCCTTACTTTCCATAATATTGTATAAAGTCGGGACTAATTTCTTAGAAAAAACCCTAAAGCCTGCCTACTTGAGAACGGTTTAGCCTGAGAATTTGGCTGGTGGTGGTTTTGCGAATTTCGTAACTAATGGTATAATGCACAAGAACACAATTGGCTCAATGTGCTTTCAATAATCGCTTACAATAATAGTGTTTATAAGAGTGTTTATCGAGCGATACAGCTTCACCGCACCCTACTATGAAAAATATGCAAAAGCAGCCCGGCCCTTTTTTAGTGGGTCAATTTAACCCGAATGAGCGAAATCCTAGTAATAAAAGCGGGTCAAGGTAGGTCTGCCGGGCAAAATTTTAGGAACCTGGAATAAGGTATAAACTAATGGCCGAAGCTAGTGATCTGGTAAATCTGACAATTAACGGACTGCCGGTTCAGGCTCCCAAAGGGTCGACTATCTGGCAAGCCGCCAAACAGGCCGGGATGTTTATCCCGATTTATTGTTATCACCCCAAAATGCCGCCGCTGGGGGCTTGCCGCATCTGCCTGGTGGAGGTCGAGAAAACTCCCAAACCACAGGCCGCTTGTACCACTGCCATCGCCGAGGGGATGATCGTCCGTAGCGAAGGCCTGATCGCTGAGAAAGCCCGCGCCGGAGTGATGGAGTTTTTGCTGATCAATCACCCGCTGGATTGCCCGATCTGTGATAAGGGCGGCGAATGTGATCTGCAAAATTACGCGGTGGAATATGGCCGCGAGACTGGTCGTTATAAAGAAGAAAAACGCCACCTGGGGAAAGCAATTGAGCTGGGTCCGACGATTGCCCTCGACCGCGAACGCTGTATTATGTGCCAGCGTTGCGTCCGCTTTGGCAACGAAATTGTCCAGGACGAAGGGTTAATCATCCTGGAACGAGGCATCGATTCGGAGATCGGCACCTTTGGCGGTCAGCCATATATCTCGCAGTTCTCCGGCAACGTCACCGAAATCTGCCCGGTGGGGGCTTTGACTAGCCGGACCTACCGCTTCAAAGCCCGCCCCTGGGAATTGCGCCACACTCCCAGCGTTTGCGCCCATTGCGCGGTTGGCTGCAATCTGGAAATCGATACCCGGCTCGGCACCGAGGTCGTCCGGTTTATGAGCCGCCCAAACGATAGCGTCGACGACGGCTGGCTGTGCGACAAAGGCCGCTACGGTTACGCTTTTATCCAGAGCGAACAGCGTTTGCGGACCCCACTCCTCCGGCGCAACGGCAAACTCCAAACGGCAAGCTGGGCGGAAGCCTTTGATTTTGTAGCCACCAAACTGAAAGCTATTCAACAACAATACGGTTCTCAGGCTATCGGCGGGATCGCCGGGACCCACAATACCAACGAAGAACTTTATCTTTTCCAAAAAGTGTTGCGCGGCTTGCTCGGCACCGGCAACGTGGATCACAAACACGGTGGCCTGGGCGGCGTTCCGGCGGCGGCGATGGCCGGGTTGCATACCGCCACGATAGCCGGGCTGGAACAGGCCAAAGTGATTATGCTGGTGGGCGCGAACCCCTCAGAACGCCAGCCGATCATCGAACTGCGAATCAAGAAAGCCCTCAAAAATGGGGCAAAACTGGTCGTAATTGGCCCCGCCCCGGTGTCGCTGGCCCGGTTTACTGCGCTGCACCTGGATGTAAAAACGGAGGAAATCGAAGGTGCAGTGGTGGCTTTGACGGCTCAACTGACTAAATCCGGTCAGACAAGAGGTTTACAAAATGAAGCGGTCAAAAATTACCTGACCGAGATGTACGCCGGTTATCAGCCGGACGCGGCTATCTCTACCGATTACGCTCACGGGTATGAAAAGGTAACAACTCTGCTAGCCGGAGCCGAGCGAATCAGTTTTCTGTACGATGAAAGCGTTACAGACGGGGGCACTAATAACACCCTGGTGGCAAGCCTGGCCCGGTTGGCCCTGGCTACCGGCCAACTCGGTCTCGTCGGCAACGGCATTGGCCGGTTGGTCGAGGCAAACAATTCGTGGGGTGCGCTGGACATGGGGATTTTGCCGGGAGTTGGTCCCGGTTACACCGCCTCTTTGCCAGGTCTTTCGTATCGTGAAATGCTGGACCCGGCCACGAACCAGACCAGCCCACTCAAAGCTTTGCTGGTAATGGGAGCCAACCCGGTTAGCGACTTGCTCCAGGAGGGCAAAACCACCGAGAGCCTGTTGAACCTGGAACTATTGGTGGTACAGGAGATGTTCCTGACCGAAACGGCGCAACTGGCGGATGTGGTGCTGCCGTCGGCCTCTTTCGCCGAGAAACAGGGCACTTTCACCAATACCGAAGGCCGACTGCAACTGATTTCACCGGCGATTCAGCCGTTACAGGGAGTGGCCCCGGACGCCGCGATCCTGCTGGAACTGGCTAGTCGGCTGGGAGCCGAGGTTAAGACTCGCAATCCGTCCGGGATATTCGACGAAATCGCGCGAGTCTCGCCGCTCCATGCCGGGATGAGCTTTGCCGGGCTGGGGAGCGAAGGAGTTTTGCGGCCATTGGCGCGGGATGCCCAGGCCGGGGTACTCGAAATCCCGGACTGGTTACGTAACGCCAATTTGCCCCGCCCGGCGGTTTTGCTCGGCGAAGCTCAGGCCGAACAGGAACAAAATATCGAGGCTAACTTGAAATCTAACGCCTAGCCTTCGTCTTTAAATAGATTGTCGCCAGAAGACAGGAAGTATTAACGATGCAGTGGACAGACGTTTTACAGTATACGATAAAAGCCGCGGTGCTGATCGCGGTGCTGATGGGGGCTTTTGCCTATATGACGCTGTTGGAGCGCAAGGTAATCGCCCGGATGCAAAACCGGCTGGGTCCGAACCGGGTCGGTCCGGCGGGCCTCTTTCAACCGCTGGCCGATGGAGTCAAGCTGGTCTTTAAAGAGCAGATCATCCCCCGCGAAGCCCGCGACCCGATCTTTACGCTGGCCCCCATGCTTTCGCTGATCGTGGCCCTGTGTGCCTTCGCGGTGATCCCGATTGGGCCGGACGGGGTCAATATCTTTGGGGCAAAGCTGTGGGTAGGCGACCTTAATATTGGCATCCTGTATGTGCTGGCAGTGTCGTCGCTGGGCGTGTACGGCATTACGCTGGGCGGCTGGAGTAGCGGCAACAAATATTCGCTGATGGGGGCGATCCGCTCGTCGGCCCAGATTATCTCCTACGAACTGGCCCTGGGTCTGGCCCTGTTAAGCGTGATTATTATGTCCCACTCGCTGCGGCTGAATGATATTATTCAGGCCCAGAACGGCGTGTGGTTTATAGTTCCCGGCATTATTTCGTTTGTGGTCTACTGTATCGCGGCCACCGCCGAGGTCAACCGCGCTCCTTTCGATCTGCCGGAAGCCGAACAAGAACTGGTGGCGGGGTATCACACCGAATATAGCGGTTTGCGCTTTGCGATGTACTTTGCCGCCGAATATATCAATATGGTGACGGTCGCCAGCATTGCCACGACCATGTTTCTGGGTGGCTGGCATCCTCTGCCGTTTGTTCAACTTAGCGGTCTGTGGGAATGGACCGCCCCACTGTGGTTTATCCTCAAGGTGGCCCTGTTTATGTTTGGCTTTATCTGGCTGCGGGCGACCCTGCCACGCCTGAAATACAACCGCTTAATGCATTTCGGCTGGCAGGTCCTGATCCCGATTGCAATTCTAAACCTGGTGATTACCAGTGTAGTTGTTGCGGTAATTTCTTAAATTATAGGATTTTCGCTAGAAGGCAAAAAACAACCTGAAGCGGGGGTAGTGGGGAGGCACTCCCTGCGGGGGGTACACAGGGGTCTCCCATGTAAATCTCTTTTGACTTTCGCTTCAACCTCACCCAGTGAGGTTGAAGCAAAAGTTCTAAATTATAAAAAAATCGGATTTTAGCCCCGCTATAATCCAGAATTAAAGATTTGGTGTGTATGGCAAATCCCTTGAAAGCGACCGGCGACTCCCTGAAAGGAATGGGGATCACTCTCAAAAATTTCTTCCGCAAGCCGGTGACGGTGCAATACCCGGAACAGGTCCGCAAATTACCGGCGCGGGTGCGGGGCCGACACGTGCTGCATCGCTACGAAAACGGCCTGGAACGCTGTATCGCCTGTATGTTGTGCAGCGGGTCCTGTCCGGCGGACGCGATTTATATCGAACCTGCCGAGAATAACCCGGCGCAGCCTAGTTCCGCCGGAGAACGTTACGCCGAGGTCTTTCAGATCGATATGTTGCGTTGTATTTTCTGCGGCTACTGCCAGATGGCTTGCCCGACCGGCGCGATCACGCTGGAATCGAATACCGCGCTGGCTACTGCCAGCCGCCGCCAGATGCTTTACAACAAAAAGGATTTGCTGGAGCCACTCGGCACGGCCACGCGGGGGGCAGCTCTGGCCTGGGAAACGACCCCGCCACCGGAAGCCCGGCCCACCATCCCCGAATTTAAGGGCGTTTTTGATGGCTGGGAAACTACCGCCGCCGCCGTAGGCCGGGCCGACCTGCCCAAAGAGGCCGGGTTGCCAGGTGCGCCTAAATCACTCCGGCGAGAAGCCCCGTTGATGCCGCCGGGTGAAGCCACCGAAACCAGAGTCCTGACCGGCACCGGCGAAGAAGGTAGCCCGGCCCTGCCACCGGCCAACCCTGAAATTAAGGAAGGGTAAGCTCATTAGATGGAAGAAGTTGTCTTGATTGTGGCGGGAGTGCTGGCGGTGGGGTCGGCCCTGGGCGTTGTGCTGCTACCGAACGCGGTATACAGCGCCCTGATGCTGCTGCTAAACCTGTTTAGCCTGGCAACCCTGTTTTTGCTGTTGCACGCCCAGTTTATGTTCGCGGCTCAGTTGCTGGTCTACGCCGGGGCGATCCTGGTACTATTTTTGTTCGTGGTGACACTTCTCAACCCGGACGGCGAAAATATTTTGCGCGACCGCCGCCGGTTGCAACAGGCTGGCACGATCAGCCTGGGGCTGTTTTTGGTCTGTTTGCTGGTCGGAGCCTTATTATTTGCCTTCACCAGTGGCCCGCAACCGGCCCTGGCATCCAACGTCACGGTCAACAACAGCACCTATGGTACGGTCGAGGAGTTTGGTAAGGCTTTATTTACCCAGTTTTTGCTGCCCTTTGAATTAACTGCCCTGGTTTTACTGGTCGCTCTGATCGGCGCGGTGGTGCTAGGCAAACGAAGATAATCGAGAATTTGGCATGACAAACATTACCTTTACGATGCTGGTCAGCGCGTTGATATTTACATTAGGAGCGTGTGGCGTACTGCTGCGGCGTAACCCACTGGTTCAGTTTATGTCAATCGAGCTTATGCTCAACGCGGTCAATCTGGCCTTTATCAGCTTTAGCGGTTCGCTCGGCACTTCCGAAGGCCAGGTCTTTGTGCTGGTCGTGCTGACGGTTGCCGCCGCCGAAGCGGTGGTGGGCCTGGGGATTATTGTGGCGATGTTCCGCAAACGCAAACGGATCGATGTGGACGATATACGGTCGATGGAAGGCTAATAAAAAAGTTAAAGTAACTATTCAGACCCCACCCGGGGGCACCAGTTGAGGGGGAAAAAGAATAGTGCCTTAAGGGGAGAACCCTGTTCTACCCCCTAAAGGGTCGGGTAACCTCTGGGTGCCCTACTAACCTCGCCTAGAAACGGGTGGGCTGAACAGTTAAAAGATAAAAAACGCGAGGCATTAACCCGGACGAGTTATAGACATTCCGGCAAGCGCAATAGATAATTTCTGAATCGCAAATGGAGTCGAGTGTGCCTGAAGCAATTGGACTGGTAGTGCTGTTTCCCCTGTTGGGATTTTTGATACTGGCGTTGGCGGGCTCCCGGTTTAGTCAAAGGGGAGCGGCTTTTATTGCCTGTGGCGCGGTAGGGCTGGCCTTTTTGTCGGCGGTCGGGGTGGTCCTTACGCCACTGTTTACCGGCGGGGACTGGGGTAAATTCGGCCTGTTTAAATACGATTGGACCGTCGCCGGAAGCTGGCGAATATCTTTCGGCCTGGCGGCTGACGCGCTTTCGGCCACGATGGCACTGGTAGTTACCGGGGTCGGTTTTTTGATCCACGTGTACTCGGTCGGTTATATGGTCGAGGGGGGCGAGGACGGCCAGCCGCATTTTGAAAAAGATTACCGGCGTTTCTTCGCCTACCTGAACCTGTTTGTGTTCGCCATGTTGCTGCTGGTGACGGCTGATAATTTTGTCTGGCTGCTGGTCGGCTGGGGCAACGTCGGGCTGGCCTCCTTCCTGCTGATCGGCTTCTACAAGAATAAACCGAGCGCGGTAGCCGCCGCCCGCAAAGCTTTTGTGATGAATACCATCGGCGATGTTGGCTTACTGCTGGGGATTTTCGTGCTGATCGCCAATACCGGTTCGGCCAGCTTTGACCCGGCTCTCAAGAGTGCCGCCCTGACCGGGGGCGACTGGCGCAACTGGGCGGCCATGCTGATGCTGGTGGCGGCGGTTGCCAAGTCAGCCCAGTTCCCGCTTCAAACCTGGCTGCCGGACGCGATGGAAGGTCCGACCCCCGTTTCAGCCCTGATCCACGCCGCCACGATGGTAACAGCCGGGGTGTATCTGATCGTGCGGGCGCATCCTCTGTTCGCGGTTTCAAGTTGGGCGGTCGTAATAATACCGATCATTGGGGCCTTCACGGCCTTTTATGCCGCCAGTTGTGCCCTGGCCCAGACCGACCTCAAGCGGGTGCTGGCCTACTCCACCATGAGCCAGCTAGGTTATATGTTTATGGCAGCCGGGGTCGGCGCATACGAGGCGGCCATGTTCCACCTGATTACCCACGCTTTCTTCAAGGCTTTGCTGTTCCTTTCGGCGGGGGCGGTTATTCATTCGCTTGGGGGTGAGCAAGATATACGCCGGATGGGCGGCTTGCGCCAGCCTGCGGCGACCCGGCTGGCCTGGCTGGGCTTTCTGGTCGGGGCGTTGGCCTTGAGTGGCATCCCGATCTTTGCCGGTTTCTTCAGTAAAGAGGCGATTTTAGGGACTTTCCCGCTGTTCGGTGAAGCTACCAACCGTTATAATCCGCTCGGCCTCGACGCGACCTACCTGGCGGCAATCGGCTGGGTAGGTATCCTGACCGCCCTGATGACGGCTTTCTATATGTTCCGGGCCTATATGCTGGTCTTTGAAGGACCGCAGGGCGACCTCCACCCTCACGCCAACCCGCGCAGTATGGGCTTTACGCTGTCGGTTCTGACCGGGCTTTCGGTGGTCGGCGGCTTTCTGGCTCTGCCGGGGGGCTGGAACTTTCTGCACGATTGGTTTAACCCGGTGATCACCCATTTCGCCCGGCAGGGTCAACCGCTCTGGTTTCCGATCCAGACCGAAAGCCTGGATATAATCGAGCTTGGCCTGGGAGTAGGAGCCGGGGTTGTCGGGATCATTATGGCGGTCGGGCTGTATACACTCGGTCGACAGCGCGAAGCCGACCGGTTGGCCCCTTCGCTCACTTCCAATGCCGAACAATCGGCCAGTTTAGGCCAACCGGTGCCGGTCGTCCGGCGCGAACCGGCCAGTTCGATCCTCACTCCCCGCGCCATGAGCGAGGAAGAAGTGCGGGGAGTCCTGAGTGGCCGGACCGAGAAAAAAGCGGCCAGAGTTAGCAAAGCGCACCTGAGCCGGGCCGAACAACTCAACTACACCATCCGGCCTAAAGAGCCGCGCAAGGGTATCAATCCGATCAAGTTGGGTCGAGAAGCCCTCAATTATTTTCTGCTGTACGGCTGGGGCTTCGATCTGATTTATAAATTTTTGTTCGCCTGGCCGGGCGACGGCACCGGCAAATTTATCGCGCGTTGGCTCGATCCGGAGACCGAAGCGGCGGTCGATCACGGTCTGGGCGGCTTTGCCTGGGAGAGTAGTAAATTTACCCGCAAGAGTGAGTCGGGTATGGTTCGCAACTACGCGCTGGGTATTTTGCTGGGGGCGGTGGCCTTGCTGGTGTATGTAGCGGTCCAGTTGACCCAGCGGTAAGACTTTGAAAAGTTTAGCGAGAGAAACAACACGCGAAAACCGGTCTAAGCATTCAATGAGAAAATAAACTGATGAGCTTTAGTGATTTTCCGTTACTGACAACAATAATCGTGCTGCCTTTCATGGCGGCAACCTTCCTGCTGACAGCCTACCGGCTGGCTCCCAAACTGGTCTACTGGCTCGCGTTGGCCTTTGCCCTGCTAAATTTAGCCCTGGCAGTCGCGTTGTTGAGCAGTTTTGCGGACGGCGGCAGCAAAGGCTTCCGGTGGGCCGAGCAATTCACCTGGGTCAAACAGATCGGTTTGCACTATCAAGTGGCGGTCGATAGCATCAGCGTCTGGCTGATCGTGCTGACGGCCTTCCTGGGCGTGGTGGCGGTCTTTTCCGCCGGTGGAATGCGTGAGCGGCCCCGCTATTTCTGGGCGGCTTTGCTGGCCCTCGAAGGCGGCATCATCGGCGTGTTTGCCTCGACCAACCTGCTGCTGTTCTATATCTTCTGGGAAATAATGTTGATCCCGGCTTACTTTTTAATCGGTAGCTGGGGCGAAAGTCAGTTTCGGGTCCGGGCGGCGATCCGGTTTGTGCTATTCACGCTGGCCGGAAGCCTGTTGATGCTGGTGGCGATTTTGTTCCTGGCCTTTGTAACGACCCCGGCCAACGGTCAGTTCTCGCTGGATTACCTGGACGTACAGCGCAGCCTGGCAACCCTTTCGGACGATACCCAACGCTGGCTATTTCTGGCCTTTGCTGCGGCCTTTGTGGTCAAAGTGCCCCTGGTACCCTTTCATAGCTGGCTCCCCGATGCTTACGCCGAGACTCCGGCCCCGGCCCTGGCCCTGATCGCAGGCGCAATGTCCAAAACCGGCGCGTATGGCTTTCTGCGGTTTGGGATATTCCTGTTTCCGGCGGCGGCCCAGGAGTTTGCGCCCTTCTTCGCCACCCTGGCCCTGGTCGGCATTATCTACGGCGCATTGGCCGCGCTGGGCGAACGCAACATCAAGCGCATCTTGGCCTATAGCAGCCTTTCGCATATGGGTTTTATTATTTTGGGGCTGTTCGCCATCAATTCGCAGGGCGTAAACGGGGCAGTCCTTCAGATGGTCAATCACGGGATCGTGACACCGGCCCTGTTTCTGGCGGCGGCGGCCTTACACTCCCGCACCGGCACCAATGAGGTGCAAGAACTGGGCGGTTTACAAAATCGCTGGCCCCGTCTGGCGGCCCTGTTTCTGGTGCTGGGGCTGGCCTCGCTCGGTCTACCCGGTTTGAACCAGTTCGCCGGAGAGTTTTTAATCATCGGGGGGGCCTTTCTGGCCTCGCCGATTTACGCCGTCTTTGCGGTCTTTGGGGTGGTGCTGGCCGCCTGGTATATTATGCGGCTTTTCCAGAACGCCTGGCACGGCCCCGAACAACCCAATCAGGCTGCCACCGATGAAATAGGCGGTGATATGGGCCGGGCCGAGTTGGTCCTGTTCGTACCACTGGTACTGTTGATCGTGTTGCTGGGCTTTGTGCCCTCGCTGGTAACCGGTGTAATGGACATCACCGTTAACGAATGGCTGCGGCAAGCCGGTCAGGTAGCATTGGGCCGTTAGGTAAAAGGCCAAGAACGTCAAAACAGGCTTTTAAAATTAGGGTTTTCGCTTGTAGGTGATTAAGCAGGGTACGTAGGGGCCGGGTACCCTCTGGGTGCCCTGCAGGGGGTATAAGGGGTCTCCCCTATAAACTCTCTTTTTATTGTCGCTTCAAGCTCACAAAGTGAGGTTGTAGCGAAAGTCCTAAATATAGTATGGCAAAGATATTCAGGTTAGACGAGAAAAATGAGCTTAATTAATTCGCTGATAGCCGATGTAAAAATAACCCAGGAAGACCTGGACCTGCTGGGTAAAGTCGAGTGGGGCGCGCTGTGGCCCTGCTGGGTCGGGGCCGGGGGTATCCTGCTGGTGCTAATTGCCGATATGTTTTTACCCAAAAACCGGCGGCGGGCGATCTCGTGGGTGGCCTTTGCCGTGACCATCGGGGCGATTGCCAGTACCCTCTGGATGGATTTGCCCAAGAACGGGGCCAGTACCCTGCTATTTCAGAAGATGATTACCGCCGACGAGATGGGTCGTTACCTGGCCGTAATAATCTTTGGCGTGGCGGCAATGGTTATTCTGGCCTCGCCCGATTACCTATCGCGGATCGGGATCGAGGCGACCGGCGAATATTATGCCCTGATACTGGCCTCTACCACCGGAATGTGGCTACTCACCGTCGCGGCAAACTTTATGGTCTTTTTTATCGCCCTCGAATTGTTCTCGCTGGCCCTCTACATCCTGGCCGGGTTCCTGCCCCGAAGCGTTCGCAGTCACGAGTCGGGCTTTAAATATTTCCTGTTGAGCAGCTTTGCCTCGGCCTTTTTGCTATATGGCATCGCCCTGATGTTCGGGGCGACCGGCACGACCGGTTATAGCGGCATCGGCCAATACCTGACCACCAATCACCTGACCGGCGGCAATGGAATTCTGGTACTGTTCGGAATGGCGATGATTACGGTCGGGTTTGCTTTCAAAATCTCGGCCATCCCCTTTCATATGTGGACCCCCGACGTTTACGAAGGTGCGCCCACCCCGGTCACGGCTTTGATGGCGGTCGGCACAAAAGCCGCGATTGTAGGGGCCTTCCTGCGGCTCTATAGCGGCGCCTTCGGTCCGATCAGCGAACAATGGCGGC
Organism: Chloroflexia bacterium; assembly: GCA_038322625.1. GTDB lineage: Bacteria > Chloroflexota > Chloroflexia > Chloroheliales > Chloroheliaceae > 54-19. The sequence goes on from JBBQGA010000034.1 coordinate 37,447, forward strand.
CAATTTTGTGGGTACTGGCAGCCATCACCATGATCGGTGGCAATTTGCTAGCGATCTCGCAAACCAATATCAAGCGGATGCTCTCTTACTCGGCGGTCGCCCACGCCGGATATTTACTGGTTGGTCTGGTAGCCAATAACGACCTGGGCCGGAGCGGAATCCTGTTTTACTTGCTGGCCTACAGCCTGATGACGATGGGGGCTTTTGCGGTTATTATGGCCCTGGAAGGACCACAGGGCGAAGGCTTGCAGATCAGCGATTACGCCGGGCTAAACCAGAAACACCCGGCCCTGGCCGCGATTATGACTGTCTCGCTGCTATCGCTGGGGGGTATTCCACCGACCGCCGGGTTCTTTGGTAAAGCCTTGGTGTTTGGAGCGGCCATCGAAAGCGGCGGCTGGAATATCGGGCTGGCTGTTATCGGTGTATTGACCAGCGTGGCGGCAATCTTTTATTATTTTCGGATCGTAGTCCAGATGTATATGGCTAACTGGCGACCGGAAGTACGCCGGACCGTCAATGGTCGGCCCGCGGTGTCGCTGGGAATAGTGCTGGTGGTGGCCGGAATTGCCACTATCGTAGTGGGGCTGCTAACCAGTTTCGTGTTGGATTGGGCCGGTCAGGCGGCGGCGTTCTTCCGGTTTTAGTACGGTCGCCGCTGGAATTCCTTAATGCACAAATTCTTTTTACTTTCGCTTCAAACTCAGCAGTTGAGTTTGAAGCGAATGTCCTAACTTTAATTTTGCTGGCTTACTAACCCACCAACCCGGTGAGTTTCTGGCTAATTTCCCACAACCGGTCTGCCTTCGCCTGGTCGGTCGCCACCGGGTTATGCGGTTGGGATTGCGCGCTTTTCGTAAAGAATTTACCGCTTACAGCTTCCACCGCACTGGAAGAAGCCAGGTAAATACTGGTAGCGGCCCCCTGGGTGGTATTGATCGCAAAAGGCTGCAAAAGTGATATGGCTATCGTCATCAAGCCGGGGTTATTTTTGCCAAAATTGCTGGCGACAAAGCCCGGATGAAGCGAATTCGAGGTTACACCGGAACCGGCCAGCCGTCGCGCCAGTTCGTTGCTGAAGAGGATATTTTCCAGCTTGGAAGTGGAATAGGCCCCGAAGGCACTATACTTTCTTTCGCCCTGCAAATTATCAAAATCGAGCCGCCCTCCTCTTTCGGCTGCCGAGGAAACGGTAACTACACGGGCCGGGCCGCTGGATTTAAGTACATCCAGTAGCGAATTGGTCAGTAAAAAGGGCGCAAGATGGTTGAAGGCAAAAGTATATTCCAGCCCATCTTTTGTAAGCTGGCGTTTGGCAAAAACTCCCCCGGCATTATTTATCAAAACGTCGAGCCGGGCGTATTTCGACTTAAATTCCTCGGCCAGTTTACGCACCTCGGCCAGAACCGATAGATCGCCCAATAAAAAATCAATATTCTGGTTATTGGTAGCCGCCTTGAGTTCGGCCACCGTCGCCAGGGTTTTTTCCTTGCTACGTCCGGTAATAACTATTTTAGCACCCATACTGGCTAATCCGTGAGCCGTAGCTTTGCCAATCCCGGCGGTCGCGCCGGTGATCAGGCAGATTTTATCTTGCAATTGAATTGCTACCTTTCTATTTAGTCTTTTCTATCTACTCTATCTAAATTCTCATTGTTAATCTGCTAAATTTTTCAGAGAACCGGGCTTCTTTGCCAGATAAATCGCCTTTGGTTGAGCTAAAGCTTACCACACCTGGGGGCGGTTTGCCATAAAAAATCGCCCCACTACAAGTCGTCTTTTCTGAATTTAGGACTTTCGCTTGATGTTGCTAACCAACCTGAAGCGGGGGGCGTGGGGGCGCAGCCCCTGCGGGGGTATAAGGGGTCTCCCCTTTTAAAACTCTTTTTATTGTCGCTTCAACCTCACTTCGTGAGGTTGAAGCGACAGTCTTATCTATAAGAAAGTTCGGTGAATAAAACGCCGGGCCGGGGTTTCGATGTAACGGTAGGCGGCCACCGACACAATACAACAGAGTACAAATACCAACGGCGCGTAAATATAAATGCTAAAGACTTCGACCGCACCAAACCGGTTGATCAGGAAAAATTGGTGGAGCAGGTAAAAAGAATAACTGGCCTCGCCTAGCAAGACCATTGGCCGGGTGGAGAGCCAGCGACTGCCGAAGGTGCGGTAGCGGGCCAGCGTGAAGATCACAACCGCAAAAAAGGGTAAGAATAGCAGATCGTAGCGGTAAGGTTCGAGCCAGGGCTGCGCGTCATAGATCATCAGCAAGATAATGGCGGCACTCGATAAAAGCAAGGCCACCCCGCCCAACCGGTTCTCACCACGACTGACCGGGCGAACCGTCAGCCGGACGTACAGCCGGGCCACCACGCACCCGACAATAAAATCGGCCAGGTGGATCAACGGTGAGTGATCAATCCAGTAGGGAATACCATTGTTATCGCTGAGGCGGTTAGTGACCACAAACCAGGTCGGGCCGAGCAGGGCCAGACCGTAAACCAACCCGCCAACCGCAATCAGGTGCCACAGGTGCCGACAATGCTGAAGCAGCAACCAGACCAGCAGAGGAAAGCATAGATAGAGGAAAACTTCTACCGTCAGCGTCCAGACCTGACCATTATAAACATACAGGTCGAGTAGATGGCGGTCGGGGTTCCAGGATTGAGTGACGAAAAGGTATTGCAGAGCCGAAAACAAATCGGCACGAGCGGGATTGCCTTCAAAGCCGACCAACAACACCGACAACACCAGCACAAACAGATACATCGGGTAGATACGAGCGAACCGGGCCACCCCAAAAGCCCAGGTCTGGCGCAGCGGAGAACTCAACATCCGGCCATAATAGTTATAACAAATTACAAAACCACTCAGGGTGAAGAAAAGCGGTACGCCGATATTACCGGTGTGGCTCAGGCTGCTCAACCAGCGCGGCAAAGGCGCAGTGCCCTTGACCTGGACATGAAACAAAAAAACCAGACCTGCCGCAATCATCCGCAAGCCGGTCAGAGCCGGGACCGCTATTATTTTTTCGGGGGATATAACGCGTACCGGACGGGCGATTTGCCGGTAAGCTTGCCGGTAAACCGTCCGACCTCCTAAAATCGCCAGCGGAGTCGTCAGGGTCCAAACGCCAAAGACTGCCGCCAGAAAAAACAGGCTAATGCTTTGCACTGTGTAAGGGTTGCGGTCGACCAGCCAGAACTGGATCGGGGCCAGCGTCAAAGCGGCCAGTACCATCAAGCCAACGCCCGCCGCACCCGACAATCCTGCCAACGGTCCGGCCCACTTCTGCCGGGTAACTCTCGCCAGCCAACCGGTCATCACCGACAGCCAGAATACCACCAGCCCGGCCAGCAGTACTTTGTGTAAGCGCGAAGCCTGACCGATCCAGACCTCGCTTTGCAAACTGATGCTCTTGACCATTGTCCCCAGTTTCCGCCGGTCTTTCGGCGGGTTGTAGAGAGTGGTTTGTAAAGTAATTTGTAGCCGGGACGAACCAAACTCAGCCGTCGTAAAAACAGCCTCCACCGGCTGAAATTCCAGCTTACCCGGCGCGGTGTTTAGTTGGGCGATTTCGCGGCCATTGACCAGCAACTTCACCGGGTCAGCCGGACCGCCACTTAACGCCGCGCTCCGCATTTCCATCACCAATTTGACCGGGTTGCGGCTGGATATATCTACCCATATACTCGCCTGGGGGGCAGTCCAGACAAAGCGGTTGCTGGTCTGGTCGGTTTCAGGAGTGTAAAAGCCACTCACTTCCGGCCCATCCAGGGCATTTCCAGATAACTGTTCAAGGGTAAAATTTAGCTCGGAATGAGCCGGATAGGCGATTGACCAGACCAGACTGAGGGCCAAAAGGGCCACCGCCCAACAAGCCAGCCAGGGCCAATACCAGCCTCGGCGGTTAGCGGTAGTAGGCCGCGCAGGTAAAACTGGTTGGGGCAGCTTATTACGCTGAATTAACAAAACGGCCTATCCTCTTAGAAAGTGTTTCATAACTCAGTATAGTCCTATAAAGGAGTCTCAACTAATGAGGCTGAGTTACGTCATTCAACTGCCTATAAACAAGGTTATGAAACAGGCTCTTAGATCAATGTAGCTTGTCTCGATGGGTCAAGCATACCAGAATAGGCCGGATTTTGCTACCAGCTTTTAATTACCAGTGGAATTTTTACTACTAGTGGGATTGGGTCTGCAAATAGTCCAGGATCATTTGTAGGGCGGCCTGGGCCGAAAGCTCTTTGTTGCCCTCTCGATCCGCCGGCCAAATATAGCGTTCGCAACGCTCGAAGCCTTGCCCATCCACCAGGGCAATATAAACCAGCCCGACCGGTTTACCGGGGGTCGCCCCGCCCGGCCCGGCAATCCCGGTTGTACTGATGCCCAGGTCGGTCGCCATCATCCGGCGTACTCCGTGAGCCATTGCCAGCGCACATTCCTGGCTGACAGCCCCGACGCTTTCCAATACCTGAGCCGGTACACCCAGCACGCCCTGTTTTATCCGGTTGTCGTAGCTGATCACGCCGCCCAGGTAATATGCGCTGCTGCCCGGTACGTTGGTCAGCCGGTGGCCCACCAGACCGCCGGTACAACTTTCAGCCGTCGACAGGCTCAGGTGGTGTTCACGGAGGGACTGACCAGCCTGTTGCTCCAGTTCAAGCTTTTCGCTCATTTTAGCTCCTCATATTTTTGCTTGCAGAATTTCCTTACCGGCCTCTTTAGATTTTTCGTTTCTGTTCAGACCCCGCCCCAGGGCGGGGAAAAGAATAAGAGTGTAACAGGGGCACCCAGTGGGTACCCGCCTGTGTAACCCCCCGCAGGGTACCCACTGGGTACCCAACCCCCACGACCCCTGCTAATTTTTTTAGAGCTAGGGTGAACAATTACGATTTTTCTACTTAAAGACTCAGCAGGGCGACCCCGGCCAGAATAAAGCCTACGCCAAGCCACTGGTTGACAGCCATTTTCTCGCTTAGAAATAGGCGGGCCAGCAAAACAGTGACCGCGCTAAACAGACTCGACACAACGGCTACCAGCGAGGTTTCGGTGCCGCGCACTCCAAAATTATAAAATAGCAAACCGCCGGTATCAAATAGACCGACCGCGCCGATCAGCGGCCAGGTTTGAAGCGGGGGCCAGCGTAGATTCTGGCCGGTGGGCACTACCAGCCCTAACACCAGCAGCGGCCCGACGATCCGGGTTTCCCAGGCCGGAAAGACCCCACCCAGGTCGGGCGTGACCAACCCCAAACCCCAGAAGGCCAGACCGAAACAACCGCAAGCCACCAGGGCCAGCCCTACCCCCGGCCCGACCTTGTAAGATTGTCTGAGGTGGTGCAGGTCGAGCGGAGCCGAGGCCAGACCCACGCCCACCATTGTCACCAGAAAACCCAGCAGTTGAGCCAGGCCAGGCCGATGGCCGGTAAGTAAACTCAACACTAATATGGGAGCCGAATAGCTGGAGGCGATGGGCGATACTACCGATAGCACCCCGATTTCAAAAGCATGGTAAAGACTCAGGTCGGCCAGGGTATTGAGCAGGGCCAGTATTACCGTTAGCCCGACCAGACCCCAGTTCCAGGCCGGTAAACCTTCAAACAAGCCCAGCCACAGACCCAGCCCGATCAGCCCGACAAATTGCATATAAAAGAGGGTGCGAAAATGCCCGACCCGGTGAGCGGCCAACCGGGCGCAGAAATCGGCCAGACCCCAGCTAAAGGCCGAGGCCAGACCGAGAATTATTCCGGTAGCCATAGGTTTTAATTTGAACCGGAACGGGGAGATTTGCCGGGAGAGGCCGGGACGGAGTGGCCGCGCCGCTTGATGCCAGGCGGCAGCGGCACCGAGGAAACCGGAGTTTGAGCCGCGACTTTCTCTGTCTCGGCGGAAGGTAGGGGCACCGTTTCGGCTGGATTGCAGCTGTAGAAGGCAATTTGAGTAGCCGGACCGAGGGCCGAATCGCTGAAATAGTATAACCGTTGTTGCTCGGTCTGTTCGCGGCTGACCATCCTCACGAAGCGTAACCGGCCCAACCCGCCGCCGACCAACCAACCCCCGGCAAACCCGCCGACGGGCAGGGTCAGATAGGTGTTCAGGCTAAGTTGGAGAACCACCACCGAAATCGCCCAGATTACCATCAAGCCGATTTCCACCCGTTGAAAAGGCTGCCGGGCAAACCGGCCTGAAGGTGGCGTGACCAGCGGCGATGCCACCCTCAAAAGTTTAGCCCGTTTGGTGTCATCGACCAACTTGCCAAAGACCCCGGACATCACCAGTTGGTTAAACATAAACCAGCCGAAAGCAAACAACCCGAAATAAATCGCGTTGTTGAGCAGGGTAATCCCCGGCACAAAGCCCACGATCAGTTGGGCCACCACCCCCACGAGGAGAGTGGCGACCCCACCGGCTATCAGTATCCGGCCAACTATTTTCAGGTCTTCCAATCGGTACATTGATTATTTTTTCCCGGCGTAACCGGTCAGCTCCACGTAAGCCTGTCCCGCGATAGCCTGACCGTCTTTGGTGCCGCTGACGGTGCTGGTCCCTTCCCAGTAAGTCACCCCGGTCGTGCGGTTGGTCACCAACTCCTGGTTTTGCAAGGCCGGTTGAACGCTCAAGCTGAGAGCCGGAGTGTTGGGCGATTTTACCTGGACATTCCAGCCGCTCGGATAAATTCCGTTATTAATCGGGCTGGTCCACTGACCGGTCGGTTTGATTACAAAGTCTTCGCGGTGCAAATCAACCGAGCGGACCGGTTTACCACTGCTGGCATTACAGTTCGCGCCGCAGTCCGGCACATACGAACCGAACACGTCCAGCACATTATTCTGCTCGTCGCGCAAATAATACACCATCAGTTCGGTATTGTCTTGCAGGTGCAAGCTAAACCAGTCCCAACCGCCGGAAAGAGGAATAAAGTTGCCCCACTGGTGGTCGAACCAGGCCACCCCATCTTTGATAGTTTTGGGCTGGCCGTCTACCGTGATCGTGCCACTCACCGACATTCGCGGGCGCGAGTAATAGTAAGAAAAGCCCGCCGCGCCATACGAGAACAGGCCGCCACCGTGTAGCACCGGGCCTTTAAGGTCTTTGACCGTCAGATCGATCCCGTAGCTTTTGTCGCCCATCGCGGCTTTTAGATTGTCGGTACCACCGACCCCGTTCATGGTCCAATCGTTGACTGCCAGGCTAAACCCCGCCGTACCGCCAAATTGGACCGGCTTCATGGCCGCCACGATCTTTTGATCGTACTTGAAATCTTTTTTGTTCAGGTCGCTAATGGCAAAATGGCTGACATAGCCGGGCGGGAAATCGCCCCGGATACCCTGAAAGATAACGTACTCAAAACCGTATTGATTCCCGTCGGTGCTATTGATATGGCCGGTATAGTACCACCACTCGGTAATATTATCGTGGGGAGCTTCATCCAGTGGGAAGTTTACTTTGGCTCCCGGCACCGGCCCTGGACTAGCCGCAATAATTTGTTTGGCATTCGGATTGATCGATGGAGTAGGAAAAGCGACCGGGGTGGCAGTAGTATCGCCACAGGCACTCAGAGCCAGCGTCAGCACCAGCCAGGCGATCAGGCCCAACCCATTAAGCCTAGAAATATTCCTTGACATCAAGTTGCCCTAATTCTTTCTAATCTCTTACTATTTTTTCAAATTGTTCTAAGTCCTATTTTAACACTCACAGCCGTCACTATACAGGTGAAAAGATAAAGGATGCACGATGAATGTGTAACTAACGGTCAAAAAAGCCGCTCGGCAAACCGATTTAACAGTCTCTTTCAGCCGGTTGTAAGGCACAAATGGCTTGTCAGCCAGAAAATTAACTTGACTTCTAAAGAGCTTGCAATCATAATAAGCGTTGCGTTAGAACTTTATTAAGATATTCTCCCGGCTGAATGCTCACCTGGTTTTCGGATCAGGAAAAGCCCATATTGCGATAAATATTTTTAACAGCCGGCGAGGCTCGGAACTGATGAATACCGGCTATCGTCGTTTATCTTAAAGCTTAAAACCTGTTAGATTAAAAGTGAAGACTTGGAGCAACCGCGTTGTCAAAACCGCTAGTGGCTATTGTAGGCCGGCCTAATGTGGGCAAATCAACTTTCTTTAACCGTGTGATCGGTGAAAAACTGGCAATCGTCGAAGATTTGCCCGGCACAACCCGCGACCGGATGTATGGGGATGGCGAATGGAATGGCCGGTTTTTTACCCTGATCGATACCGGTGGGCTGGAATTCGAGACCACTTATGTGGCCGTCCAGCAAGAGAATCCTGAAGACGAAATCGCCCGCCAGACCCGTTCGCAGGCTAACGCAGCCATCGAAGAAGCCGATGTTATCGTTTTCATGGTCGATGCCAAGACCGGCCTGACCGCCGCCGACCGTGAAATTGCCGATATTTTACGTCAGACCCACAAGCCGGTAGTGCTGGCGGCTAACCGGGCCGATAGCGAAGAACGCCGTTTGAATTCGGTCGAATTTTATGAACTCGGCATTGGCGACCCGATCCCGGTGTCGTCCTATCACGGTACCAATACCGGCGATTTGCTGGATAAAATTGCCGAGAATTTGCCCGAACAACCCAACGAAGAAGAAGACAAAACCCTGCGGATCGCCATAATCGGGCGGCCCAACGTCGGCAAAAGTCGGCTGCTGAATTCCCTGTTAGGTCAGGAACGGGTAATAGTCTCGGATGTACCGGGCACGACCCGCGACGCTATCGATACTGAAATCAAAGTTGGCGACCGCGAAATAACTTTGATCGATACCGCCGGTATCCGGCGGCGCGGTCATATCGACCAGGGCATCGAAAAATATAGCGTAATGCGCACGCTGCGGGCGATCAACCGCTCCAACGTGGTGCTGCTGGTCATAGATGCCAGCGAAGGCGTAACGGCCCAGGATACTCACATCGCCGGGTACGCCCTGGAAGAATCCAAAGGGATCGTGATGGTGGTCAATAAGTGGGATAAGGTCGAAAAAGACACTCACACGATGGATGAGTATACCAAAAAAATCCGGGCGGAATTCGACTTTATGAGCTGGGTACCATTGGTTTTCACCTCGGCCAAGTTCGGGCAACGCGTCAACAAAGTGCTGGAACTGGCTCTGCACGTGGCCGACGAACGCCACAAACGCGTTTCGACTTCGCTGTTGAACAAACTGGTCCGCGAGGCGGTGGCCGAACACTCCCCGCCGAGTAAACCGGGCAAATGGCTCAAGATTTTGTACGCTACCCAGGCCGATGTCGACCCGCCAACTTTTATCTTTTCGGTCAATGATGCAAAAGCGATCCATTTTTCCTACGAACGTTACCTGGAGAACAAACTGCGGGCGACCTTCGGTTTTGAAGGTACTCCCATACGGATGTTCTTCCGAGGGCGCGAGTCGGAAGGCAAATAACCCGCTCCGGCCAAACATAGGAGTCTTGTCGTGAACTGGTTAGCTCTGGTAGTCGTGATAATCATAGCTTATTTTGTAAGCGCATTTCCCAGTGGCGTGGTTTGGGGCCGTCTACTTAAGGGGGTCGATGTCCGCGACTTTGGCAGTGGCAAAACCGGCGCGACCAATTCGCTGCGTACCCTCGGCTGGAAAGTTTCCCTGCTGGTGTTTCTCAGCGATATGAGCAAAGGGTCGATCTCGGTCGGTTTGCCTTTGCTGTTGGGTAGTCAGTTTTTCACCCTCAACGGCACCGATCAAACTCCCTGGGTAGTGATGTGCTGCGGCTTTGCCTCGGTATACGGGCATAACCATTCGATCTTTATCGGGTTCAAAGGTGGGCGGGGGGTGGCTGCCGGGATGGGGCAAGTCCTGACCGTGTCGCCGGTAACAATGTTGATCGTGGGCTTTATCGACCTGTTTATCCTCGGTCTGAGCCGCTACGTCTCGCTGGGGTCGGTGCTGGGCTGTGTGCTGGTGGACATTTTTCTGGTCATAAACATCTGGCTAACCAAACTCGACCCGCGTTATCTGGCCTGGGGGCTGGTTATCACAATTTACATCATCCTCTCGCACCGGGATAATATCGAGCGGTTGCTCAAAGGCACCGAACGAAAAATCGGCGAGAAAGCCAAACCATTGGACACGCCACCTCCCGCCGCCTTGCAGGTCAGCGAACCCGCCGAGAAATCCTTTAAGTAACCAGCCTCACCGATCAATCGCCCTGACTTTGCTCTTTCAAGCCTATTTTTAAAAAGAAAGGGGATATGTAAGTATGGAAAACCAAACCGATTTGTTAAACCTGGAATGGCCGGTCTGGTGGCCCGCCTGGCGACTGGTGGCCGACGATAGCGGCAGTTTGCTGGCCGAACTGGAACGAGAAATTCACGCCCAACACCCGCTTTATGGGGTTCCAACCCATCCGCTCGCCCGCTCTGAAACCGATGACGATGTACTATTCGCCATCCCAGATAGCGCGAAGCCCGCCTTTGCGGTAGTCCATCTAACCTTTCCGGCGGAACCGCTGGACGATCCAAAGCATCCAAGCGTTACTTTCTATGACAACCTCGAAGATTTCCTGGCAAATCACTACACGGAATACGAGGCCACTTTAAAAGGGGAAGAAAAAGTCGCAGAATTGGAAGATGACTGCGAATAAAGGTTTGATGAGCCAAAGCTAGCAAAACCGGATAATCAAGGACTTTCGCTTAATAGAAGAAAATCAACCGAAAGCGGGGGTCGTGGGGGCGGGTACCCGCTGGGTGCCCCTGCGGGGAGTCAAAGGGGTCTCCCCTTTTAAATCCCTTTTTAGTTTCGCTTCAACCTCACCTGGTGAGGTTTATGCGAAAAAATACTAAAATCAAGAAATGGTGAAGTTTTAGCAAATGGAAATAATTTACGGTCGGAACGCCGTGTTGGAAGCCCTTAAAAGCCGGCGGCCTGGCGCAAAAGTCAATCGCTTATTGGTGGCCGATGGCGTAGACGAAAAAGAAGGCGGCCCGATCAGCCAGGTCCAGCAACTAGCCGCCGAGCAGCGTCCAGCCGTGCCGGTGAGAAAACTGCCGCGCTACGAACTGGACCGCCTGACCAACCAGGCCAACCACCAGGGGATCGCCGCCGAGGTCCCGGAATACCGTTACGCCGACTTTGACCGCTTGATCGAAAGTAGCGGGGACAACCCCCAGGCCCTTTTTCTGGTGCTGGACTCACTGCAAGACCCCCAAAACCTGGGGACGCTCTTTCGGACCGCCGAGGCTGTCGGCGTAACCGGGGTCATTTTGCCCGAACGCCGGGCCGCCGGGGTAACGCCAGCCGTCCGTAACGCCAGCAGCGGGGCGGTAGAACATTTGCAGATCGCCCTGGTGGTCAATTTGCCACGCGCCCTGGACCAGCTAAGGGAAGCCGCGATCTGGGTAGCCGGGCTGGAGGACGAAAAACGCGCGCTGGAATACGACCGGGCATCGCTTTCGGGACGGCTGGCACTGGTGGTCGGTAACGAAGGGGCCGGGTTAGGCCGCCTGGTGCGCGAGAAATGCGACTTCTTTGTAATCTTGCCTATGCGTGGTCAGGTAGCCTCGCTAAACGCGGCGGTGGCCGGCTCGGTGGCCCTGTATGAGGTCTTGCGCCAGCAACGGGCCAGCCAGAAAGCCGAAAGTTCTAAACAGAAATCAGACGAATAAAGTGACGACCGAAAATAATCCACCTGCCGACTCCAGCCTGGAGCAACCCAATAGCCAACCGGCCCCGGTCGGTACCAGCCTCACCAGGTCCAAAATACTGGTCTTTGGTGCAACCGGCTATACCGGACGGCAGGTAGTGAGCGAGTTACAGCGGCGCGGCCTTTCCTTCACAATTGCCGGGCGGGAAAGAGCCAAGCTCGACCGGCTGAAAAGCGTGTTAGAGCTGGGCGATGAAGTAAGTGTGTCGGTAGCCGACCCGGCCCAACCGGACAGCCTCCCGGCCATGTTTGGCTCGGAGGTCGGCGCGATCATCAACTGCGTGGGGCCGTTTACGACCCTGGGCGAACCGGTAGTCAAGGCGGCCCTGGAGGCCGGGGTGCATTACCTGGATATAACCGGCGAACAGGCTTACCTGGCCCGGATGCTGACCCGCTACGACAACCTGGCCCGGCAGAAAAAAGTCGCCTTGATCCCGGCCTGCGGCTTTGAGTACGCCATGACCAACTGGGCCGGGGCACTGGCCGTGGAAGGCCTGGAACCCAACGTCAACTTGTGGACGGCCACCGTGACCGGCAATATCAAGGCCAGTCAGGGCACCCAACTATCGCTTTTTGAAGCATTGGCCCGGCCCGGTCTGGGCTGGCGAGACGGTACCCGCAAGCTAAAATTAACCGCTTCCACCGCTCGACAGGTAGACTTCCCGCCGCCGTTTGGTCGCCGCCGGGCAGTCTGGGCACCGTTTGGCGAAATGATTACCTTGCCGCGCCATCTTTCGATCCGCAATCTCGATAGCTTTGTAGTGGTACCGACCGCCCTCGGCTACAGTTTGCAGGTGCTTTCGCCGGTATTGCCGCCGGTCAGCCAGCTTATGGGCAGGTTGCTCAAAGGCGGTCTGCGCGGCCCGGCCAGCGACCACCTTGAAAATTCCACCTGGGCGGTAGTAGCCCAGGCTCAAAGTGCTGCCGGTCAACGCCGGGTAGTATTGCAGGGCCAAAATGTCTATTATCTGACCTCAGTTCTTACCGTCTGGTGTGCCGCTAAAATGCTGGAAGCCGGTTTTCAAGCCAGTGGCGGCCTCGGTCCAGCCCAGGCCTTCGACCCTACCGAAGCCCTAGAATATCTCAAAGGCTTTGGCCTCAGCTATACGGTCAGCCACCCAGCATGAACCGCTTTTTTATCGAACCGGCCAGCCTCACCGGGAACGAAGTGGAATTGGACGGCGAAATCACTCACCAGTTGATCCGCGTACTTCGGCTGGAAAGCGGGGCGCATATTATCTTGCTGGATGGACAGGGTTTCGAGTACGAGGCCGAACTGCTGGAAGGCCGCCGTCAGGCCAAAACCGACCTGGTACGCGTAAAAATTCTGGAAAAGCGAGCGGCCCCCGGCGAACCTCGGACAAAGATCACGCTTTATCAGGCTTTGCTCAAGGGCGAAAAGTTTGATTTTGTTTTGCAAAAAAGCACCGAAATCGGCGTGACCGCGATTGTGCCGGTCCTGACCGAACGCTGCATCAGCCAGGGGGCGCGGCCTGATCGCTGGCGCAAGATCATCCGGGAAGCCGCCGAGCAATCGCGCCGGGGCCGGTTGCCCGATCTGACCGGCCAACCGCTCAACCTGAATGCGGCCCTTCAACAGATAAAAGCCAGCGGCAGCCTCGGCCTGATGGCCTGGGAGGAAGAACACCATACCAGCCTTAAAATGCTAAACCAGGAAGTTAAAGAACTGTCGCTATTGGTCGGGCCGGAGGGTGGTTTTAGCCCGGCGGAAGCCAAACTGGCCTCGGATTGCGGTATTCAGACCGTCAGCATGGGGCCGCGCATCCTGCGGGCGGAAACTGCCGGGCCGGTGATCGTCGCGCTGGCTCTTTACCAGTTAGGAGACATGGAATAGCTATGAGCGAGGGAGGCAAAGTAAAACTGGCCGTGTTGATCGGGGGGGGCGGTCGCTTAAAGGCGATCTGCGAGGGCGTGCGACAGTTCGAGTGGTTGCCCGGCACGGAAATCCGGCTGATTACCAGCTATAAAAGAGTCTCGCCCGGTCTGGAGTGGGCCAGGGATAACGGCTACCACGCCATTTCGCGTAGCTGGCCGGACTGGAAAGCCAGTGGCCGCAGCCGGAGCGATTACGACGCAGGTTTAACGACCCTGCTGGACGAACACTCGGTCGATCTGGTAGTGCTGGCCGGGTGGGGTCTGCTGCTCAACCCGCAATTTATCGAACATTGGGGCGGTCGGGTAATCAACGTTCATCCGGCCTTACTCAGCGAGACTTTCACCCCGACAGTTCTGCTCAGTGATGGCCGGAGTATTCCGGTATTCCGGGGTAACGATGCCATCGAACAGGCCCTGGCCGCCGGGGCCGATACGACCGGTTGCACCGTCCACTACGTCACCGACCAGATGGACGCCGGACCGATCCTGCTCAAACGCGAGATACCAATCCAACCCGGCGATACCCTCGACAGCCTGACTGCCCGGATTCACGCCGCCGAGGAAGCTTTGCTACCACCCGGTATCGCACTGGCCTGTCAAAATTTTCTGGCTAAAAAATAAGTCTTAAAGTTTGGTAACTATTCAGTCTACCTGTTTCGAGGCGGGGTAAGTAGGGCACCCATAGGGTACCCGACCCATGCGGGGGGTAAACAGGGGAGACCCCTGTTTACCCTCTTCTTCTTTCCCCGTCCACTGGTGGCCCTGGGGAGGGGTCAGGGGTGGGGCCTGAATAGTTATCAAAAATTACAGTTAAGCGAAAGACACCCAATTTATGAAGAATGTCCTGATAATCGGTGGTGGTGGGCGTGAACACGCGCTGGGGTGGGGATTGCGTAAATCGGCCCAGGTCGGCCAGCTTTATTTCGCGCCGGGTAACGGTGGCACCGCCCGGCTGGCCCAATCGCAAAATCTGCCGGTAGCCGCCGAAGATGTCCCGGCCTTGCTCCGATTGGCAACCGAGTTAAAACCCGATCTGGTAGTGGTTGGGCCGGAAGTGCCACTGGCCGCCGGTTTGGCCGACCGGTTGCGCGAGGCCGGTCTGGTGGTCTTTGGGCCGGGAGCCGAAGGGGCGAAGCTGGAAGCCAGTAAAAGCTGGGCCAAAGATTTTATGCAGCGTTACGCCATACCGACCGCCGCTCAGGTCACTTTCGCCGCCAACCAGCTTGCCGAGGCTCAAAATTACCTGGACAGTCAGGCCGGGCCGTATGTGATCAAGGCCGATGGACTAGCCGCCGGTAAAGGGGTGCTGGTGACTATCGACCGAGTGGAAGCTGCCCGGTTTGTCCGCGAAGTTTTGGACGGCGAGTTGTTTGGTGAGGCCGGTAGCCGCATATTGATCGAAGAATTTATGAGCGGGGTCGAAGTGTCGGTGCTGGCCCTGTGCGATACCCGATCAAACCGAATCATCGCCCTTGAACCGGCCTGCGATTACAAACGGGCTTTCGAGGACGACCAGGGGCCAAACACCGGCGGGATGGGAGCTTATTCGCCGCCCGGCTTTATGACCCCGGCTCTGCGCCAGGTTATTCAAGCAAAGATTCTGGCCCCGACCCTGGCCGGTCTGCGGGCTGAGGGCATCGACTACCGGGGGATCGCCTATGCCGGGCTGATGATCACCGGCGAAGGACCGCGCGTGATCGAATTTAACTGCCGCTTTGGCGACCCGGAAACCCAATCGCTTATACCCAGGTTGCGCTCCGATCTGTACGAGGTGCTTTACCGGACCGCCGAAGGCAAGCTGGCCGAACTGCCGGAACTGGAATGGCAAGCCGGAGCCAGTGTGGGGGTAGTGCTGACCGCCGATGGCTACCCCGGCCCGTACCGCAAAGGTTTGCCGGTCGCCGGAGTGGAGGCTTTTGAGCAGGAAACACAACTTTGTCTTTTTCACGCCGGGACCAGCCCCGGTTCGGCTGGCGAAATTCTAACCGCCGGTGGCCGGGTTTTCAACCTGGTAGGGCTGGGGGAAAACCTATCACAAGCCCGCCAACGGGTGTATAATAGTTTAGCCGAGGGTAGGCTTAATTTTGAGGGGATGCGTTTTCGCAATGATATTGCGGCTAGAGAAGTAGGCGAAAAGTAGTAGCCGGAGTGGGTTTTAACAGACCGGCCCCGGAAAGGATGGGATGACCTGTTGGACAAATACTTTATGAGAGACAATAAGCTTCAGGACGAATGCGGCGTGTTCGGGGTGATGACCACCGGACGGCAGGTGGCCCGTTTGATCCATTTTGGCCTGTTTGCCTTGCAGCATCGCGGCCAGGAAAGTGCCGGGATGGCGATCTGGGATGGGCATGACCTCAACGTTCGCAAAGGTATGGGGCTGGTTTCCGACGTTTTTGACGACCGCAACCTGGACAGCCTCAAAGGCCAGCGCGGCGTGGGTCATGTCCGTTACAGCACTACCGGCGGCAGCCTCTTGACCAATGCCGGTCCGTTTGAGATCGAAACCACCGAGGGCTTTATCGCCGTCGCCCATAACGGCAACGTGGTTAACGCCGGAGAACTACGCCAGGAAATGATCTCTCAGGGTATTCGTTTTAACTCCACCACCGACAGCGAAGTTATCACCAATGTGCTGGCCCGCGCCCCTGGTGCCGACTGGCCCACCAAACTGGCTAACGGCGCAACCCGCTTGCGAGGGGCTTTTAGCCTGGCGATCCTGACCGATGACAGCCTTTATGCTATCCGCGACCCTTTTGGTATCCGGCCCCTGTGCCTGGGTCAGCTAAACGATGGCGATGGCTGGATCGTAGCTAGCGAAACCTGCGCCCTCGATACGGTCGGGGCCAGCTACGAACGCGAAGTCGCTCCCGGCGAGATTGTCCGGCTCACCGAGTTAGGGTACCAGACGGTAGGACAACTACCCCGCTGGGAAGCCCCCGAACACGAAGCCGCCCTGTGTGCCGCCGAACTTTTTTATATAGCCCGGCCCGATAGCGTAATCGCCGGGCAGTCGGTCTACCTGGTACGGGAAAACCTGGGACGCTACCTGGCTAAAGAACACCCGGTCGAGGCTGATCTGGTCATCGGTGTACCGGATAGCGGCATCCCGGCGGCCACCGGGTTTGCCCAGCAAAGCGGTTTGCCCTACCGCGAAGGCATCGTAAAAAATCGCTACATCGGGCGGACTTTCATCCAGCCCGACCAGCAGATGCGCCGCCGGAGCGTCCAGCTCAAACTGAACCCGTTGCGTCCGATCCTGGAAGGCAAACGGGTGGTCGTGGTGGACGACTCGATTGTGCGGGGCAACACCACTAAAGGGATTGTTCATATGCTGCGGACGGTTGGCGGCGCGAAAGAGGTCCACTTGCGGATCAGTGCCCCGCCGATCCTCCATCCCTGTGTACTGGGCATCGACACCGGCACTTACGAAGAATTGATCGCCAACCGCCTGACGGTCGAACAAATTCGCCAGCACGTGGATGCCGACTCGCTGGGCTATCTCTCGGTCGACAATTTCGCCGAGGCCACCGGCTTACCTTCCAACCACGTCTGTCTTGCTTGCTTCACCGGACGCTACCCTATCGACTTCAAATACGTGCCGGGCGGAGCCAAAACCACCCTCGAAAGCCGTTAAATGAGCCAGAATAATCGCTTTACCTACGAGAGCGCGGGCGTTAATATCGAGGCCGGGGACGATGCCAGCCAGCGCGCCGCGAACCTGGCCCGTTCTACCTACCGGGCCGAAGTTACCGAGCGAGCCGGTATCGCCATGTTTGATGGCCGGTTTCAGAATTACCGTGAGCCGCTCCTGCTGGGTGGTAGCGATGGCGTAGGCACCAAGCTAAAAGTAGCCTTCGAGAGTGGCCGCCACAATACCGTCGGGATTGACCTGGTGGCGATGAGCGTGAACGACCTGGCCCGGCGCGGAGCCGAACCACTGGTATTTTTACCCTACTTTGCCACCTCCCACCTCGACCCGAACGTAGCCGAACAGGTTGCGGCGGGGGTAGCCGAGGGTTGCAAGATCGCCAATTGCAGTATTATCGGGGGCGAGACCGCCGAACTGCCCGGCTTCTACCAGCCCGGCGAATATGACCTGGCCGGTTCAGCCTTTGGAGTGGTCGAAAAAAGCCGGGTTGTCACCGGCGAAACCATCGAGGCGGGCGATGTCATACTAGGGCTGGCTTCCAGTGGCTTACACTCCAATGGCTATTCGCTGGCGCGAAGGGTCCTGCAAAGTCGCTACGGACTGGACGACCGGCTAATGGAAACCGGCGAAACGCTGGTCGAGGCCCTCTTACGGCCCACCTGGATATATGTCCGGTCGGTGCTGTCTGCGATGCAACAGCAAGCGGTCATTCACGGTATGGCCCACATCACCGGCGGCGGCTTTCGTAAGCTGGCCCGGATTATCCCGGCGGGGCTGGAAACCCAACTCGATTTTGAAGCCTGGCCTCGCCCGACCCTGTTCAAACTGATCCAGGCTACCGGCCAGGTCAGCGAAGCCGAAATGCGCCAGACCTTTAACCTGGGGATTGGTTTTGCGGTAATTGTCCCGCCCGGTGAAGCTGACCGGGTTCAGACGCTATTTGAGGCCAGTGGTGAAACAGTTTACCGGATCGGGCTGGTCAAGCGAACCTAGCAAAAAGGCGGTCTGTAGTGTACAGGCCGCCTTTTAATTTTATATTTATTTGGTTGCCTCGACAACCAAAACCGAAAATCCTATTTCCTGAAAAACCTATCTGTCAGGCTGCGGGGTCATGCGCAGGTAAGGCTTCAGTTCTCGGTAGCCTTTCGGGAAACGCCGGTTTAATTCTTCCGGGTCCTTGATCGAAGGGGCAATCACTACATCGCCACCCTGTTTCCAATCGACCGGGGTCGAAACGCTGTATTTATCGGTCAGTTGCAGCGAGTCCAGCACCCGTAAAAGCTCGGTAAAGTCGCGGCCTGTGCTGGCCGGATAGGTCAGGGTCAACCGGACCTTTTTCTGCGGATCGAGGATAAATACCGAACGAGCAGTCATGGTGGCCGAGGCGTTCGGGTGGATCAAGTCGTGCAAATAAGAAACTTTGCGGTCGCCATCGGCCAGAATAGGGTAGTTTAATTTTGTCTGCTGGGTTTCCTCGATGTCAGGGATCCAACCTTTGTGCGATTCGGCGGTATCCACGCTGAGAGCAATTACTTTCGCGCCGCGTTTTGCAAATTCATCTTTTAAACAGGCCACCATTCCAAGTTCGGTAGTGCAAACCGGCGTAAAATCAGCCGGGTGGGAAAACAAGACTACCCAGCTATCGCCAGCCCATTCATAGAAATTAATAGGTCCTTCGGACGAGTCCTGGGTAAAATCAGGCGCAATATCGCCTAAATGCAAACTCATGATTAATCTCCTAAGTCTTTTTGACGTTTAGATAAAAAATTAGTATCTGTTCAGGCTACCTTCTTTGAGGCGGGGTTAGTAGGAGTGCAACCCCTGCAGGGGGTATTACAGGGGTCTCCCCTGTTTAATCCTCTTCTTCTTTTCCCCGTCCTGGGGCTAATCATTACCCACATCTTTTTAGGTCTTAAAAACTTGAAGTGGTTGTAAAACCTGGTACATACTCGTTAAGTCGTTTAGCCGGGCTAAACCTCGTCATAATACCGTCACGCCTGGCTCTCCATCCCCTTTACGTCCCAAATATCCCTCTAATTCTGCCACCCATCTTATCGCTTGGTTTAAACTGGGTGGCTTTGCTGGTAGCTTCCCCGTCCGCTTGGTGTGGCAGTATAAGGCTTGCCATTCCGCTTCCTCGAAAACCGCCTCACAACCAACTTCCCCGGTTTCCCGCCCTAACATCGTCAGATACATTATCCGCCAGCCGATCACACTGTACACACTCAAACACCGCTCTAAACGTTGGCGGCTTTCTAATTGCCGCCCTTCAATTCGACACCCACTCTTTAACACTTTATGCCAGGTTTCGATCCCCCAGCGTTTAGCGTAATTTGCCAGACTTTGCCGCCCTTGCGCCTCATTTTCCACCGCCTGACTACTCATTAACAGCCATTCCAAACCGGCTAGCCCTTTTGGCGGCCTTTCCTCTCGGCCCAACACCGCCCACATCTTCACACTTGCCAGCTTTTCTTTGGCTCGGTGGAGGGGTGGGGCCAATTCTACCTCACTGTAGCATACCTCCAGGTCTCAACTACTGAAAATGTACGCCAAATATGTTAGTAGGCTACCCATTGATGGCACTTAATGAAATTCCATCCACAAAATAACGTTGGGCCACTAAAAAGAGAATAATTAACGGCAACATTGCCAACATTGCCGCCGCCATCATCAATTCCCAATGCGGATTGAGACTGCCACGCAAAAAGCGAATTCCCTGGGCCACAGTATATAAGTCTTGATCATGAATATAGATTTGAGGGGTAAGATAGTCGTTCCAACTATTTTGGATGGTCAATACAGCGACAGCGACTTCTGCTGGGATAATTAACGGCAACATAATCCGAAAGATAATTTGTATGATGTTAGCCCCGTCAAGGCGGGCTGCTTCTTCCAGTTCGTTTGGAATTGTCAATAAAAACTGGCGCAGCAGAAATATGTTGAAAGCGTTACCAAAAAAAGCAGGTACTGTTACAGGTAGCAGCGTATCCACCCATTGCAGGGAGTTAAATAGCGCAAACAGGGGAACCATCGTTACCGGGAAAGGCAACATTAGTGTCGCCAGCAGGATAAAGAATAAAATATTTTTACCGGGGGCGCGAAGTCGGGCAAAACCATAAGCTACGATTGTGCTGGAAAGCAGTGTTCCTATCACGTTTGTGAGCGTAATAACCGTGCTATTAAGATAGAGCTTACCGAAATCCAGGCCAGTATAAGTAAACGAGCGAGGATAGTTGTCCCATTGTACTGGGTTAGGTAAGAAATCCGGGGAGAATACTTTATATTCCGCTTTGAGCGAAGTCAAAGCCATCCAGATTAAGGGAAAAGAGTATAAGAAAGACGCGCCTATTAGCACAGTATAAAGTAAACCTCGGCGCAGCGTCCTCTTTTTTCCAAACGAAATGCCATAAAATTTTAGTGAACTAATAGACTCCAACAGAAAGAGACGTGGTTTGGGTATACGTTTCAAGCCCCGCCTTCCTTCTGACCCTCATAGTAAACCCATAATGCTGAGGAGCGTACTACTAGCAAGGTAAAAATCATGATAATAACGAATAGCACTACCGCCAGCGTCGCGGCGTAGCCAGCGTTCGCATCTTGAGTAAAACCCCGCCGAAAGAGATAAACCATGTAAAACAGGGTTGAATTTTGCGGTCCCCCGTTGGTAGCTACTGCCGCCGAAGTATAACTTTGGAAAGTTTGGATTATAACCAACACCAGATTAAAGAAGATGGTAGGAGTTAGCATCGGAATAGTAATATAGAAGAAACGGCTGATAGGACCTGCTCCATCAAGTTGAGCCGCCTCATACAATTGTACTGGAATATTTTTTAGCCCGGCAATGTATATAATCAGGCTGCTGCCCAAACCCCACAGACTCATCGCTATAATTGCTGGAAGTGCAGTATCCGGGTTTGATAGCCAGCGCGGCCCGCTAATACCAAACCAACTCAACACCCCATTAATCAAACCATGGTCCGGTTCAAACAACCACACCCATAACAATACGTAAGCAGTACCGCTTAAGATACTGGGCAGATAAAAAATAGTTCGGAAGACACCGATGCCCCGGATATTCTGGGAAAGCAGCAAAGCCATGCCTATCGCAATGATCTGGGAAAGCGGAATATAGAAAATAGCAAAAGTGAAAGTAACTCGTAGCGAAGTCCAAAAGAGTTCATCATCCAGCAAGCGTTCGTAGTTGCGTGTCCCCACCCATTGAATGGGATTGAAGTAATCCCAGCGCGTAAAACTAAGCAGAAACGAAGCAATCATCGGCCCGGCCACAAAAATACCTAAACCGAGCAGCCAGGGTGCAATACATAAATAAAAGCCTATTACTTCACTCCGACGGTAGCCAGGTTTAGACTGTTTTCGTGGGCGCTGGTAGACCTCCTTTTGATTTTTTGTAACAATACTCAAAAGCCTAGCCTTTCTCGAGAAATGACGCAAGACTAACTTGAGTTTAACATAACTGACCTGCGCCATTTTTACTTTTTACAAGCCGACTTTAACTCCCAAGCTTCTCCTTCAAATTCTTGTCTGCTTTGGCAGCTGCTTGCTTGAGTATATCTGTAATATTTGGATTAGGGTCGGTAATAGCTTTTTGCAAAGCTTCTTGAAGTTCGTTTGAACCGGCACTATTCCAGTATGGAGTGAAGTTAGCAGTGATAGGCTGGAAGTATTGAGTCTGGGCAAGCCAGACTTTATCCAGTGGGTTAGAGCTGGTGGCTGCGATTGGCTGCAAAGGAGTTAGTCCCCAGTCCTTGAAAAACTGCCCGCCCCCCTGGGGGCTGACAAAAAAGCTCAAAACTTTCCAGGCTTCGGCTTTGTGCTGGCTTTTAGAGTAGATACCGAAACCACCCCAGGCAATAGCGTTGGCTTTGACCGTACCCTTAGGTAAGCCCACTACCCCCAACTGATCTTTGAGTTTGTCGTTTTTGAGGTAGCTACTCTGGGGCCAGTGTCCGCTAATTTGCATAGCGGCGGTACCCTGTTGGAAGTTGTCGTTACCACCCAAAAACTTATTGATGTCAGAAGGGGGGGCGGCTACACCTTTATGAAAAAGGTCAGAGTAATATTGCAAGGCTTTAACTGCCGGTTCGCTATCCATAAAACCGGAGTATTTAGTGCCGTCCGGCGATATTAACTTGCCTCCCTGGGCGAAAGCCAGAGCTTCAAAACCACGCGGCCACGCGGCTGGTAGTTGAATACCGTATTGGGTAGTTTTCCCAGCCGCATCCTTGACAGTAAGCTTTTGGGCTACCGCCGCCATGTCATCAAACGTCCATTCCGCGCTTGGTTCTGGGACACCCGCCGCTTTGAACAAGGCTTTGTTGTAATAAACGCAAATTGAACTAAAATCTTTAGGGATTAGATACTGCTTGCCGCTCTGCTGGCCCGGCTGCAAAACATTCGGATAGAAAACGCTGGTGTCAAACTTGGTGCCGCCTTTTGAACCGTCAATGTAAGGAGTCAAATCCTCATAAACCCCTTTTTTAACAAAATCGGCTACTTCGTCGTCGCCAATGAAAATCAGATCAGGGGCTTTATTTGCCGCAGCCTGGGTTAGTAGCGAACCATAGTAATCGGACTCGGTTACAGGTTCAACCTTGATTTCAATGCCGGGGTTAGCTTTTTTGAAAAGTTCGATTGTCTGGTTGTAAGGTGTAAGGCCATCGCCACTGTCACCTGTACCGATGCGAATGGTTATAGTCTGACCGTTGTTATTTACGGCGGCAGCCGCAGTTGTAGCGACTGCGGCACTTGTCAGCGCGGCGGTGGTGGTTGTATTGGTTGTAGTTGAGGTTGTGCTTGTGGTAGTGGCTGCGCTGGTCATCGCCGCAGTCGTAACATTGGTCGTAGTTGAAGTAGTTGTATCACCACAGGCTGCCAGTGTTAATGACATAAATAGTATTGCCAGCAGTAACAAAGATGGCCGCGATAACTCTCCCAAAATAGAGTGATGTGCTTTTCGGAGCATAGTCTACCTTTCTATTTGTTTCATAGAAAAAAAGTCAAGTTTGACTAAGTACAATCGCTCACAATTTCATAACGGGTTATGGGACAAACTTGTGATAGCTATGCAACTTCTGTTCAGTAAAAAGCTCATTTATACCCGCTGCGTATTTTTGCGCGCTTATACTTAGTGGTTAAATATGCTTGGTAGTAAGACGAATAGAGCTGAGTTCGTAAACTCTGGTCGAGCCGATTTGATAATATTTCTCTATTGCATTTTAACATAATTAATAATCTTCGCAATAGATAATAACCGGTGATCAGGGGGAATGCAAAGTCAGAAAAGAGAAAGAAGTTGAATAAAAAGACCTTTCCGTATAAGATTTTGTTACCATACAAAAATCTAAAAAAGAAAGGTCTATCGATGAACTATAACACATTTCCGCTCTCTATTGCATTACCCAATGTCGGCCTTTATTGCCGATTTACAAGTTGTTTATGAGAAATTGTGCCAGCTTAATGACCACCGGCACCGGCCTGGTATCCGCTACTCATTGCCGAGGTTATTACAGATTGCCCTTCTGGCTAAATTTGCCGGCTAAGATAACTTTCAAGCTATGGCGGACTGGGCTAAAGCCAATAGCGTTCAAATAAGCAAGATAGCCTGACGAAAGCTGGTTTTTAAGGGCGCAACCGCATAATGCTGCTCCCGCTTGCGTCCAAACTTACTCATCTTGCGTTTGACCACTCGTGGATTACTCCGGACTCTTCTTTCAGGCAGAATTACCTGGCCGATCTCGCCTAGCATTCGCTGATACAACCCCTCGTGCTGGGAAGGCGCAATGATTTGAAAATCGTGGATGGCTTGCTGCACCTACACCACCGTCAGCGCGTGTGTAAAACTCA
>JBBQGA010000035.1:0-56100 GCA_038322625.1 Chloroflexia bacterium
GGCACACTGAGCTTTGGCTTGTTGCCAGAGGCGGTGGAATAAGTAACGCCACAGTCGGTAAGAGCGATTAGCATTGGCCCGACTAAAACTGGATTGGTCAAGCTGGATTGGCTGACCCCACTCTAAACCATCAAAGCCGACAAGCTCCCGCAAATTACGTTCGTGGCCGGCCCCGTCGAGGTCGTTCAATTCTTCGAGGAGGGCATTACCAGAGGGAACGTGGGAGAGGTGGGCAAACAGCGAAAGAAGCACGTGATGGGTAGCGGTAAACTTATGGCAACGCCACTCAGCGCGCTGTCCAGTTATGGCTTGGGGCAAAAGCGAAAGTAAGGGTGCGGCTAGGAGGTGAAAAACCGAGGCGAGGTGGTAAAATCCATAAAGAGAGAACCTTTCTTAAATAAAGTTGGGCATCAGACAACCAAACTTTACCACATTAGGGTTCTCTCAGCCCTGATACTCACCATCTTTCCTTTGAGGCTATGACGGCTTCATCACGCGGCACTTTGGCCGAAAGCCACAGATGATGGTGCCAGGGTTTAAGCTTGTGGTGAGGCAGGATGCGCCGAATACTGGCGGCACTGATACTAGCTACCAGGCCAGCGGCGACCATTTCCAGGGCCAATTCGGTGCAATCCCATTGAGAGAGGGAACGCCCATATTGGTCTGGTCGTTCACAGGCTATCTTGACCACGTGAATAGCCACCTGTGGGGGGGAAAGCTGGTCGGCGACCTGGACGCGGCAGGTCGGACAAGCCAGCTTGACCGTGCTGTTTGAAACGTTTAGCCCATTTACGAACGTGGCGTTCCGCCAAGCCGATCTGTTTGGCGGTGTGAAGGAAAGGTTGGCCCTCGGCTAAAAGCAGCATTGCTCTGGCTCGATGGGCTAGACCGGTTGGGGTTTTTTGAGAACGAAGTAGGGTTTGGAAGCTGGCTCTGGTAGGTTCGTCCAGTTCAATAATTAACTTTGGTATACGTCCTCGCGTAGTTGCTCCTAAGTTAATGGCTTGAGTAAATTGCGAGTATTACACCATTTCTATTTATTTAATTCCATACTCCTTCTGTGATGGGCTGTACTTAGCATTTTGTTGTGGTCTGGCGGCAAAGTTTTTGTAAGGCTTTTAGCGGCTTACACTGAGCTTGCCGCCAGACGCGCAGTTAACTCTAAGAAGGCTTTGCGTGGACACATTCTAATACCCCGCCACCGGACACTGCTCGCACCTGCGGCCCATCGAACCCATGTATCAGCAAATTTTTAAGCGTACCTCCTTGCACGGTCAGACCAGGTCGACCGGCCTGCCCGGTTATCGAAAACAAAAGGTTGGAATTTGGATCACACGAGTTACTACCCTGGAGAGTCACGCTGGGCGGCAGTGCTGGCAAGGCTCCGGTCACGGTTAGCGGGCTGTTAATACCAAATTTTATCAAATCGAGCTGTTTTGCCTGGATTATGGCTCTTGAAAGACTATTGCAGGCGGTTCCGGCCCCATCGTCGGTGGTATTTTTCACGATAAAAGGATTGACATAAGCCGGTTGGCAATCGGTCAGGTTGGTCATTTGGAAAACCACCGGTGCAAAGGCGAGGCCGGGACTACTCAGAGTAGCTGTAATAACAAAATTGCCGGTCTGGTTGTTAGCCATGATGGGCAGCGAGGTTGCGTAACCCCCGGCAGTCGTAGCCGTAATATAAGCGGTAGCCCCTCCAGCAAAAATCCCGCCAGGACCATTGGCTGACGCGACAAAAGTTACGGTAGCTCCGATAAAGCCATCGCCATAACTATCGCCCAGCCAGGTCTTGAGGGTATAAGGAAAGGGCTGGTTGATTACCGCCCCCTGTCTGCCACCCTGACTTACCTTAAAAGTCGTGTTGACGGCTGCCGAATTCGGGTCAATTTGCAAGCTCGACTCGTCAACCGCCTCGAAGTCAGACCCTTTTACCCGATTGAGATTCGCTAGATCGTCATCGTTCCAGTTGGGGTCGGGTGCGCCGGAAATATACCAGTTTGAGCCGTTATCGGCCACGATCATGCCATACTTTTTGAGGGCTGTTAAGATAACCTGGTTGTCCGGCTTGAAGCCGGAAATATCAAAACTGGCTTTGAGCCGGAAACGCTGTCCCATCGGCGGAAAATTCGGATTGGTTTTGCTGCTGGCCTTGTGGCGGGCCGGCCAGATATAGCTATTGCGAGTATTTACCACCGTAAACCGCAGGGCATGATTTATAATCCCACTGGCTACCTCATCGTGGCGGGCCAGTCCGGGCAGTATCGGCAATCCGGCAGCGTCCGCGCTGGTCCAGGTGTCCGGCCTTAAATTGTTGGAATTGAGGTCGAAAATCGCGCCGGAGCCGTCCAACCAGCTACCATCCGCCTGAGGATGCGAATCCCAGGTTTCAAAGAGTTTACAGGTATTTTGTTGGACCACCAGCACGTGACGGTCGCCGGTTGAATTGGGGCCACCTTCGATGGGGGCGTTGGGCGGGATCGGATATTTGCCAGCGTCGCTTTCATCAGCAATAGTAAAGCTCATTGTTACCGGTGTCTGGTTCTGAGGTACGGTTATATATGGGATGCCGTTTGGTGCCCCGTTATAGACTGTCCCAAAATCAGGATGGAGACCGGTGATGGCCCCGATGCTACTGATATAATTGGCCGAACGGCTGTCCACCGGCAGCTTGTCGACCGGGGTATTCCAGACATTGTTAAGTGGAAACATTGGACAGCCCCCAATGACCGGCGATTGAGCCGTCAGGTTTGCTGGTAGCTGCGTCCAGCCAACCAGACCCAGGATTAAAACTCCGACGACCACTAACTTTAACATTTTGTACTTTCGTATGGTAATTGCTCCGCCTGTGAGGATTTTTGAATAGTTAATTTATTCTTTCAGATATTTGACGATTTGAACAGGGTACGTTTTTCTCATTTTAATATTATATTTATCACCTAAAATTGCCAGAAAAAAAATCGTAAATGGGAGGAGTAATGGGTGGCAGTGAGACAATTGCCCGGCCATTTGAACTTGATCCGGCAGTACATGCCATTGTTGCCGGTGGCTATTCGGATTGACCCGGTTATGGCGGCGGTACGGCTTTCAGGCGGTCCTGGTCAAGCCTTTTCAGATGGGCGAACTGAAAAATTTACTCAACCAGTTGCTGCCAACTTAATCTGGCAGACTTCTAAATCAATTTCCGCTATATTTAAAACCCCGGCTTTGCTACTGACATAACGCTGTCACAGCTAACTGCGATACTGAAAGGGTCAGTTAGACACTTTTAAATTATTGATTTTCGCTTAAGGACACAATGCAATCTGAAGCGAAAGTCGTACTAGGGAAAAGGAGCGGCAAATGGTCCAGGGATTGAATTTTATAATGGTACATATCCCCGATGTCGGGCTGGTTAAAGATTTTTACACTGAAAAGCTAGGTTTAACAATCGAGGATCAACAGCCGGGTTTTATTCAGTTTGGTCAACCTGGCGGAAAGGGGGCTACCCTGGCCGTCGGTAATCAAGGGGCTGGGGAAGCCCGTGATCCGATTGAGTTGTGGTGGTATGTGGACAACGCCCAAAGGACCCATGATAAGCTGGTCGAGCAGGGGGTGGAAGTTGTGGTTCCCCTGGCTAATATGCCTTTTGGACGCTCGTTTGCGGTCAAAGACCCGGCAGGCCAGACTATTTTTCTGTTAGAGCCGGGCCAGCCTGGCTAGCATAACCTGGAGACCGGTCGCTAAACCAGCAACCGGTCTCCAACTATTCTAAATCGATTTTGGGACCTGGGTTCAAGCCTGACCGGTCAGTAATTCTCCCCGCAAAACCGTTACAGCCTGTCCCTTCAACATCACCCGGTCGCCTTCTAACCGCAACCCCAGTACGCCGCCCCTGGCCGAAGCCTGATAAGCTTGCAGACTGGCTTTACCCAGCTTGCCGCACCAATAGGTCGCCAGCACGCAGTGGGCCGAGCCGGTCACCGGGTCTTCATCAATCCCGGCGGCGGGGGCAAAGAAACGGGAAACGCAGTCGAAACCGGCCCGACTGGCCCGGCTGGTGACAATAACGCCCCTGGTTTCAACCTTTTTCAGAGCGGTAATATCGGGTTTTAGGGCCAATACCGCCGACTCGTCTTCCAGTTCTACCAGGTAATCATGGCGCGAAAGTCCCACAAATCGGACGGTGTTAGCGGCATTTAAGGCCTCCAGCAGCCCTTCTGGTGGGATGGTTTCATTGGCACTTAAAGCCGGGAAATTCATTTCGATCCAGCCGTCCGCCTGGCGAGTGGCAGTTAGTAAGCCGCTTTTGGTGTAAAATCGCGCTGTTTCGGTCTCGGCCAGGTGCCCGGCTTCCCATAACACGTGCGAACTGGCTAGCGTCGCGTGTCCGCACAGGTCCACTTCGACCGCCGGAGTAAACCAGCGCAGATTAAATCCATCGTCCTGGCGAAATAAAAAGGCGGTTTCGGCCAGATTCATTTCCGCCGCTACATTTTGCATCCATTTTTCCTCGGCGGGCTGTGTCATAATACAAACCGCCGCCGGGTTGCCACCAAACGGTTTTGCGGTGAAAGCGTCCACCTGGGTTATTATTTGCGTCATAGGGGTTCTTGTCCTTTCTTTTCATCGGGCTTATTAAAAAATTTCGTAACTGTTCAGCCTACCTTTTGCAAAGGAATTTAGCGGGGGACGTGGGGGTCGGGTACCCCCTGGGTGCCCTGCGGGGGGTTAAACAGGGGTCTCCCCTGTTTACCTCTCTTCTTTTCCCCCCGTCCACTGGTGGCTCTGGGGTGGGGTCTGAGTAGTCACAGAATTTCTTTTTGTGCCAAAACTTGTAAACTTATTATAGTGCTTTCAACTTTTGAAAAGCTCTACTGGAATTGGACTGATGCCGTCCCGTTCCGATAGATTGGTACGCAGATTGGACCTGGCTATCTTAATCCGAGGGCCAAACGTTAGCCAATTGGACTGTTATATGTTAATATAATAGAAACTGGACCTGTTAGTAAAGAGCCAGTTTAAGCCGAATTGGCATGGTTTATACCGATTGGTCGCAGAAAACCGGAAAGACACAAAGCATATTATGGAACTGACCGATTTTGTTAATATTTTGGGTAGCTGGTCGTCAGGCACCGGGCCACTTTACCGCCAACTGGCCCAGGCCATGATAAAAGCTTTTGTTCAAGGCGATGTGATGGCCGGGACAGCCCTGCCTGCCGAACGCCAGTTGGCCTCGGTGCTGGCGGTCAGTCGCAGTACGGTGGTAGCCGCTTACGAATTGTTGCGCCAGGAAGAATGGGTCGAAAGTAAAACCGGTAGCCGGACGCGGGTACGACCCCAACCGGCCCAGCGTCTGGCGGGAGGTCGTGAGACCGCTTTTTTACCCAGGACGGTGCTGGCCCGCAACCCTTTTTTTGATAGTCTGTTTGACCCGGCCCGGCCTCCGATTGATTTATCCGCCGGTTCGCCCGGTACGCTGAGTATTCTGGACCCAGCTCTTTTTACGCTTTCGCCACCGGAAATGGCAAATTTATTGACTGAACGCGGCTACAACGCTGCCGGTTGGCCGGAACTTCGCCAGGCGATTGCCCGCCATTATAGCGAGGCCGGTTTGCCCACTGTCGAAAGCCAGATTATGGTAACGAACGGCGCACAGCAAGCCATCGCCCTGCTGGCTTCGGCCTATATCCAGCGTGGCGATCATGTCATTATTGAAAATCCGTCTTATTTTGGCGCGATCAACGCCTTGCGCGGAGTGGGAGCCAGGTTATTGCCGCTTCAAATTGAAAGCCCCGACGGTATCCGGCCCGCCGAATTGCGGAACTTGATCGAATCGCATATGCCCCGGTTGATTTATTTACAAAGCAATTTTCAGAACCCGACCGGCACCATTCTTTCGTACAGCCAGCGACAGGCGATTGTGGACCTTTCTGCAGAGTTCAATGTGCCGGTGATCGACGATAATACGCTGGGCGAAATTGCTCTGCACGGTGCGGCCCCTTTGCCGCTGGCCGCTGTATCCGGTGATGACAACGCCGCCACAATTATTACCATTGGTTCGATGAGCAAGTTGTTCTGGGCTGGGTTGCGCATAGGCTGGGTTCGTGCCCCCGAACCGGTCATAAATCGATTGAGTCAGTTGAAGGTAATGCAAGACCTGGGTTCGGGTGTTATAAACCAGGTGATCGCTGCCCGCTTGCTAAAACTGGCACCGGAGGTTAAAGCTGCTCGCCGCTTGGAACTCCAGGTAAATCTGGAAATACTTTCTCAAAGTCTGGCTGAATGGTTGCCGGATTGGTCGTGGGTACGCCCGGCGGGTGGACTGTTTCTGTGGGTAAAATTGCCGGTAGGCGAGGCTGGGATTTTTGCCCAGGTCGCCAGCCGGTGTGGCGTGACAGTTCTGCCCGGTAGCATAATGTCGGTAGATGACCGGTATCGGGACCATCTAAGAATACCTTTTTTGCACGATACCGCCAGCCTGACCGAAGCGGTCCACCGGTTAGCTCAGGCCTGGGAAGCCTATCAACCTCTGACACTGAGTGGTCAAACCCCGATTAAAGTCATTGTTTGAAAGCCGTTTTAGCCGGACTTTGGCTTTAACCTCATCAGATGAGATGCAAGCTAAAGTAAAAAATAAAGGTAACTACACACCAAACCTGTGTAAAGGATCTAAGCAGGGGTAGTGGGGGCCGGGTACCCACTGGGTGCCCCTGTAAATATTCTCTTCTTCTTTTCCCCGCCCTGGGGCGGGGTTAGGGGTGGGGACTGAGTAGTTACAAATAAAGCAAAAAAAGAGGTACTGTACTAAACCCAAAAGCTCAGGATTGGGAGGCTACCAATTGACATTCAAGGAAAAAGTTTTATAATTCCGCCAGAAAGTTTTTATTAATTGGCTTAACTTCGGAAAATATATCTAAGAAAGTTATAGCGGCATGGCGGAACTCACCCCCAAAATCTATTATGAAAAAATCGAGGATGTAATCTTTATTGATTATTTGCCCGGTACCATTCTTACTCAAACCTTTCTTGATGATGTCATAAACCGGGTCGGCGTGATTGCCGGGCAATTGCCGCATAAAGTATTTTCAATTTCCAACCTGCGCGATGTGAAAATCTCACCCGATCTGCAACCAATTTTCGCCGAATATACGGCAAAGCTGTTAAAACACGTGCGGGGGGTAATCCGCTATGATGCGAACCAGCTCCTGACGAACGTGACTATCAGGACTACCACCGTCACCGGCAATCAGCAGAATATGGACTCACATCTTTATCCCAGCCGTGAAAGTGCGGTAGCCGCCGTGCGCCTCTTACTTCAGGCCGAAAAAAGCCCGCCCCCTACCGCCGAAAGGGAACCTCAGCCCGCCGTCAGATCGTCAAGGCCGACTACCGGACCGCTCCAGGACCCCGGCCTTGAAAGTGGTTTCCACTTTGAACTGAATTGGGACCCCCGGTTAAAATATGTCCACGCCTCGCAGAAAGGTTACTCGGAAGGCGACCAATTTCCGGTAGCGATGCAAAAAATTCTGGAATTGCTAAAGGAACATCAGGCTCACCAGATTTTGCTTGATCTCCATAATCGCAGTGTGTTCAGTAAGGCTGATCAGACCTGGCTGGTCCAGGAGTGGTTACCGGTGGTTAGCCGGTATGGTTCCACCGCAATTGCCTACGTGATGCCGGAGAAAATTATCGCCCAGCTTTCTTTTATGCGTCTAATCGGCCAATTTCAAGATAAACGGCTGGCTCAGGCCTATTTTGACGACGAACCAGCCGCCCGGCAGTGGTTGGCAGCTCAACCGGTTTAACTATCAGCTTGTAACTACTCAAGCCGTAAACGGAACTAAAGCGGGGGTAGTGGGGTGCAACCCATGCGGGGGGTCATACAGGGGTCTCCCCTGTTAATACTCTTTTCTTTTCTTTTCTTTTCTTCTTCCGTCCACTGGTGGCCCTGGGGAGGGGTCAGGGGTGGGATCTGAGTAGTTAAGTCAGCTTAATATAATCGCTGCATATCCAGTATATTCCGCATTTCGGTTGGTCGCCCGGCCAACAAAAGGTCAAGATTTTCCAGAAACAAATTTATAATCCGTTCGTTCTCCCGGTAGACGGTACTGGCCGAATGGGGAGTAACCATTACGTTTGGCATCGACCACAAGGGGTTATCGACCGGCAGCGGCTCGGTTTCAAAAACATCGAGGGCGGCCCCGGCCAGGTGCCCACTCTGGAGGGCGGCAATCAGGGCGGCTTCATCAATTACTTTTCCCCTTGCCACATTGATAAAATACCCGCCGGGCTTGAGGGCGGCAAATTCGGCGGCCCCGATTAGCCGGTCGGTTTGAGGGGTATGCGGCATCGCCAGGGCCAGAGCATCCGCCAGGGCCAGAGCCGCCTGAAGCTCACCGGGCGCGGTACTAAATAAAGCATCGGCATTGTACTGTCCGGCAGTCCGGCCTTCCAACCGGCTGGGAGCCGCCAGTACCCGCAGACCGAAACTGCGAGCCAGCCGGGCAATTTCCCGGCCTATCTTGCCCGGCCCGATAATCGCCAGGGTCTTGCCGGGCAACTCGTCAGTCGCATATTTTTGCCACAATCGCTGGCTTTGCTGCCGGGCGATCAGCGGGTATTGTTTACTCCACATCAACAGGCCGAGCATGGCAAATTCAGCCAGTGGTCCAGCGTGCAGGCCGCTGGCGGTAGTCACAATCAAATTGCTGTTTTGTAAACCGACCCCGGCCATAGTTGGACCGACCCCGGCACTGGTGGTCTGTAGCCAGCGAAGGCGGGGAACCAGGCCCTCGCTAACCCAGCGCGGCAAGGTCAGCGTTTCAAAATCCAGCATTATATCGGCCTCGCGCAAAGCGGCCAGCCAGGTCTGCTCCTGGGCCGGAGTCAGGCTGAGAGTATGGGTATGTTCTGACGGAAAACGGGCCGGGGTCAGCCAGTCGCCAAAGTAACTCAGTTGCACACCGCGTTGATCGAGGGCAGCCCTGAGCCGTTCGATCTCGGCAGGTTCAAAATAGGTTGAAACAAAAACTTTGCGAAAGGTTGTTTCTGCCGACTTTTCAATAAGTGTCATAAGTTCGCCCGGTGTCTCCTCTGCTCCTGCTTGCTAAAACAGTAGTTGTAATTTCCGGTTTATCCTGCCCTATCTGGCCGGTTGTGTCAATTTGTTCCGGCTACATCGAGGCCGGAACGCGACCTGGTTTTGGCAATTACCCTTTTATTAACTATAATAAAGTGCGTAAGTATAAACCCAAAACAGGTCGGACCCGGCCTATGAGCCGTCGGCCATAAAAAGTAAGGGATAGAAAGTGCAAATAGTCGCAACATTTTCAATTGTAGGCTACGACCCGCAAACCGCCGAATTGGGGATAGCTGTCCAGTCAAAATTTTTGGGAGTTGGAGCAGTCGTGCCCTGGGCCAGGGCCGGGGTAGGCGCGATTGCTACCCAGTCCTTTGCGAACACCTCGTATGGCCCGGCAGGGCTGGAATTACTGGCCCAGGGCCTAGACCCGCAAACAGTGCTTGACCGGTTGACTACCGCCGACCCGGATGCCTCGCGCCGTCAGGTGGGGGTAGTGGACGCCCAGGGCCGGGCGGCTACGTTCACCGGTAGTGATTGTATGAGTTGGGCCGGGGGCCGGACCGGGGCCAATTACGCCTGCCAGGGTAATATTTTGGTCAGTGAAGCGACGGTTGCGGCACTGGCAACCACCTTTGAAAACAACAGCCAGCTACCGCTGCCGGAACGCCTGGTAGCGGCCTTGAAAGCTGCCCAGACCGCCGGGGGTGATAGCCGGGGCCAACAGTCTGCTGCGCTACTGGTGGTCAAAGAAGGGGCTGGTTATGGGGGTTTTAACGACCGCTACATCGATTTACACGTCGAGGATCACCCGCTGCCGATTGAGGAACTGGAACGAATACTCGGCCTACACCGCATTTTCTTTTCTCCCGACCGAGATCAAGCTTTTTCCAGGGTTGAGCCTGGGCTGGCAAACGAAATTCAAACCCGGCTCACCAATTTAGGTTTCTATCACGGACCGTTAAATAGCCAGTATGACGAAGCTACTCGCCAGGCACTGGAGAGTTTTACCCTCCGCGAAAACCTGGAGGAACGCTGGCGGCAAGATGATATGGTGGACAAAGTGATATTGGATTTCTTGCGGAGAACGCAAAAAGCTTGAATTTCTTGAAGGAATAAGCTTCAATATTCAGGGAAGTCAGCGTAGAAAGTGATCTCTAAAAAGAGGCTAAAGCGTTAAAATTGCTTTGATTTGTTCGTTTGAAGCGAGGTGGAGGCACTGAACCCATAAAAACTACATTGTTAATAGCGACAACGATAGAATAAATACCGGCATCGCATTATCTAGCACGGTTGAGTATTTTCCTGCCAGTCAAAGGCTATCGAGAGTGCCTCCTTCTTATTTTAGCTACATAACTTAAACCTGTAAGTTTGATACCACTCATAAAGCCACCGTTTTGCACAATTCCCTATAAAAAACTACTTTAAGACTAAATGTACGCTACCGCACGGACGGTTGGGATTTCAGAAGGTATGCTCTTCTTGAAGAGGCTCACGGTGCGTCTGCCGCCGATTACTGGCTTGTGCCTTCAAAAGGGAACAAATATGCAATCAACGGCAAAAACCGCCATATTGGCAATCAATACCGGTTCGTCCAGCCTCAAGGCGCGACTGTATAATTTTGGCTCACCGGATAGCCCACCGGATTTATTAATAACCTTCAAAGTAGAACAAGTCGGTCAACCGGCCAGCCTGATAAAGCTGACCGAGCAGAACGGTTCTTCCCAGGAATTTCCCGCCAACCATCTGGCCGATCACGGGGCGGCTATAGGCTGGTTGTTTGACTGGTTGGGTGACAAACCGTCCTACGGACCGTTGTCCGCGATAGGCCACCGGCTGGTATTTGGCGGTCTTCACTATAGCGAACCTCAACTGATTGACCCGCCGATGCTGGCCGACCTTCATAAATTAGTGCCGCTGGACCCCGACCATTTGCCCCAGGCTCTCCAGGTCGTCGAGGCCACCGGCCAGTTTTACCCCGCCTTACCACAAATCGCCTGTTTTGATACCGCCTTTTATAATAGTATGCCAGCAGTTGCCCGGCGTTACGCCCTGCCTCGCGCCCTGTGGGAAGAAGGATTGCGGCGGTACGGCTTTCACGGGCTATCGTACCAGTATATTGTCGATAAATTGCGTGCCGATGCGGGCGAGGCGGTGGCCGCAAGTCGCTTGATAATTGCCCACCTGGGAAGTGGGGCCAGCCTGGCGGCGGTTCAGGGCGGTAAGAGCCTGGATACTACAATGGGGTTTACGCCCACCGGTGGGCTGGTGATGAGTTCGCGCTCCGGCGACCTCGATCCGGGAGTTATGTTGTATTTGCTAACCCAAAAAGGCTTAACGACCGAGGAGCTAAACCAGTTGGTCAACCGGCAGAGCGGTCTGCTGGGCGTTTCCGGTTCCAGTGCCGACATGAATGAACTCCTGAAAAAAGAAGCCTCCGACCCGCAAGCGGCGGAAGCGATTGAGCTTTTCTGCTATCAGGCTCGCAAGTTTACCGGCGGCTTCGTCAGCGTGCTGGGTGGATTGGATAATCTGATCTTTACCGCCGGGATTGGCGAGAATGCCGCTTCGATCCGGCTACGTATCTGTCAGGGATTGGCTTTTTTAGGGGTAGAAATTGAAACCGAACTTAATCAGGCCAATGCCCCGATTATTTCTAGCCAGGCCAGTGCGGTAACGGTGCGCGTGCTAAAAACCGATGAGGAAGTCATGATCGCCCGGCACACTTACCGGGTACTGTCATCTGATAAAACTGGGCAGACAAATTAAAATTCAACCGGTCCGATGTTTGACAGGTTGCTACAGGGAGGTGATTCCAATGGACCAGGATCGTGTAAATCTTATAGATCAATACTGGCGAGCCGCCAATTATTTGACGGTCGGCCAGATTTACTTGCAGGCTAACCCTTTATTGCAAGAGCCACTGCGGCCTGAGCATATAAAACCCCGCTTATTGGGGCATTGGGGTACCTCGCCGGGTCTTAATTTTATCTATGTCCATCTTAACAGGCTGATCAAGGATACTAACGCGGATATGATCTATCTGGCCGGGCCGGGTCATGGGGGTCCGGCGGTGCTGGCAAATGTTTACCTGGAAGGAACTTATTCCGAGGTTTATCCTGAAATTACCCCAGACCGGCAGGGGATGCTCCGGCTTTTCCGGCAGTTTTCGACTCCCGGCGGGGTGCCCAGTCACGTTAGCGTACCGACTCCCGGTTCGATTCATGAAGGCGGCGAATTGGGCTATGTGCTGGTTCACGCTTTTGGGGCGGTTTTCGATAATCCTGAGCTGATCGTAGCGGCAGTGGTCGGCGATGGTGAGGCGGAGACTGCCCCGCTGGAAGGCTCATGGAAAGGAATAAAATTTCTAAATCCCCGGCGCGATGGAGCGGTGTTGCCGATACTCCATTTAAACGGTTATAAAATCTCCAGTGCCACCGTCCTGGGACGCTCCAGCGATGAGGAAATCCGCCATCTTTTAAGCGGACACGGCTACGAAGTTTATTTTGTCGAAGGCGACGACCTCCCCCGTATGCACCAGGAATTCGCCGCGACCCTGGATCAATGTTACACCAAAATCCGGTCGATCCAGCAAGCGGCCCGGCAGCACGGTCTGACCGCCCGGCCCGGTTGGCCGGTGATCGTCCTGCGGACTCCCAAAGGTTGGACCGGTCCGAAAATAGTCGACGGTCTTCAGGTCGAAGGTACTTTCCGGTCGCACCAGGTACCGGTCGCCGATGTCCAGAATAATCCCGAACATCTGAAGATTCTGGATGAATGGCTACGCAGCTACCAGCCGGAAGAATTATTCGACCGCTCAGGCCAACTAAACCCACAATTGGCGGCTATCGCCCCGACCGGGGATCGCCGGATGAGTGCTAACCCCCACGCTAACGGCGGCAAGTTGTTGGTGCCGCTCGATTTGCCCGATTATACCGATTATGCCTTGCCGGTAGAGAAACCGGCTACCGACCGTCACGAATCGCCCCGGCAACTTGGCCTGATGTTGCGGGATATTTTCAAAAAGAATGCCCGGCGGCAAAATTTCCGGCTTTTCTCACCCGACGAACTGAATTCCAACCGGCTGGGTGGGGTTTTCGAGGCTGAAAACCGCTTCACGGTGGATGAAGTTTTGCCTACCGATGATCATCTTTCGCCGGAGGGCCGGGTAATGGAAGTGTTGAGCGAGCATAATTGTCATGGCTGGTTGGAAGGTTATTTGCTGACCGGACGGCATGGGCTTTTTGTAACCTACGAAGCCTTTGCAATGGTGTCGGCTTCGATGACGGTCCAGCACACCAAGTGGATGAGCGAGGCCCTTAAACTGCCCTGGCGCAAGCCGATTGCCTCTCTTAACATTATGCTGACCTCTACTTGCTGGCGCAACGATAACAACGGCTTTAGCCACCAGGGGCCGGGTCTGATCGACACGGTCCTATCTAAAAAGGGGAGCGTCGCCCGCATCTATATGCCGCCGGATGCTAACTGTTTACTCTCGGTGGCCGATCACTGTCTGCGCAGCCGGAACTATGTCAATCTGATTGTGATCGATAAACAATCGCAGCTTCAATGGCTGAATATGGACCAGGCTATCGAGCATTGTTCACGCGGGGCCTCGACCTGGCAGTGGGCCAGTCACCAGGAAGGCGGCGAACCGGAGATAGTGCTGGGCTGCGCCGGAGATATACCGACCCTGGAAACCGTCGCGGCAGCCTGGTGGTTGCGCCAGCACCTGCCGGATTTGAAAGTGCGTGTAGTTAATGTGGTCGATCTGATGAGTTTGTTTCCGCCGCAGGCCCACCCTCACGGTCTGGATGAAGCCAGCTTTGTAAATCTTTTTACCGCCGAAAAACCGGTGATTTTTGCCTTTCATGGTTATCAACGCGCCATACACGAAATCGTACACGGGCGACCAAAGGCGGAACGCTTTCATGTGCGGGGCTTCCGGGAGGAAGGTACCACGACCACCCCTTTCGATATGGTCGTTCTCAATGAAATGAGCCGGTATCATTTATGTATCGAGGCGATCCGGCGGGTACCGCGTTTGCGAGAACAGGCTCCCGCCCTGATTGCCGAGTGTCAGGCGATGCTGGACCGCCATCGTAATTATGTACGGGAGCATCTGGAAGATCTGCCGGAAATACGGGACTGGGTTTGGAGTTAGCCGGTAACTACGGCTCAACCGCCCTCGGCTTCCTGGCGTGGCCCGGTCCGGTTTCGTCTGCCCAGAAGTAAAGCGGTTACGGCCACTGCCAGTCCAATAATTCCAAAGCCGAGGCTCGCAAGGGCGGTGGTAGTGGCACTGTTCGCGCTTGAGCGGGCACTCTCAAGCTGTTGCTGTTGCTCGGCAAGCTTTTTTTGCAGAGTTTGTAGTTCATTGCTTGAACTGGGCGGGTTTAAGATGGCCGGACTGGTTGCGGGGGTGGGATTGGCCGCCGGAGTGGCAATAGCGGCCTGGGTCGGTCTGGCCGGACTGCCGGGCGTGGTGGCAATTGCCTGACTCTGGTCGTTGAAGCCGGGTTTGTCTGGAAACTGGACGCTTGCCAGAGGTTGCACACTATCAAAAGTATTAGGTGAGGAAGTAAATCGCTCATCAATTTTGGCATTTTGAATAGTGCCAAACAGGTGAAAAGTATAATCTCCCACCCGTGTCGGCACAAAAAGAGCATTGTAGCGGCCTGGTTGGCGTGGTACGGGTAACAAAGTCAATTCCATGCTTTTTTCGGCAAAGATTACCTCGGCCTGAAGGGTATCAAAGGCACCGGTAACGCCGTTGCTAAAACCGTTCCCGTCCGGGTTAGCCTTGCACGAACCGGTGCAAATGCCCAGGTAAAGCCCGTTCTCCAGACCCTGATAGACCGGCTCGTTTACAAAACCCACCCGTAACTGGTATTTACCGGCTACCACATCTCGACTTTCGTGCGCGCTGGCAAGCTGGCTATTTAATATAACCAAACCGGCTAAAATAATAACTGAAACTAGCGTTAACCATTTTGCTCTGAATGTCCTCGGTGGAAACAAAAAATTTCCCAATTGAATTCTTACTTTCTATTTTTACCTTCTATTAATAAATCCCTTTTGACCTCTTGCACGAATAAAAGTTGACGTTTAGACTAAAGTATAGGGCGAAGTAACCTTGCGGTAGGACGCTTCTAACATTTTACTTCCTCAGTCCAGCACTTTGGCTGACCGGGGAGCTTTGTATTTGCACAACCTACCTGAATGTGACAAACCAATCAGCTTTGGCTGGCACTTCTGGGTAGTAGCTGGTCTTACCAGAGCTTGCTAGTAGCGGGTCTTACCTGTTGGATAGCGGAACGCCACCCGGTGGACAAAAAAGGGGCAGCAAACTATTCAAAAAAAGACAACCGGATTATTCTGCCCGGTTGTCCTTCTACAATACTTTAAACTGAGAAATTAGGGGCGTTGGTCTATCGGGACGTAATGCTGCTCGGTTGGGCCAGTGTAGTCGGCACGAGGGCGGATCAGGCGGTTGTCGGCGTACTGCTCCAGGATGTGAGCCAGCCAGCCCGACATCCGGCTCATAGCGAATACCGGGGTGAACTGCTCGATAGGAATGCCCAGGCTGTAGTATACGCTGGCCGAGTAAAAGTCGACGTTTGGCAGCAAGCCTTTCTCGCGGACTACCATATCGTCGATCCGGGTGGACATTTCAAACCAGCGAGTTTCGCCTTTGAGTTTGCCCAGTTCTTCGCTCATCTTGCGCAGGTGTTTGGCGCGGGGGTCGCCGTTTTTGTAAACCCGGTGTCCAAAGCCCATGATCTTTTCTTTGTTGGCTAGCGCGTCCTCGATAAACTGATCAATGTGATCGACCGAGCCGATCCGCAGTAGCATTTTCATTACCGCTTCGTTGGCTCCGCCGTGCAAAGGCCCTTTGAGCGTGCCAATTGCACTTACGACCCCGCTGTGCATATCGGCCAGGGTCGAGACAGTTTCACGAGCCGAGAAAGTAGAAGCGTTTAATTCGTGGTCGGCGTGCAAAACCAGGGCTGTATCGATGGCTTTAATGGCAATCGGTTCCGGTTCCTGGCCGCTCAACATATAGACGAAATTGGCGGCAATGCTCAGGTCGTGACGTGGAGCTACCGCTGATAAATCATTGCGGGAGCGGTGAACGGCACAAATGATGGTAGGGGTCTGGGCGGTCAGGCGAATGGCTTTGCGCAGGTTAGCTTCGTGGCTCATATCGGCGGTATCGGGGTCGTAGAGGGCCAGGGCCGATACAGCAGTGCGGAGGGCATCCATCGGGTGTATATTTTTGGGAAAATTTACGATCATATCGAGTACGGGGGCCGGTAAATCGGCACTGGCCCGGAGTTTGCTGCTCAGATCGTCCAGTTCGTGGCGGTTAGGCAATTTGCTGAACCACAACAGGTAAACTACTTCCTCAAAGCTGGCATTCTCGGCCAGCTCGTCAATGCTAATCCCCCGGTAGGTTAACTGCGTACCTATAATCGAGCTAATACCAGACTCGAGGGCAACTACTCCCTCCAGCCCTTTCGCGCTCTTTTCGGCCTTGCTTTCGGAGGCGGGGGCCGCTTTATCCAGTTTTTCAACCGTCATTGGTTTACTCCCTAACACTAAACTGTTTCAAATTTGGCTCGGTTGGGCCAGCTAATAATAATCAATCATTTTTTACGATATGCTTGCTACGGGCATACTCATTCTTATTGTGATAATTATAACCTATCTGACCAGACCTCACAAATTTACTGAATAAGCCTTTTCTATCTTTACCACAAGAAATCCTTATAGGGTCAGGTTTACATAAATAAACTTTATATAATTGGAACTTTCGCAGCAACCTCACCGGTAGGGTAGAAGCAAATGCCACGATGATATAAGCTGTTCGTAACCTTTCAGCTTTTGAGGCGTATTACATTAACATAAGATTATCATTTCAGGTGAAATGTGATCTATAGTGCCTCTAATTTGGTGGGGTTTGTTATAATTAGCTAGGCGGAAGTTTTATATTTAAATGTCATAATAATACATCTGGTTCAGCCGGAAGTTCCGAATTGCTAGAATGGTTGAGGAGAAAATGGTAAAACGAATTGCTTTGCTCGGCAGTACCGGTTCGATTGGACAGCAGACCCTGGATGTCATAAGTCAGCACCCGGACAAGTTTCAGGTTGTCGGACTGGCTGCCGGTGGACGAGGCGGTATGCTGGCGGAACAAATCGTGCGTTTTAAACCAGAGATGGTTAGTTTGGCTTCTCAAACCGCCGTTGCCGAGATGGCTGAAACCTACGATTTTAAGCCCAGCCCACGCTATCTTAGCGGAGCGGAAGGGTTGCTGGAACTGGCTACCGATCCATCGGTCGATCTGGTGGTGGTGGCGACCAGTGGACAGCATGGTTTTGCACCGACCCTGGCCGCGCTGAAAGCCGGTAAGGAAGTCGCCCTTGCCAACAAAGAAGTGCTGATTATGGCCGGTGAACTGGTAACGGCGGTGGCCGGTCAGAATAACACCCAGCTAAGGCCCATCGACAGCGAACATAGCGCGATCTGGCAATGTCTGCGGGGTGAGGCTTTTCCGCCCCTGGCCGGTGAAGAAAACTGGTCCGAGGCTAACAGCAAGGTACGACGACTGATCCTTACGGCCAGTGGGGGGCCATTCCGCACTTTCAGCCGCGAGCAGATGGCGAATGTCACGGTTGAACAGGCTATGAAGCATCCGAACTGGAATATGGGGCCAAAAATCACGATTGACTCGGCGACTTTGTTTAACAAAGGGTTAGAGGTTATAGAAGCCCACTGGCTTTTTGGCCTTGACTACGATAAAATTGATGTGGTAGTTCACGCCGAAAGTATCGTTCACAGCATGGTCGAGTTTATTGACGGCTCGATCAAGGCCCAGCTAGGTACTCCCGATATGCGGGTTCCCATTCAGTATGCGATTGGCTATCCTGAAAGACTGACGAATAGCTATCCGCGCCTGGATTGGACCAAGTTGCGCGAATTGCACTTTGAATTACCCGATACCGAGCGGTTTCCCGCCCTCAAACTGGCCTATGAAGCCGGTCGCAAAGGCGGTACTTATCCGACTGTACTGGCGGCCGCCGATGAAGAAGCCGTAAGATTTTTCCACGAACGCCGGATCAGCTACCTGGGTATTCCGCAACTGGTCGAACGGGTTCTCAACCGGCACAGCGTGATAGCCCACCCCGGTCTGGAAGATATTGCCGAGGTTGATCGCTGGGCGCGGGCTATCGCCGGGGAAGAAGCCGGGCAAATGGCTTTGATCACCCGATAACAACAAAATTTCTGTCTGGGTGAAGGCTTCGGCCCAAATAGTAATTATCATATTAAGAGGTTATAAATTTTATGAATTGGCTCTGGTTTATACCAATTCTGCTGATAATGGTCGTTATTCACGAAATGGGACATTTTCTGACGGCGCGTTATTTTGGCATGAAAGTACACGAGTTCGGCATAGGCTTTCCGCCCAAAGTCTGGTCCAAAAAGACCAAAGACGGCATGGAATGGTCGATTAATGCCCTGCCGATTGGCGGATTTGTCCGAATTGAGGGTGAAAACGGCGATAGTGACGATCCGAACGCCTTCGGCAAAAAACCACCCTGGCAGCGAGCGATTGTACTGGTAGCCGGGCCAATGATGAATTTGGTCCTGGCGTTTGTACTTTACTGGGGGCTGGGAACCTTTGGCGGCAAAGAACTTGAAAATGGCCGGCCAGCCATCGTGGATATTAGCCCGAACTCCCCGGCCGCTATGGCTGGTTTGCAACCGGGCGATATATTTGTCAGCATCAATAATAAACCGGTTCAAGTCGTCGGTGATATTACTATTGAAACCGCCCTGGACAAAAATAACCCGGTCCAACTGGTGATGGAGCGTAATTCTTCCCAGTTTCAGGTGAGCGTCCAACCCCGCAAGAACCCGCCGGAAGGCGAAGGTGCGCTGGGTGTGAGCCTGGGTAACGTGGTTGGCTCGAACGAGCTGATGATTTCCAATTCCACCAATCTCAACAATGAACTTGGTCTGACCGGGGCCGAGGCTTTCAAGGATAAGGACAAGATTTTATCGGTGGACGGCCAGTCCTTGCCCAGCAATATTGCCCTGTTACAATATATCTACGCCAGTAAGAATGACAGTGTTACGGTCGTTACCAGCCGTGACGGTCAGACCGCTACCCACGTTATACCGGTGGTACTCCGAGTAGATACGGTTTACCAGGGCAGCAGTGCCGATAGCTCGAAATTACCGCTCGGCGCGATTGTGACCAAACTGGACGCGACCCCGGTTCACACCCGGACGGAATACGAGCAATACCTGACGGCTAACCAGGGTAAACAAATCACGTTGTATTACAAAGATGATTTTAACAAAGTCGAACAATCGATGGTCATGTTGCCCAACGCCCGGCTCGACCCCAAAGCCGATAATCGCGCTCCCAAGTTGACCAACTTTAGCTTTGCGACCTACCGGGCCTCTCACCATATTTCCTACAATCCGCTGGAAGCGGTCGGCAATTCCTGGAATCAGACTTTGTTCGCCATCAATCTGATACCGCGTACTTTCAAAGGGCTGTTTGACGGTTCGATCTCGACTAAGAACCTGGCCGGTCCAATCGGGATGGCC
Organism: Chloroflexia bacterium; assembly: GCA_038322625.1. Taxonomy (GTDB): domain Bacteria; phylum Chloroflexota; class Chloroflexia; order Chloroheliales; family Chloroheliaceae; genus 54-19. The sequence continues at coordinate 19,685 of JBBQGA010000035.1, forward strand.
CAGATCACCGATACAGTAGTAACACGGGGGGCAGCGGACGGCTTCTGGAGTCTGCTGGGTACGCTGGCGACCCTGATGGCCTTGCTGTCGGTCAACCTGGGCATCATAAACATTTTGCCTTTACCGGCCCTCGATGGCGGTCGGCTGGTGTTTGTGATAATCGAATGGATTACGCGCGGCAAACGAGTTCCACCCGAAAAAGAAGGTCTGGTCCATCTGGTTGGCATGGTGGCCTTGCTCAGTCTGATGGTCATGATCTCCTGGCAAGACCTGGTTCGCTTGATCAGCGGAGCCGGTTTCCAGTAGGACTGATTTAAGCTTCGTCATAAAGGGCGCAAAGATACTGGATGGTCTTTGCGCCTTTTATATTCAGGCGAGCTATTTCTTCGACTTCCCGTTGCCGGGTCAGTGCCGCAATCTTACCCTACCGGAAAGGAATAAAAAGATGCTTCCAAACACGGTTTTACCTCGGACTACCCTCGACCGTTCGATGCTGGGCGACCGCGAACAAACGCTGGAGCGGGAATGGTTGCTGGCTAACGGGATAGGCGGGTTTGCCGGGGCCAGTCTTTCCGGCGCGAATACCCGGCGTTATCACGGCTTGCTGGTAGCAGCCTTGCAGCCACCCCTCGACCGGACGGTTTTGCTGGGTAAGCTGGACGAAGAAGTTGATTTTTCGGACGGGCAAACTTTTTCGCTCGCCGTGAACGAATGGCGAGACGGTTCGGCCAGCCTGGACGGCTTGAAATACCTTTCAAAATTTGAGCAACTCGGTACCCTGCCTACCTTTAGCTACCAGCTAGGCCCGGCCACCCTGACCAAAACGATCTGGCTGGAACACGGGCAAAACACGGTTTATGTGCGCTATAACCACCTGGCCGAGCAGACTGCTCCGCCCCTTGAACTGCGAGTACGGCCACTGGCGAATTGCCGTGATTATCACGCCGAAACCAGAGGCTCAATCGAACGACCTTTCAAAATTACGGCCGAAACGGGCGATTGCTGGCAGGTCGAAGCCTGGCCGGAGGCTCCGGTATGGCGTTTATTGACTTTCGAGCGTCCGGTCCAGTGGCGAGCCGAACTAAATAGCGGCTGGTACTGGGGCTTTCATTACCGGCAGGAAGCCGCGCGCGGTCAGGTGGTCGCCGACGAAGATATGTATTGCCTGGGAAGCTGGGTAACAAGCCTGGCTCCCGGCCAGTCGGTGACTTTCGTCGCCTCTACCCACCCGGTCGAAACGGTCAGGCTCTTATATAACGGTTCTCTTGAACGCGAGCTTGACCGTCAGAGCGGGTTGCTGGCTCAATTCGGGGAGCAAACCCACCCTCGGCCCGATTTAACGCGACTGGCTCAACGGCTGGCCCTGGCTGCCGATCAGTTTGTGGTCGGACGACCCGACCCGGCCCAGCCCGGCCATTTGCTGCCCGACTACCGCACGGTAATCGCCGGTTATCACTGGTTTAGCGATTGGGGACGCGATACAATGATCAGTTTGCCGGGGTTGGCCTTCGTCACCGGTCGCTGGCAAGAGGCCGCCACCGTCCTGGCGAGTTTTTCCAATTTTGTGAGCCAGGGTATGCTTCCCAACCGTTTTCCCGATTCGGCCCAACCATTGGGGGAAGGTGACTATAATACGGTCGATGCGACCCTCTGGTATTTTGATGCGGTGGACAAATACCTGACCGCCAGCCGAAACGCCGAACTAGGCCGCAAACTTTACCCGGTTCTGGCCGGGATCATCGAGTGGCATATCCGGGGAACCCGCTTTTCGATCAAAGTGGCCGAGGATGGTCTGTTATCATCCGGTGAACCGGGCATCCAACTTACCTGGATGGATGTTAAAATTGGCGAGTGGGTGGTTACTCCCCGGCGCGGTAAACCCATCGAGATCAATGCCCTGTGGTACCGGGCTGGCCGGATTATGGCCGGGCTGGCCGGACAATTTGGGACACCGGACGAGGTGGATTTTTATGCCAGACTGGCCGGGCGGGTGAGATTGGTATTTGAGAAGCTTTACTGGTATGAAGAAGGCGGCTATTTTTATGATAATATCGGTGAGGACGGCCAGCCGGACGCGTCTTTACGACCAAACCAGGCGATTGCCCTGGCGGTCGCGCCAGAACTTTTTCGACCGGAAAGGGCCAGGTCGGCCCTGGCAAAAGTAAAAGAGAAGTTATTGACCCCGTATGGTCTAAGAACGCTCGACCCGACCGACCCGGCCTACCATCCACATTACCAGGGCGACCGGATCGCCCGTGACAGTGCTTACCACCAGGGTACCGTCTGGCCCTGGCCGCTCGGCCCGTATGCCAGAGCCGTTTTACAATTTGGTGGCCTTCAGGCCCGGCCCGAAGTAGAAGCTCTGCTGGCCTCGTTTCTCAGCACTATCGATAAGGACGCGGTGGGCCAGATCAACGAAATCTACGAACCGGAACCGCCCTTTGCCGGAGTCGGTTGCGTAGCCCAGGCCTGGAGCGTCTCGGAACTGCTTGAAATCTGGCAGTTGCTAAATCTGCCGGTGGAAGACGCATAGTTTTATACAAAAAACCAGCCCACCGATTTTTCGGTCGGGCTGGTCTTTGAAAAGCTTTTCTACTGAGGCTCGATAGGACCTTTGCGTTTGAGATAGGCCATAACTTCCGCCAGTACCCGGCCCAATTCTTCGGCTTCCTCGATATTAAAATCCATCGTCAGGCCTCGGTCGTGAAATTCCAGCGTTACGACCTGGTGGATCATTTCCTCGTAAGCCGCTACGTTTGGGGTCTGGATGATGTTTACATAGGTATGTTCGTGGTCTTCATCTTCCTCAAACCCATCACCCGGCGTTACCTCGCCGTTATTATTGTGACCGTTGCCGTTAAAGCCAAAACCGTTTCCATTTGAAAAACCTGACATGAGCTAAATCCCCGATCCTTTCTTTATTTACCATATTTAATTGTAGATGCCTGTTTTGCTAATTTTACCACATTCGTACCGGCAAAATGAAAAAGGCCGGGAGCAATATCCGGCTCTTTAAGTAATCAGATTGGAGGCAGAGAAACTCTTAACCCGGTATTATCAGCTTTCGGCGGGGTAACTGCAATCTCAGTTGCCAGGGAGGCAGCTTTGACTTAAAGTATAGCCGGGTCGGTTTTGAGTGGCCCGGCTTTATTTTGTTGAGGTGCGAAGGTAACTTAAACCAGAAAGAGGTTTTATGGCAGCCGAACCAACTATAACTATTCGACGGGCACAACCGGCAGATGCGCCAAAATTATTAGAATTAATCTGCGCCCTGGCCGATTATGAAAAATTACTCCGGCCAGACCAGGCTTCGCAAGAACGGTTGGTAGCGCATGGTTTTGGACCATCCCCAAAGTTTGAGACTTTTCTGGCCTTTGATGAAGACCAGGCGGTGGGTTATACCATAAGTTTTGAGACTTATTCGACGTTTCTGGCCCTACCAACCTTTTATCTGGAAGATTTATTTGTACTTCCCGATTACCGTAAGAAGGGTGCCGGGTTGGCTTTATTTGAAAATTGTAAAGCCGAAGCCAGCCATCGTGGTTGTGGCCGGATGGAATGGGTGGTGCTGGACTGGAACACGAATGCTATCGCTTTTTACGAGCGATTAGGGGCAAAACGGCTTAACGAGTGGTTTTCTTATCGCCTGACCGAGTTTTAGCCCGGTCGCGGCTCTGCCGTTTATTTCAAAGCTTTATTTCAAAGCTTCAATATCGCTGTGTTTGATCTGGTTAAGAAAATAGACCGGCTTACACTTGGCAATGGTTGGCTCATATTCGCCGGTCCACTCCAGAACCGAGCAACCCCATTCGCAAACCCAATCCAGGGCAGCGGGAACCGATACCCCGGTGCGATTGTTGTACAGGATGCCCGCTTCGCTTTCCAGACCGGTCGAAGGGCAAAGATTCTTCTCAAAGGTAACGCCGTAATACTCGATTTCATCGGGGTTTAGGCCAATCTCAAGTAACTCTTTTTTCAACTGTTGGGCTTGCTCGACCCGGTAAACCAGTTGCAAATCGCGGACATCTTCTCTGGTCTGACTACGCATATCTGGGTCGCCCGTGATCACAGTTTCTTCAAAGCGGGTGATTCCCGACGGCAAAACCGGTAAGAAACGTTTGGCTGCCATAAAATTGCTACCTTCCTGTTTTCCTGTTTAAACTGCCAACTGAAAAGACCCTCAGCAGTTGGTGATCTAACAGTAGGGCATAACTCATTTTTAGACAGTAGTGGTAACTACAAAGATTTAAGAGGGATTTATCTCAGCAGAAGCTATCAGGAATTGGTTTCGGCTAACTTAACCGGTTCCGCCGGTTTGGCTTCTTTCAGGCGGCGGAAGTATTCTGGAAGGTCGCAGCTTAAGATCGAAATATCGTGAAAATGACCCTCATTGTCCCGAATATATTCGGTAAGCACGCCTTCCTGGATGTAACCCAGGGCCAGCAGGACTTTCAGGGCACTGTGAGCGTCGCCCCTCAATTCCGCTTTTAGCTTGTACATTCCCAGTTCGTGCGCCATCGAAAATAGCTCGCTCGCCAGAATTCGGCCCAGCCCCAATCCGCGCATATTTTCGTGGACGATCATCCAGCAATCTCCGACGTGCTGTCTCCACTGAACCCGGTAGCCTTTGAGCAGACCCACCCCTACGATTCGACCGCCAACCTCGGCTACCAGTGGGAAGGCTTCTTCCCAGTTTGGCCCGCCAAACCAGCCCACTAAATTTTCCTGCTCGGCCAGGTCGTAGGGAATGAAATCGCGTTGATTTTCAGGGATGCTCAAAAAAAATAGCACCAGGCTGGTTTCGTCTTCATGCTGGGCAATTCTAATAATGACATTTTCGCCATCGCGTAATTCAATCTCTTTGGGGTAGTCTTCTAGCATTGCAGTCGCATCATCCTGAATTGTTGTAAGTCGACTTATATTTAATGCTACTATTTTAACACCTGTCGGCAGCCCTTACAATAGCCAGATGGCATAAGTACAGGGTTTAGAAGCTCGATTTGACCGGCCTCTTTAGAACGCTTAAACAGGACGCTTTAACTTGTCAGCCCCTACTGCATTAAGTGGACAAAAAAGAGATAAACTCTTAGGCAAAGCCAAAAGTTTATCTCCTAATTTTCCCGCCACCGGGGTTAGCTTGAAATTTTACCGGCCTGGGTGGCGCGATATTACCGACATAACCGGCGCGTCCTGACCGTTGAACGGCTCAGACGATATGCCGTAAGTTTTCCAGTTCCACCAGGGTCCACCGGCCCAGTAAGTGCCGCCAATCCCTTCGCTGTCCAGTTTGGTCAGAAAATTGTCCAGCACGGTTTGCCAGCGCGGGTCGTTATTGGGCACGCCATACTCTGTGACAATACCCCGCAGGTTGTGGGCCTTGAGCCAACTTACAAACGGCTGTACCCGGTCTACTCCGATACTCGGATAGGCACCGCTACCGTCGTAACTCTCGGCATAGGTTCCGCTGCTATCGCGGTCGAAATACTGGTGAGCTTCGTACATCAGGTTATTGGAAGGGTCGTTCAGGATTAGCCCGGCATTGAATTGCTGCCACTTCCAGGCTCCACTCCAACCGTCGCCTGGTACCAACACCAGGTGGCCCCGGTCAGATTGCCGGATCGCATTCAGACCGGCCTGAGCTACCGGTCCCCAGGTTCCATTGGTATCGTGTGGTTCGTTCATCAGGCTAAAAGCGTAAATCGTGGTCTCGCCGTTATAACGGGCCGCCAGCTTGGTCCAGAAATCGGCAAACGCGGCAGTCGGAACCTGGCCGGAACCAATCAAATAGAGCGAACCGTTGAGACGGAAGCGCATATAGTTGTGGACATCCAGGATAACCTTCATATTGCGAGCTTTAGCGGCGGCCACCACGCCATCGATCCGGCCCAGTTCGGCTCCATCCAGACCACCCCACAAATTATGCTGCACCCGTTCCCAGCGAAATGGTAGCCGGATCAGGTTCAGGCCCTTGTTTTTGTAATAATCCAGTTCACTGGCCGTCGGGTAGGTGTAATCGACACCATACACACCCGGCACGTTCCCGTCACCAAAGTCGGCCCCGGCCAGATTTACACCGCGCATAAAGCCACTAGCCGCGGGCGTTTGGGGATTGATGACGGCAGCTACCTGAAAATTCAAAGCTGTTTCGTTCCAGGACTGCAATTGCCAGGCCGGGTTAAAGAGGCCGGTTTTGATGACGAAGGTACCGGTTTGAGCAGTGAAATTAGCGTTTAGAGCCTGGGTCTGACCGGCAACCATCGACCGGTTTTCAAACCACTGATTCAGCCGGTGCCCGGCGTTATCGTAGAGTTCCATGTCTAAAATATAGTTACCACTATTGGCGGCGGTAAAGGAGGCGACTACCGTATTGGCTCCCCCGGCGGTGGCGGGAGCAGCTTTTAAACTGGCCGAACTTTTCCAGCTTGCCGGGCTGACGTTCAAGATAGCACCGAGGGTCGCGGACCCGGTCTGCGAGTTCCAGCCGAAGGATTTACTCCAGTTGGGGCTGAAAACGCCTTGCCGGAACTGGTAAGTCCCATTACTTAAACCGCCGGTAGACCAACTATAGCTGCGCTTTACGCTCTGACCGGCGTTTAGCCAGGCAATATCGTACCACTGGGCTACTTTGGCTCCAGCAGAGTTATAAACTTCAGTATCAAGTAAATAATTAGCTCCGGCGTTGGAGGGGGCCTTAAATGAAGCCGCCACCGTGAGCGTCTGGCCGGGTGTAAGATTACCACTGACACTGGCCGGTCCAAATGTCCAACTGTCGGCGTATGAATTACTAAAGAAAAAAACCAGTGCTGATAAAAGGACAACAAGAACTAAAGCTCCGCGAAACGCGGTCTTAAAAGAAAACATTATATAACTCCACTGCAACACAGACTAGATTAACGATCAGATCGTTCTAATGAGCAGATTAGAATGCGATCAGGTCAAGACGCAGACACAGTTCCCGCTCACTCAACGGTACCTAATCTTTTTATTGCGATATTACAGGTAAAAATTAATTGAATTGTGATCAACATTGACCCGCTTGTATGATGTATCTAATTTAACTCAAAGCTAACATTTATGCAAGCGTTTATTATAGTACCATTTTGCCAATCTTTATTTGGTCAGGTCCTATGTTATAGGTGGTACCCATTAAAATTAAAAAACCTGCCTCAGAATGAACTGAAGACAGGTTTAAAATAATTTATTAAAAAGAAAATCCGTAATAAAAAGTGGGTCTATAGTTGACCGATTTTCGACAATTAATATTTAGCCTTTAACTAACTCCTAAGATTACCCTTTGGTCGACCGACCGGCCAGCAGCCAATTCCGGCCTTGATGTGACCCAGCGTGTAAATACCTTGATTAACTTCGTAACCGCCCTCAAAGGGATTTTCGGCCAGCAAGAACGGGGTATCCAGGTCGACATACTGAAACCCGCCCTGTCCAGCGGCAAAGTGGGCCGAGCAACTCATCGCCAGCTTTGACTCGATCATACCGCCGATCATCATGCGAATATGGGCCGCCCGGCAAACGGCGGCGATGTCCATTCCTTCGACTAGGCCGCTTTTCATCAGCTTTATATTGACCACATTAGCCGCCCCCATCGCCGCCAGTTCCAGTACATCGCTGGCGCAAAAAACCGACTCGTCCGCCGCCACCGGTACCTGGCCCTGCTCAGTTACAAATTTCAAGCCTTGCCGGTCGTGTTTGGCTACCGGTTGCTCAAACAGCCGGACAGCAATGCCCTGAGCCTTGAGTTCTCGTAGTAGTTCGACCGCTTCGGAGCCGCTGTAAGCCTGGTTCGCATCGAGTTGAATTTGCAATGACGGGGCGGCCTGGTGAACTGCCACCGTCCGGGCAACGTCTGCTTCCAGGCCGTTACCGACTTTGATCTTGATAAAGCGAATACCTTGCCCGGCGATCCCCACAGCCAGTTCGCGGGCGCGGGCCGGTTCGACAATCGGAATACTGATGTCCGTCTCGATGCGGTCGCTCTGACCGCCCCAGAACTGGTAGAGCGGCACTTGCATGGTTTTGGTGACGGCATCCAGCAAGGCCATTTCGAGACCGGCCCGCGCCGCCGCCTGGGCCGAAAATACCCGGTTCAGTTCGTGAGCCAGTTCGCGCCACTGCATGGTATCGCGCCCGGTCAGAAGGGCCACGCAGGTTTGCAGAGTTGCCATTACGGTCGCCTGATCCTCGCCGTTGATCGGTTCGAGCGGAGCGGCCTCACCATAGCCGATTACGCCATTTTCCAGTTTCAAAGTAATCAGTACATTGCGCACGTGGTCAAGCCGCCCAATGGCAATCGCAAACGGTTCCAACAATGGAATATTTAACGGTTCAAACTCTATCGAGCGGATGCTGGTGCCGATTTCAGACAAAATGATTCCCCCTCTTTCTTAATGGTTGACATAAGTTACAGCATAAATAACCGGTTGAATTTTGTCAATGTCAGCTATTTGCAAACTGCATATTGTGGGAAAAGATGTGGATAACATGGGCTTCAGGCTTATTGACTCTTAGCTATTTTGTGCTACAATTTAGTCGAGCAAATGTTCTAAACCAATCCAACAAGCTCGGTATTCATCCTTTATTCCCCTCAACTTTTGGTTTCACATTGACACCTACACTCAAAAAGCACTGGCCCTGCAGCGGTGCTTTTTTTTACCTTTTTATAACGACCTGCTAAAAAACCCCACCTCTGCTTGATTATAACGCAAGTCTAACGCGCGGCCTCTTTATAAGCTATGGCGGTCGGTGTTAAAATAAGGGCGACCGGAAAAACAGGCCGTCAGGCGGCAAATGAACGGTATCCGGCCAGTGTTTCGAGAAGTTACACAGGATTTAGCTGACACGCCGCGTCGGTTATAGAAAGGACATTAACATGAGTGACCGAAATGACAATTCGTCGTTGCAGGGAATTTTCTCCCAGGTTCTCCGGGAAATCCAGAGCGGGATCAACCGCCTGGAGCAAACCGTCAATCAGACGGTCCAGAACCAGCAACGCCCCGGTGGCGGATTTGGTGGTGTAGAAGAAGTTACCCCGGCTCAGACCGAGTCGGCTCCGCCAAAAACCCCGCCCCCTCCTTATAATGGTGCGCGTTTTGAGTATAAGGTAGTTTACGTCAACTTCCGGGGTCAGCTTTCCTCCGAAGGCGAACAGATCATGATTGGCCGGGGCGAGCGGCGCAGCACTTTCGTGCGCGAGTATCTCGACGACCTGGGCCAGCAGGGCTGGGAACTGAGCGGAGTTAGCCCACTGGGTGAAACCGAGAACAGCTACTTTATCTTCAAGCGGCCATCCACCGGCGAGGCTCGCTCTACGGCCTCCAACACCTCCACCACTCGCGCCGGTCGCCGGGTGCAGGTCGAGGAAGTGGACGAGAATAATCCGGTAGCACAACTATAAGGGGTAAAGACTAACCGGCTCTGTGTCGGAAATGGTTATTGATTGACTGATTACATCAAATAAGATGGACAAAGCCGCTAAGTAAGGTTAGCGGCTTTTTTAATTGTTAAAGAGAGAATGTGAATTTTGTAACCTAATAAAATTTCGTAGATTGGCTTTACAACCTTCGGAAGAAGGGTGTTTGGTATAAAACAACAAAAGACGGGTTCGATTTATAGCCATTTTGCCTAAAAATAAGGATTATTATTTTGTGAACAAAAAGCAAGTGAGCTTGACTCCTGTCAAATATTCGATATAATTCTCACAAGTTAAGAAATTTAACAACCCAGGCCAGGATATTAATGACAATTCCTGTTTCTGGTATGTGTATTCTTTTACGCAGCCTAATTCTTACCTGGTCGTTGCCTTCATCAAACGCGAAGGGGCCGTTTGATACAGTTCTGCTCGTGCCAAACGATTAAATACAATAATTAAATAGATTTATCACATTTGCAAAGATGCAAAAACTGCATGCGCATGGTTCCGCGCTCTAACCTCAATGTCGATGGTTAAAATCTGGGGTATTTTCGCTTAACCGCGATAACCGCCAGCCCGTTAAATACTGTTGTAAATCGAGCTAAAAACTCTTGATTTTTTTACAGTAGAAAACCAGGGCTTCGTATTCGCATACCCGTTTTCCAGAACCGTTACTAACACCAAGTAGTAACAAAAAAGCGTATCAGTTTAGGGAAGGAAGTTACTAATGCATACGAATACAGCAAAAACTGGAGAGGATGACCAGCGCAAACCAAAACATCTGCCGCTAGTCCGGCGAGGCGATAGTGCGGAACCGGAGACGGCCTGGTTTGCCGGGCTGGCCAAAAAAACGGTTGAATTGGTCTCGGACATAGACCCTTCATCGCCATTTAACTCGCGCACCGACGAACACGATTCGTGCGCGTTGATGAGTGTGGTCAATCGCAACGGTCTGCCGACCCGCGAAAGTGTAACCAGGGTACTGGACGGCCTGATCAAAATGAGCCACCGGGCCGGGATGGTCAATGGTGAGGGCGATGGCTGCGGTATTATGCTGGATATTCCACGCGCCTTCTGGCAAGCGCGATTGCAAGCGGCCGGGCAGAATGGTGATTTGGCCTGGCGTTCGGATTTCTGGTTGGGTCATGTGCTGGTCAAGCGGGGTGCCCTCGACGAAACGGTAATGCACGCGGTTGCCACCGATTTTGAGCAAGCCGGTTTCCAGGTGCTATATAACCAGCGTGGTCAAACCGTTACCGAGGTGCTGGGGCCGCAGGGTCAGGCCGAGGAACCTTACTTCTGGCAAATCGCCGGGGTGGGCCGGTTGGGCGATAGTGCCGGGATCGAGGAAGAGCGGCGGCTGTTTCACCAGAAATTGCGGGTAGAGGATAAACAGCCGATCCAGTTTGCTTCGCTCTCGTTTCACTCGACGATCTACAAATTGCGCGGTTCGCCGATTATTCTCGACCAGTACTTCCCTGAACTAAGCCATTCTTTAATGACCTCGGTTGCCACGCTGGGTCACAGCCGGTATTGCACCAACACCGTTTCCAGCTTCTTCCGGGTCCAACCTTTTACGGTACTCGGTCACAACGGTGAAATTAATACCGTTTCGCGGTTGCGCCAGGAAGCCCGGATGCTGGGTGTCCAACTACCGGAAGATGGCAGCGACTCGCAGGACCTCGACCGGTTGGTGGAAACCCTCAGCCACGAATACGGCTATGGCCTGCTCGAAGCGATGGAGATTGCCTTCCCGCCGATTGTAAACGAGATCAAGCAACTCGAACCGGATTTGCAGAACCTGTATGTGTTCTTGCGTCAGGCTTTTGGACCGTTCGCCCAGGGTCCGGCGGGCATTATTGCCCGGTTGGGTCAGGAATGTGTCTTCTCGGTCGATGCGCTGGGTTTGCGTCCGTTGTGGATGGGCCAGCTAGAAGATGCTTACTTTTTCAGCAGCGAAAAAGGTGTTTTTGCGATTGAAGATATGGTTGCCGATCCCAAACCGTTGGCTCCCGGCGAGAAAGTTTACCTGCGGCTAAACCCCGGTGAAGCCGAAACGGATGTCTGGTACTACCCACGTATGCAGCAGGAAGCCCTCAAACGGTTGAGCCAGCGTCTGGTAATTCCCAAAGATACCGCCAAACTGATCGCCTTTAGCCAGCCACCGGCGGTACTGCCGGGTGACGATACGGCGATCCAGTTGCTGCCGGAAGTCCATTTGCCGCACCCGGACGAGCAGCGCACCGAAATTATGATGGCCGCCCTCGGCTGGAGTGGCGACGACTTGCATTATATCGAATTCCTGGCCGATACCGGCAACGAGCCTATCGGGTCGCTGGGCTACGATGGGCCGCTGGCCGCCCTGAACAAAGAACGCCGTAACCTGAGCGACTTTTTCAAGGAAAACGTGGCAGTAGTCACCAACCCGGCCATCGACCGGGAGCGCGAGATCGAACACTTCTCGACCCGCGTGGCCCTGGGTGCCCGGCCTTCGCTGACCGGTCAACCGGACGGACGGATCGGTACCGGACCGCTGGCAAGTCGCAGCCTGAACGGGGTCTCCAACGTTTCCCGCATCAAGCCGCGTCCCAGCCGCATGGTTGAGCTAAGTTGCCCGGTGCTGCTGGGTGGGCATATCGGTCACGAGGCCTTGCTATCGCCAAATTTGTACTGGGAAGCCGCCCGCCGCACCGATACCTATTTGCTGGAAGAACTGGTCGAGTTTGTAACCCAGAACGGTTTCCGGCCTGAAGCGATCTGCATCATTGGCTCTTACTTTCACGCTGGTGAAGAACCGGCGGACGCCCTGAACCGGATGGCTCTGGAAGCGATTACCGCCGTCGAGGGGGGTGCCAAACTGGTGCTGGTGGACGACACCGAAGCGATGGGCAGTGAAGATTTGTGGCTCGACCCGCATCTGGTGGTGGCTTTTATCGACGAGAGTTTGCGCAACTACCGGGTACCGCGCCGGGCCGGGGAAAGCTATCGCAACCTGCGCCGGGAGGCCAGTCTGATTTTGCGCAGCGGCTCGATCCGCAACTTGCACGATTTGATTTTGGCTTATGGCCTGGGAGCCGATGCGATCAACCCGTACCTGATGATCGAGGCCGCCGCCGCCAAAGCCCGGACCGAAACCAACGCCCAGGAAGACCGCGATAAGCAAATTCAGAAACGGATCGAGAACCTGGTGGAAGGTCTCAAGAAGGGCCTTGAAAAAGTTATCAGTACTATGGGTATTCACGAACTGCGGGCTTATGGTCGCCTGTTCGCCTCGCTGGGCTTGTCCAGTGAAATTGCCCGCTATTTCCAGACCCGTAACTTTGGTGGCTCCGACCGGGGCGGTTATGGCTGGGAGGACCTGGTGGCCGACTCGCTCGCTCGCCGCAAGGTGTTGAGTGGCGAGGCTGACCCCAAGTTGGCCCGCGATTTTCATCTTTATCCCAAACTCTGGAAAGTGGCCGGGCAAGTGGCTGCCGGGCAAGCTCCTTTCGAGAAATTTGAACAGGCCGTACTGGCGTTGGAGGCCGAAGACCCAATCTCACTGCGCCATGTGCTGGACGTAAGCTATCCGGCGGAAGAAAGCCGGGTTAGCCCGGAAGAAGTCGATATTTCGATAGAACGCCACAACCTGCCCTTTGCGATCAGTTCCATGTCGTTCGGCTCGCAGGGCGAAACGGCCTACAAAGCTTACGCCGAAGCGGGGGCTTTGCTAAATATGGTAGCCCTCAACGGCGAAGGCGGCGAGATAAAATCGATCCTGGGCAAGTATTACAATACGCGGGGAGTCCAGATCGCCAGCGGGCGGTTTGGGGTCAATATCGAGTTGCTGAACTCGGCTCACCTGCTGGAGATCAAGATCGGGCAGGGGGCCAAACCAGGCGAAGGCGGTCATTTGCCCGGCTCGAAAGTAACCAGCAAGGTGGCCGAAGCGCGGAACGCCTTCAAAGGGGTTGACCTGATCTCACCTTCCAACAACCACGATATTTATTCTATCGAGGACCTGGCCCAGTTTATCAGCGAACTGAAAACGGCCAACCCGGATGCGCGAGTGTCGGTCAAGGTGCCGGTGGTATCCGGTATCGGCACGATTGCCATCGGGATCGCCAAAGCGGGAGCCGATATTATTACCCTTTCCGGTTTCGATGGCGGTACCGGGGCGGCGCGGTCTCACGCCCTGAAATACGTCGGGCTGCCCTGCGAAGTAGGCGTGGTCGAAGCGCACCGGGCGTTGGTCAGCAGTGGTTTGCGGCATCAGGTGGAAATCTGGGCCGATGGCGGTCTGAAAACCGCTACCGACGCTCTCAAGATGATTTTGCTGGGTGCGAACCGGGTCGGCTATGGCACGCTTTCGATGGTCGCTATTGGCTGTACGATTTGCCGGGCTTGCCAGAAGGACACCTGTCACGTGGGTATTGCGACCCAGATCGAGTCCGAGGAAGAAGCCAAAGAGCGCGGCCTGAAACGCTTTATTCCCCAGGAAGACGACCGGGCGGTGGCTCAACTGGTGCGGATGTTCAGTGAAATGGGCGAACAACTCAAGAAACTGGTGGCCCGGTTAGGCTTCCGCCGGGTGCAGGACCTGGTAGGCCGTACCGATCTACTGGTTCAGGCTCGCAATTTCGAGCAACTGGATTGGAGTGATATGCTGGTCGCGCCAGTCGAGTGGTTGGATAGCCAGCGCACAGTTGCAGCGGAACGCGCCCTGAGTACCCAGGTTTGCTTTCCCTGCGCCTCGGCTCCGGTGGCGATTTCGGTCGGCGAAACTTCCCGTATGATTACCGACCAGGTACGGGAACAGGCCTTTAATCAGTCCTTAATCGGGGTGGTTGCTGGTGGAAACGGCACTACCGCTGGCGTAAACGGCGCGGCCCGTGAAGTGCGCTACGATGGTGAACACCTCGGCTCGGTCGACCGGGCGGTAGGTACTCATTTGTCAGGTGCTTTGCTGCGGGATGGTTACGGGGCCGGTCCGGCTTTCGCCCACAATATCGCCGCGCGAGGTTTAACCAACCTGCACGGGATAGCCGAGACCGAAGAACCGGTGCGCGGCGCGGAAACGATCAAACTACATCTCAATAGCGGCTCGATCCCCGGTAACGGCCTGGGAGCCTTTAATAACCGCAGCGTTAAAGTGGTGGTAGAAGGCGGGGCACAGGACGGCGTGGGGAAAGGTTCGCTGGGCGGCCAGATCGTGATCCTCAAGGGTAAAAACCGCTGGGGCAAACGGGTCGATGGCTCGGTCGGCAAGAGCTTTGGCTATGGGGCGCAGCGCGGCCTGTTTATCATCCAGGGCAACGCTGACAGCCGCTTCGGTATCCGGCTTTCAGGGGCCGACATCGTGATCGGCGGCGAATTAACCGAGCCGGTCGATGACGGTCTGGGCTACGTAGGAGCGCGTTCCAACCTCAAGGGCTTTGCCTTTGAGTATATGACCAACGGGCGGGCGGTGGTGCTGGGCGATCCAGGACCCTGGATTTGCTCCGGTATGACCGGTGGGACAGTTTTCCTGCGCTTGCAACCGGAATTGGGCCTGGACCTGGCGGCCCTCCAACGCCGGTTAGCCAAAGGTGCAAAGGTCGGTATGAGCCGTCTCAACGAGGCTGACAAAGCCTCCGTCCGGGAATTGCTGGGCTATTATCATTCTGAACTGCTAGACAGTGGTCAGGTTGAGGAAGCCGATGCGCTGGTAAAACTCCAGTCTTCACCCGAAGCCCATTTTATCAAGGTACAACCGATCAATCAGCAAGTCGATCCGTCGATCTCTACTGAGTGATGCTTTTACAGCAAGGCCGGCCTGCAATTCCAGGGGCCGGTTTTTTTGTCTCTTTTCCACTCACAAAAATTTATTTTGCTACCTCCTCTTTCCAGGTGAGCGTACTACTTCTTCAATCTATAACCCAATACTAATCAGATAGCTTTATTCGCGGCACATGCTTTGGTAGTGTTTAACAGGTGGAAGCGAAAGTCCTATATTTAAGCATGGAGAAAACATTAAAATGTTATTTGAAACTAGAACCCGGCCTGACCGCTGGAAAGGCTTTGTAACCGGCCTGGTCGGTGGGGTGGCTGGCACAATTGGGATGGGTTATTACTGGAAAATAGTCACCGGGCTGGCTGGTAAAGACCCGCGAACGCTAACCACTGCCAACGGTCCTCACCAGTTCGACTCTATTTCGCTGTTGGGGAAAAACCACGCCGACGATGAATCCTCTACGATGGCTCTTGGTCGGATATTTTATAATACTATTAGTAAGCAAGTACCTCAATCCAAAGAAACTAAAGCTCTGCTCAGTAACCTGGTTCATTATACTTACGGCAGCCTACAGCCGGGTTTATACGGGGCATTCCGAGCAGACAAACAGGGTTTGGATTTGAATGGTGGAGTAGTCTTTGGGACTATATTGTGGTTGGGCGGGGACGAACTGGCGGTCTCGCTGCTGGGTCTGGCCGATGGTCCCACAAAATTTCCGATTTCCCAACATCTCCACCGCTGGGGAGCGCACCTTACCTACGGCTTGATAAGCGTAACGCTGGCCCGGCTTCTTTATCGCTGGCTTTAATATTATAGGCTGGCCGGGTTGCATCCGGGGTACATATATGCTACATTTGCCGCGATGACCTGTGGAGCGACCCAAACGAAACGACCTACGAATGCCCCTGATCGAAGAAGAAGAAGGTAAACGTTATATTCCCGGCGAGGATAAATACTGGCTGGCTTTTAGTCGTGTCGGCGGGATTGGCCTTAAACGCCTGGAACGCTTGCTGCATTACTTTGGAAATCTGGAGAGTGCCTGGCAAGCCGGTTCAAACGAGCTTTTGTTGAGCGGTCTGGAACCCAAACTGACCGAACGGCTGCTAACCTTCCGGGCGACATTCGAGCCGGACCGTGAACTGGCCCGGCTGGAAACGCTGGGTATAACCCTATTGGTCCTGGACGGTCCCGGCTACCCGTCTCGCCTGACCCAAATTTACGATCCGCCGCGCGTGTTGTATGTCAAAGGTGCGTTAGAGGCAGCCGACGACCTGGCCCTGGCGGTAGTCGGCACGCGCCGGGCTACCACTTACGGTCGGCAGGCCACTACTCAGATTTGTAGTGACCTGGTTCAGAGTGGGGTTACTATCGTCAGTGGACTGGCAAAAGGGATCGATACATGCGCCCACCAGGCGGCTCTGGAGGCCGGGGGACGGACGCTGGCGGTCCTGGGCTGCGGCGTGGATGTTATTTATCCACCTGAGAATAAGCACCTGGCGGATCGGATTGTAGCCGGAAACGGCGCACTTCTTTCGGAATATGCCCCCGGCACACAACCCGACGCGGCGAATTTCCCGCCCCGCAACCGGATTGTGAGCGGACTCTCACTGGGAGTATTTTTGGCCGAATCAGCGGAAAAAGGTGGTGCCCTGATCACGGTAAATTATGCCCTGGAACAAAGCCGCGAGGTGTTTGCCTTGCCGGGTAGCATCTTTAATGCTTTCAGCAGTGGCGCGAACAGTTTGATCCGGCAGGGTCAGGCTCGGTTGATAACCTCGGCGGCGGATATTATGGAGGAGTTGCAGCCGGGCGGGTTGTTTGGCCGGGTTGAACCGGAAATACGGAGCGAACTGGCCCAAGCCGGTGACACCGAGATCGAAAGGATGATTTTAAAGGTGTTGCGCCAGGCCGGAACCCAAACCCATATTGATGAGGTATGCCGTGAATGCGATTTGCCAATGGCCGAGGTTAGTCCGATACTGGTAATGCTGGAACTGCGCGGACTGGTGCAAAGCTCAGGTGGGATGCGCTACGGGTTGACCCGGCTAAGTCTATAAATTTCAGGAAAGTAATTTTGGTATCATTTAACTTTGTTTCAAACCGGTTTGTTTTCTGGTCAATTTGTTTTCTGGTTAGTGGGCTGGTCAGCCTGACACTGGTGGCCTGTGGCGGCGAGGAAAGTACCGCGACCCCGCAGGCGCAGGTCAGCCCGACGGTTAATTCGACCACTCAGGCCCTGCCGCCCCCGACCGATACAGTGACGATGACCGTCGCCGTACCCACCCCGACCCCGACCGGCGAGGCCGATCCCTTAAATACGTTACCGCCGGTACCGACTTTGCCCCTGGCTACTATACCTCCCTCGGTGGCCGGTGTTACCCACTCCGCCGACCTGTACGGCCCCCTACCCACGCCACCACGTTCGCTCGACCCCAAAGCCGAAGTCTGGAGTAGTGCGCCAAAACCTTTTCCCAGAGATAGTTTTATCGTGGCGACGGCTAACGGACTATACTGGCTGGACAAGAACGGCCAGAACGAGAAGTTGATCGCCGGGGGGGCCGCCTTTTCCGATCCAAAAATTGCGCCGGACGGTTCGCGGATCGCCGCTTTGCGCACCGACCGCCTGACCCGCCAGAAGCAAATGGTCCTGGTCGATACCACCGGCGCAATTAAACCTATCTCACTGGATAATGGCGGCGTAATCCTGGCAGCAGCCTGGTCGCCCGATGGTAAAACGCTGGCGTTGACCCGCACCACCGATACCAACGGCGATGGTAGTGCCGATGAATTCGATCAGACTACGATAGTGCTTTATGATTGGAATAGTGGTAAAGGCCAAAGTGTCAGTGACGGCGGTTTTCCGGCCTGGTCGCCCGATGGAATGCGGCTCGCCTTCGTGGTTCCCGCGCCTTCCGGCGATAAGCTTGACCCGTCTACTCGCCAGCTTCAGCGGGGAGCAAATTCGCTCGGAGTATACAATGTGGTTAATAAAGGCAAACGCGATCTGATTGCGGCCAAAGGCTTGCAGGTGAGCCTGGGTAGTGCGGCCAGCGGACCGGTCAAGCCGGACCAAAAGCTGGATGTGCGGTATTTTAAGGCGGTTTCCTGGCACCCCGATAGTCTGCATATTACGGCCAGTGCCGACCTGACCGGGCCAGATGGCATCCGTACCGGGGCCATAATGACATTGACCCTGGAAAACGCCACCCCCAAAATCGTAACCGCCGGGGGCGATGCCGCTAACCGGCTGGCCTGGGCTGCTGACGGCAAAAGCCTGATTTTTGAGACGCTGCCGCAATACCCGGTTAAGCCGGATAGCGCGGCCCAGGTGGCGGTACTGAGCGGGCTTGGGCTGGATAACCCGCTCCCGACCAAAATCCTGGTCGGCAATCCTTCCAATCGCAGCGAAGCTCGTCGACCCGCCTGGCTGCTCGGCGGTCAGCAACTGGCCTTCCTCCAGGGCGACCACGCTATACTGTCTACCGTCGACCCGACCGGTAAAAATATGCACGCCTTGATTTCCGAGTGCCTGGGCTTTGAGTGGTTCTAACCCCAGATTTCGCAAAGTGAGCTAATAAAAAGAGTATTAACAGGGGCACCCAGCGGGTACCCGCCTGTTTTACCCCTCGCAGGGCACCCGACCCCTACAGACCCCGCTAATTTTCTTAGGGGTAGGTGAATAGTTACAATAAAAGTAAATACTCACCATACCTTTATAGAGGACCGAAGCAGGGGTCGTGGGGTGCAACCCCTGCGGGGGGTCATACAGGGGTCACCCCTGTAAAACTCTCCTCCTTCTTCTTTTCCCCGTCCTGGGGTGGGGTCAGGGGTGGGGTCTGAGTAGTTACCAATAAAATAGGATTTTCGCCCAGTAAAATGGTAGCCCAGTTTCTGGTAGGCTCGTTTGGGCATAAGTCAAAGTCACAAAAAAAGAGACTGTTGGTTTATTTCAACAGTCTCAAGCAGTACTCTTATGTGACCCTGATTTAGTGCAGACCCAGCGCGATTGCAGTTACCAGCATACCGTAAACGAAAACGGTGGTGCCGGTCATGTTGTACCAGATCGCTTTCTTGATCGGGTCGTTCAGGAATTTCTTTTGGAGAGGTAGCTGGACCAGTACAAAGAGTGTTACGATACCGGCGTTGACAAACATACCGTTGAAGATCAGCACACTTATCATTGCTATCTGGCATAAATCCATTATGATGACGGCGATCCAGGCTGCCGGTTTGGCACCGTACTGTACCGGGATAGTCTTGATGCCCATCACGGTATCCCCACCGATACTTTTAAAGTCGTTGACAGTCATAATGCCGTGTGCGCCAAAACTGTAGATGATCGCCGCCGTGAGGGATAGCCCCGAAATCGCTACCCAGCTAGACTGGAAATTCGGGCCAAAGGTGGCACTTCCGGCTAACCAGGGCAATCCTTCGTAAGAGACCGCTACCAGGGCGTTGCCAATCCAGCCGTTACGCTTGGCCCGGATCGGGTGAACACTGTAGCTGATAGCCAGGAAAAAGCCTAAAGCGGTCAGTACTGCGACCGGTGTTCCCATGTAGACCGGAATGATTACTCCCAAAGCCGCCAGAATAATAATCGTCCACATCACCTGATTACCACTGACCTTGCCCGACGGGATCAGGCGGTTGGGTTCGTTCAGGGCATCAACTTCCCGGTCAAACCAATCGTTAAGGACTTGCGAGAGGCCACACAGGATCGGCCCGGCCAGCACGATACCCAATGCCAACCGGAAAAGGTTAAACAAATTGCCCCAATCCAGCCCCACCGCAACCGCCCCACACAAAAAAGCCCACATCGGGGCGAACCAGGTGATCGGTTTCATTAATCTGAAACTATAGCCCAGCTTGGTTTTCCAGCTAACCCGAATGGCACTCATATCAGGGTTGAGAGTGATAAGATTAGGATCGATGGAATTAGAAGAAGCTTGGCTGTGGGCGGTCATAACAATTATCTCCTGTGCTGGTGAAGCTGAAAAATATTTTTCACCTCTTCACTGTAATCGAAAGACCCCCTTTTATTCAGTAGTTTAGACTACCCGCTCTTTTTAGCGTGCTGGATAGTAGGTGCGCCAACCGGGCCTTAAACTGCTTCCAGTTGGACACCCATAACCACCTGGTCGCGGCCCTGTTCTTTAGCCCGGTAAAGGGCAGTGTCGGCGGCTCTTAAGACCATTTCGGGGGTGGCTCCTTCGTTGGGAAAAACGGCCACTCCCAGCGAAACGGTAATCGGTCCCACGTGAACTCCGCGCATCAGGACATCCATCTGTTTAATCGCTATACGGATGGTTTCGGCTCGCTGCCAGGCGTCCATTGGGTTTATTTCCGACAGTACCAGCAAAAACTCCTCACCCCCATAACGGCAGGCAAAATCGTCGCCCCGGATGTTATTTTGCAAAAATAGGGCGACCTCTTTTAGTATTACATCGCCAGCCTCGTGCCCGTAGGTGTCATTAAACTGTTTGAAATGGTCAATATCGATCATCAAAATACCTACCGTCCGGTCGTTGCGATTGCCCCGGCGCATTTCACGATTGAGAGCCTCATCCAGATAGCGTCGATTGAACAGGCCGGTCAGAGGGTCGCGCACCGACTGGTTACGCAAGGTCTCCTGGAGATTTAAATTAGCCAGTGCCATACCGATTTGTTCAGCGACGGTCAGAGCCAGTTGTTGTTTAGCCTGCAACATCGTACCTTCGGACTTTTCGCTGCTCAGGTACAATACCCCGACCGACTCGCTCTGGGCAATCATGGGAATACACATATAAGCGGTGGGGGTGGACTCCGGCGAGATATGTTTGCAAACCAGTCCTTTCTGGGTATTTTCGACCACGTGCAGGCGGCCCCGCCGCAAGGCCCAACAATCGTTGGCTTCAAAGGCGGGATAATAAGTAATCTTGCCTGACTCGCCCCAGATGGTCGCTTGTTCGAGGATTTGCTGGCCGGGTTTTTTGATAAATAAAGCCCCGTTTTCGGATTTAAACAGGCGGGGTGCCATTTCACTGATGACCGCATAACCTTCTTTGATCTGTTGACAGGCCTGGAATAGCCCGCCCATATCGCTCAAAAGGCTGATCTCCTCGGTGCGCTGGCGCAATTCGTTTATCCGGTTGGTCAATTCCACATTGGTCTGATAGAGGATTTCTTCGGCCTGTTTACGTTCGGTAACATCCTGGACTACCCCCACAAAATTCGAGATCGCCCCACTCGATGCGTAGACCGGATAAACTGAGAGTTCGTCCCAGAACCAGCTACCATCTTTACGATAATGCTTCAGGGCAACTTTGCACTCCATAATTCGATTGATAGCGGTTTGAACTTCCTCGATACTTTTGTGGTCGGTGTTGGGGCCATTCAGGAGGTGCCAGCTTTGGCCGAGCATTTCGTCCTCGCTATAGCCGGTCAAATTCTTAAAGGCGTTATTTACATAAATGATCGGGTTGCCGGGCTGGTTGGGGTTGGTAATCAGGATACCGTTGCTGGTGGCTGCCAATGCTCTTTCGCGCAAACGCAGCACTTCCTCGGCCTGGTGGGTTCGCAATAGACGGCGAACTCGTTGACGTAAAACCGCTCGGTGGATCGGCTTGGTAATGTAGTCGGTAGCTCCGGCCTTAAAAGCTTCGTTTACCGATTCGTTGTCGTTCAGACCAGTAATCATCAGCACCGGGGTCCGGTCGCCGCCGGGTAGCGTCTGTAATTTGGCACAGACCTGGAAGCCATCCATCAAAGGTAAAAGCCCATCCAATAGTACGATGTCAGGCCGGTATTTGATGTAAACCGTCAGGCCTTCCTCACCGCTTTCGGCCTCCACTACCCGGTAATATTCTTGCTCCATAATTTGACGCAGCAAAAAGCGCATATCCGGGTCATCATCGATAATCAAAATAAGGGCCGCAACTGCCCCCGGTGTTGTTGAGCTGCTGGTATATTTATTATTTTGAGAGGGCGTGGGTGAAGTGTCTGGCTGAGTAGTTAAGCCCATCTAAGATATTTCTCTCTCTCTATGCAATCTCAAAAGGAATATCAAAACCAAAATAAACCCGACTTTCGCTCTTGAACCTGATAACAAAGATTTTGCCAAAGTTTGAACCTGAGAAATTGTTTCGAGCGAAAGTCCAAATAAAGATACTTTGCTGAACATTATAACAATAATAGCGGGCTATGCAAACTGTCAATTTTGCGGTTAAGGAGGTCTGCCTGTAAGACCCGGCTGGGTTTCGAGGCTGATCGACCGGTCTATTAAAAATGTCTCCCGGCAGGACTTTGCCACGACTTTGGATCGGCCCTACAATTTATGGTAAAATAAAGCTTGCAAAAGCGTATATTTGTTCTAACTTTACAGGAAAACCGATGGCCCGTCTCAAACCGCTAAAAACTGAAAACACCGAGCCGCTCCAACTCGACCCCGGTCGTTATGAGCAGCCGAGGCTGGTTTTTGAGGACGGAACGCTGGTACTCAAAGCGGTATTGCCCCAGGTGCGTGATTTACCGGCCTGTTTTGTCTGGCACGCCGGGCACTGGGTAGCCCCGGCCTTCCGGTACGCCGAGCTAAAAGGCTGGCTCAGTCAGGAATGGCACGGCCAGCGGATTATAAACAATGTGCCGCGTTATTTGCCCACCCGTACCGACGGCTTTCAGTTTGTCCGGCAGGATGGGCTGGCTAAAGCGGCGGCGGTGCGCCAGGTAGCCGAAACGCCTGAAACCTACCGGGCCGGGCCGTCCATTCCTCCGGTTGAACCGGCAATTCAGACCGTCCGGCCTTACCAGCAAGAAGCCATCGATTCGTGGAAAGCCCTGGACGGTCGGGGGACGATTGTTTTACCGACCGGGGCGGGTAAAAGTATCGTGGCGACCCTGGCGATTGATGAGGTTCGCGCACCGACCCTGATTGTGGTACCTCAACTGGATTTGCTGCACCAGTGGTATGAGAACCTGAGCCGGATTTATGGTCAGGCCAATGTCGGGGTTTATTTTGGGGAAAAGAAGGATATTCAGCCTATCACGGTCACGACTTATGTGAGTGCGTCCTCGCACCTGGACGAGCTTGGCAATCGGTTTTATTTGTTGATCTGTGACGAGGTGCATCACCTGACGGCGGCGACCTGGCAACACGCCGCGCGGCTGTCGATTGCTCCCAAACGCCTGGCCCTGACGGCGACTTATCCCACCGATTTCGAGGATCATCTGCTGTTGCAAGAACTTATAGGGCCGCCCTGCTATTACAAGACCCCGGCGGAGTTGGCCGGAACCTATCTGGCCGAGTACGAAACCATGCGGGTGCGGGTCGATTTTACGAGCGAGGAAGCCGACGAATATAATAAGTTGCGGCAGGTTTACGGGCCGTTCGTCAAACGGATGTGGGAAAATTACGGCATGGGCTGGTATAGCCGGGTACTGCGGGGTCAGAACCGGGAACCGGCCTACCGTCAAGCCCTGGTCTATAAAGCTCGTATGGCCGAACTGATCGAGATGTCACGAGCTAAACGGCTGGCCCTGGCTAGGATTCTGGCTTTGCATCGCGGTCAGAGTGCCTTGATTTTTACCGAGACCAACCGGGCGGTTTACGAGCTGGCCGAGCTATTTATGATCCCGGCCATCACTCATCATACTCCGGCAGTCGAGCGCAAAGCTATCCTGGACGGCTTCCGGCAGGGCGAATTTCCGGCTATTGTGACGGCGCGGGTGCTAAACGAAGGGGTTGATTTGCCGGTGGCGAAAGTGGCGGTAGTGGTCGGCGGGGGTGGTTCTTCGACCGAATATGTGCAACGGTTGGGCCGGATTTTACGCCGCCAGGGTGGAGCGAAAGCCTTTCTTTATGAGTTGATCGTCCGCGATACGCTGGAAGAAGGGGTATCCACCCGCCGCCGTTTGAATGTGGCCCGGAAAGGCCAGAAACCGCCGGGCCAGACGACTTTTGATTTTTAATTTTGAAAGGGGAGGCTGTGACCCAGGAAATTGACGCGTTGATCACCATTCTACAAAATAAAAACCCCGGTCAGGTGGCCGAAAGAGGCCGGGCCGCCGAAGCCCTGGCCCGCCTGGGTACTCCGGCCCTCGAACCGCTGGCCGCTTTACTCAATTCGGAAGATAACGCGATGGCCGGTCTGGCTCTGGCGGCTCTGGGCCGGATCGGTATCCCGGCTTTGCCTTTTTTGCTCCCCCGATTGAAACACGCCGATAGCCAGGTACGCTGCCATACCGTTGATATAGTGGCCCAGATACGCGACCCGCAGGTGGTAACTGCTTTCACCGCCTTACTGGCGGACGAGGATAGTATGGTTCGCTCAGACGTTGCCAGCAAACTGGGGCTTTTCGCGGACCCTCGCGCGGTCGAACCCTTGCTAAGTGTCCTGGACGATCAGGATTGGGAAGTTCGCTTTGAGGCCGCCGGAAGTCTGGCTCGCCTGGCAGACCGGCGGTCGGTCGAAGGTTTGCTGGCTATCTGTCACGACCCGGATGCCGATGTGCGCTGGCAAGCTGTGACCGCCCTCGGTCAAATCGGGGACCGCCGGGCTTTGCCGGTGCTGGCAGAATTAGCCCAAACCGACACGGGCGAAACCCAGCAGGGCGAGACGGTCCAGCAAGCCGCTTCCAACGCGATTAATAAGATTAGTCAGGCGCACTAAAGTCATGTTGCTAAAATGTTAAAACTGCCGCAGGTACAGGCCCGGCTGGTGGTCAAATCCGGCCAGGCCACGATTAATCAGATGAACCAGGCTTTACCGGAGGATGTCCGCCGGGCCGAGGAGATTATCTCGCTTTTTCAGCAAGCCCAGGCCGAGGGGCTGACCCGTGAGAAGTTATATTTGCGGTTGGCGAAATATACCGGCATACGGCTGGATTACCGCGAGATCGATGGGCTGGCAAAAGTGATTTGCGACAGCTTTGCGACTTTTGAACCGGCAATCCCCTTGTTGCTACCGGCTCGCCCACCTGAGAAAACCGGCGATGATCTCGAAAACGGGTTGCTTCCGATCTCCTCTGAAGATGAGGAGGATAACCAGCCCAATCTTTCGCTGAGTGCCTTCCGGCTGGCGGTCTGGCGCGAGGCGGCCCGGCCTGAATTTCAGCCGTTTAATAATAGTGGTCTGACGGTTGCCCTCAAGCCGGGGGTTCAAAGCTTGCGGCGGGCGGCGGCAGCCTATGACGAAGAATTGTTGGCCCGTCTTTTACCGGACGAAACGCGCCAGAAGATTATCCGACAAGCCGCCACAGCTTCCGACCTGACCCTGGCCGGGGACTACTGGCCCACTCCGTTAGGCGATATGCTATTTGCCGATGTAAAAGACCGCCATCATTTGATCACCCTCGACCCGGCCCTGACGGTCGAAAATCTGCTCAACCGTTATAACGTCGAGCTTTTGCGCGGGGCTTTGTACCTGGCTCCGCGTCTCAAGATACGGGTTTACGACCGCTACAAAGACCTTTTCAAGTACATAAAGTTGTTTGGCCTGATGCACGAGGTTACGCCCCTCCCTCGTCCCGGCCTGACCGTCTCTGACCAGCTTACCGAAAACCAAATCGGGGGTTACGAAATCTTGCTGGAAGGGGCCGCTTCGCCCTTTCTGGCCCGAACCGACCGGCGGTATGGTATTCAGTTTGCCCGTTTCTTACCGGCTTTGCTGCTCTGTGAGGCCGAGTGGGAGTTGGAAGCCGAACTGGTGTTTGCCTGGGCCGACATTGGTGGCAGTGGCAGTGACACTGGCGGGAAGGGCCAGACCCAGTTTACCCGTGCCATGTACCGGCTCGGTCCTCAGCCCCATCTGCGAACCCATTTCAAGGGGAGTGGCGAGTTTGATAGTTTGCTGGAGGCCAGTTTGGCGGTGGCTTTCGAGGAGCGTTTCAAGCCTCCCAGCCAACCGGAGGTGGTCGAGCCTGATCCTTCGACGGTTGACGGGCCTCCGGCGAAACCTCGAAAAGCCCGGAGCCGCAAAAAGCCCGACCCTCGCCAGGGCTGGTCGATCAGCCGGGAGGACCGCATCATAAACGTGTTTGATACCGTGATGATCCCGGATTTTGCCTTCGAACATACTGATGGTCGCCGGGCTTTGCTGGAAATCGTGGGGTTCTGGGAGCGGGGGTACCTGGAGCGCAAGATTGCCAAACTCAACCGGGCCGGTCGCCGCGATTTTATTGTGCTGGTGAGCGAGCGTACCCGTTGTGGTCGCGCGGATTTTTTGATCAAAGGCCAGGAGCCGCCCTACCAGCTTATCTTTTTTAAGGGCACGCCACGCCTCGGCCCGATCCTGGAGGCCCTGGAACGCTGCGCGGTATAAGGAATTGATTGGCAGGATTATCTCGCATTACAAATATTTAGTAATTGACTTCAAATAATCTTCTTCTGAAAATATGACAAAATTTAGAAGCAAACCTACTGTAACTGGAAAACTTTGTATCAGATTTTTAGCGGATATAAAACAGCTGTTTCTGTATTCCTCCCACGTTCCTGCGCTCGTAGGAGAATAATCAGTTATCATATCTGATTGTGGAATAATATATTTTCCATCCGGGATAAAGCCTTCTATTCCTAATATTGCAAAATTGTTTTCCTGACAATCAGATATAAACTCCATTGCAATATTTAGCTCAAAGTAAACCTCATTCCCACCCAAAATACTTCGATTGCTGTAAGATGCAAATAATTCTTGTTCTGATAACATCAGTTTCTTCCAACCAGTTCTAAAATGATTAGTAGCAGCGAAGTCTTTTTATCAGGCTCATAATAGCAACTTTTGATATTATATGACCCTGCTTTCAGGTCTATTTTAATAAAATCTCGATCTTTTTCGTATCCCGGTAATACTACTTTAGCAGTTTCTTCAATTCCACAGCCAGGTAGTGCTGAATCGAAAAGAATAAGTGATGTTGAGGTAAAATTTACAATGCCCTCACTCTCCCATTCTAATTCAGAAGGAACAATTGACTGTATATGTTTAACCACTGAATCGAGATTTTCGGCATAAACCCAACGTACCAGAACCCCACTTTGTGTATTTTCAAGCGGATACCAACTGGTTATATTTGCTTCATCCCCTAAAACAACGCCTTCACCAGACCCTACCTGGATTACGCCTACATATGCTTCTACATCACAGGCCCGGTCAAAATCGGTAGCCGGACCATTTTTATCCCAACGAAACTTTGCTTCTACTTCTCGATCAGGCGAAATCTCGATGCCATCCCAATCGTCCTGTAAAATTTTTGGTAACAAAAGAAGTGGACTTCCGGCTGACCGTACCCACTCCTTCATATATTTGTCACCCTGATTCTCTTTATGAATTGGCAAGTTGAAATATCCAAGTATAGCTGACTTATCAATCAAAATTACCGGAATCTACGGGTTTTCGGTATAGTGATATTCCTCGGCGTGGGCGACCCCGTATTTCTGGCCGATAGCAGCCGACCAACCTCGGATACGCTTCTCAATCTCGCCGAAATCGCTGCCAACCTGACTTTCATGAGCTTGCAAAGCTTTGATCTTCAGGTCAAGGGTATCGCTTATATCGACAAACTGGTTCGGGGCGGGAGTGCCGGTGATATAGATTTGCTTGACCTTGTGAGGGGCAAATCCTTCTGCGAGCAGTTCGGGAAAGTCCCAGGGGTTCTGACAGGCCGGATATATCGCGGCCAGACTGGCTACCCCGGCGGCCAGGTGGTCGGGATGGTAGCGGGGAATTGCCAGGTTGGGAGTCCATGAGCGTTCGGGACTCTGGAGTATTACCCTGGTAGGTTTGAAACGCCGCATCTGGCGAACAATATCGCGCCGCAGTTCCAGGGTCGGTTCCAGGCGGCCATCCGGGTAATCCAGAAAGACTACCTCGCGTACACCGAGTACCGAAGCGGCGGCCCGTTGTTCGTGCTTACGTATGGCAGAAATCTTTTGTTTGGCGGTGTCACTGACATCGGTGGCTTCGTCCGAACCGCCCCCGGAGCCATCCGAACATATGACATAATAGACTTCCCAGCCATAGCGTACCCAACCGCCAATTGTCCCGGCACTGCCAAATTCGCTGTCGTCCGGGTGGGCCGTAATCACCATTGCGATTTTCGGCAGTATTTCCTCACTCACGCAATCAAAACCTTTCTGTAACTACTCAGGCCCCACCCCTGTCCCCTCCCCAGGGCCACCAGTGGACGGGGGAAAAGAAGAAGAAAGAGTATTAACAGGGGCACCCAAAGGGTACCCGCCTGTATCACCCCCTCCGCAGGGCACCCGACCCCCACGACCCCTGATTCGATCCTCTACACAGGTTTGGTGAGTATTTACTTCTATTTAAGCTAACTTATAACCGCACCTAAATTGCGCTGGCTATCGAAGGGCCAAACTCGTTGCGCATCAGATTATTTTCCTCCGGGGGTAGGGCCGCCGCCACCCTGACCGGAGTTTCCTGTTTGCGACCCCAGTCTGTTTCTACACAATAGCGGAACAGCCGGTCGAAGAAAAGTTGCGGCGAAGGGGGCTTTAACTGAGTTGGTTGCAGGGCGCGGCTGGCCTCGGTGGTATCAAATTGGAGTTTGAGCGCAAAGTACGGATAGTACGGCTCGCCCAGCCGCAAAGTCTTAAGGGTTCGCTCTGTGAGGAAGTAGCGGCCCGGCCAACCCTCGGCCAGTTTCAAGAAAGCCGGGTGGATCAGGGCGGGCGATTTGATGCCAAAGAAACCGATTGCGGCATCCATGATCTGGCGCAAACTGATCAAATTGTCGCGTCCGGCGGTCAGATGATAACAGTGACCGGGCGTATCGCTGCGACCACTGAGGGCCACCACCGACCCGGCCACGAAATCCACCGGCACCAGGTCGACCTGACAATCGGCCACGCCCGGCAACAGTCGCATCTGGCCCATCGCGTAAACCCGTAAAGGCCAGTAAAAAGCCTTGAAATTGCTGGTTTCGCCGGTCCGGCTATTACCTATAATAATGCTGGGGCGGTAAATAGCAATAGGAAGCTCGTCTTGCTGGGTCCGCAGCATCTGTTCGGTTTCGTATTTGGATTGCTCGTAGGTGTTGTGAAACCCTCGTTTATGGTCCAGTTCCGATTCGTAGATAACGCCGCTGCGCTTTCCGGCGATATACGAGGTCCCGATATAATCAAAACGGGTATTGCGCCCGTAGTGGCGAGCCAGGCGGGCCAGTTCGAGCATCTTGCGAGTGCCTTCGAGGTTGGTTTCGCGGGCTTCGGCCAGGGGTTGGTCAAAGCGGACGGCGGCGGCACAATGCAAAACCTGGTCGAGCCGCTCGGCGGTCTGACGGTATAACTCGTCGCTCAAGCCCAGTTGGGGTTCGTTAATATCGCCGTCCAGCACACTCAGGCGCTGCCAGGCTTTTTCGACCTCGGAGGGCGACAAATGTTTTTGCAAAATCTTGTTAATACGCCGGGCCGCCCCGTCAGGCTGTTTTTTGCTGCTACCTCGGCTCAACAAGACGAAATGATCGGTCGGTCGGTTTTCTAACAACTGATACAATAATTCCTGACCCAATGCGCCGGTCGCCCCGGTAAGCAAGGTCATTGGTTGGTCTGGTAAAGTAATTTTTTGCGCGTCGGCAAGCATAGCAGCACCTTTCTGCCGAGAGAGTCGATCCGGCGTCAGTGGCGGGAAAAGCAAGTTCAGATTAAACAGCCCAGGCGGTGTTTGGGATAACATTATTCCAAAAGCCTCTCTACGGCAGTAGCTGAGGCTACAAATCGGTCTCAACGGTCGAATTAGGGTCTCTATGCTAAAATAGAACCGAAGTACAGACCGTGCGTGGAGCCGACGATAAAAATCCCCATTGGTTGTTGCGACCCACCGTAGCATAGTTGAGCCACCGGCCAGACCATCGCCGGGACAACAATTACAGCGATTATAACAAATAACCCCCGGTTGGCAAACGCACCAGACCTTAAAAGGGCCACCGGCACTACTTCTTACGGTATTGCTATCAAATGGCAACTATTATTCCTCTAGCAAAGTAAAGGATAAACATGAAAAATAAACAGATATTATTGGCAAACCGGCCCAAAGGCTGGGTCAGCCCGGAAGACTTTAACCTGGTCGAAACTGAGTTGGCCCCACTGTCGGACGGAGAAATTTTGGTTAAAAACCTCTATCTGTCCCTCGACCCCTATATGCGCGGTCGGATGAACGACTCTAAATCTTATGCGGCCAAAGTAGAGCTTGGCGAGGTGATGGTCGGCGCGACGGCGGGTGAGGTGGTAGAGTCCAAAAACCCTAAATTTCAGCCGGGCGAAAAAGTCACGACTATGCTGGGCTGGCAGCTATACGGCAAAAGTAACGGCGCGGGCGTTCAAAAACTCGGTAATGCCGCTTTGCCACTTAGCGTTTATCTGGGTACCGTTGGTATGCCCGGTGTTACGGCCTGGTATGGTTTGCTCGAAATAGGTAAACCGAAAGCCGACGAAACGGTGGTAGTTTCAGCCGCTACCGGGGCGGTCGGCAGTGTAGTCGGTCAGCTTGCCAAAATGAAAGGCTGCCGGACGGTCGGGATCGCGGGAGGGGCCACCAAGTGCCAGTACGCCGTCGGCGAACTGGGCTATGATGTCTGCGTGGATTACCAATCGGCGACTTTTTACAAAGATTTAGTGGCGGCCACTCCCGCCGGAGTAGATATTTACTTTGAAAATGTCGGCGGCTCGATCCTGGATGCCGTCCTGACCCGGCTCAACGCCTTTGCCCGGATACCCCTGTGCGGTCTGATTTCGCAATATAACGCTACCGAGGCTTACGGCCTGAAGAATTTCGGACTGCTGCTGACCAACCGGGTACTGGTGCAGGGTTTTATCGTCAGTGAACACCCCGAAAAGTGGCCGGAAGCCTTGAGCCAGCTTGGTCAGGGCGTGGCGGAAGGTAAAATTAAGTATCACGAAACGATCACCGAAGGCCTGGAAAATGCGCCACTGGCTTTTATCGGTTTGCTAAAAGGCCAGAATCTGGGTAAACAGGTAGTTAAATTGGCCTGATACCAGCCGTCCGCATTTTTATCACTTGCGCCGGTTAGGCCTGACCGGCGCGAGTGGTCAGGTTCGGCTAGAGACTACACACACCAGTTTATTCGTCCCGCTCGAAGGAGTGGATTGTTGCACGCGCAGACCTCTCATTCGCAGACCGTATAACAGGCTATTGCCAGCCACATTCCAGACTTTGCCGGTGTTACCCTGCCAGACCAGGCTGATTGCCGGGCCATTTTGATTACAGCCGCCCCCCACACTTACGCCCGCCGGTAAATCAGGTAAAGTAATGCCGGTGGTTATCGTAATCACGCTCAGACCGGGCGCGAAACTGATAGACCTATATGGACCACTGATCGTCTGGCTGATCGCCCAGGAAAGAGTGTATATCGTACCGTCGTCGAGGCCTTTTTTTACCACCAAATCACCGGTAGAGAAGGCACTCACTTCGTTTGAAGCGGCGGATTGACCGTTAGCATTGTAACTATGGAGGCGATAACTATGCAGGGTGCCGGTAATCAGGCCGGTATCGGTAAAAATAGTCGTGGCCGCCGGAATGGTGGCAATCGCCGGTTGCCAGCTTCCATTCGGTCCGGTTTTGCTATCCAGGTAAAAGCCGGTGGCGGTGTTTGAATTATTGGTCCAAGCCAGACTCACCTCGGTATTGGTGATAGCAGTCACCTGTAAATTTGACGGCTCGGCAGGTGGTAAAGTAAGACTAATCTGGTTTGAGTAAAGTGTAGTGGTATAAGGATTGGCAGCCCGCACCCGATAATAATAAAGCGTATCGGATTGCCCGCCGGTGTCAAGAAAGTTGGTGGCACTGGTCGCAGTTGAGCCTATTTCCGCAAAAGTGCCTGGATTGCCGGTACTGCGCTCGACCCGGAAAGATGTTTCAGTGTTAGAATGGTCGGACCAGTTCAGCCGGGCCTGGGTACTGGACACCGGTTGACCGCTCAGGTTATCCGGCGCGGGGAAGGGAGTGCTGGCGGTGGCCTCGGCGGAGTAAGCCGAGGTAGCGTAGACGTTATAGGCCAGAACCCTTAAGAAAATTGGGGTGCCATTCGGTAAGTTAGTCAGGTTGTAGGTAAGTGTGCCAGGGTTGAGACTAACGATAGTAGCCCAACTTCCGTTCGGGCCTTCCTTCTTTTCCACCCGGAAGGCCGGACTATTATTGGCCTGATTGGTCCAACTGAGGGTCAGGCTGGTACTCTGCAGAGCGGTAATATTCAGATTAGCCGGGGCTGGCAGGCTGGTGGTGGCGGCGGCCTCGACCGAATAATTCGAGTAGCCTAGCCCATTATACGCTCGGAGCCTGAAATAATAAGGAGTACCATTAGTCAGGCTCTGGCTGGCGAAACTGGTTATACCGGCCCCGGTGGTCCCAACCTCGCTCCAGGCCCCCGCCGCCCCGGTTTTGCGTTCGATACTGAAACCGGTTTCGTCGGTGGAACCCCGCTGCCAGTTCAGGGTAAGCTGGTTAGGACCGACCGCCGCAAAGTTCAGGTTGACCGGGATGGCCGGGTGCAGAGGCAACCCACCCGATTGATAAAAACTTTTGCTCGTCAGCCGCAGATTACCGCCGTCATCGTCGGAATACTGGCTGACCAGATTATTACCGTTGATCGGGGCCGGATTGGTTACGCCATCTCCATTTCCATCATCGTAGCTGGTAGTGTTGCCATCTCCGGCCCCAAATAATAGCCCGATGATCCCGGCGTTTGCCAGGTCCCGCAGATGCTGGTGACTACTATCGTTAAGATAGTACTGTACCCGGTTGTCCTGGTAATGACGATAGGTGTTATTTACCGAGCGGTAAAGGGTATTGCCTATCGGAACCTGCCAGAGCATTCCCCGTTTGCCGGTCAAGTTGGTGATTGACAGCGCAAACTGATTAAACCGGTTAAAGTTAGGGAAAGTAGTGTTATTGGTATCCCACCAGTGGTTGGGGTCGCTATAGACAATACTGTAAAAGGCCGCGTCACGGTCGGAAATATCATAAAAAAGCAGGTCAAAGTTAGCAGTCATTTGCAAGAAGAAATTAGCGGTTTCCTGGGCGGCTCCTTGCACATTAAAATTACTATCGTGGCTGCTGGAGAGATCACCAAAGCTCGAAGCCCAGGGTGAAACATGGTAAGCCAGCAGCACATTCGGAGCATAGGCGTCGCGCAGGTGGACCAGGGCGCGGGCAAATCCGGCTACCGAGTTAGGATACGCCGCCAGGTCCGCATAGCCGCTACTGGCGACCGAGGCGGAAACCGCATTTGGATTTGACGATTTATGTTGCAGGTACCCCCACAAATCCGGTTCGACGTGGACGATAACCGGTTTACCAAACTGCCGGGCCTGATCCATTAGCAGCTTAAAATTGGCAAAGTAGCTGTTCATAGTCCCGGTATTATTCAGATTATTAAAATTTTTGTCACCCTCGTTACTGCCGGAAGCTGGCGTCGAATACAGCAAATTATAATAAGAAAAAACCGGCAAATAACCTTTGCTCGCGCTATCCTGCATATAGTAACCGGCAAAGGCACCGGGCGGAGAATTCCAGGTACTCCAGCCATAACTGGTATTTGCTCCCCCGGAGAGATACTGGTAACGGGCATCCCAGGCCACGCCACTACCTGTCATCCAGTTTACATTGCCGGGAGAGTTAGAGAGACCTAGCATAAAGTTTGTTTTAAGTGTGGGTGCGACCGGTGGTAAAGTTTGCACCGCCGACAGTGGTGAAGAGATCACCTGAAGTGGGCTTAAATTAAAAAATAAGGCGACCAGTAAAATGGGCAGGCCAAAACTCAAGTATTTTCTAAGCACAAAAACCTCACAAAAATATACTGCTACCGTACAATAACCTGTATTGACAGATATAGGGTGTTACCAGATTGGATTAAGCTTAGTATAGCAGAGGAGTTGTGAGAATTGTCAAATATGTTTATATCTTAATCGAAATTAGTACCAAATGGCTATATAATGCGTTTACTACCGGTCTTTTTCAATAAACACGGTTCAAAGCAAATCATCTCCGATCAACTGGTAGACCGGTCAAGGGATTTAGGGCCGGGTTGACTGCCTACAGGTAAAAGGAGTTTGGTAGCAAAATTTGATTTCAGGTAAAAGAAAAGTTCCCTTAATAAGGGGGCAAAAGTGTTAAAGCCGGTTTAGAAGTTTATTGAATAGGCTTGAGCTGAATCGCGCCGGATACCTCCGGCTGCCAGGCCAACTGGCTGTAATTCGTCCGGATTGTGGCTAAATTTTCCAATATGTGCGGCTCGAAGGGAGTTGAGCGGCGGACAGTCATATCCATATACATTGCAATGCGCTCGTCGGTTGAGGCTACTCGCTGGTGGGTCAGGCTGATAATGTAATGGATAAAATGTAACCGCTTGGCATCATAGCCGATCAGCCCGGTATGCACGGCGATTTGCTCGCCTTCGCGGACTTCCTTTAAATAGCTGATAACCTGCCTTAAGGCAAACATTCCCCGCTCCCCGCGCCGGAACAGGTCCGACTGTATGCCATTTACTTCTACAAAACGCTGCATTCCCATATTGCCGATGCCGGTGTAATGCATGACATTCATATGGCCGTTTGCATCTATATAATCCGCTGGAATGACATATTCGACAGTACGCGGCAGTTGAATGACTTGCTCATACAATGTATCGGTTTGGTTTGGGTTGGTCATAATTATCCGGTATGCTCCTCGGTATACAAATTTTGAGTTTTAGAAATATGATTCAAATTGCAGGGAAGTTTATCTTTTTGGGGGTTATTATACCGATTTTGAACTTTCTGGCAATCGAAAAAGCGGTATAAAGTTAGGATTTTCGCTTCAACCTCACTTCATGAGCTTGAAGCGAAAATAAAAAGAGAATTTTACAGGGGCACCCAGAGATGTGGTAATGAATGTCAAGAGGCAATTTCAAGATTGCCTTCATTTTGACCTCCAAAGTCACGCTCAAAAGGTTTGCCGCTCCGCTTAAGGGCAAACGCAAGGTGGATCAATTTGCGGGCTACCACTATTAGGACTTTGTGCGGCTTGCCCGCCGCTTTCAATCGCGCATAAAAAGCTTTTAGCACCGGGTTAAACCTCCACCCAGAGGGTACCCGACTATTGGCCCCTATATACAAAGCGGTGCGCAACTCTGGGTGGCCGCTGGGGCCGATGCCACCCTGGCCTTTTAGGTTGGGGCCGCTCTGCTTTACGACTGGGGCGACGCCAACGTATTTAGCCAGCGAATCAGCTTTGGCACAGCTCTTGAAATTTAAGCTCGCTACTACCAGCCAGTAGGCTGTAATGGGACTGACGCCGACTATCGTTTGCAGCAAAGTGATGCTAGCGGCCCAGGCCGGGTCCTGCTTCAAGACGGTTTCAAGCGCGGTGTCTAAAGCTTCTATTTTGGCCGTGAAGTCCTCGATTTGAGCCTGATACTTCTCTCACCCACTGCCGCAACGATGGAGGTGGGTATCACTCCAGCCGAAAGCAATTTGAATAAAGAAGTGCAAATCGTAAATGGAGCAGTAGCTGGGGACGAGTAATCGGCGAGAGATAGCGGGGCTAATTTCGAGCAACAAAAAATGGAGCTGGTAAATCTCAGCAGCAGAAGGTGATTTTGATGGTAAGTCGGGCTCAGCTTCCATCGTCAAATTAACATTATATTTTCAATCAGGGGTCAGATAAAGTTAGTTAGTGAGTTCCTGTCTCTATCCTACCACAACTTGTCCAGCGTCTGAGTTAGACTTTTAGATTTTAGAAATTAGCAGAAAACAAACGATTGTTCTAAATTACCTCCCTCGGTTTTGTTTGGTCTCGGAAGTAGTCATCATCATATAATAGCTCCTGATTGAATTGGACATAATCCGTAGCGTATCAAAAAGACGGGGCTAGCCCAATAAAGACCAGCTTGGTATAATAGGCCGATGTTAGAAGAACTTGACCCTTCTACAATTGAAGATGCCACTAGCCGAGCTCTGGTTATCCAGCTTCTTAATCTCCTGGAGAATGCTCTGCAGCAGGTGCAAGCCCTCAAGGAAGAAAACCAACGCTTCAGAGATGAGATTAACCGTCTTAAAGGCGAACAGGGTAAGCCGGATGTGCCACCCAACACCCCAGCTACTAACTATTCGAGTAGTCCCTTTACCCGTCCGCCTAAAAAGAGCCGAGTGCGGGATGACAAAGGTAAATTAGCCAAACTCACCATCACTCGTACCGAAAAGCTCACCTTCGACCGCCAGTTATTGCCAGGCGATGCCGTCTTCAAGGGTTATGAGGAGGT
>JBBQGA010000036.1:0-55054 GCA_038322625.1 Chloroflexia bacterium
CTTTGTGCGGCTTGCCCGCCGCTTTCAATCGCGCATAAAAAGCTTTGAGTATAGGGTTAAACCTCCACCCAGAGGGTACCCGACTATTGGCCGCCATATACAAAGCGGTCCGCAATTCTGGGTGGCCGCTGGGGCCGATGCCACCTTAGCCTTTTAGGCTGGGGCCGCTCTGCTTTACGACCGGGGCGACCCCGACCTATTTAGCCAGCGAGTCGGCTTTGGCACAGCTGGTGAAATTTAAGCTCGCTACTACCAGCCAGTAAGCTGTAATGGGACCGACGCCGACTATCGTTTGCAGCAAAGTGATGCTAGCGGCCCAGGCCGGGTCCTGCTTCAAGACGGTTTCAAGCTCGGTGTCTAAAGCTTCTATTTTGGCCGTGAAGTCCTCGATTTGAGCCTGATACTTCTCACCCACCGCCGCCACGAGGGTGGTGGAAGCACTCAGAGCGTGCCAGTGGTTTGTTAGGACTTTGCGCAACTCGAGGAGGGTCGAGCGGTATTGGAGGCGTTGTTCCATCTTGTGGTAAATGGCCGGGGGCGGGGTCCACCCTTTAAGTTTAGAAGACCGGTGGGCGGCCATCTCGCACAGGGTTTGAGCATCGATGGCAGCGGTCCTGGTGGTTTTAAGCTCACTAAGCGCGAAGTGGTGAGCCTGGAGCGGATTAACCACACTAACGCCGAAACCACCTTGATAGAGAAAAAGGGCCACCTTGATCCAGTAAGTCGAAGTAGCTTCCATCACAATCAAGATCGCGCCTGGGTCACTTTCTTTGGCGAGAAGGGACTGGCTAAATTCAGCGTAATGGGCCTGGCCCTGCTGGTAATGGCGAGCTTTCTCGACTTTATTATTACGGCTGACCCCTCTTTGGTAACAGGCAGCATCAAAACTTTGAGCGGCAATATCGACCCCTACAAAAAGCTTAAAAGATTTTTGAGGGACAGCAGGGGGGCGTAGGGGTTGAAATATTAGCCATCGAAAGAGCTCCTATCTATCATCGAAAAACATATACAAATACAAATACAAATATTTAGAAAGTGACGAGCAATGGCACCCCAGGTTTTACCTGGTGATGGGTGGTACTGGGCCAGCCAGGCCACCGGGTACCCATTGGGTGGTGGTTCAAACTCAAAGCTGCCGAGGTGGTAGGGTTCTATCTCTGGGACGGGGTCTGTTTGTTTCAAAACAGCCGCTGGGTACCCGCGACCTCACTACCACCTTGCCGCCCGCTCTAATTATATTATAGAGCCACTTTTATTATACGAGGGTACCCGACCCCCACTACCCCCGCTTCAATTTGGTTAACGTCATCAAGCGAAAGTCCAGTTTTTAATACTTACGCTTTAAGCTCACTTCTATCTAGCTTTCGTATGTTATACACGACAGGGGATAGTCGAGATTTATTAGGCTTGGCCTTCAGGGAGTTAAGCGGCTGGTGCATTGCCGGGAGCTTTAGATTTTGAAACCGTACATTTCTTCGGTCGGCTCACGCTGCATCAGGTCGCGGATCGCGCTCAAGGCTGGTTTGTTTTCAAATAATAATAGATAGAGCTGCTCGGTGATCGGCATTTCCAGGCCGTAACGTTGCGCCAACCGACGGGCGGCGGCGGTGGTAGTTACGCCTTCGGCCACCTGGCTCATCCCGGCCCGGATGGCGTCCATCGTGCGACCTTTAGCCAGTTCCTGACCTACGAAGCGGTTGCGGCTGTAGGGGCTGGCGCAAGTTGCTACCAGGTCGCCCAGTCCGGCCAGCCCTAGAAAAGTCAGCGGATCGGCCCCAGCGGCCACGCCTAACCGGCCAATTTCAGCCATACCCCTGGTCATAAAGGCTCCTTTAGCGTTGTCCCCGGCGTTCAGGCCATCCGAAATACCGGCTCCCAGCGCGATAATATTTTTGAACGCGCCGCCCAGTTCTACCCCGATCACATCGGGATTGGTATAGACCCGAAAGGTGGTCGAGGTAATCAGGTTCTGAGCTTTCTCGGTGGCTTTGCGATTTTTACCGGCTACGACCGTCGCACCGGGTTTCTGTTCGGCTATTTCACGAGCGATGTTCGGACCGGAAAGGGCACAGACCAGGCCTTGTTCGGCGGCGGCGGGCCATTCCTGTTCGATTAATTCGGTCATGCGCAAAAGGCTGTCCATTTCCAACCCTTTAGCGGCACTCAGGACTACCGGCCTGGCGCGGAGCGCGTCGTAATAAGGCTGCACCTGTTGCAAACTGGCTCGCATTTTGCCGGAGGGAGCCGCCATTATTACCATCTGGCAACCCTCGGTCAGGGCTTCTGATAAATCGGCGGTCACTTTCAGGTGGGCTGGGAAGGGATGGCCGGGTAAAAAGCGGCGGTTTTCGCCTTCGGTTCTGAATGTCTCCGCTTCCGCTTCGGTTCTGGTCCACAATCGCACTTCCAGGCCTTTACGGGCGATTAACAAACTCAGCGTAGTACCCCAGCTACCGGTCCCGATTACCGTTACAAAATCTGTAGTCATTCGGTCTTCCTTTTCCCTGCCAATTTACCTCACATAGTTTCTCTCGCGCGAAATATTGTAACACTAAAACCGGGTTAAGATCACTTTAACGAGTTTTTAAAATTGGTCGGATTCGGGGGAACTTTTTTGAAACCGGTGTCGTCAATATAGCAGCGAGGAGAGATTGTTAGGAGAAGGGCGCAGCGTCTGGGACGTGCGGCCCCTCTCTTCTTTTATAGGCTTTTTCTATAGACTTTTCTAATAGCTCTTTCCTGGCTATTCCCCGTCATCTAACTTCCCGACTTGCCTAAAGAGTAACCCATTCCCCGTGAGCTTGCGCCGAACGCTCCCAGCCGTCTTGCACCTGCTGGAGGGCCAGACCCTGTTCAAAATTGAGCAGATCGGCTTTCTGACCTCGAATTGCCAGGACCAAATTATCGAGTAAGCCGGGGGTAGTTTCCGGTACCGCCATTGGTTCGGGCCGGTTATCTGTGTCAAAGACCACCGGATTACGCCACTGCACCAGCCCGATGGTTTGTTGGCTGCCCCGTACGGTCAGGCTTACTTCTTCCGGCTTGTCCAGATTGGTTTCGACGTTTACCCGGATCAGCTTGCCGTTATCCAGTTCCAGGGTCCCGGCGGCCCTTTTTTCACACAAATTCGGGTCGGGCTGGTAGGTCATGACGGCCTGAAGGCGGCGGACCGGCCCGAAAGCCTCCAAAATAACCTCGAAAAGATGCGGGGTACATTCTCGGACCGGTCCACCCTGCTCACGCCCGCCGATCCAGGGATTTTGCTGCCAGGAGCGCGGCCACTGTGGGAAAACCATCATGAGTTGACCGTCCTGTAACTCACCAAAATAGGCCGGTTGCCGGGCCTTTTCTACGAAGGTTTTCACGCCCGGCGCATAGTGCATACTCAGGTTGAGGGCAGTTACCAGGCCCGTCCGTTGAGCCTGTTCGGTCATTTCCCGACCTTCTTTTAGGTTCAGGGCCAGCGGTTTTTCGCAAAGAAGGTGCTTCCCGGCTGACAATATCTCCAACGCGGCTTGATAATGCCAGCGTGGCGGGACGGCCAGGTAGACCAGTTCCATCTGGGCGGCGGTTAGCATCGTCCGGTAATCGGTGTAACAGTCGATGTTATTATATTTCTGGCTGGTTTGACGGGCTAACTCGGCGTCCAGGTCGCAGACTGCTTTTAACTCCAGGGCCGGATGTTCGGCAAAAGCCCGGAGCAAATTCTGGCCGATGGCTCCTAACCCAATCACCCCTAAGCGGATCGGTTTATCTGTCATTTTTATCCCCTTAATTTCTTCTAATATTCTGCCAGCCAATTATAATACCGGTACTCCAAAAGGACATCGCAAACGGCGTGGTATAAATATTGCGGTGTGAAATCCAAATTATATCGCAAATTTCCTGAAGGCATATTGTAAAAATGCTTGTAATCAGACAGGAGCATCGGACCGGGATAAATTTAATCTTTTAGCCTGATGGTCATATAGCTAGTGCTGGTTTTGAGCAAATGTGGAACTTAGGAGAGCGAGATGTCCACGATCCTGGAGGCTTCATTGAGAATTCACTTTTTGTAACCCAACCTTTAGTGCTATAACCAAAAATTGGGAGTATATGGTACAAAAACCAAACTATAAGCTAGCCTTGCTAGTTTTAGCATTTGTTATTCTGCTGCTGCTGCTATATTTTGTCTTTAAATCGGCTGGAATACACCTGTTGGACTGGCTTGATTTGATCTTTACGTATCAGTTTACGGGGTGCGTTAACGCACCTAATATTGTAAATTAAAGTTCACTATTTTATACCAGGCCCGCTAAAGTGATGTAACTTTGGAGGATATGGCTCTGCCCATTGACACTCAACCGACGGCAGACCGTTGACGCGGTATCCCACACGGTTTGCCCTCTACTCAAGCGGACCTGGTATTACGGCTGGTTCTTCTGCTAAAGCAACCGGCTAAGGCCTGGGTTGATGCACCGCTTTTTCGGGCGGCTGGCCGAACAATTCAGGATGTAAGTAAAAGCTTTTTTCGTGGTCAGGCTTAACTCCTTCGACCGGGATGCGGTGGGCCTTCGCCCACTCGTCTTGCCGGATGCCGGTCAATTGCCAGCTTACTTCCTGTCCAGCCTTACCACCCGCTATCTTGAAATGGCTGGCTTTTACCTTTTGGGCAATGAACAGATCAGGCGCAGGCTGGCCGATGGCGGTTAGACCATAGCGGAAATCGGAGTTAAGGCTCTCGAACCAGGCCGGTAGCTCGACGGTCGCCGCGCCCTGTCCGTCCAGCGTGACCAGGCCATTGTAAATGTTGAGCATATCGGGGTTTTCCACAAACGAGTGATAAAGGTATTGATTAGCCGGGTCAAGCGGATGGTCAATCTTGAACGACCCGCCAGGCTTGCTAAGTGTGCCAGATATATAAACACGTCCGTCAGTATTCTTATGAGAAGGGACCATAGCAAATTGTGCAACTGACACTAAAACTTAAAGATTTCGGTTGGTTTCAGGATAGCTTACTTTGCCATATTTACCAGGGCTGGAACCCGTAAAATTGCTCTCCACTTTTCAGCTTGAAGCCAATACTTGCCAATTAGCATTATTTTGGATTAATATTATCAATTCGTAATGTTGTTGGTAATATTCTTATGAGATAATCAATCTGTTATATCTTTACGTGTTGTTTTATACCGTTCAGCAAAGTAAATAGGCAAGTTTTTAGAAGGTTTGTAGTACTTGGTTACTATTTGCCCACGAATTGTGTAGAATTATCCATGCTTCCAATAACCTCAACCAGTTGAATTTTGCTCACCACAATTACATAAATGGGACAACAATCAAATGACAATTCCTATACTAGGCAGGCCTAAAGTTAGGTCCAAACCGGATGCCCTTTTGCCGGTGGCTCTAACTGAAGACGAAGCTGCGAGAAAACTTGAGCTGCTAAAAAAGGTCACTCTTTTAGCAATGGCGGCGCACAGTTCCGGGATCATTACCCTAAGCGGATTGGCTTTTATTACTTCTTATGTGCTTTATCTGGTTGCGCCGGTTGTTAGTCTGATTTGTTTGCCTGGACTACTGTTATGCACAAGATCGGCTCAACTTAAGAGTTATACCTGGATTAGTTGGTGGATTGTATCAAGTACGGTATTGGCTGCAGGGTTGTATTGCTGGGAGTTGGGGTTAGAAACACCGATTATACTTTGCTTTCTGATCCCGATTGCCTTGTCCGCGCTGCTACAACGTAGCTGGGAACTGGCAATTGTAGTCTTTTTATGTAGTTTCTACAGTTTTGGTTTGTATTTTTGCCAACTGGTACTAAAAATTTATCAGACACCTTTTTCCATCAAACCTGAAATAAGAATAATCCCAATCGGGGTTATTATTCTGGTAATACTGCCGCTGGGGGTAGGCATGCTGGTATTACCAAATAAAAATCAAAATCGTCTGGTCCAACTCAAAAACAATAAGTTAAAAGAGGTGCTCTTTTCTTTAGAACAGCGCTACCAGGCAAATGCCGAGGTTAGCCAGCGAGTGCATGACTTTGCCGTTTCGTTAAATATGAGTTCCAGCGATTTAGCCTCTACCAGTAAACAACAAGCCGCCATAATATATGAATTAAACGCTACGGTCGGGGAACTGGCGTCAAAAGCCGGTAGCATATCGAGCCTGGCAACCCAGGTGAATGAGGCCACCAGTCTTGTAGTAGCTGATAACCAGGTTAGTGAAGAGATCAGCCGGGCGG
This sequence comes from Chloroflexia bacterium, assembly GCA_038322625.1. Taxonomy (GTDB): domain Bacteria; phylum Chloroflexota; class Chloroflexia; order Chloroheliales; family Chloroheliaceae; genus 54-19. The sequence goes on from JBBQGA010000036.1 coordinate 6,224, forward strand.
TGGTGGTACAAGGTAAGAAAGGACAGGAAGCAGTCGAGCAGACGCAGGCCATGAGTTCCGAAGTCAGCATATATTACCGGCAACTTTTAACCACTCTGGCTGAATTGAGTGACAAAAGCACCAACATGCGCAATATTCTGGATTTATTAAATACCCTTAGCGGTGAAACCCATCTGCTTTCGTTAAATGCCGCTATCGAGGCCAGTGGGAGTGGGATACAAGGTGCCCGCTTTGGGGTAGTAGCTCAAGCGGTCAAAGGTCTAGCCACTCGATCCAGTACCGCCAGCAAAGAAATCGTCAAGATCGTAGAAGAAGTCGAAATGGCAATCCAACGAGCGGTCCAGGTAACTGAAAAGGCTTACAGCAAAACCGAAGAAATGGAAGAAGTTGCGAAAATGGCCGGGGAGGTCATAATTACCATGCAAAAAATCTCCAGGGAGTCCGAGAGCCAGGTGCGGGGAATTGGTTTATCGGTTAGTCAGGTGAACGAGTTGACCGAGCTAATCCGGTTACTAACCAGTGAACAAACTCAGGCTGGTCAACAGGTACAATATGCTTTGCTCGAATTAAAAGAGGTAGCCGAACAAAACGCAATAAGCAGCAGCTTACTGGCAACCACAGCCACCGATATGAAGGTGGTATCGGATGAATTGGTTTAGGCAAGTGACTACTCCCCTCGCCTAAAGCCAGGCGCGTGGTGAGGTGAAAAAGTTAAAGCCCGGCCAGTTCCTTGAGTAAGCGCATATCCAGATTGCTCCGCAGATGGTCGGCCAGCTTGTCGTATTCGCGGTCTTTGGAAAGGGTCAGCATCTGGCGCGATTGAATTGCGCTGGTACTGATACCTTTACGCTGTAACAAATTGGACAGGACCGCGTGGCGGAAATTATCGTTGGTGAACAGACCGTGTAAATAGGTGCCCCAGACGTTGCCGCGCTCGTTCAGATAACCTTCGCCCTCGTTGATATTGGCGTTCTCGCGCTGGGTCAGCCGGATTAAACGCTGGAGTTCGCCGGGCTGGCTTCCGTCAGCCGCCTCGCCCCCGCCGACCGGAACAGTCTGACCCATGTGGATTTCGTAGCCGCTTACGCTGACCCCTTCCAGGCCTTGCAATATGCCCCGTCCGACCTCGACTTTGCCGTTTACCTTACAGGTCATCTTCTGGGCGGCAAAAGTCGTCCGAACCGGCAGCAAATTCAGACCCGGCACGCTGCCAACCCGGCTTTCGACGTGTTCCGGGTCATCAATGCGTTCGCCGAGCATCTGGTACCCGCCACAAATGCCGATCACCGGCGTACCGGCCCCGGCTACCTTCTGGATCGCCGCACCCAGACCGGAGTCCTGTAAAAATTGCAGATCGGCAATGCTGGTCTTGGTGCCGGGAATTACGACCATATCGGGCTGACCTAGTTCAAAAAGCTCACGGACATAGCGTACTTCGACCCCCGGTTCCAATTCCAGCGCGTCAAAATCGTCAAAATTGGCGATGTGCGGCAGGAGGATCACACAAATATCCAGGTCGCGCTGGATGCCGTCGCGGTCGATTGCTCTGGTCGGGGGTGGGGCACTCGGTTTGGTTTCAAGCGCGACGCTATCTTCCTCGGCCAGCTTGATGTCCTTGAAAAAGGGCAGCACGCCCAGGACCGGGCGACCGGTTCTTTTTTGCAAGAAATCTACGCCGTCATTGAAAAGCTCTGGGTCGCCCCGGAATTTGTTGATGATCATCCCCTTTACCAGTTCGCGTTCATCCGGTTCCAAAAGTTCCAGGGTCCCGACCAGCGAGGCAAAAACCCCGCCCCTGTCGATGTCGGCTACCAGCAGCACGGGCGAGTTGGCAATTTTCGCCACCCGCATATTTACGATGTCGTTGGCTTTGAGATTGATCTCGACCGGGCTACCGGCCCCCTCGATCACTACCAGATCGTATTCCTGGCGTAACTCGCGCAGCGACTCCTCGACGATGCCGAGCATCTCGCGTTTGCTGTTGTGATACTCTTTGGCACTCATGGTAGCCTGAACTTTGCCGAGGACTACTACCTGGCTGCGCGAATCGCCTTCCGGTTTTAGCAGGATCGGGTTCATATGGATCGAAGGCTCGATGCCGCAAGCTTCCGCCTGGACGACCTGCGCCCGGCCAATCTCGCCGCCTTCTTTGGTGACATAGCTATTCAAGGCCATGTTCTGAGCCTTAAAAGGCGCAACCCGCATACCCTCCTGGACAAAGACCCGGCACAACCCGGCGGTGACGGTGCTTTTGCCGACGTTCGAGGCGGTGCCCTGGATCATCAGGGTTTTGCCCAGACCTCGCGTACTGCCCAGTAGCACATTCGGCATCTCGCTTTTAAGTTTCTGCGCGGCCAGCCACTTCTTCAATTCCGGCACCAGCCGGTCGCTGTCTTTCTGGGTGCCCACCCCTACCCGAATATATTGTGGTAAGCCGAAACTGGTACAATCGCGCACTACGATCTGCTGTTTTAACAACTGGAGGCGACATTCGGCGGCACTCTGTGGGCCGTCGCCCACCTTGATCAGCAGGAAATTTGCCTCGCTCGGTACCGGTTGGACCTCGATTGCGGCCAGTTGGCTCAATAAATACTGCTTATCAGAGTGTATCCGGCGGCGGACCTCGGCCAGATATTCGGTTTCGCCGAGCAAATTACGGCCAATTTCCTGGGCAAAGGCGTTGATGGTCCAGGGGGCGCGGACGACATTCAAGGCCCGCGCCACCTCCGGTTGGGTCACGGCATAACCCAGCCGTAACCCCGGCAGCGAATACTCTTTGGTTAGCGAACGGATCAATATTACATTGTTGCTATAGAGCAAATCCAGGGTGTTCCACTGCTGTTTAGGCGGAAACGGGTCGGCCAGCCCGGCATAGGCCTCGTCCAGCACCAGCATACCGCCTTCGTTACCCGCCGCTTCGGTAAGGGTAGTGAGGTCGGCTTCGCCTAACCGGTAGCCGGTAGGGTTATTGGGATTGCACAGAAATACCAGTTTGGGAATGTGCCGGGTGATCAATTCGAGCAAAGCCGCTACATCTGGCCGGAAATTGGCGGCTTCAAGAGCCTGGTAAGTGATGACCTCGGCCCCGCACAGCCGCGCGGCCTGGGAATATTCCCCAAAAGTCGGGCCGACCACCAGCACCTTGTCGCCAGGGTCGAGATAGGCCTGGGCCAGCGCGTAAATAATTTCGACCGAGCCGTTTCCGGCCACTATTCCGTCCGGCATCAGCCGCAAGGCACTGGCAATTCCTTCGCGCAACTGAGTCGCCCGGTTATCGGGGTAACTGGAAAGTTGCACGTCGGCCACTTTTTCAGCTACCGATAGCGGTGGACCGTAGCGGTGGATATTGGTACTGAGGTCCACCACTTTATCGGTCAGAATCTTGAAACGGGTTAGTTCAGGCAGGTCGACCCCGCCGTGCACTACCAGGTCCAGCCCGGCCAACCGGTTACTAACTTTGGGTGTCTTGCTCTGAAAAGACATAGAGTGCGCCTCTTTCTAACGGCCCAGTGGCCGGGAATTTTGAACCAAAGACCTTCAGGGTTTCGCTGACTAATAGCCGGTTAACGATTTCAGGACTGTCAGCAAAATAAACAGCCCGACTACTTCGGCACTGACAATATATAGGGCGGCCACCGAGCGGTTGATCAGGCCCGGTTGGAGCAGGTCGGTCGGGTCGCCCAGGCTGTAATGACCGACTTTAACCAGTTGCACCCGCAGAGCACCGGCCATCGCGGCCATCGTCCAACCGGCGTTAGGGCTGGCGGTCAGGCGGTGGTCGCGCCGGGCAATTCGCCAGGCGTTGGCCCGGTCGCCCCGGTACCAGGCTGCGCTAAGGATTAAAAGCAAAGCGGTCAGCCGGGCCGGTATAAAATTTAGAATGTCGTCCAGGCGGGCGGCCGCTTTGCCCAGATATTCGTATTTACCCCGGTAGCCGATCATCGAGTCAAAAGTCTGGGCTAAACGATAGGCCAGTACCCCCGGCACTCCCAGCAGGGCAAAGAAACAAAGCGGCGCGACCAGGCTATCGGTGGCGTTTTCGGTGACTGACTCGATAGCCGCCCCGCAAATTTGCTGGCTGTCCAGCAGACTGGTGTCGCGGCTGACCAGGCTCCGCATGGCATAGCGAGCCTCAACCAGTTTGTCCAGTTTCAGCAACCGGCGGATTTTTAAGCCTTCATCGGCCAGCATCCGAATGCTCAGACAACCTTTGAGCAAATAAGCTTCGACCACTATCGCCGCCGGGCTGAACCAGTCGCGCAATAGACCCAGCCCGTACCAGGCCCCGGCCAGCACCCCGCCGACGCTCAACAATACGGCTACCAGGCCGTAGAGCAATTGTACCGCCCGACCCCGGCTCGGCGCAAGCCGTTTCCAGCCTTCGATCAGTCAGCCAAACCAGACCACCGGATGCAACCAGGCCGGCGGCTCGCCCCAGAGTTGATCGTAGGCCAGTGCGCCGGTCAGAACCAATAAATTTTCAACCGCTGTTGGTGAACTCAACTTTTACAATTTCTAAAATGTGCGACCGTTTTCACCACTTTCAACTTGACCTAAAAATAAGTGTTCAGGTTTAGAGTGGTACCGGGCCGCAGTCATTTAACTTTACCATAATTTGCCGATTGCAAAGAGGATTATAACACTGCCGGTCTGATCTCAACAAGCCTTGCGCCCTGGCTTTCAAAAATATATAATAAAAAAGCCTTTTTTGCATTATAAATAGAAAGTACACCGGGGATTATGGAAAAGCGGACGATTGACCTGATAGCCAGACACGAGCAGCAGTTAGCGAGCGACTACCACAAAGCGACGCCAAAGGTCGAAATTCTGCCTCGTGAGCCTAAACCGGCCTGGCTCAAAAGCCGGTTGCCCAGCGACCCAAATTATTTTGAGCTAAAAAAGATTATGCGAGACCGGGGGTTGCACACTGTTTGCGAGGAAGCCAATTGTCCTAATATTAGTGAATGCTGGGCCAACCGGACGGCGACTTTTTTAATCCTGGGTGATATTTGTACACGGGCCTGTGGTTATTGCGATGTTACCAGCGGCAAACCCTTCCCGCTCGATGAGGACGAGCCGCACAAAGTAGCCGAAGCCGTGCGGGCGATGGGTTTGCAGCACGTGGTAATTACCTCGGTCAACCGCGATGACTTGCCCGATGGCGGTTCGCATATCTTTGCCGAAATGGTTGCTTTGATCCGCCAGACTACTCCCGGTTGCCGGATCGAGCTTTTGATCCCCGATTTCGTCGGGAACTGGAACGACCTGGCGACCGTAATGGCGGCTCGACCGGAAATATTGAATTACAACACCGAAACGGTGCCGCGCCTTTACCGGCGGGTCCGTCATAAAGCCCGTTACGACCGGACGCTGGAACTACTTAGCCGGGCCAAAGACCTGGGCCGCCCTTATGGCGTGATCAGCAAGTCGGGGATCATGGTTGGTCTGGGTGAAACCAAAGATGAACTGGTCGAGGTGATGCGCGACTTGCGTTCGGTAGAGTGCGATGTTCTGACCCTCGGCCAGTATATGCGTCCGTCGCCCAAACACCTTAAGGTCGAACGCTACTATACCCCGGCTGAGTTTGCCGAGTTAAAAGAAATCGCGCTCGGTTATGGTTTTCAGCACGTCGAAAGTGGCCCGCTGGTACGCAGTAGCTATCATGCTCACGAACAGGTACGGGAACCGGGTTCGGCTGGAATTTAATTCCGCTATAACTTTGTAACTATTCAGGCTACCTCTTTCGAGGCGGGGTTAGTAGAGCACCCAAAGTGTACCCGACCCCTGCGGGGGGTAGTACAGGGGTCTCCCCTGTACTACCCTCTTCTTTTTCCCCCTCCACTGGTGGCGATGGTCAGGGTCAAGGAATATGAGGAACTGGCCGAGGTAATAACCGAGCAGGTAGCTGCGCTCAATACCATCACCGGCACCTCGACTATGGTGGCCTTTAAGATTTATAGCCGGGAAGACCTGGAGCAAACCTGGCACCAAACAAAACCGCGACGGCCCCTACATATTTTTACAAGGGCTAGTGGCCCTTTACCGGAGCGGCTTAACCCTCAGTTTTGTTAGGATTAACCCTTTTCCCCATACCTTGTTTGCTCAAAAATGGAGATGTGTGTAATCACTAGATAATATCTATAACTAATCTCACACTTTAAGACTCGTTTTTCCAAGTTGTCTCGCCACCTTTGCGGTCCTCTAGCACTATCCCCAGGGCTTTGAGTTGCTGGCGAATGCTGTCGGCCAGTTCAAATTGTTTGGCGGTTTTCAGGTCGCTACGTATTTTCACTAGCAAATTTATAAACGGTTCGCTGTTTCCGGCAGTTGTCCGGGCTATTTCTTTGACCCGGAAGCCTAGCACGCCGCCCAGTTCGGCCAACAGTTCGCGGGCCGCCGCGAGGGTACTACCGCCCGCTCCGGCCTCACGAGCTTTGAAGATTTCGCGCACCAGTTCAAACAGGGCGGCCTGGGCCAGCGAAGTATTAAAATTATCGTCCATTGCGGCTTCAAAATTTTGGCGTGCGGCCCGGCAGACTGCCTGTAAATTGTTATCGGTCTCCGAGCTGGTAGCCGCTACATCTGGCTCCGGCCATTTTTCTTCGGGGGCAAACGGTCGTTTTAGGCGTTCCAGGCTGCGCAGGGCTACCTGAAAACTTTCGTCGGTATAAGTCAGGGGTTTGCTATAGTGGGAACCTAGCACAAACATACGTAGCATATCCGGGTCGCCCATTTCCAGCAGTTTACCCACCGACATGGTATTGCCTAGCGATTTGGACATTTTCTCGACGGCCCATTTATTCTGCTGGGGGTCCCAGATTTTAGCCTGTAACATACCGTTGTGGACCCAGTAACGCACAAAAGGCCGTTGGCCGGTCAGGGCTTCGCTCTGGGCGATTTCGTTTTCGTGGTGGGGGAAGATCAGGTCGGTTCCGCCGCCGTGAATATCCAGTTGTTCGCCCAGGTGGTGCAAGGCCATCGCCGAGCATTCGATGTGCCAGCCCGGTCGACCGTTACCCCAGGGGCTGGGCCAACTTGGTTCGCCCGGTTTGGCGGCTTTCCAGAGGACAAAATCCAGGGGCGATTTTTTATCCTCGTCAATTTCGACGCGCGCACCGGACCGCAGTTCGTCCAGGCTCTGATGCTTTAATTCGCCATAATCGGCTTTGCGGGCTACCTCGTAATACACATCGCCGTTAGCGGCGGGATAGGCGTAACCTTTTTCCACCAGTCCGGCAATGGCGGACACTATCTCGTTGATTTCCTGGGTGGCGCGGGGGTAGACTGTCGCCCGCTTCACATTCAAAGCGTCCATCCAGGCCAGGTATTCGGCGATATAGCGTTCGGTCAGGCTTTGCCACGCGACATTTTCTTTCTGGGAACGAGTGATGATATTGTCGTCAATATCGGTAAAATTTATGACGTGGCGAACCTGATAGCCGCGATATTCCAGATAACGCCGGATCACATCGTAGGTCAGCGCGCTCATGGCGTGGCCGATATGACTGCTGGCGTAGACCGTTACACCGCAAACGTACATATTGACCAGACCGGGTTGGCGAGTTACCAGTTCTTCTTCCTGTCCGCTGAGTGTATTTGAAATCCTAATTGGCACGATTTACGATCCTCCTGAGTTTTCAGCGAATAGAAGCCGGAAAGTCTTTCGGTTAATAACCCTTTTTAAGCACTCGTTCAAAGCTAAAATCGGAGCTAACCGGCGAACTTACTTTACCGGCATTTGTAGGGCCAGCAAAGCCCGTTCGATTCTTTCCAGCCGCTCGGTCAGGGTTGCCAGGCGATTTTCCAATCCATCGACCGTCACATGGTCGGCTTCTACCTCGTGGATTTGCTCAACGTGGTTAGCCAGTAGTTCTTGCAAGCGGTTTTCCAGTTCGCGGCTTTTTTCCTGCAAGGCGTTGATCATATCGCCTTCCGGGTCGGGCATATTCTCAACGCGCTGGTTTTCTTCACCTGCGGCCTTGCGCATAGCCACTACTCTGGCCGGTACGCCCACTGCCGTAGTATTGGGCGGTACATCTTTGAGAACCACCGCGCCGCCGCCGATCCGGGCATTATCGCCAATGGTTATTGCGCCCAGCACCTTCGCTCCGGCACTCACCAGCACGTTATTACCGAGGGTCGGGTGGCGTTTGCCGGTTTGTTTGCCGGTCCCGCCCAATGTTACCCCCTGGTAAAGGGTTACATTATCGCCAATTTCGGCGGTTTCACCGATTACTACACCCATTCCGTGATCGATAAATAGCCCTTTACCGATACGCGCACCGGGATGAATTTCAATTCCGGTCAGGAAGCGGGCAATCTGGGAGACTAAGCGCGGAAAGAAGGGGACTTTCGCCTGATAGAGGGCGTGGGCCAGCCGGTGAAGGATCATTGCGTGCAGACCGGGGTAGAGGAAAACTTCAAATATATTGCGTGCAGCCGGGTCACGCTCCATTATGGCTTTGATTTCGTCCGAAATAAACATATTTAACTCCTAAATTTTGCCATGCTTAAAGATGCAGTCCGTATCTAAAGCGGGACACCGTTTCTTAGGCGAAACAATGTCCCTCGATACAACTGCACGGTTCCCCTTCGCGGCTGCGAATGACGCTGGCCCGGCGCATAGCCTCGGCGGGGGATTTTAAGCTGTAAAATGGCTGGTCGTTGGGCGACCGTCTAAGAGTCAGCATATTTTATACAAGTTCTGTCTGGACCGCCCGGTTTAGGCGGCGGCTTCGGATTTCTTGACCGCCGGTTCAGCTTTTGGCTTCTCGGTTTTGGTTTCGCTATCTTTAGCCACCGGAGCGGCCTCGGTTTTGGCTTCACCTTCTTTTGCTACTGGAACGGCTTCGGTTTTGGCTTCGTCATCTTTGGGGACTGGGACGGTGGTAGTAGTAGTTTTCTTACTATCGTTGATATACCAGCCGGAGCCTTTAAAGATAATCCCGGCGGGCGAAATAACTTTCTTGACCGCCTGGCCGCAAACTGGACATTCTCTTACCGGTTCTTCGGAAAAACTCTGAAATTTCTCAAAGCGATTGCCGCACGTGCCACATTGATAATCGTAGGTAGGCATAGCTTTCTTTTTTACTCCTGTGATTCCCCTTTTTGAATTTGTATACGCAAGCTAGGCGGTTTTACAAATAAAAACTAACCATATAATGGCTCAGTCCACTAGATTTTACTATATATCACAATATTGAGCAACCGCCTTGTGTTAGAACTGTGTATGTTGTGGTGAAAGGTTTGCGAAATCTAAAGGAAACCCAGTGTTTTTCAAAAACGTTTTGAAAATAGGCCATTAGTCGGTGTTGTAGGCTGGTTGGATGTAGTAAAATCGCGGAAGATATTGAAGTGAGTATAGGAGTAGAAATTTAACTAATGGAAACCACCTTAAATCAGGAGCAAACCAGTACTTCGGCCCGGTTACAAATCGGGCTGGCCTTTTTCGCGTTTATAATGATCGGGGCCAGCGATGGGGCCTTTGGGGTGCTGCTACCCAGTGTCCAACTTCACTACCGGATCGATAAAAGTGTAGTGGGTTTATTTTTCTTAATGGGGTCGTTTGGCTATCTGACCGGTGCCTTTAATAGCGGCTGGCTGGTGCAAAGGCTGGGCTACCGGCGGTTCTTGATGATGGGGGCCGGTGCGTTTGGTATTGCCACTTTTTTGATCAATTTGACACCGCCTTTTTTGCTGGTCTTGCCCTGTCTGACCCTGATCGGGTTTGGAATTTCGGTTTTGGATGCCGGGCTGAATGCGTACATTGCGGGTTTGTCGAGCAGCACGGTACTCCTCAATTACCTGCACGCCTTTTACGGGCTGGGTGCTTTGTTCGGACCGATCCTGGCTTCCGGGGTGCTGGCGGTCGGCTGGCCCTGGAATAGCACCTACCTGTTTTTACTTGGGTTTAGTCTGATACTCCTGACTGGCCTGGCGATTTTGTATACCAATAGCGGTCAACTCAGGCAAACCCGCCAGGAGAAAGTCGAGGCCGGTGGAAATATTTTACTATCGACCCTGAAACTACGGGTAGTGTGGATCGCGGCCTTATTTTTGTTGTTCTACGTCGGGGGCGAAGTGAGTGTGGGTAACTGGAGTTACAGTTTTCTGACACAGGAGCGACAGCAATTGCCTTTGCAGGCCGGCTGGGTAGTTAGCGGCTACTGGTTGGGTCTGACGCTGGGACGTTTGACCCTGGCCCGGCTGGCGGCATTCTGGAAAGTGGACGACTGGCACCTGATCCGTTACTGTCTGGTCGGGGTAATCGCCGGGGTGGGGTTAGTCTGGTTTTCGCCTGTTCCGGCTTTGCTCGATTTTGGTTTGCTTCTGACCGGCTACAGCCTGGGGCCGATCTTCCCAACCACGATTGCGCTGTTACCTAAACTGGTGACGGGCCGGGTTTTGCAAAGCGCGATTGGCTTTGTGGCCGGGTTGGGTAGTACCGGGGCGGCTTTTTTCCCCTGGGTAGCCGGGAACCTGGCTCAGTGGTTCGGCCTGTGGACCTTGCTGCCGTATGTGGCCGCCTTAGCCCTGCTGATGCTGCTGTGCTGGCTTGCCCTTCAGACTTACTATAATAAGAATCACGCGCTGGTAGAAGCCGCCTGATCAACCATTTTCCTACACAAAACTAACCGGCAGCGTGAGCGAGTTCACCACTTCAAATATCAAGGTACGGCTGACCGGTTGGTGAGCCTCGTGACTGAAGTTAAGCGTACCGTCCGGCTGGCGTTCCAGTTTGAGATCGTAAAAATCGCCCCACAGCTCAAGGTTATCGACCTGGACAAAGTTCCAATGGGCCGGTAATTGCGGTTGAACCTGGATTGTGCCGGTGAGCGGGTCGGGGTTGAGCCGGAAAAAGCCTTGAATACTTAACCAGTTAAAAGCCGCGCTCGACCAGGCCTGGATAAAACAACCTTCCGGCGCGACCAGTTCCGGGATGGCCCAGGGCGAATAATGGCCGTAGAGATCGGCGCAATACTGCAAGTACTTTAAACCCTGGTCGGGTCGACCATAGCGAAATTCGGCCAGGGCCATTATAGCATTCTGGATCGGATAGACAATATCGGCGGTGCCGGGATGGATCAAACCTTTAGGGCCGGTATGTTCCGGTCCTTCGACCCGCTCGAAAAGAGTTCGTACCCGGTCGGGGTCGTGTTCGCTGCCCATCTCCAGAACAGCATAACTGTGGGCCGGTTCCGCCGGTCGGCTGGTTAGATCGGCCTCGATTCGCCAGACATACTCACCGCGCCTGGCTTGCCAGAAATAACGATGAATCTTCTCCTGCACCTGACCCGCCACGCTAAGACAACGTTCGCTCATAGCCGGATCATGTTGGGCACCGGCCAGGTAGGCCAACGATTGCAACCCCTGATAAAGGGCGGCAGCTACATCCAGTTTCTTGCCATGCTCGGCACTGCTCAATTCCAGCAGCCCCGGCCCGTCCGGCAGCAAATCGCCCTGGGGGTCGCACTGTCCCAGCAGATAGTCAAAAATCCCCTCGACGCACACCGGATACAGCTCCTCCAGCAAAGTCTGGTCGCCGGTCCAGCGAAAAACCCGTTCAAGCGAAGTTACAAACTCGGCGGTCTCGATTGGGTTGCCGGGGTTAAACAGGTCGCCGCTAGGCGTAATTTCGTGCGGAATACGTCCTTGCTGGCGACGGGCGTAAGTGGCTAACAGGCGCAAGGTGGATTTTACAGTTTCGCCCTGACCGGATACCAGCAGACCGCTCACACTGTAATAGGTATCGCAGCCAAAGTGCCAGGCGAAAGCCGGTAGGCCGCCCATTATAGCCTGACCCAGGCCGGGTGTATCCAGCGTCAGCAGGTTCAGGCACAGGGCCGAGCCATCGAATATCCGGCTATATTCCGGTTGGGGAGTTTTCACCTGGGGGGTCCGCGCCAGCAGTTTCAGTTGGCTGGCTTGCTTTTCGGCCCAGAGCGCGGCGTGGCGTGCCAGCAGGTCGCTGGCCTGACTTTCCAAATCCGCCTGGTTGGTTTGAAGGTCGCCGGTGATGACAAAATGCCAGGTGCCGGTCTGGCCGGGTGCCAGCGACAGGCCGTAATTTAGCTGGCCGGACAATCCCTGGCCCTGCAATTCGGCGGGATTACGAACCAAAGCGTAGGCCGGGTCTGCCGGGTCGAAGTTGGCGATATTGAGCGAGCCGGTTTGCTCGGCGGCCCAGATAGACGGCCCCATCGCGTAGCTTAGGGGTTTGGTCGGGCCTTGCATTACCGCTCCCCAGCCCTGGTTTAAGCTATCCCGCACGTAAAGGCCAGGGCTATCCGGCTGATAAAAGCCCTCGTCGGGCCGGTCGGGCCAGTTGCTCCACCAGCTACCCTGAATATCGAAACGCACCAGCCAGCCTAATTCCAGTTCAACCGGCAACTGGCCGGGGTTATACAAATCCAGGCTGATAAACAAGGCCGGTTCGTTTTCGGCTATAAAAAAAGACTGGCAAGCCTCTATTCTGGAACCGTTTAGACCGAGGTGGAAAGTGCGGTTTGCCCCGCCGGGCGTACTGGTAAAAGACTGGCAGTTTGGGCCATATAACCACTCCCAATCGGTTTGGGCCTGATATTTCTCTTTGATAGAGGCCGGGCGAAGACCAAACCACCAACCATCGGCGAGTTTGAGCGGCGGCAGCCATAGCCCGGCCATTTCGCCCGGCAAATGCCGCCCCATATCGGGAAAACTGCCGTTCATGTGGCCGATCAAATAGCCCCTCCGTCCACTAATTACAAAAGGCCGGTCAAGATTTTCCTCTATAGTCACCGTTTCGGCGTAAGATGCCAAAAAGTCGGGGCTTTGTTCCAATACGCTCAATTGTTCCGGGCCTTTCTACGTTTATTCGGCTTACCTGCGCTGATCTCGCGGGGTCGTCCGCTACCGGTGGGCTTGTAACACTTGCCTTTATTGCTGAAGCAGTTAAGTAGCCGCAGTATAAACTATTCGAGGCCAATAAAAAAGTAAGCCCGGCTATATATTACTTAGCCAGGCTTAACGGATATTTATTTTTTTTGTCATTTTCAGCTTAAATATGCCCGTTTGACTCCATCAGATCGTTATCGGTGAGCGGCATCCAATCACTGTTGGTGTGCCGACTGTTCACTCCCCAGCGCATCGCGGCCAGGTCCAACAGACCAAAAATGGCAATAATTACCACAAAAGCTATGATCAGTTCCATCCCAATTTCTCCTTTACTACTACCGGCTCACAATTTGCCGATTTCTTTTGTTTGAAGGCTTTACGTGCTTGCCCTTGAGCTTGTTTGTATTCGGCCAGCATCCGTTCACGTTCAGCTTTCTCGACCTGACGCTGGTGTTCCAGGTGCCAGACTAATTCATTGACATAGCGGTTTAAGTTTTCCATAATGCTACCTCAGTTGAAATTCAGTTTTATTCTTATGGAGTAATCATACCAACAAAGCCATTTAATACATACAGCTAAAAGACCAATCAAACACTCAGTAGTCCTACTACACCGGTCCGGCTTTGGCTAGGTAGTAAAGCCTAGTTTGCTATTAAGTAGAGTAACTATTTCACTCATCGCACGTATAGGATATAATAGAAATTAAAACTACGACGGTGTAGTATATTTTGTGAAAAATAAGTGTAACTACTCAGGCCCACCCCTGACCCCTCCCCAGGGCCACCAGTGGACGGGGAAAAAGAAGAGAGGTAAACAGGGGAGACCCCTGTTATACCCCCCGCGTGGCACCCAGGGGGTACCCGACCCCCAATACCCCCGCTAAAATCCTTTTGCAAGAGGGTAGGCTGAACTGTTACACATTAGTTATTGAAGGTAAATCAAAAATGGTAGCCCCGAATGGTCCGGCCAGCAATAAAATCCGGGTCTTATTGGTGGAAGATCACGCTGTAGTGCGCGAAGGCACCGCCGAACTGATCAACCGTCAGACCGATATGGTGGTGGTTGGTGAAGCCGGTGATGGTCAGGTGGCGGTAGACCTGGCCCGCCAATTGCAGCCGGATGTCATTTTAATGGACGTGGCTTTGCCGGTCCTGGATGGCATCAGTGCTACCCGCCTGATCAAAGAAACCGCCCCGACCATTGCAATTTTAGCCCTGAGTGCCCACGACGAAGACCAGTATGTATTCGCTCTGCTGGAAGCCGGGGCCGCCGGTTATCTCCTCAAAACCGTGCGCGGTCACGAGTTGATCGAGGCCGTCCGAGCGGTCAACCGGGGTGAAGCGGTTTTACATCCGATGGTTGCCAAAAAAGTGCTGGGTCATTTTGCCCATACGCCGGTCAAGGCGGAATTGCCTTCCCGAACGGTCGAAAACCTGAGCGAACGGGAACTGGAAGTGTTGCGACTGGCCGGGCGCGGTCTTTCAAACAAAGAAATCGCCGACCGGTTGGTGCTAAGTCCGCGCACGGTTCAGGCCCATTTTGCAAATATTTTTAGTAAATTACAGGTTGGCTCGCGGACCGAGGCAGTTTTGCAAGGCCTACGCCGCCGCTGGTTGAGATTGGAAGATATTGATGCAGGAGAGTAAGATGGTTTTGCGTACTACCGGTACCGGTGAATTAGGTACTCGTTCCGAAAGCTTCAAAGCTACCAAAGAATCGGCTCGTTTACAGGCGGTCTTGGAGGTCGGGCGCAAAGTAACCAGTATTCTGGACCTTGACCGGCTGTTGGCCGAGTCGGTGCGCTTGATCCAACAAACTTTTAATTATGAGCTGGTGACTATTTTTCTGCGCGACCAGCACGATTCGGATTACTATTTCAATAGCCACTATAGCGGCAACGCTTCGCTGGTCCAGCAGCCCCAACACTCTAACGATGGCCGTCGAATTATCACCCGCAACCATATTAGTAAAGGGATGGTCGGCTGGGTATTTCGTAACGAACAACACCGCCTGTCCAACGATGTGTCGCAGGACTATTACTATTATTCCTGCTCGGAAGACCTGGACGAAGCGCGGGCCGAACTCGATCTGCCGCTAAAAATGAACGGTAAAGTGATTGGCGTACTCGACCTTGAAAGCACCGAGCTAAACGCTTTCGACCCGGCGGATGTGCCGTTCCTGGAAATTCTGGCCGACCAGATCGCGGTTTCGATAGAAAACGCCCGTCTGACCGCCCGCGCGCGTGAAGCCGCTATCGCCGAGGAGCGTAACCGGTTGGCCCGCGACCTGCACGACGATACTATTCAGGCACTAATCGGCATTACCCGGCAAATGGATTTGCTGCGGTGCGACCTGAGCGACGAATTCAGCGAATTTAATCCAGAAGCCGGTTGTCAGGAAACTACTCTACCGGCCAACGTGGAACGCCGACTCGACCGGCTGCAAGACTCGCTCGACCGGACGATCCAGGGTTTACGCTTACTCAGCCGCGAACTTCAGCCGCAATTGCTGCGTGACCTCGGTCTTTCGGCGGCCCTGGATGCGCTGGCCTGTGACATCAGCCGCACCTCGCCTCTCCAGATCAAGGTCCAGGTCTGCGATGCTACCCGCACACTCTCGGCGGAGCAGCAACTGGAGGTTTACCGGATCGCTCAGGAAGCTCTGTCGAATATCGTTAAACACGCCAGTGCCAACCAGGTCTTGCTAACCCTCGACCTGAAAGACGACAAGGTGATGTTGAATATTACCGACGACGGCAAAGGCTTTGAAGTCCCGGAAGACCTGAGTAACCTGGCACGGAAGGGTGGTCTGGGGGTTCTCAGTATGCGGCAAAGAGCCTGTAGCGTTGGGGGATTTCTAAATATCAATTCCCAGCTTGGACACGGTACCGCATTGTCGCTGGAAGTGCCGGTTACGCTCAGTCTGGTCCAGTAACTTTCCCTAGCCCTACCCTCGCTCCAGTTAATACTCGATGACATAATACCGACCAACTTGCTAAAAAGGCTTTTTCTGCCTGCATTAGTTATAAATTGTGTTTGTTCAACCAGTTAAAGCACCCCCAACCCGATTAACCGAACGACTATCGAGTTTTAGCCGGGAAGTGAGGCTACCTCGCCCAGTTTGATGGCTGTAAATTGGATCAGAGTGCCCTATTACCTACCGAGTGTTTATCGTCTCAAAGTACCTGATGGTTAAGCTGTAATAAAAGTATAATGAGGATGATTTAGAATTGCTAAGTTCGCTTGACATTATTGGTTAGCTGGTTATAATACACCAAACCAAGCAAAGCTTTTAGGGTTTTCAAGAGTCGGCTGAAGCGATTTTGAGAAATTGCCGCCTGTTTTGCCAATTATATTTTTCCGATCTAAACTTCTCGGCTGGAATTGCATATTTAACCGGAAGGGCTACCAGTAATGTTATTAACTCTGACGACCACCCATTCCCCGGCGACCGACCTGGGTTTTCTACTCCACAAAAATCCTGACCGCCTCCAGACCTTCGAACTGAATTTTGGCCGGGTTTATGTTTACTATCCCGAAGCCGAAGCCGCTAAATGTACGGTAGCCCTCCTGGTGGAAATCGACCCAGTCGAGCTGGTGCGTGGTAAAAAGGGCAGTGGCAGCGAAATCTCCAACCGGCCTTTGCAGCCTTACGTCAATGACCGGCCCTATGTAGCGTCATCTTTTCTGAGTGTAGCACTGGCTCAGGTCTTTGGCTCGGCCCTGGCCGGGAAAAGTAATACTCACGCCGAGTTGGCCGAAACAAAACTACCTCTTTCGACCCACCTGGCCGTAATCCCTTCGCGGGGTGGCGAACAGTTTTTACACCGTTTGTTCGAGCCGCTCGGCTACCGGGTCACTACCCAGGTCTACCCACTCGACCCGACCTTTCCCGACTGGGGATACAGCCCATATTTTAGCCTGACGTTGGAAGCTAATTGCCGCCTGAAAGACTTGCTGACCCATTTGTATGTCCTCATTCCGGTGTTGGATGAAGAAAAGCACTACTGGTTTGGCGAGGACGAGGTGGATAAGTTGTTGCGGCACGGTGAGGGCTGGTTGGCAGACCACCCGGAGAAAGACCTAATTGCCGGTCGCTACCTCAAACGGCGGCGGTTGGTCAAGGACGCCCTGGCCCGCCTGGTCGAGCAAGAGGAGACCGAAGCCGCGACTCTGGAGGCTGAAAGTGAGGTTGAGGTTACACCTGAAACTGATCCAGCAACTGGAAGGCAAGCTGCTAGCGGAGAACCAGCCCTGGAAGAACAGGTCAGTCTCAACCAGCAGCGGCTGGCGAGTGTGTTAGCCGTTCTCAAGCAGCAGGGAGTTAAACGGGTGGTCGATCTGGGCTGCGGCGAAGGCAAGTTGCTCAAGGTACTGCTGACCGACGCATCATTTGAGGAAATTGTGGGTATGGATGTGGCTTACCGTATTTTAGAAAAAGCCAAAGCCCGCTTAAAGCTGGAAGAATTATCCACCCGGCAACAAGCTCGTATAACACTTATCCAGGGTAGCCTGACCTACCGCGATAAACGCCTGGCCGGTTTCGAGGCCGCCACGGTCATCGAAGTAATCGAACACCTCGACCCGGCCCGGTTGGCCGCGTTTGAAAGGGTGCTATTCGAGTTCGCCCGACCGGAGTGGGTGGTCGTAACCACCCCGAACGTGGAATATAACACCAAATTCGAGGGATTGCCCGCCGGAGAGATGCGGCACCACGACCACCGTTTTGAATGGAGCTGGAACCAGTTCCAAAAGTGGGCCGGGGAGATAGCAGGACGGTTTGGTTATAGCGTGGACTTTCGACCGGTCGGCCCGGTAGACGAACGGCTGGGACCGCCGACGCAGATGGCTGTCTTCCACCGCTAAAAATTTGTTGTTTTTTTATTTGAAACGTTGGAAAACTCATGAAAATTACCCTGCCTGAACTGTCGCTGGTGGTTTTGATCGGGGCCTCCGGGTCCGGTAAGTCTACCTTCGCTAGCCAGAATTTTCTACCCACCGAGGTTATTTCTTCGGATTTTTGCCGGGGGCTGGTCAGTGACGACGAAAATAGCCTGGATGCCACCAATGACGCTTTTGAGGTCTTGCATTTTATCGCGGCCAAACGCCTGGCTGCCGGCAAGTTAACCGTCATAGACGCGACCAACGTCCAGCCGGAAGCCCGCCAGCCGTTGATTGCCCTGGCTCGCCGCTTCCATGTGATACCGGTAGCGATTGTATTAAATATGCCCGAACAACTTTGCCTGGAGCGCAACCGGACCCGCCCTGACCGGAATATGGGTCCCCAGGTCATCCGGCGTATGGTTCAAAACCTTCATTACTCGTTGCGAACATTGGAACGCGAAGGCTTCCGGCATATCTTTACTTTCAAAAATGTCGAAGAATTGGAAACTGTAGCAATCGAACGTCAGCCGCTCTGGAACAACCGGCGCAGCGACCTCGGTCCCTTCGATATTATCGGCGATGTTCACGGTTGTTCGGCGGAACTCTTTACCTTGCTAGATAAGCTAGGCTACCGAATCGACCGGGAAGAAAGCGAGGCCGGGCCGGTCTTTAACACCAGCCATCCGGAGGGTCGTAAAGCGGTTTTTGTCGGTGATCTGGTAGACCGGGGACCGGGTGTTACCGAAGTTTTGCGGTTGGTGATGGCTATGACCAAAAGCGGTACCGCCCTGGTGGTGCCGGGCAACCACGATACCAAGCTTATGCGCAAACTCAAAGGCCGGGCAGTCCAGATAACCCACGGACTGGCCGAGTCGCTGGCTCAGTTGGAGCAAGAACCGGCCGGATTCAAGCGCGAGGTGGCCGACTTTATCGACAAAATGGTCAGCCATTATGTGTTGGACGAGGGCCGGTTGGTGGTGGCCCATGCCGGGTTGATTGCTGAATTACAGGGACGCGGCTCGTCCAAAGTGCGCGACTTTGCCTTGTATGGTGAAACGACCGGCGAAACCGACGAGTTCGGCTTGCCGGTGCGCTACAACTGGGCCGCCGAATACCGGGGGAAAGCGATGGTCGTTTACGGTCACACCCCGGTGCCGGAACCGGAGTGGCTGAATAACACCATCTGTGTCGATACCGGCTGCGTCTACGGCGGCAAATTGACCGCCCTGCGTTACCCGGAAAAAGAACTGGTGGCGGTCCCGGCGGCTCAGGTGTATTACCCTTCGGCCAAACCGTTTCCGGTAGGTCCGGCAGAGGAGAAAATCCTGTCTACCGATACACTCAGTGTACAGCAGCAGCACGACGAAGTGCTGGATATTGAGGATGTGCTGGGTAAACGCCAGGTCCAGACCGGCTTGCAGGGTAGAATTACCATCCGGGAGGAAAACGCCATCGCCGCCCTGGAAGTCATGAGCCGGTTTGCCGCCAATCCCAAATGGTTGATTTATTTGCCGCCTACGATGTCTCCCACCGAAACCAGCCGGCGGGAAGGTTTTTTGGAGTACCCGACCGAAGCCTTTGACTTCTTTCGCCGCCAGCCCGTTTCAGAGGTAATCTGCGAGGAAAAGCACATGGGTTCGCGGGCGGTAGTAATTGTCTGCCGGGACGAAGCCGCCGCCCGGAAACATTTCGGGGTGAAAGAAGGCAATGCCGGAGTGGTTTATACCCGGACCGGGCGGCACTTTTTTGAGAATGCCGGGCTTGAGGCCGAGGTTCTGTCGCTGGTCCGGCAAGCGTTGGACCAAAGTGACTTTTGGGAGGAATTTAATACCGGCTGGGCCTGTTTCGACTGCGAGCTAATGCCCTGGTCGGCCAAAGCCCAGGAATTGCTGCGCCATCAATATGCCGCCGTAGGAGCCGCCGCCGGGGCGGCCATGCCGCAGGTGCTGGCAACATTGGACCAGACTAACCGGCGAAATCTGGCCGGAATGGCCGAGCTAACCGGTCGCTACCAGGCGCGGGCCGCCACCATTGAAGGGTTCGTAAACGCTTACCGGCATTACTGCTGGCCGGTCAATTCGGTAGCCGATCTCAAACTGGCACCCTTTCATCTTCTGGCTACCGAAGGCCAGCTACACGTCAAGCAGAACCACACCTGGCACATGGAAACCCTGGCAAAGCTGTGTCAGGCCGGGGAGCCGCAAGGTTTGCTGTTTGCCACTCCCCACCGGCGGGTCGACCTGACCGACCCGGCCAGCGAACAGGCGGCCATCGAGTGGTGGGAGCAATTGACTGGCCGGGGTGGCGAAGGCATGGTGATCAAACCGCTGGACTTTATCACCCAGCGCGGTGCCAACAACCAGCGGCTGGTTCAACCGGCCATCAAATGCAGGGGACCAGAATATCTGCGGCTGATCTACGGTCCCGAATATTCGCTGCCGGAAAACCTGGAACGGTTACGAGCGCGGGGACTGTCGGGCAAGTGGTCGCTGGCCCTGTGGGAGTTCGCGCTGGGCATTGAAGGGCTGGAGCGGTTTGTCAGGGGGGAACCGTTGCGCCGGGTCCACGAATGCACATTTGGGGTACTGGCCCTTGAAAGTGAGCCGGTAGACCCCCGATTGTAGTAATCATAGCAGTTTGGAAAGTGAAACTATAGTGTCCCTTATAAACCACATTCTTAAAAATTATCTACATACAAATTGAATTACTCACAAGTCTCAAAACTTTCACGCAACAACCCAAACTTGAATTGATTTAGGGTAATCACTCACAGGTAGATTTATTGGTCTTTCCAGGTTCACTTCCTCTTTTTTAGGTTGGAAAATATTTGCAAATATTTATGAAATTGACACTGCATTAAACTTTTGTTATATTATCATTATCTATACACCTGCTGTGTTTAAATACCAGGTGTTGAAAGACAAGTGATGAGCGTGCTTGAAATCCATCAATCCATTTGTAGTGTTATCAATCTGGCCTTAAAGGATTTGGATTTCGGCTTTTATTTTTGTCGGTATTCTCAAGCGATCAGTTAGGTTTGGCAGGGCATAATAGGGAGAATTCTTATTATAGTCCGGTTGATCATAATCTCGCTCTTAATATCCCGAATTATTTAGGTCTTTTACAAAAAATATGCCGGAAGCAAAGCTTTATTCTCAAGGCTGGGTCCTTTGATCACTATGAGTAAATTTTGGTATTTGAACTTTTTAGCATATCTGTTAATTCTGAATATCAGGGCTTTAGTAAGCATATTGCAACTCATTTAGGAAAGCATTGCAACTGATTTGAGCAATTTACATTTGCCGGGCTAAGTTAGGCGGAAGTGCGGCGGGCCAGAAACTTGAATATTAGGTTCAGGCAAAAGGCTTACTCACTCCCTGGTTAAAATAGATATTTCTCCTGTATTATCCAATCCTTACCTGTGTTCTTCTATGAATTGATTTAAATTGAATAATGGTGACTTAATTTCTATTTAGTTTCGTGAATTGAGGAATGCTATGGCAGCAACGGTAAATCACAAAACATCCAAATCCAACTCATCATTTATCGACCTCCTGATACTTTTCTTTTTTGTAACATTTATATGTGGGGCCGCTTACGTTTTTGATTTATTTGGACCGTTAGAGACCTTTTTTCAATCAATCACAATCTGGGGAATTAAAGAATTATTTTTAGCAACAATTGCACTAGGTGTCGCAATGGGGGTCTTGCTTGTAAGAAATTTCCTGGAACTGCGTCACCAGCATATCCTTAGGAAAAAGGCTGAATTGGTTTTAGCCGGTCAAAAGAAGGTTTTGGAGTTAATTGCGGGAGACCGAAGCTTAGAGGAGGTCTTAAACCAACTTGTAAATTTAATTGAAGCACACGAAACCGGTGCGCTTTGTTCTGTGAAACTTTTTGACCCCCAAAAAGGTAAATTTCTTACAGTAGCCGCCCCAAATCTATCCAGGGATATTTTAACCGCGATTGAGTGTATCGAAATGGGACCACACATACCTATAAGTAACAAACCAGGCTACCGCCCACGAAGTGTCTTTGTGCCTGATATTGGAAGTGATCCGCTTTGGAATAATTATCGCAACCTTGCTTCGAGTTTCAATCTTAAAGCCTACTGGGGTGTACCGGTAATTTCTAGCTCAGGCATTCTTTTAGGAAGCCTTGAAATGTTTTTTCATGAGACCAAAAAGCCCGCTGTCAGCTCGATTCAGCTAATTGAAATAGCAACCTCGATCTGTAGTATTGCGATCGTACATAACCAGGCAGCCTTAGCCCAGCGTGAACCCGATCAGCTTTTAACGACTCTTTTAAAGCAGAATAATGAATTACAAGCGGAACTAATTTCCGATCATTTCCGTATGCAAGCTCTTTCACATCAGATAGTAAAAGCTCAGGAGACACAACGAACTCATATTGCACGTGAACTACACGACGAAATTGGTCAGGCTCTAACAGCCTTAAGTATCAATTTACAAATATTGCAAAATGATGTTGATCGAACTGATTGGGAAAGCTACCTGAATGAAAGTATTAGCCTTACGGAAAACACACTTCATCAGGTACGCGATTTATCGTTGGACTTGCGTCCGTCTTTACTGGATGATTTAGGTCTGGTAGCGGCATTACGCTGGTATATTAACCGACTGGCCCAGCGAACCGGTTTGTCAATCCAATTTTCTACTAACCTGACGGATGACGAATTATCGAACGACCTGATTACCACTTGCTACAGAATTGTTCAAGAGGCATTAACCAACGTTACGAGGCATGCTCACGCTACTAAAGTGAACATAAATCTTGACCTCTACTACAACGAATTAAGTTTGATTATTGCTGATAATGGGATTGGTTTCGGTTTACAAGAAGTTTTAGAAAATTGTAGCAACGGGCAGAGTTCTGGTTTGATAAGTATGCAGGAGCGGGCCGCTTTGCTAAATGGGAATATTCAATTTGAGACTAAAATAGGAAAAGGTTCAAAGATTATCGCCTTTTTCCCATTGACCGGTGTCGCAGCCTAGAGAATAGGTAAATTTAGCAATCTAATAAGGTCACTAATAAAGTCATATGAAGCAAATAAATATTCTCTTAGCCGACGACCATCACCTGGTACGGGCCGGTATTAGGGCCTTAATAAATACTCTTAGCGGTATCAAGGTTGTTGGGGAAGCTAGTACCGGTCAGCAAACCTTAAAATTGATCGAAGAAATGCAACCGGATATAGTCTTGTTAGATATTTCTATGCCCGATATTAGCGGTCTGGAAGTAATCGGAGAGGCACAACGTTTTCAAGATGTAAAAATTATCGTCCTTTCCATGCATTCGAGTGAGGAGTATGTCTTGCAAACTTTACAGGCAGGTGCGCGAGGCTATTTGCTTAAAGACACCAGTATTACTGAACTCGAATTGGCAATAAAAGCCGTAAACTCTGGGCAATCCTATCTTAGCCCGGCAGTCTCGCGGCAAGTGATTGGTGACTATGTTCAACGCACGAAAAGTGAAACCAAACCCACTGAAAAACTAACTCCACGCCAGAGACAGATTTTGCGTCTCATTGCCCAGGGTTATACCACCAAACAAATATCCGAACAGTTAAATATAAGCATAAAAACTACCGAAACTCACCGCGCTCAACTGATGACACAGCTTGGTATCCACGATGTGACCGGGCTGGTCCGCTATGCTATTAAGTCTGGACTGATTTCGCTCGACTCCTAACAGGATTAATATTCACTTATAAGAATTAAAAATCAATTAATAAAATCCTGATCAAATTATAAGAACAGCACTTACCTTTGCCACTGGGAGTGCTTTTTTGGTCCCTGGTACCTGCCTCTGTGATTTCGCTACCTCAATGAAATTAAGCCTGGTGTTAAGGTAAAACCCCTACATAAATAAGGGTATTGCTGTATAAGACTAAGGTTAAATCCACAAGTTTCCCAGGGTATTTACACGCCGATAATTCAGGAATTTAATGTACATTAAATAATATATATCCCTATAGCCAATAGGTACTAGGACTGGTACTATCATTGTAGCCAAGTGAGCTATTACAATTTTTTAATAATCGCAAACCCTTGTATAACAAAATATTTAATTAGTGTTGTGAACCAATTCAGTTTAGACAAGCTGTATTTCCAGAGTTTAATGGTTAATGATTTCTCAACCACTATATGTAACTTATTGATCTAACTCAATAATTTGGTCCTGGATTTTTTCAACCAATAATCAGCCGGTAGATTTCGGTTTGCCTTTTTACAGGTAGGCCTTCTCTCAGGTCTGATTATCTTGTTTTGTTACCAAACAGGCTGGTATACCAATAAGAAATACTACTGTATTTCACTGTTGGCGTGCTGACCCAATTCAAGAATAAGGGCATGAACAGGTATGCAGAAGAATAAACCAAAAACAGCGGTCCTATTCCGCTTCTTACTGGTATTGATGTTACTACTGGGGGGCTTTCAGTCGCTGGTTAACCAGCTACCGGCGGCCTCGGCGGCGAGTTCACCCAGGGTAGCCCCCGCTGCGGCTCCGGCGGCGGCCCAGGTGCTAACTAAAACCCTTCAGCTTAAAGTCGTTAGTGCCAGAACTGAGTCAAATTGGGTCGATCCGGCCACAAATATAGCAAGGCCTATCACCAAAGGGACCCCGGCCGCTACATTCAAGTTTATTATTAACGAGAATGACACCGGCAACCCCTTACAACCGCGCTACCCTTACTGCTCACCCACCTTGAGTGACGGTTCTGTTAATCCGGATTATCCGGCTCCCATTGGCAAAAGTGGTCTACCAAATTTTGAATCGTCCCACGCCTGTCAATGGCCTTCGATTCAGCCGACCGATGCTTTCAGTCCGATTGTTGCGCAGGGTGACGAAACCATTTTTGCCAACGGGGGTACCCTCGACCTTTCAAAAGTCCCCAACGGAAAATATCTGGTGTCAGTCTGGGCGGACGGCTTTAAAATCGACGGTAAATACTTTGATTTGCCATTTAAAGTTGCCACTGCCACCGACCCAGGGGTGGTGACTGTTGAAGCCCAACCCTTCCCGCTACCCCTTGCTACCATCAAACTCCAGGTCTTTGAGGATAGGAACCCGGTTAATGGACAATATGACATACCTGGCGAAATAGGCCAGCAAGGCTTTGAAGGTCACATAACCGATATATTAGGGGTCGTTAAAAGTGACTGGTATGGCAACCCGATCTGTACCGTCTACCAAACCGTAAACGGTAAAGGTCAGTTTGACCCGGCAACCGGGATTGCCACCGGTGATCCGGTGAAGATTACAAACGGTAAGCCCGTAATTTCAGCCCTGGGCGGCAAATGTTTAAGCGATGCCAACGGGGAAATAACCATACCCAACCTGGGACCCAACCGCTACACGGCCACAGTGGTGCCCCCGATCGATCCAAATTTCAAGTGGGTCCAGACAACCACTCTGGAAGGAAACCACGACTACGACGTGTGGGTTCAGGAAGGGTCCACCGGCTATGATACCGAAATGATCGGTCCCAATGGTGAGGCGGTACCGGCCATTCCGTTTGGCTATGTCAAAACGACTTCCAGCCCAGCCGGCCTTTCAAACGCGCCAACCACCGGTACCAGTGCCATTACTGGTGGTATCAAGGGGATTGTTTTGGCTTCCAAAACCTATGTACCCCAGCAGGGAGGTATCCCCTACAACGGGCAAGGCGGGGTGGGTGCCCTCGGAAACAAAATTGATGGGCCAATTGACCGGCCCTGGATTGCCCTCAACGACTTGCAGCGAGGTGACACACCGGTTTATGTCGGGCAGGGGGACAGCCAGGGTAAATTTGCCATCAACAATGTCCCGGATGGTGATTATGCCCTGACCTATTGGGATGCTTCTCAAGACTTTTTGCTGGACTTTATAAACGTCTCGGTCGTCAACGGTCAGGTGACCGATATGAATAACCTGATTCTATCCGGGTGGTGGACTACTTACTCCGGGCGAGTTTGCTATGACACCAATCAAAACGGCAAATGCGATCCCGGTGAACCCGGTATTCCAAATTTGACGCTTCAGCTTCTTAGCCGAGCCAACTCCCTGATAGAACGCGGTCAGCCCACCGCCACCACCGACAACCAGGGTAATTATGTTTTCAGAGAAGCTTACCCGCTTAGTGCCTGGCTGGTAATGCAAATGTACAACGACCGTTTTAAGACGGTTGGTATAACTTACCAGGCCGATAACCAGCCTACAGAAACAACCACGTTGACGAGCGCGGTCGATATTGGAGTATTTCCGGTTATCGGTTTGAGCGGTCGCGTGGACTGGGCCTTAAATAAGTATGATACAAGCAAGACTGAAAATGGCGGCATCGTCGGTACGGTAACTTACGATACCACCCGCAACGAATTAGATGCCCGGTTCGCCGCTACCGAGGTTTACCAGCCAGGTATTCCGGGGGTTGAAGTCAAATTGTGGGCTACAAAACCCTGTCCGAGTCCTATCCCGACCGGGGTAACTTGCGATCCCAGCAATACCTACCAGACCAATGCGGACGGTTCCTATGCCAAAAAATACACCCAACCGCTTAACACTTACACCAGCGAACACTGGCAACGTCCGACCGGTTGTATGCCTCGTGACATTAACGCTTTGCCGCTGGTCCAGAAGGTCACTCCGGCTGACCCCCAGCGTGATTGTATTGAAGCCCCGTTCATGGGAATCCAGTTCGATCCGAATTCCAATAAAGTTAACGGTAACTTTGGGTTTACTACCAGTAAACGCGATCCGGTGACCGGGAAATTTTATAAAGACCCCCAGGGTAATATCATCGAGCAACCACTCCCGGCAGGAGACTACATCGTAGAAGTGGTTATACCGAATGATAAAACCGGTAAACCAATGTACCAGGTCACTCGTGAGGAAGATATTAATGTCTTTACCGGGGATGTCTATACCTCTCAGGTGCCTCCACCAGCCTGCGTGGGACCTATGCACACGGTTGACGTTAAAGGGATCGGGGCAGATGGCCCGGATGCCGTAAGCAATCCGGGTTTTGTAGCCGCCGGTGGCAGTCCGTACGAAGGGCAACTGAAACCGCTTTGCAACATGAAACTGGTAACATTACAGGTTGGTAGATCGATTGTACCAAACTTCAATCTCTTTACCCAGGTGCCGATTCCGGGCAAGATGTGGGGTTTGATTAATGATGACCTGAACCTTTCCACCAATCCGCAGGACATTATGTTCGGCGAGAAACGGGGTCTGGCAAATGTTCCGATTGGGATTTACGACTACAGCAACCGGTTCATTACAACTATAATGTCCGATCCAAACGGGTTTTACGAAATACTGCTGCCGTCGACCAGCACCTACAACTGTCCTTTGCCGGCTGGTCCGTGTCCAAATGTCTACCGGTTGGTTGGGAACGATCCGGGACAACCCGGCAATTTGAACCCGTACTACAACCCAAACTACAAAACCATTTCGGCCTCTTTCGAGGTATGGCCCGGTCTGGTTATGCCCGCCGACCACGCCCCGATACCGATTGGGGCCATGATCGCCACGCCAGGCTCCCAAAACAACCAGCCCGCCCAGTGCAAATTGGACAACGCAACACCGCAGTTGATGTCCATTAAACAGGCACCTTATCTGCGTACCACCGACCCTAAGACCCCGAATGGGGCTTACTATTCCCAAAGTGTCACTATCGAAGGCGATGGGTTTGGTGCTTCAACCGATGTCGGAACAGTTCAGCTTGTCAACTCAGTGGGGGTTACAACCTCACTAAAGATTAACAACTGGAAAAATACTGCCATCGCAGTTCAGCTACCCAGCTCAATTGCACCGGGTGAGTACCAGCTTCAAATCACCGCTAAAAACGGCCAGATCGCACCTACCGGGTTAACCTACCACGTACTGGGGGGAGCCTATAATCCGCAAGTCTTTGAGGTTGGACCGGGTAAAGCCTACGACCCGAATAAATATAGCTTCCCTTATACCAATGCCACCGGACCGATTCAGAAGGCCCTGGATGAAGCCGCCAGCATTAACGGACCGGCCCTGGTGGTAGTTTATCCGGGAGAAGGTAAGATACCGACCAATCCGAATGGCAACAGCCTCTTTAATGCAAATGGAGCCTACTTCGAGAACTTGCTGATTAACTCGGCGGTTAAATTGCAAGGAGTTGGACCGGGCGGCATTAGAGCCGATAAGAGTACCGTAAATGGCTCGGTAATCGACGGACTGGGTTCTGGTAACGAGACCTACGGCGATGCCTGGCGGGTCAAAGCGGAGAGTTTGCGCTGGGCGGGCAATCAGACCCTCTTTGAAGGTGCCGTAGTCACTATCCTGGCCCCCAATCAAGGCCCAGGTATATTCGGCAGTAGTTATAAAGCCAAGATCGACGGCTTCCTGATTACTGGCGGAGATCAAAAGGGCCAAAACACCAAAGCCAACTCGGTGCCGGGCGGTATTGTGACGACGCAGGGCGGCGGTATTTTCGCCAACGCTTACGCCAGTTCCCTTCAGATCACCAATAATTTGATCCGCAGCAATGGCGGAGCATACGGTGGTGGTATCCGGTTGGGAACTCCCTTTGAAACCGGTAATAAGAATAACGATATTCGGATCGCTTACAACCGCATTATCGCAAACGGTGGTACCAACCTGGCCGGTGGTGTAGGTATCTTTAACGATGCCGATAATTATGAAATCGACCATAACGACGTTTGTGGTAACTATTCCGGTGAGTACGGCGGTGGTATCAGCCAGTACGGTAAGGTGGGCGGTCTGGGTAAGATTCACAACAACCGAATCTACTTCAACGCCTCGTTTGATGAGGGTGGCGGTATCAAGATCGGTGGAGAAGTGCCTGCCAACCCGCTCAATCTATCGCCTGGTACCGGGACGGTTGATATTTACAACAATTTGATCCAGGACAACCTCGCAAACGATGACGGCGGCGGTATCCGGTTGCTCATGGTAGAAAACTTCCAGATCAAAATTTACAACAACCAGATTGTAAACAATATATCGACCCACGAAGGTGGCGGTATATCTTTGGATGACGCTCCCCTGACAGCCATTTACAATAACACGATCATGAAGAACCTCACAACGGCCACTGCCGCCACCAGTAATGGTCAACGGGCACCGGCGGGCATCTCTACAGCCGCTAACAGTGTTGCTCTCGGTGGTGGCTTTAGTAATCCAGTTTTGTTCAACAATATATTGTGGGACAACCGGGCCGGACAATGGGATTTTGTAAACCTCACCCTGAAAGGGATTGGTTTGCAGGGTGCCAGCGATATATACAACTGGGACATGGGAACTGCTGATAATTCCGGTACTCTCTCACCAGTCTACTCGTTGTACCAATCCACCGAGGGAGTTTCGCCCGCATCTGTTACAGGCAATATCGTTAACCCGGCCAGCGGACCGCAGGTGGTAAATGACACTTACAATGTGAGTGTTTCGGTCTTCCCCTGGCGAACAAGTCCGACCTTCATTGGTACGGCGATAGTGGCAACCGAACTGCCGCCAAACCTGATGGGCGACTTTGGTTTGAAATCCGGCTCGCCGGCCCTAAATGCCGGTACGAGTGGCGTAACGGTCAATGGTCAGACTTTCACTGCGCCTCCCACCGCAGTGGATACTAAGGCGGTACCACCACCGCCATCGCCTGTTACCTACGACATGGGAGCTAATCTGGTTCCCTAGCAGCTAGTTTGATCCCGACAATTTGCAACTATCCAAGTCTGCAAATTGCCGGGAGCCAAATATTAGGAGATAAATTGATATGGAAAATAAATTGCCTCTTCCTAAAGTTACCCGCCGCCGGTTCCTGGCGGTAGGTGGGGGCGTGATGGCACTAGCGGCGGGAATGAGTATTGTTGGACCTGAGACAACCCTGGCTGCATTACCGGTAGCCTCAACCGAAAATAGTGTTGTCGCAGCTCTTCCACCTAATACCAAACAAATCCGGCTGACTGCGACCGACGGCTGGATTTATTTACCAGGCACGCTTGGACTGGCTCCTTCGGGCGCGACCGTCTTTCCAGACCCATTAGGCCCGTCTGACGCTACCGGCCAGCTCCAAAACGTCTATATTTTTGGCTTCAGACAGGTACCGGATAATGTGACTGACCCACTTAGCCTAAAAGGCAAGGCCCAGGCATCTGCCCCTTTGCTGTATGTGGATGAGGGTACGCCCGTAACTATTAATTTGACCAATGCCGGTCTACAACAACGACCTGACCTGGTTGACTCGCATAGTATCCACTGGCACGGCTTCCGCAACGCGATTCCCCTGTTTGACGGGGTACCGGAAATGTCGGTTGCCGTACCGATTGGTCGAGATTTTACTTATTATTACGAGCCGACCGACCCCGGAACCTATATGTACCACTGCCACTTTGAAGATGTGGAACACATCCACATGGGGATGACCGGTGTGATATTTGTCAAGCCCAAGCTTAACAACGACCTGATCAATAATCCCACCAAACAAAAGTATGCCTATAACGACCTTTCGACCCGGTACGACCGGGAATGGGCAATTTTTCTTTCCGAGGTATGGGCAGAAGCCCACTATGATGATGCCCATATTCAGGTGTCGGACTGGAGCAATTACAAGGCCGACTTCTGGCTGATGAATGGCCGGTGCTATCCAGACACGTTGGAACCGGCCAGTGATCCTATGAATACCCCAGCCAATCCAAAGTTGCAATACCAGCCAATTTCGTCGCTGATAAAAGCGAAGTCAGGGGAAAAGGTGTTATTGCGCATTTTAAGTCTGGGTTATACCCAATCGGCTATGACTGCTCCCGGTCTCGATTTAACGGTAGTGGGCAAAGATGCCGTGTTTGCCAAAAGCCCAGACGGAACCCTGACCGGTTACGAGACCAATACGGTCTATATAAGTGCCGGTGAGGCCACCGATGTTATCTTTACCGCCCCGGCCTTTAGCGGCGGCGACGGCAACAGCGGCCAGGGCTACGATACTTACCTGCTCTACAACCGCAACTACAGCAGTTCAACCAGCGGTAATTCCGATGGCTATGGCGGCCAGATGACCGAGATTCATATTCACCCGGCCAGTGCCAGTTTACCGGCCCAGCTTGAGCCTAATACCTAGAAAGGCAAAGGAGTACAACAATGCCTCTAACGCACAATACTTTGAACCCTGCTAGGTTGAGCCTGGCCCTGCTAGTACTGCTTTTAGCCAGTCTGGTAGTGGTTTTACCCGGTCAGTCCAGTGAAGCACTGGCTCAGACGGCCACCCCCAAAACTGGGGTGGTCTGTACTACCGGGGCGACCGGGAACCCTAGCTTTCTCCTGACGGCTAAAACCGGCTATATCAGCCTGCCGGACGGCAATACCACTTTTATGTGGAGTTACGCCCTCGGCAGCGGCGGCTTTCAGTTGCCTGGCCCGACGCTTTGTGTAAATCAAGGCGACAATGTCACAGTTACCCTCAATAATACCCTGATCGAAGATACCTCCATTTCTTTTCCGGCCCTTGAAAACGTGACCGTAAACGGTTTGCCGGAGCAACCCCAGTTTGATGCCGGGGGCAACCTGACTTCGCTGGCTAATGTCGCCACCAAGAATGGTGGTACGGTCACTTACAAGTTCGTCGCGGATAAGTCGGGGGCATTTATCTATCAGAGCGGCACCGACCAGGGCAAACAGATAAATATGGGTCTGTTTGGTGCTTTGATTGTGCGTCCCCAGGCGACCGGCCTACCGGCTCTGCCGACCGGGGCGGGCTACGCCTACAATCGGGCGGACAGTGTTTTTAATCTGAGCACCGAATACGTGATGATTACTTCGGAAATCGATCCCGATTTGCACCAGGCGGTTGAGCGCAATCTGCCCTACGACATCACCAAACAGCACCCTCGCTACTGGCAGATTAACGGTCGAAGTTTCCCGGATACGATTGCCGATAACGGGGCGGCCTGGTTATCGACCCAACCCTACGGCTCGATGGTACGGATTCAGCCTTATAATGGCGACCCCGCCAGTCCAGGTTATAACCCTTACCCGGCCCTGGTTCATTACATGAACGTTGGTATGCTCAATCACCCTTTCCATCCTCACGGAAATCATGGCCGGATAATTGGCCGGGATGGCCGTCCGATGGTTAGCCCGACAAATGAAGATCTTTCTTATGAGAAGTATCTGGTTTTGTTAGGAGCCGGTCAGACCTGGGATGTAACCTATAAATGGACCGATGTTTCTGGATGGGACCCGGTAACAAAACCTATCCCGGTGACTGTACCACTCCCCCAAAATCTCACCTATAAAGGTGGTGTAACCTGGTATAGCGGTAGCCCTTATCTGGGTGTGAAAGACGATTTGCCCACCGGTACCACCTCTTACAACCAATGTGGTGAATACTATCAAGTCTGGCATAGTCACGCTTTGAATGAAGCGGCCAACTATGACCTGGGCTTTGGTGGAATGTTTACCTTGCAAAGAATTGACCCGCCGCTTGCTAAACAACAGCAAACCGGCCACTTGTGCCAGTAGGAAGGACTTGACCAAGATGCAAAAACAATTCAAGAACATTCTGAAGTCAGGTTTGGTGCTGGTAGTAATTGCGGCTGCCCTAGCCACTATTTTCCGCACCCAAAACCAGGCGATAGCGGCTCCGGTCGAGGCAAATACCGCCCCAATCACGGCGTTACAACCGATGGCCTCAACCATGCCGACGGCGATTAACTGTAGTGGCCCAACCGGTTGTGACCTGTATGTGGTTACCGGCACTCTTTCGTTGCCGGGAAGTGTAAATGTGCCGATCTGGGGTTATTCCACCAGCGCGGCTCCCGGCTCGGCCACCTTACCCGGCCCGACTATTATCGCAACGGTTAACGATACAGTTAACATAAACTTGCATAATACTATCAGCCGGAACAGCAGCCTATCTTTACCGGGTGTCGCCGGTTTGCTACCGGATATGCAGGGTGCGCCGGCTTTGACCGGCACCCATGCCTACACCTTTAAGGTTAGTAAGCCCGGTACCAGTCTTTATGAGGCAGGTTTACTCCCAGGCGGCAACGGTAACGTTCAGGTTGCGATGGGAATGTTTGGTGCGCTGGTGGTCCGGCCTGCCGCCGCCCCAAACCAGGCCACCGATGACCCTAACTCGGCCTTTAACGATGAGGCAGTGTTAATTTTTAGCGAAATTGACCCCGCCTTTAACAAAAACCCGAATGCTACTACCCTACATAACTACTCTCCCAGATACTGGCTGATTAACGGTAAAGCTTATCCCAATACCGCCAATATTAGTAGTACGGCTGGCAATAAAGTGCTGCTACGCTATCTTAACGCCGGACTTACTAACCAGTCGGCGGGCACGATGAACCTGCACAACTGGGTTTACGGTGTTGATGGTAAAGCGTTGAGTAAACCATATCAGGTGATGGCCGAGACGGTCGCCTCCGGCCAGTCGCTGGACCTGATCACCACGCTTCCGGTTGGTGTTCCGGCTGGTACCAGGTACGCCGTTCTCAGTGCCGGAAATCACCTGGATAACAATGGAGAAACAACCGCTACCACCGGGCCAAGTCCAATCAAATATGGGGGTATGTTGACCTTTATCACGGCAGGCACCATTCCCACCGGTACCACTAAGCCGGTTGTTACCAATGTGGCGGTCAACCCAAATACTATCAGTAGCACCGGTGTAACTTTAACCCTTACCGCCGGCCAGACCCTGAACCTGCCGGTAGGAAGTAGCTTTAACAAAGCCGAATACTTTATTGACACGGTTGGTGTTGATGGCAGCGGAACCTCGATGACATCCCAGAATGCTAACACAAAACTCAGTGCAACTATCCCTATAACCAAAACCAACCAGCTACCGAATGGAAACCATACAATTTATGTACACACTTCCAGCAAAGTTACTGTCAACAGAGTCACTACTATCACCTGGGGAAGTTTTGCCACCGGTTTTGTAGTTATAAATCGTCCGGCAGTGGCGGGTGGACCTGTCATTACCCTCAACAGTCTTTCGCCTAACCCTTCAACTGGCAGTCTTGATCTAAATTTTGACATAACCGCCAGTACGACTACTACCAGCAATCAGAATGTAACCAATGCCGAATTTTTCCTTGACCTGGTAGGCTCGCCACCTCCGGCAGGTTCCGGACCGGCTATGACCATCGGTCCGAGTGGACCAGCACCGGATACCAATTTTACCGCGACAATTCCGCTGGCTTCGGCTACTCCAGTTCAGACCCTGATCGAAGGAGTACATAAAGTCTCGATACGCGCTAAAGATGCAATTGGCAACTGGGGAAGCCTAACCGATTTCACCTTTAATGTAGACCAGACCGCTCCAAAAACAAGCGCGATTACCAGTGCTTATCAACTGGACAAGTCGTTAAAGGTTACTGCAACTGTAATCGATACGGTGTCGGGAGGGGTTAGCTCGAACATTATAGCGGCGGAAGCCTTTATCGATACTGTACCGGCCAATAGTACCGGTAAAGGTATCGTGATGCAGCCGGTCTCTGGCAGCTTTAGCGGTTCAAGTGCCAATGTCTACTTCATTATTACCCCGGTAGATTTGGCTTTTCTGGGTCAGGGGCAGCACACGCTTCTGATACACGGAATGGATGCGGCGGGCAACTGGGGTTCAACCTCGGATACTTCCGCTACTTTCATCGTGGATACTATTGCGCCGACTATGAACGCCAGCCAAACTACTCTCACGGCGATTGGAGGCGGAGCGATCAAGTTCAACCTTCGCGCAACCGACCCGGCCCCATCGTCACTAATCACGGCAGTGGAGTATGTGAATGGTGGGAGGACTGCCCCTACTCGTAGTGGTACGTTAATACCGTTAGGGGCTTACACTCCAGCACCCACTTTAAATGTAACGGTTAATGTGGGTGGGTTCACGCCAGGTTCTCATACAATCTGGCTAAGAGCTAGAGACGCGGCCGGTAACTGGAGCACCTGGATCTCTAAAACAGTTACGGTCTCCTAACCTTCTCTTTAACGGTTCGGAGCGGCTTATTATCTAACGCGGGTATTGTCAGCCGCTAGGAACCGTTAAACATTCAATCCGGTTTTCGTTGGACTCCTAACCAGGTGTCAGATGGCACCTTCAGGCTTGTTGTCTGAGACCTGGTTGGTAGAAATCGACTTACAAAAGTTGGGTTCCAATTATCAAACCGCAGCGGACAGCTCATTTCAGAAGCAAACCTAAGATCGATAAGGATTACTATAATGGAACAAGAAATTAAAAATGCAGCCGGAGTACATTCAAAATTTGTTTTAACTCCCCTGGTGAAAATTGGTGGCCTGGCTCTGCTGGTGGTAACAATTACCCTCGGTATTTTTGCCTATATCAGCTTTAACAAGGCTCCCGCCGCTACTGCTACCTACACTATCCCAACCAGTCCGGCTATTGAAGCCAAATGGGGAATCCGGATCAGCCAGATCGGAGTTACTGCCGACGGCGGCATGGTGGATTTTCGCTTTGTCGTCATAGACCCCGATAAAGCTCTTGAATTGATGTCTAAAGCTGACAACTTGCCGATCCTGGCGGCTGAAGATAGCAATGTGTATGTTAACTCGGCTGCTTTGATGAGTACACGCCATGCTCTGAATCCCGGCACGACCTATTTTATGCTATTCCGTAATACAAAGGGAGCCGTAAAACCAGGAACTAAAGTGTCGGTACTCTTTCCAGATGAATTGAAATTGGAACACATAACGGCACGCTAGGCAAGGCGGAACCAAAATGGGCAATCGATTTCAAACCACAATTTTTATCAGTCTGACCGCTTTATTATTTTTTAGCTGGTTAACCGGGGGAGCCAGATCGGTTTCTGCTCATGCTACCTCGGTTCGGAGCGAGCCAATTGATGGAATAACTCTCTCAAAATCTCCTCAACAGCTAAAAGTATGGTTTGATGAAGGGGTAGTGACTGATTTCAGCAAATTTGAATTGGCCGATAACGCTGGCAAAGCGATCCCGGTGTTAAATTTACACCGGGAAATGGATAAAAACGGACAGGTAATACTGGTAGGTAATTTACCGGAGTTACTGCCTAACGCCTACCGGGTCAACTGGCAAACTCGCTCGGAAGATGATTTACACATTATCAAGGGTAGCTACATTTTTGGAGTGCAGCAAGCGGTTAGCCTTCAGCCAAGTACCGCCCAAAATCCTGCCAATCAACCGGTGGAAGTAATTCTGCGCTGGCTGATATTTACCGGACTTGGAGTGCTGGCTGGAGCATTGGCATTGTCCCGGCGTTTACCGGCGGGTGTCCGGCAGGTGCAGCAAAGATTAGCCGGGTTGGGTTTCTTGGGCTGTTCGGGCACCATCGTGGTTCAGTTGGGGATGCTGGCATACCTGGGGCTGCCGGACGGCTCAATGTTCCAAATTCTATCGAACACTGCCTATGGAGAACGCTGGTGGCTTTCTCAACTTTTGCTGCTGGTTATGGCTGCCCTTATTTTCAGGCTAATCAGTCGACCTTCAACTTCAAAGAGCTTTACTTTGCCAGGTTTGCTTTTGCTGCCAGTGGTTGCTTTGCAAGCCATGAACGGTCATATCGCTCCCGGACGCGGTTTTTTGTTTTTCTTCAATGTAACGTTAGACGGTTTACATTTGCTAGCTGCCAGTTTTTGGACCGGTGGAGTATTTACCCTGCTGATCGCGGTGATGCCGTTGTTACGTCCGTTTTCACCGGAAAAATCTATGGTCCGGCCAATTTTACAAAATTTTGGTAAACTGGCCGGTCTGTGTCTTTTAGTCTTAATTGTCACCGGATTTTATAAGAGCAGCCAGCAAATTGCCTCTCTCGATGGTCTTTTGACCACACTCTATGGTCAAGCTCTACTTGTGAAAATAGAATTGGTATTGTTGGTAGCTTTGCTAGGCCTCCTTAATACAGCCATCCTTCATCCGAGGGTAGGCGATAAACTCGCCAGGATTTTACACCGGCCAGTCGGGTGGCGACCGATACCGGCGCATTTACTCAAAAGATTGATGCTGGCCGAGACCACTGGACTGGCACTGACGCTGCTGGTTGCCGCTTTTTTGACTTCAAGCCAACCGGCGCGGGGACCGGAGTTTAACCCACCGCTGGCCGAAAACCCACCCGTTATTAGCCAACCGGTAAACGATCTTTTGCTTAGTTTTTCGGTCAAACCCAACCGGCCAGGCCAAAATTTCTTGACTTTCTCAGTCCTGAATACTCGCCGTCCGGCTCCTGCGCCGATTGAAAAAGTTAATGTCCGGCTGCATTCGCTAGAGGTTGAAACAACTGACCTTCAACTAAAAGCCGAGCCAATCGGCGGTGAGCGTTATCAAATCACGGGAAATCAGTTGAAGTACGCCGGTAACTGGCAAATTACGCTGGAAGTTGAACGGCCCGGTTTGCCTCTGACCGAATTGACTATTCCCTGGCGAGTTTCGGACGCAATAGCCAATAACCTTCGTCCGGTAGTCATTTCTAATCAGCCACTGGCACCCTGGTTCAATACAATAGCAGTTTTTGTGTTAGTGGCTGGAATGGCAAGCTGGTTCGGTTTTCGGCAGAACAGCCGGTCAAACCTTCAGCAAGGAACCTAACTTAAGTTTTAACTAAGCCCCACTAAGGAAGAATAAACATGAAAAAACTTACCTTGAGTCTGCTAGTGTTTTTTTTGACCGGCCTGGTCCTTTCGACCGCCAGTTCCAATCCTGACCTTACCGTAGCTTCGGCAGCCGCCGAACCGGCTGCGATCCTCAGTCCGGCTCTGAACAATACAGTTTCCAGTAGTTCCACAAATCTGGTGTCGGTAATTGTTTATTTCAAAGATCAAGTTAATCCTAAAGCCATTAGCGGCCCAAACAAGACCACCCGGCAGAAAAATTTGATTTTGGCCTTACAGAGCAAGGCCAATTCAACCCAGAGCAGAATTCTTTCTTTACTAACCACCCGGCTTGTTCAAGGGCAGCAAATTACCTTTAAGCCGCTCTGGATTCAGAATGCAATTTCAGTGACGGCTCCCGGTTATTTGATCTATGAGTTGGCAGGTTATAATGAAATCGGCCAGATTATACCCGAAAGTACTTTTCAGGCACCCGTTCGCCCCAGTACAACTACCGTTCCGGGTGGGGTCGCCCCTAATATTAACCTAATAAATGCACCCTCACTGTGGAATCTGGGATACAATGGTCAGAGAATTGTAATTGCCAACCTCGATACCGGAGTTGACTACACGCATCCCGACCTGGCCGGGGGGTGGCGTGGTGGAACTAATAGCTGGTTTGATCCTTATGGGCAGCATCCGACCATCCCCACCGACCTGAACGGGCATGGTACCTGGACTACCAGTATTA
This sequence comes from Chloroflexia bacterium, assembly GCA_038322625.1. GTDB lineage: Bacteria > Chloroflexota > Chloroflexia > Chloroheliales > Chloroheliaceae > 54-19. Next base: position 44,309 of record JBBQGA010000036.1, read on the forward strand.
TGGTGGGTGGTACCGGTAGCGGCCAATCAATTGGAGTAGCCCCTCAGGCCAAATGGATTGCCGCCAAAATCTTTAATGACAGTGGTGTTTCAACCTCTACTGCCATTCACCAGGCTTACCAATGGGTTTTAGACCCGGATAACAACCCTTCTACCCCGGATGCACCTGATTTAGTAAATAATTCCTGGACGGCTGGTGCGATTGGTTGCAGCCTTGAATTTGAACCCGACCTACAAAGTCTGGTTGTCGCCGGAATTACCCCGGTGTTTGCCGCCGGAAACTTTGGGCCGAACGCCTCAACCGGGGCCAGTCCTGCCAATAACCCCAGTGCCTTCGCAGTCGGGTATATTAACAATAGTAACCAGCTTGCCAACGAAAGTAGTCGTGGCCCGACCAGTTGCGGTGGGGCTAGCCGCATCTATCCGGCCCTGGTCGCGCCCGGTTATAATGTGCCAGTGGCGGACCTGTACGGAACTTACTATACCGCTACCGGCACCTCTATGTCCGCGCCGCATGTGACCGGTGCGCTGGCTTTACTACTTAGTGCCTACCCTCATTTAAGTGTAGCCGAACAGGAATTGGCTCTCACTTCCAGCAGTTTTGACCTGGGTACTCCTGGACAGGATAATAATTTTGGGGCCGGACGACTGGATATTCTGGCCGCCTACAATTATCTAGTGAATAATCCACCGCCAACCCCGACCCCTTCCAATACTCTAACGCCAACGGCGACCAGCACCCCATCCACAACGGTTGCCGCTACCCCCACGCCCAGCCCGATCCCAACTGCTACGCCCAGTCCAACCCCGACCCCAACTGCTACGGCTACGCCCACAATAGTTCCTACTCCGACCCCTATTCCAACCAATATTTTTAGTGATGGCTTTGAAACTGGAAACTTTAATGCCTGGTCCAGCACTCAAACCGATGGCGGTCGGTTGTCGGTTTCCACAAATGCCGCCCTGGTAGGTACGCTGGGAATGAATGCTTTCATCAGTAGTACTGTTCCCATCTATTTGACTGATAGCTCGCCAAATGCCGAAACCGGTTATCACGCCCGGTTTTACTTTTCACCAAACGGTGTTTCTTTGCCAACCACCGCCCCGCAAAATATTTTTGTGGGTCGAAATGCCGGCGGTACAACAATTTTCAGTGTTCAGTTGAGGTTTGCGAGTGGTAATTATCAGGTGAGAGCAAATATCCGTAACAATTCCAATGGTTTGCAATCAACGGCCTGGTCAAACATTCCGAATGCTTCTCAGGCGATTGAAATAGAATGGCAGGCCGCTACTGCCAGTACTCCCTCCGGTGGTTTGATAAGTCTATACCTGGCTGGGAAGTTATCCAAAAACCTGAGTGGCATCTCAAATAGTAACTTTAAGCTTGAAGATGTCTTGCTAGGCCCTTCGAGCGGAATTACCAGCGGCACGTCAGGTTCAGAATACTACGATGCTTTTATTTCTAACCGGTCGAGCTATATTGGTTTGTAATTTTGCGAAAAAGTGGCTGACCCTGTATACGTTAATACAGTGATAGGCCCTGATAAAAGGCAGGAGCAAAGTTGCCTATTGCTCAATTAATACTCTGGTTAGTCTCGCAGGTCGTACAAGGCCAGGGCAATATCGGCGGCCACAGCTACGTTATTTTTTAGCAGGGCGATATTGGTGTCCAGGCTGCGGCCTTCGGTTTCCTGGCGCATCGCTTCGAGCAGAAAAGGGGTGGTATCTTTGCCTTTGATACCGGCTTTTTCGGCCCGGTTCAAGGCTCGTTGGATCGCTTTTTCAATCTCGGCGGCGGGCAGGTCGGCCTCGGCGGGTGGCGGTACGGCTACCACGATCCCACCGGTCAAACCCAGGTCCCACTTGATCCGGGCGATCCGGGCAACCTCCGCCGCATTATCTGCGCTGGCCTCCAGTTTCAAGCCGCTATGCCGAGTGTAAAAGGCCGGAAGTTCGTCGGTGCCGTAGCCGATCACCGGCACCCCCTGCGTTTCCAGGTATTCCAGGGTAAGCGGCAAATCGAGGATGGCTTTAGCCCCGGCGCAGACCACAATCACCGGCGTATGAGCCAGTTCGGTCAGGTCCGCCGAAATATCGAAGGTTGTGGTGGCTCCCCGGTGAACTCCCCCCAGTCCGCCGGTGCCAAAAACCTGAATTCCGGCCAGGTAGGCGGCGTACATCGTCGCGGCGACAGTGGTGGCTCCCAATCCGCGCCGGGCCAGTACTACCGGCAGGTCGCGGCGGCTGACCTTTGCGACCCCTTTTTCGGTCGCCAGCCGTTCGAGCTGACTCTGATCAAGGCCGACCTGAATTTTGCCATCGATCAGGGCAATCGTAGCCGGAGTAGCTCCTCGTTCGCGGACGCGGGCTTCCAGGGCCTGAGCGGTCTGCAAATTGGCCGGATAAGGTAAACCGTGCGATATGACAGTTGACTCAAGGGCCACCTTTGCCCGGCCCTGCTGGACTGCCGGGTTGATCGCCAGGAGTTGATCAAGTTTCACTATTTAGAAACCCCATACTTAACGGCTATAATTTGGGCCATAATGCTGATCGCGATTTCAGCCGGTTCGCGCGCCCCGATAGGCATCCCAATCGGTCCATGAATCCGGGCGATCTGATCCTGGGTAACGCCCTGGGCTAGCAGGCGTTCGTTGCGATTAGCGGTGGTGGTTTTGCTGCCAATCGCGCCGATATAACGGGCCGGGCTGGGCAAACTTACATCCAGAGCCGGGCCGTCGAATTTCTCGTCGTGGGTCAGAATAACAATATAAGTATTTTCGTCGATCTTGACGTTATGCTCGATTATTTCGTCCGGCCAGGCTTCGATCAGTTCGTCGGCTTCCGGGAAGCGTTCTTTGGTCAGGAATTTCTGACGGCCATCGATAACCCGAACCCGGAACCCGGCTTCTTTAGCCATCTTTACCAGTGGAATAGCGATATGGACCGCCCCGAATACCAGCAGGGTTGGCGGGGGTGGGAATACATCGACAAACACCTCGAACGGACCGGCCTCGGTTTCTACCGGGAAAGTCTTGGAGCCAGTGCGCTTCATCAGGCCGGTGGCCTGTTCGACCGCTTTCCGGTCGAGTTCGACGCTGCCCAGACTACCGTCGGTGCGTCCATCCGGGTAGACCAGCATCTCGGCCCCGATCTCGACCCCCTCCGGCGCGTGTACCACGATAGTCCGCGCCACCATCTCTTCGCGGTCAAGGTGTTCTTTTATCTTCTGGTAATTTGACATAACTATTATATTATCCTTATAACTTTCCACCTTGCTTTATTCGAGCGGGGAGATATAGACCTCGATACCACCGCCACAGGCCAGGCCAATGTCCCAGGCACTTTCTTTGCTGATGCCATACTTGACCAGTTTGGGTTTGCGGCTGCGTAAGACTTTCTGCGCCTCCTCGAATACCGCCCCCTCGACGCAACCGCCACTGACCGAGCCGACCAGTTTGCCGCTTTTAGTCACGGCCATTTTGGCACCCTCGAAGCGGGGAGCCGGACCGGTAGTTTTTACTACGGTAGCCAGGGCGATTTCCTCCCCTTCCGCACGCCATTCTTCCACCATTTCCAATACGTCTTGCATAAAAAACTCCTTCTTTATCTTAAAATCAAATGCTGTTTGCGGTCGGCCCGTTGAGCGTCGTTGATGCTGGCTAAAAGTATTCCCAGTTGTTGCAGGCTGCGGAAATTATGGGCGGGCAGAAAATCGTCCACATATTCCAGGGCCGCCTGAATCCCGACCGTTAGCGGCTGGTAATCGGGCAAACCCAGCAGAGGATTGAGCCAGATCATACGGAACGAAAGCCGCTGCAACCGGGCCATTTCGTGCCGCAAGGTCTCGACACTGCCCCGGTCCCAACCGTCGCTGATTACAATTACTACCGCCCCGTGACCCATCACCCGGCGTGCCCACTTCAGATTAAAGGTTTCCAGCGATTCGCCGATCTTGGTGCCGCCCGACCAGTCTTTAACGATCTTGGAGACGTTTTGCAGCGCGTCGTCCACGTTCTTATTTTTTAGTTCGTGGGTAATCCGGGTCAACCGGGTACCAAAGACAAAGGTTTCCACATGATTCAGTCCGGTTTCCAGCGAGTGCATGAACTGCAAAAGCAACCGGGAGTAAAGGTCCATCGAGCCGGAAATATCGCAGATCAAAACTAGCGGACGGGGTTTGAGTTTGCGCCGCCGCCAGGCTAGTTCAATCGGTACGCCACCATATTTCAGGCTCTTGCGGACCACTTTCCGAGCATCCAGGCGACGACCATGCCGGGAGGGTTGCAGACGGCGACTTTTGTGAAAAGGTAACGACCAGCGCAACTCGGAAAGCAACCGCTTGGCTTCCTGGAGTTCATCCGGCGTAAAATCCTGAAAATCTTTGGTCTGAAAAGCTTCGGAGGCACTATAAGTCTGCTGCTTGTCGCTATCGCTTTCACCGTCGGCCTCGTCGCCATCGCCTTCAGCCAGCTTTTTGCTGGTCTGGGTTTCCTGCTCCTGCTGGTTGGCCGGTTTGGTATCATCATCGTCGCGTTCAGCTTCGGGGCTTTTTGGTTGCGCTTCTTCCGGTTTCTTATCGCCCCAATATTCGGGCGGTGTATCCTTGAGTGGCTGATTGCCCTGTGCGTCTTCGGGGGTCGGCCAGCGTCGCCAGAACATCTGGAAAACATAATCGAAAATCGGCTCTTCTTCGTACCGCCGGAGCATTATGGCCTGGGCTGCATCGTGAAAGTCCTGTTTGCTCCCCAACCCGATAAATTCCAGGCTCCGCAGTAAATCAATCGTGCGGGTCGGGTTAGCGTCCAGGCCCATTTCCCGCAACAACCGACTAAACAGCATCAAGTTGTGAAACAGGTGGCCCTGGCCGCGACTTTCGTAGCGGGTCCGTAAAGCTCGCACCTCATCGCTTAACATTCGGTAATCCGTTCTATTTATCTTTGCCGCGTCTTCGGCGCAATTCTCTCAGTAATGGGTTGCCGGTCGAGCCGGTTTGGGGTGGTTGTGCAACCGTCGGTTCAGCTTCCAGTGGTACCGCGCCGGTCGCTGACGGTAGAATTTCCTCCTCGCCAATTCCCGGCCTCGTTTCGCCGGCTATCTCCGGGTAAGCCAGCCTTCGCAAGGTTTGCCAGGCTTCATCGGGGGTCATGCTGCTGCGATAAAGACCTTCCTCGGTTAGAAAATTCTCCAGTTGTTGAGGTATTAGCAGCGGAATAGTCCCGCTACTTTCGATTTTCTGGAGGGCGGCCAGCAAATTAGGTGGGATTTTAGTGTTTGACACCTTCTAACCTCAATGTAGCATAGCCACAGTCACCGGTTTACGACGTAGTTCGCGCGGCTAATTGGGCCTGGACTATCTCAACCAACCGAGTCGGGCGGACCGGTTTTTCAATATATTGGTCCGCTTTGACCGCCTGGCTTAATTCTTTGAGCCGGTCGCTACCTATGCCACTGACGATCATAATCACGATAGACTCATTGGTTTTGCGAACCTGTTCGCACACCGCGATCCCGTCCATCTGTGGCATCATAAAATCCAGCAAAGCCACTTCCGGCCTAAATTCTTCAATCAGTTTCAGAGCTATTTCACCATCGCTGGCTTCCATAACTTCAAAACCTTTAAACCTAAAGGTGGCGGCCCAGATTTTTAGAATATCCGGTTCATCGTCAGCTATTACAATCCTTGTACTCGACATATCACATTCCCCACAACCAAATTAACCCATTTTAGCCATCGACCCGCGTTAAAACTTGAATTATCTGTCAGAATTTTTGCTACCGGCCCCATACCGGTAGTGCCTCAGAATTATAAGTCGTCCAATTGACCGAGGCTTACTAGCCCTACTTGCGCCCACCGGAGGAAGCTTGTTTGGCTCGTGCTACCAGAGACCGCACCTTGTCGCCTTTTAGTTTCTCTACATCTTCCTGATATTTCAAAATGACACCCAGCGTTTCTTCAACCACTTTTTCTTCCAGGTCGCGCTGGTCGAGGGCCACCAGAGCCTCGGCCCAGTCAATTGTTTCAGCCACGCCGGGCAATTTGTACAATTCTACTTTGCGTAATTCCTGGATAAAACCTACCACCTGCTGGGCCAGGGTTTCGGGTGCTTCGGGTACTTTTGCCAGCAAAATCTGATATTCTTTTTCCAGCGAAGGATAATCGATCCAGTGATAAAGACAGCGACGTTTTAAGGCATCGTGAATTTCACGGGTCCGGTTACTGGTAATAATTACGACCGGGGGCGTAGTGGCCTTAATTGTCCCGATTTCGGGCACCGTCACCTGATAATCCGAAAGCACCTCCAGCAAAAAGGCTTCAAATTCTTCGTCGGCCCGATCAAGCTCGTCGATCAGCAAAACGGTGGGCTTGCCATCGTTATCTTCCAGAGCCTGTAATAACGGGCGTTTGATCAAAAACTCCGGGCCGAAAAGCTCTTTGGCTCCCTGTTGCGTGGAGTCTTTGGCTTCCAGCAACCGAATCTGGAGCATCTGCCGGGCGTAATTCCATTCATAAACCGCGCTGCTAACATCCAGACCTTCGTAACACTGCAACCGGATCAACCGAGCATCCATTGTAGTCGCCAGAACTTTGGCAATTTCGGTTTTACCTACACCGGCTTCGCCTTCCAATAGTAAGGGTTTTTGTAACTTGAGGCTTAGAAATACGGCTGTCGCCAGGCTTCGCTCGATGACATACCGCTCTCTACCCAATCGCTCCATTACCTGATCAATCGAAACCCATTTATTTACTGGCATATCAAGCGAAGCCTGTTCGGCCCCAAGTGTATCGGAAGGTGCATTTGACAAAGTTTTTTCCTTTTCTATTCTCAGACTCTGTTTTACGTTTGTAGTCCGTTATCTTATTGCCATCGGTACAACCTGTCAACTTTTTTGCCCTTTGACCACCTGAGGTTTGCCTCTTTATATAACGGACGGACATATTGCTGGTTACATTATAAAAAAAGACCCTGCCGAGAGTCTTTTTAGCTTTCCCTGGGTTGTCTACACAATCCTGGCCCGAATATAGGCACTTGTAAAGTCAATCGCCATAGTTATCAGAATTACTACGCCCAGAGCCAGCCCGATATTGCCGTATTTGTACGATTCGATGGCATCCTCGACGTAAGCTCCGATCCCTCCGGCCCCGACCAGACCCAATACTGCCGCGCTATGAATATTAACTTCCCAGCTATACAGCATATGCGAAATAAAATAAGGTATTACCTGTGGGATCACCGCAAATAAGACCACGTGCATTACACTCCCGCCGGAAGCGGAAACGGCCTCTACCTGACCCCAATCGATAGCTTCAATGGCTTCACTAAAAAGCTTGGTCATCAAACCGGCGGAGAATATCATCAGCGCAATCACCGCCGGGAAAGGCCCGACCCCAACTGTGCCAACAAATATAATCGCCAGAAACAGGGTCGGGATCGAACGTTGAATGCTCAAGAAGATGCGGACGATATAATAACAAACGTTGGTAATCGGGTTGTGACCCATCAGATTACGGGCGGCCAGCAGACTGATCGGCACCGCCACGACCGCTCCCAGCAAGGTCCCGATAATCGACACCTCAACGGTTTCCCGCGCCCGGAACATTATACCTTTGGCTGTAAACAAATCTTTCCAGGCCGGTTGGAGCAAGCCCCCGATATAATTACCAAAATTACCCAGCTTTGCCAGGAATTTGCCGGGGTCGATCTCGGTGTCCTTGACGACCAGTGCCAGGCCCAACACCACGACTACCGCCGCTAGGTAATTAAAATATAATATCCCGTCCAGCCAGGTGCCCCGCGCTTTTCGGAGTTCCTCAACCGACTTAACGTTTAAGTTAAGGTTCTCGCGCTTTACCAGTCGGTGGGTGCGTCCAGCCACACTCAATATCAGCAGGGCCAGGATTGCCCAGACCACCAGCAGCGAGCCAGGCGTTAAAACACTCCAGTTCCACAGGTCGGGTTCGGGATGTTCGTTAATCGGAGTCTGGCGGGCGGTCAGTTCGCTGGGGATGAATTCCAGAAAGCGCAAGCCGACCGCGATATAAGCCACCAGAAACAGGAAAGCTGTCAGGAGGGCACTACCCCAGTGCCACAGGTAGACATATCCCGCACCGGGCAGGACTTGTAAAGCCGCCGCCAATCTCGGATTGTGGAATCGGGGTTTAGCGGACTCGCGCCAGAAGTGCCGCAAACGACCCCAGGTACCGGCTGGCGGTGGTAAGGTTGGCATTGGCGGCTCGGCTTCCGGGGTCTGCAAACGCTCTTTTTCCAGAACCTGCATTTCGCCACCGGGAGTAGCCGGTTTATCGGTAAACTCGCTCATAAACCTCCCGTGTAATCCCATCCGGTAGTCCATCGTAAACCAGTTTACCACCTTTGAAGCCGATCACGCGGTCGGCGTATTCTTTAGCCAGGTCGAGTTGGTGTAAATTAACGATGGTAGTTATGCCGTCTTCGCGGTTAATGCGCTTTAATATATCCAGCACCACGATGGCCGTTTCCGGGTCGAGGCTGGCGACCGGTTCATCGGCCAGCATAATACCAGGTTGCTGGGCCAAGGCGCGGGCAATTGCCACCCGTTGTTGTTGGCCTCCCGAAAGCCGGTCGGCCCGCATATAAGCTTTTTCAACGATGCCCAACCGCTGCAAGCAGGCCAGGGCTAGATCGACATCCTGCGGCCCAAAATGCGGGAAAAGCGACTCCAGGCCCTCTTTATAGCCTAATCGCCCTAATAATACGTTTCGCAAGACACTTAGCCTTTTGACCAGATTAAACTGCTGAAAAATCATCGCTACTTCCCGACGCAACCGGCGGCGACTGTAGCTATCGCTCCCGGCGGAGGACAAACCTTCCCGGCCATTTATTTTGATGGTACCGGCGGTGGGCGTTACTAGACCGTTGATCGAGCGTATAAAAGTCGATTTACCGGCCCCGGACGAGCCGATAATCACCACAAATTCGCCTTTGCCAATTGAAACGTTCACGTTATCGAGTGCCCGAAAGCCGTTCGGATAGGCTTTTGCTAATCCCTTTACCTCAATATGAGGTTGGTTATTACTTTTACTTTGGGCCGCAATCATGGTGGTGTCTTTCAAGTATTTAATACAAAAATAGGAGCAAAGAGTTTGAATAGTCAAAACCCCTTGCTCCCATTTTACAGCCTAGTTCTGGAGCAGGTCAGGTTTGGCGGCTTGAATGACCTTTCGCAGGCCATCGTAGTCCGAGTCCTTGACCGGAGCCAGTCCATCTATCGTAAACAGGTCCTTGATGTATTGTTTACCGTTCGGATCGCTGGCTAGTTTGAGCATAGCGGCGTAAATCTTCTTTACCTGTCCCGCGTTCAAATCTTTGCGAACAATCTGAGGGTCAGCCGGGATCAAAGGAGTGGTGTAAATGACTTTAGTATCGGTCTGGATATTCGGATACTTGTCGGTTACTTCCTTGTTTTTGCGAGCATCGTCATAGAAGGCACCGGCGTCAGCCGCCTTTTCTTCTACGCCAATTGCAATGGCACTCTGGTTGGTGATTTTATTGATTTTGACATCGGTATCCGGTTTCAGACCGGCTTCAAGCAATGCCGCGCGGGGATACAGATTGCTGGAGGCCGAAACATCATCGCCCAGGATAATCGTTTTTCCTTTGAGGTCGGTCAGGCTTTTGATACCGCTATCGGAACGGGCAATCACAAAGGCTTTATAGCCCAGCGTACCACCCCGGACCGAACCGGTGATAGGATACACACCAAACTTCTTGGCCGAAATCACATAATCCAACGGACCTACCCAGCCAATATCGATGTTCTTGGCACCCATACCTTCACCGACAGCGGCGTAGTTCTTAACTACCACCGCTTTGATTTTATAACCGGTTTCCTTGCTCAGGAAGTCGGCAATCTTGTCGGCCTGGGTCTGAATAACATCACTCTGGCGCGAAGGCACCAGGGCCATTACCAGGTCAGTCTTTTCCGGGTCGGTACCGGCCCCGGCGGGTAATACCAGCTCGGCGGCGGCAGTGGTGGAAGCGGCACTGGTAGTCATGGCAGCACCGGTAGTCATGGCAGCGGTGGTCATAGCAGCAGTAGTGGCAGCACTGGTAGTCATTGCGGCAGTAGTAGCAGCCGGAGTAATAGCAGCATTGGTAGTCATTGCGGCAGTTGTGGCAGCACTGGCTGAGGTCATGGCAGCGGTCGCGGCGGCGGGGGGAGCACCGGTAGCCGGGCCGGAGGTAGCAGTGCTATCTCCACAGGCGGCCAGCAAGCCCAGCAACATAGAAAATACGGCTAATAAGGCTAACCGTTTTGCTAAACGCATAAGTTCTCCTTTGGTTGATTCAGTTTGAATCAGACCGATACAATTTACTTCACTTCACTTCATTAGTAGTTGGGTCAGTTGTTATGCCAATAAGTAACACTGACTTTTGGGTTATCTCTCCTCTGAGACAAAGAACATTATAGCAGAGGATTTATTTATTGTATAATCGACATATGCTGTTTAAATAATCAAATTACGGTAAATTCGGTAATAAACGTATGATGGCAGGAAAAGTTAACTGTGTCAGAAAGAAAATAAGAGTAAAAGAAGTAAGGGAAGGAAAAGGGGTATAAAAAGAAAAAAGCCGCAGCGGCCTATCTTTGCAAGTCCCTGCGGACTAACTATTGTCAGCGCTGTGACGTTTCACTGCCAGGTTCGGGATGGGACTGGGTGGGTCCACCACGCTCTTGCCACGACTCTTTTCTCTTTGCTTTTGAGGCT